>NZ_JAOWLB010000001.1 GCF_025751555.1 Ruegeria aquimaris
AAGCTGGTCTCCATCGCAGATACCAGCTTGAATCACGTTCAGCGCTGCCTGTGAATCCCTTTTGTCAACACGGCCTAGCAAGCTATCACCAGCCGTATTGGCTATCCGACCTCCGAATTTTTCTATGATCGGATCAACGATCGTTTCACGCAAAGCTTGGAATGCACGAACGGTCCCTTCCTCGTCCTTGGCGACTAGGCGCGAGTAGTCAACAACGTCAGCTGCTAGAATAACGGCTAATTTTCGGTCAGAGTTTTCGGTCATTTCAGACTCATGGCTGTTAGCCCTCCCCCTCCAGTTTTGCACACTTAGCCAGATGTCGTCGAGAAGAAGGCGCGGGACCGCTTTGGGCTCAAACCAGACGTTTGCTGCAAAGAGACCAAATGACCGGTCTCGGCTGTTTCATGGGTCTGCAAAGCCACTTCCCCCACACCCCACAACAAAAAAGGCCGCGCAATGCGCGGCCTTTTCCATGTTCTGGGTCCGAAGCTTAGCGCTTCGAGAACTGGAACGAACGGCGGGCTTTGCGCTTGCCGTATTTCTTACGCTCGACCACGCGGCTGTCGCGGGTCAGGAAGCCGGCAGCCTTGAGCGCGCCACGCAGCGAGGGATCGTAAAGTTGCAGCGCCTTCGAGATGCCGTGCTTGACCGCGCCGGCCTGACCGGTCAGGCCGCCGCCCTTGACGGTTGCCATCACGTCGAACTGACCCTCGACACCGGCCACCTGGAACGGCTGGCGCAGGATCAGTTGCAGCACGGGACGTGCAAAATAGGTGTCCTGGTCCTTGCCATTGACGATGACCTTTCCCGAACCCGGCTTGATCCAGACGCGGGCGACCGCGTCCTTGCGCTTGCCGGTGGCATAGGAGCGGCCCAGCTCGTCGCGAACGGGTTCGCGCGGCTCGTCGGCGGCCAGGGTTTCGAGGCCTGCGACGGCGCCCAGCTCTTCGAGAGTATTGATCTGATCAGCCATCGGTTTCAGCTCCGGGTGTTTTTCTTGTTCATGGACTTGACGTCCAGAACTTCGGGGGCCTGGGCGTCATGCGGGTGCTCGGCACCGGCATAGATGCGCAGGTTGGTCATCTGCTGGCGCGACAGGCGGTTGCCCGGCAGCATGCGCTTGACGGCCTGGAAGACCACGCGCTCGGGGTGAGCCCCCTCGAGGATCTGCTGCTTGGTGCGCGACTTGATGCCGCCCGGGTGGCCGGTGTGCCAGTAGAAGTGCTCTTCGCGCTTCTTGCCGGTCATCTGCACCTTGTCGGCATTGATGATGATGACATTGTCGCCCATGTCCATATGCGGGGTGAACGACGGCTTGTGCTTGCCACGCAGGCGCATGGCAACGATCGACGCAAGACGGCCCAGAACAACGCCCTCGGCGTCGATCAGGATCCATTTCTTGTCGATGTCTGCAGGTGTTGCAGAAAAGGTTTTCATGGCAGGATGGTCCTGTTTGATGTGACAGACCGGACGCAAGCGACCGGCCCTGATCCGATGGGCGGGTTCTAGAGACTGCCAACACCCGCGTCAAGCAGGTTACCTTTGAATTTCTTTAGTATTATCAGTGTCTTGAAAAATCGGTATTATAATACCCCAAAAATTCAGACACTTATTTGCTCCGGAGGATTGTCGAGCAGCCCCCTGAGGCGTTGCATCGCATCCTCGAAACGTTCAAGCGAGACATGAGCGTTGATCGCGATCCGCACGGCATTGGGTGCGCGCCCGTCGCGCAACGCGAACTCGTCGGCGGACCGGACCTGAACTCCGATGCGCTCTGCCGCCCGGGTGAAGGCCGCCGAACGCCACCCCGACGGCAGCCGCAGCCACAGAAAGGGAACGTCAGAATCCCAGACGAGATCAAAGGCGCCCAGGGTGTTGACGGCAACCCGCACGTAATCCGACATGCGCTGGCGCACGGCGAGCGCCAGAAGCCGCGCGCGGGGATCGGACAACAGCAACCGGGTCAGTTCCGCCAATGGCTGTGCCAGGCCAAAGTAACCATACTCGGCCGATCGGCGCAGTCGCGCGGCCTGCTCCACAGGCGCGATGGCAAAACCGACACGCAACGACGGGGTCAGCGATTTCGAGATAGAAGACACATGCCAGCCCCGCTCCGGCGCCAATGCGCGATAGCTCGGCGCTCGCGGCTCTCCGATCCGATAGCAATCGTCCTCGATGATCTGAAGGTCATGCTTGCGCGCAACCTCGATCACTTCCTTGCGCCTTTCCAGAGGCGAGAAGCTGCCGGTCGGGTTCTGGACCTCGGGTGAAACACACACCGCCTGCCCCGGCATCTGGCGCGCGGCCAGATCGAGCGACATGGGATCGATCCCCCATTTGTCCATACGGATACCGGCTACCTCGGCCCGCATCAGCTCTGCGGCCCGGCGAAATCCGGCATATGACAGGTCCTCGACAAAGACCACCGGTTTGGGACCGCTGAGAATGCTTTGAAAGACAACACACAGGCCGCTCTGCCCACCATGGGTCAACACGATGTCATCCGAGCTCAGATGCCCCAAGGGCAATGGCGACAGCCATTCGACAACCGCCTTGCGCACCCCGACATATGCGTCGCGAGTCGGATAGTTCAGGAACATGGCGGGATCGCCCTGTGCGATCTTGTTCAGGCACTCGCGAATCACCGAAACCTGCCCAACGTCCGGCAGGCGCGGGCTGAACAGGCTGACATGCTCGTCGTCCTGCTCTTCCAGCTTGTACAATTGCCGTGACCAGACATCGTCCAGCACCGGTTTTTTCGGCGGCGCCACGAATGTGCCGCGACCAACTTCGGCCGACAGAAGCCCTTCTTCCGTCAGGATGGAATAGGCGCGCGCCACCGTCCCCGGCGTAATGCTCAATTTATAGGCAAGCTCCCGCACCGGCGGAAGTTTGGCCCCAACCTCCAGAGACTTGTTTTCTATGCCTTTTCGGATGGCATCGGCAACCAGGGTGTACTTGGGACCCTTGGTGGCAGGGAGAGTATCCGGCCAAATTGTACCCATTACAATCTTTCCTTTGATCTCCATACATTCTTAAATGTACCAATCTTATGTACCAAGTACATTCACATTGTGTCAATACAATTCGAAAGGAACCCGTCATGACACGCGCAATGCCCTCCTCCGCCCTCATGCTGCTGAACGCCAGCCCCCGGCTGCCGCTGATCGCCGCACTGGCCGTGGGTTTTGCTGCGACCGTGACCAAGTGGGAACAACGCCGGCGAACCCGCCTGAACCTCGGAAAGCTGGACGACCGCCTGTTGCAGGACGTCGGCCTTACCCGCAGCCAGATGCGCCATGAAACCGCCCGCAGGTTCTGGCAGGGCTGACAGAAATCCCCAGTCCCTTCATTGGGACCTCTTCACTGGCCGGGGTTCGCCCCGGCCTTTTTTCATGAGAACGAGGCCGCAGCGCTGCCCGCCGGCGGAATGGAATAGGTGAGCGTCGCCCGTGCCACCGGTTTATCCGATCCGTCCGAGAACATCAGCACATCGCCCACCGCCAGCGTTCTGCCCAGCTTGAGCAGACGGCACTCGGCGATCATCTGGGCACCGCCTTCGGGCTTGCGCATGAAATCCATCGAACAATTGGTGGTCACCGCCAGCGCCTGGCGGCCCAAGCGCGCCAGGACCATCGCGTAGACACAGACATCCGCCAGCGCAAACATCGAAGGCCCGGATACCGTGCCGCCGGGCCGCAGATGCCGCTCTGCCGTCAACAGGCGCATGGTTACCGAGTCTTCGGTCAGGGCGTCGATGGCAAAATCCTCGCGCACCTGGGGAAAGACCTCGGCCAGGTATTGCGACAATTCCTCCTTGTTCAACGCCAATGCCATGCTTTCCCTCCCTGCCTAGTGCGCCTAGAGTTGCCCCGACTTTGGCAGGGAGGGCAAGATGGCAATTCTGGAACGTCACGACACGGGGGCAATCGCGCATCTGGAAATGAATGCACCAGAGCGGCTGAACGCGCTCAGCGACGAGATGCTGGCGGCGCTTCAGGCAGAGTTCGACACGCTGCGCGATGATCGCTCGATCCGGGCCGTCATCCTGTCGGGCGCGGGCAAGGCATTTTGCGCGGGCCACGACCTGAAACAGATGACCGCCGGACGACAGGCCGAGGACGGCGGCAAGGCCTATTTCAAGGACCTGTTCGACCGCTGCGCCCGGATGATGATGACAGTTCAATCGCTGCCGCAACCCGTCATTGCCCGGGTCCATGGCATCGCCACCGCCGCGGGCTGCCAGCTGGTGGCCACCTGCGACATGGCCGTCGCCGCCGAGGGCACCCGGTTCGGGGTCAATGGCGTCAATATCGGCCTGTTCTGCTCCACCCCCATGGTGGCGCTCAGCCGCAACATCCCGCGCAAGCAGGCCTTTGAAATGCTGACCACCGGCCAGTTCATCGAAGCCACCCGCGCTGCGGAACTGGGGTTGGTCAATCGGGTGGTGCCTGCTCAGCAGCTTGCCGACGAAACCCAGACCCTGGCCGCAACCGTCGCGGGCAAGCTGGGTGCCGCTGTACGGATCGGTAAAGAGGCGTTTTATCGCCAGCAGATGCTGCCGCTGGATCAGGCCTATGCCTATACCGGGGATGTAATGGTCGAGAACATGCTTTACCGCGACACCAAGGAAGGCATCGCCGCCTTCATCGAAAAGCGCGACCCTGATTGGAACCAATAGCCCGCCAACGTGATCAATCGCGGAGAATTGTTTCCAAACGAAGCCTTTCAAATTGGGCAACAACGTGGCAAAGGTAGGGCAAGGCAGATGCCTTGCTGACTTTTGGGTCGCCGTGGGCGGAAGGTCCCTCCAGCCGTTCTCTCTCACCGGCGCTGACATTCCCGCAGCGGCGACCCCAAAATCCCCAAATTGAAGAGTTTCGGGCAACCCGCAAGCGCAGGGTTGGCTGTTCTATTTCAAGCGGATCCCGCCTGCCCCGTTGCGCCGCGTCGCGCGCTGCCCTATGTGGCCACTCATGACAGACAGTTTGCATATCGTGGGCGGCGGCATGGCCGGGTCCGAAGCGGCCTGGCAGGCGGCGGAAATGGGCGTAGACGTGGTGATTCACGAAATGCGGCCAAAGGTCGGAACATTTGCCCACCAGACCGGCAACCTGGCCGAAATGGTCTGTTCCAACTCTTTCCGGTCGGACGACGATGAACAGAACGCCGTCGGCTTGCTGCATTGGGAAATGCGCGCCGCAGGCGGATTGATCATGTCATCGGCCGACGCCCATCGCCTGCCTGCCGGCGGCGCCCTGGCCGTTGACCGCGACCCGTTCGCCGAGACGGTGACCAACCGGTTGCGCAACCACCCTCGTATCTCGGTCACCGAGGAAGAGGTCACCGACCTGCCGAAGGACGGCCAGTGGATATTTGCCACCGGCCCGCTCACCTCTCCGGCCCTGGGAGAGGCGATCCGGCACCAGACCGGAGCGGATTCGCTGGCCTTCTTCGATGCGATTGCGCCGATTGTCTATGCCGACACCATCGACATGCGCCGTGCCTGGCTGCAATCGCGGTACGACAAGGGCGAGACCGAAGAGGAACGGACCGCCTATATCAACTGCCCGATGGATCGCGACCAATACGAAGCTTTCATCGACGCGCTTTTGGCGGCGGACAAGACCGAGTTTCATGAAGGTGAAACCGCCACCTATTTTGACGGATGCCTGCCGATCGAAGTCATGGCCGAACGCGGCCGCGAGACCCTGCGCCACGGTCCGATGAAGCCCGTGGGCCTGACCAACCCGCACCAGCCGGACGTCAAACCCTATGCCGTCGTGCAACTGCGCCGCGACAATGCGCTGGGCACGCTCTATAACATCGTAGGCTTTCAGACCAAGATGAAATACGGCGCGCAAACCTCTGTTTTCAGGATGATACCTGGACTGGAAGAGGCCGGTTTCGCGCGCCTGGGTGGCATCCATCGCAACACGTTCATCAACTCGCCGACACTTCTGGACAGCCAGATGCGGCTCAGGTCGCGGCCCAACATCCGCTTTGCCGGGCAGATCACCGGGGTCGAGGGTTATGTGGAAAGCGCCGCGATGGGGCTTCTTGCCGGACGGTTTGCCGCCGCCGAGATGCTGGGGCGCGATATCGCTGAGGTCCCGCACGACAGCGCCATGGGCGCGCTGATCCATCACATCACCGGCGGCGCGGATGCCAAGACCTTTCAGCCGATGAACGTCAACTTTGGTCTGTTTCGCCCGGTCGACGGGTTGAAAGGCGGCCGCAGAGGGCGCAAGGACCGCTACAAAGCCTATACCGATCGGGCCAAGGCCGCGTGGAACGATTGGTTGTCTCATTCCTGACTGGACGGAAATCGCGGCCTGTGCCTAACATCGGACATGATCCTGCGGTTTCTCAAATCGTCTTACACGCTGTCCTCGCCAAAGGACACTCAGGCCCATTACGACAAATGGGCCAACAGTTATGACGAGGAACTGACCGACAACGGCTATGCAACGCCCGACCGGCTGGCGCGCGCCCTATGGGAGAAGCGCCCGGACGGCCAGATGCCGGTTCTCGATTTCGGCTGCGGTACCGGCTTGTCGGGGCTGGCCCTGCAACGGGCCGGTTTCCAGATACTTGACGGCATGGATCCGACCCCGGGAATGCTGGAGGCCGCGCGCGAAAAAGGGATCTATCGCGATCTGACGGGCTTTGCGATCTCCGCGCCGCCGCCAGTCCCGAAAGGGGTGTATCGAGCGATTGCCGCCATCGGCGTCATCGGTCAGGGCGCGGCGCCACCCGAAACCGTCGATCTCTTGCTGCATGCCTTGCCCAAGGGCGGTATCCTTGGGTTTTCGCTCAACGACATCGCCTTGGCTGAGCGGGCCTATGTAGGGCGGTTGAGCGAATGGCTGGACATGGGCGCCGCGCGCCTGCTATTGCGCCAGTCCGGGCCACATTTACCTGGAATAAACTTGAACTCTGACATCTTCATCGTTGAAAAAGCGTGACTTTCACCACCCGCTTCGCTCCGTCCCCAACAGGGCCGTTGCATCTTGGCCATGCCTATTCGGCACTGCTTGCGCATGATCGCGCGCGGGCCGAGGGCGGGCGGTTCCTTCTCAGGATAGATGACATAGACCAATCCCGCGCCCGCCCGCATTGGGAAGCGCAATTAATGGATGATCTGGCCTGGTTGGGCGTGACCTGGGACGCGCCGCCACGACGGCAATCCGACCACACAAGAGAATATGTCCACGCACTCGACCAGTTGCGCATGGCGGACCTGACCTTTGAATGCCGGTGCAGCCGCCGTGACATCGAGAGCGCCGCCAATGCCCCGCAAGAAGGCGTACCCGCGTTTGGTCCCGATGGGCGGATCTATCCAGGCACCTGCCGCGACCTTGATCTGCACCCTTCGTCGGAAACCTGCTGTCGGCTGAACATGGCCCGGGCCTGCGCCACGGGATTGCCCGCCCAGTTCCTCGAAACTGGCCCCCGCCACGCCGGGCAGCACAATCTGTCGGCGGACAGCCTGATGCAGACTGTGGGCGATGTGGTCCTCTCACGCCGCAACATGGCGGCCTCTTATCATCTGTCTGTCGTTGTCGACGATGCTGCCAGCGGCGTGACTCATGTCATCCGGGGCGAAGATCTGTTTGAAGCGACATGCATCCATGTGCTCTTGCAATCGCTGCTGGGCTTGCCAACGCCGGTCTACCATCACCATGGCCTGATCCGCGACGATCAAGGCAAGCGTCTGGCCAAGCGTGACGACGCGCGCGCCATAGCCAGATATCGCAGCGACGGTGCCACCCCTCAGGATATCCGCCAAATGGTCGGTCTCTGACCTCAGACCTCGGGCTGCATCAGTTCCACTTCGGCCCCGTCCCGTACCGCCGTATAGAAACAGCTGCGCCGGTTGGTGTGGCAGGCCGGTCCGGTCTGACGCACAGTGACCAGCAGGCAATCCCGGTCGCAATCCACCCGCAAATCCACCAGTTCCTGCACATGGCCCGAGCTTTCGCCCTTGATCCAGAAGCTCTGCCGGGACCGCGACCAATAGGTCACGCGGCCACTGGCCAGCGTCCGCTCCACCGCCCGTGCATTCATCCAGGCCATCATCAGAACCTCGCCCGTTGCCGCATCCTGGGCAATGGCCGGGATCAGACCATTGGCATCATACTTTAGTGTCGAAGCGTCGAAGGACATGGCCAAAAACCTTTTGCATCCGGAGTATCGCCCACTATGTATTGGGAACCGGCCAAGAGGGAAAGCCATGTCCACGGAAACCGATCTGATCAAGCTCTATTCCGGTCGCATCCTTGCGCTGGCCGCGGATATTCCGCATCTGGACCGGCTCGATAACCCGGATGCCACGGTCAAGAAACGCTCGCCGCTTTGCGGATCGACCGTCACCGTTGATGTCAAACTCAAGGATGGCCGGATCGCGGAGTTTGGCCAGGATGTCAAGGCCTGCGCGTTGGGACAGGCGTCGGCTGCCGTGGTCGGCGGCGCGATCATCGGTGCAACGCGGGCTCAGGTGGAAACCGGGCGGAATCAGCTCAAGGCGATGCTCAAGGAAAACGGGCCGGTGCCCGACGCACCGTTTGAAGGGCTCGAAGTGCTGATGCCCGCGCGCGAGTACAAGAACCGTCACGCGTCGATCCTGTTGACCCTCGAAGCGACGGCCGAGGCGATGGCAAAGGCGGAACAGGCAAACTGCGCCTGAGCCTGCTGCGGCCTCTCCGCCCATCACAGATTGCTTGCCACGCGAGATGCTTCGCGGCGTAGCGTGCCGCCTGAAAAAAAACCGCCGCACCTTCGATCAGGAAGGGCGGCGGCAGGTTATGCGTCTCTCGTACGGGGTCCGGTGGCGGTGCGCCATGGGCCGAGGCGGGGCCCAGGGAAGGGTATCGGGATAGGCAGGTCACCCTTGCATCGAATGGGACAGGATGCGCACAGCGCCGGAACGAGATCGCAGGCAGAAACGGTTAAAGGACTCCGGGCAGGTGGAGGGCGACCATGAGCATGACCATTAGCGAGGCCGCGCCAATTGCATCCTGCAACAGCGTGCCCTGGGAACGGGACAGAACGTTCTTGATCTGGGTCACCATCAGCTTTCCTCCTCGCCATCAGTTAATCATTTGTTGACCCTTTGTTCTCATTTCTTCGCGAGTCGATCAAGAACTTTATGAGAACATTTGTGAACTTTTTGGCAAATCAGGTTTATCCTACTGAAATCAAACGAATTGCCTGATCCTGTTTCATCAGCCACAACAGCATCCGCGCGGCCTTGCCGCGCGCGCCAGCCAGATCGGGGTCTGCTGCAAGCAACGCCCGTGCGTCGCTTTGCGCCAACGCCATCAGGGCCGACTGCCGTTCGAGATCGGCGATGCGAAACTTGGGCAGTCCGGATTGCGCCGTGCCGATAAGGTCGCCTGCCCCCCGCATCTGCAAATCGGTTTCGGCGATGCGAAACCCGTCTTCGGTCTCGCGCAAGACCTCCAGCCTGCGCCGCCCCCCTTCGGTCAGCGGCGCCTGATACATCAACAGGCAAGTGGACTCTGCGTCGCCCCGCCCGACCCGGCCGCGCAACTGATGCAACTGCGCCAGACCAAATATCTCGGCCCGTTCGATCACCATGATCGTGGCGTTGGGAACGTTCACCCCCACCTCGATCACCGTTGTGGCAACCAGAACCTTGGTCTTGCCGGACTGAAAACCGGCCATGGCCGCGTCCTTGTCACCCGGCGGCATCTGTCCATGCACCAACCCCACGACCCCTTCACCCAGCACGGCACGCAAGCGTTTGAACCGCTCTTCGGCGGCGATCAGATCGCTCACTTCGGATTCGTCGACCAGCGGACAGACCCAGTAACACTGTCGCCCGTCGGAAATCGCCCTGCGCAGATGGCCAATCACCTCGTCCAGCCGATCGGTACTGACAATGGCCGTCCGGATCGGTTTGCGGCCTGGCGGTTTCTCGTCCAGCACCGACACGTCCATATCGCCATATTGGGCAAGTGCCAGGCTGCGCGGGATCGGGGTCGCAGTCATCACCAGAACGTCTGCCCCTACGCCCTTCTCGGCCAGCTCCATGCGCTGACGCACACCGAACCTGTGCTGTTCGTCGACAATCGCCAGCCGCAAATCGTGAAACGCGACATCCGACTGGAACACAGCATGGGTTCCAACCAGGATCTGGATATCTCCGCGGCTGAGCGCATCCAGTTTCGCCTGGCGCTCGCCACCCTTGTCGCGCCCGGTCAACAGTTCGAGCACCACACCGGCCTCTTCGGCCAGGGGCTGCAACCCTTCGAGATGCTGGCGCGCCAGTATCTCGGTCGGTGCCATCATCACCCCCTGCCCGCCCGCCTCTACCGCGACCAGCAATGCCATGAAGGCAACCAGCGTCTTTCCCGCCCCGACATCGCCTTGCAGCAGCCGGTTCATCCGCTCGGGCCCCGCCATGTCGGCGGCGATTTCCTCGATTGCGCGGGCCTGCGCGTCAGTCGGCCGATACGGCAGGCTGTCCAGCACTTTGGACTGCAAGTTGCCAGTGCCGACACTGGAGATACCACGTGCCTTGCGCTCCCGGCGGCGGGCCAGTGCCAAGGTCAGTTGATGCGCAAAAAGTTCGTCATAGGCCAGCCGCACGCGCGCCGGTGCCGTTGGCGTGACATCCTCCAACCCGTGCGGCGCATGCGCATCGCGGATCGCCGTTTGCCAGTCCGGCCAGCTTTCCCGCCGAACCAGCGCGGGATCTATCCATTCGGACAACTCCGGTATGCGAGCGAGCGTGCTCTGGGCGGCCTTGTAGGCCGTCTTTTGTGTCACCCCTTGCGTCAACGGATAGACCGGTTCGAACTCGGGGATCTCATCTGCGTCGGATACCGGCAGGATATGATCGGGATGCACCATGTTGGCCATGCCGTCGAACAGTTCGACCTTTCCCGAGACAACACGGCGGGCGCCTTCCGGCAGAACCTTTTTCAGGTAATCGCCCCGCGAATGGAAAAAAACCAGCTGGAAATCCGTTTGCGCGTCCTCGACGAATATCCGGTAGGCCCCGCCACGGCCACGCGGTGGCCGGTGCACGCCAACCGTGATTTCGACCGTCAATGTCGCAGGCAAATCGGCCCCGGCAATCGTTGTCCGGCGGCGCCGATCCACAACGGCATAGGGCAGCAGAAACAGAAGATCGCGCGGCGTTTCGACATCCAGATGGGCAAGAAGCTGCGCCGTCTTGGGCCCCACCCCTTCGAGCGTTTCCAGTCCCGCAAACAGCGGGAACAGCTGTTCCGGCCGTCCGCTCATAGGTCCCCGATCAGGCGCAGCCAGCCATCCTCGTCCAGCGTCTCGATCCCCAGATCAGCGGCCTTCTTCGCCTTGGACCCTGCCCCCGGCCCCGCGACCAGGATATCGGTTTTCGCGCTCACCGATCCCGCGACCCGGGCCCCCAGGGCCTCGGCGCGCGCCTTGGCTTCGGCTCGGGTCATGCGCTCCAAGGTGCCGGTGAAGACAACCGTCTTGCCCGCCACCGGGCTGTCGGCAAGGGGCGCGTCCGGCGCGACAATGGTCAGCTTTTTGGTCAGGCGGTCGAAGGCTTTGCGTTCATCGGCGTTGGAAAACGCGTCCGACAGAGAAAGGCCAAGGGTCGCGCCGATCCCGTCGATGCCGGTCAGATCCGCCCATGCCGCCGCAGCCTCGGCTGGCACATCGCTGGCAAGGATGGCGCTGGCGCGCGTCTCGGCGATGCGGGCACGGCGCCCTTCCTCGGCGGCGGCGGCACGCTCCCTTTCCTCTGCCGCATCAGCAGCCCGATGCGCCAGAGCGGCGGGTCGCGCGGTATCCAATGCCGCGGCCATGGCGCGCCAGTTCTGATAGTGTTGCGCCAGATCCTTGGCGCCAACCTCGCCAACATGCCGGATACCGAGGGCAAAGATCAGCCGGGCCAATGGTATTGTCCGTTTCTCCTCGATGGCCTCGAACAGATTAGACGCGGATTTCTCGCCCCAGCCCTCGCGATTCTTGAGTTGCTGTAGACCTTCACCATAACGCGCGCTCAACTCGAAGATGTCCGAAGGCTCCCTGATCCAGCCATCATTGTAGAACTGCTCGACCTGCTTGGCCCCCAGCCCCTCGATATCAAAAGCAGCCCGGCTGACAAAATGTTTCAGCTTTTCCACCGCCTGAGCGGGACAGATCACGCCCCCGGTACACCGCCGGACAGCATCGCCCTCTTCGCGAACCGCCGGACTGCCACAATCCGGGCAGGTCGAGGGGAAGCGATAGGGCATCGCCCCTTCGGCCCTTTGGGACAGGTCGACATCGGCGACTTTCGGTATCACGTCGCCGGCCCGGTACACCTGCACCCAATCGCCGATGCGGATATCCTTGCCATCCCGGATTGTCTGTCCGCGAGAATCCCGGCCGGCGATGTAATCCTCGTTATGCAATGTGGCGTTCGACACGACAACGCCACCGACAGTCACCGGCGTCAGGCGCGCAACAGGGCTCAAGGCACCGGTTCTGCCGACCTGAATGTCGATCGCCTCGAGTCGTGTCCAGGCCAGTTCCGCCGGAAACTTGTGCGCGATGGCCCAACGCGGCGTATTCGAGCGAAATCCAAGACGCGTCTGAAGACTCACGTCGTCGACTTTGTAGACCACTCCGTCAATGTCATAGCCCAAGGTGGCGCGCTGTGCTTCGATATCGCGGTAATGCGCGAGCATTTCATCCGGGTTTGCGCAGAGGCGGGTCAGCGGATTGGTGCGAAAGCCAAGCTGCGTCAGCCTTTCGATGGACGCCATTTGCGTGGTGGCGAGAGGCTGAGAGACTTCGCCCCAGGAATAGGCAAAGAACCTCAAGGGGCGATCCCGGGTGATCCTGGCATCAAGCTGTCGCAGGGATCCGGCAGCGGCATTTCGTGGATTTGCGAATAGTTTGCCCTCTTCCCGGGCCTGACGGTCGTTGAGCGCACTGAAATCCGCATGACTCATATAGACCTCGCCCCGCACTTCAAGAACGGCGGGGGCGCCGCTCAACCGGGTCGGAATGTCGGCAATCGTCAGGGCATTGGCCGTAACATTCTCGCCGGTTTCCCCGTCTCCCCGGGTCGCGGCCTGGATCAGCACTCCGTTTTCATAGCGCAGCGAAAGCGACAGTCCGTCGATTTTCGGCTCCGCCGTGTAGGCTGGTTGAGCTTCGTCGGCTAACCCAAGATACTTCTTGATAGAACGATCGAAATCATAGACATCCTCGTCCACGAAAGCATTGCCCAGCGACATCATGCGCACCGCATGCGCAACCTTAGCAAACTTTTCACCGGGTCGTGCGCCTACCTGATCCGTCGGACTGTCAGGCCGTTTGAGATGCGGAAACCGGTTTTCGATCGCAGCGTTGCGCCGTTTGAGCGAATCGTATTCGGCGTCCGAGATTTCCGGCGCATCTTTCGAGTGATAGGCCAGATTCGCGCGTCCCAGGACATCCGCCAGTCGCGAAAGCTCTTTTGCAGCCTCTTCTTCGCTCATGTTCGGGATAGACTGGTCTGCTGTCATGGCCTCGCCCTGTACCTTTGGTCATCATAACCAGTGATAGGGCGAGGCCATGTTCAGGTCCAGATACTGTCTGTGAGTGGTGGTGCCGCGCTGGACTCGCAGCCGGTGTTCCTGCCTTTCCTATGCGTTTACGGCAATGCGCGAGGGCGGCACTTCGTCCGACTTCGGATCCCGCAACACGTAGCCACGCCCCCAGACGGTTTCGATATAATTTTTGCCCCCGGTTGCATTGCTGAGTTTCTTCCGCAGCTTGCAAATGAACACATCAATGATTTTCAGCTCGGGCTCATCCATACCACCATAGAGATGATTCAAGAACATCTCCTTGGTCAGCGTGGTCCCCTTTCGCAGGCTCAGGAGTTCCAACATCTGATACTCCTTGCCCGTCAAGTGCACCGCCTGCCCCTCGACCTCGACCGTTTTGGCGTCCAGGTTCACCGCAATACATCCGGTTCTGATGATCGACTGCGAATGTCCCTTTGACCGGCGCACGATCGCATGAATCCGCGCGACCAGTTCCTCGCGATGGAATGGTTTCGTCATATAGTCGTCGGCACCAAATCCGAAGCCTTTGATCTTGCTTTCAGTATCATCGACCCCGGAAAGAATGAGAATAGGTGTTTCGATCCGCGCCAGACGTAGTTGGCGCAGGACTTCAAGGCCGTTCATGTCGGGGAGATTCAAGTCAAGAAGGATAAGATCGTAATCATACAACTTGGCGAGATCGATCCCTTCCTCGCCCAGATCGGTCGCGTAGACATTCAAACTGGCATGCGTCAGCATCAGTTCGATGCTTTTCGATGTCGTCGAATCATCCTCAACCAGAAGTATGCGCATCTCGTTTCTCCGTCTTCACCTTGTTCAGATTTGAAACCAACCGTGCCGAACAAAGGTTAACTCGACGTTATCGATATTTTTTTATGCAAAATCAACCTAAAGTTGTCGATACTTTTTTAGCAAAGTAGCTTTCAATCCATCTTTCCCGTGCTCGGCAAAGGCCGATACCCAGCTGTTGAACTCCTCATCACTCAACCCATAGGTATTTTTCGCTTCGGACAGCGGAATCAGCCCGTACAACACCCCCCGAACCACAGCGATCTTTCGAGACGCGACCCATCGTCGGGTCGTCGCCGGCGGCAGATCCGAACGTGTCATTTTGGTTCCATCCGGCAGAGTGACTGACCGGGGGCCTTCAACCTTTCGCAAGAACATCACCTATCCCTTCTTGTGTCAGGGCAACATTGGCGACAGCCTACTTAATGCGGGGTGAAACCGCCCCTTGAGAGTATTTCGGATTTTCCTATATTCTGCCGGTCTTCCTTAATCGTCAGGAGCTGCCCCAATGGCGCTGGACACCGAAACGCCGCTGAACTCGCTTGGCTTTGCCAAACCGCCCTCGGAAACACGTGTGGTGGTTGCCATGTCGGGTGGCGTCGACAGCTCGGTCGTGGCCGCCTATCTGGCCGATCAGGGCTATGACGTGGTCGGCGTCACCTTGCAGCTCTACGATCACGGCGCGGCCCTGGCCAAGAAGGGCGCCTGTTGCGCCGGGATCGACATCCATGACGCCCGCCGCGTTGCCGAGGAACGCGGCTTTCCTCATTACGTGCTGGATTACGAGAACATCTTCAAGGATGCGGTGATCGACGAGTTTGCCGACAGCTATCTGGCCGGTGCCACCCCGGTGCCGTGCATCCGCTGCAACGAGCGGGTAAAGTTCAAGGACCTGTTGGAAACCGCCCGCGATCTCGAGGCCGACTGCATGGCCACCGGCCATTACATCCAGCGCAAGATGGGCCCGAACGGGCCCGAGCTGCATTGCGCCGAGGATGCCAACCGCGACCAGTCCTATTTCCTGTTCTCGACCACGCCGGAACAGCTCGACTATCTGCGCTTTCCGCTGGGCCATCTGCCGTCAAAGGACGCGACCCGCGAAATGGCGGCGCAATACGGCCTGGCCGTGGCCGACAAGCCCGACAGTCAGGACATCTGTTTCGTGCCCAACGGCAATTACGCCAGTGTGATCGAGAAACTGCGCCCCGGCGCCGCCGAACCGGGCGAGATCGTGCATGCCGATGGCCGCGTGCTGGGCAGCCACGAGGGCGTCATCCACTACACGATCGGCCAGCGCCGCGGTCTGGGCATCGGCGGCCTCAGTGATCCGCTTTATGTTGTGCGTCTGGACGTGGACAGGAAACAGGTTGTCGTCGGCCCCAAGGAGATGCTGGCCACCCGCACAATCCCGGTTCGCGAGATCAACTGGCTGGGTGATGAAGCATTCACCTCGCGCCCCGAATGGCATCTGTCGGTCAAGGTCCGCTCGACCCGACCGCCGCGCGAAGCCATCGTGCGCCCGATCAGCGAGACCGAGGCCGAGGTAGAGCTGCTGACGCCCGAGGAAGGTGTGTCGCCCGGGCAGGCCTGCGTGTTCTATGCAAGCGAAGACAGCCGCATCTTTGGCGGCGGCTGGATCTGGCGTGGGTATTGAGACGCTTCAAACCCCGCGCCTGACCCTCTGCCCGATGCGAGCAGAGCATGCCCCTGCCCTGCATGCCTTCTTCTCCGACCCGCAGGCGATGCGGTTCTTTGGTGACACCCATACCGATCCGGCCCAGACCGAACGCTGGGTCGCCGGGACATTGGCCGAACCGCCCGAGCGGTGCCGCGAATATGTGTTGCTTCAGGACGGTGTGGCGATCGGCAAGGCGGGACTGTGGGCGGCACCCGAACTTGGCTTCTTTCTGCGCCGCGACCGCTGGGGCCAGGGGCTGATGCGCGAAGCCTTGACTGCGCTGATACCGCATCTGTTCGCGACCCTGCCCCTCGACCATATCCGGGCCGATGTCGACCCGCGCAACGCCGCCTCGCTTGCGCTTTTACGACACCTTGGATTTGTCGAAACCCATCGCGCCAGCCGGACGATCCAGATCGGCGGGGAGTGGACCGACAGCGTCTATCTCAGGCTTTCCCGCCCGGATCAGACCAGATCGGTGCCGCTGTTGGACAGGACATAGAGACCCGCGCCCAGCATGACCCAGGGCGCCAGCGCCTCGAGCCGGGCGGCCCAGCGGCCCAGCCCCCGGCGCAAGCCAGCAGCGGCCAGACCGCCCACGCCGAGGGTCAGCGCGGCAAAGGCAGCTCCCGCCAGACCGGCCCTGCGAAAGGCCGGTGCCGAGTCTGCCAAGAGCGGCGCCAGCACCGAAAAGCTGTCCAGCGACAGGCTCAGAAACAGGACTGCGGTGGCCACAAGGCCCCGCCGCATTGGCACCCGCTGTTCCGCCTCTAGCTGTCCACGCCTCTGCGCGACGATGCCGCGAAGGCCCAATGCCAACGGCACCAGTCCCAGATAACCGGTCCAAGTGAGCGGCAGACTGGACACCCCCAGCGTCACAGCAAGCGCCGCGCTCAGAACCACGACCTGTGCCAGCAGATAGCCGCCCACGGCGGCGCGCGACCCCGTGGCTACCACAAGCGTCAGCAGCAGCGCCAGATTGTCCAGATTGGTCAGGATCTGCGCCAGTGCCGCCGAGGCGGCAAAGCCCAAAAGCGCGCTCATCGCGTCAGCCGGTCCAGCACCGCCTGTGCCGCGCGCAGCCCGGGCGGAGGGCCACCCCGGCCCAGACGCTCCATCGTCAAGCGCATTGCTGCGTCCTGCGCGGCAGGGTCGGCATGCACCGCTGCCAGCCGCGCGGCAATGTTTTCGGGCGTGCAGGCGGGGCCCAGACATTCCGGCACCACCCGTGTCTCGCTGACCAGATTGACCAGAGTCACCGTGTCGATGGTGACCATCCGCTCGGCGATCTTCTGGGTCAGCCAGTTCACCTTGTAGGCGATCACCATGGGTGTGCCCGCCGCCGCCAGCTCCAGCGACACCGTGCCCGAGGCCGCCAGCGCCAGATCGGCGGCGGCAAAGGCCGCGCGCTTGTGCGTGGCGGCCTGTTCAGGCGCCAGCCCGCGCGGATCGACCAGCACCGGCGCACCCGGCCAATCGGCCACATGCTGCGCCACCTGATCGGCCACATGCGGCACCACCGGCACCACCACCCGCATGCCGGGATGCTCCGGCAAAAACCTCTTGAGTGCCGCGCCAAAGACGGGCGCCAGACGCTCCACCTCGCCGCGCCGCGATCCGGGCAGCGCCAAGAGCAGCGGCGCGTCGCCAAGCCCCAGTTCGTCGCGCAGTGCCGCGATCTCGGCGCCGCTCGCCTCGGGCTCCCCCACCACCGGGTGACCGACGAAATCGCATTCCATCCCGGCGCGCTCAATATACGGCGGCTCAAACGGCAACAGCGCCAACACGTGGTCGATTACCTTGGCCATCTTGTCGGCGCGCCCGGGCCGCCAGGCCCAGACGCTGGGCGCCACGTAATGGACGGTGCGGATATCGCTCGCCGCTTTGACCCGCCGCGCCACACGCAGGCTGAAATCGGGGCTGTCGATGGTGATCAGGACATCCGGCCGCATCGCCAGAACGGCTTGCGCCGTCTCCTCGATCCGGCGTTTGAGGTGAAAGTACTTGGGAAGGACCTCGACCAGCCCCATGATGCTGAGTTCGGCCATCGGAAAACGGCTCCGAAGACCCTGCGCTTCCATCGCCGGACCCCCGATGCCTTCGAACACCACATCAGGGCGCAGGGTCCGCAGACCTTCCATCAGCGCGCCTCCCAACCGGTCGCCCGAAGGTTCACCCGCCAGGACAAAGACACGCATCAGCAGGCACGCTCCTGCACCATCAGGAACAGCCCGAGCCGGTCGCACTCGGCAATGACCCTGGATTGGTCCAGCACGATCACCCCGCCCGCTTCGATCACGATCCCGGAGAGGCCCGCAGCCACCGCCGCCGTCACGGTATCAATTCCGATCGTCGGCAAATCCGCCCGCCTGTCCTGTCCCGGTTTCGGAGCCTTGTAGAGAACCCCGCCACCGGCATCAGGACGTTGAGCGAGACTGTTGAGCATCCAATCCGTACCAAAGACGCTTTCGATGGCCAGCGCCTGTCCACGATGCACCACACAGGCTTGCCCCACATCGGCGACCGCCATGGCGCGCAGGATCGTCGCGCCGCGCCGCGCATCGGAACTCTCCTGATCGCCTGGAGCACTGGCGGTGACACAGCCCACCGGCAACAACAGATCCGGCGCGATCTCTTGCGCGGCCCGAACCGTCATGCCCGCCTGTTCGATCAGGCCGATCACGGCCCGCAGGGCTCCGTCATCTCCAGTGGCCAAAGCCTGCTGGATCACCGGCACAAGCGGCAGGGTCGCGGTGTCGATCTGGCTGGGATCGACAACAGGCCTGCCCACAGCCCCTGCCATGCAAACCTCGGTCACGCCCCGCGCTTTCAGATCGGCAAGGAAACTGCCCAGATGTTCGATCCGAAAGACCACGTCCGGTTTCAGACGATCCGGCAGGAACCCAGCCATCGAGCAGACCAAAGGTCTGTCTTGCAGCCGGATGGCGACCTCGTCCGGTAACGCGCCGGCGCCTGCGATCAGGGCCAGCATGCTACCGACCCGGGGTCAGATACGACCGGTCTGTTTCACCCAGGATGAACTCGGCAATCTCGCGCACATACGCGCTGTCAAACTCCTGCCCCATCCTGCGCGCCCGGTCCTGAAACGTTCCCTCTCCCTGCGCCAGCATCTGGAAGGCGGCGCGCAATTGGGTGATATCGCTCCTGGCGACACCCCGCCTTTTGAGCCCGACAAGGTTCAACCCGTCCAGTTCACCGCGCGGAGCCTGAACCAGCCCATAAGGTATGACATCGTTGGGGACCATCGTCAGGGCGCCGATGATCGCCCCCCGGCCCACCCGAACCCATTGGTGCAGGCCCGAAATACCACCGATGATAACGTCATCCTCGACAATGCAATGCCCCGCCGCCCCGGCATGATTGACCATGATCACCCGGTCGCCGATCTGGCAATCATGGGCGACATGAACACCCGCCATGAACAGGCAGTCATTGCCGACACGCGTCACTCCGCCGCCACCCGCGGTGCCGGTGTTGATGGTCACATGTTCGCGAATCCTGTTGCGCGCGCCGATCTCCAGCCGTGTTTCCTCGCCGCCGAATTTCTTGTCCTGCGGAATCTCACCGATAACGGCAAAGTTGAAGATGATGGTCTCTTCACCGATGGTGGTATTTCCGGTGATCACGACATGGCTTTTCAACTCGACGCGATCACCCAGAACCACGTTGGGGCCGACGACGCAGAACGGGCCGATCACGCAGTCCTGGCCGATCTGCGCCCCCTGTTCGATGATGGCGCTGGCGTGAATGCGGCTCATTTGCTTTTCTCTCCGGTCAGGTCGACATAAGCGGAAAACTCGGCTTCTGCGGCAACTTCGCCGTCGACGGTCGCAACGCCTTTGAACTTGAAGATCTTGCCCCCCATCTTGCCGCGCAACGTCTCGACATGCATCTTCATGACATCCCCCGGCACCACCTTGCGGCGGAACTTGCAGTTGTCGATATTCATGAAATAGATCAGCAACTCGCTGTCGATGATATCCATACCGACCCCCAGCATGACCCCTGCGGTTTGCGCCATCGCTTCGACAATGGTCACGCCGGGCATGATTGGCGTTCCGGGAAAATGGCCCTGGAAATGCGGCTCGTTCATGGTGACATTCTTGATGCCCACGGACGAAGAGTAGCCGTTGATCTCGATCACCTTGTCCACCAGCAGGAACGGGTAGCGATGCGGCAGAATCCGCTGGATCAACTGGATGTCGGCACTCTTGGTTTCGGTGGTCATGCGGGACAGGTCCTGTATTCGTGCGTGATCATCAGGGATTAGCAATACTGACAGGCAACAGCAAGCAAAGCCGCACCGGTCAGTTCTTGCCGTCCTTGCGCAAGGCACTGCCATCGCCGATCACCTCGTCGATCCGGCTGATCGCCAGCGCCGTGACATCGGTTGAATCGAGACTGAAGAACACCGTCGAACGGTCCAGGATAACGCTGGCGCCAGTATCCCGCATCAAGGCGCCCAGGATCGGCCGGGTCAGTTCCACAAAGGCCGCGCGCGCCGCGTCACCGCGCCGGGCCAAGGCCTCCCGCTTGGCTTCCTGATTCTCGCGGTGCGATTGCACCTTCCGGTCGAAGGCCTCGGCCAGAACGCGAAACGCATCCGGCTCCATCTTGGCGCGCCTTTCGGTCAGGTCCAGTTCCTCGCGGCTGAGTTCGGCGATGATGCGCTCGTTCTCTGCCGCCAACAGCGCGCCTTCTGCCTCGATCTCGTCGATCACCCGCCGTCCATAGGCGGATTTGGCAAACAGGATTTCGCCGGAAATCGTCAGCACCTCGTGCCGGGGCAGTCCCAGCTGTTGCGCCGTCGCAGGCGCAGAGGTCGCGATTGCCAGGGCGACCGCGACCATCAGACCAAGCCGCCACCGCCCTGAGCCGTTGCGTGACATCGCAGATCAGAACCGGGCCTGGATTGTCAGGTCGAAACTCTGTTCCTTGTCAAAGGTCTCTTTCTTGAGCGCCTTGGAGAAGTTGAACCGAAGCGGTCCAAAGGCGGTCGTCCACAGCAGCGAGAAACCGACCACGTGACGGAAGGACCCGTCCGCGCCCACGATGGTTCCGCCTGCCGTGTTCACATCGCTCAGGTCCCAGACGTTGCCGACGTCATAGAACAGGCCACCGCGCAAACCCAGTTCCTCGGGCAGGCCCAGGGGAAACTCTGCCTCGAAACGTGCCACAGCGTAATAGTTGCCGCCAAGCGCGTCGTTCACCCCATTCGACAGGTCACGCGGCCCGACGCCCGCCGGTTCGAACCCGCGGAACGTATTCGGCCCGATGACAAAACGGTCAATCGCCCGGCTAAACCCGTTTCCCTGCCAACTGAAGGCCCCCACATCCACCGAGGCGCGCAACGTGATCTCTTCGTGCCAGACCCGTGTCTGGGCGATCGCGCGCGCGTTGGTCTTGAAATACTTGTTGTCGCCGCCAAGACCCGCCGCATCGACACCGACCTCGAACAGGACACCCGCATTCGGGTTAAGCCCCCCGATCCGGCTGTCATAAGTGTATGTCAGCCCCAGGGAACTCGATGTCAGACGCCCCTGGGCAATTTCGCTGGCGATGACCGCGCCACTGACCGATGTCGCGCTCCGCTTGACCATCTCGCTGGCATCCCAGCGGTATCTGACCTGCAGACTGGACAATTCGCCCAGGCGGAAGGTCAGCCCGGGGGCAAAGAAGCGCCGATCTGTATCGTAGCTGGCAAAGCTCGAATTGGTCGCAGAAATCCCCAGGTCGATGTCGAACTTCAGATCGCGGCCCAGCAACTGCGGTTCGGTAAACGACAGGATGTACTGTTCGGCATCCTGCGCGGTCGACAGGGTCAGACCCAGACGCTGACCGCGGCCAAGGAAGTTGCTTTCGCTGAGCCCGATGGCGACGCCAAAACCGTCGGACACCGAGTAGCTGCCGCCAAAGCTGAGCGAGCCGGTCGGTTGTTCCTCGACATCCACATCGACGATGACCTGACTCGGGGTCGAGCCTTCGCGGGTTTCCACGTTTGCATCGGCAAAGAAACCCAATGCCCGGATGCGTTCAGCGCTCTCGCGGATTTCGCGCGGATTGAACGGATCGCCTTCGACCGTGCGGAACTGACGACGGATCACGCGATCCAGGGTGGTGGTATTACCTTCGATATCGATCCGCTCGACAAAGATACGGGGGCCTTTGACCAGAGCGAACTCGACATCCAGCGTTAGATCCCGGTCGTTTCGCTTGATCCGCGGCTCAACCCGCAGAAAATCGACACCGTTCTTGAGGCCAAGGCGCTCTTGCCGGGCAATCGAGTTCTCCACCAGGCTTGGGGAGTAGACCACGCCAGGCTTGACATTGAGAGCGGCCTGGTAATCGGCGGCGTCCACACCCGGGATTTCGCTGACCGTGGTGATGTTGCCAAAGGAAAACTGTTGGCCCTCGGTTACATCCATGACCAGAAAGAAGGCGTCACGCTCACGGGTGAATTCGACGTTGGCGCTGTTGACGCGGAAATCGACATAGCCCCGCGACAGATAGAAATCGCGCAGCACCTGCTTGTCGAACTCGATCCGGTCGGCAATGAACGTGTCCGAGCGAATGAAGGTCCGCAGCAGACCCGCCTGCTTGGTTTCAAGAATGCGCCGCAGGCGCCGGTCCGAAAACGCCCGGTTGCCGACGAAGCTTACGCGCTCGATCTCGATGGTGTCGCCTTCGGCAATCTCAAAGATCAGATCGACCCGGTTGTCGCTGCGGCGTATGATCCGGGGTACGACCGTCGCCGCCACGCGGCCCTGAGTCGAATAAATCTCGGCAATCGTCGCCGCGTCGCGTTCGGCCTGTTCCGCGGTAAAGACACGCCGTGATTCCGACGCGATGGCCCCCTGGAGGGTTTCGTCCTTGACGCGTTTGTTACCTTCGAAGTTGATCTTGTTGATCGTCGGGAACTCGGTGACCTTGATGATCAGGGTGTTGCCACGCGGAATCATCTCGACTGTCTCGAAGACGCCACTGTCAAGCACGCGCTGATAAGCATCGTTGAGTTGTCCGGCACTGACTTCCTTGCCCCGTTCGAGACCGGTCCGCGCCACGATTGTCGAGCTCTCGATACGCTGGTTGCCCTCAACCTGAACCGACGTAAAGGTATAGGATTGTGCGAACGCTGTTTGCGGCAAGCTGACCAAACTCGTTGCCGTCACCAGAAAAATCGCCGAGACAGAATTCATCAACATATGGCTGCCAGAAATTCGACCGCCACAGTATCTACCTGTGCCACTCCTGTTGTTCATCTTTATTATCAACCCAGATTTCAGCAGACTTTGGTCAGTCAGTACCGGGATTGAGCCGGGTTGTCAAAAGCCCAAAAACGAAAGACGCGGCTCAGGGGCCGCGTCTTGCCTCGGAACCGGAGGACAAAGTTCAGAAGCTGCCCAGAAATGCGCCCAGGAACAGGGCCGCCACAATCGCTCCGACAAATAGAATGCGATCCCAGTTCAACTGCATGAGCAGACCCAGACCGCGATAGGAATGATTCAACATCTGCATGGCAAAGCTCCGGCTTTTTGCGTTTCCATGGCAGACTAGCCGGTGAATATGGCAAGACTTTGGCGCATTTCAAAATCGTGAGGCCGCGCGCGCGTTTACCCGGCACCGGCCGTTCGATCCCTCAGAACGCCAAAGCCTCAGCAAAAAAGATCATTGCTGAGCGAAAACAGCATCAGCGACAGGATCAGGGTGATGCCGATCGCCATCAGCACCCGCAGCACATTGTCGCTGGGGGGTTTACCTGCCACGGCCTCGTAGGCGTAGAACATAAGATGCCCGCCATCCAACGCCGGTATCGGGAAAAGATTCAGCAAGCCAACGGCAGTGGACAGCACGGCGATGAAGGCAATGAAGCTCTGTGCACCCTGGCTGGCGACAGCCCCGGAGGCCTGCGCGATTCCGATCGGGCCAGAGATATTGCAGGTCGATATCTGGCCCGCAATCATGTGCCACAGGCCCGAGAGCGACGACTCGACGATGCCATAGGTGCCTTCGACCCCGGCCATCAGCGCAGCGCCCACCCCCGGAGTCGTGGTTGCCGGCTCGAAAGCCTGCCCGCTTGCAACACCAATCCGCCAGTTGGTCTCGTAGCCTCCTTCTGGCTTTGGTGTGTCGGTCCGGCGCGGCACAAGCAGCAACTGCAACGTCTCGCCCCCCCGCCGGACATCCAGAACCAAAGGTTTTCCGCCAGACCCCTCGACCGTATCCTTCAACTGACGAAACGCGACGATCGGCGTTCCGTCAATGGCCGCGATCACGTCGTCCGGGCGCAGTCCCGCGTCCTGCGCCGCGCTGCGCGGAATCACGCTGCCGACCACCGCCGGATAGAAATGCGGACCGGGTACCACCAACTCGGCACCATCGCGTGCGACTTTGTAGTCCAGCGGGCTTTCCAGCGGCAAAGATGCCTCGAATGTGTTCCATCCAGAGGTTTCGGTTCCCTGGGGCGGAACATGTCCCGCAATCGACACGATCCTGTCACCGGGCTGCAATCCGCTTTCGATCCCGGGATGGCTCGGTGCCTCGCCCACGGTCAAGGGTTCGACCGGAACGCCACGCGCGAAAAAGATCGCCGAGAAGACCAGGATCGACATGACAAAGTTGAACACCGGGCCCGCGGCAACCGTCGCCGCCCGCGCCCAGAGCGGCGCGCCATGCATGGTGCGGCGCAGATCGTCAGGGTTGCGCCGATAGATCTCGGCCAAGGAGTCGCCGTCCTTGCCCGAGGCCGCGTTGGCATCGCCCATGAACTTGACATAGCCGCCAAAAGGAAGCGCTGCGATCTGCCAGCGGGTTCCGCGCCGGTCGACCCGGCTCCACAAGACCGGGCCGAAGCCGATGGAAAACACCTCGGCATGGATGCCCGACCAGCGGCCGACGATGTAGTGACCATATTCATGCACCGCGACGATAACGGATAGTGCCGCGACGAAGGCCGCAATCGTGTACAGCAATCCACCGAATTGCGGAATCAAGCCCAGAATATCCAAAGTCCCTACCCTGCTCGTTGTGCCATGGCCGCGTCCACCCTCTGACGGGCCAGATGGTCTGTTTGCGTCACAGTATCAAGGGTCATTGGGGCATCAATAAGACCCGGGTCGGACTCAAACCGGTCCAATACCGCCTCGACCAGCCGCGCCATGTCGAGAAATCCGATATGCCCCGCGATAAAGTGATCAAGCGCGCGCTCCTTGGCGGCGTTGAACACCGCGCCCGACAGCCCGCCCCGCGCCATCACCCGCCGCGCCAGCGCCAGCGCCGGGTAGCGGGCACCGTCGGGCGCACGAAAGTTGAGTTGCCCCAGCGCTGCAAGGTCAAGCCGCGCCACCGGCAGGTCGCGTCGTTCCGGCCAGTGCAGCGCATAGCCGATCGCGTGCCGCATATCGGGCGCGCCGAGATGCGCCATCAGCGCGCCGTCGCGGAATCCGACCAGCGCATGGACCATGGATTCGGGATGCACGATGACCTCGATCCTATCCGGGTCTATCCCAAAAAACTCCCTGGTTTCAATGACCTCCAGCGCCTTGTTGAACATGGATGCACTGTCGATGGTGATGCGCTGACCCATGTCCCAATTGGGGTGTTGGGCGGCCTCTTCGGCGGTGGCGCTGGCCAGCCGCTCCAGCGGCCAGTCGCGGAACGCCCCGCCCGAGGCGGTGATGACGATCCGTTCGACCGCCGCCATGTCCTCGCCCACCAGCGCCTGGAACACCGCCGAATGCTCGCTGTCCACAGGCAAGAGCCGGGCGCCATGGCGACGCGCGGTTTCCAGCACCAGAGGACCGGCGCAGACCAGCGTTTCCTTGTTGGCCAGCGCCAGCGTAGCGCCCTGTTCCAGCGCCGCCAGACCGGGCGCCAGCCCCGCCGCGCCGACAATGGCCGACATCACCCAATCCGCCGGGCGTGCGGCCGCCTCGACCAGCGCCGCAGGCCCCGCCGCCGCCATAACCCCGCTGCCCGCCAGCGCGGCGCGCAGATCATGCAGACGCTCGGGAAAAGCGGTCACCGCCACATCGGCGCGCAGCCGCCGCGCGTCCTCGGCCAGCCGCGCGATATTGGCACCGCCGCTCAACGCCACAACATCATAAGCGTCCGGATCGCGGGCGATCAGGTCGATGGTATTCTGCCCGATCGAGCCGGTCGCCCCGAAAATCGAGACCCTGCGCGGATCGGCCGCCTGCATCACAGGCCTCCGAACGCGCGAAACAGCCCGGCCAGCATCACAAAGACCGCCGCACCCATCATCCCGTCGAACCGGTCAAGAAAGCCGCCATGACCCGGGATCAGGTTGGAACTGTCCTTGACCCCCATCTTCCGCTTCAACGCGCTTTCGGCGATATCGCCCGCCTGGCTGGCCATCGAGGCCAGCACGGAAAGGAGCAGCAGCCCCGCGCCCAGCCCCGCATAGATCGCGAAACCACCACCAACCAGCGCCGCCGCGGCCCAGCCACCCGCAGTGCCCGACCAAGTCTTCTTCGGGCTGACGCGCGGCCAGAACTTGGGCCCGCCGATCATCTTGCCCACGAAGTAGCCCGCCACATCGGTGGCCACCACGACCAGCACCAGCCACAGCATCCAGTCAAGCCCCATGACCTCGCGAATCCAGATGAAGCCCAGCCCGGCCAGGGCGATCCAGAGCGCAAAGACGGCATAGAGCCCCTTGTGCCTACCGGCTTGCCCGGCCCCCACCAATGCTGGGGCCACAAGCACCGGCAAGCTGTAAAGCGATGGCAGGTGATAGGCGAGCAATACGGCAAACCCGGTCAGCAGCGCCATCTGCACCGCCGCCCCGCCGCGCTCGGGCGCGACCATCCGCATCAGTTCCCAGACCATCAGGCCGGTCACAACGGCGATGAAACTCTCGAACCACAATCCGCCAAGCCACAGCTCGATTCCCGCCACGGCGACCATCACCACCGCCGAGCCCACCCGTGGGGCCAGATCGGACCAGCGCCCGTCGTTCATGCCTTGACCGCACCGAACCTGCGGTCGCGGCTTCCATAGCTCTGACACAGCCGGGCCAGTTCCTCGGCGGTGAAATCGGGCCATAGCGTGTCGATGAATTCATACTCGGAATAGGCCGACTGCCAGAGCAGAAAGTTCGAGATCCGCGCCTCGCCACTGGTGCGGATCACCAGATCGGGATCGGGCAGCACCCGTGTATCCAGGTAGCGTGGCAGCGTTTCCTCATCCACTTCCTCGGGCTTCAGGCGGCCCTCGGCCACGTCGCGGGCCAGACGGCGGGTGGCGCGGGCCACCTCGTCGCGGCCGCCATAGTTGAGCGCGATGGTCAGGTGGACACCCTCGTTCTCGCGGGTCTGCTCTTCGAGCGTGTCCATCAGCGCGATCAGCTTGGCATCCAGCCGCACCCGATCGCCGATGAAGCGCACCCGGACCCCGCGCGCATGAAGCGCCCGGGTCTCCTTGGCGATATAGCGACGGAAGAGGCTCATCAAACCGGCAACCTCGACCTGGGTCCGCTTCCAGTTCTCGGTCGAAAAAGCGAATATCGTCAGATATTTGATGCCCAGACTTGGGCAGGCCTCGACCACCTCGCGCACGCGTTTGGCACCTGCATGATGCCCGAACAGGCGCGGTCGGCCGCGCGCCTGGGCCCAGCGACCGTTGCCGTCCATGATAATGGCGACGTGCCGCGGGCCAGAGGATTCGGTTCCGGATTGCGGATCACTCGGCATGAAAGCGATCAAACCTGCATGATTTCTGCTTGCTTGTGCTCAAGCGCTGCGTCCACCCCTTTGATCATTTTGTCTGTCAGTTCTTGAACCTCGGCTTCCCAGAACTTCTGGTCATCCTCGGAGATGCCGTCGGCCTTGGCTTTCTTGATCTGGTCCATGCCATCCCGGCGCACGTTGCGAATGGACACCCGGGCATGTTCTGCATACTGCCCCGCGACCTTGGTCAGTTCGCGCCGACGCTCCTCGTTCAGCTCCGGGATCGGCAACATGATGATCGTCCCGTTGAGCTGCGGGTTGATGCCCAGACCAGACTCGCGGATCGCCTTCTCGACCTTGCCGACCATCGACTTGTCCCAGACGTTGATGGTGACCATCCGCGGCTCGGGAACGTTGATGGTGCCGACCTGGTTGATCGGGGTCATCTGGCCATAAGCCTCGACCTGGATCGGCTCCAGCATCGAGCCGGACGCGCGCCCGGTCCGAAGCGAGGCGAACTCGGTCTTCAGGTTTTGCATCGCGCCTTCCATGCGGCGCTTGAGATCGTCGGTGTCCAGCTCGAATTCATCGGACATGCTGCTCACTCCTCTGCTTGAGGTCCTGTTTGTTGGGTCTTAAGCCATCCCCGGCGAGATGTATAGCAATCAGGGAATAGAAAGGCTTTCGAAACGTTTTGGCAACGGTCGACCGCCCGGCCCGGCCCGCTTCCAAACACGCCACGTATGGCTGTATGTTCAATGTGCCGACCGTTTCGTCTGATCAGCCCCGCACGGTCGTATAGGTTCCGCGCCCCGCCAGAATACCCCGGAAGCCGCCCGGCTCATCCAGCGAAAAGACGATGATCGGCAGATTGTTGTCACGTGCCAGCGCGATCGCACTGGCATCCATGACCCCCAGACGCTTGGCCAGCACGTCATCATAGCTGACCGTCTCATAGCGCTTGGCATCGGCGAACCTGACCGGATCCTTGTCATAGACGCCATCGACCTTGGTTCCCTTGAAGATCGCCTGACATCCCATCTCATTGGCCCGCAGCGTGGCCGCCGTGTCTGTCGTGAAATAGGGATTGCCGGTACCGGCGGCAAAGATGCAGACCCGTTTCTTCTCCAGGTGCCGCACCGCGCGTCGGCGGATATAGGGCTCGCAAACCTGATCCATGGGAATCGCCGAAATGACCCGGGTAAAGACCGACAGGCTTTCCAGCGCCGCCTGCATGGCCAGCGCGTTCATAACGGTCGCCAGCATCCCCATATAATCCGCGGTCGTCCGCTCCATCCCCTGCGCCGCGCCGCTCAGCCCGCGAAAGATGTTGCCGCCACCGATGACCATGCAGATCTCGACACCCAGGTCGTGCACCGATTTCACTTCCTGCGCGATCCGCTGCACCGTGGGGGGATGCAGGCCAAACCCCTGATCCCCCATCAGCGCCTCACCGGAGATCTTCAGCATCACGCGCTGGTACTTGGTATCCGAGATTTCCGGTTTGGGGGACAGGGTCATATTGCGCTCCGCTCTGGCACAGGTCTATTTTTCCGGCGCAAAATGACGGAAAATCACCGAGGGTTCAATGCAGGTCGCGGCGGGAAAAACAGAATGAACGACAAAGGCCGCGCAACGACCGTGAAACTGATCGACCAGTTGCCCGAGATACCGGAGGGTCGGCCGATCCTGCTGGCCGGTCCGACCGCCTCGGGAAAATCCGCATTGGCAATGGAAATCGCGGAACGGTTTGGCGGCGTCATCGTCAACGCCGATGCCAGCCAGGTCTATGACTGCTGGCGCGTGATCAGCGCCCGGCCCTCAGACGAGGACGAAAGGCGTGTTCCACACAGGCTCTATGGCTACATATCCTGCCAGACCTCCTATTCGACCGGCCATTGGCTGCGGGACGCAAGGGCGACGCTTGCTGGCGCGGAAAGGCCCATCATCGTGGGCGGAACCGGGCTCTACTTTTCAGCGCTGACCGAAGGCATGGCCGACATACCCGAAACCCCTCCCGAGATACGGGCCGAAGCCGACACGCTTTCCATGGAAACGCTCTTGGCCGGGATAGACCCGGTGACCGCTACGGGGCTGGACCTGATGAACCGGGCGCGGGTGCAGCGCGCCTGGGAGGTTCAGCGCGCAACGGGCCGGACCCTGCATGCCTGGCAGGCCGAAACGCCGCCCCCCACGCTTGAGCTGCGGGATTGTGTGCCGCTCGTGCTCGGGGTCGACAAGCTCTGGCTGTGGGATCGAATCGCACGGCGCTTCAATCAGATGCTCAACGAGGGCGCACTGGACGAGGTGACCGCCATCATGGATCATTACACCCCCGCGCTGCCCGCCTTCAAAGCCATCGGCGTACCCGAACTTGTCGCCCATCTGCGTGGCGAATTGTCTTTGGATGCGGCGCGAGAAAAGGCCACCATCGCCACGCGCAGATATGCCAAGCGCCAGCGCACATGGTTCCGCGCAAGAATGAGGGCATGGAACCACCTGACCGTGCCGGTCTGAGGTCCCTGCCCTTACCGCAACACGTTTGAATAGGCCTGCCATGGCGTCTGCCCCCGCATCCCCCTTCCAAAGCCATTTGCAAACCCTTGCGCAGCTGACGGCGCGCGGGGCCTGGCAGGTCACCCTCCCCCATGATCGCAGCCACCATCTCCTGGTCTGGATCACCCGGGGTCAGGGAACCTGCATTCTGGATGGCGCACGCGAGGGATTCGGGGCGCATAATGCGCTGTTTCTGCCAGCCCGCCATCTTTTCATTCTCGAACCCGGCAGAGGGTGCCTGGGACAGGCGCTGTCCATACCCGCCGGGGCCACAACGCTCTTGCCAGACAAGCCGCAGCACCTGAGAATTCGGGACACGTCCAGTCAGGCCGAGCTTACCGGTCTGCTGGACGCGATCGGGCAGGAACAACTGGCCAATCGGCCCTATGTGACCGAGGCGGTGAATGCGACGGCCAATCTGGTCGGCATCTGGCTGCTTCGAAAATCTGCAACCCTTTCTTCGACCCTACCGGAAACCCCGGCCCGCCGTCTGGTATGCAAATACCTCAACCGTCTCGTCACCGATTTCGACAGCGGCGACAGCGTTGCAATGCATGCCGCCGCCCTTGGCGTCACGCCAGAGCACCTGACCCGGACCTGCAAGACCGCTACCGGCAAAACCGCCTCGGAGTTGTTGTCAGGCCGTATCGAACATGCCGCGCGCAGCCTGATCTGCGGCACCAAACGGCCAATAGGTGTCATCGCGAGCGATCTTGGCTTTGCCAGCATCCAGTCGTTCTCGCGCTTTGTCCGGCAGCAAACCGGACAATCCCCGCGCGATCTTCGCCGGGCGACAAAATGACGAAATGGACACTCCTGTCCACTTTAGCGCTCTCAGGGTCCAAAATCGACGGTCAAATGTCGCATTCTAACCAGTAAGTGACGAAACCAGTCATTGACGTGAGGGGATTTCTGTTGCGGAATGGAGCCCACGGGGACGCAAGAATTCCACAAGTTGGGGGCGGTCCGATTGGTGCACCGGGCGCCATTCTGGATCAACATCTTCCAGAACCTGAACGAAGTCACAGGGAGACTTTCATGAAAACCGAACTTCACACCACGCAGTCCACCCATTGGGCAGCGGAAATGCACGCACAGGAGTATCGCGATGGCAAACTGAGCCGCCGCGAGTTCCTCACCCGCGCGACCGGTCTTGGTGTCAGCGCCGCCGCCGCCTATGGCCTGATCGGTCTGACTGCGCCGACACCGGCAGCGGCCGAAGCCAAGCAGGGCGGCACCCTTCGCGTGCAGATGAGCGTGCGCGAACTGAAGGATCCGCGCACCTATGACTGGTCCGAACTGGGCAACGAGACCCGCGGCACCATGGAATATCTGGTCGAGTACAACTCGGACGGGACCTTCCGCGGCATCCTGCTGGAAAGCTGGGAGATCAACGACGACGCAACCGTCTACACCCTGAATGTCCGCAAGGGTGTCAAATGGAACAACGGCGATGATTTCACAGCCGATGACGTTGCCCGCAACATCGCCCGCTGGTGCGACAAGAGCTCGGAAACCAACTCGATGGCGGGCCGGTTCGCAACGCTGATCGACGCCGATTCCGGCCAGGCGATCGACGGCGCCATCGAAGTGGTCGACAGCCATACCGTGCGCCTGAACCTGCCCAATTCGGACATCTCGCTGATCGCGGGCATGTCGGACTATCCGGCGGCCATCGTGCACAGCTCGTTCAGCGAAAGCGACCTGACCAACAACGTGGGCACCGGCCCCTATGTGATCGAAGAGCTGGAAGTGGGCGTGAAATGCTCGCTGGTGCGCAACGAGAACCATACCTGGTGGGGTGAGGCCGTGTTCGGGCGTCCGGCGCTCGACCGGATCGAGTATATCGACTATGGCACCGACCCGTCGGCCTGGCTGTCGGCGCTGGAATCCGACGAAGTCGACATGCTGCACGAATCCGTCGGTGAATTCATCGACGTGATGGATGGGCTGGGCTATGCCAAGTCCGAAGTGGTGACCATGAGCACCGTGGTGGTGCGTCCCAACCAGCTGGCCGAGATCGACGGCAAGAAACCCTATGCCGACAAGCGCGTGCGTCAGGCCATCTCGATGGCAGTCGACAACGCGGTCTGCCTCGAGCTGGGCTATGGCGGGCGCGGCGCGCCGGCCGAAAACCACCATGTCGGCCCGAGCCACCCGGAATATGCCGCCCTGCCTGCGCGCAAGCATGATCCGGCCGCGGCCAAGGCCCTGATGGAAGAAGCCGGCATGATGGATTTCGAGCACGAGATCGTCTCCATCGACGACGACTGGCGCCGCAACACCACCGACGCCGTGGCAGCTCAGCTGCGTGACGCGGGCTTCAAGGTCAAGCGGACGGTTCTGCCCGGCTCGACCTTCTGGAACGACTGGACCAAGTATCCGTTCAGCTCGACCAACTGGAACCACCGTCCGCTGGGCGTGCAGATCTGGGCGCTGGCCTATCGTTCGGGCGAAGCATGGAACGAGTTCGGCTGGGCCAACCCCGAGTTCGACGCCATCCTGTCCGAGGCGCTGGCCCTTGCCGATGCCGACAAGCGGCGCGAGGTGGTGGCCAGGGGCGAGGCGCTGATCCAGGAGGAAGGCGTGACCATCCAGCCCTATTGGCGCGCGCTCTACCGTCACATGAAAGAGGGTCTGGTGGGCACCGACATGCACATCGCCTTTGAACACCACCACTACAAGTGGGGCTGGGCGGCCTGATCGGTCACCACCCGATATCGACCGGAGCGCGCCTTTGGGCGCGCTCCTCCAGCCGCAGAATTACCCCGCTTCCGGGGTCCAGACGCCGAAACCAAGGGCGCGAGAGCTGCGGACCAGCCTGACCAACAGGGGCTAACATGGGACTTTTCATTCTGCGGCGGTTCGGGGTGATGCTGCTGACGGCATTGTGCCTGACCTTCATCGTCTTCTTCCTGACCAATCTGTACCCGAACCTGGAAAAACTGGCGAAAACCCAGGGCAACCAGCGGATGAGCGACGAGCAGGTACAGACCTGGCTCGACAATCGCGGTTACAGCGACCCGCTTCTGACCAAATACGGGCGTTGGCTGGGCGTGATGCCGGGCTTTACCAAGACCCTGAACGATGGCCAGTTCGTCGGAACCTGCGTGCGCCCCGGGCTGACCCCGGAAGAGACGCCCCGGTTCTGTGGCATCGCCCAAGGCGATTGGGGCTACTCCACCCGCTTCAAGGCCGATGTGGACGAGATCATCTGGAAACGGCTCGGCAACACGCTTTACCTGATGATGTGGGTGATGATCCTGATGGTGCCCTCGGCGCTGCTGGTCGGCGTGCTGGCGGGCATGCGCGAAGGATCGCGAACGGACCGTTCGCTCTCGACCTTTTCCATCCTCAGCACGGCCACCCCGGAATATGTCTCGGGCGTGATCTTCATCGCGGTCTTCACCTCGTCGACGGTGGGGCTGAAATGGTTCAAGGGTACTGCGACCCAGGCGATGGAAGAACCGACGTTTGAGAACTTCTTTCTGCCGGTGCTGACCATCGCGCTTTACGGCATGGGCTATATCGCCCGGATGACCCGCGCCTCGATGACCGAGGTGATGACGGCGCAGTATATCCGCACCGCGCGGCTCAAGGGCGTATCCTTCCCCAATATCGTGATCAAGCATGCGCTCAGAAACGCGCTGATCGCGCCGTTCACGGTGATCATGCTGCAATTTCCCTGGCTGTTGAACGGTGTGGTCATCGTCGAGAGCCTGTTCAACTACAAGGGCTTCGGCTGGGTTCTGGTCGAAGCGGCGGGCAATAACGACATCCAGCTCTTGCTGGCGGTATCGGTGGTTTCGGTCTTCGTGGTTCTGATCACGCAGCTGATCTCGGATATCGGCTATGTCTACCTCAACCCGCGCATCCGCATTTCGTAAGGGAGGAACGGGACATGGAACCTCTCGGTACATTCGAAATCATCATCCGCGTGCTGTATCAGCTGTCATCGGTCTGGATCGCGCTCTTGCTGCTCTTTGCCCTGTCGATCGCCTTCAAGCGGCGGCTGGGGCTCTATGGCAAGCTGTTTGACAGTCCGATCGGCATGATCGGCTTTGGCCTAGTGATGTTCTGGGTCTTTGTCGGCATCTTTGGCGCCATGGACCTGATCATCACCCATGACCCGCTGAGCCAGGTATCGGGCATGAAGAACAAGGTGCCCGGCACGCCCCTGGCGGGCGCCGAGGAAGGCGAATACGCTTGGTATCTGCTGGGCGGCGACAACCTGGCGCGCGACGTGTTCAGCCGGGTGGTCAAGGGCGCCTGGATCGTGGTGCAGATCGCACCGCTGGCCACGCTTTTCGCCTTCATGGTCGGGATCACGCTGGGCCTGCCTGCCGGGTATTACGGAGGTCGGCTGGACACGTTCCTGTCCTTCCTCGCCAACCTGATCCTGGCCTTTCCGGTCATCCTGCTGTTCTACCTGCTGGTCACACCCGAAATCGTGGCCACCGGCCTGCCCACCATGATGGCCATCGTGCTGTTCATGTTCCCGATCATCTTTCTGGGCGTGCTGCTGAACTCGCGTTACCGTACCCAGCCCGCGTTCCGCACGCCGTTGCTGATCGGGGTGCTGGGGTTCGCGCTGTGGCTCTATCTGGCGCTTATTTCAGAGAACGGCTATCTGGTGCGCAGCATCCCCGGCCTACCCTCGGTGCTGGATCCGTTCGATATTCCGGGCGGCATCCTGGTGGTCTTTGTCTCGGTGGTCTTCGTCAACTCGCCCACGGTGTTCCGTATCGTGCGGGGCCTGGCGATGGACATCAAGACGCGCGACTATGTAGCCGCCGCCCAGACCCGCGGCGAGGGTCCGTGGTACATCATGCTGTGGGAGATCCTGCCAAATGCGCGCGGACCGCTGATCGTCGATTTCTGTCTGCGGATCGGCTATACCACCATCCTTCTGGGAACGCTGGGCTTCTTTGGCCTGGGTCTGCCGCCGGAAAGCCCGGACTGGGGCAGCACGATCAACGAAGGGCGCAAGCTGTTGTCGATCTACCTGCACCCGGCCCTGCCGCCCGCGCTGGCGCTGCTGTCGCTGGTTCTGGGTCTGAACCTCCTGGCCGACGGGCTGCGCGAAGAAAGCCTGAAGGACTGAGGTGAATACGGCCGGGGGGCCAGCCCCCCGGACCCCCCGGAGTATTTCGGGCGAAATGAAGAACAAGGGGGCGAAACGGCCCACGCTCCAACAGGGAGATGCATAATGTCGAAACTGGCGGAATATGACGGACCGATCCTGGAGATCGACAAGCTGTCGATTTCCTTCTTTACCCGGCTGCGGGAAATTCCCGCGGTGATGGATTTCTCGGTCAGCGTGCAGCCCGGCGAGGCGGTGGGGCTGGTGGGCGAATCCGGCTGCGGCAAATCCACCGTGGCGCTGGGGGTGATGCAGGACCTGGGCAAGAACGGCCGCATCGTGGGCGGCACCATCAAGTTCAAGGGCCGCGACCTGGCCGAGATGAGCGCCGACGAGCTGCGCGACATTCGCGGCAACGAAATCGCGATGATCTATCAGGAGCCGATGGCAAGCCTGAACCCGGCGATGAAAATCGGCAAACAGCTGATGGAAGTGCCGATGATCCATGAAGGGGTCAGCAAGGAAGAGGCCTATAAACGCGCGCTGGAGGTGGTGACCGATGTGCGCCTGCCCGACCCCGAGCGGATGCTGAACAGCTACCCACACCAGCTGTCGGGCGGTCAGCAGCAGCGTATCGTCATCGCCATGGCGCTGATGTCGAAACCGGCGCTGCTGATCCTGGACGAGCCCACTACCGCGCTTGATGTGACGGTCGAGGCCGCCGTGGTCGCGCTGGTCAAGGATCTGGGCAAGAAATACGGCACCTCGATGCTGTTCATCAGCCACAACCTAGGCCTGGTGCTGGAAACCTGCGACCGGCTTTGCGTGATGTATTCCGGCGAGGCGGTCGAGCGCGGCTCGATCAAGGATGTCTTCGACGAGATGCAGCACCCCTATACCCAGGCGCTGTTCCGCTCGATCCCGCTGCCGGGTGCCGACAAGAACAGCCGCCCGCTGGTGGCCATTCCCGGCAACTTCCCCTTGCCCCACGAGCGCCCGCCCGGCTGCAATTTCGGGCCGCGCTGCGACTATTTCGAGGCCGGGCGCTGTGACGCGCAGGACATCCTGATGGAGGCGGTGCCCGGCAATGACCGCCACCACACCCGTTGCCTGAAGTTCCGCGAGATCGACTGGAACGCGCCGATTGCCCTGGGCAAACAAAAGGCAAAGGCGCAGGTGGGCGACGTGGTCCTGAAGATGGACAACCTCAAGAAGTATTACGAGGTGGCCGCCAATGCCCTGTTCGGCGGCGGTGACAAGAAGGTGGTCAAGGCCAACGAGACCCTGTCATTTGAAGCCCGCGAATCCGAGACGCTGGCCATCGTCGGCGAATCGGGCTGCGGGAAGTCCACATTCGCCAAGGTGCTGATGGGGCTGGAAACGGCGACAGACGGCCATATCCTGCTCGACAATCGCAGCATCGAACAGATCCCGATCGAGGCGCGCGATACCAAGACCGTGTCGGATGTGCAGATGGTGTTCCAGAACCCGTTCGATACGCTCAACCCCTCGATGACCGTGGGCCGCCAGATCATCCGCGCGCTGGAAATCTTTGGCATCGGCAAGACCGATGGCGAACGCCAGCAGCGGATGCTGGAACTGCTCGATCTGGTGAAACTGCCGCGTGCCTTTGCCGAGCGGATGCCGCGACAGCTGTCTGGTGGCCAGAAACAGCGCGTCGGCATCGCCCGCGCCTTTGCCGGCGGTGCCCGGATCGTGGTGGCGGACGAGCCGGTCTCGGCGCTGGACGTGTCGGTGCAGGCGGCGGTGACCGACCTGCTGATGGAGATCCAGCGCGAGCAGAAAACGACGCTGCTGTTCATCAGCCACGACCTCAGCATCGTGCGCTATCTCAGCGACCGGGTGATGGTGATGTATCTGGGCCATGTGGTGGAACTCGGCACCACAGACCAGGTGTTCAGCCCACCTTATCACCCCTATACCGAGGCACTGCTGAGCGCGGTCCCGATTGCCGATACCAGCGTGCAGAAGAAGCATATTGTTCTGGAAGGCGACATTCCCTCGGCCATGAACCCGCCGCCCGGCTGCCCGTTCCAGACCCGCTGCCGCTGGAAATCCAAGGTGGCAGACGGGCTTTGCGAACGCGAGGTGCCCCCGGTCAAGACCCTGGCAGATGGTCACCAGATCAAGTGCCATCTGTCCGAGGCCACGTTCGCGGAAATGGAGCCGGTGATCAAGATCGCGGCGGAATAGCGGAGCGATAACAATCGCGCTCGGAATCGGGGTCGCAAATGCGCGCCCCGGTCCGGACTCCGGCTTGTCGCAAGACGCTGCTTGCTCAGGCCTGTTCGCGGGCCTCGCGGATGGAAGTAACCCCGATCTGGGCCATCGCGATACTCAACTCTTCGCTCAGTATCGCCCACATGGTGTGCAGCCCGGCCTCGCCCGCGGCGGCTATGGCGTATTGTAGAATACGTCCGACAAAGGCAAAATCCGCCCCCCGTACCAGCGCCTTGAGGACATCCTCTCCGGATCGGATGCCGCTATCGTAGTAGATCGGATAGTCGGGTCCCAACGCGGCACGGATCTCGGCCAGCACATCAATTGGCGCAGGCGCGCTTTCCAGCTGCCTTGCACCATGACTGGACACCTGTATTGCGTCGACGCCGGCCATCACCAACCCCTTGGCGTCCTCGACATCCAGGACACCTTTGACCACCAGGGTCCCGGGCCACGCGTCGCGCAGCCTCTTGAGCACATCCCAGGTCAGATTGGCGCGTGTCTCGGTCCGGTCGAAGTCATACCCGTCCATTTCGAAATTCGCCATCTGCGGCTTGCCTTGCCAGAGAGTGGCAAGAGACCATCGCGGGTGCAGGGCAAAATCCACGAACTGGCGCGGTCCAATGCGGAACGGCATCTTGAAACCATGCCGCAGTTCTCGCGGGCGGCGGCCCACCTCGGGGACATCTGCCGTCAGGACAAGGGTCTGGTACCCCGCCGCTTTTGCCCGTTCGACCAGCTTGAACGTGCCAACACCATCGCCACTGAAATAGAGCTGAAACCAGGCATGGCCTTCAGCCGTTTCGATGATCTTCTCCATCGGGGTCGAGGCCACCGTAGAGACACCATGTGGAACACGGTACCTTGCGGCAAGCCGGGCCAGCATCAGGTCCGCGCCCGGGCGCGACAGGTTGCACATCCCCATCGGGGCAATGCCAAACGGCCGATCCGCCGACGCGCCAAAAACACTGGTGGCCAACGAGCGCTGACTGACGTCTTTCAGGATCCGGGGGCGCAGCGTCACGGCGTCAAGGGCCGCGCGATTGCGCGCGGCCCCGGTTTCCTGACCTGCGGCGCCATCGATATAGTCAAACACCATCCATGGCAGACGACGCTTCGCCAAGCGGCGGGCGTCGGCGGCGGAATGGATGGCGTTTGCCCCCATCAGCTTGCCACCGCCTTCATGAATCTGTCGCGGATGATGACGGGGTCCATGGTGATGACCGGCATCTTGGCATTGCCGCTGTCGCATTTCACCACCAGCACCGTGGCTTGCCCGCCCTCGATCGCCGCTTGCAGCGCCGGGCCGGTGTCAACGTCCTGAACAACAACGACATTGTCGCAGCCCGCCGCCCGCGCCATCCCGGCCAGGTCGGTCTTCTTGCCGGTATAGGTCGGCTGGTCCCCGGTCGAGCCATAAGAGCCGTTGTCGATGATCATCAGGATATAGTTGCCGGGCGCGTTGTTGCCGATCGTCGGCAGGGTACCCAGGTTGGTCAGCACCGAGCCATCCCCATCAATCACGATCACCGTCTTGGGCTGCGCCAGCGCCAGCCCCAGCCCGATGGAAGAGGCCAGCCCCATCGTGCCCAGCATGTAGAAATTGCTGGGCTGGTCATCGATCGCATGCAGCTCCTGGCTGGGAATGCCGATGTTGCAGACCACCAGCTGGTCCCGCAGGATGGGCGCGATCTCGCGCAGGATTTCGGAACGGATCATTGGTCGCCATAGCCTCCCCAGAAATTGGCGTCGGTCAGGATCGCCACGGGCTTCGAGCACATGAAGGTGTATTTCAGGATCATGTCGAGCTCCTCGACATCGCTTTGCCGGTGAAAATGGTAGGTGGGGATGTTCAGCTGCGCCAGCAGCGCCTTGGTATGCACCGCCATCTCGACCTGGCAGGCCACCGGCTCGCGCAGCTCGCCCCGGTACGAGATCAGCATCGGCAAGGGCATCCGGTAATACTGGATCAGCGTGGCCAGCGTGTTGATGGTGACGCCGATGGCCGTGTTCTGCATGATGATGGCCGGGCGCTTGCCACCCATCCATGCACCGGCGCAAAGCCCCATGCCCTCGTCTTCCTTGTTGGACGGGATGTGAAAGATCCCCTCGCGCCGGTCCACCTCGTCAATCACACCCGCCAGCTGCTTGCAGGGCACGGTGGTGACAAACGAGACGTCATTGGCGACCAGGTCGTCCACGATCTTCTTGTCGATACTCATGATCGGTTAGCCTTTGTCTTGTTGATGAATTGATCTCAGGAACTGCGATGGACATGCACGGCGCAGGGCGCATGGCGCACGACACGAGCTGCGGTCGAGCCAAGCAGGTAATCGCTCAAACCCGGCTTGTGAGAGCCAATGACAATGCACCCGATGTCATGTTCGACCGCGTAGCTGATGATGGTGCGATAGGTGTGGCCAGTGACAATCTCGGCCTTGATGCCCGGAATCCCTGCGGTTTTCTTGGCCAGCAAGGCGCGCGCGGCTTCAAACGCTTCGCGAACCACGTCCTTGTCCAGATAGGCGCTCACAGATCCCTGCGGCGCCTCATAGACGTGCAGCGCGATGATCTGCCCACCTGGATTGCACAGGGCCTTCGCCACGCCAAGGGTGGAACCGGACACCCCGTGATCGAGGGCCATGGGAACCAGAATTCTGTCATACATCATTGGCCTCCTTCATTGCGGCGCCACTCACGACCACGGGTCGAGCACGATCTTTGGGGCGGCAACGGCGCCCGCGCGAAGATCGCGAAAGGCTTGCGCCCCCTCCGACAGCGCGCGCGTTTCGAACCAGTCCAGCGCACCCAGCCGACCATCGAAAATCGCCTGAACCGTGTCGCGGAAATCCCGGGCGGTATAGGTATAGGTGCCGATAAAACTGATCTCTTGCAGCGTCATCCGGCGGATATCCAGCCCGCCCGCACCCTCGCCCAGGCCGACATGCGCAATCACCCCACCCGGCATCGCAAGCCTGGAAGCCGTGGCGCGGGTCGCCGCATAGCCAACCGCGTCGATCACGATGGATGCCGGACGCTTGCCCTCATGCGTCACCGCCTGGCCACATCGGTCGGCCAGGAACCCGCGCCGGTTGTCGTTTGGCTCAAGGATGGTGACCTCCTCGACCCCCATCGCATGCAGGGCCAGGGCCGCGGCCAATCCGATCGCACCGCCCCCCAGCACCAGTGCCGAGCGCTCCATCTCCGGATGCAGCGCCTCAAGCGCAAGACGCACGGCGTGCCAACTGACCGCCAGCGGTTCGGCAAGGGCCGCCTTCGCCAGCGCTACGCCGTCCGGCACGGTCACAAGGTTGCTGCCCGGCATGGCCACGTACTGCGCAAACGCGCCTTCGCGCGGCGGCATCGAGATGATCTGCCGCTCGGCGCAGAGGTTCTCGCGACCCGTCGTACAGGCCTTGCAGCGGCGACAGGTGACCAGCGGATTTATCGTCACACGCCGCCCGGCCTCGGGGCCGCCTTCGATGACCCCCGCGGCCTCGTGGCCCAGGATCAGGGGGGCCGGGCGCCGGTTGTCATGCCCCAGATAGGCATGCATGTCGGATCCGCAAATGCCCGAAGCCTCGATGCGGATCAGGTGTTCGCCCTCGTTCTGCATGGCCTTCGCGACGTCGCGATAGCCAAGCGTTTCGACCCCATCATAGACCAATGCCTTCATTTCGCCGTGAACCCCCCGTCGACCATCAGAACCTGCCCCGTCACATAGGCCGACGCATCCGAGCACAGGAACAGCAACGGACCGTCCATGTCCTCCAGCCTCCCGTTCCGCCCGATACAGGTCTGGCCCGCGTTTCTCGCCGCGCGCGCATCATCGTCGAACACGGCCCGGGTCAACTCGGTCGGGAAAAAACCCGGACCGATGGCATTTACCGTGATCCCGAAGGGCGACCAGGCCTCGGCCATCGCCCGCGTCAGTTGCCCGACACCCCCCTTGCTGGCCCCATATGCAATGCCGCCGGGAAAGGCGCGCGTGGTCTGAAGCGAGGCGAAATTGACAATGCGCCCCCAGCCTTTTTCCTTCATCGCGGGCACCAGCGCCTGACTGAGGAAAAACGGTGCCGACAGGTTCAGCGCCAATGTCCGATCCCAACCTTCCGGGGTCACCTCGTCGGCGGCTTGCCGGGTATTGACGCCCGCCGCATGCACCAGAATATCCGGCGATCCGAACGGGTCGGAGAGTGCGGCACACAAAGCGCCAAGATTTGAGCGATCCGCCACATCCGCCGTGACATATGCCGCGTTTCTTCCGATTTCCGCGGTCAGGCTTTCCAGCGCGTCCGTGCGGCGGGCGACCGACACCACTCGAGCGCCCGCCGCTGACAGGGCAATGGCGGCCCTGCGGCCCAGCCCCGAACTGGCGCCGGTGATGCAGGCGACCCTGCCCGTCAGGTCAAACAGGGATCTGGGATCAGCCATTTGCAGTCAGATCAAAGGTTTCGTTGGGAAAGTACTTCTCCAAACGCACATCCGCCGCACGGGCGTGGCCTTCCATTCCCTCCAGACGTGAAATGCGGGCCGTGGCTTCGGCCACGGCTTTCGACCCTTCGCGCGTGGCGCGCTGCCAGGTCACGATCTTCATGTATTTGTGCACCGACAAACCGCCGGTGTAGCTCGCCGCGCGCGAGGTGGGCAGAACGTGGTTCGTGCCCGTCGCCTTGTCGCCATAAGACACGGTAGTCTCCTCGCCCAGGAACAGCGACCCGTAACAGGTCAGGTTCTCCAGCCACCAATCCAGGTCCTCGGCCTGCACGGTCAGGTGTTCGGGCGCGTATTCATCCGAACACGCGGCCATTTCCGCGCGATCCGAACAGACAATCACCTCGGCATAGTCCCGCCATGCGGCCGAGGCATTCTCCCGGTTCACGTCGGGCAGATCGGCGATCAGCACGGGCACGCGGGCCATAACATCCTCGGCCAATGCCCGGTCGTCGGTGACAAGCCAGACGGGCGAGTTGTAACCATGCTCGGCCTGGCTCACCAGATCGGTCGCCACGATATGCGCATCGGCGGTCCTGTCCGCCAGAATCAGGCTGTCGGTGGGACCTGCGATCATGTCGATCCCAACCCGGCCAAACAGGATGCGCTTGGCCTCCGCGACAAACTGGTTGCCGGGGCCGACCAGGATGTTTGCCTTGGGCAGGCCAAACAGACCAAAGGTCATCGCCGCCACACCCTGCACACCGCCCATCGCCATGATCTTGTCCGCGCCGCAGATATGCGCCGCGTAGACGATGGCGGGGTTGATCCCCACGCCCGGTCTGGGCGGGGAACATGCGGTGATGTGCTTGCACCCGGCGACCTTGGCCGTGGTCACGGTCATGATCGCACTGGCGATGTGGCTGTAGCGCCCACCCGGAACGTAACATCCCGCCGCCTCGACCGGGATCGCCTTTTGCCCGGTCACAAAGCCCGGCGTTATCTCGGTTTCCACATCGCTGACCGTGCTCTTTTGCAATTCGGCAAAGCGGCGCACATTGTCATGGGAAAACCGGATGTCGGCTTTCAGCTTCTCCGGCACTAGGGCGCAGGCTGCCTCGATCTCCTCGGGCGACAACAGGATGCTGCCTTCGTACTGGTCGAACTTGGCGGCATATTCCAGCGCCTTGGCATCACCGCCCGCTTCGATGTCATCCAGGATTGACTTGACGATCTCATGGGTTTCGGTTGCGTTCGACTTCGCTGTCAGAGAGGCCTTTTTCAGATATTCACGGGTCATGTCAGGCGGGTCCTACTTGTAGATATCGGGAAGCAGCGTGGTCGAGATTGCCGGGATATAGGCAATCAGAAGAACCACAATCAGCATGGTCAGAACAAAGGGAACGGCGCGGGCGGCGATCTTGAGGATCGACTCTCCGGTGATCCCCGAGACAACGAAAAGGTTCAGCCCCAGGGGAGGCGTGATAAAGCCCACACCCAATGCGGTGATCATCATGATGCAGAACTGGATCTCGTTCATGCCGATATTGTCGGCAAGCGGTTTCAGGATCGGCGCAAGGATCACGATATTCGGCGTGGTTTCCATGACGCAGCCGGCCGCGATCAGAATGCCGATCATCAGCAGGATCAGGACATAGGGGTCCTCGGTCATTCCGGTGACTGCGGTCACAAAACCCTGCGGCACGCCCATGATCGCCAGTGCCTCGGCCAGCGGAGCCGAGAAGGCGATGATCGGCAGGATCACCCCGTTCACCTTGGCCGAACTGACCAGCATGGCCGGAAAGTCGGAAAACCGCAGGGTGCGCAGGACAAAGCCCATGAGGATCGTTATGACCACGGCGGTCGCGCCCGCCTCGGTCGGGGTCAGGCGACCCGAGAAGATGCCGAAAAAGATGATGCCCGGCACGATGAAGGCGTACCAACCGGATTTCAGGGACTTGCCCAGATTGGCCGCCCATTCGCCGACGCTCATGTTGCCGCCGGATTCGTAACTGTAGAGCCGGTTGACGATGATGTTCGTCACCAGGATCGAGACCAGAATGGCCAGGCCGGGAATAAGTGCGGCCAGAAACAGGGTCGAGGCGGAAATACCCAGCACAAGGCCGATGATGATATAGGCGATCGAGGGGGGAATAAGGATGCCGGTACAGGCACCCGCCGCCACCAGAGCACAGGCATAGGGGCGCGGATAGCCGCTTTCCACCAGCCGGTTAATCGTCATCCGGCCCACCGCCGCCGCCCCGGCGGCATCAGATCCCGAGATTGCCGCGAACATGCCACAGACCAGAACCGTGGCGGAGCCGAACCCGCCCTTGGTCCAGCAGGTCAGCGCCTCTGCCACGTCCAGGAACTTTCGGCTCAGCCCGGTGCGCACCAGCACGTCACCGGTCAGGATGAACAACGGTACGGCGGTCAGGGCAAACGCGTCTATGCCGGTGAACAGGCTTTCCCCCACCGCGGACAGCGGCAAGTCACCCGACATGACCAGCATGGTGATCGCCGCCGCACCAATGGCGGCCCAGACCGGCACGGCCAATGCGATGAGGCCGACAAAGAGGAGGACGGGAAGGTAGAAATCCCACCCCAGTTCGACTGTTTGACCAACTTGTTGCCAGAGCATCTGCTACGTCCTCAATCGAAGAGTTTGTCACCTTCAAAGACGGGCGTACCGTCCCGAAGGCTGCGGACATCGCGCCACAAGGATTGCAGCAGGCGCCAGATTATCAGGGCGAAACCGGCCGGAACCGCCATCAGGAACCACACCATCGAGATGCGCAGCCCATGGCTGACCGATCCGAACTTTGCCGAGACATGAACCGTCTCAAGCGACCAGTAGAGGGCGATCACCGCGACCACGAACATCACCAGGTCGCCAAAGATATAGAGCAGCGCCTTTGCGCGCGGCCCAAGGTAGTGCATCACCACATCAATGCGGATATGGGCGCGCTCCTTGACCGCTGCTGCGGCCCCGATCCAGGCCAGGTAGATGAAGGAATAGCGCACGATCTCTTCGCCCCAGATCGAGGAATAGGCGAACAGTTCGCGCCGGATGACCTCGACCGCCATCGTGACCACCAGCATCACGTAAAAGGTCAAGAGCAGCCATCGTTCCGCATTCTTGTCGATTGCCCGCAGGATATCCATCTCGCATCCCTTGCATTAGACATGCGCCGGAATGCGGCCCGTTGGGCCGTTCGACGGTCATGTCATCGGGGTGAAAAGGCGGGCACAACACCTCGTGCCCGCCGTGTCCGGCTCAGGCGTCGTGAACGTAATACTTGCCCTGCGTTCCGGCGGCCTCTTCCATCTTGGCGAAATTCTCCATGGAACCGGCCAGTTCGACCTTGAATTCATCCCATTCGGACCGCTGATAACCACCGGCCTCTTTCCACTCTCCAAGCTGGTCTGCGCTGAGTGAGTGAAACTGAACCCCGGCCTTGGCAAGCTCGGACATCGCATAGCTGCGCGCCGAAGGCACCTTGGACAGGTTTTGATGCGCGGTCATTTCAGAGCCCCACATCACGCCTTCCTGCACATCGGCGGGCAGCGCGTTGAACCATTCAAGGTTGCACGAATAGACCTGGCTGTCAGGCACCGCCTGGGTAAAGGTCACATGGCTCAGGATATCCTTGAAACCAAAGACATAGAGCGCCCCAACCGACGGGTCCAACGCATCCGCGACACCCTGCTTGATCGCCGAAGGGGTTTCACCCCAGGCAACCGGCGTCGGGTTCGCGCCAACCATGCGATAATACTGTTGCAGCATCTTCGAACCCGGCACGCGGAACTTCACGCCCGCCATGTCACCCGGCGTCATCACGGCATTGCCGCCCTTGCGCACCGCAACCACACGCGGGTCGATGTTCACATAGAACAGCGCCTTGAAGCCATTGGCCTCGACCTTGGGCTCGACTTCGGACTTCCAGAAACCCGAGTTCACCAGATTGGTAAAGCGCTGGTTGGAGCCGCAGAGATAGGGCATGTTGATCAGGTCGACGGTCGACGCGAAGGGCGCGAAGTTCGACAGCGAATGCTGTGCCGCCTGGATGGTGCCGCCCTGCACCTTTTGCACCAACGCTCCACCGGCACCCAGTTGCCCACCCGGCGCCAGCTTGACATAGACCTTGCCGTTGGTGGCGTTCTGGATGTTCTCCTTCAGATCCAGCTGCATGATCGGGTAGCTGCGCGAGGCGCCCAGCACATAGGCCGTGGCCACCGTCATCACATGCTCTGCCGCAGCCTCCCGCTCCTTCTCCTCCTTGGCGGTCTGCGCAACGGCTTCGGTTGACCAAAGCACGCCACCGGCCCCCGCAACCATGGCGGCGGTAAAACCGCCCGTTGCACTCAGTTTCAGAAAGTTGCGGCGTTCCGCCGACTTCAGCCCATCTTTGTCTTTTCTCATTCTATCCTCCCTAGAATTCATCAGCTGCCTTGCTTCTTGGTCTTCTGGTCAGCTTCTTTTTTGAGAATCGCGATGACGAACAGGATCGTCGCCGCGAACAGAACCAACATCTCTCCAACATCCCCGAGAAATGCGCTGCCCGCGAAAGCCCCAAGGGCAATATTCGCAAAGAAGACCGCAAAGACGATGGCTGAGGCGACAAGGAACATCGGTTGCTCCGCAATGAATCGGTTCCATGTCATTTGTAAGCGCTTACATGAAAAATGCAAGCGCTTACATTGCAAGATGGAAATTCCCTTCGCATGTGGTAAGAAGGTGGGAAAAGACTGGTGAACAAGATATGGGAAAAACCCGTTCCGCTCCGACACTTAACGATGTGGCAAGTCATGCCGGGGTTTCGACCGCAACGGTGTCTCGCTGCCTGAACTCTCCAAACCAGGTCGTGGAAACGACCCGTGTTCGGGTGCTGCAAGTGATCGAAGAGCTGGGCTATACGCCGAATTTCGCCGCTCGGGTCATGGCCGCGAAACGCTCGTTCACCATTGGCGCCATCATCCCAACCATGGATAACGCGATCTTTGCGCGCGGACTGCAAGCCTTTCAGAACGAGCTGCGCCAGAACGGGTATACTCTTCTTGTCTCCAGTTCCGACTACAAGCCCGAGATCGAGAAAGAACAGATCCGTGCCCTAGTGGCACGGGGGGCGGATGGTCTGCTGCTGATCGGGCACGAGCGCGAAAACGAGATCTATGATTATCTGAAGCGGCATCAGGTACCCGCGCTTGTCGCGTGGTCCTATCTTCCCGACGCGCGGCAACCTTCGGTCGGGTTCAGCAACCGCGATGCCATGTTCGCCCTGGCTCAGGACGTCATCAATACGGGTCACCGCCGCATTGCCATGATTTCAGGTGTGACCGCCGGAAACGATCGGGCACAAAGGCGTGTTCAGGGGGTCCGGGATGCGTTGCAGGCCAATGGAATTTGCGCCGATGACATGAGAGTGATCGAAACCACCTACGAGATCGACAGCGGCGCACATGCGTTTCGCGACCTCATGTCCCGGACCCCGCGCCCCACCGCGATCATCTGCGGGAACGACGTCTTGGCGGTCGGTGCCCTTCGCGAAGCGCGGCGCATGGATGTATCGGTCCCCGACGAGGTCTCGATCACCGGTTTCGACGATATCGAACTGGCGGAAATCGCCAGCCCTGCCCTGACCACCGTTCACGTTCCCCACCGCGAGATGGGCCGCAAGGCGGCGCAGGAGTTGATTGCCATGGTCAATGGCACCTCGAAGGGGGTTTCAACCTGCATCGACACACATATCGTGTACAGGGCGTCGCTGGCCACCCCCCCGAACGGGGCCTGAGGCCCGTCGCGCACCAGCCTTTGCCAGCCCCCCTGCCCTGTATCGCAGCGGCCCGCAAACAGTTGAGTCAACATCCAACGGAAAGCGTATCCAGGCAGGCCTGGCAAAGGCGCCAAGCCCAGCCGCGACACGCGTGACGCTCAGCTGACCTTGGACATCGAATAGGAAAGTGCCTCGGCACTTTCCACAGCCTTGTCGACCAGGAACAGCGCCTCAAGCTTGTTTGCCGCCTTCAGCGGTACCGTCTCGCCGACCCGGAGGGAAACAGATGCCACCTCAGGAACGTCCCGTCCAACTGCCGAAGTAAGAGTCGTCACCTCACCCGCCAGCCTGCGTGAATCAAAGGCCGCATCACTGTCCAGAACGACCAGAAACACGCCATTGCCCCAATACGCGGCAAAGTTTCTTGCGCCATCGGTCTTTTCCATGATCGCTTTGCCGGCGAATGACATGGCGCGCCGGAAATCGGCGGACGATCCTGTCTCGAAAATCCGCTCCGCTTCCTCGACCTTTACCGCCAGAACAGAGCTGTGCAGCGGATGCGCTGTCGAGATCTTGAACACATAGTTTTCGAACTCCGGCATGCCAAAACATCCCGGAACGCCGTCGATATATATCGGATCGCTCAGATGGAACTCACGGTCAGACCCGTCCTGGTCCTGCGCCGCCTCAATCGCCTCCATCGCAAGAATGGCCGATTTCCGTTCAGCCGCCATTCTATAGGCATCGGAAAGCCGCTGGCGAAGGTCGTCGAATTCAAAGGGTTTGGTCACGTAATCCGTCGCTCCGGCGTCGAATGCGTGGTCGATATACTGTTTCTGCACCATGGCCGTCACCATGATGACCGGGGTAAAGCGATAATCCGGAAGCTTGCGGACCTCCTGGCAAAGGTCGATACCGTTCATCTGGGGCATCTGTACGTCAAGCAGCAAGCAGTCAAACGGCTCTGGTTCGCTGCCCAGAATCTGAAGCGCCGCACGGCCATTGGCGGCCGTGACCACATCGTCATATCCGAACGCGGCCAATATCTGCGTCAGCAGTTCCAGGATGCTGGGCTCATCGTCTACGGCAAGAATTCGCATATTGGTTCACCACCTTTATGGCATCGCTCAGGTTTCCGGGGCGATACGGATATGTATCTGGGTCCGCCTGAACAGCGGATCCGGGTCATTTTTACTATTCTTTAGGGAAAAAACGGCAAATTGATGACCCGTAGGTGGCAGGTCCGTGCATTTTCCGCCGACCTCCCGAACCGTAGGTGGGATGGGCGATCCCGAGATGACCGGGCCACCGTGTCTTTACGATGGACGGGTCCTGGGCTCAGCTCAGGTAATTCCGGATATTGAACAGCACCGGCTGGCTTGCCGCGCCATCAATCGAGAACCTGGGCCCGACAGGCGTGGCGTCCGCGCCGATGCGGCGAGCCCAGCGCGACCACACCGCAGGTACGATGCCCAGAATGGAAGAGGCACCATTCTGATAGGCCGTCCTTGCCATGCCTTCAAACAGCATGTGCTGAACCGACAGCCTGCGGGCTGCGGGCACCGTCTCCGCGATGAAAAACCGCGTCGCTTCCCAGACATTGGCTCTGACCGGTGCCTCAAAGAACAGGACATCGGTCGGGATGCTGTCAAGCAGACCTCTTTGGGCATCCCGCAACATATAGCTGTAGATGCCGCATCTGGCCGTGGTCGGCAGCAACCGCACCCCGCCCACGATCTCGCCGAACTGATGCAGCACGATCCACTGACACGCGGGCGTGTCGTATTGATCGAACTCCATTCCCCCGGCCTCGGACACATTCCAGTGCAGGGTATCTATGAAGATGGATTTTCGGGCTTCGAGATATTTGGCAAGAAGCGTTCCATGCTCGTGGATATTGCGAAAGCTCATGACGCTTGACCGGACATTGCCAAGCGGGGACGGCTTCTGAGGCAAGCCGCGCGCAGGCAGGCGAAACCTGTGTCGCACCCTGCTTTTGGGCGCGATCTCCGCAGAGGCGCCTCCGGTAACCGGCTCCAGCTCCGGAAAAACCGTCGAAGCCAGACTGGCACCCGCTAGCCTGAAAGTTTGGTCCATGTCCTGCTCTGTCTTTTTGCCACACTTTTGACAAGAACATCCCAGTAAAGTCTATACCTAAGTGAAAGTCCTGTGCACCCAGAAAAACAGTGTGGCCAATTCGCAAGGAATCTGTGCGCGAATGGCAACGTGCTGATCGGGCAGCACCATGCACCGGCGGCAGGATCGGAGTTCGGGACCTCACGCCGCTGCCGATAGACGCCTTCCCGCCCCTGCTGGGCGCCCCCAAGCAGCCGCCCCTGTCGAAACCGGCCCGAGCCAGTCAAACTGTGACCGCATTTCCGGCCCACTGCTTCCTCAATCGGCAGATACCACTGCCGTGATGTCCCCAATGCGCAGTTGGAAACATGACCGCAATAGACGCAAGGCAGCTTGATCAGGTTCCGGAAAAACCCGTCGAGCGGATGCTGCAAAACATGAAGGATTACACTGCCATGAGCTTCGAGCTCATCTGGCAGCGTCAGGCAATTCTGCTGTCGGCAACCATTCTCACCGGCTATTTCTTCGACTTCTTCAACGCATTGCTGTTCTATTCGTGCATCCTGATTTGCGAGGGGCAGGATCTTATCCTTGCCAGACGGGTGGCCCGTCTGCGGCCCGATCAGCGCAAGGCGATCTTCGAGTCTCTGGCCTGGATTCTGCTCAATACGGTGCTGCATTCGACCGCCATTTGTCTTTACGCCATCTCGGTCGCGCTGGCGCAACCGTCTGGCGGGCACTTTACCCCGCTGTTTTTCCTGTTTGCCGCCGCCCTCTTTGCCGCAATGAACAACCACCAGATCGTTTGGGCGATGATCCTCCGGCTGACCATGTACGGCATCTCGTTCATGGTGATTGTCGTCGAGGACATCTGGGTCGAACGGCCCGACCTGTCCTCGGAACTCTGGTTGCACTTCTTCACCGTTGTTTTTGTGATGTATTTCCTGATCGACTGTGCGTTTGTCTTTCTGAGGCTCTACAGAACCAATCTGGCGCAGCTCGAAAAGCTCAGGGAAGAGCATGAACGCACCAAGGCGGCCTATATTGCGAAATCGCAGTTCGTCTCAACGGTCAGCCACGAGCTTCGCACGCCGCTGACCTCGATCAAGGGCTCGCTGGACCTGATCAACTCGGGCGCCATCGGCGAAGTCCCGGAAAAGATGCAGGGCCTTGTCGATATGGCCAGTAAGAACAGCCAACGCCTGGCATCCCTGATCAATGACATCCTGGACATTCAAAAGATGGAAGCCGGAGAGATGGTGTACCGGATCCGGACCGTCGATGTCTGCGCCATCGTCCAGGAAGCGATTTCCAGCAATCTGGGTTATGCCAGCGCCCATAAGGTCACGATCGAACAGGACTGCCCTGATGAGGGGGATCTGTACATCTCCGCGGATGCGTCACGTTTGATACAGGTTCTTTCGAACATGATCTCCAACGCGGCAAAGTTCTCCTCCGAGGGCAGCAGGGTTACCGTCGGCTGCCGTCGGACCGATACCGGCATTCGCATCTATGTCAAAGACCGCGGCATCGGGATTCCGCCCGGAAGCCGGGACAAGGTCTTCGACCGCTTTTCGCAGATCGATTCCTCTGACGAACGTCATGCCGGCGGAACCGGGCTGGGTATGAACATCTCCAGGGAGATCGTCGAACACTTCGGCGGCATCATCGACTATGAAAGCGAGGTCGGCGTCGGCTCGGTGTTCTATGTCGAGTTTCCGGAAGTCCGTAAGGTGCCCGATCCCGCAACGGCATGAGATCTTCCCCGGTCGGCACGGACCACTTGACCCCGCCATGAGCCCGACGCGGGACCTGGGCACAGCCCTGTCGCTGGCGGGAGTGTTGTAGATCAGACTCAACCTCGGCGGCCAATCGCACCGGGCGAATTCCATTGTTTATCTTCCTGCCGCACGCGGGTTAAGATTCCCACAGGGCCAAGTGGCCCCGCCTTATCGCGGTCTTGCTTACCGTTGTTCGCCGTTAACGCGTGCCGCAAATCCAGAAATTGAACCTTGCCCGGCTTTCCTCCCCCGTGGGGGATGCGCGGACAGGCAGGTTTACCTTGGCAGACTCGGTTGGAACTGTGGAAATGAAAGACATCAGCATTGCGCCGGTTTCGGCCAGACTGGCGGAAAAGCCGGTTGGTCTGCTTGATTTTGCGCGATCGGCCGGTCGGAACATGCTTGAGGTGATCCCGGCGGAGACCCTGCGGCAAACCTATGTCCGCGGGCCGCTGAACATTCACTACTTCTGCGATCCCGAGATGATCACCGAACTGCTGGTTGGCCAGGGCCGGTCGTTTCCAAAGGCGAAGTTCACCAAGGATATCATCGGATCGGCGGTAGGAAACGGCCTGATCCTGTCCGAGGGTCAGAAGTGGCGTCAACAAAGGCGCCGCTATTCACCGCTCTTTTCCGCCCGCAACCTGCCCACCCTTTCGGATCACTTCGCCGAAACCGGGATCGAGGTCGCGGACTCGCTGGCCGAAAATCCGGGGCCCGTCGACTTTGCCCAGGTCGCGCCGGCATCGACCCTCACCAACATCTCTAGGGTCATTTTCTCGGGCAACGAAGAGGTCAGCGCAGAACAGATCCGCACGGGTCTGATTTCCTACTTCGACTACATTTCCGACATCTCCCTGTTCGACCTGATGGGATTGCCGAAATGGTTGCCGCGCAAGAAATGGTTCCGCAGCAAGGCGCCGGTCACGACAATGCGCGACCTGGCGCGGAACGTGATTGACCATCGCCGCGCCGAAAACCGCGACACGCCGCGTGATTTTCTGGACTTCATGATCGAAGCGCTGAAAACCGACTTCGAGGATGCCGAAACGACGGTCGACAATCTTCTCACTTTTGTCGTTGCCGGGCACGAAACCTCTGCGAACGCCTTGTGCTGGGGGTATTATCTTCTGGCCATGCACCCGGAGATGCAGCGCAGAATTCGCAGTGAAATCCTGTCGGTCCGAGACAGCGGCAAGATCCGCTTCGAGGACCTTGAACACATGCCCTTGCTGCGGGCGCATATCAAGGAAACGCTGCGCCTGTATCCTTCTGCGGCCTTCTTCGCCAGGGATGCGGCCGAGGATATCGAAATAAAGGGGATCTCGATCAAGAAGAACGACGCGCTGTTCTTTCCGGTCTATTCATTGCATCGCAACGAGGCCCTGTGGCCCGAACCGGATCATTATCGCCCCGAACGGTTCCTTGGCGCGCCGCTTCCGCGCGGACAGTACATCCCCTTTGGCGACGGCCCCCGCATCTGCATCGGCGCGCAATATGCCGAAACAGAGATCATGATCCTGATGGCATCGCTGCTGCGCCGGGTGAAACTGTCCCTGTCCGACCAGCCATTGCCCGAGCCGGTGCTGACCTTCACCATGCGTACCAGCGGACCGATGGTCCTGACCGTGGCCCCGGCCTAGCCCACCGCAGGTGACGCCTCAACAGGCATGCGCTTACTTCTGCGCAAGATAGCTGTCTTCGCCGAAGAGTTCGAACATCACCCGTTCGTAAACCCGCCTGCGTTCCCGGCCTTGGATCGCGGGTTCGGTCGGGTCGCTTGCCAGGTCATGCGTATCCTCGTCCTTCTGCAAAGCCTGTTCGCGCTCGTCCACGCTCCGGACCGCCTTGCCAAGCGCGGCCATGGCGCCGGCCTTGGACAGAGACCGCATCGACACCCGATCGCCGATCAGCACCCGCAACCACCCGGTCGCGCTGCGGTTCCCGACCAGTGTTCCGAACACCTGGTTCAACCTGTCTTCTGACGGAAGGGCGCCGGTCGCGTCTTTCCCGTGCGTCACCACCAGGAACACGCCGCTGCCCCTGTACGAGAAGATGGCATTTGCCTCTTTGGTCGTCATCTGGATGGCGCGCGCAAGGTCGGAGACCGCGCGGCGGAAATCGCCGGATTTGCTGAGATCAAAGAAATACTCGGCATCCTGGATCTTGACCGCGATGACCGACGACTCGAAGAGACGGCCACGGGACAGCTGCTCGACATAGTTGTCGAACTCGACATAGCGCAGGCACCGGCCCAGACCCTCGATCGAGAACGGATCGTCCAGGTTGAATTGCTGGTTGAAGTCCAGTTCGTCCTGAAGAAATCTTGCGGACTCCAGTGTCCGTTGCGCTTTCATCCGTTCCTGCATCAGCAGATGAGCGGAGTTGATCCGGCTGCGCAACTCAAGGAAGTCAAAGGGCTTGCTGACATAATCCGTCGCCCCCTCAAGGAACGCCGCCTCGACATAGTGCCGCTCGGTCATGGCGGTGATCATGATGACAGAGGTTTCACGGTACTCTGGCAGCGCGCGTATGCGCCGCAACAGTTCTATGCCGTTCACCTGCGGCATCTGAACGTCCAGCAAGAAGCAATCGAACGGGGTCTCACAGCCCTCGATCGCGCGGAGCGCACGCTCTGCCGAACTTGCCGTCGAAACCTTGCAGTTGCCGAATGACGTCAACGCCGTTTTCAGCAACTCCAGGATGCTTTCATCGTCATCGACGATCAAGACCTTGAGCAGTTTCTGCTTCTGCGCGCGCAGTTCCAGCTTCTTTTGAAACTGATCTCTTCCCGGGTTCGAGTGCTTCATATCTGGGGCCTGATGGCAGCTGAGTTTCACCGTCATCCTAGGCAGAGAGTGGGCCAAAAACGTGGCACCTGATCAGATAAATTTTACATTTTTGACAAAATTATGTTTAAATTTAGACAGTTATCGAGAATTCGGAGACAGTTTCCCGAAAGTCGGTCCTTTGTTCTCGATCCGGAAAACGCGTTCGGTATGGTCGATTTTCCCGCTAAAGCTGAGTCGGTCCAGATGGAACATGGAACCCCAGAACAGCGACCGGAACGCGCCCCGTTTGCAGCCGGTTTTGTTACCGTCAAGCGGGCAAAGCCCTTTGTTTGCAAGGTTCTTCTTTAGTTACAAAGGGGGTAGGATGGTGGGTGATAAGAGATTTGAACTCCTGACATCTTCGATGTGAACGAAGCGCTCTACCACTGAGCTAATCACCCATGAGGCCGGTTATTAGCGTTACTCGGCAGGCTCTGCAAGGGGGTCCTGGTCAAGTTTTTCGACCGGCGCGCTGTCTTGTGTGCTGCGGCGCAGCTTGCAGATGATCACCTGCCCGGTGCCCTTGTCGGTGGACCTGTTCACCTTCAGCTTGCCCATCGGCGACAGGTTCAGACTGCGCCCGTCCGAGATCGCCTCGCCCAGAATTGCCAGCATCGCCTCGACCGCCGGTTTGGCGAATTTCTTCTTCACCTCCGACCGGGCAACAACCAGGTCGATCAGTTCGCGCTTGCGCAACTCGTTGCCATCCGTCCCCAGATCGGCATCCTCGGGATCGGCATCCTCGACGCCCGTGTCGCTGTCGTCGGCGCGACCCCTGGTCACTTCGGGCAGCGGTGTTTCCAATTGTTCGGACGGGTCCTGCGTGTCGGTCTCGACGGGCGTGGCGGGCGCCTTGCGCGGGCTTCGGGTCGTGGTTTTCCGGGTCGTGCTCGGCGTCCGGGTCGTGCGTTTTGCCATGATCTCGCCTCTTGGTTCCGTTTTGCGCCAAGTTACTCAACTGTTGCCATTCTGGCTACAGTGTCCGAAGAAATAGTTGAAACCTGTTCCCCGAATACAAGAAAGGCGAGCATTTGTGCCCGCCTTTCCCGTCATCTCTGCCGCTGATCAATGCGCGGTGGCCGATGCCCCCTCACCGCCCGAAATCGCGCTTTTTGCGGCGGCGGCCTCTTCCTCGGCCACTTCGTCCCATTCCACCGGCTCGGGCTGCCGCACCAGCGCCAGTTTCAGCACCTCGGAGACATGGGCGACCGGAATGATCTCCAGCCCTTCCTTCACATTGTCCGGAATCTCCGGCAGGTCCTTTGCGTTCTCGGCCGGGATCAGCACCGTCTTGACGCCGCCCCTGAGAGCCGCCAGCAGCTTCTCCTTAAGCCCGCCGATGGCCAGCACATTGCCGCGCAAGGTGACCTCGCCGGTCATCGCGATATCCTTGCGCACCGGGATCTGGGTCAGGACCGATACGATCGAGGTCACCATCGCGATACCGGCGCTCGGGCCGTCCTTGGGCGTGGCACCCTCGGGCACGTGCACGTGAATGTCCCAACGGTTCAGCCGCGGCGGTTTCACCCCGATCGACGGCGCGATCGAGTGCACGTAAGACGCCGCCGCGTCGATCGATTCCTTCATCACCTCGCCCAGCTTGCCGGTGGTCTTCATCCGGCCCTTGCCCGGCAGACGCAGTGCCTCGATCGACAACAGATCGCCGCCGACACTGGTCCAGGCCAGCCCGGTCACCACACCGACCTGGTCGTCCTTTTCCGCCAGCCCGAACTTGAACCGCCGCACGCCCAGGAAATCCTCCAGGTTCGCCGGGGTCACCTCGACCCGTTCGGCGGATTTCTTGAGGATCTTGGTCAGCGCCTTGCGGCAGATCTTGGCGATCTCGCGCTCCAGGTTCCGCACCCCCGCCTCGCGGGTGTAATAGCGGATGATGTCGGTCAGCGCCGCCTCGGTCAGCTCGAACTCCTTCGCCTTCAGACCGTGGTTCTTGGTCTGCTTCGGCAGCAGGTGACGATGCGCGATCTCGCGCTTCTCGTCCTCGGTGTACCCGGCCAGCGGAATGATCTCCATCCGGTCCAGAAGCGGCCCGGGCATGTTATAGCTGTTCGACGTGGTCAGGAACATCACGTTCGACAGGTCGTATTCCACTTCCATGTAGTGGTCGACAAAGGTGCTGTTCTGTTCCGGATCCAGAACCTCCAGCATGGCGCTGGCCGGGTCGCCCCGGAAATCCTGCCCCATCTTGTCGATCTCGTCGAGCAGGATCAGCGGATTGGTGGTTTTCGCCTTCTTCAGCGACTGGATGATCTTGCCCGGCATCGAGCCGATATAGGTCCGCCGATGGCCACGGATCTCGCTCTCGTCGCGCACCCCGCCCAGGCTGATGCGGATGAACTCGCGCCCGGTGGCCTTGGCCACCGACTTGCCCAGGCTGGTCTTGCCCACGCCCGGAGGACCGACAAGGCACAGGATCGGACCTTTCAGCTTCTGGCTGCGCTGCTGCACCGCCAGATACTCGACGATCCGCTCCTTGACCTTCTCCAGACCATAGTGATCGGCGTCCAGCACCTCTTCGGCGCGGCCCAGATCCTTCTTGACCCGGCTCTTCACGCCCCACGGGATCGACAGCAGCCAGTCCAGATAGTTGCGCACCACCGTAGCCTCGGCCGACATCGGCGACATGTTCTTGAGCTTCTTCAGCTCGGCCTCGGCCTTCTCGCGCGCCTCTTTCGACAGCTTGGTGGCGCCGATCTTCTCTTCCAGCTCGGCGATCTCGCCGGCACCCTCTTCGCCATCGCCCAGCTCGCGCTGGATCGCCTTCATCTGCTCGTTCAGGTAATACTCGCGCTGGGTCTTCTCCATCTGCGACTTGACGCGGGTCTTGATCTTCTTCTCGACCTGAAGAACGCTCAGCTCGCCCTGCATCAGGCCATAGACCTTCTCCAGCCGCTCGCTGACCGACAGGGTCTCCAGCAGGTCCTGTTTCTGGCCCACCTCAATTCCCAGATGCCCGGCGACCAGATCGGCCAGCTTGGCGGGCTCGGTGGTCTCGCCCACCGCCGACAGCGCCTCTTCGGGGATGTTCTTGCGCACCTTGGCATAACGCTCGAACTCGTCGCCCACCGTGCGGATCAGCGCCTGGGTCGTGGTCACGTCACCGGGAATCTCGGTCAGATACTCGGCGCGCGCCTCAAAGAAGTCCTCGTTCTCGAGGAATTCGGTGATCTTCACCCGCGCCTGCCCCTCGACCAGCACCTTGACCGTGCCATCGGGCAGCTTCAGCAACTGCAACACATTGGCCAGCACACCGGTGCGATAGATACCGTCGACGGCGGGGTCGTCGACGCCCGGGTCGATCTGGCTCGACAGCAGGATCTGCTTGTCGTCCTGCATCACCTCTTCCAGCGCCCGCACCGATTTCTCGCGGCCCACGAACAGCGGCACGATCATATGCGGAAACACGACGATGTCGCGCAGCGGCAGGACGGGGTAAGAGGCGTTCAGAGGCTCTTGCATGCTCTATCCTTATCATTGGCAAGATGACACCGGTCCCTGTCATAGGCGACCCCCGGCCATCTCCTGTCTCGGGGTGTAAAGGTGGGGCGCCCGCCCCCCTTTTTCAACCGCTCAAACGGATTGGTGTCGCGCAGCATGACGCGAGTATGCCGCGACCGCAAGAGCGCAAAACCCGACTTGCAGCAATCAGGCGGCAAATTCCTGCGGGACGGCGGGCGGGGCGATCTGCGCCCCCGGCGCAGGAGCGCCGTATCGCCGTCCGACCCGGCCGGGATCAGGGCCCCGCCGGGCGGGAGACGACCAGATCAGGCCGTCTGCAACACCGGGTAATCGGTATAGCCTGCGTCGCCACCGCCGTAATAGGTGGCGGTATCGCCCGCGTTCAGCGGCGCACCGGCGGCCAGCCGCTCGACCAGGTCGGGATTGGCAATATACGGCCTGCCAAAGGCCACCAGGTCGACCGCGCCCGAGCGCACCCGCGCAAGCGCGCTCTCCCGGTCATAGCCATTGTTGCCCATATAGGTCCCGGTCCAGAGCTTGCGCAGATCGTCAAACGCGCCCTCGCGAGCGCCGCCGGTCTGCCCCTCGATCATGTGCAGATAGGCCAGCCCATAGGTGTCCAGCCGTTCGATCACCGGCGTATAGGTGGCGACCGGATCGCTCTCGGAAATCCCGTTTACCGTGGTGAAGGGCGACAGCCGGATGCCCACATGGGCGGCATCCCAGGCGCCCACGACGGCATCCAGCACCTCGAACAGGAACCGGGCCCGGTTCTCCACCGATCCGCCATATTCATCTGCGCGCCGGTTGCTGCCGTCCTTCAGGAACTGCTCGATCAGATAGCCGTTGGCGGCATGGATCTCGACACCATCGAACCCGGCCTCGCGCGCAGAACGGGTGGCATGGGCGTAATCGGCCACGACACGGGCGATCTCACCCGTCTCCAGCGCGCGCGGCTCCGATGTATGCTCGAACCCGTTATGGGTAAAGGTCTTGGCCTTCGCCGCCAGCGCCGAGGCCGACACTGGCGCCTGCCCGCCCGGCAACAGCGATGTGTGCGAGATCCGCCCCACATGCCAGAGCTGGATCACGATCTTGCCGCCCCTTGCATGGACCGCATCGGTCACCTTGCGCCAGGCGGCCACCTGCTCGGGCGTATGGATACCCGGCGTCTGGATATAGCCCTTGCCCTCGGCGCTGATCTGGGCACCTTCGGTGATCAGCAGCCCGGCGCTGGCGCGTTGGGCGTAATATTCCGCATGACGGTCGAACACGACACCGGTTGTGTCATCGGCCCGGTTCCGCGTCAGCGGCGCCATCACGATCCGGTTCTTCAGCGCGATATCGCCAGCCTTCAGGGGGGTAAACAATTTATCGGTCACGATAGGTCTCCTGTGCTCGTCCGCCCATGGCCATCGGCGCCACAACCGGGTCAGTCAGAGCTATGCCCTGACCCGGGATGCGCAAGGGCGGCCGGACCATACCGGCAATGGACGTCAGGGAAGAAATCACCCCTTCGTCCCGATGACTGCGGCTTTGTTCCAGCTACTCACATGCCGGGAAATCTTCCCGGCAAATCCGCAAACGTCAGAACAGGGTTTTCCGTGCAACCCTGCCATGCCGCCCCGGCATGGCCGCGGACCGTGGTCGCCCCCGACCTCAGAGCGGTTCGATATCGCCCTGCGCCCGGCCCGCGTGGAACTCCGCCTCCCAGGCGGCAAAGGTGCCCGCCGAGATGGCCTCGCGCATGCCCGCCATGATCTCCTGGAAGTAATGAAGGTTGTGCCATGTCAGCAGCATCGAACTGATGATCTCCTGACTGCGGAACACATGATGCAGATAGGCGCGGCTGTAATTGCTGCAGGCGGGACAGGTACAGGCCTCGTCCAGCGGGCGCGGGTCGTCCATGTGGCGGGCGTTCTTGATATTGAGAACACCGTGGCGGGTGAACACCTGCCCGGTCCGCCCCGAGCGTGAGGGCAATACGCAATCCATCATGTCGATGCCGCGCTTGACGGCACCGACGATATCGTCGGGCTTGCCCACCCCCATCAGGTAGCGCGGCTTGTCCTCGGGCAGGAAACCGGGCGCATAGTCGAGGCAGTCGAACATCGCCGCCTGTCCTTCGCCCACCGCCAGACCACCAACGGCATAGCCCTCGAACCCGATGGCCTTCAGCGCCTCGGCGCTCTCCTCGCGCAGATCCTGCTCCAGCCCGCCCTGCATGATCCCAAAGAGCGCATGCCCCGGCCGGTCGCCAAACGCCGCGCGCGAGCGTTCGGCCCACCGCATGGACAGCCGCATCGACTCCGCGATCCGGTCGCGGTCGGCGGGCAGCGCCGGGCATTCGTCGAAACACATCACGATATCGCTGCCCAACAGGCGCTGGATCTCCATCGAGCGCTCCGGCGTCAGCTCGTGCTTGGAGCCGTCGATATGGGATTTGAACGTCACGCCCTTCTCGGTCAGCTTCCGGAGCCCCGCCAGCGACATCACCTGGAACCCGCCACTGTCGGTCAGGATCGGCCGCTCCCAGTTCATGAACCTGTGCAGCCCCCCCAGCCGGTCAATCCGCTCGGCCGTTGGCCGCAGCATCAGGTGATAGGTATTGCCCAACAGGATATCGGCCCCGGTCGCGCGCACGCTCTCGGGCATCATCGCCTTGACCGTCGCCGCCGTGCCCACCGGCATGAAGGCCGGGGTGCGCACCGCGCCGCGCGGCGTCTGGATCACACCGGTCCGCGCCTTGCCATCCGTGGCATGCAGGTCAAAAGAGAAACGCTCGCTCATCTCATCCTCGCGGCTCGGGTCAACCGGGCAGGCTTTGCCTCAAGCGCGCCCGCAATGCAAGCCGCGCGCCCAAATTCCCCCTTTGCGCGGCGGGCGATACAGCCCATACCTGTATTGAACGGCGGCAAGACACGCCCCATATGTATACCATAGTACACAAAGCACGAGGGCACAGCATGACCGAAGACCAGATCATCGGACTCGTCACCCAGAACATCTTCTATCTCGCTGCCGCGATCTTCATCGTCGTGGTCATTCTCAAGGGCATCCGCATCGTGCCCCAATCCGAGAAATTCGTGGTCGAACGCTTCGGACGGCTGCATGCGGTGCTGGGGCCAGGTATCAACTTCATCGTGCCTTTCCTCGATGTGGTCCGGCACAAGATCTCGATCCTCGAACGCCAACTCCCCACCGCCAGCCAGGACGCGATCACCAAGGACAACGTGCTGGTGCAGGTGGACACATCCGTCTTCTACCGCATCACCGAACCGGAAAAGACCGTCTATCGCATCCGCGATGTCGACGGCGCCATCTCTACCACCGTGGCCGGCATCGTGCGGGCCGAGATCGGCAAGATGGACCTGGACGAGGTGCAATCGAACCGGGCGCAGCTGATTTCCACCATAAAGGCTTCGGTCGAGGACGCGGTGGACGATTGGGGGATCGAGGTCACCCGGGCCGAGATCCTGGATGTGAACCTCGACCAGGCCACCCGCGACGCCATGCTGCAACAATTGAACGCCGAGCGTGAACGCCGCGCCCAGGTGACCAAGGCTGAAGGCGCCAAGCGCGCGGTCGAGCTTAACGCAGATGCCGAGCTTTACGCCGCCGAACAGACCGCCAAGGCCCGCCGCATCCAGGCCGAGGCCGAGGCCTATGCGACCGAGGTCGTGGCCCGCGCCATCGCCGCCCACGGGCTTGAGGCCGCGCAATACCAGGTGGCGCTGAAACAGGTCGAGGCGCTCAATGCCCTGGGCAATGGCGCCGGGAAACAGACCATCATCCTGCCCGCCAACGCGCTCGAAGCCTTTGGCGACGCCTTCAAGCTGCTGAAAGGGGGCAAATGATGACGGGTGCGCTCTGGTCCGTCTGGTGGCTCTGGCTTGCCGGTGCGCTGGTGCTGGGCGTGGTCGAAATGCTGCTGCCCGGCTTCATCTTCCTGGGCTTTGCCATAGGCGCGGCCCTCACCGGGCTGCTGCTGCTCGCGGTCGCCCCGTCGCTGCCGGTGCTGCTGCTGATCTTCGCCGCCCTGTCGCTCGCCGCCTGGCTGATCCTGCGCCGGACATTCGCCCTGCCCCATGGCCAGGTGAAACGCTTCAAGGACGACATCAACGGCTGAGCCCGGACTGGAACGGTCACAGATTCCGCCCGCACCCCGCGCCTATTGATATCCCGCCTTGCGCAACCCTTCCGCAAGGCGGTTCCAGTCTTCTGCGCGCCGGAACGGCAGATAGAGCTTCAGCCCGTCGACGGTTGTCCGTGTCCGGTTGGCCAGCCGCGCGGCATTCGCCGCGTCCTGCCGGTCCAATTGGCCATAGGCGGCCGCCAGCCAGTACAACGGAACTCCCTGATTGACCGGGTCCCGTGCGCGAGTGCGTTCCAGCGCGTCAACCGCCTCTTCATATCGCCGCAATTGAAACAATGCGATGCCCTTCGCCAGAAGGTAATCGGCCGGGTAAAGAGGTTCGAGGACCATTGCCGTTTCAATGGCCTCCAGCCCCTCTGCCGCGCGCCCGTCCAACACCAGCGCAAAACTCAGGACCGCATGGCCTTCGGGGTCTCCCGGTTCCAGCGCAACCGCCGCCTGCGCCGAACGCAGCATGTCCTTCTGGCGGCCATTCAGCCGGTGAATCTGCGCCGCAACCTGATGGGCCAGACCTGTCGGATGCAGCAAAGCCTTCTCCAGGCTGCTTTCGGACAGCACCATCAGGGCTCGACGCTGCTCCATTTCATACCCCAAAAGACCGCCTCTGAACGTCTCCCATGCTTGAAAGTAGGTGGCCGCCAGCGCGGCATGGGCGCGTCCGTAATCCGGATCAAGCTCCAACGCCCGTTCAAACAACGGGATCGCCGCCTGCAAACCGGCCGGAGTGGACTGCTTGTAGTGCCCCCAGCCCTCCAGAAACGCATCGAATGCCCGGGCATTGCCGGTTTCGCCGGTGGACGCGGTCTTGCCGTTCTGAGGATAGGCCAGTTTCAAAGCTCCCAGCACAGCGTCGGACACACCGTCCATGAACGCCAGAACATCCTCGGGCGTGCCGTCGTACCGTTCAGCCCAGACATGCCCGCCGGTACCGGCGTCGACAAGTTGCACATTGATCCGAAGAGTCTCGCCCACCCGTCGGACGCTGCCCTCGATCACATAGGCCACCTTCAGCCTGCGCGCCACCTCGACCGGGTCACGCGCCGTTTCCGCCGAAGCAAAGGCCGAGTTGCGGGCGATAACAAACAGCCCCGGATGCCGTGACAGGTCCGTGGTCAGATCTTCGCTCAAACCGTCGGCAAACCAATCCTGCGAGGGGTCGCCGCTCAGGTTGTCCAGCGGCAAAACCGCCAGCGATGGTTTGTCCGAGGCAATGTCTGTCGGTGCTCGCGTCACCGAGGAATAGACCATCCAGACCGCAACCGCCAACACGGCCACCGCCGCACTGAGCCCGACCAGCAACGGCCAGCGCCGTCGCCCCCTGCCCGTCACCGAACCACCCGTCGCCGCGCCGGGCACGACCCGATAGACACGGACCGGCGTTGCGATATTCTTCAGCCGCCTCTCCCCCAGCGGTTCGTAATGGGCATCGACATTCGATTTCAGCAGGTCAAAGACGGGGCCCGAAACCACGATGCCGCCGGGGTCGGCCATTTGCTCCAGCCGGGCCGCGATGTTCACCCCATCGCCATAGACATCGCCCTCGTCAAAGATCACATCACCCAGGTTGACCGCCACGCGGTAACGGATCCGGCGGTCCTCCGGTTGGCCCTGCTCGCGCGCCGTGACCTGGCGCTGGAGGGTCAGCGCGCATTGCACGGCAGCCACGACCGAGGAGAATTCGGCAATCAGCCCGTCACCGGTCAGTTTGACAACCTGTCCCCGGAACTGTTCGATCAGCGGATCGATCAGGTCGAGCCGATAGGCTTTCTGCCGCTCAAGCGTGCCGATCTCGTCGGCTTCGACGAGGCGGCTGAACCCGACCATGTCAGCAGCAAGAATGGCAGCGATCCGTCTTTCCATGCGCCCCTCTGTTGCCTGATCCTAGCAGACCGAACGGCCGCAATCGACCTGGATCGCAGGGTACAAAACGGTCAATCGCCGCTGTCAGGGGGGTACAAAACGGTCAATTCGGGAGGAACGCGGCGCGCCGCGCCGCGATCCTAGCCTGTCAGGCGCGGACAGCCTTCATGAATCTGTCGCGGATGATGACGGGGTCCATGGTGATGACCGGCATCTTGGCATTGCCGCTGTCGCATTTCACCACCAGCACCGTGGCTTGCCCGCCCTCGATCGCCGCTTGCAGCGCCGGGCCGGTGTCAACGTCCTGAACAACAACGACATTGTCGCAGCCCGCCGCCCGCGCCATCCCGGCCAGGTCGGTCTTCTTGCCGGTATAGGTCGGCTGGTCCCCGGTCGAGCCATAAGAGCCGTTGTCGATGATCATCAGGATATAGTTGCCGGGCGCGTTGTTGCCGATCGTCGGCAGGGTACCCAGGTTGGTCAGCACCGAGCCATCCCCATCAATCACGATCACCGTCTTGGGCTGCGCCAGCGCCAGCCCCAGCCCGATGGAAGAGGCCAGCCCCATCGTGCCCAGCATGTAGAAATTGCTGGGCTGGTCATCGATCGCATGCAGCTCCTGGCTGGGAATGCCGATGTTGCAGACCACCAGCTGGTCCCGCAGGATGGGCGCGATCTCGCGCAGGATTTCGGAACGGATCATTGGTCGCCATAGCCTCCCCAGAAATTGGCGTCGGTCAGGATCGCCACGGGCTTCGAGCACATGAAGGTGTATTTCAGGATCATGTCGAGCTCCTCGACATCGCTTTGCCGGTGAAAATGGTAGGTGGGGATGTTCAGCTGCGCCAGCAGCGCCTTGGTATGCACCGCCATCTCGACCTGGCAGGCCACCGGCTCGCGCAGCTCGCCCCGGTACGAGATCAGCATCGGCAAGGGCATCCGGTAATACTGGATCAGCGTGGCCAGCGTGTTGATGGTGACGCCGATGGCCGTGTTCTGCATGATGATGGCCGGGCGCTTGCCACCCATCCATGCACCGGCGCAAAGCCCCATGCCCTCGTCTTCCTTGTTGGACGGGATGTGAAAGATCCCCTCGCGCCGGTCCACCTCGTCAATCACACCCGCCAGCTGCTTGCAGGGCACTGTCGTCACAAATTCGATCCCGTTGGCCACAAGATCGTCCACTATCCTCGCGTCTATCGACACTGGCTTCTCTCCTTCACGCATGTGGCGGCGAAGCTAACGAAACGGACGGGCGGCACAAGCGCCCCCCGCCCGGTTTCGATCCGATTTCAAACCCGCAATCCGCGTGTTTGGCTTTCCGACAACTGGTCTAGCCAGCCAATGACGGCAGCCACAAAACGATACCGGGAAAGGCCACCAGCAGCCCGATTGTCACCGCATCGGCGATAAAGAACGGGGTCACACCCCGGAACACGTCCTGCACGCTCAGATCCGGGCGCACGCCCGCCACCACGAAACAATTGAGGCCGATGGGTGGGGTGATCAGGCAGAACTCGGCCATTTTCACCACCAGGATACCGAACCAGATCGCGCACATCGGTCCCGACATGCCGAATGCGCTGTCGGCGGCGCTGACCGCTTCGCCCCCGTTCAGTGCCATCACCGCCGGATAGACCACCGGCAGGGTCAACAGCAGCATGCCGATCGCATCCATGAACATGCCCAGCACCGCATAGGCCAGAAGGATGCAGATCAGGATCAGCATGGGCGACATCGCAAGCGAGGTGATCCAGTCGGAAAACGCCCCCGGCAGGTCGGCAAAGCCCAGGAAGCGCACATAGATCAGCACCCCCCAGATGATGGTGAAGATCATCACCGTCAGCTTGGCGGTCTCCAGCAGCGCGCTCTTGAACTCGGCCCATTTCATGCCGCGCAGCACGGCCATGCAGAACACCACGAAGGCCCCCAGCGCGCCGCCCTCGGTCGGTGTGCCCCAGGCGTCGCCGCCAAAGGGGTTGTAGACAAAGAAGATGATGATCACGACGACAAACACGATGGGCAGCGCGCCTGGCAGCGATGCAAACCGCTGCCGCCAGGTGAATCCGGTCACCGGCGGGCCCACCGATTTGAACACCACCGCAATGCCCACGATCAGCGCTACATAGATCACCGCGCTGAACGCACCGGGCACAAACCCCGCCAGCAACAGCTTGCCCACGTCCTGTTCGACGATGATCGCATAGATCACCAGGATCGCCGAGGGCGGGATCAGCGAGGCGAGCGTTCCCGCCGCCGCGACCACGCCGGCGGCAAAGCGCTTGTTATAGCCGATTGCCAGCATCTCGGGGATGGCGATGCGGGCAAACACCGCCGAGGTCGCGACCGAGGCGCCGGACACCGCCGCAAAGCCCGCGGTGGCAAACACGGTCGACACCGCCAACCCGCCCGGCACCCAGGCCATCCAGCGCTTGGCCGCCTCGAACAGCGCCCGCGTCAGCCCCGCATAGTAGGCCAGATAGCCGATCAGGATGAAGGTCGGGATCAGGCTCAGCGCCTGGCTTGCCACCTTGGAATGGGGCACCTGCCCCGCCGTCTTGACTGCCACGGTCAGCGCCCAGCCGAAATCCTCGGGGTCATAGCCCTTCTTGGACCAGAAGATCCAGACCAGCCCCACCAGACCGGCAAGGGCCGCGGCAAAGGCCACCCGCATACCCAGCACAACCATCACCAGCAGCCCGCCGGTGACCCAGAGGCCGATGTCGATACTATCCATTGTCATGTCCCGCCAGTTGCTCGGCCTCGGCCGCCGCCTGGGCGGCGACATCCTGGATCAGCGGCACCGCCACCGGCGTCTCCAACCCCAGAACCAGCGCCCGGCCATAGCCCCAGACCTGAATCAAGAGCCGCAGGCACAGCACCGAAAACGCCACCGGCGCCAGCAATTTGGCGGGCCAGAGCGGGATGCCGATATCAATCGAGCTGTCGCGGCTCCACAGCGGCGCGCTCATGTCAAAGGCCCGCAGGAAATGCGCCCAGCTGCCCCAGACCAGAAGCACCATCAACATCAGGATCAGCAGCACGGACACCAGTTCGAAGAACCACAGCGTCCGGCCCGACAGCCGCGACACCAGCAGATCCATCCGGATATGGGTGCCGTCGCGCTGCACATAGGCGATGCCCATGAAGGCGATCAGCGGCATCGCCTGTTCGATCCAGTCGACATATCCCGGCAGCGGCGCATTGAACGCATTGCGCCCACCGACCGAAACCACCGCCAGCACCATCAGGGAAAACACCGCCAGACCGCTCAGCAGGGCCAGAAACCGCTCCAGCCGCAACAGGGCCCGATCCGCCCGGCTCAGCGGGCTGTCATCCTCCAATACGGATGCATGTCCTGCCATCGCAGAACTCCTCTCAAGTCAGTTCGGGGGCAAGAGCGGGCCAGGCGCCGTGGCGCCCGGCCCAAATGGAGCTTAGCTGCCTTGCGCCTGTTTCAGCGTTGCATGCACCAGATCCAGCAGTTCCTGCGCGGGCAGGCCCTGGGCGCTCATGTCCTCGACCCACTTGGCGCTGATCGGCCCGGCCACCTTGGCGCGGAACTCGGCCAGCACTTCGTCAGAGATCATCACCTTTTCAACGCCCTTTTCGGCCAGCACGTCGTCCCATTTCTTGAGCAGCTCGCCATAGTTCGCAAGGTAATGCGCGATCGCCTCCTCGATCGAGCTGTCCAGCGCCGCGCGCTCGTCATCGCTCAGCGCCTCATAGGCATCGGTGTTCACCACCACCGGGCAATTCACCGTGCCCGGGTTCAGGTTGGCGGTCCACCAGTCGGCCTTGTTGATGGTGCCAAAGCTCAGATGCGCATGCTGGGCAAAGGCCACGGTGTCCACGACGCCCGATTCCATCGCGTTATAGGCCTCGGTCGCCGGGACCGAGGTCGGCACGCCGCCAACCGCCTTGAACGCCTCGCCCAGACCGCCGGTCGCACGCACCCGCATCCCCTCGTATTCGGCCAGCGTGTCGCGCGGATCGCCAGTGCCCACCAGGTTGTACTGCGGCATCGGCGAGGTCATCAGCAGCTTGGCGTTCCACTGCGCCATCTCCGCGGCCACCGCCGGGTGGGCATAGACCGCATTCGAAACCGCCACTTCCTCGGCCAGGGTGTTCACCCCCAGGAACGGCAGTTCCAGCACGGTGATGGCCCGGTTCTTGTCGGCATGATAGCCGGCACAGAACTGCGCCATTTCAAAGGCGCCAATCGAAATGCCGTCGAGGTTCTCTCTCGGCTTCGACAGACCGCCATAGCTGACGTTCATGGTGAAACTGCCGCCGGTCTTTTCGCTGACCAGCTCGGCCAGCTTCTCGATATGCTCGGTGAACGCGCGCCGCTTGCCCCAGACCGACACGTTCCATTCGGTGGCGCCCGCTTCGGCGACAAAAGCAACGGTCAGGGCGGCTGCGGCCGCTCCGCTCAACATCTTGTTCATGAATGTCTCTCCCTTTATGGCGGCCCGTCTTCGGCCGCTTGAGGTCAAGCTAGCGCCAACATACCGCCCTGCCAACCCCACAAGCCGCGAGTCGCTCGGCGCCGCAGCGCAGCAAGATTTCGCGACCCAGCCACTTGCCGAAACATTATGTCACACCCATTTCGGCAGGTCGCGCGCGCATACTCGCCCCTCGGCAGATCGGCGCAGGGACAATCCACGCGAAATTCGTTGACTCCGTCCCCTACGTTTTTATTGAATTTTTTGTGCAGTTTCGGCGCAAACATTTACAAATACTCCGATCTTGAAAAAGTTCTTTACAAGCAATTCGTTGAATTACAGTAATTTATTCCATTGTTTTCAGTTTGAGCTATGATCCGGACAGGGTTGGAAGCGGATCGACAACGCCCATGGGGATGGGTGAAAACGGTCGCAATGAAATCAGTGAGAGGGAGGAGCCTTTTCCATGTCACCAGCAGCTCAGACCGAGACCAAGCTCTTTGCGCCGTCCGCCGACACCGTGGCGCGCGCGCATGTGAATGCGGAAACCTATGACCGGATGTATGCCGCCTCGCTGGCCGATCCCGAAGGGTTCTGGGCCGAGCAGGGCAAGCGGGTCGACTGGATCAAGCCCTTCACCCAGGTCAAGGACGTCAATTACAACTTCGGCGAGGTCTCGATCAACTGGTATGCCGACGGCACGCTGAACGTCGCGGCCAACTGTATCGACCGTCACCTGGCGACCCGGGGCGACCAGACCGCGATCATCTGGGAACCGGACTCGCCCACTGAGCCCGCCAAGCACATCACCTACAAGGAACTGCATGGCTCGGTCTGCCGCATGGCCAACATTCTGGAGAGCCTGGGCGTGCGCAAGGGCGACCGCGTGGTGATCTACCTGCCGATGATCCCCGAGGCGGCCTATGCCATGCTGGCCTGCGCCCGCATCGGCGCCATCCATTCCATCGTCTTCGCCGGTTTCTCGCCCGACGCGCTGGCGGCCCGGGTCAACGGCTGCGACGCCAAGGTGGTGATCACCGCCGACGAGGCGCCGCGCGGTGGCCGCAAGACGCCGCTGAAATCCAATGCCGACGCGGCCCTGCTGCATTGCAAGGACAGCGTCAAATGCCTGGTGGTCAAGCGCACCGGCGGCCAGACCACCTGGATCGCCGACCGCGACTATGACTATAACGAGATGGCGCTCGAGGCGTCGGATTACTGCGCGCCTGCAGAAATGGGCGCCGAGGATCCGCTCTTCATCCTCTACACCTCCGGCTCGACCGGCCAGCCCAAGGGCGTGGTGCATACCACCGGCGGCTATCTGGTCTATGCCGCGATGACGCATGAGATCACCTTCGACTATCACGACGGTGACATCTACTGGTGCACCGCCGATGTGGGCTGGGTCACCGGCCACAGCTATATCGTCTATGGCCCGCTGGCCAATGGCGCCACCACGCTGATGTTCGAGGGCGTGCCGACCTATCCCGATGCGGGCCGCTTCTGGGAGGTCTGCGCCAAGCACAAGGTCAACCAGTTCTACACCGCCCCCACCGCCATCCGCGCGCTGATGGGTCAGGGCACCAGCTTTGTCGAAAAGCACGACCTGAGCGACCTGCGCCTGTTGGGCACCGTGGGCGAGCCGATCAACCCCGAGGCCTGGAACTGGTACAATGACGTGGTCGGCAAGGGCAAATGCCCGATCGTGGACACCTGGTGGCAGACCGAGACCGGCGGCCACCTGATGACGCCGCTGCCGGGGGCGCACGCGACCAAGCCGGGCTCGGCGATGAAACCCTTCTTCGGCATCCAGCCGGTGGTGCTCGACCCGCAATCGGGTGTCGAGATCAGCGGCAACGGGGTCGAGGGCGTGCTCTGCATCAAGGACAGCTGGCCGGGCCAGATGCGCACCGTCTGGGGCGATCACGAGCGGTTCCAGAAGACCTATTTCGCCGATTACAAGGGCTATTACTTCACCGGTGACGGCTGCCGCCGCGATGCCGACGGCGACTACTGGATCACCGGCCGCGTCGATGACGTGATCAACGTCTCGGGTCACCGCATGGGCACCGCCGAGGTCGAAAGCGCGCTGGTCGCCCATGCGGCCGTGGCCGAGGCCGCCGTGGTGGGTTACCCGCACGAGATCAAGGGCCAGGGCATCTATTGCTACGTCACCCTGATGAACGACCGCGAGCCTTCGGACGAGCTGATGAAGGAGCTGCGCACCTGGGTGCGCACCGAAATCGGCCCGATCGCCAGCCCGGACGTGATCCAGTGGGCACCGGGCCTGCCCAAGACCCGCTCGGGCAAGATCATGCGCCGCATCCTGCGCAAGATCGCCGAGAACGACTTTGGCTCGCTGGGCGACACCTCGACCCTGGCCGACCCTTCGGTGGTCGACGACCTGATCGCCAACCGGGCCAACAAATAAGGGGATGGACATGGACGCTGCCACGATGACCACCCCCGCCGTTCTGATCCTTCTCGGCCCTCCGGGCGCCGGGAAGGGCACCCAGGCCCGCATGCTGGAAGACAGGTTCGGGCTGGTGCAGCTATCGACCGGCGACCTGCTGCGCGCCGCCGTGGCCGCCGGAACCCCCGCTGGCAAACAGGCCAAGGCGGTGATGGAGGCAGGCGACCTGGTTTCCGACGACATCGTCATCGCCATCCTGCGCGACCGGCTGGCCGAGCCTGACTGTGCCAAGGGCGTGATCCTCGACGGCTTTCCCCGCACCACGGTGCAGGCCGAGGCGCTGGACACGCTGCTCTCCGAGAGCGGCCAGCGCATCAACGCCGCCATCAGCCTCGAGGTCGAGGATGCCGAGATGGTGACCCGCATTTCGGGCCGCTACACCTGCGGCGGATGCGGCGAGGGTTATCACGACACGTTCAAGCAGCCCGCCGAGGCGGGCAAATGCGACAAGTGCGGCGGCACCGAAATGAAGCGCCGCGCCGATGACAATGCCGAAACCGTGGCCAGCCGGCTCGAGGCCTATCACGCGCAGACCGCGCCGCTGATCGCCTATTACGACGGCCACGGCGTGCTGCAACGGATCGGTGCCATGGGCGGGATCGACGAGATCGCTCAGGGCCTTGCCACCATCGTCAAGGGGGCGATGGACTAGGCAGGAAAGACCGGGGCGCGCGGCCCGCGCCGCCCCTGCCCCCGAAATGGAATGCCGACGGACCGCCCTGGCGGACCGGAGGAGTCATGCCCGCCAATCACCGGCGGGATTCAGGAGTGAGACCGTCCGGACCGCAGCCGGGCGCCTCAGGAGGAAGCAAGGAGGACCCGCAATGGCGGACCACAGCAAAACTTCCGCAGCGACCAGCGATGCCCAAAGCGGGTATTGGCAGGCCAATGTGCGGATCATTCTCATCAGCCTCGTCATCTGGGCGCTGGTGTCTTTCGGGTTCGGCATCGTGCTGCGCCCGATGCTCAGCGGCATCGCCGTGGGCGGCACCGATCTGGGCTTCTGGTTCGCCCAGCAAGGTTCGATCCTGGTGTTTCTGGCACTGATCTTTTTCTACGCCTGGCGCATGAACAAGCTCGACGCCGAATTTGGCGTGGAAGAGGAGTAATCACCCATGGATCAGTTTACCATCAACCTGCTGTTCGTGGGCGCCTCCTTTGCGCTCTACATCGGCATCGCGATCTGGGCCCGCGCGGGTTCCACATCGGAATTCTACGCCGCCGGTCGCGGCGTGCACCCGGTCATGAACGGCATGGCCACGGCGGCCGACTGGATGTCGGCGGCCTCGTTCATCTCGATGGCCGGTCTCATCGCCTTTGTCGGCTATGACAACTCGACCTTCCTGATGGGCTGGACCGGCGGCTATGTGCTGCTGGCGCTGCTGCTTGCACCCTATCTGCGCAAGTTCGGCAAGTTCACCGTGTCCGAGTTCATCGGCGACCGCTTCTACAGCCCGACCGCGCGCCTGGTGGCCGTGATCTGTCTGATCGTCGCCTCGGTGACCTACGTGATCGGCCAGATGACCGGTGTGGGCGTGGCCTTCGGCCGCTTCCTCGAAGTGTCGAACACCACCGGCCTCTTGATCGGCGCCGTGGTCGTGTTCGCCTATGCGGTGTTCGGCGGCATGAAGGGCGTGACCTATACCCAGGTCGCCCAGTATGTCGTGCTGATCATGGCCTATACCATCCCGGCCGTGTTCATCTCGCTGCAACTGACCGGCAACCCGATCCCGGGCCTGGGCCTCTTCGGCGACCATGCCGCTTCGGGCGAGCCTCTGCTGGCCAAGCTGGACGCGATCCTGCGCGAACTGGGCTTTGCCGAATACACCACCCATAACGGCGACACGTTCAACATGGTGCTCTTCACCCTGTCGCTGATGATCGGCACCGCCGGTCTGCCCCACGTCATCATGCGCTTCTTCACCGTTCCCAAGGTGTCCGACGCACGCTGGTCGGCGGGCTGGGCGCTGGTGTTCATCGCGCTTCTCTACCTGACCGCCCCCGCCGTGGGCGCCATGGCACGGCTCAACATCACCGACATGATGTGGCCCAATGGCACCGACGCCGAAGCCGTCTCGCTGGAGCAGATCGAAACCGATCCGCGCTATGACTGGATGGCAACCTGGGAAAAGACCGGCCTTCTGGGCTGGGAAGACAAGAACGGCGACGGCAAGATCCAGTACTATAACGACAAGTCCGAGGCCATGCAGGCCAAGGCTGCTGAAAAGGGCTGGGCCGGCAACGAGCTGACCAAGTTCAACAACGACATCCTGGTTCTCGCCAACCCGGAAATCGCCAACCTGCCGGGCTGGGTGATCGGTCTGGTCGCCGCCGGTGGTCTCGCCGCCGCGCTCTCCACGGCAGCCGGTCTCTTGCTGGCGATCTCTTCGGCCGTCAGCCATGACCTGATCAAAGGGTCCATCAACCCCTCGATCTCGGAAAAGGGCGAGCTTCTGTCCGCCCGGATCGCCATGGCCGTCTCGATCGCGGTGGCCACCTATCTGGGTCTGAACCCGCCGGGCTTTGCCGCACAGACGGTGGCGCTGGCCTTCGGTCTCGCCGCAGCCTCGATCTTCCCGGCGCTGATGATGGGGATCTTCTCGAAGAAGATCAACAATCGCGGCGCCGTGGCGGGTATGCTGGCCGGTCTGATTGTGACCCTGATCTACATCTTCCTGCACAAGGGTTGGCTCTTCATTCCCGACACCAACTCCTTCACCGATGCCGACCCGCTTCTGGGCACGGTCAAGTCGACCTCGTTCGGCGCAATCGGTGCCCTCGTCAACTTCGGCGTCGCCTATCTGGTCGCCGGCATGACCGAGGAAACTCCGCAGGAGATCAAGGACCTGGTCGAAAGCGTGCGCATCCCCCGAGGCGCAAGCGCAGCTCAGGATCACTGAGTTGACGGGCGGCCCTGCTTCCTTCCCTCTTTTGGGCCGCCCTTACTGACCACGGTCCCGCCAGGCCTTGCCCTGGCGGGACTTTTTCGTTCCGCTACACTGGTGCCCCATGCCCCTTTCGCCCGAACAGATCACCCGGTTCCTGAAATCCGTCCACCCCTATGACGCGCTGCCGCTGGCCGAGCTTGAACGCATCGCCCCCCGCATCGACGCCTGGGAGGTCGAGCGCGATTTTGCCGTCTACGATCTGGGCGAGAAACTTCCGGGCCTCTTCATCGTCTACGAGGGCCAGGTCGAGATCCGCGATGAGAACGACGCGGTGGTCTCGCATCTGGGCTTGCGCAACTCCTTCGGCGAACGCGGCCTGATGCGCGACGGGCACGCCGTCACCTCGGCGCGGGCCGATGCCCATTCGGTGCTGCTGGTGCTGCCGCCCGATCTGTTCTCGGAACTGATGGCCGCCCATCCGGTGGTGGCGAAATTCTTTAACCGCGCCCGCGCGCCGCGCCCTCAAGTGCAGAGCCTCGCCACCAGCCGGGTCGAAACCCTGATGGCCCGCGATCCGGCCACCTGTGCACCGGCCACCACGGTGCAGGCCGCAGCACAGGACATGCGCGCGCGCGGCATCTCCTCGCTTTGCGTTTGCGAAGGTGATGCATTGGTCGGCATTCTCACCCAACGCGATCTTTCGGGCAAGGTGGTGGCCGAGGCGCGCAGCCCCGACACACCCGTAGCCCAGGTGATGACCCCTGCCCCGCTCACCCTCGCCCCCTCCGCCATCGGCTCGGACGTGCTTCATGCGATGATGGAGCGCCATATCGGCCATATCCCGATTGTCGAGGCCGGGCGGCTGGTGGGCATGGTCACCCAGACCGACCTGACCCGGTTCCAGGCGGTCAGCTCCGCCGAACTGGTCAGCCGTCTCGCCCGCGCCACCAGCGCCGGTGAGATGGCCGAGGTCACCGCCGAGATCCCGCGCCTGCTGGTGCAACTGGTGGCAGGCGGCAACCGGCACGAGGTGGTCACTCGCCTGATCACAGATATAGCCGACACCGCCACCCGCCGCCTGCTGGCGCTGGCCGAGGATAAGCTGGGACCGCCGCCGGTGCCCTATCTCTGGCTTGCCTGCGGCAGCCAGGGCCGCCAGGAACAGACCGGTGTTTCGGATCAGGACAATTGCTTGCTGCTGGACGACGCGGTGACCGAGGCCCAGATACCTTACTTCCGGGACCTTGCGCAGTTCGTCTGCGACGGTCTCAACACCTGCGGCTATGTCTATTGCCCGGGCGACATGATGGCCACCAACCCGCGCTGGTGCCAGCCGGTACGGGTCTGGCGCGACTATTTCCGCGGCTGGATCGCCAAACCCAACCCCGAGGCACAGATGCTGGCCAGCGTCATGTTCGACCTGCGCCCGATCGGCGGGCATCAGGCGCTGTTCACCGATCTTCAGGCCGAAACCCTGCGCGCGGCGCGGGCCAATTCGATCTTTGTCGCCCATATGATTTCGAACTCGCTGAAACACACGCCGCCGCTCAGCCTGTTGCGCGGGTTCGCCACCATCCGTTCGGGCGAGCACCGCAATACGCTCGACCTGAAACACAATGGCGTGGTACCGGTGGTCGATCTGGGCCGCATCTATGCGCTGCAAGGCGAGTTGACCGAGGTCGGCACCCGCGCCCGGCTGGAGGCGGCCGAGGCGGCGGGCGTGCTCAGCCCCTCGGGCGCGCGCGATCTCAAGGACGCCTATGACCTGATCGCCGAAACCCGGCTGGAGCATCAGGCCGCGCTGGTGCGGAGCGGCGAGGCGCCGGACAACTATCTGGCCCCCACATCTCTGTCGGACTTTGAGCGAAGTCATCTGCGCGACGCCTTCGTGGTGGTAAAGACGATGCAATCGGCCGTGGGCCATGGCAAAGGCATGCTGAGCTGACCGGAGGGGACCGGAAGGCTGGAGGAGAGAGAAGATGTTTCTGGAACTGATCGGAACGCTGGTGGCGGGGCTAGCCCTGGCCGGTGTGGTCATGGCGCTGAACCGGCTGTTGGGCGGACGGCTGCCGCGCTGGCTGGCGCCGGTTGCCGCCGGTTGCGGCATGATTGGCGTCACCATCGCCAGCGAATACGGCTGGTACGCCCGCACCCGCGCGCCGCTGCCCGAAACGATGCAGGTGATCGAAACGGTCGAAAGCCGGGCGCTCTACCGTCCCTGGACCTATGTCGTGCCCTTCGTCAACCGGTTCGCCGCCATCGACGCGGGCTCGGTCCGCACCAACCCCGCCCTGCCCGGTCAGCGGCTTGTCGATCTCTATCTCTTCGGCCGCTGGGCGCCGGTGTCGAAACTGCCGGTTCTGGTCGATTGCGACGGGTTCCGTCGCGCCAACCTGGCAGATGGCGCCGAGTTCGGCGCCGACGGCACGGTGCTCGATGCCGACTGGCGCCAGCCAGCGGCTGGCGATCCTCTGATCGTGGCCACCTGCGAGGTCTGACATGCTGACCGGTCTCAGTCTGCGCCTGCGCGTCTTTCTCTTCTTCTGCCTGCTGGCCCTTGGCGGCATCGCGGTGGTGCTGGGCGCGCTCTGGATCGCCTATGCGCGGGCCACGGCTACCGATCTGCTGAACGCTTTTGTGCTGGCGGGCATGATCTCCGCCTTCGGCCTCGCCGCACTCTGCGTCGGTGTCTGGCTGCTGTTCGACGAGAACATAGCCAAACCGATCGAGCGTCTGTCCGCCCAGATGCGTGCCCGCGCCCATGCCGGGGTCGAAGGCGAGGTCGACCTGCACGCCGCCCGCTATCTCGGCGATCTGGCCCCCGCCGCCGCGGGCCTCGCCGGGCAACTCAGCAGTTCGACCCTCGACACCGCCGCCGCCATCGCCGCCGAGACCGCGCATCTGTCGGCCGAGAAAGAGCGCCTGACCGCGCTTCTGACCGAAATCCCGGTTGCCATGCTGCTGGCCAATCCGCGCCACCAGATCGTGCTCTACGACGGTCAGGCCGCCGGAGTGCTGGCCCAGATCGCCCACCCGCGCCTCAACGCCTCGCTGTTCGACTATTTCCAGCGCGACAGCCTCGAACAGGCTTATGCCCGGCTGGCCAGAACCGGGCTGGACGTGCCCTGTACCCTGACCGGCGCCGACGGCGCGCAGACCTATCAGGCCCGCATGAAGCCCTTGGGCGACGCGCCCGGCTACATGCTCATCCTCGACGAGGCCAGCGCCCGCATCGCCCCCGAGGCTGCGCGCCCGCTGGTCTACGATTTCGACCTGCTGAGCCAGTTCACCGATGCCGCGCTCGAGGATATGGACCTGAACGCGCTGAGTTTCGCCGTCTTCGACACCGAAACCACCGGGCTCCTCCCCCACAAGGACGAGATCGTGCAGATCGGCGCCGTCCGGGTGGTCAAGGGCCGCATCGTGCCGGGCGAGCGCATCGACCAGCTGGTCAATCCCGGCCGCCCGATCCCGCCCGCCTCGACCAGGGTGCATGGCGTGTCCGACAGCATGGTCCGGAACGCCCCCGACATCGTCACCGCCGCACGGCAATTCCACCACTTCGCCCGCGACGCCGTGATCGTGGCCCATAACGCGCCCTTCGACATGGCCTTCCTGCGCCGCCACGGGCCGCGTTGCGGCCTCGACTGGGATCACCCGATCCTCGACACCGTGCTCCTGTCAGCGGTCCTCTTCGGCGCCAGCGAGACCCACACGCTCGACGCGCTCTGCGACCGGCTCGGCGTCACCATCCCGGCCGAGCTGCGCCACACCGCCCTGGGCGACGCCCAGGCCACCGCCGAGGTGCTCTGCCGCATGCTGCCGATGCTGCGCGCCCGGGGAATCACCCGCTTCGGCGAGGTCATTGCCGAAACCCGCAAACACGGCCGCCTGCTCGAAGACCTGAACTGAGCCCCGGGCCGCATCCGCACCCCGCTTGGACGCTTTTCCGACATCGAAAAAGCGCATTTTCGTGTTTTCCTGCGAAAATGGATACCAAATCGCCCCTCGCCCGCTCCGCCGGAACCGCCGCGCCCGCCATGGACAAACCTCCCCTGTCATGGCACGTGGGGGCAAACCCCGCCCACGAGCACGAGATGACCGAAACCACCTTCACTCCCGGCCCCGAGACCGCGCGCGCCTTTCGCGATGCGCTCGGCTGCTTCGGCACCGGGGTGACCGTGATCACCGCCATGACCGAACGGGGGCCGGCCGGGATCACCGCAAATTCCTTCGCCTCGGTCTCGCTCGACCCGGCGCTGGTGCTCTGGTGCCTGGCCAATGCGTCGGCGCGCTATGACACGTTTGCCAACGCCCGCCATTACGCCATCCATGTCATGGCCGAGGATCAGCACGCGCTGGCACAAAGCTTCGCGCGCGACGGGCTCGATTTTGCTCACGTGCACTGGCAGCCGGGCCTCAACGGCGTGCCCACCCTGAAACACACCCTCGCCCGGTTTGACTGCCGCCTGGCCGCGCGCCACCCGGCCGGGGATCACCAGATTCTGGTGGGTGAAGTGCTCAGCGCCACCCACCGGCCCGGCAAGGGGCTGATGTTCAAGCGCGGACAGTTCGGCGGCTTCACCGACCTGCTCTGACCGCTCCCCCGCGCGCCGCGCCCACCCCGTTCCGCTCGCCAAAGGCATCCAGGAGCGCAAAGCCGCGCCTCGCATCCCGTGGCCCAAACCGCGACTGCAAAGGCGCTCTTGATCGCGCCAACGCGCCCTTTGTCCTCTCGTGGCAGCCTGACGGACGAAACACCGCTTGTCTCCGGCGCACCGCCCCTTTCCTCTTGCCTAAAATATCCCGGAGCGCGAGGCAGCGCCTCGCATCCCGCGCCGCAAGGCGCGGCACCAAAAGAGCGCGCCGCAGGCGCTCCTTTTGACAACAGAGAACGCGCGGGCGACCTATTCGTCGGGCGTGGCATGCACCGCCAGCAGGTCCAGTTCCGCCTCTTGCGGCGCAATGGTGCGAAAGCTTTCGCGCACCCCCGCTTCGGTCAGTTCCCGCGCCACGGTCAGCAGCGTGTTCGGGTCATGCCCGTCGCAGAGCTCCGCCATATGGTCGATCTCGGCCCGCGCCACGCCCATCGCCGCCTCGACCGAGGGCGCGCCGTAAAACGCCACGAAATGCCGGGCCAGGTTCTCGGTCAAGGCCTCGAGCTCATGCGGCTCGGCCCGGGTCACCGCCACAAATGTCACCCGGCCAAAGGTTTCCAAGCCCAGCCAGCCATTGGCAAACGCCTGTCGCGCCTTGCCCTCCAGATCCGCCTCGCCCCAGTTGGAAAACTCGAACCCGCCCGAAATGCACCACTCCCCGGTGCGCGCGGGCGAATGGAACACGCGCGTGTCGCTCTCGTCAAAATGGATCGCCCGGGCCAGGTTCATGCCTCTTCCTCCAGAACATCGCTCATCGGCACCAGATGGGTCGTCGCCTTGTCCCGGATCAGCATGCCGAACCGCTCGTCGACCCCCAGAAAGGTACCCGACAGCCCGGCTCGCGTCACCGCTTCGCCGACACCCTGCACCAGCCCCATCCATTCCGCATGCAGCGGCCCGTTGCCATCGCTTTCCCAGCGGTTGATCCAGGTCATCACATGCCGCGCCCAGCTTTCCAGCAGTTGCTCGGCAGGCACATCGGCACAGCCCTCTTCATAGAGCGCTGTCCGGTCCGGTGTATCTCCGGGATCCTCGGCGGTCTGCAACAGAACCAGGTCCAGGCCGACGACCAGCCAGTCCGGCACCGCCGCAGGCTCAGCCGTATCCGCCGCCACCTGCAAACGCCCGCACAGCGCGCCGTTCACCCGAATGCCGCCCTCCCAGGTCAGGTGCACCGCCACCTCGGGCGGGGCCAGCGCGCCCAGTGCGTTCTGGAACCCGACACCGCAAAGCGGCAGCATCGCCATCGCCTCGGCCAGCGCCACCTCGGGGGCAAAGACCAGCGCCGCCCGCAGCCGGTCGGCCTGGACGTTATGCACCACCGTCCCGCCGTCACAGCCCATCGCGGCCATGGCGCGGGCGCGGTCAAACGGCGCCTCGCCCCCCGATACGGCAACGCCCTGCATCAGCGGAGGAAAGGTGGGTGTGCTCATGCCTGCCCCTTGGCGATCATCTCGCGCGCGATCCGGCGGAACGCCTCGGCCTGCGGGCTGTCGGGCTTGCTGACCACGATCGGCGCGCCGCCGTCGGCGGCGACCCGGATGTCGAGATGCAGCGGGATCTCTCCCAACAGCGGCACGCCCAGCTTCTCCGCCTCGGCGGCAACGCCGCCATGACCGAACACATGTTCCTCATGCCCGCAATTGGAACAGATATGGGTCGACATGTTCTCGATCATGCCCAGGATCGGGGTCTTGAGCTGGCGGAACATGTCGATGCCCTTGCGGGCGTCGATCAGCGCCACATCCTGCGGGGTCGAGACCACGATGGCGCCATCCACCGCGAATTTCTGGCTCAGCGTCAACTGCACGTCGCCGGTGCCCGGTGGCAGGTCGACGATCAGCACATCCAGACCGCCCCACTGCACCTGGTTCATCATCTGTTGCAGCGCGCCCATCAGCATCGGACCACGCCAGACCACCGCCTGCCCCTCGTTGGTCATCAGCCCCATCGACATCATGGTCACGCCATGATTGCGGAGCGGCAGGATGGTCTTGCCATCCGGGCTGGCGGGTCGCCCCGAGACGCCCAGCATGCGCGGCTGCGACGGGCCATAGACATCGGCGTCCAAGAGGCCCACGCGCCGCCCCTCGGCGGCCAGCGCACAGGCGAGGTTGGCCGACACGGTGGACTTGCCCACGCCGCCCTTGCCCGAGGCGACGGCGACGATCCGGTCGACACCGGCAACCGGCTGCGGCCCTTGCGGCGCCGCCTTGGGGCGCGGTTTCAAATCGGGCGGCGCCTTGTCGGAATGCGCCGTCATCAGCGCCGAGACCTTGGCGACCCCTTCGACCATCTGCGCGGCCTGCTCGGCGGCGCTTTGTACGGGCTTGTACATTTCGGACAATTTGGGGTCGATCTCGAGGACAAAACGGACATTTTCGCCCTCGACGTTCAGCGCCCGGACGATTCCGGCGCTGACGATATCCTGCCCCGAGGCCGGATCGGTGATCTTCTTGAGGTTGGCCAGTACGGCGTCACGCAGACTCATGCGTCACCATCCTTGATCAGGCCGGTCACCTCGTGGCTGACATCCAGCCCTTCGACGGTCAGAACGATTTTTGCTTTGAATTCCTTGCCTTCCGGACTGCCCGCCAGGCGCAACCCCTCCTCGATCGCCTGCTGGCTGGTGACGCCCACCTGCTTGAGGAACTTGCGCATCGACATGTTGTAATCGCCGCTCATGGCCCGGTCTCTCCTGTATCCCACGCATCATTTGACGCATCCCCCGCACCGCCATTACGCTGCGAACATGCGACACGCCCTCTTGTGCCTCACCCTGCTCGCCTCCGCCACCCCCTGCGCCGCACAGGAGGCAATCGGTCTGGCCAGCCCCGAGGCGGTGGCACGCTCGGGTCTTCTGCAACATATTCTGCCGCGCTTCTCGCTCAAGACCGGAATTCGCGTTATCATCGACTCCGAAGGCCCGATGGAACTGACGACCGTAACCGACGACGCGCCGGTTTTCCGGCGCGGCGATGTGGTTTACTTCCTTCATACCGACGGGTCGGAACGGCAGGAACGGTTCCATGACTGGCTGCAAAGTGATATCGGCAAGCGCACGATCGAAGCTTTCGTGCCACAGGACGGTCCCGCCTTTTCCGCCAGTTTCGAGACAGCTGAACCCGAAGCCGCGCCGCAGTTTGACGGCAACGCGGCCCTTGGCGCGCAACTGTCGCTGGAAAAATGCGGGCGATGTCATGTGGTTGGCGAGCAGAACCGGATGAAGGGGATCGGTTCTACCCCGTCCTTTGGCGTGCTGCGCGCCCTGTCCGACTGGGACAGCCGGTTCCAGTCCTTCTACGCTCTGCGCCCGCACCCCGCCTTTACCCAGGTAGAAGGCATCACGGCGCCCTTCGATGCCGAACGCCCCTCGCCGATCTACCCGGTGACGCTGACGCCCGAGGAACTGGAGGCCATCCTTGCCTTTGTCGCGGCAACCGGCGCAGCCGACCTGGGTGCGCCATTGATCATGAAATAGCGCCTCACGATACATCCCGGAGCATTTGCAGCGAAATGGAGACAGGACGTGGGTCAATGGTCCTTGCGCCTGCTGAAGTAATCCTCGGTGGTGACCGTGCGTGGCCGTTCCTTGGCGGCAAACGGGTTGTCCGTCGCCTGGAACTGGGCGCCCACCCGGCAATTGTCGCACATCTGGATCATCCGCGCCTGCGCGCTTTCGGCGAACATCGGGTGTTTGCCCGCGAGCTTCTCCATGATCCGCTCGACGGTCGAGCGGACGCCGAAGAGCGCGCCGCATTCGATACAGGCAAAGGGTTCTTCCTCGTTCAGCACGCGTTGGCCTAGCGCCGCTTCGGACAGGTCAAGCCGCGGTTCCAGCGTGATCGCCTGTTCCGGGCAGATGGTCCGGCAGATACCGCATTGCAGACAGGCGTCCTCCTGAAAGTTCAACTGCGGCATGTCCGGATTGTCGATCAGCGCCCCCGAGGGGCAGAGCGACACGCAACTGAGGCACAGGGTGCAGGCATCCGTGTTCACCACCACTGCACCATAAGGCGCCGCCTCGGGCAATGGCAGGACCGGCCCGCCCGGGTTCAGCGCCTGAGCCGCCAGCCGCGTGACCTGCCTGCGATTGCCCATCGGCAGCACCGGATCCGCCAGCGGTGCTTTAACTTCCGCCATGTAGAGATGTTCGGACAAGGCGTCAGGGTCGGTCATATCAAGCAGGCTCAACCGTCCCGGCCCTGCTATCGCCACGGCCAGCGCCAGTTCACGGTCCAGTGCCTCGCGCTCGGTCCTCTGTCCGCACAGGACCGACACAGACGCAAACCCATGCGCCAGCCCGGCCAGCATCTCGGCATGACCAAACCCGGAAACAACGTTCAGTTCCAGTGGGATGACATCGGCGGGCAGACCCCGGCCGAACCGGGCCGCGAGGCGGATCATCTCGGCCCCGTGCGCGTCGTGCACCAAGAGGCGCGGCGCGCTCCCCCCCGCCTTGCGATAGGTCCGCGCCAGGATCTGCATCCGCGCCAGGAGGGTGGCAAGCGCGGGATCTTCATAGGTGATCGCGGTCGAGGGGCACAGCGCCGCACAGGCGCCGCACCCCGCGCAAACCATCGGATCGATGGACACGTGATCGCCCGCCGGCGTGATCGCCCCGGTCGGGCAGATATCAAGGCAGTTCGAACAGCCGGTCTGTTCAGCGCGCGCATGAGCGCAGAGGCTTTCGTTCAGCCGGACATAGAGCGGTTTCTCGAAAGTCCCGGTCAGTTGCGCGGCCTCAAAGGCCAGACGCTCGACCGCCAGCGCATCGCGCGGGTCTGCGCGCAGATAGCCTTCGCGCTTTTCCCAGGCCGGCACCATGGGCGTGCCGCCGGTAAGGTCGATCACGATATCACATTCTGACACGGCGCGATCCTTCGGCGCCGTCAGTTCAAAGGCCCCACGCCCGCCCGGCAGGACTTGCCGGAACCCGTCGATCCGCAACCGGAAACCTCCCAGGGCGCCCCGTACCCGAACCAGTTTGCCGGTCACCACGTCATAGGCACGCGTGATCGGCAGGTCGCCTTCGGTAATCAGCGCGGTCACCGCCAGCACCCCGGACAGGCGCTCGGCCAGGTCGCAGACGGCATGGGCCGGACCGGCGATCAGGCACACCCCCTCGCTGAGCACATCCACCGCCGGGGTCACCGGAACCGGCATCAGTGCCTCGGCCGCCAAAGCCGCCATCTTGGGCGCGGCCTGCTCCCCTTGCTCAGACCAGCCCGCTCGGTCGCGCAGGTCGACAAATCCGGGTGTTTCAACCCCCAGGTCTTCGGCCAGGGCCGTGAATACCGCCTGCTCCTGTCCGCAGGCCATGATGGCTTCGCCAGCCTGAAGCAGATCGGCGGCTTGTTCCTGTCCGGTTGTGCAAAGTGCACTAAAGACGCGCGTGCATCCGGCTCCGCAAGCTGTCGAGATCAGTTCCGCGTCAATGGATTGCGACCCGGCGCAATCGCAAAGAATCAGTGTCTTGGACATTCTTTCTCCATCCGGCCCGGCGCTGCGGACCTCCCTTCTCCCGTGTTGGACTGTGGCCCAGCTTGACCGTGCCGTAAAGGCCACATGGATCGCGATAAACTTTTGTATACCTTTCCTTGGCACACAGACCGTTCGCGCTAGATGACGAAGACTGAGCAGATTAAGATACATTTGAGTTCTATCTTTTCTGGTAAGAAAACTGGGCCAATCCTCTCAAAAGCCTTGGCAGATGTGTTTTTACCTCGCATAGTTTGACGGACGGAAAGAAGGGGAGAGCTTTCCGGGGAGGACCGTTTGGCCAAGGCCGCAAACAAACGCATCGAAATGCCGCTGGGCGTGGTTGTCCGCAAGTCGCCGGGCGTAACCCGCTGGGTTCGATGGAACTGGCGTGCCGTCGCTGTCCTGCCGGGGGCGGGACCAGCCGACTGGGCGGAATTGCGGCGCGAAGGCGAGGCTGTCGAATACCATGCGGCCACTCTGCCGCTGGTGCTCTGGTCCTCGGACGCCGAAGCCTACATGATCAACCTGGCCGACGGGATGCCCTCCATTTACTTGGTGCTGCGCGAGAGCGACGCGGCCGACCGTCCGCTGGACGCGGTTCTGGTCACGGCATCGCCTTACGAAGGTCAGGACTATGCCGACACATCGGATGACATCGTCGAAAAGATTCCTATGACACCAGGGCTGATTGCATGGGTACGGGATTTCGCACTGGCGCATTTCGAGGCCGAGGGTTTTGTCAAACGCAAGCGGGATCGCAAGCGGGTCGATCTGGTCGAAGACGGGCGCGGCGATGCGCGTATCCGACAGGAGACTGATGTCTATCGTGCGCCGGGCCGGAGGGTGGTGCAATGAGCGCGGGCAGTGATTTCTGGACCAGGCGCCGCGCGGCGGTGGTGGCCGAAGAGCGCGCCGAAGCAGCGGCGCTCAGCGCCGAGGCGCGCGCGCAGGCGCAAGCGGCGCTGGAGCAGGAAAGCGACGAAGACATTCTCGCACGGCTTGAACTGCCTGATCCGGATACGCTGCAACCCGGCGATGACGTTGCGCGTTTCATGTCCGATCTGGTACCCGACCGGCTGCGACGCCGGGCCTTGCGCCGCCTCTGGCGCCTGAACCCGGTTCTGGCAAATGTAGATGGTCTCGTCGATTACGGCGAGGACTACACCGATGCCGCACTTGTGGTGGAGAACCTGCAAACCGCCTATCAGGTCGGCAAGGGCATGCTTGCGCATATCGAGGCTCTGGCCGCGCAGGCCAAAGGCGAGGAGGACACCGGAGAGGAAGACCTGCCCGCCACAACGCCAGACGAGACGGAAGAGGCCCCGCTTGTGCTCGCCGAGACCTCCCCGCCCGAGATGGAGGCTGCGTCCGCAGCCGACGCGGGCAACGAGGTGGTCCCCTTGCGGGACCCCGAGGCGCCCGCCCTCCCCGCACCGCGCCGCATGCGTTTTTCGTTCGAAGGATAGAGAATGGCCCAGACCAGCACAGCAATACCCACGATCGGCGAAGAGGACCGGCTGCGCGCGGATTTCTACAATTTCCTGGGGCTCATCCTGGCGGCGCCGCCAGACCAGATGCTGCTGAACCAGGTGGCTGGACTTTCGGGCGACGAGTCGGATCTGGGCCAGGCGATCGGCGCCATGGCGCGCGTGGCCCGTGTGACAAAACCAGCCGCCGCGGAGCGCGAGTTCAACGCGCTGTTCATTGGCTTGGGACGGGGCGAGTTGCTGCCTTACGCCAGCTACTACCTCACCGGTTTCTTGAATGAAAAGCCGCTGGCTCAGTTGCGACAGGACATGGCGGCGCGTGGCATCACCCGTGCCCGGAATGTCTATGAGCCCGAGGACAATATCGCCTCACTTATGGAAATGATGGCGGGCATGATCGTGGGGCGGTTCGGAAAACCGGCCACGCTGGACGACCAGAAGACCTTCTGGGCACGACATATCGGCCCCTGGGCCGGTCATTTCTTTACGGATTTGGAAGGCGCCGAGAATTCGGTCCTCTATGCCTCGGTCGGCTCTGCCGGCCGGGTGTTCATGGAGATCGAGCGCGAAGCCTTCCGGATGACGGCGGCCTGAGGCCGCCTTTCGCCGGTGTCCCGAACGGGATGCCAGAACCGCAAATGGGAAAGGAGGATCCCATGAGCAAGACCAGGGAAGAAGGCGCAACCCGCCGCGACTTCCTGAAACTGGCCGGCACCGCCGCGCCCGCCGCGGTGGCCGCAGCCGCCATCGGGGGCGAGGCACAGGCCGCCGACCTGCCCGTGGACGAAACCCGTCTTCAGGACACCGCGCATACCCGCGCCTATCTCGACAGCGCCCGGTTCTGAAAACCGGACGCCGTCACCCCCGGTCGACGGTTGCGTGAGGCCCTGACACCGGTTTCGGAGAGTACCAAGCCAGCCACGATGGTCGTGGCCAGCACGGGAGGAAAAAGATGCTAAGGAAAAAGACCAACGGGGTTGCGCGACGCCCCCAGCGGACTTCGATCCTGTCCCAGGTCGGTGACACCCATGTCGACCGCCGCGCGTTCCTGCGCGGTTCGGGTCTGGCGATCGGCGGCCTTGCCGCGATCAGCGCCACGGGCGGAACCGTGACGCAGGCCAGCGCCCAAACGGCAGCCGGATCCGCCGTTGAGACCGTGAAATCGGTCTGCACCCACTGCTCGGTGGGCTGTACCGTCATCGCCGAAGTCAAGAGCGGCGTCTGGATCGGGCAGGAGCCCGGCTGGGACAGCCCGTTCAACCTGGGTGCACATTGCGCAAAGGGGGCCTCGGTCCGCGAGCATGCCCATGGCGAACGCCGCCTCAAGTACCCGATGAAGAAAGAGGGCGGCGAGTGGAAGCGCATCAGCTGGGACCAGGCGATCAACGAGATCGGCGACGGCATGATGAAGATCCGCGACGAAAGCGGACCTGACAGCGTCTACTGGCTGGGCTCGGCCAAGCACAATAACGAACAGGCCTATCTGTTCCGCAAGTTCGCCGCCTATTGGGGCACGAACAACGTGGATCACCAGGCCCGTATCTGTCACTCGACGACCGTCGCAGGTGTTGCCAACACCTGGGGCTATGGCGCGATGACGAACAGCTATAACGACATCCACAATTCCAAGGCCATCTTCATCATCGGCGGCAACCCGGCCGAGGCGCATCCCGTCTCTCTGTTGCACGTTCTGAAGGCCAAGGAGCAGAATAACGCACCGCTGATCGTCTGCGACCCGCGCTTTACGCGCACGGCCGCGCATGCCGACGAATACGTGCGCTTCCGGCCCGGCACCGACGTGGCGCTGGTCTGGGGCATCCTGTGGCACATCTTCGAGAACGGCTGGGAGGACAAGGAGTTCATCCGCACCCGCGTCTGGGGGATGGATCAGATCCGTGAAGAAGTCGCCCGCTGGACGCCCGAAGAGACCGAGCGCGTCACCGGCGTGCCCGGAAGCCAGTTGCGCCGCGTCGCGATGCAGATGGCCAACAACCGTCCCGGCACCGTGATCTGGTGCATGGGCGGCACCCAGCACACCAATGGCAACAACAACACCCGCGCCTATTGCGTGCTCCAGCTGGCGCTGGGCAACATGGGCACGAGCGGCGGCGGCACCAACATCTTCCGCGGCCATGACAACGTGCAGGGCGCGACCGACCTTGGTGTGCTCAGCCATACGCTGCCAGGCTATTATGGTCTGACGGCGGGTGCCTGGGGCCATTGGGGCCGGGTCTGGGGCGAGGACATGGACTGGCTCAAGGCCCAGTTCGCCACCGTCAAGGACAAGGACGGCAAGGACAAGTCGTTGATGCTGGAAACCGGTATCCCGGTCAGCCGCTGGATTGACGGTGTGCTGGAAAACCCGGAAAATATGGACCAGCCCAACAATGTTCGCGCCATGGTGCTGTGGGGTCATGCCCCCAACAGCCAGACCCGTGGCACGGAAATGAAGACGGCGATGGAAAAGCTCGACATGCTAGTCGTGATCGACCCCTATCCGACCGTCTCGGCTGTCATGCATGACCGGACCGACGGGGTCTACCTGCTGCCGGCCTGCACGCAGTTCGAAACCCGCGGCTCTGTCACGGCATCGAACCGCTCGCTCCAGTGGCGCGACAAGGTGGTCGATCCGCTGTTCGAATCGCTGCCGGACGAGGTCATCATGGCCAAGTTCGCCAACAAGTTCGGCTGGGCCGATCGGCTGTTCCGGAACATCGAGATGGATGACCTGGAAACACCCAATGTCGAGAGCATCACGCGCGAGTTCAACTCGGGCCTCTGGACCATCGGCTATACCGGCCAGTCGCCTGAGCGGCTCAAGAGCCACATGGCCAATCAGCACACGTTCGACAAGACGACGTTGCAGGCTGTGGGCGGTCCCAATGATGGCGAGTACTATGGCCTGCCCTGGCCCTGCTGGGGGACTGCCGAGATGGGCCACCCGGGCACGCCCAACCTCTATGACATGTCCAAGCCGGTTGCCGAAGGCGGCCTGTGCTTCCGGGCACGTTTCGGGGTCGAGCGGGACGGAGACAACCTTCTGGCAGAAGGGGTGTCGAACCCGGGCGCGGAGATCCAGGACGGTTACCCTGAGTTCACCATGCAGATGCTGATGGACCTGGGCTGGGACGGCGACCTGACGCCTGAGGAACGCGCGGCAATCGACGCTGTCGCGGCCGAAAAGACCAACTGGAAGACCGACCTTTCGGGCGGTATCCAGCGGGTGGCGATCAAGCATGGCTGCGCCCCGTTCGGCAATGCCAAGGCCCGTGCCGTGGTCTGGACCTTCCCGGACCCGATCCCGGTACACCGCGAACCGCTCTATACCAACCGGCGCGATCTGGTGGCGGATTATCCAACCTACGAGGACCGCAAGTTCTATCGTCTGCCGACGCTTTATGCGTCGATCCAGAAGAACGACTTCTCGAAGGATTATCCGATCATCCTGACCTCGGGTCGACTGGTCGAATACGAGGGCGGCGGCGACGAGACGCGCTCGAACCCCTGGCTGGCCGAGTTGCAGCAGGACATGTTCGTCGAGATCAACCCCCGCGATGCCAACAACCTGGGCATCCGCGAAGGGCAACAGGTCTGGGTCGAAGGTCCCGAGGGTGGCAAGGTCAAGGTGATGGCGATGCTGACCGAAAGGGTCGGTGCCGGCGTGGCCTTCATGCCCTTCCACTTTGGCGGGCATTTCCAGGGCGAGGATCTCAGGTCGAAATATCCGGCCGGGGCCGATCCCTATGTCCTGGGCGAGGCAACCAACACCGCCCAGACCTATGGCTACGATTCAGTGACCCAGATGCAGGAGACCAAAGCGACTCTCTGCAAGATCTGGGCAGCGTAAGGAGGACCGATAATGGCAAGAGCAAAGTTTCTCTGCGACGCTGAACGCTGCATCGAGTGCAACGCCTGCGTCACCGCGTGCAAGAACGAGCACGAGGTGCCCTGGGGCATCAACCGCCGCCGGGTGGTGACGATCAATGACGGCAAGCCGGGCGAGCGCTCGATCTCGGTGGCCTGCATGCATTGCTCGGATGCCCCCTGCATGGCGGTCTGCCCGGTGGACTGCTTCTACCAGACCGAAGACGGTGTGGTGCTGCATTCCAAGGACCTGTGCATCGGCTGCGGCTATTGCTTCTACGCGTGCCCCTTCGGCGCGCCGCAATATCCGCAAGCGGGCAACTTCGGATCGCGCGGCAAGATGGACAAGTGCACCTTCTGCGCTGGTGGCCCGGAAGAGACCCACTCGACGGCAGAATTCGCCAAGTACGGGCGCAACCGGATCGCCGAGGGCAAGCTGCCCATCTGCGCCGAGATGTGCTCGACCAAGGCGCTTCTGGCGGGCGACGGCGACGTGGTCTCGGCCATCTACCGCGAACGCGTGGTGGCCCGTGGCTTCGGTTCGGGCGCCTGGGGCTGGGGCACGGCCTATGACCAGAAAGGCGGCTGATCCCGCCTGAACACCAGACTGGCGCGGCCCCGCCGCGCCAGTCCCCCACTTGAATTTTCCTTGAAAGTTCTCCGCCCCGCTTTGTGGCGGGCACTATTTCTGCGATCTGCCGAAGAGGGTAAAATGCCGGTTCTGCGACTCCTCCTCTGTCTCATCTGCCTCTCCCTGCCTGCCTGGGCACAAGAGCAAGCGACCCCCGACCGATCTGCCACCGGTGGCGCCACCACGCTGGAGGACATTCTGGCCCGTCAGCGTGGGGAAAAGGTTGATCCGACCTATCGCTCCAGTGAAACCGGAAGCCAGGAGTCGCCCTATGAGGCCCAGCTCGGCATTCGTGGAGGCGCCTCGGACAGCGACATCTACCGCGCCCTGCGCTATGGTTCGGCCGACGTCACCGTCTCGGCCCGGGGGCCTGCTGCAGACGTCATCATCCAGGACAGCGGCATGTGGTGGGTGACTTTCCGCACGGGCCCGCTGCGCGAATATGGGACCTATGCCCTGGGTGGTATGGTCGTCGTTCTGCTACTGTTCTACCTGCTTCGCGGCAAGATCCGCATCGACGGCGAAAAGACCGGTCGGACGGTCACACGCTTCACGGATTTCGAGCGCTTTGGCCACTGGCTGTTTGCCGGATCCTTTCTTGTGCTGGCGGTATCGGGCTTGATCACCCTGTATGGTCGTGACTTCCTGATCCCCCTGATTGGCAAGGAGGCCTTTGCGACCGTCGCGCTGGCCTGCAAGTGGCTGCACAACAATATCGCCTGGGCCTTCATGCTGGGGCTGGTCATCGTCACCCTCAACTGGATCGCCCATAACATCCCCAACCGGCACGACCTCAAATGGCTTGCGGTCGGCGGCGGGTTGTTCAGCAAGGGCAGCCACCCACCGGCCAAGAAGTTCAACGCCGGTCAGAAGATCATCTTCTGGCTCTGCATCCTGCTGGGCGTGTCCATCTCGCTTTCGGGTCTGTCGCTGCTCTTCCCCTTTGAAATGCCGATGTTTGCCAAGACCTTTGCGCTGGCCAATGCCACCGGCCTGCCGCAGATGATGGGCCTGACGCTCTCCGAAACAATGGGCCCGCATCAAGAGATGCAGTTCGCCCAGCTCTGGCATATCATCGTGGCCTTTGCCTTTATCACCATCATCATCGCCCATATCTATCTGGGCTCGGTCGGCATGGAAGGTGCCTTTGACGCGATGGGAACCGGCGAAGTCGAAGAACAATGGGCCCGTGAACACCATTCGCTGTGGCTGGACGAGGTCAAATCGGCCGAAGCCACCCAGGGAAAACCCACACCAGCAGAATGATGCGGGCGCTGGCGCTGGCGATGATCCTGCTGCCCGTGGCCGGGGCGGCAGAGTTCTTTACCCTCAAGGGGCACGGCGGCCCGATCATGGGCATCGCTACCGCCCCTGACGGGCGCATCGCCACCGCCAGTTTCGACAATTCCGTGGGTCTGTGGACCGGGACGCAGGCCAGCTGGTTGGAAGGGCATGAGGCAGCAGTCAATGCGGTCGCGTTCAACGGCACCGCGCTCTATTCGGTCAGTGACGACTTTACCCTGCGCCGTTGGCCCGGTGGCGGCATTGTCGGCCAGCACCAGGGCAAGATCGTGGCGGTGGCGCTGTCCGAAACCCAAGTGGCGACCGCCAGTTGGGATGGAACCATCGGCCTCTGGCCGCAGGACGGCACAACGGGCCGCTTGCTGGGTCCGACAGGGGCCGGAGTGAACGCGGTCGCCTTCAGCGCTGACGGTTCCCGCCTCTTCTCGGCCGGCATGGATGGGGTACTGCGGCTCTGGGATGTGAACAGCGGGCAGGAACTGCGCCAGCTGGTTCGCCACGGATTTGGCATCAACGAGATCGTGCTGAATGAAAGCGACGGCTGGCTGGCCTATGGCGCGGTCGATGGGGTGACCCGGATTCTGGATCTCGAAACCGGGGCGGAACGCGATTTTACGCTGGATCGCCGTCCCATCCTGGCCCTGACCTTGAGCCCCGACCGCCGCCACCTCGCCGTGGGAGATGGCGAGGGCTACATCATGGTGATCGACACGTCAGACTGGCGTATCGCCCGCGACTTTCGCGCCACCCTGAACGGGCCGGTCTGGGCGCTGGCGTTCTCTCCGAACGGCAAGAACATCCACGCTGGCGGGATTGCCGACACCATGTACAGCTGGCCCGTCGATTCATTGGACGAACATGGCAAGATGGCGGAAACGGACCGGAGTTTTCTGAAAGACCCGGACAAGATGGAGAACGGCGAGCGCCAGTTCGCGCGCAAATGCTCGATCTGTCATGCATTGACGCCCGATGGCGGGCGTAGGGCCGGCCCGACACTCTTTGGCATTTTTGGCCGCCCCGCCGGTACCCTGTCCGGTTACCTTTACTCCGACACACTGAAAGGTTCGGATATCGTCTGGACGGACGAAACGATCAATTTGCTTTTCGACCTCGGCCCGGACCATTACATTCCGGGGTCAAAGATGCCGATGCAGAGGATCACCCAAGCGCAGGATCGCGCCGACCTGATCGCTTATCTGCACCGGGCCACTCAAGTGGAGAACCAGAAATGAAAGCCTTCCTGAGCGCCGTCGTCATGATGATCGTCGTTACCGTGGCCGCCCCCTATGCCCTGAACCAATTCGGCTTTTCCGCCGCCGACCGGACATCTGGCATCGACGTGCGCCTCGACTGAATGCCCGAGTACCTGACCACCCGCGAGCTTGCCGATCTGCTCCGGATCGGCGAGCGCAAGACGTATGATCTTGCCTCGTCAGGCGAGATCCCGCATGTGCGCGCCATGGGCAAGCTGCTGTTCCCCCGCGCCGAGGTGCTGGCCTGGCTGAACGCTTCGCGCGCGGGGCCGCTTGTGGCCGAACCGTCTCTGCCGCCAATCCTGGCGGGCAGCCACGACCCGCTGCTCGACTGGGCGCTGCGCGAAAGCGGATCGGGGCTGGCGACCTATTACGATGGGTCTTTCGATGGGCTCGACCGGCTGAAAGACCGCGCAGCACAAGCCGCAGCACTTCACATTCGCGAGGATGACGGGTTCAACGTCAAAACCCTGGCCGAAACCATGGGCGAGGCGCCGGTGGTCCTGATCGAGATCGCCCGCCGCAGCCGCGGCCTGTTACTGGCGACAGAGGTAAAAGGTGTTGCTGGCTTCGGTGATCTGCGCGGCCGAAAGGTCGCGATGCGCCAGGATAGCGCCGCCAGCCAACACCTGTTCTGTAACGAACTCGCAAGGTCCGGTCTGACACTGAACGACATCGAACCTCTCGAAAACCGCGCCCGCACCGAAGAAGACCTTGCCGTTCTGCTCCAGACCGGCAAGGCCGAGCTGGGTTTTGGCCTGGGCGCGCTGGCTGCGTCGCACGGGCTGAGCTTCATCCCCACCCATGAAGAGAGATTTGATCTGGCGATCTGGCGCCGCGCCGCGTTTGATCCGCCGATGCAGCGCCTCATGCAGTTCTTGCGGTCATCATCCTTTGCGACGCGGGCCGCCGAACTCGACGGGTATGACATTTCCGGGCTTGGGACAGTCCACTGGAACGGCGCGTCTGGTTGACGCGCGGTTCCGCCTTTTGATTTCGCTGTAATAAGTCCCGCCGGGCGCAAGTTTTTCGACGAAAAATCTTGTGCCCGGTGTGGCATGCTTAGTTCGCGTTGGGAAAGAACAACTGCTCACCGTCCAGCGTGTAGGACGCGATCGCGGCTTGGCCGTCCGATCCGATCAGCCAGTCGATGAACCTTTGACCAGCTTCCGCCTTGACGCCATGGTGTTTCTCCGGGTTCACCAGAATCACGCCATACTGGTTGAATAGCCGCGTGTCGCCTTCGACCATGATCTCAAGGTCGCCCTTGTTGGCAAACGCGATCCAGGTGGCGCGGTCGGTCAGCGCATACGCCCCCATTCCGGCCGCAAGGTTCAGTGTCGCGCCCATCCCCGATCCGGTCTCGCGATACCACCCCCCCGAGGCAGCGGCGACATCCACACCAGCCGATTTCCAATGGCTCAGTTCCGCCTTGTGCGTGCCGCTGTCATCGCCGCGCGAGGCAAACGGCACCCCCGCCGTTGCAATCATGCTCATCGCAGCGACCACATCCTCACCCCCCTTGATACCAGCCGGATCCGCAGCCGGTCCAACCAGTACAAAGTCGTTGTACATCACGTCGAATCGTTGAACGCCCCAGCCCTCGGCAACAAATTTCTCTTCCGCCGCCTTGGCATGCACCAGCAGCACGTCGCCATCACCGTTCATCGCGTTCTTGATCGCCTGGCCGGTACCGACCGCAACGACCCGCACCTCGATCCCGCTTTCCGCCGTAAACGCGGGAAGGATATGATCAAGCAGCCCCGAGTTCTGTGTCGATGTGGTGGACTGCATCACGATGAACTCCTCGGTCGCCTGCGCAGACCCTGCCCCAGTGATCGCCAACGCAACAGCGCCAGCCTTGATCCAGTTCTCGAACATCCAATTCTCTCCGCTCTGTTCAGAAAATGAGGTCACCGGCGAGAAAGCGCCGGACTGTTCCATGTGTGGATTGATCCAATACGCGCGCGGCATCCCCATGTTCAGCCACCTGACCGCCAATCATCACCACAACATCCCGCGCCAAACGCCTGGCCTGACCGATATCATGGGTCACCATGACAATGCGCACCCCATGGGCGCTGGCACGCATCACCAGCGCCTCAATCGCTTGGGTGGCACCGGGATCAAGCGCGCTGGTCGGTTCGTCCAGAAACAGGACATCCGGCTCGGTCGCCAACGCCCTTAGGATCGCGAGGCGCTGAGCCTCGCCCCCCGACAGCGAGCGCGCCCATTGCCGCTCTCGACCGCTCAATCCACCGGTTGCCAGTAACTCGGCGGTCCGCTCTCGCCGCGCAGGGCGCGACAAACCCTGCCTTCGCAGCACAAAGTCGAGATTGGCCGCCACCGAGCGGCGCAACAGAACCGGGCGCTGAAAGACCATAGCCTGCCGCATCCGCTGGGCCTTGTTCAACGGCAACCCATCCTGGCACACCTGCCCCGCATCGGCCCGGATCAGCCCGTGCAGGCAGCGCAACAGCAGGCTCTTGCCGGCACCGTTCGGTCCCAGGATCACCGTCGGCCCCGGTCCACCCAATCGCAGGTGCGCGATGTCCAGAAGGAGCTTGTCGCCGCGCACCAAGCGCAGGCCCGTGGCCTCGATCAGCACGCCCTGTCCTCCACAGAAATCACGCATGCCGGACGTCCTCCTGGGCCTCGGCACGCTGTCCGAGCAGGCTGACCATCGCGTTTACAGTGACTGCAATGGCAATCAGGACCGTCCCCAATGCCAAGGCCAGCGCCAGATTCCCCTTGGAGGTTTCCAGCGCGATTGTGGTGGTCATCACCCGGGTGACGTGGTTTATGTTTCCACCGACGATGATCACCGCGCCCACTTCGGCGATCGCTCGTCCGAACCCGGCCAGCAGCGCCGTTAGCAGCGCCACCCGACCGTCCCACAACAGGACCGGCACCGTCGCCAGCCGCGACAGACCCAGGCTGCGCATCTGTTCGGCGTATTCCGCATCCAGCATCTCGATCACCTGCCGGGTCAGGGCGGCGATGATCGGGGTTACTAGCACCACCTGTGCGATGATCATGGCGGTTGGCGTGTAGAGCAGTTGCAACACCCCAAGCGGGCCCGAGCGCGACAGCATCAGATAGACAAGCAACCCCACCACCACCGGCGGCAGCCCCATCAGCGCATTGACCAGTACCGCCAGCGCGCGCCGACCCGGGAACCGTCCCACCGCCAGCGCAGCCCCCAGTGGCATGCCGATCAGTGCCGCAAACAGAACCGCAAACAGCGATACCCGCAGCGACAGAGCGACGATGCCCAGCAGCTCGGAATCACCAGCCAGGATCAGGGCGAAAGCCACTTGCATTTCATGCGCAAAATTCTGCATTTTCTCCAAAATGTCTCACATATTTAACGGGAAAACGGTATCTTGCTGCTTAATTCATATCATCCTTCAAGATGTCATCCCAAACAAAACCGACATTCCGGCATGAAAAAACGCGGCCCCTCGAAAGGGACCGCGCATCCCGGGTATGACCCCGGTTCAGCTCGTGTGGCGTTACTTCAGCGCCGCATCGGTGATCTCATGGGTCCAGGCGCCTTCGGGTGTCTTGGTGATCACCGGATCAGAGCCGCCCGCCAGCAATGTGGCAACGGTACGGTCGAAATCGGCCGGGTCCAGCGCACCGTTTGATCCGGCGGTCAGCTTGGCGATCTCGCCCATCATTCGGACCTGATGCGCCTCGGTCTGGGCGCCGGTGGCATCATTGTCCAGAACGATGCCTGCTGCCTCTTCCGGGTTGGCCTCGGCATATTTCCAGCCCTTCATCGAGGCGCGTACAAAGCGGGTCATCTTGTCCTTGAAGCCCGCGTCCTTGAGGTTGTCCTCAAGCACATAGATGCCGTCCTCCAGCGTGGCGACGCCCATGTCCTCGTATTTGAAGGTCACCAGTTCGTCCTCGCTGACGCCGGCATCCAGCACCTGACCATATTCGTTATAGGTCATGGTCGAGATGCAATCGGCCTGCCGTTGCAGCAGCGGATCGACGTTGAAGCCCTGTTTCAGCACGGTCACCCCGTCGGCGCCGCCATCGGTGCTGATCCCCTCCTGGCTCATCCAGCTCAGGAACGGGTATTCATTGCCAAAGAACCAGACACCGATGGTCTTGCCCTTGAAATCCTGCGGCCCGGTGATGCCGGTATCCTTCCAGCAGGTCAGCATCAGGCCCGAGGATTTGAAGGGCTGCGCGATATTCACCACCGGCAGCCCCTTTTCCCGCGCCGCCAGCGCCGAGGGCATCCAGTTCAGCATCGCATCGGCACCGCCACCGGCCAGAACCTGCGGCGGGGCGATATCGGGGCCGCCGGGCAGGATGGTCACGTCCAGCCCCTCTTCGTCATAGAACCCCTTGTCCAGCGCCACGTAGTAACCCGCAAACTGCGCCTGGGTCACCCATTGCAGTTGCAGCTTGACCTCGTCGGCCGCCAGAGCCGGACCAGCCGCCAGGGCCAGGGCAAGCGCCGCGCCATTCATCAGTTTCTTCATGATTTCACTCCTTGTTGGTTGTTCAATTCTTTGCCCCGGTTCGGTCCGGGATCTTGTCGCATATCTGTCAGCCTAGCGCCTCTGCGAGGGATGCCAAAAGGTGACATGATGTTCGATCAGCGCCACCAGCCCATAGAACAGCGTTCCGGCAAGCGCCGCCACCACGATTTCGGCCCAGACCATGTCCAGCGCCAGTTGCCCGACACTGGTCGAGATGCGGAACCCCATGCCAAGCGTCGGCGAGCCGAAGAACTCGGCCACAATCGCCCCGATCAGCGCCAGCGTGGTCGAGATCTTCAAACCGTTGAAGATGAACGGCATCGCCGCCGGCAGCCGCAGCTTGAAGAAGCTTTGCCAATAGCTGGCCGCATAGGTCTCCATCAGGTCGCGCTGCATAGCCGTGGTCTCGCGCAGACCCGCCACGGTGTTGACCAGCATGGGAAAGAACACCATTACCACGACCACGGCGGCCTTCGACTGCCAGTCAAAGCCGAACCACATCACCAGGATCGGCGCGGTGCCGACGATGGGCAGGGCCGCCACGAAGTTACCCACTGGCAGCAGGCCCAGCCGCAGAAACTCGGACCGGTCTACCGCAACCGCCATCAGGAACGCGGCACCGCAGCCGATCAGATAGCCGCTCAGTGCCCCCTTGACGAAGGTCTGTACGAAATCCGCCCAGAGGATCGGCAAGCTCCCTGCAACCCGGGCCGCGATCAGCGAGGGCGCGGGCAGGATCACCAGCGGCACTTCCAGCCCCCGCACCACCAGCTCCCATACCACCAGGATCGTGGCGCCAAAGATCAGGGGAATGGCGAGCCGGATGGCCCGGGTGCCGGAACGCGGCCCCTCGGCCAGCCGGGTGTTGAGCCACCAGCCGAACCCCCAAAGGACAAGAGCAAAGGCAACCAGCGTCATCAGGCCATCCCCATCCGTTTCAACACTGTTTTCTCGATCAGCCCCAACAGGCCGACAAGGCAGGCCGCCAGGATCGCGGCGCCAAATAGCGCCGACCATATCTGCACGGTCTGGCCATAGTAACTGCCTGCCAGCAGGCGCGCGCCGAGACCGGAAACCGCACCAGTGGGCAGCTCGCCCACGATGGCACCGACCAGCGAGGCGGCGATACCGATCTTGAGCGAGGCAAAGAGATAGGGCATCGACGCGGGCAGGCGCAGCTTCCAAAAGGTCTCGCCCTTCGAGGCGCTATAGGTCCTGAGCAAGTCGAGCTGCATCGCATCAGGGCTGCGCAGCCCCTTGACCATACCGACCACGACCGGGAAAAAGCTCAGATAGGCCGAGATCACCGCCTTGGGGATGATCCCCTGAACGCCTACCGAATAGAGCACCACGATGATCATCGGCGCCAGCGCGATGATCGGGATGGTCTGACTGACAATGGCCCAGGGCATCACCGACATGTCCATGACGCGGGAATGCACGATCCCCACCGCCAGCAACACCCCCAGAACGGTGCCGATGCCAAAACCCAAAAGCGTGGCGCTCAGCGTCACCCAGCCGTGATAGACCAGGCTGCGTTTCGAGGTGATCTTCTTCATCACCGTGGTGTCCCACAACTCGACCGCCACCTGATGCGGCGCGGGCAATCGCGGCCGTTCCTGCGCCCAGGTCGCCGGAACGGCAAACCCGTTGCGCAATGCCAATGATACGCCCCCCATCTCGCGTCGAACGGCGGCATCTGGCGGCGACACCTCGGCCCCCGCGCGTTCGGCCTCGACCAGCACGCCTTGCATGTTCATCGGAATGCAGGCGAGATACCAAAGGCCGATCAGCGTCGCGACCACGGTCAGAACAGCCAGCATCTGTCTCATGACGCTCCTCCGGCCCGGCCTGGAACCGACAGAGAGAATTTGTCGAGTTTTCTCTGCCCCGCCTTGATGCTTGAACCCCGCTCACTCATCGGCGTGTCCCGCCCTCAGCCCCTCGCGCACCCGATGCGCCACTTCGATGAACTCAGCGCTGTCGCGAATGTCGAGCGGACGCTCCTTGGGCAGCGGGCTTTCGATCACATCGGTGATCCGGCCGGGACGTGGGCTCATCACCACGATCCGAGTACTCAGATAGACCGCCTCGGGAATCGAATGGGTGACAAAGCCAATCGTCTTACCTGTCCGCGCCCACAGCGCCAGCAACTGCTCGTTCAGGTGGTCGCGCACGATCTCGTCCAACGCCCCGAACGGCTCGTCCATCAAGAGGATATCGGCGTCAAAGGCCAGAGCCCGCGCGATACTCGCCCGCTGCTGCATCCCACCCGATAGCTGCCAGGGAAACTTGCCACCAAATCCAGCAAGATCAACAAGCTCCAGAACATTCCTCACTCGTTCATCCTGCTCCTGCCGGGAGTATCCCATGATCTCGAGCGGCAGTTTGATGTTCTTGGCGATAGTCCGCCAGGGATACAGCCCTGCCGCCTGGAACACATAGCCATAGGCACGCTTGCGCCGCGCCTCGTCAGGTGTCATCCCGTTCACCGTCAGGCTGCCACCAGTGGGTGTTTCCAGCGCCGCGATACAGCGCAGGAACGTCGTCTTGCCGCAACCCGACGGCCCGATGAAACTGACGAAATCACCCTTGTTGATCTCCAGGTTCACGTCCTTGAGCGCGTGAACCGGGCCGTCATTGGTCTGAAACGTCAGATCCAGCCCCTTGGCCGAAACCACGCTTGACAACTCCGGCTGCTGCCCTGTCCCATTCATAGTGTCATTGTCCTGTTGGAGACCCCCGAACGATGTCCGATCAGATGCCAGATACCTGCCAAAAACTCCGCCTTGGCGAAACCTATGCCGGCAAGCAGGGGTTCAATTATTTTCAAGGGATCGCGCGCGAGACGACCGGCGCCCAATCCATTTGCATGCACATGCTTCGCATTCCGCCAGGTGGCCGGGCCAAGGCCCATCTGCACGCCGACCACGAGACCGCGATCTACGTGATCGAGGGGTCGGCGGTCATGTACTGGGGTCCTGCGCTGGAACACCGGATGGAAACCAATGCGGGCGATCTGATCTATATCCCCGCCGGTGTCCCGCACCTGCCGATCAACACCGGCCAGACCGAGGCGGTCGCCATCCTGGCCCGCACCGATCCGCACGAACAGGAGAGCGTCGTTCTCCTGCCCGAACTGGATGCGCTTGTGCCCGAGTAGGCGCATCACACCCCCGTCGCCGGAATGCCCGACCGTTCCACCGGGCGCGGTGCGGTCAGTTCTTTCCAGCTGCTGAGCGCCCGGTTCACCGGAGTATTCGCCTCGCGCGCCACGAACTTGCCATGGCCCTCCTGGGTGCGAATTTCGCCATCATGCACCGCCACCTGGCCGCGCGTCAGGGTAAAGCGCGGCAGGCCCTTGACCTCCTTGCCCTCGAACACGTTGTAATCAATCGCCGATTGCTGACTGCCCGCGCTGATCGTCTTGGATTTCTCCGGGTCCCAGACCACCAGATCGGCGTCGGCGCCGACCAGAACCGCACCCTTTTTCGGATAGCAATTCAATATCTTGGCGATGTTCGTTGAAGTGACGGCTACGAACTCGTTCGGCGTCAGACGACCGGTCGCCACCCCATGGGTCCACAGCATCGGCATCCGGTCCTCCAGCCCGCCTGTGCCGTTGGGGATCTTGGAAAAATCGCCCACGCCATAGCGTTTCTGCTCGGTGGTAAAGGCGCAGTGATCGGTCGCCACCACGCTCAGTGAGCCCGATTGCAACCCCGCCCACAGGCTGTCCTGATGCTGCTTGTTGCGGAAGGGCGGCGACATCACGCGCCGTGCCGCATGATCCCAGTCGGGATGGAAATATTCGCTCTCGTCCAGTGTCAGGTGCTGGATCAGCGGCTCGCCCCAGACCCGCTTGCCTTGCATGCGGGCGCGCCGGATCGCCTCATGCGCCTCTTCGCACGACGTATGCACCACATAAAGCGGCACGCCCGCCATATCGGCGATCATGATGGCGCGGTTGGTGGCCTCGCCCTCGACCTGAGAGGGGCGCGAATAGGCATGCGCCTCGGGACCGGTATTGCCCGCAGCCAGCAGCTTGGCCGTCATCTCGGCCACCACATCGCCGTTTTCGGCATGCACCATGGCAATCCCGCCCAGTTCGGCCAGTCGGTTGAACGAGGCGAAAAGCTCGTCATCATTCACCATCAGCGCGCCCTTGTAGGCGAGGAAATGCTTGAACGTGTTGATGCCGCGGGTGTCGATCACGGTCTTCATGTCGTTGAAGACCTGCTCGCCCCACCAGGTCACCGCCATGTGGAAAGAGTAATCGCAATTGGCCCGGGTCGACTTGTTGTCCCAGCGTTTGATCGCGTCCAGCAGGCTCTCACCCTGGTTGGGCAGGCAGAAATCCACCACCATCGTGGTGCCGCCCGCAAGCCCGGCACGTGTGCCGCTCTCGAAGTCGTCGCTGGAATAGGTGCCCATGAAGGGCATCTCCAGATGCACATGCGGGTCGATGCCACCCGGCATCACGTAACAGCCGGTTGCGTCCAGCTCGGTATCACCCTTCAGCCCCGGGCCGATTTCGGCGATCACGCCGTTTTCGATCCGCACATCCGCCTTATAGCTCAGATCGGCGGTTACAACGGTGCCGTTCCTGATGACTGTGCTCATTTGCTTGAACTCCCTGTTTTCTTGTCAGACCGACCCGAAACAGCCGATCGCATTGCCATGCACCCCGATATCCAGCGGCCCGAACGGCCCCTCGACACAGAGCGAGAAACATCCCGCCTGCGGCAGGTAGACGACCACATAGGGGCCATTGGGCCGCGTGACCGCCCAGCCCTGCCCCATCACGCCGCCGCTGAACTGCACCTCCACAACCTCCGGCTCTTGCCGCAAAGCCGCGAAATCGCGCAGCGTGGCCCGACCCACCGCATCCAATGGCGCGTTCGAAAGATCGGCGTCAACTGCCTCCCTGACCCGTTTGCGCATTATGGCCGTGTCCGGCACCATCCCATGTCCTTCATTTCGCCGAAAATACTCCGGGGGGGTCGGGGGGCAGCGCCCCCCGCTGGTCCGGGGGCATCGCCCCCGGATCACTCCACGATTTCCGCCGTCTCCACCACCGCATGGAACAGAACATCCGCCCCGGCAGCAGCCCAGTCCTTCGATATCTCCTCGGCCTCGTTATGGCTCAGTCCGTCGACGCAGGGACACATCACCATAGCCGTTGGCGCCACCCGGTTGATCCAGCAGGCATCGTGACCCGCGCCCGAGATGATGTTCATATGGCTGTATCCCAGCCGTTCGGCCGCTTTGCGGATGGCCGAAACACAGCCTTCGTCAAAGGCCACCGGGTCGAAGCCGCCCACCTTCTCAAAGGCGATCTCCAGCCCCATATCATCGGCGATCTTCTGGCCTTCGACGCGCAGCCGCGCCTCCATATCCTCGATCACTGACAATTCGGGACTGCGGAAATCCACCGTGAACACCACCTTGCCCGGGATCACGTTGCGCGAGTTGGGATAGACGTCGATATGGCCCGCCGCCCCCACCGCATGCGGCGCGTGACTCAGCGCGATCTCATCCACCTTTTCCAGCACCCGCGCCATGCCCAGCCCCGCATTGCGCCGCATCGGCATGGGCGTCGAGCCGGTATGCGCGTCCTTGCCGGTGACCGTGACCTGGGTCCAGCTCAGCCCCTGGCCATGGGTCACAACGCCGATATCCTTACCCTCGGCCTCCAGTATCGGCCCTTGTTCGATATGCAGCTCGAAAAACGCATGCATCTTGCGCGCGCCTACCTCTTCCTCGCCACGCCAGCCGATCCGCACCAGTTCGTCACCGAACTTCTTGCCCTCGGGATCGGTACGGGCATAGGCCCAGTCCTGCGTATGCATCCCGGCAAACACGCCGGAACTCAGCATCGCGGGGGCATAGCGCGTACCCTCCTCGTTGGTCCAGTTTGTAGCGACGATCGGGTGTTTGGTGCGGATACCCAGATCGTTCAGGGTGCGGATCACCTCCAGCCCCGCCAAAACCCCCAGCACCCCGTCATATTTGCCGCCCGTGGGCTGGGTATCCAGATGCGAGCCCACATAGACCGGCAGCGCGTCCGGGTCGCTGCCCGCACGCATGGCGAACATGTTGCCCATCTGGTCCAGCCCCATGGAACAGCCCGCCGCCTCGCACCATTTCTGGAACAGCGCGCGGCCTTCGCCATCTTCGTCGGTCAGGGTCTGACGGTTGTTGCCGCCGGCCACGCCGGGGCCGATCTTGGCCATCTCCATCAGACTGTCCCACAACCGGTCACCGTTGATTCTGAGATTCTGTGCCGGAGCCGCCATACCTGTTCCCCTGTTGCTTGCTTTGCATTCTTGCTGGCCTAGCTATTTGACCAACTGGTCAAACTCACGCTATCACGGGTTTGACACCAGTCAAGAAATAGCCGAGTTCCCCTGCAAGATTCCGTCACTTCGACGGGCAAGCGAAGGAAAAATCAGCAGATCATGCCGCAGGACCGTGCGCCGACCCGCATCCAGAAGAAAAACCGCGCCGCCATTCTGGAGGCAGCGCTGAACGTCTTTTCTGCCCATGGGTTCCGCGGGGCAACGGTGGACCAGATTGCCGCTGAAGCCGGGTTGAGCAAACCCAACCTGCTGTATTACTTCCCGTCGAAAGAAGCGATGCACGATGCGCTCTTGGCAGAGCTGCTCGATACCTGGCTGGATCCGCTTCGCGCGCTCAATGATCAGGGTGAGCCCCTGACCGAACTACTCGCCTATGTCCATCGCAAGCTGGAGATGAGCCGCACCTATCCCCGCGAAAGCCGCCTGTTCGCCAATGAGATCGTACAGGGCGCCCCGCGGATTTATCAGGCTCTGAGCGAGGATCTGAAGGCGCTGGTGGATGACAAGGTGGCGCTGCTCGAGGACTGGATGGCAGCGGGCCGGATCGCCCGCGTGCATCCCTACCACCTGCTGTTCTCGATCTGGTCGCTGACCCAGCACTATGCGGATTTCGACGTGCAGGTGCGCGCGGTGCTGGGAAATGAAGACCCGTTTGACGGTGCCGACATTTTCCTCGACACGCTTTATCGCCGATTGCTCAGTCCGCGTCCCGAATAGAGCCGCCATCGGCATTTTCGGCAATATCCGTTTCGCCGCTTGCCAGCACTGCGGTCTCCGGCGTCATCGCCCTTGCGGCGGGCGCGGGTACAAAGCTGGCCTTGTCGGCCTCATCCACAGGCGCGCGCAACAGGATACGCAGGCCCGCGAACAGGATCAGCAGCACATGCGCACCGGCCGAGCTCATAAACAGACCTGTGCCGCCAAGATACTGCATACCGAACCCTGCAAGCAAAGGCCCAAGGATCGCACCTACCCCGTAGAGCATCAGCAATCCGCCGCTGACCTGAATCGCCTGATTCGCTGCGGCATGGTCGTTGGCATGGGCAATGATGATCGGGTACATGGCATAAATCGCGGCACCGAACAGCGAGGCCAGCACGAGGTTCAGCATCCGCGCCTCGGGCGACACGGCGATAAAGATCAGATCAACCGCCAAAGCCAATGCCGCAACGCCGATCAACACCGCGCGCCGGTCCAGCCGGTCCGACAGCCAGCCAATCGGGATCTGCGACACGGCGCCTGCCAGCACTGGCAGGCTGGCAAACAGCGCCACCGCCGTAAGCGCCAGACCGATCCCATCGGCATAGACCGCCGATAGCGTGCCAAAGGCGCTGTTCGATATGCCGACGCACAGCACCCCAATCACCGCCACCGGCGAATTACGCCACAGAGCCATCATATCGAGCCGGACACTGACCAGCGGTTTCGGCACCGCTTTTGACGACATCGCAGTGGGCATCAACGCCAGGCAGTAAAAAATCGCGGGCAGGACAAAAAACAGAAACCCCGTAGTGTCCCCCATCGTCAGCACCAGTTGACCGGCAGTCGAGGCGCCGAGGTTGACCATGGTGTACAGACCGAAGATGCGGCCGCGTGTGCTTGGCTCGGCCCGCTCGCTCAGCCAGCTTTCAACAATCATCGCCGCCCCGGCAAAGCAGAAACCCGACATCGCGCGCAGGGGAATCCACGTCCACGGGGTCAGGAGCAACAGTGAGAGCAGTACGGCGACGGCAGCGAAACCCGACATCACGCTGAAGGCACGCACATGCCCGACCTTGCCCACCAGCCGGGGCGTATAGAAGCAGCCCGCGACATAACCCAACGCCCAACCAGTGCCGAGCAGACCCAACGCCGCCGCGCTGAACCCTTCCTGCGTCCCCCGGATCGGCAGAATCAGACCATTCATACCACCCGCAAACAATAGCAAGGCAGAGCCGAGCAATAGGGCGCTGACTGGCAGTAACTGACGTACCATGAACAAGTCTCCGAAAGCCAAAGGCGGCCGAATGGGCCGCCCCTGACATCAATTTAATCAAGTCGTGCCGGGAGAAACAACCCGCCTCTATCCCCGCAGATTACTCTGCCGCGCGTGCCATCGGGTTGTTGGGATGCGTGGTCCAGTTGGCATAATCGGCCTGCACCACCTTGCCGGTGCGCGGATCTGTTTCGCCCGGCTGCATCGGCACCATCGAGATGCACCCCTCGATCGGGCAGACATCGACGCAGAGGTTGCAGGCGACACATTCGTCATCCATCACCTCGAACACGCGGTCTTCGGACATGGAAATCGCCTGGTGCGAGGTATCCTCGCAGGCGGCATAGCAGCGCCCGCATTTGATGCACTGATCCTGGTCGATCTTGGCCTTGGCGACGTAGTTCAGGTTCAGGTACTGCCAGTCGGTCACATTCGGCACCGCGCGTCCGATAAAATCATCGACGCTGGTATATCCCTTTTCGTCCATCCACTGGCTGAGGCCGGATTTCATCTCCTCCACCACGCGGAAACCATAGGTCATCGCGGCGGTGCAGACCTGAACGGTGCCACAACCGAGGCTCATGAACTCGGCCGCGTCACGCCAGGTGGTCACGCCTCCGATGCCGCTGATCGGCAGGCCTTGTGTTTCCGGGTCGCGCGCGATTTCGGCCACCATGTTCATCGCAATCGGTTTCACCGCCGGGCCGCAATAACCGCCATGGCTGCCCTTGCCGTCGATCGAGGGTTCGGGGCTGAAGTTATCCAGGTTCACTGACGTGATGGAACTGATTGTATTGATGAGAGAAACCGCATCCGCACCGCCATTCCTGGCGGCCCGCGCCGGGTAGCGGATATCGGTGATATTGGGCGTCAGCTTCACGATCACCGGCTTGTCGTAATGGGTCTTGCACCAGCGGGTCACCATCTCGATATACTCGGGCACCTGGCCCACCGCAGCACCCATGCCACGCTCGCTCATCCCATGCGGGCAACCGAAATTGAGCTCGATGCCATCGGCCCCCGTTTCAGCCACCCGCGGGAGGATCGCTTTCCACGCCGCTTCCTCGCAGGGCACCATGATCGACACGATCACCGCCCGGTCGGGATAATCCGCCTTGACCCGCGCGATCTCTTCCAGATTGGTTTCCAGCGGGCGGTCTGTGATCAACTCGATGTTGTTGAGGCCCAGCAGCCGCCGGTCGGCGCCATAAATGGCGCCATAGCGCGGCCCGTTGACGTTGACCACCGGCGGCCCTTCGGAACCGAGCGTCTTCCAGACGACACCGCCCCATCCGGCCTCAAAGGCGCGGCGGACGTTATATTCCTTGTCGGTCGGCGGCGCCGAGGCCAGCCAGAACGGGTTCGGGCTTTCGATACCCAGAAAGTTTGTCTTCAAATCAGCCATTTATACGGCCTCCCTGATGTGCTTTCGCATCCTTGTTCGGTGTCACGCACTCAACTGGGCGTGGATGTCCATGGCGGCGTCGCGACCCTCCGCCACGGCGGTCACGGTCAGATCCTCGCCTCCCGAGGCACAGTCGCCCCCGGCCCAGACCCCGGGCACCGAAGTGCGACCCGCCCCCTCGACCTTGATCTTGCGGCCATCCAGTTCCAGCCCCTCTGGCGCACCTCGCAGCGTCTGACCAATGGCCTTGAACACCTGATCGGCAGCCAGGCGCACGGTTTCTCCGGTGCCGGTGACAGAACCGCCGGCGCTGGTGGTGTATTCCAGCTCGATCTCGACCGCCGCGCCATTGCCATGTACCGCCACCGGCATCACGTTGAACATCAGCCTGACGCCCTTGGAGGCGGCCAGATCTTGTTCAAAACCGCTCGCCCCCATCTCAGCGCGCGAGCGGCGATAGGCGACGGTCACGTTCTCGGCGCCCAGCAGTTTCGACTGCACGGCGGCATCGATCGCGGTCATGCCGCCGCCGATCACCACCACGTTGCGCCCCACCGGCAGGGCCGACAGATCATCCGCCTGGCGCAGTTCAGCGATGAAATCGACCGCGTCGCGGACGCCTGCCTTGTCCTCACCCGCCGCGCGCAGGGCGTTCACCCCGGCCAAACCGATGGACAGGAACACCGCGTCATAGTCAGCGCGCAGCGCATCGAGCGTGAGGCCCTGCCCCAGGGCCGAGCCCTGCTCAACCGTGATGCCGCCGATTTGCAGCAGCCAGTCCACCTCGGCCCCGGCAAAGCCACCGGTCGCCTTGTAGGCCGCGATACCGAATTCGTTCAGCCCGCCTGCCTTGGGCCGCGCCTCGTGGATGACCACGTCATGGCCCAGCATCGCCAGACGATGCGCGCAGGCCAGGCCCGCAGGCCCTGCGCCAACAACCGCCACGCGCTTGCCGGTGGACGCCGCGCGGGTAAAGGGATGCACGCCGCGCGCCATCAGCGTGTCAGTGGCATAGCGTTGCAGGCGCCCGATCTCAACCGGCTTGCCCTCGGCGGCCTCGCGCACACAGGCCTCTTCGCACAGTGTCTCGGTCGGACAGACGCGGGCGCACATGCCGCCCAGGATGTTCTGCTCCAGAATGGTCCGCGCGGCAGCCTCGGGGTGGCCGGTCTGGATCTGCCGGATGAACAGCGGAATGTCGATCTCGGTCGGACAGGCCGTCTGACATGGCGCGTCATAGCAGAAATAGCAGCGATCCGCAGCCACCGCCGCCTCATGCGGCGCATAGGCCGGATGCAGATCGTCGAAATTCGCGGCAAGTTCGTCGCTGGAAAGCCGCCCGGCGACAATGCCGGGAGCCATCTGGCCCTGTGCCATCGCTCTTCTCCCTGAAGATATGTTTGTTATTGGGATCAGCTTGCCACATCCAGAAATTTTATCAACTGGTAAAATTTATCTTTCGGTCAAAATGAAGAACCCGGGTGAATTCACCCGGGTCCGCAAGGCTGGGTGCAAGAATTTTCGGCGAAAATTCTTGCCGCCTGCCGCAAGTATGTCAGACCATTCCGGCGAGGTGGCCGGATTTCACCCAGACACGCGCCCCCTCGGCGCCCACGGTCAGCTCCAGCCGCGCGCCCGGTGGCAGGCGCAGCCAGTCCCAGCGCGAAAAGGAGTCCCCACCCTCCTGAAACCCGCCCTCCAGCACGAAGACCTCGATCCCGCCGGGCAGATCGCGCGTCACCTGCGCACCCGCCGCCCAGCTTTCCAGCCGCACCTCTTCATGCACATCGGCAAAGAGCGTCTCGTCGCTCTTTCCGGTGATCGAACGGCGCACCTCGGTGCGGTCGGCGGGGTCGAACTGATGCAGCTTGACCAGGATGATCGCCCCCGGTTCGGTTGCGGGCGTATGGGACGAGGTCGGCGGGTTGCGCACATAAGAGCCGGTCGGAAAGTCGCCCAGCTCATCCTGAAACACACCGTCCAGCACCAGATATTCCTCGCCCCCGTCATGGGTATGGGCGGCAAAGGCGCTGCCCGGCGCAAAGCGGACGATGGTGGTGGCCCGTGCCACCTCGGCCCCGATTCGGTCCAGCATCTTGCGTTCGACCCCGGGCGCGGGCGACGGCACCCAGTCCATCTGGTCAAAATGCACCGCCGCGCGCTGGCTGAAATCCGCGTTGATCCGCATGGGAAATCTCCTGCTTGTCCTCTTTCCGCTCGAACTGGCGCGTCCCGCGCGTCAGGAAAGCATGTTGACACAGAGGTGATCAAGCACCCTGCCCCTCACCCGTGGTCAAGGCGCTTGACAGATCAATATACTTTAATCTTAAAGTTTCATACATGAAGAATACCTATTCACCTCCCTCGACCGAACGCGCTGCTATCGCGATTTTTGATAGCGGCATTCGGACAAATTCCTTGTCTTGCAGCCCCGCCCGGCCCGACGCTGAAACAGGCCCGCAAGGGGCAGTACCGGTGAGGAGGAACACGTGATGGCACGGCTGAGCGCCTTCAATTTCCAGAAATGGATCGACGAACACAAACACCTGCTGAAACCGCCCGTCGGCAACCAGCAGGTCTGGGAGGATGCGGATCTGATGGTGACCGTGGTCGGCGGCCCTAACAAGCGCACCGACTATCATGACGACCCGGTCGAAGAGTTCTTTTACCAACTCAAGGGCGACATGGTGCTGAAGCTCTACGAAGGCGGCGAGTTCTATGACGTGCCGATCCGTGAGGGCGACATCTTTCTCTTGCCGCCGCATGTGCGCCACTCACCGCAGCGCCCGCAAGAAGGCTCTATCGGGCTGGTGATCGAACCCAAGCGCCCCGAAGGCGCCCATGACGCCATCGAGTGGTATTGTTTCGGTTGCGGTAGCCTGGTCCACCGGGCTGAGCTTGTGCTGGAAAGCATCGTGCGGGACCTGCCGCCGGTCTACCAGACATTCTACGCCGACACGGCTGCGCGTACCTGCCCCAGTTGCGGAGAAATCCACCCAGGTAAAGAGCCGCCCGAGGGTTGGGTGAAACTATGAACCCGGATTAAACTGCCAAAAAAACAACGATTCTAACAGGGAGACGACAATGACATTCAGCTTCAAGGGTCTGGCTCAGGGGATCGCCTGTGCCGCGCTGGTATTGGGGGCATTGCCCGCCGCTGCCACGGAGTTCCGCCTGGGCCTGATCACCCCGCCGCCACATACCTGGACCAAGGCGGCCGAGGCGTTTGGCGCCGAACTGGCCGAGAAATCCGGCGGCGCCCACAGCGTTTCGGTGTTCCCGGCGCAACAGCTGGGCAACGAGGCGCAGATGCTGCAACAGCTGCAGACCGGCGCGCTGGACATGGCCTTCATGACGATTGCCGAGGTCTCGAACCGGGTGCCGAACATGGGTGCCTTCTATGCGCCTTACCTTGCAAATGACATCGGGCATGCGGCCGCCATCCTGCGGTCTGACACCGCCAAAGGAATGCTGGCAGTTCTGCCGCAAGAGGCCGGTGTCGTGGGCGTGGGCTATGGCAGCGCGGGCATGCGCCAGATCCTGAGCCGTGGCCCGGTTGCCTCGGCCGCCGACCTCAAGGGGCTGAAGCTGCGCATCACGCCCTTCGACCCGATCCTCGATTTCTACAACGCGCTGGGCGCGGCGCCGACCCCGATGCCGCTGCCGGCGGTCTATGACGCGCTGGCCAATGGTCAGGTCGACGCGATCGACATGGATGTCGAACTGATCAACGTCCTGAAATACTATGAACATGCCGACACGCTCCTGCTCTCGAACCATATGATGTTTCCGATGGTCGGGCTGATTTCGGCCCGGGTCTATGCCGGGCTGAGCGATGACGACAAGGCCATGATCGCCGAGCTGATGGCCAAGCATGTGGACAGCACTCTGGACGTCTATATCGCCAAGGAACCGGAATGGACCGAAGCGCTGACCAAGACCGGCAAGACCATCAAGACGGTTGATGCCACATTCTTTGGCGAGGCGATCGCGCAATGGGAAACGATCTGGACAGGCAAGGCCCCGTCCCTGCCGGATCTGCGCAAGACCGCCTCGGAAACCCAGTAACCCAAGCGACACGGCAAACGGGCCGGTCTCCGACTGGCCCGTTTCGCGCAAACAAACAGGCAGGCACATGCTGTATCGAGCATCGCGTTTCTGGGCCAGGACCGAGATCTTTTGCGCCGCAACGCTGGCCGCATCCGTGACCGGGCTGATCCTGCTGAACGTAACGACCCGCGCCGCCGGTAACGCGATCTATTGGGTCGACGAGGCGGCGATCTATGCCATGGTCTGGATGACCTTTCTCGCTGCCTCTGCCGCCGTGCATTTTCGCAGCGCGATTTCTGTCACGATCCTGAACGAGGTCCTCGCCGCTCCGCTGCGGCGCGGCCTGGGACGCTTCGTTGATGTGGTGTTGTTCCTCTTTGCCTGCCTGATGGTCTGGATCTGCCTGCGCTGGTTCATGCCACTGGAACTGATGCGGGCGGGATGGGACGTCAAAGCGTTCCAGGGGCAGACCTTCAATTTCATCTATGCCGAGCCCACAAACACGCTCGGTCTGAAGAAGGTCTGGGTCTGGCTGGTGATCCCGTTCTTCACGTTCGGAATGCTTCTGCATTCTTTTGCGAACCTCTTCCATTCGGACCCGGATACCCAGCAGGAGAACCAGAAGTGACACCCGTTCTTTTCGCCCTGCTCCTGTTCGGCTCGGTGCCGATAGCGCTGGTGCTGGCGCTGACCGCGCTCTGGTACATCTATGACAGCGGCAATCTGGTGCTGTATGACAGTTTCGCCCAGCAGATGTTCGCGGGCGTCGAGAATTACGGGCTGCTTGCCATTCCCTTGTTCATCCTGACCGGAGAGTTGATGAACGAAGGCGGTATGACCCAGCGCCTGGTGCGCGCCGCGCGCGTCTTTGTTGGCGGGTTTCGCGGTGGTCTGGCCTATATCAACCTGCTGGCCAACATGTTCATGGCTGCCATCATCGGCTCGGCGGCCAGCCAGATCGCGGTGATGAGCCGGGCCATGGTGCCCGCGATGAAGGAAGAGGGCTATGACCCCGGTTTTGCCGCCGCCACCACCGCCGCGGGCGGACTGCTGGCACCGGTCATTCCACCCTCGATGCTGTTCGTGATCTATGGCGTGCTGGCGCAATTGCCCATTGGTGATCTGTTCATCGCGGGCATCATCCCCGGCCTGATTATGGCCGCATCGTTCTTTGTCGTTGTGGCCCTGATCGGGCTTTGGCAGGAGTTCCCCAAGGGCGACTGGATGACCATGCCGCAGGCGCTGCGCGCCCTGCGCGACGCCCTGCCCGCCTTTCTGATTCCGCTGGCTATTGTCGGCGGAATCCTCTTTGGCATCGCCACGCCCACCGAAAGTGCCGCTGTCGCCTCGCTCATCGCGTTTGCCGTCGGCTGGCTGGTCTATCGGGAGATCCATATCCGCGATCTGGGCGCCATGTTCGCCCGCACCGCCACCAATTCCTCGCTGGTGATCTTCATGATCGCGGCAGCGAATGTGTTTGGCTGGGTGGTAATCTACGAGGAACTGCCACAGAAGCTGGCAGGTTTCCTGACCACCGTGACCTCGGACCCGTTCAGCTTCCTGCTGATCGTCAACCTGTGCCTGCTGTTCGTCGGCATGCTGATAGATGGGATTGCCGCGCTGATCCTGATCACGCCGATCCTGCTGCCGATCGCGATGAACAGCTATGGCATCAGCCCCTATCAGTTTGGAGTTGTTGTCAGCCTAAACCTGGTACTTGGCCTGCTGACGCCACCGGTGGGGGTCGGCCTTTACATTGCGTCCGCCATGTCCGGCGTGCGCCCCTTCACCATCTTCACCGCGCTCTGGCCTTTTTTGCTGGCGGTCACGGCGGTACTAATCTTGCTGAGCTATTTCCCGATCCTCAGCACCGCGTTGATCTGACCGTTGCCAGAATGGACACCCCACCTCAGGGCATCAGCACCTGTGAACGCGCAAAAATGGCACTGTCGGTACTCAGATCGTCATAGATCAGTTCAACCTCTATCTGCGCGACCGAGCCCGCAGGGAAACTGCGGAACGGCAGCCCGTCGCTCTCGATGATCGCATTGGGCGCGGCGGTCTCCGCGTGGCAAGGCGGCAAGGGCCAGATCTCGGGCACAGCCCCGTTGATCGAAACCGTCATCTGCGCCAGCCCGCAACGCCAGGACCACAGATGCGTGACATAAAGCAGGTCCTGCCCGTTGTAATCACGCAGCGCCACCCAGTTGCCGCGCGTGGCATTCAGGATCGGCTTCACTTCGGTCGCGGTGGTGAACTTGCCGCTGGGCACCTGCGGCTCGGCCACAAGTTGCGGCGCGGGCGACAAGAAGGCGGGCGCGGCGGGCGCTTCGGCTGAGGGCGCCTGATTCAGGAACGCGGGCGCCGCAGGGGTCTCCGCCGCAGCGCTTTCGGTTGGCGCGGGCGTCCTGCCCTCGCCCTGGGACGACTGCGCCGCAGCGGCGATGAGGAAAAGCAGAATATCGAGCATCTGGAACGGGCCTTTCAAAATCAGTCGGCGGGAAATCCGGGCTTTTGACGCCCGGCCCCTGCCCCTATACTACGTCAAAACAGGGGCGCCGCATCACCAAATCCGGCGGCGGGCAGAGATGGCAAAACAACAGGTCGGGAAAACGACGGGGCACAAGCCCTTTAACATCGTGGTGGTGGGCCAGAACAACCGCCTGCAATACGAGGCGGTGTTGTTTGCCGCCTCGCTGCGCCATTCGACCCCCCATTTCGACGGACGCCTGTTCGTTGCTCATCCGCAACCGGGCCCGAAATGGGACGAAGACCCGAGTATCCAGAGCGACGAAGTGCGCGCCGCGCTCGACATGCTGGGGGCCGAGCTTTTGCCGTTTGAGAACAAGGTGTTTGGCCAGACCTATCCGCATGGCAACAAGATCGAGGCGCTGCTGGCCCTCCCCGAGGGCGAACCTTTTGTCTTTTTCGACACCGATACCCTGGTCACCGGCGACCTGATGTCGGTGCCCTTTGACTTCAGCCGCCCCACCGCCTCGCTCAAACGCGAGGGAACCTGGCCGCAGCCCACCCTCTATGGCCCGGGCTACGGTGATATATGGCGGGCACTCTACGCCCGGTTCGGACTGGATTTCGAAAGCACGCTGGATTTCGACCAGCCCGATGAGTACTGGAAACGCTATCTCTATTTCAACGCGGGCTTCTTCTTTTACAAATGCCCGCACAAGTTCGGGCACCGGTTCCTGACCTATGCCCGCTCGATCCGCGACACGCCGTTGCGGGAACTGGCATGTCAGAGCCTGGATCCCTGGCTCGATCAGGTGGCGCTGCCGCTGGTGATCCATTCTTTCGGCGGGGGACGCGACACCCTGCCTGACGGCCTCCTCGACGGCTCAGTCACTTGCCATTACCGCCTCTTCCCCCTTCTCTACGCGCGCGAGGCCGATCACGTGGTCAACGTGCTGGAAGAGGTCTGTGCCCCGAACCGGATCAAGAAGGTGCTGAAGAACTATGAGCCGCTGAAGAAGATCGTCTATCAGGGTAAGGGAGAGAAAATCCGCGCAATGTTTGACCGCGCGGACCTGCCACACAAGGAACAGGCCATTCGAAACCGGATAAAATCCAAGGGCCTCTGGCTCAGGTGACGGCCTATTTCTTGCCGAAAACTTCTTCCCAATAGTTGTAAAGCGCCAACAGGATCACGAAGCCTGCGATGAAGGCGAAGGGCAATCCGCCCCAGAACCCGGCAAACCCGGTCGAGATGCTGTACGACAGCCCGACCACAAAGGTGATCATCAGGCCCAACCCGATGGTGGCCGTGATGAAATTGACCAGTTTCGACATCTCAATTCTCCTCTCGCGCGGCTGAACCCGTCAGCGCAGCTTGCATCCATGCCGCCGTTCGCATCAGGCGGTCGTCCTGTTCCCGTGCCCCGATCAGTTGCACACCGATGGGCAAGTCCTCTGCCCCCACCAGAACGGGCATGGTCAGGCAAGGCAGACCTGCCAATGTCCAGATGGTGCAATAGACCGCATCGCCAGTATTGCCCGCTGATAACGGCAGCGCCTGACCCGAGGCGGAGGGTGCGAGAATGGCATCGAAATCGTTGAAATGATCCACAAAAAACGCCTCCGCCGACGCCTTTACCTCGATCGCTTCCTCGTATTGCGCGGCGCTGATCGACTTTGCGCGGTCCAGTGCGGCCAGCATCTCGTCGCTCAACTTGCCGACATGCGCGGCGGCGAGTTCCTGCATGTTGCGGGCAATTTCGAAATCATAAATGGTCTTGTGCACATCGGTCAGCCCGACCAACTGCGGTGCGGCGGGGAACCGTTCGATCCGGTCGCCCAGCACATCCAGAACCGCCTCGAGCCCGGACCGCGCATCGGCGTCCAGCCGGTCATGATAGGGCATGTCGAACCAGGCGATATCTGGCTCGACAGGGACATCAGCCCGAACGCCGTCCAGATTGCTGGGCCGCGGCCACGAGAAACTCGCCGGATCGTCCTGATCGTAACATCCGATGGCATCAATCAGCAGCGCCATATCTTCCAGTGTGTTTGCAAAACCGCCGATCTGATCGAGCGTGACCGAGGTGCGGAACACGCCGCTGCGCGGTACGATACCACGCGTCGGCTTGAAACCGTATACACCGCAAAACGAGGCTGGCCGGATCACCGATCCGCCCGTCTGTGTGCCCACCGCAAGCGGCACGTGCCGTGCCGCCACAGCTGCGGAGGACCCGCTTGACGATCCGCCCGGGGTGCGGGTTGGGTCATGCGGGTTGGTTGTCACCGTGGGATGCAGATAGGCAAGTTCGGTGGTCCGGGTCTTGCCCATGATTACCGCACCAGCCTCGCGCAGACGCTCGACCAGACGCGCATCGCGGCCGGACTTGCGCCCGGCAAAGATCTCGCTGCCCCGCTGGGTGGGCATATCGACGGTATCCACGATATCCTTGAGCGCCACCGGAACGCCGTGCAACGCGCCGGTTGCCCGCCCTGCCCGCCTGATGCGGTCAAGCTCCTTTGCCTGGTCCAGCGCGTAAGCCGCGTCCAGATGTTCCCATGCTTGCACTACAGGCTCAGTCTCGGCGATCCGCGCCAAACAAGCTTGTACCAAGTTCTCTGAACTCAGGCGGCCTGCCCTGATGGCCTCTGCCGCCTGAGTTGCTGACATCAAAGTCGGATCCATCCGCATATCAGGGGACCCATACACCAAACAGGTAGTCCGGGAACCAGAGCGCAATCCCGGGGAACTGGTACATCAGCACCATGCACAGGATCACGATGAACAGGTAGGGCATCAGCCCCTTGAAGATCTGGATCAGCTCGATCTGCGACTTCAATACGCCCTTCAGATAATAGGCCGACATCGCCATGGGCGGGGTCAGGAAAGATGTCTGAAGGTTCAGCGCCACCAGCATGGCAAAGAAATACGGGTTCACCCCGAACGTATCCAGCATCGGCAGGAAGATCGGCACGAAGATGATCAGAATCTCCGACCATTCCAGCGGCCAGCCCAGCAGAAAGATGATCAGCTGCGCCAGGACCAGGAACTGCCAGGGTTGCAGGTTCATGCCCACCACCCAGTGTTCGATCACATCATGTCCACCGAGATAGGAAAAGACGGAGGCGAAGGTCCAGGACCCCACGAACAGCCAGCACACCATTGCGGTTGCCTTGGCTGTCAGGAAGACGCTTTCCTTGACCTTGCCCCAGGTCAGAGACCGGTAGAGCATGGCCAGAACCAGACCACCCAGGGCGCCCATGGCCGCCGCTTCGGCCGGTGTGGCCAACCCGCCCAGGATCGACCCCAGCACAAGGAAGATCAGAACCGTGAGCGGCACGAAGGACACCAGCAGGTTCATGTAGATTTCCCGCTTTGGCGGCACATCTTCAAGCTGTGGCTTGGGTGCCAGCGCCGGATTAATGCTGACCCGGATCATCACATAGACGATGTAGAGGCCCGCCAGCAACAGACCCGGGAACACCGCCGCCGCATAGAGCCGCAAAGGCGAGAGTTCGGCAATCGCTGCATAGACGATCAGCATGATCGACGGCGGTATGAGAATGCCCAACGTCCCGCCGGCGCAAATCACCCCGGCGGCAAAGCTTTGGTTGTAGCCCGCCTTGTTCATTGCCGGATAGGCCAAGAGCCCCATCAAAGTGACCACCGCACCAACGATGCCCGAAGCAGTAGAGAAGACCGCACAGGTCAGCAGCGCCGCAATCGCCAGCGATCCCGGCAAGTTACGCGCCGCCATGTAGAGGGAAAAGAACAGCCGGTCGACGATATTGGCACGTTCAACCACATATCCCATGAACAGGAATAACGGGATGGCGACCAGCGTGTCGTTCTCCATCACGGAATAGGTGTTCTGGTTCAGCAGGTAAAAGATGTTGTTGTCGAAGATCTCGGAAATCGACTGGGGGCTGTGATAATAGGCGTAGTAGCCAAAACCGACCCCCATCGCGAGCAGCGTAAAGGCGATCGGAAAGCCCAGAAGCACCAGAACGATGAACATGCAGAGCATGACGATTGCGATCTGAGGATCACTCATTGCCACGGCCTCCTGCCTGCGCCCGGAACATCTCGGGGTGGTCTTCCTGCATGTGCATCAGCATGTCTTCGGTCTCTTTCACGTCGTCGATACGCGGCAGCCATTCGCCGCTGCGCATGGCCAGCCAGCACCGGGCCATTTCGGCCAGCCCCTGCAACATCAGCAGCGCGCCTGCGACCGGGATCAGGGTCTTGAAGAAGTAAATCTGGATGCGGGCCGGGCTGTTCCAGCTCACTTCCTTGTACCGCCAGCTGTCCGAGGCGATTTCCCAGCCGTACCAGAACAGCGCGAACATGCCGGGAAAGAAGAATAGGATATACAGCACGAAATCCACGCGCGCCTGCCAGCGCACCGGAAACAGACGATACAGAACATCGCCGCGGACATGCGTATCCTGCGCCAGCGCATAGGCGCCCGACATCAGGAACAGCGCCCCGTACATCTGCACCATCATGTCAAAGGCCCAGACCGTCGGCGAATTCAGCACGTAACGCACGAAAACTTCATAAGACACCGAAAGCGTCAGAATGAGAATGCACCACCCGAAGGCCTTGCCAACCCATTGGCTCAGCCCTTCGATGGCATGGATGGTCTTGATCAAGGTCTGTCCCCCATCATCGCGCCACAAGGGGCGGGGCCGCCGTCGCGGCCGCCGCTCTTGTCAGTTCGAACCTTTGGTTCAGCCGAAATAGTGGCCGTAGGCCAGTTTGTAGTCGGGCTGGTTCAGGTTGAGGTAGTTCATCACGTTCTTGGCATAGGCCTTCTGGCTTTCCACAACCTTGGCAAAGAACGGATCCTCGCCCGAAATCCTCTCGACCACAATGTCCCAGGCCTTGAGCTGATCGGCCATCACGCCGTCCGGCGTGCGGTAGACATTGACACCCTGCTCGGTCTGGAGTTTCACAAGGTCGTCGGCATAACGCTTGGTATTGTGCCAATAGAAGTTCGAGTTCTCGGCCTCGGACGCATATTTCAGGATCGCCTGAAGCTCGGGCGCCAGGGCCTCGTACTTCTTCTTGTTGAACGTGACCTCGAAGAATTCCTGGCTCTGGTGGAAAGAGGCCAGGTGATAGTGCTTGGACACGTCCTGCATGCCGAAGTCGCGGTCCGAGGTCGGGTTGTTGAATTCGGCCGCGTCGATCAGGCCCGACTTCATTGCAGGCTGGATCTCGCCGCCCGGCAGCTGCACTACCGACATGCCCATCTCGAGCAGAACGTCTGCCGCAAGGCCCACGGTGCGATACTTCAGCCCCTTCATCTGGGCTGCGTCGGTGATCTGCTCCTTGAACCAGCCCAGCGGCTGGGCGGGCATCGGCGAGTTGAAGAAGGACACCACGTTCAGGCCAAGGCTTTCCATCAGCTCGTTAAAGAGCTCCATGCCGCCGCCGTAATGGACCCAGCCCAGGACTTCCTGGCTCGACCAGCCAAAGCACGGGCCGGTTCCAAACAGCGAGGCAGCCTTGGACTTGGAGTACCAGTAGGCTGGCACGTAGTGGGCCGCATCCAGCACGCCGCGGTGCACGGCATCCTGCATCTGGCTGGTCTTGACGACCGAGTCCACCGGCAGCAGGTCAATGGTCAGGCGGCCGCCCGACATTTCGTTCACGCGGTTCACGTAGGATTGCGCATTCTCAAGAAAGATACCGCCGCCCCAAGCGGCCTGCATCTTCAATGTAACACCTTCCTGTGCATGGACAGCCGGAGCCGCCAGAACACCCGCGCCGGCAACAGCCGATCCGCGCAGAAAGTTTCTGCGATTCATCATTTCAGTCATTTCTCCTCCCATTTCCGGGCTGCGAGGTCCGAGCGAACCAAGCCCTGTCCACCAAAGGCAGACCCTTCAACGATAGCCACAGAGCGCAAACATTCAATTTCTTTTCTGCGTTTTTTGCCGGAATTGGTAATATTTCTTTTCCAGAAAGGGAGGGTGCGCACCATCGGCGCGCAGTTTTGGCTCAATTCCCAACCTGAAGTTGATATCCACACACCACGCATGGGCATATCCAGTGGTCAGTCCCTTGCAGGTACATCGCACGGGTGCTGACAAGCGGCATCCCGATCTGGCCAGAAGGCTTTGGTCAGATTCTGAAAGCGACGTTCTGTTCGCAGCTGGTTAACCGGCACGTTCAGGCCGAATGTGGCCCCGGGGCAACTGACGCCGCCAGCAAATCGCGGGTATATTCGTGTTCCGCGCGCATGGCACGCAGCGCACCGACATCCATCACCTCGACAATCTCGCCGCTCTTCATTACCGCGAGACGGTCACACATGTGACCGATGACCGGCAAATCGTGGCTGACCATAAGGTAAGTCAGACCGTGTTCCGCACGAAGATCGGTCAGCAGGTTCAGGATCTCGGCTTGCACCGAGACGTCCAGCGCCGAGGTCGGCTCGTCCAAAAGCAGGATCTCGGGCTCGCCCGCCAGCGCGCGGGCAATCGCCACCCGCTGCCGCTGACCGCCCGAGAGCTGGTGTGGATAGCGAAAGCGGAACCGCCCGCCCAGCCCCACATCGTCCAACAGGCTGCGGACCCGGGCGTCGATATCGGGGATGCCATGCAGATGCAGCGTTTCCGACAGAACCTGATCCACCGAATGGCGCGGATGCAGCGAGGCGTAAGGGTCTTGAAACACCATCTGCACCTTGCGGAAGAAGGCGCGGTCACGTTTGCCGCCCGCCAGCGCCTGCCCGTCGATATCGACCCGGCCCGACCAGTCCGGCGCCAGCCCGGTGATCGCCCGCAGGATGGTGGACTTGCCCGAACCGCTTTCACCCACCAGGCCAAAGCTCTCGCCGCGCGCCACCGAGAAACTGGCGCCGCGCACCGCGTCGACCCGGTCGGGGCCATGGCCGAACCAGACGTTCAGCCCCTCGATCTCGATCATGCTCATGCCCGGCCTCCGACGCTTGGCGCCTCGGACCAGGCGGGATCGCGGCTCAGCACTTCCAGCTTGGCGCGCGGCTGGTCCAGCCGCGGCAGCGAGTTCAACAGGCCCCGCGTATAGGGATGCGTCGCCTGATGCAGCTTGTCGGCATCACAGACCTCGACGATGCGGCCCGCATACATGATCAGCACCCGGTCGCAGAATTCGGACACCAGGTTCAGGTCGTGACTGATGAATATCAGCCCCATCCCGCGCTGTTTCACCAGATCGTCCATGATGTTCAGCACCTGCCGCTGCACCGACACATCCAGCGCCGAGGTCGGTTCGTCCGCGATCAGGATCTGCGGGTTGGGGATCAGCATCATCGCGATCATGATGCGCTGGCCCATGCCGCCCGAAACCTCGTGCGGATAGGCCCGCATCACCCGTTCGGGATCACGGATCGACACCGCGTCAAGCATCTCCAGCGAGCGTTTACGCGCCTCGGCCTTGCCCACCTTGTTATGTAGCAGATAGGCCTCCATGATCTGGTCGCCCACGCGCATCACGGGGTTCAGCGAGAACTTGGGGTCCTGCATCACCATCGAGATGCGTTCGCCGCGCACCGTGCGCATGTCCTTTTCGCTCAGGTCCAGCAGGTTCTGCCCCTCCAGCGCGATCCGGTCGGCCTCGATCATCCCCGGCGGGCGGATCAGCCGCAGGATGGCGCGGCCGGTCATCGACTTGCCCGAACCGCTTTCGCCCACGATGCCCAGCCGCTCGCGCCCCAGCGAGAACGAGATGCCGCGCACCGCCTCGACCACGCCCTGACGGGTGGGGAACTTGACCCACAGGTTTTCAACGTCCAAGAGGTTCATTGGCTGCCCTCCTTGGGGTCGAGCACATCGCGCAACCCATCGCCCAGCAGGTTGAAGGCCAAGCTGACGGTAAAGATCGCCAACCCCGGCATGGTGGCCACCCACCAGTGATCCAGGATGAAGCGGCGCCCCTCGGAAATCATCGCCCCCCATTCCGGGCTGGGCGGCTGCGCGCCAAGGCCGAGAAAGCCAAGGCCGGCGGCGGCCAGGATGATCCCCGCCATGTCCAGCGTCACCCGCACGATCAGCGACGAGATGCAAAGCGGCCAGATATGCCGGGTGATGATCCGCACGGGGCTGGCCCCTTGCAGGCGCACCGCGCTGATATAGTCCGAGGCGCGGATGGTCAGCGTCTCGGCCCGCGCCATGCGCGCATAGGGCGGCCAGGCGGTCAGCGAGATCGCCAGCACCGCGTTTTCGATCCCCGCGCCCAGCGCCGCCACAAAGGCCAGCGCCAGCACCAGCCGGGGAAAGGCCAGAAAGATATCGGTGACCCGCATTAGGATCACATCGACCCAACCGCCGACATAGCCCGCCACTGTGCCCACCAACAGCCCCGCCACCGGTGCGATCAGCGCCACCAGCGTGACGATATAGAGGGTGATACGGCTGCCATAGATCAGCCGGCTCAGGATATCGCGGCCCAGACTGTCGGTGCCGAACGGGTGGCCAGGGCTGCCCAGCGGCTGCAACCGGTTGCCCAGGTTCTGCACATAGGGGTCATGCGGGGCGATGAGCGGCGCAAACAGCGCCATCAGCACCAGCGCCACCAGGATGCCCAGCCCGAACATCGCCATGGTATTGCCGCGCAGGGTCAGCCAGCCCTTGTAAAGGCTGGCCAGCCGCGCATGACGGCGCGAGGTTGGCTCGTCGGTCAAGAGCCATTGCCGCAGGGTGAGTGTTTCGCTCATTTCGACCTCGGATCGAAGACCCGGTACAGCAGGTCGGAAAACAGATTGAGACAGATGAAGATCAGCCCCACCACGACGGTACCACCCAGCACGGCGTTCATGTCAGCGCTGAGGAGCGCGGTGGTGATATAGCTGCCGATCCCCGGCCAACTGAAGATGATCTCGGTCAGCACCGAGCCTTCGAGCAGGTTGGCATAGCTCAGCGCGATCACCGTGATCAACTGCACGCGGATGTTGCGAAAGGCATGACCCCAGATCACCTGCCGCTCGGACATGCCCTTGACGCGGGCGGTGGTGACATACTCTGCCGACATCTGTTCCAGCATGAAGGACCGTGTCATGCGGCTGATATAGGCCAGCGAGTAATAGCCCAGCAGCGTTGCAGGCAGGATGATATGTGAGAAGGCGTTCCGGAACACGCCCCAGTCGCCGGCGATGGCACTGTCGATCAGGATCATGCCGGTACGCGAGGGCACGATGTCCTGATAGAAGATATCGAGCCGCCCCGGCCCGCCGACCCAGCCCAGCACGCCGTAAAACACCAGCAGGCCCATCAGGCCCAGCCAGAAGATCGGCATCGAATAGCCCACCAGCGCCACCACGCGGGCGATCTGGTCGATCCAGCTGCCCCGGCGCACGGCGGCGATGACGCCCAGCGGCACCCCCAGCAACACGCCGATCAGCGTGCCCAGCGTGGCCAGCTCCAGCGTGGCGGGAAAGACGCGGGCGATATCCTCGGAGACCGGGCGCGCGTTCAGCAGCGACATGCCGAAATCGCCATGCAGCACATCCCAGAGGTAATAGAGAAACTGCACCAACAGCGGCTTGTCGAGGCCAAGCTGCTCGTAAACCGCGTCATAGGTGGATTGGCTGGCGCGCTCGCCCACGATCGCCAGCACCGGGTCGATCGGCATCACCCGACCGATAACGAAGGTGACGAAGAGCAACCCCAGCATGGTGATCGAGACCGACCCCAATGCCACCAGCACCCCTTTGAGCCACGGGGCGAGAGACGCGCGAACGCGCCTCTCGCGAGTGTTTTCCGTCAGCGCCATTTACTTGGTGACTTGCCAGTAGGACGCCGAGGTGATGGCCTGCCCGGTCGAGAAGTTCATCACGTTGTCGCGCTGCGCCGATTGCTCGATCTGCTGAAACATGATGACAAAGGGCGAGGTTTCGCGGAACTCGGCCTGGATCTCGTCATACATCTTGGCGCGGATGTCGCGGTCGTTCTCGATCACCGCCGCGGCGGTCTTTTCGGTCAGCCCGCCGGTGTCCCAGCTATTGCGCCATGCCAACAGACCGGTGGCCTGGGCCGCGTCGGAATTGTCCGGGTTATAGGCAAAGGTACCCGCATTGGTGTGCGGATCGGGATAGTCCGGCCCCCAGGCGCCCAGATAGACATCCAGTTCCCGCGCGCGGTAGCGCCCGAGGATCTGCTTGGCCGTACCGATGGTGATGTTCATCTTGATCCCCACCTGCCCCAGCGCGTTTTGCAGCGACTGGGCGATCTCGATGCGTTCCTGCGCCTCGCGCACGCCGACCTCGATCTCCATGCCTTCGGGGATACCCGCCTCGGCCAAGAGCGCCTTGGCCTTTTCCACGTCATAGGTGAACGGCGCGGCGTCCGAGGCCCCCAGATAGGTCTGTGGCAGGAAGTTCTGGTGGATGGTGTACTGACCGCTGAGGAAGCTGTTCTTCATCCCCTCATAGTCGATCAGGTACTTGAAGGCCTGCCGCACCTGCGGCTTGCTGAGTTCGGGGTGCTTCTGGCTGAGCGAGACATACATCAGCCGTCCCTTCAGCTCTTCCTCGACCTTGACGCCCTCAGCGCTGCGCACGCCCGCGATATCCTCGGGGTTGAGGTTGCGGGCGATGTCGATATCGCCGCGCTCCAGCAGCAGGCGCTGGCTGGCGCTTTCCTGCACGTGGCGCACGATCACGCGCTCCATCGCCGGAGCACCGCGGTAATAATCGGGGTTCGACTGGATGGTCACGCTTTCATTCGGCTTCCAGCTGACCAGCGAATAGGCGCCCGACCCGGCGGTGTTGGTCTTGAGCCAGGTATTGCCCATGTCGCCGTCCTGCTCGTTGGCCATGACGACTTCCTTGTCGACAATGCCGCCGATGGTCGCCGTCAGACAGTTCAGCACAAACGAGGTCGCATAGGGTTTGTCGGTGGTGATGGTGACCGTGTTGCCGTCGGCCTTGATGGTTTCGGCCACGTTTTCGGCGGTAAAGCCGAACTGGGTCAGGATAAAGGCCGGCGTCTTGTTCAGGATCACCGCCCGTCGTAACGAGAATTCCACATCCTCGGCACGCACCGGGTTGCCGGAATGGAACTTCAGTCCCTCGCGAATGGTAAAGGTGATCGAGCGCTTGTCCTCGCTCACCGTCCAGCTTTCGGCGATCTCGGGCTGATAACCCGCCTTCAGGTCGGTCGGGTCGAAGTTGACCAGCTTCATATAGACATTGCGGCTGACATCCGAGCCTGCGAATTCAAAGCTCTCCGCCGGGTCCAGCGTGGTGATATCGTCGATCCGGTTCGCGATCACCAACATGTTGGGCGGCGTCTCGGCCTGTGCCATCGGCACCGGAGCGGTCATCACGACGGCCGCGCCCAGCACGGCGGTCGATAGAAGTCGGTTCAAAGCATTCATTTTGTCTTTTCCTCTCCTGTTGTCTTGGTCTTGGTCAATTCTTGCGGTGGTCACGCGCCCCAGGTGCGTTCCAGCACGCGCAGCCAGTTGTCACGGCACAGCTTGTCGATCAGCGCCGCGCCATAGCCATGGTCGGCCATGGCCTGACGCAGCACCGGCAGATCGGCCACCGTGGTCAGCGCCTCGGGCACGATGGCGCCGTCATAGTCCGAGCCGAGGCCGACGCCGTCCTCGCCCAGAACTCCCATCATGTGATCGAGATGGCGCAACATGGTCTCGAGCGGCACATCGCTCAGCTTGCGCCCGTCTTCGCGCAGAAAGGCCACCGCGAAATTCAACCCCACCATCCCGTCGCTTTCGGCAATCGCGCGCAGCTGATCATCGGTCAGGTTGCGCGAGATGGGACAGAGCGCGTGGGCGTTGGAATGGGTTGCCACCAGCGGTTTGTCCGAATGACGGGCAACATCCCAGAAGCCTGCTTCATTCATGTGCGACAGGTCGATCAGAATGCCCAGCTGATTGCAGCGCCGCACCAGCCGGATGCCGTGATCGGTCAGCCCCGGCCCGATATCGGGCCCCGAGGGAAAGCGGAACGGCACCCCATAGCCAAAGATCGTGTTGCGGCTCCAGACTGGTCCCAGCGAGCGCAGCCCGGCGGCGTGCAGCACATCCAGCATATGCAGGTCGGGGTCGATCCCCTCGGCCCCTTCGATGTGGAAGATGGCGGCGATCCGCCCCGACGCCAGCGCCGCGCGCATCTCAGCCACACTACGACAGACGCTTAGCGCGCCTTGACGCTCAAGCTCGAACAGGATCGCGGCCTGGCTCAGCACCACCGGCAGCGCGTCCTCCCAGTCGATCGGTTCGGGAAGCGGCAGGTCATAGCTGGCATTGGTCATCTCAGCATCGCGGGCCTCGCGATCCATTGGCGAGGGCACGTAGACCGCAAAGAAGCCGCCGCCAAAGCCACCCGCCTGCGCCTTGGGCAGGTCAATTGCGCCGTCGCGCCCGGTCAGGAAGGTGCCCGCCTGCGCCATCCCGCCCGCGCGATACAGCTTGAGCAGGACATCGTTATGCCCGTCGATGATCGCCGGATGCGTTGCCGGCATGGTGAGCCTCCCCCGTTGGCGGTTGCCCGGATAGTAGAAGAAGAAATTTGCATGGCAGAGTCAAAACTGTATGATTTATACTCATACATCTAGTCTGAACTTGAGAGCACCATGGCCAAGCCCAAGACCTGGCACTCGCTGCCCGAGTATTTCGCCCTGCGTGCGCTGATGCAGACCGGTACCACCACCGGTGCCGCGCATCAGCTGGGCCTGTCGCAATCGGCGGTCAGCCGCTCGGTCGCCAGTCTGGAAAACCGGCTGGGCACGGCTCTATTCGAACGCGAGGCGGGCCGGTTGCGCCCGACGCAAGAGGCGGTGCGGCTGAACCTGCGCCTCGACCCGCTGTTCGAAGCGCTCGACCGGATCGACGGACAGACCGAGCCGGTGCGCGAGACGCTGCGCCTGATCGCGCCGCCCTCATACGCGCACCGTTTCCTGGTGGCACAGATCAGCAGTTTCCTGGACATGAACCCGGCGTTTTTCGTCAGCTTCGAGGTCAATACCTCAGACGAAGTGACACGCGGCATTTTGGACGACCGCTTTGACCTGGGCATCAGCGGGGTCGAGCAGAGCCGCGCGGGCGTCAAGACCATGCCCTATCGCGTGTCGGGCGCGGTCTGTGCCATGCCAACCGATCACCCGCTGGCAACGCGTGACCGGGTCGGGCCCGCCGATCTTCACGGGCAGGACATGATCGCACTGACCCGCCGCCACGTTCGGCGCGGGCAACTGGAACGGCTGCTGCATCAGGCCCGTGCCACGCCGCGCATCGTGGCCGAGGTTTCGACCTCTTTCGCTGCCGCCGACCTGGCAAGGGAGGGTTTGGGGCTGACCGTGATCAACCCCTTTCCGATCTACCATTACCGCGCCGGGGATCTGGCCTTTGTGCCCTTTGTCTCAGACCTGGAATACCGTAGCTATTTCCTGGTCTCCGAAACACGGCCGATGACCCGCCCTGCCCGCGCCTTCATGCGGCACTTGCGGCTGAACACGCCGCCTGACCCGTTTTCGCGCAAGGCCTGACCCGTCATTCCTGGTGAATTGGCTCGGCGGTGAACCCACCACCCTGGTACAGCGCGTCAGGCGCGTCGACCGGCCCTTGCGGCTCGCTTGTTTCCAGTTCCGCGCGCCAGATCTCGGACGTATCCTGCGGCCCCCAACCCAGATACCGGACGTGCGAATTGTCCCACCAGCCAGAGCGCGTCCGCGACACTCCGTAAATCACCGGACATCCTAGCCGCGGTATGACAAAACAGCGCTCGACCAGCGAGAACAGATCGCGATAGCTGAGCCAGGTGGACAGCATCCGCCGATTGCGTGGTTTGGGGAAGCAGGATCCGATCCGAACCCGCGCCGTTTCGATGCCGAACTTTTTCCAATAGACCAACGCCAATTGCTCGCCATAGACTTTGGAAGCCCCATAGAGCCCGTCCGCCATCGGCGGGGTAAATGCATCAAGCTGTTCATCGGTGCGGTAGAACCCGATCGTGTGGTTGGACGAGGCGAAGAAGATCCGCGGTTTTCCCGTGACCCGTGCCGCCTCATAGAGGTTATAGACCCCCCGGATGTTGCCCCGCTCGATCAGTTCGAAAGTCTTCTCGGTACTCACTCCACCAAAATGGGCCACCGCGTCGCAACCATCGACCAGGTTCCGCACTGCGGCAGCATCGCCCAAGTCGGCCTGAATGAACTCCTCGTTCCCGTTCACTCCCGCTACCGGCACCATGTCGCTCAGACGGATCTCTTCGGCTAGGTCCGCAAGATGGCTGCGGGCCTGAGTTCCCAACGCCCCCGCGGCGCCGGTGATCAACAGGCGTTTCAACTTTGCCATATTCGCCTCCGTCAGTAGCCGCTGGGCTTGTCGCCGGAACCCGCACCGGCACCGCCGCCCAACAACGCGCGCGCCTCGGTGACGGCACCGCGCGAGCCGGACGCCAGCAGCGCAGAGTCAGCCGCAATCGTCACCATGTCAAATCCCCAGCCAACCGCCTGCGCCGCATAGGCCGGGGTCCCGCAATGCAGCCCTGCGGCGATGCCCGCGCGCTTGGCTGCCGCCAGAATGTCCTTGATCGTGTCGATCATCTCGGGCTCGGTCCGGTCCACGCCCGCAGGCAACCGGCCATTCGTCACCCCCAACGTCAGGTCGGATGGCCCGATATAGATACCGTCCAGCCCCGGCGTGGCACAGATCGCATCCACATTGGTGAATGCCTCGCCAGTTTCGATCATCGCCAACACCATCACCTGGTCATTCGCTTCCGCTGGATAGTTCGCCCCGGCCGAGAAGCTGACCCGTGTCGGGCCAAAGCTGCGGTTGCCGCGCGGCGGATAGCGCACCATCGACACCAGGTCGGCCGCCTCTTCGGCGGTGTTGACCATCGGACAGATGATGCCATAGGCCCCGGCATCGAGCAGTTTCATGATAATCCCCGGTTCGCGCCACGGCGCGCGCGCGATTGGCGTTACCCCGCTGGCGCGCATCGCCTGCAACATCGCCTTGGCGTCGGAATAGTCAAGGAAGCCGTGTTGCAGGTCGATGGTCAGGCTGTCGAACCCAGCCGCGGCCATGATCTCGGCGGTGAATGGATTGCCGATGCCAAGCCAGCCGTTGAGTGTGGGGCGGCCCTCGGACCAGGCCTGTTTGACTGCGTTGGGGATCATGGATGCTACCTTTCCTCTCTGCAAAACGTCACGCGACGCGGTACGGGGCCAGCAGGTCCCAATCGAAGATGACACCGGTGCCCGGTTCGTCCGGGGCCAGCGCCATGTGGTTTTCCACCCTCAGAGGGCGTTTGGTATAGCGGTCGATCGGGAAGGAATGCACCTCGATCAATCCGGCATGGGGCTGTGCGGATACAAGGCTGACATGCAGTTCCTGCATCCCGTGCGAACAGATCGGTAAGCCCGCTTTGCGTGCCAGCGCGGCCACTTGCAACCAGCCGGTGATGCCGCCGCAATTCGACGCATCGGGTTGCAGGAACGACAGCCCGGCCCGGTCCACGGCATATTCGAACTCGTGGATCGTGTGCAGGTTCTCGCCCATCGCCAGCGGCACCGGGCTGACCTTGGACAGGCGCCCATAGGCGTCGTAGTCGTCCGGGATCATCGGTTCCTCGAACCACAGCAGGTCGAATGGCGCAAAAACCTGCGCCGCCTCGGTCGCCTGTGCCTCGGACATCGAGTAATTGGCGTCAACGGCAAACGCGATATCCGGGCCGATCAGTTGGCGAACGGCGGCGATGCGCGCCAGGTCTTCGTCCAGCGTCGGCTGACCGATCTTGATCTTGACCCCGTCGAACCCGGCGTCGAGATAGCCGCGAATGCTTTCCAGCAGCTTGGGCAGGTCAAAGCCAAGGTCGATGCCGCCGCAATAGGCACGGCAACGGTCCGATGCGCCGCCCGCCATCCTCACAAGCGATTTGCCAAGGGTTTTCCCGCGCAGGTCCCACAAGGCGATGTCGACCGCCGAGATGGCGAAGCTGGCGATGCCGCCCCGGGCGACATAATGCACATGCCATTGCATCGCCTCGTAAAGCGCCTCGACCGGCTCCGCCGCCTGCCCGCGCAGGAACGGCGCAAGGTCATGGGTGATCATCGCGTGGATCGCGTGACCGCCCTTGCCTCCGGTATAGGTATATCCGGTGCCTGTCGAACCATCGCTCAGCGTCACTGTCGCGGTTACCAGTTCGAAATGCGTGTGATCGCCGTGTTTGGCGTCCACCAGCACCTCGTCCAGCGGAACATGATACAGGCGCGGTTCGACCGAGACGATACGGCTCATAGACCACGGCACTCCGGCACCGGGGTCAGCACGGTGCCATCCTTGAGGAATTGCGAGAGGTTGTCGCAGGTCAGATCGCCCATCGCCTGCCGCGTTTCCACTGTGGCCGAGCCGACATGCGGCGTCAGCACCACGTTCTCCATCCGCTTCAGCGCATCGGGCACCTTGGGTTCAGCCTCGAACACATCCAGGCCCGCGCCGCCCAAGGCGCCGCCTTCCAATGCCGCAACCAGCGCCAGTTCATCCACGACCGAACCGCGCGAGACGTTGATCAGCACGCCCTCGGCGCCCAGCGCGGCAAGGACCGCCGCATTGACGATATGGCGTGTCCCGGGTCCGCCCGGAGTGATGCAGACCAGCGCATCGCATTCCGCCGCCATCGCTTCGAGATTGTCGAAATAGGGATAGTCCACCGGTTTTGGGGTACGGCTGTGATAAGTCACCTTCGCGCCGAAGGCCTGTACCCGGTCGGCGATGGTCTGCCCGATCCGGCCAAGGCCGACGACGCCCACGGTTGTTCCCTTGACCGAGCGGGTCAGGGGAAAGGCGCCCTTTTCCTCCCACCCGCCCTTGCGCACCCAGCGGTCGGCCGGCACCAGCCGCCGATAGACCGCCAGCCACAGCAGGATGGCGGTATCTGCGACCTCGTCGTTCAGCACATCAGGCGTGTGCGACACCAGAATGCCGCGCGCCGCCGCCCCGGTTGCGTCGATGGCGTCGTAGCCGACGCCATAGGAGGAGACCACCTTGAGATTCGGCAGCGCCATCATGACATAGGGCGGAACCCCCCAATGCCCATCCGTCGCAACCGCCACAATATCGGACCCGCGCGCCGCCAGCATCGCGGCACGCTCTGCCTCGGGGGTGTCGAACAGGCGGGTGACCTCGAACTCGGCCTCGAACCGGGCGCGCATCCGCTCGGTCACGTTGCCGATCTGGAGAAGATGTGGCTTAGTCATCGGCCCGCACCTCCTGCCGCTGGATACCCAGTCCCTCGATCCGCAACTCCATCACATCGCCCGCTTTCAGGAATGTCGGCGGCTTCATGCCGCCGCCCACGCCCGGCGGCGTCCCGGTCGAGATCACGTCGCCCGGATGCAGGGTGAAGAGTTGGCTCAGATGCGAAATGATCTGGCGCACGGTAAAGATCATCGTCGCCGTGTTACCGGTCTGCATCCGTTTGCCGTTCACCTCCAGTGACATCGCCAGCGCCTGCGGATCGGCGATCTCGTCGCGGGTCACCAGCCAGGGCCCGGTCGGCCCGAAAGTGTCGCAGCTCTTGCCCTTGGTCCATTGCCCGCTCAGCTTGTTCTGGAATGTCCGCTCGGACACGTCGTTGCAGATGCAATAGCCCGCGACATGGTCCAGCGCCTCCTCTTCGCTGACGTATTTCGCGGCCTTGCCGATCACCACGCCCAGTTCGCATTCCCAGTCGGTCGTGGTCGAGCCGCGCGGCATCACCACGTCGTCGTTGGGGCCGACAACGGCCGAATTGGCCTTCATGAACAGGACAGGATGCTCGGGGTATGGCAGGTTCATCTCGTCGGCGTGATCGGAATAGTTGAGCCCGATGCACATGAACTTGGTAAACCCGGTGACACAGGCGCCTAGGCGCGGGTTTCCAGATACCAATGGCAGGCTGCTCGGATCAAGCGCACGTAGACGGTTCAGGCTTGCATCGTCCAGCATCGCACCACTGATGTCGGCTACATGTGCGCTCAGGTCCCGGATATTGCCGTCGGCGTCCAGCAGACCCGGCTTTTCGGCGCCGACAGCCCCATATCGCAGAAGTTTCATGTCATCTCGTCCTTCTCAGTGATTGTCGCGCGGCAGCGCGCTGTTTCCGATGTCGCGATAGGCGTCGGCCCCGCGCAATGTCATCCCCTCCGAGAACGGGCGTACCCGCTCGCGGAAAATCTCCTGCCAGGGCGACTGGCTGGGCGGGGTAAAGGGATGGTCGGGCAGCGCGGCACGGCGCGCGACCAGTTCCTCGTCGCTGACCAGCATATTGGCGGTGCAGGCGTTGAGGTCGATCCGAAGCATGTCGCCGGTACGCACCAGCGCCAGCCCTCCGCCTTCGGCCGCCTCGGGCGAGGCGTTCAGGATCGAGGGAGATCCAGAGGTACCCGACTGCCGCCCATCGCCGATGCAGGGCAGCGCGTGGATCCCCTGTTTCAACAGGTAGGAGGGCGGCCGCATGTTCACCACCTCGGCCCCGCCGGGGTATCCGATGGGGCCTGATCCGCGCATGATCAGGATGCAATGGGCGTCAATGCCAAGGGCTTCGTCGTCGATCCGGGCGTGAAAGTCCTCGGGGCCGTCGAAAACGATGGCCCTGCCTTCAAAGGCGTTCGGATCATCGGGGTTATCCAGATATCGCTGCTGGAACTCCGGGCTGATCACGCTGGTCTTCATGATCGCGCTGTCGAACAGATTGCCCTTGAGGTTGATGAACCCCGCATCGCGTTTCATCGGCGCGGCAACGGACTTGATCACCGCCGGGTTCTCGCTGCGGCGGCCCTCGCAATTCTCGCCGATGCCCCGCCCGTTAACCGTAACGGCACCCGGATGTGGCAGCAGCCCCTCGGCCAGCAATTCGCCCACCACCGCAGGCACGCCGCCCGCACGGTGATAATCCTCGGCCAGGTATTCGCCCGCTGGCTGAAGGTTGACCAGCAGCGGCACCTTGTGGCCAAGGCGCTGCCAGTCATCATTGTCCAGCGACACACCCAGATGCCGGGCAATGCCGTTCAGGTGGATCGGCGCGTTGGTCGACCCGCCAATGGCCGAGTTCACCACGATCGCGTTCTCGAAGGCCGCCCGGGTCATGATATCGGACGGCTTCAGGTCCTCGTGAACCATCTCGACGATCCGCCGCCCGGTCTCATAGGCCATCTGCCCGCGCTCACGATAGGGCGCGGGGATCGCCGCGGAACCGGGCAGCTGCATGCCCAGCGCCTCGGCCAGGCTGTTCATCGTGCTGGCGGTGCCCATCGTGTTGCAGTACCCCACGGAAGGCGCCGAAGAGGCTACCAGTTCCATGAAGCCCGCATCGTCGATCTCGCCCGCCGCCAGCAACTCGCGCGCCTTCCAGACGATGGTGCCCGACCCGGTACGCTCGCCCCGGAACCAACCATTCAGCATCGGTCCCACCGAAAAGGCGATGGCCGGGATGTTCACCGTCGCCGCAGCCATCAAGAGCGCCGGTGTGGTCTTGTCGCAGCCGATGTTGAGCACCACCCCGTCCAGCGGATAGCCGAACAACGTTTCCACCAGGCTCAGGTAGGCTAGGTTGCGATCCAGCATTGCGGTGGGCCGCTTGCCGGTCTCCTGGATCGGGTGCACCGGAACCTCGATCACCGTGCCACCCGCCGATATGATCCCGTCGCGGACCCGCTTGGACAATTCCACATGGTGACGGTTGCAGGGGCTCAGGTCGGATCCGGTTTGCGCGATGGCGATGATCGGCTTGCCCGACTGCAACTCCTCCCGCGTCAACCCATAATTCAGATAGCGCTCGAGATAGAGCGCGGTCATCTCGCGATTGTCCGGGTTGTCGAACCAGAATTGCGAACGCAGACGCCGTTTGGTCATGTCTTTCCTCTCCCCGTTCAACCGGCCCAGCCGCCGTCGATGATATGCGCCTGCCCCGTCGTGAACGCACTTTCATCCGAGGCGAGATAGACCGCAAGCGCGGCAATCTCTTCGGCCTTGCCGATCCGGCCCATAGGCTGGCGTGCGACAAAAGCTTTCATCGCCGCCTCGTAGTCACCCGTGGCGCGCAGCCGGTCATGCAGCGAGGGGCTTTCCACCGTGCCCGGGCAGATCGCGTTACAGCGCACCCCTTGGGTGATGTAGTCCTTGGCCACAGCCTTGGTCATGCCGATGACCGCCGCCTTGGTGGCGCCATAGACGAACCGGTTCGGCGCCCCGATGATCGACGAGGCCGCCGAGGACATGTTGATGATCGAGCCTTTACCGCGCGCCAGCATCCCCGGCAGCGCTGCCCGCATGGTGCGGAACATCGACCGCACGTTGAGGTCAAAGGCGAAATCCCAGTCCTCGTCCGTAGCATCCAGGATGGTGCCGTGATGCACGAAGCCCGCGCAATTGAACAGGATGTCGGGGTTCGCTCCACCCACAATCTCGGCCACCTGCGCGTTGTCGCGCACGTCAAGCCTCGTCACCTCCAGATCTCCCACCGCGTCCGATTTCAGCGCCGAAAGCATCTCGGCATTGATATCGGTCGCCAACACCTTGGCGCCCTCGGCGGCCATGGCCAGTGCCGTGGCTCGTCCGATCCCCTGTCCGGCCGCCGTCACCAGCGCCGTCTTACCAGCTAGTCTTTGTGTCATGTCGAAAAATCCAGATGCACTTTCATTGATTGGGTACGGTCGCCGGCCAGGTCAAAGGCTTCGCGCGCCTTTGACAAAGGAAAGCTACCGCTGAGGATCGGTGTCACGTCGATCCGGCCACTGGCGATGGCCGAGACCGCGTCGCCAAAGGCGTGGTGGAACCGGAACGAGCCGCGCAGGTCGATTTCGCGGGCGATGGCCAGGTTCCGGTTGAAGCCGATCTCGCCGCCGAGACCCAGCATCACCATCACCCCGCGCGGGCGCAGGCAGGCCAATCCGTCGTTGAAGGCGCTGGCAACGCCGGTCGCCTCGAACATCACGTCAAAACAACCCTTGCCCTTGGCAAACTCGGCGTTCCAACCAGGTTGCGTGGCGTCCAGCGCCCGATCCGCGCCCATCGTGCGGGCCCGCTCCAGCGCCACGGTCATGACATCGGTCACCACCACTTCGGCCGCTCCCGCTGCCTTTGCCGCCAGCAGCACCAGCGCGCCAATCGGGCCGCAGCCGGTGACCAGCACGCGCCGCCCCTCCAGTGGACCGGCGCGTTCCAGCGCATGCAGTACCACCGCCAGCGGTTCAGCGCAGGCGGCGTGGGTCGGAGGAACATATGCGGGCAGCTTGTGACACTGATCGGGCCGCGCCAGGATCACGTCCCGGAACGCGCCCTGGATATGCGGTACCGGCATCGCCGAGCCATAGAACCGCATATTTTCGCAATGCATCTCCAGCGCGGCGCGGCAATACTGACAGGTGCCGCAATTGCGGCTGGGCGAGACGGCGACCAGATCACCCTCCTCCAGACCGCATTCGCCCGGGGCCGACAACACCCGGCCCGCCACCTCATGACCCAGGATCATCGGTTCGATCATCCGCACAGAGCCGAACCCGCCATGCTGATAATAATGCAGGTCCGAGCCGCAGATGCCGCCGGCCTCGATACGCACCTGAACCATCCCTTCGATTGGGTCCGGCGCGGTGCGGGTTTCCACCCGCAGATCGTGCGGTGCATGCAGAACGACGGCTCTCATTGCAGATACTCCCTTGCTCGCCCGGTCGGCGACGGGCGGGCTAGTGTTTCCGCAAACACGCTCCTAGAGTGACCCCGAACAGGGGAGGAAACGGAATGAGCGGATTGTTCGACCTTACGGGCCGCCGGGCCTTGGTCACAGGGTCCAGCATGGGCATCGGCCTGGCATTGGCGCGCGGGCTGGCGCAACACGGCGCCTCTGTCGTGCTCAACGCGCGCAACGCTGCGCGGCTGGAAGACGTCGCCGGGGCGTTGCGCGCCGAAGGGCATGAGGTGGCCACCGCCGCGTTTGACGTCACCGATAAGGACGCCGTGACCGCCGCCATCGCGCAGATCGAAGCACAAGCCCCGCTCGACATCCTGATCAACAACGCCGGGATGCAGCATCGCGCGCCGCTCGAGGATTTTCCCGAAGAGCGATGGGATGCCCTGTTCTCCACCAATGTCAAAAGCGCCTTTCTGGTCGGCCAGGCGGTTGCCCATCCCATGATCGCACGGGGGCGTGGGCGCATCATCAACATCGCCTCGGTGCAAAGCGAACTCGCCCGCCCCGGTATTGCCCCCTATACCGCCACCAAGGGTGCAATCCGCAACCTGACGCGCGGCATGGCCACCGACTGGGCGAAACACGGGCTTCAAGTCAACGCCATCGCGCCCGGGTACTTCAAGACCCCGCTCAACCAGGCGCTGGTCGACGATCCGGCCTTTTCCGAATGGCTGGCCAAACGCACCCCGGCGGGCCGCTGGGGCAATGTCGAAGAACTCGTGGGAGCGGCGGTCTTCCTGTCCTCGGACGCCGCAAGCTTCGTCAACGGCCACACACTGTTCGTCGATGGCGGCATCACCGCGTCGCTGTAGGGGAGAATGAGAGATGCAGATAGGGTTCCTGGGCACCGGTCTGATGGGCGCGCATATGGTGCGCAACCTGCTCAAGGCGGGCCATATCGTCACCGTGTGGAACCGCACCGCCGCCAAGGCCGAGGTACTGGCGGCAGACGGTGCAACCGTCGCCGCTTCGCCCGACCGGGCCGTGGTCGGGGCCGAGATGGTGATCTCGATGCTGGCCGATGGCCCCGCGACCGAGGCGATCCTGTCGGACCCCACCCTGCGGCAGGCGCTGCCCCCCGGCTCGACCTGGGTCGACATGTCCTCGGCAAAGCCAGAGGAATCCCGCGCCCATGCGCATGACCTTGCAACGCTGGGCGTTGCACATCTGGACGCGCCCGTTTCGGGCGGGACACGCGGGGCCGAGGCAGGTACGCTGGCCATCATGGTGGGTGGCGCGGCGGAGACCTTCGACCGCGCGCGCCCGGCGCTGGAGGCGATGGGCCGCCCGGTGCTGGTCGGCCCCAGCGGATCGGGCCAATTGGCCAAGCTTGCCAACCAGGCGGTGGTCGCCATCACGATTTCCGCCGTGGCCGAGGCGATGCTGCTCTTGGAACAGGGCGGCGCCGATCCGGCGGCGGTGCGTGACGCGCTGAAGGGCGGGTTCGCAGACAGCACCATTCTGCAACAGCATGGCGCCCGCATGAGCGCGCGTGACTTCGCGCCGGGCGGGTTTACCCGGCTCCAGATCAAGGATCTCGACAATGTACTGGGCGAGGCCGCAAGCCTGGGCCTGACCCTGCCCGCGACCCAGGAAACCCGGCGCCGCTTTGCCCGGCTGCGCGACGATATGGCAGGTGGAGAACTTGACCACTCCGCTCTGTTCATGGAGCTTTGCAACCTCAACCAGTTGGAGACCGGCAGATGAGTATTCTGATCCTTGGTGGCGGGGGAATGGTCGGGCAGAAACTGGCCCATTCTCTTGCCGATCACGGCCTGACAGGACATGAAGGCGCGCCCGTCACCCTGTTCGATATCGGTTTCCCCGAAACCGGTGCGCCGGGGCAGCAGATTCGCGGCTCGGTCACCGACCCGCTTGCCATGCGTCGTCTCGCCGCCGCGCGGCCAGAGGTGATCTTTCACCTCGCTTCCATCGTTTCGGGAGAGGCCGAGGCCGATTTCGAGCTGGGCTGGCTCACCAATATGCAAAGCTTCTGGACCCTGCTGGAAGCTCTGCGCGCCGAACACCTGACCTCGAGCGGCAACTATCGCCCCCGTTTCGTCTTTACCTCGTCCATCGCGGTATTTGGCGGCCCCTACCCCGACAAGATCGGCGACGAATTCCTCAGCGCGCCGCTGACGTCTTATGGCGCGCAGAAGGCCTGCAACGAGCTCATGCTGACCGATTTCTCGCGCAAGGGGTACGTCGATGGGATCTCGATCAGGTTGCCGACCATTTGCGTGCGCCCCGGCAAGGCGAACAAGGCCGCCTCGTCCTTTTTCTCGGGCATCATCCGTGAACCGTTGAACGGGCTGGAAGCGATCCTGCCCGTGCCCGACACAGTGCGCCACTGGCACGCATCGCCACGCTCGGCCGTAGGCTTCCTGCGCCATGCCTCCACCATGGATCTGGGCCGGTTGCACGACCGCCGCGCGCTCAGCATGCCGGGTGTCTCCTGCACCGTCGCCGAGCAGATCGAAGCTCTGCGCGCCATCGCTGGAAACAACGTTGTGTCTCTGATCCGATCGGAACCGGACGAAACAGTGCAGCGCATCGTCCAGGGCTGGCCACGCGACTTTGACGCCGCACGCGCCCGGAAACTGGGATTCGCCGCCGAAAGCGACTTTGCCGAGATCATCCGCATCTATCTGGAGGACGATCTGCATCGGGGCTAGAGCGATCTGGCCAAGTGATCGACAATGGCCGCCTTGCAGCGATTGACATCCCGGGCCAGCGCCGCGTCGACGATAGCCTTGTGCTCTCGGATGATGGCCTCGAAGTAGTTGGCTCCAAAATCCCGCTCGGCGCCGACGACCTGCTGCCGGAACAGCGTATAGATCCGGTCATAGGTCTCCATCAGGATGGGAGACCCGCAGGCCGAGATAAGCATGGTATGAAACCCGATCTCGGCGTCGGACCAGACGTCCATGTAGGGCGACACGTCCGTGACATGGGCGATCTGGCTTTCGATATGGCTCAACTTGTGATGCGCCGCGGACAACGACGCCTCCCACTCCAGCCCTCCCATCCGAATGGAGCGCTCGGCGCCCTCATGCTCCAGCAGGATCCGGAATCGCGTCACGTCGCTGCGCCGTTCGGACGAGGATGGCGAGGCGCGGAAACCGCGCTGCTCCTCGAACTCGACCAATCCAGTGGGCAGCAGGCGCATCAGAACATCCCGCACCGTATTGGCGGAAACACCGTATAATCCTTGAAGGTCCGCGGGCTTGAGCCGCTCGCCCGGCTTGATGACAGCCGTCATAAGCTTGCGATGCAGATCATCGTAAATGTCAGCCGTTTCTATCTTCATTTTCTGATTCATGCCGGATGCCCCGGACCCGTTTCTGTGTCGTTCGGCTGTATCTAACTGCATCTGCGCGCCCTGTCCCGGCCCGTTTGCAAATCAAAATCATGATGCGTCGCATTATTGGAAGTTTCAAGGATTTTCAAAATTTTTCCGATTTCCGAAATTGTTGTTGGCATGCGGGCACGCGATTGCTAGGCTTTGCGGTGCGACACCCCTCGGCGAAGACAGAAAATGCGCCCGGCGGGGTCTATTCGTGCAACGGGAGGAGAAACATGAAACTCATTCGCATGGCGGCCGTGGCCGCCAGTACCTTGGCGCTTTTCGCGGGTGCTGCATCGGCCGATACGACCAAGCTGCGCATCCAGACCCACTATGCGCCGGAAACGGTGTCGGGCAAACTGGCGGCCCGCTATGTCGAAGACATCCAGACCATGTCCAACGGCGAGATCGAAGTCGAGATGTTCTACTCGTCTTCAGTGGTGAAATCGGTCGAAACCTTTGACGCGGCGGCCACCGGGATTCTCGACTGCGACATGACCGGCGGCGGCTATCAAACCGGCAAGAACTCGGCATTCCAGTTCGTCGGCGATATCATGGGCGGCTATTCGACCCCCTATCAACAGCTCAGCTGGCTGTATTTCGGCGGCGGTCTCGAAGCGGCGGCACCGCTCTACAACAAGTACGGAATGGAACTGATCGGCTGGTGGGTCTACGGGCAGGAGAGCTTTGCTTCGTCCAAGCCCATTTCCAAGGTCGACGACTTCAAGGATTGGAAATTCCGCTCACCCCCGGGCATGGAAACCAAGATCTTCGAGAAACTGGGCGCCAAGCCGATCGTGATGGATTTCACCGAGATCTTCACCGCGCTTGAAACCGGGATCATCGACGGCGCCGATGCGTCGGGCCTGGCCAACAACGTCGGTCTGGGTCTCTATGACATCGTGAAATACGCCAACTTCCCCGGCTTCCACTCGATGCCGTCGGACCACCTGGCCTGCAACAAGGCCGTCTTCGACGCGATGCCCGCGCATCACCAGAAGATCATGAAAGTGGCCATGGAAGCCCTGGCCCTGCGCACCGCGCTGACCTTTGAAAAGGCCAACGCTGAAGCCGCTGCAAAACTGCGCGCCGACGGCGTGACGCTCAGCGAATGGGCGCCGGAAGAGCTTCAGAAATTCCGCAACGCGGCACAGGCCACCTGGCCGGAATTCGCCGACACGCCGGAGGCCAAGGCGCTGGTGGAAAGCCACATCGCCTATCTGACCCAACTGGGTCTGGTGCAGCAGTAACGCTTGCGGGCGGGGTCTCTGCGACCCCGCCCCCTGCTCGCCGCGTACCGGGTCCGCCGGTCATCCCAGAAAATCTCAATCGCGGAGGTTCGGATGCAGCAACGATCCGGCAGTCTCGTGGAATGGCTGGTACCCTTGGCGTTCATCGTCTGCGCGGGCTGGCTGGCCTGGCATCTGCCCGCCTTCATTCTGGACTTCCTGCCACCGCAGGATCCATCGCAGTTCGACAAGCTGAGCGCCCTTTTCAAACGCAACGATGTCACGCCCGACATGCCCGGCCTGTTCGGCGGGTTTGCCGACATTTTCGACTGGCTGGCCCTGCTATTGCTGCCCGTGACGCTTGTCGCTGGCGTTCTCACCGTTCGTCGCGCGCCGATGGAGTTCGAGGCCTGGGGCCCGCTCGACCGGCTGTCGGTCTTTATTGGCCGGGTCACCATGATGCTGATCGTGGTGCTCTGCTGCGTCATGCTTTACGAGGTCTTCGTTCGCTACGTGCTGAACGCGGCCACCCTTTGGGCCAACGAGCTGTCGCTCTGGCTTGCGGGGTTCGTGTTCCTCTGCGCCGGTCTCTATGCGATGCAGCAGCGCAGCCATATCCGCATTTTCCTGCTGTACGACATGTTGCCCCGATCCTTGCAACGGGTCTGTGACACGATCTCGACCGTGCTGATCGTCACCTTTGCCTTTTTCCTTGTCTACGGGGGGTATGGCGAGGCGCTGGACAAACTCTATCGGTGGGAAACCTTCGGCACAGCGTTCGATCCGCCGATACCCGCCACGATCAAGCCAATGGTGCTGGTGGTTGTCGTCCTTGTCGCGGTGCAGGCCATCATCAACCTCGTCAGCGACTGGAATGCCGAAGCGGTCATTCACACTGCCGCCGACGATATCGACGCCGAAGAGCTTGAGGCCCTGAAACGCCAGGTGGGGAACAACTGATGGATATCGGAACCATTTCTCTGGTCCTCATGATGGGCCTGATCGTGCTGCTTGCCATCGGCATGCCGCTTGGCATGGCGTCGGCCATCCTTGCCGTGCTGGTACTGGTGATGAAGTTCGAGCCCGAGCTTCTCTGGGCGCCCTGGACCTTTGGCGACGGCATTCTCACTGGCCGCCCTGGCTCGGGCCCACTCAATATTCTGGCCCAGAAAATATATGGGCTGTTAACGGATTACGTGCTCATTTCCATCCCGCTCTTCATCTTCATGGCGGCCCTGCTGGAACGGTCCGGCATTGCCAAGTCGATGTATGACAGCCTGAACGTCTGGCTGAACCGCACCCGTGGCGGCATCGCCATCGTGACATCGATCATGGCGGTGATCATGGCCGCGATGTCGGGTATCATCGGCGGTGAGGTTGTGCTGCTGGGCCTGATCGCCTTGCCACAGATGCTGCGGCTGGGTTACAATCAGAACCTCGCCATCGGTACGATCTGCGCCTCGGGTTCGCTGGGCACCATGATCCCGCCCTCGATCGTGCTGATCATCTATGGGCTGATCACCGAAACCTCGATCAAGGCGCTGTTCACTGCGGCCTTTATCCCCGGTTTTATGCTGGCCTCGCTCATCATCCTCTACATCATCATCCGCACCCAATTGAACCCGGACCATGCCCCCCTGCCCGACCCCGTCCCGGGCGAGCCGCAGGGACTGGAAAAATCCATGCTGTTCGGCGCGTTCCTGTCGGTATTGATCGCGGGCTTTTCGAGCGCATTGTTCCTGAGGGCGCTGTTCTTTGAACTCTCCGGCCAGAACGCTGCCCAAACGGGCGATCCGATCACTTATGGCACCGCCGACTACCTGCCGTGGTTCGGCGGTACCACTGTGCTGATGCTGGTGCTGATCTTTCTCGTCTTCGGTCGCGCCCGCACCGCCACCGGCTGGGCGATGGGCAAGGGCCTGGTTCCCCCCATCGTGGTGATCGGCGTGGTGCTCGGCTCGATCTATGGCGGCATCACCGGCATTACCGAGGCCGCCGGGATGGGCGCGCTGGCGGTGCTGGTGCTGGCGATCTTCCGGGGAGAAGCCTCGTTCGACCTGGTCTGGGAAAGCCTGATGCGCACGTTGAAGTCGACGGGCACCATCATCTGGGTCACCATTGGGGCGGCGGCATTGGCTGGCGCTTACACCATCGCCGGCGGCCCCCGCTTTGTGGCCGACATGATCGTGGGCTCAGAGATGCCCAGCATGCTGATCCTGCTTGTCATGATGCTGATCCTGCTCTTCATGGGCGCCTTCATGGACTGGGTCGGTATCGTGCTGCTGATCATCCCGGTATTCCTGCCCATTGTACAACGCCTTCCGGTCGAGGAGATCGGCCTGATCGGCGAGCTTAATCCGCGTAACGTGTCGATCTGGTTCGGAGTGCTGTTCTGTATGAACATGCAGGTCAGTTTCCTGTCACCGCCCTTTGGCCCAGCCGCGTTTTACCTGAAATCGGTGGCGCCGCCGCATATCTCGCTGACCGATATCTTCAAGGGGTTCCTGCCCTTCATCGGCATTCAGATCCTGGCGCTGAGCGTGCTGCTCATCTGGCCGCCGATCGTCGAGCTTCTGCTCTAGGGAGTTGCGGGATGCTGAGCGCCGGTGAAATCGCCAAGTTCCGCCGCAACGGGTACCTGATCGTGGAGAACGTGTTGGGGCCAGGGGTGCTGGACCCGGTGCGCGCCGAGTATCAGGCGATCATGGACAGGCTTTTGCAGGACTGGAACCTGTCGCAGCGGATCGGTGGGCTGGACTTTGCCGAGCAGATCAAGGCGACCTATTTGCTGGGGCTCGATTGGTTCCAACCGATGGACATCTCCTTGCCCGGCGACCGGATCCGCGCAGATACGCCGATTCATTTCGGCCCGGCGGTATTCGATATGATCACCGCGCCGCGCCTGCTGGACCTGGTCGAGGCGGTGATCGGACCCGAGATCACCTCCTGCCCGATCCAGCACGTGCGCATCAAGCCGCCCGCCCGTGATCTGGCCCGCGACGAGTTGCGCGCCCATGTGGGCGGCACGGACTGGCACCAGGACCGCGCCGTTGCCCATGCCGAGGCGGACCAGACCGACATGGTGACGATCTGGATCGCGGTCACCGACGCAACGCCGGAAAACGGCTGCCTTCAGGTGCTGCCGCGCGCCGCTGATCGGATGCTCACCCATTGCCCGATGCGCCAGACCACCATCGCGCCGGGGCTGATCGACCCTGAACAAGCGCTGCCCGTTCCGGTGCGGGCGGGCGGCATCGTGGTGCTCGACCCGCTGATCCCGCATGCCTCGCTGCCCAATCTCACCGACGGCATCCGTTGGAGCTTTGACCTGCGCTACTCTCGCAGCGGCCAGCCCACGGGGCGCAGCCATTTCCCCGCATTCGTCGCCCGCAGCCGTAGTGAACCCCACACCGAACTGCGCGATTGGCGGCGCTGGCGGCAAATGTGGGTGGACACGCGCGCGCGGCTGGCCACCGAACCACATATCCAAATCCACCGCTGGCAGGGCGACAGCCCACTCTGCGCCTGAAAGAGCAGTTCCAAATGAAGCCCTATGTCCGCCTTGATCCCTCTGACACGGTCGTTACCGCCACCCGCCCGCTGGAGGCCGATACCCAGATCGAAGGGATCACTGTTCTCACGCAGATCCCTACGGGCCACAAGGTCGCCATGTGCCCGATGCCAAAGGGCACCGAGGTGCGCAAATACGCGCAGCTGATCGGCTATGCCGCGACCGATATCGCGCCAGGCGATCATGTTCACACCCACAACGTGGAGTTCCGCAATACGGATGTGGCGTATGAATATGGCACCGACTTGCGCCCCGTATCTCCGGCAGACGAGCCCGACACTTTCTTGGGATACCGGCGCGAGAACGGCTCGGTCGGCACCCGCAACTATATCGCCGTGGTGACCTCGGTGAACTGCTCGGCCACCGCCGCCCGGCGCATCGCCGACGCATTCGGCCCCGAGGAACTGGCCGCCTATCCAAATGTCGATGGTGTCGTGGCCTTTGTCCACGGCACCGGCTGCGGCATGGCGGGCTCGGGCGACGGGTTCGAGGCCCTCCAACGGGTAATGTGGGGCTATGCGCGCCACCCCAATCATGCGGGCGTGCTGATGGTGGGCCTCGGTTGCGAGATGAACCAGATCGACTGGTTGCTCGAAGCCTATGGTCTGAAGCAGGGGCCGCTGTTCCAGACCATGAACATCCAGAACGTGGCGGGTCTGCGGCGCACCATCGAGACCGGCATCGAGAAGGTGCGCGCCATGCTGCCCCTCGCCAATATGGCGCAACGCACACCCTGCCCCGCGTCGGAACTGAAGGTGGCGCTGCAATGCGGCGGCTCGGACGCCTGGTCGGGCATCACCGCCAATCCGGCGCTGGGCTATGCCTGTGACCTGCTGGTGGCGCAGGGCGGCACTGGGGTGCTGGCGGAAACGCCTGAAATCTATGGAGCGGAACATCTGCTGACACGGCGTGCCGCCGACCGCGCAACAGGTGAGAAGCTGGTGGGCCTGATCCACTGGTGGGAGGATTACACCGCGCGCAACCGCGGCTCGATGGACAACAATCCCAGCCCCGGCAACAAGAAGGGCGGGCTGACCACGATCCTGGAAAAATCGTTGGGGGCGGCCGCCAAGGGCGGCACCACGCCGCTGACCGGTGTCTACAAGTATGCCGAACCGGTGCGGGCGCGCGGCTTCACCTTCATGGACAGCCCCGGCTACGACCCGGCCAGCGTCACCGGCCAGATCGCGGGCGGCTGCAACCTTGTCTGTTTCACAACCGGACGCGGCTCGGCCTTCGGATCGAAACCAGCCCCCACGATCAAGGTTGCCACCAACAGCACGCTCTACGACCGTATGCCGGAAGACATGGATGTTGACGCTGGCCCCATCCTGTCCGGCGCGGCCACGGTCGAAAGCAAGGGGCGCGAGATCTACGAGATGTTTCTGCGCGTGGCGTCGGGCGAGATGTCCAAGTCAGAGGCGCAAGGTCTGGGCGATTACGAATTCGTCCCCTGGCAGATCGGAGCGGTGATGTGACCCGTCTTCTTATCGCAGGCACCGGCCTGATCGGCCATCGCCACATGGCCCATATCGAGGCCCATCCGGACCTGACTTTGGCCGGAATCATCGACCCCGACCCAACCCGCCGCGCGCATGTCACCGCGCCAGGCTGGGCGGATATCGACGCGGTCGATACAGAGGCCGACGGGCTGGTCATCGCCACCCCCACCGAAACCCATGCGCCGCTGGCCATCGCGGCCATGCGCAGGGGCTGGGATGTGCTGGTCGAGAAGCCGTTGGCCGAAACGCGCGAAGCCGCGCAATCCATCATCGATACCACCCGCGAAACCGGCCGCAAGGTGCTGGTGGGCCATCATCGCCGCCACCACCCGCGCGTGGAAAAGCTGAAAGAGGTGATCGCCAGCGGCCAGCTTGGCCAACCCATCGGCGGCTCGTTGATGTGGTATATGCGCAAACCCGAGAATTACTTCGACATTGGCTGGCGCGCGGGCATGAACGGTGCTCCCGTCAAGCAGAACCTGATCCATGATGTCGACACTTTGTGCTGGCTTTTCGGCCCGGTCGAGGACGTCGTGGGTCTTGGCGGCAACCCCGTCCGAGGTGCTGCGCGCACCGAGCACGGCGGCGCGGTGCTGCGCTTTGCCTCGGGTGTGATCGTCACCATCGCCTTTGCCGACACCACGCCGACGCCATGGGGGTTCGAGGCCGGAACCGGCGAGAGCCCTGCCATCCCCCACACCGCGCAGGACAGCCTGCGCATCGCCTGCACAGGCGGCGCGATCGAGTTTCCTTCGCTGACCACATGGACCGGCGCGCAAAGCTGGCATGACAGACCTGAACCCCAAGTGCTTGACGTCGCCGAAGGCGTGCCGCTGATCCGGCAACTGGAGCATTTTGCCGAGGTGATCGCGGGCCGCGCCGAACCCCGGGTCAGTGCCGAGGACGGGTTGCGCGCGCTGGACGTCACCCTCCGGATCGAGGATGCCACCCTGCCCGCCGGGGTCAGACAATGACCGCCCTGCGCTGCGGTCTGATCGGGGCGGGTCTGTCCCGCTCGCGGTTTGGTGCGGCGCTGGCCCTTCTGGGGCAGGAATATGGTCTGACAGTCGATTACACCCTGATCGACACCGAGGGTTTGCCGGATTTCGATCTACCTGCAACCCTTTCACGCTGTCGCGACGATGGCTGGAGCGGGGTTTCTGTCACCCATCCGTTCAAGCCCGAGGCGGCCCTTTGGGCTAGCGAAGCGATGCGACCCGAGATTGCGGGGCTGGGGGCCTGCAACCTGATAACCTTTGGCCAGCGGCTCTGCGGCCACAACACTGACTTCACCGGCTTCCTGGGTGCCTGGCGCAACAGTTTCGGCGACCGCCAACCGGGCCGTGTCGCCATGGCGGGCGCGGGTGGCGTCGCCGGAGCACTTGGCGGTGCCCTGATCGCGCTGGGGGCCGAGGACATCGCGCTCTGGGACCCGGTACCGAGCCGTGCAGCGGCGCTGGCCAAGTTGCTCGGTCCTCCTGCACGCGCGGTCGCCATGGATGCGGCAGAGCACACCGCGCGCGGGGCACATGGATTGGTCAACGCCACGGCTCTCGGAATGGGGACGGATACGCGCAGCGCCTTTGCACCGAGCTGGATCGGCAAGCAGGAATGGGCCTTTGACGCGGTTTACACACCCGTCGAAACCCCGTTTTTGCAAAACGCTGCACCTGCCGGCCTCATCAGCCTGACTGGCTTTGACCTTTTCCGCTTCATGGCCATCGGCAGTTTCGCCGCGCTGTCAGGCCATGCCGCCGACCCCGCGCTCGCCACATTGCTGGATCCGCTCCGCCCCAAGGAGATCGCCTGATGCCCGAAGTTCTGTCGCCTGCACAGATCGCCCGCTATCGCGAAACCGGCTACCTCGTGTTGGAAAACCGGGTGCCGCCGCCGGTCATCGCCGCGATCCGTGCTGAGATCGCCCGATTCACGGACGAGGCGCGCGGTATGACATCCTCGAACGACCGGCTTGATCTGGAGGACAGCCACCGCCCCGGCGCGCCGCGCCTGCGCCGAATCAAGCTACCCCACAAAATCAGCCCGGTGATGCGAGACCTGCTCTATTCCGACACTATTCTTGCCCCCGTGCGCGATCTGATCGGACCGGATTTGCGCCTGCATACCACCAAGCTCAACATGAAATCGGCAGGCTTCGGCGCGGCGGTCGAATGGCATCAGGACTGGGCCTTTTACCCTCATACCAATGACGATGTGCTGGCCGTCGGCGTTATGATCGACGACATGGCAGCGGACAACGGCCCGCTCATGATCTTTCCCGGCAGCCATCGCGGTCCAATCCACAATCACCACGCAAACGGCCACTTCGTCGGTGCGATGGACCTTGCAGCTTGTGGTTTCGACGCGCGCGACGCGGTGACGCTGACGGGACCGGCGGGCTCGATCTCTATCCATCACGCGCGAACGGTACATGGCTCGGCACTGAATCGCTCGTCCCGCGACCGGCGGATGCTGTTCTATGAGATCATGGCCGCCGACGCCTTTCCCGTCATGGGCTCGATGACCCGTTTCGACAATCTCGACGACTATGACAGCCGGATGCTGTGCGGTCAGCCCACGATCACGCCAAGGCTGGCGCCGGTGCCAGTCCGAATTCCGCTGCCGCCCCCGCCAGTGGCGGGCAGCATCTACGAGATACAGGCCGGGCTGACCGCCCGCGCCTTTGACAGGATAACGGAGGGATGAGATGGACAAACCGACAATCGGATTCATCGGGCTGGGGCTGATGGGCCGTGCCATGGTGGCGCGACTTCAGGACTGCGGCTATGCCGTCTCAGTGCTTGGCAACCGCGACCGCAGCGGTATCGAAGAGGCCACCGCGCGCGGTGCGGTCGAAGCCGCCTCTCCTGCCCAACTGGCCCGCGCAAGCGATATCGTGATGCTCTGCATGGGCACGTCCCAGCAGGTCGAGGCGCGGATGCAAGGGACCGATGGCGTCATCGCGGGATTGAGACCCGGCACGGTGGTGATCGACTTCGGCACCTCCCTGCCCGGTTCCACCCGGATGCTGGGCGAAATGGTCGCCGCCGAAGGTGGCACCATGCTGGACGCACCACTGGGCCGCACCCCCAGCCACGGGCGCGAGGGCAAGCTCAACATCATGGGCGCGGGTGACAGGGCCGCCTTTGACAAAGTGCGCTCGGTGCTGGACGATCTTGGGGAAAACGTCTTTCACCTCGGGCCGCTCGGCACCGGCCATACGATCAAGCTGATCAACAACTTCTTCGCCATGACCACCGCCAACGCGTTGAGCGAGGCCTTTGCCATGGCCGACAAGGCGGGCGTGCCCCGGCAGGCGCTATACGACGTGATGAGCGCGGGCCCCCTGCATTCGGGGATGATGGATTTCGTCAAGGCCTATGCCATCGACGGCGACGCGCAGAAACTGGCCTTTTCCATCCGCAATGCATCGAAGGACGTCGGCTATTATGCGCAGATGGCGCAGGACATGAACGCCGAGAGCCTGATGTCGGCCTGTGCCCGCCGCGCCCTGGCCGAGGCGATCGACGAAGGACGCGGCGACGATCTGGTGCCGCAGATGGTCGAGTTTTACGCCGCCCGGTTCGGCGGCTAGGTCATGGAAGCACTGGCAGGACGGCAGGACCGCGCGGGATTGGGCATGGTGATGATGCTGGCGGCATGGTTCATGTTCGCCTGCACCGACAGTTCGGTCAAATGGCTGGTCCTGGGCGGGCTGGGCGCGTTCCAGCTGGCCTTTGCCCGCTATGGCGTGGCGCTGATCCTCTCGGTCATCTCGATGCGCCACCGCGCCTTTCGCGGTACCCGGCTGACCCCGCGCCAGATCCATCTGTTGCTGATCCGCGCGGCCTTGCTCGTCACCTCGACGCTCAGCAATTTCTATGCGCTGCGCTATCTGTCCCTTACCATGACCGCCGCCATCATGTTTTCGTCCCCGATCATCGTGTCTGCGCTGGCGGTGCCACTCTTGGGCGAGAAAATAGGGCCCTGGCGCTGGTTCGCCATCGGCCTGGGCTTTGTCGGCGTGCTGTGCGTGGTGCGCCCGTTCGGGGCCGGGTTTCACTGGGCCTCGGCGCTGATTGTCTATAACGCCACCGCCTTGGCGCTGTTTTCCATCATCACCCGCAAACTGTCGGGCGAGGTGGCAACCCAGGTCATGCAGATCTGGGCCGGTGCGATGGGGACACTGGTGCTGCTTCCCCTGGCGATCTGGTCCTGGCAGCCGATCTCGGGCACGCTCACTTGGGCGCTCTATCTGGCCATCGGCGCCTTCGCCTGGACCGGGCACGAGATTTTTGCCCGTGCTCATCGCTATGCCGACGTGAGCCTCTTGATGCCGTTTTCCTACAGTTACCTGGTGTATATGGCAGGCGCGGGCTGGTTGCTATTCGGTGCCCTGCCCGATGGGATGACTCTGGTGGGCGCTGGCATTATCGTGGTTTCGGGGCTGATCATCTGGTGGCGAGAGAACCGACCGGGAGGCGCGACATGACATCCGTTCTGTGTATTGGCGAGGCGATGGTCGAGATCTCGCTGGCGCCGGACCGGCCCGACAGCGCCGGGCTGGGTTTTGCCGGTGACACACTGAACACCGCAATCTACCTCAAGCGCGCCGCACCCGCCCTGAACGTGGCCTATGGAACCAAACTGGGACATGATGGGCTGTCGGAACGAATGATCGCCATGATGAGCGCCGAAGGACTCGATACCGGTCTGATCCGGCGTAGCGATACTCGCGTGCCGGGTCTCTATGCCATCAGCACCGACGACACGGGTGAGCGGACTTTCACCTATTGGCGTGACAACTCGGCCGCGCGGCGGTTGATGGAGCCCCCAGGGCTGGAGGAAACGGATCTTTCCGGGTTCGATCTGGTTTACTTGTCGGCGATATCGCTGGCCATTCTTCCCCCGGCGGGACGGGCGCGCTTGATGGGGTGGCTCAGGCATTACCGCGATGCCGGTGGCCGCGTGGCCTTTGACAGCAACTATCGCCCGGCCCTTTGGTCGGATCAGGGCACCGCGCAGGAAACCGTGACCGACGCCTGGCGGCTTGCCGATATCGGCCTGCCAAGTCTCGACGACGAGATGGCGCTGTTTGCCGATCCGGATGAGGTGGCAGTGCTTGCGCGCCTGCGTGCTCATGGACTTGTCGAAGGCGTTCTGAAGCGCGGCGCGCGCGGCCCCCTGCCGCTGGACGGCGCACCGCCGCTTGTGGTCGATCCGGCGACTGACGTCGTCGACAGCACGGCCGCAGGTGACAGCTTCAACGCAGGTTATCTGGCCGCCCTGCTGGAAGGGCATGACCAGGACACCGCAATGCGGGCGGGGCACGACTTGGCGCTCCGGGTGATTGGCCATCGGGGCGCCATATTGCCACGAGAAAATGCATGACGGGAAAACCGATGCATGCGGTGCTGATAGGTCTGGGAATGGTTGCCGACTTGCACGCCACTGCGATTGCGGCCACCGATGGAGAGGTACGCCTTGCCGCGGTCTATGGCCGCAATCCCGAGCGGGCCCGTGCCTTTGCCAACCGGCACGGTGGACCACGGGTTATGACATCTCTGGACGAGATCGTCGCTGATAGGACACTTGATTTCGCAATCCTGGCCACCCCGCCGGATGCGCGCGCGCCATACATCACGACCTTTGCGCGCCGTGGCCTGCCTGTCCTGACCGAGAAACCGCTGGCCCGGACAGTCGGCGAGGCACGCGCGCTTGTCGAAACCTGCGAGGCGGCGGGCCTGCCCCTGGGGGCTCTGCTGCAACACCGAATGCGCCCCGCTGCGCTGGCATTGCAAGACCGCCTTGCGCAAGGCGAGCTGGGCGAGATCGCCACCGTCGAACTGCGTGTGCCCTGGTGGCGTGACCAGAGCTATTATGACACGCCCGGGCGCGGCACCCGCGCCCGCGATGGCGGCGGTGTGCTGATCACCCAGGCAATTCACAGCCTCGACTTGATGCTACAGTTCTGCGGCCCGGTGGCCGATGTGCAGGCCGTCACTGCCACCTCGCCCCTGCATCGGATGGAGGCCGAGGATTTCACCGCCGCCGCCCTGCGCTTTCGCTCGGGCGCGGTGGGATCGGTCATGGCCTCGGTCACCCACTACCCCGGCGGCGCCGAGGAAATCATCCTGAACGGCTCCGCTGGGTCGGCGTATCTGGCGGCAAACCGGCTGTTAATCCATCGGCACGGGTACCCGGCAGAAGAGATCGGCGCATTATCCGGCACCGGCGGCGGCGCCGATCCGATGGCCTTCTCGCACGACTGGCACCGAGCGGTGATCGCCGATTTCGCCGAGGCACTGCGCAATGGCAGGCAACCCGCAATCACCGGGCGCTCGGCCCTGCCGGTGCAAGCACTGATCGCGGCAATCGAACGCTCGGCAAGAACCGGGCAACGGCAGGAGGTGGTTGATGGCTGAACCGATCCGGATGGGCGTCGTGGGCATCGACCACCGCCATATCTATACGATGACCGAACACATGCTGGCGGCGGGCTGCGTGCTGACGGGTTGGCAGACCGATGGCGCGCCGAACACTCTGGATGGGTTCTTGGCGCGCTTTCCCGACGCGCCGCGACGGGACCGAGCCGAGGATGTGATCGACGACCCCGAAATCGACCTGATCCTGACCGCCGCCGTGCCTTCGGACCGCGCGGGTATTTCCGTTCGGGCGATGCGGGCAGGCAAAGACGTGCTCAGCGACAAGCCCGGCGCGCTGCATGCGCTCGACGTGGCCGAACTGCGCCGAACGGTTGACGAGACCGGGCGCATCTGGGCGGTGGATTTCTCGGAACGGTTCGAAGTGCCTGCGATGACCCGCGCGCTGGAGTTGATCGCGGAGGGTGCGATTGGTGGGGTGATCGGCACTGTCGGCCTTGGCCCGCATCGCCTGAACGCTGCCACCCGGCCCGACTGGTTCTGGGACCGTGACCGCAACGGCGGCATTCTGGCCGATATCGGGTCACACCAGATCGACCAGTTTCTGGCCCTGACTAGACAGGAGACAGCAGATGTGGTCATGGCCCATGCCGCCTGTCTTCGCGAACCGGGGTTTCAGGACTTTGGCGAAATCGTTCTCCAGGCCGGGCGCGCACGCGGTTATATCCGGGTCGACTGGTACACGCCCGATGCGCTACCCAACTGGGGTGACGGGCGGCTTTTTGTGACCGGGACCACCGGCACCATCGAGTTGCGCAAATATGTCGATCCGGGCGGCACGCCAGGGACCGACCACCTGATCCTGGTCAACGGCGAGGTCTGCGACAAGCAGCAAGCCTCCGACGCTGGTCTGACCTTCTTTGCCGCACTCGCGCATGACATCCGTCACCGGACGGAAACCGCCATGCCACAGGAACGCGTGTTTACCGTCTGCGATCTGGCCATTCAGGCACAGGGGATGGCCGAATGCTGATCTTCGCCGCCGCTGTCTTTTTCCTGATCATCACACCCGGACCCGGCGTGCTCTCGACCGCCGGTGTCGGTTCGGCCTTCGGCGCGCGGCCCGGCACGCGCTATGTGCTGGGACTTTTCATCGGCACCAACATGGTGGCGCTGGCGGTGGTCTCGGGCCTCGCCGCCATACTGCTGGCCGATCCACGCATCCGCACCCTGCTGTTTGTGGCCTCGACCGCGTATCTCTTGTACCTCGCCCTTCGGATCGCCACAGCGGGAAGCCGGATCGCCTTTATCGAGGCCGCCCGCCCGCCCGGCGTTCTGGACGGGATCGCACTGCAAATGATCAACCCCAAGGCCTATGCGGTGAACACAACCCTGTTCTCCGGCTTTGCCTTTGGCGGGAACAGCCTGTTGGCGGAAACCCTCCTCAAGTTCCTGATCGTCAACGCGATCTGGATTCCCATCCACTTCCTGTGGCTTTGGCTGGGCATCACCTTGCGCCGGCTCGACCTCGGCCATCGCGCCCACCGGGCCATCAACATCGGCATGAGCGCTTCGATGCTGATCGTTGTGGCATTGGCGCTCACTTATCAGTTCACCGGTATACGGCCATGAAGATCAGCGCAATCACCACCCACCTGCTCGACCACAAGCTGGAGCAGCGTTTCGAAAGCGCCTCGTCGGGCTTCGACCGGCGCTCCCATCTGCTGGTCGAAGTAACCACCGACGCCGGGCTGACTGGCTGGGGCGAATGCCTTGGCCCGGCCCGGCTGAACGCCGCTTTGGTCCAGGGTATGGCGCCGCTGCTGATCGGGCAAAACCCGCTGGAGACCGAGAGACGCTGGATCGAGGTCTATCACGCTTTGCGCGATCAGGGTCAGCGTGGCCTGACGATCACTGCGCTGTCTGGCATCGATATCGCGCTGTGGGATATCAAGGGCAAGGCCTGGAACGCGCCCATCTCGACCCTGTTGGGCGGGCGGTTCCGCGAACAGGTGACCGCCTATGCCACTGGCGGTTTCCGCAAGCCTGGCCGCGACCGTGTGACAGATATCGCGGCCGAGGTAGCGCGCTACAAGGCGGACGGGTTCAAAGCCGCAAAGATCAAGATCGGTTTCGACGTGGACGAGGATCTCGAGGTCATCGCCGCCTGCCGGGACGCCATAGGCCCTGAGATGCGCCTGATGATCGACGCCAATCACGGCTATGACATGATCGAGGCGATCCGGCTGGGCCGTCTGGCCGAACCCTATGACATCGACTGGTTCGAAGAACCCGTCCTGCCCGAACAACTCGACGCCTATGCTGATGTCCGCAACGGCCAGCCGATCCCGGTCGCGGGCGGCGAAACATGGCATGGGCGCTGGGGCATGAAGGATCCCGTCGAACGCCGCTGCGTCGATATCCTGCAACCCGACATCTGCGGCACCGGCGGCTTTACCGAAGGTCGCCGCATCGCCGACATGTGCGCCCTGCACGGGATACGCCTTGTGCCGCATGTCTGGGGCACCGGCGTACAACTGGCCGCCTCGCTGCACTATATCGCTGCCTTGCCGCCAAACCCGCCCCGCCCTGAACCGCGCGCGCCCATGCTGGAATTCGACCGCACCGAGATGCCGTTCCGTCAGGCGATCCTGACCCGCCCGCTGGAAGCAGTGCAGGGTGTGCTGACGGTGCCCGACGGCCCCGGCCTGGGGATAGAGGTCGACCGCGACGCCCTGATGGCTTTCCGCGCTTGAATCCGCCACTCTGACGCTGTCCGGAACTATTGGCCTTCGATGTCATAGGGTCCTCACCTGTCCTTTCTTGAACCACGTGCCCCTTCATCAACCGGCGTTCTCTGATATACTGCATCCTGAAGTGTTCAGGATATGGCTTCTGGGCAACCGATAGGCAACCGGCATGACAGTATTGAGGGTTCTTTCGGCAAGGGTTGCGACTACGCTCTTCTTCCTCTGGACGGCAGCCACGTCATCCGTGGCCCAGGCCAACACGATCAGCGGCCTGGAAAGAGGCACGGTCTCGGATGTCGTGAGCACCGAGACCGGCGTCAAGGCAGGGTCTTTTATCGTTGCCCCCATCCCATTCTCCAACCCGGTCCTCGAAAGCGGCCTGACACTTGGGGCGGGGTATCTCTTTACGTTGCCCGGATCGCGCCCGTCGGGCTTCGGGGCGGCAAAGATGAAGACCAGCAATGGCAGCGAGGGCTACGGGTTTGGCGGAGTCGTCAATTTCGCCGACGGCCGCTGGACTCTCGGCCTTCTTTATGGCGATGCGGATTTGAATTACGATCTTCCGGCCACTCTACCGGTCGTCGGAGCCTTTCGGCTGCCGCTGGCGCAAACGGCCAAGATCGCAGTTATGGAAGTCGGCTACAATTTCTCGCCCGAGTTCTCGGTGACAGGATCGTTCACCCATCTCGATTCGGATATCACGTTCAATTCGACCACGATACCGCCGGCGCTCTTGCCGGATCTTGGCGTCGCGGTCGGGATAATCGGCCTTAAATTCAAGTGGGATGATCGCGACGACACGTTCTACCCGACAAGAGGGGGCGTGGCGAGCCTGTCGTTGAGCCACGCGCGCGACGTAGATAGCCTGTTCGGAGGCCAATTGACGACCTCGAACCGGCTCTACTCCAAAACCGTTCTGTCGGCGTCACACTACTGGCAGCTTGGCAACGATGCGGTGATCGCGGCGCGCAGCGTGGTCTGCGGCGCATCCAAATCCGCGCCCTTCTTCGATTCCTGCGGCGTCGGGATGGTGGATGGTATGCGCGGTTTCCCAGCGACTGACAACATCCGCGATTACTCGGCCTCGATCCAGGCCGAGTACCGTGCCCGTTTCGGGCAGAGCCGGTTTGGCTATGTTCTCTTTGGCGGCTACGGAATTGGCGGCAGCGATCTGGGTAGCATGTCGGACAATGCAGGTGGGGCCGCCGTCGGTGCCGGATTGCGGTTCAGGCTCTCCAAAAAATTCGGTCTGGACTATGCCCTCGACGCCGCCATGAACAACGCCGGAGATCATTTTCTATACGTCTCTCTCGGGCAGCGGTTCTGACCATCTGGCCGAGCGAACCTCAAAGCCGCTTGGCGACCTCTTCCAGCATCACCTCGGTCGCTCCGCCACCGATGGACTGAACCCGCGCATCGCGCGCCATTCGTTCGATCGTGCTTTCGCGCATGTATCCCATGCCGCCGTGGAACTGGACGCAATCGTACATCACCTCATTGACCAGTTCACCGCACAGCGCCTTGAGCATCGACACCTCGCGCACCACTTCCTCGCCCGCCGCGTCGCGGGCGGCGGTGGCATAGACGAACTGGCGCGCGGCAGCGACCCGTGCAGACAACATCGACAACCGCTGACGGATCGCCTGTTTCGACCAGAGCGGTGCGCCGAATGCCTGACGCGTCTTAACATAGTCGAGCGTCAGATCCAGCGCCGCCTGCGCCTCGCCCATCGCCATCGCACCGAGCACGATCCGTTCGTTCTGAAAATTCTTCATGATCGAATAGAAGCCGCGCCCTTCTTGGCCCAGAACATTGACGGCGGGCACCCGGCATTCGGAAAATGACAGTTCGGCCGTGTCAGATGACCGCCAGCCGTGCTTGTCCAGCGCTCGCGAAACAGTGAAGCCTGGCGCGCCCTTCTCAACCAGAAACATCGTGACCGACTGGCTGGCCGCTCCGCCAGAGTCGGTCTTGGCCGCCACACAGTAAAGGTCGGCATGCACCCCGTTGGTGATGAACATCTTGGAGCCGTTGAGAACATAGGAGTCCCCTTCCCGCCGCGCGCTGGTGCGGATGCCTTTCACGTCCGACCCGGCGTCGGGCTCGGTCACGGCGACGGCGACGATCTTGCGTCCGGCGATGATGTCCGGCATCCACGCGGCCCGCTGCTCTGGAGTGCCGGCATTGTACAGATGGACCGAGGCCATGTCGGTATGCACCAGCACCGTGATGGCAAAACCCGAATAGGTCGACCGCCCCAGTTCCTCGGCCAGAACGGCCGTGGCCCGGGTGTCCATCGCGCTGCCCCCATACTCCTCGGGATAGCGGATACCGAGAAAGCCCAGATCGCCCATTTCGCGCAGGATCTTGCGGGGAACAGCCCCCTCCTCTTCCCACCGGTCCGCTTCGGGATGCACCCGCTCGGCGACAAATCGGCGGATCTGGTCACGCAGCAACTCGTGCTCGGGTTCCAGAAACAGGTGTCGGGTCATGGGCTCTCCTCCTCGCGGGTCATGGCAGCCAACAGCGTATGTGTCTTGGCGGTCGCCGGGTGCGCTGGCCAGTTCTCGGTCACACGGTGCACTCACAGTCTGCCTCAGTTTCATTGCTTCCGGCAGCGCGGCCGGTTCGCCCCGCTTCAGGTGGGCACTCTTGGGGTGCAGCCCTCGACAACAAGGCCCGGCACCAACGCACGGACCTCGGTGGCGGCTTCATCACCCCGAGCCGGGCGGTCGAGCAAGGCGCGTTCGAATGGCAGAACGGCCACCGGGAATCGGTGTTCAGGCGCCATCGTCATTCCGCTCTCATCCGCCGTCACGCCGTTATCATGCCATATCCCATTCGCCTCGAAAACCAGCCGACCGCTCTCGGGGGTGACTTGATCGAAGCCAAATGTCTGGCCTTCCGGCAAGGTGACAGCAAACCGGTACCGGATTGCTTTACCTCGACCGCGGATCGTTCGATGTAACAGACCGTCCAGCCCCCGGGCGGCAACCATCACGCCCCGAGCCCCTGGAACGGCGTTGCCCGAGCAGGATGGTCGGGGAGGACCCGCGCCAAAGTCACCACCATCCTCGATCGAAGAAACATCGTTGAAACAACCATGTTCCCCGCCCTAGGTTGTTGAACAGCCTGTCCCGGGGAAAAACGGATGCCTATACGGAACACACTCATCGTTGGAGATTTTGCCGAGGTCAACGGCGGTCAGGCCAAGGTCGCCATAGACAGCGCCCGCCTGTTGGCCGATGCCGGTATTCAGGTCAGCTTTTTTGCCGCTTCCGGGCCTGTCAGTACGCTTTTGGAGCATCCCAACATCCGGACCATCTGCCTTGATCAGAAAACGCTGGCCGACAATCCCAGCAGACTCAATGCGATGACCACCGGTTTGTGGAACTTCGATGCGCTCAACGCACTGCGAGAAGAAATGCGCAGACATGACCCGGCGACGACAGTTCTACATTGTCATGGCTGGGCCAAAGCGCTGTCCCCGTCTGTCGGCCGGGCTTTGACCGACGGACGGCTGCCCGTGCTCTATACGATGCACGAGTACTTTCTGGCCTGCCCGAACGGCGGATTTTACGATTACCGCGCCAACGAAATCTGCACGCGAAAGCCGCTTTCTGCCACCTGCCTGACGACAAACTGCGACGCTCGCCACGTCAACCACAAGGTCTGGCGTGTCGCCCGTTCTGCAATAGCTAGGGGGCCCGGGCGCATTCCGCGCCACTTGCGCGATATCGCTTATATTTCTGAAACCCAGTTGAGAGCGATGCGGCCCTACCTTGCCGACGACGTGAATTTGCACGCGCTTCCCAATCCAGTGGCAACAGGCGGCGCCAAGATTGCCTCGACCCGCAACGACACATTCGTCTTTGTCGGACGGCTGTCCCCTGAGAAAGGCGGATTGTTGTTTGCCAAGGCAGCAAAGATGGCAGGTTTCCCCGCGCTCTTTGTCGGCGACGGGCCAGAAGCGCAAAGCATCAGAGAAGCATACCCCGAGGCGGAGATCACTGGATGGGTCACCCCCGAAGAGGTACAGAAGTGCCTGGAAAAAGCGCGTGCGCTGGTGTTTCCCAGCCAATGGTACGAATGTCAGCCGCTTGTGCCGATCGAGGCGCTGCTCCGCGGTGTTCCGGTGGTGTGTGGCAGGTGGACCGCCGCTTCGGAAGTGGTCAAACACGGTGTGAACGGAGTTCTGCACGATACCAGAGACGTTGAAACACTGGCCGATAGCCTCAGAAAGGTTCTCTCTATCGGAGATTTTGATACCTCCGATCTGGAGCGCCAGGTATCCCCGGAAAATCACTTGTCCCGGTTACTCTCGATATACGAGGAAATGTTACAACGGCGGCGTTGATTACCCCCGCTCCCGCCAGGCAGACAAATCCAACCCGAATTCACTTTCGAGCGGATCATAAGTGGCCTCGAACTTTTCCCGCAGACGAAGGAATACGTCATCTGTCTGACCCTTCTTCGCCGGACGCGTATTGAAGCGGCGGTAAATCCCCCGCACGAGTTCATATGTCGGCCCTTTGGGAAGGCGATCTCTGATCGCCATGTTCAATCGGTGAAGGCGGCGGTTGACCACCTCATAGCTTTCGTTGCTCGCCTCGAATGCGTAGTCATCGTAGAAACGCGGATCGATGCCGCACCAGGTGGCAATCCCGGACATGAACGCGGCGGGGTCGCGCTTCAGGTCTTCGAACAGGCAGATCTTCATCCGCTCGTCCCCCAGCCGGTCGCGCCACCGTCGCAGCCATGGCAAGTAATCTGCAAAGTCCAGCGCATGGCGCGCCAATTCGTTGCCGCCGAAATCGTGAGTGCCGCGCTCCGCAGCCTCGAGAAAGTCGGCAAAGCTCATCTCGGCCGGGATATAGGCCCAATTGTTGCTGAAATAGTGATAGACGGACCGGATCTGCGATGCAGGTTCCCTCAAGACAAACAGGCACTTGGGCGCGTTTTCCAGCCTTGGGATCTCCGCCAGCGCTGTCTGGCTGTAGATGTACGCTGGCGTCGCCTCGAACAGCAGGCGAACAGGTCGATCAGAAGGCGCAAACGCCTTGTGATAGTGCTGGAGGCCGAGGCTGAAATTGAAATCGGAACGAAAGGCGTGACTGTCGGGATCCATGAAGAAGCAGGTTTCCTTTGGCGTCGAACCCTGCGCCATTGGATGATCGTCAAGCCAGTCGAAGAACGAGGAAGTCCCGGCCTTTGGGACCCCCGCAATGATCAGATCCGGCATTCGTTGATCCGTTTTCATCCGGCCCGCTTTCCGCCCAACAGCGCGCGCAGGTTCTCTGCCATCTCTTCTGCAAAACGCCCTCGAGAAAAGCGCTCCCTGTACGTCTCTTCCGCCAGAGGTCTCATCTTGGCCAGATCCTCTCGGCCAACGCGCGACAACAGATCCGCCAGCGCCTCGATTTCCAGCGGGAAGGACCAGCCAGTTCTACCTTCGTCAACCAGTTCGTGCATTCCGCTTCGCCGCGCGACGATCACCGGCGTACCGTTCCGGTAGGCCTCGGGAACCACCAGCGGCAATCCTTCCCAACGGGACGGGACCACGAGGGCATCGGCAGATCGATAGTAACTGTCGATCTCACCCGGCCCGACCCAGCCGTGATAGGTTACACCTTCTCCAAACACCGGTAGTTCAGAGCCTCGCACCGGAGCCCCGACAATGTGCAAGCGCAAGTCGCTGTTGCTGGATCGGGCAAGATCGTATGCTGGCAGGAGCAGATCCAACCCTTTTTGATGATCGAACCTGCCGACAAACAAGAGATTCACACGGCTCGATCCAGGCGTTTCGAACCGATCCGCCCGAGCCTCTGGTTCAGGAGGATCCACCGCATTTTCGACAATGACGTGACGCCCGCGATAGGCAAACCTCTGAGCAGTGTCAGCATCCGAGGCAGAAACGTTGACAACCAGATCCGCCAGTCCGCACAGGTTGCCCTCTACAAACCGAATGATGCGTGACTTCCAACCATCGGTTTGTAGCGTATTCGCTGCCCAGCAATGAGCACAATACACCGCGGGCGTTCTATCTCCTGACAAACGCAGAAGCGTCAGAGGCAATAGCGAGAACGTGCTGTGGAAGAAGTAGAGTTCGGGGCGCAACAGTCTTTTTTGCCGCCAGAAGGCGCGCACAAGGTTCCACATCGCCACCGGTCCGCGCCGGTTTCTTGCAAAAGTGATGGCGCGCGTGGCGTCGCGCAGAATTCCCTTGTCGGATTCGGGTAACAGAACCGAAAGCGAGAATCCGAAAGGCACCAGTGACTCCAGCAGGTCCTGGTAACGGCCGACGCCGCCCTGAGCGGTTTCGCAGACACTCAAGATCCTGGTCGTCGCGTCGCCCGGCTTTTCAACACCGCCCGAAACGCCCGCTGTTCTCCCCTTTCCTACCGCGTCCCCCGGATGATTCTCGCTTCTTTGGTTAACCATATTTGTCTTGCTCAACGATACTGTTCCGAAATCACGCAAGATTCGGCTTCTCAGGTTGCAACTGTTGCCAAACATTTAACAGAAACAGACTGTTTCCAGGTTGGAACTTAGCCGACTGTCTCAAATTATGCGAAAATCCATATGAATGTGGTACCTCTAAGTTTCGTGGATATCTTTTTTGAGTTTCGTAGGGTTTTTTTGGGCTGGGGGGCTCCGAATGAAGTTGGGAAAGGTTCAGCTGCCGCTGACCGACAGCCGGTGCATGGAGGCCATCGTACTTCCAGAGCGAACAGGGTTCTATCGGAGTGTCGGAAAGCGCGGTTTTGATGTAAGTTTGAGCATTCTGATACTGGTAGCGATGTTGCCGATTATGCTGTTGCTGATGATCATCACGATGTTGGATGGGGGACCTCCGGTGTTCGCTCATGAACGTGTCGGCAAGGGCCACCAGCGGTTCAAGTGTTTGAAATTCAGAACAATGCGTGTTGATGCCGACGTGGCACTCAAAGAGTACCTGGCCGATAATCCGGCGGCGCGAAAGGAATGGGAAGAGCATCACAAGCTTTCCAAAGACCCGAGGGTCACCTCGATTGGCCGGTTTCTGCGCCGTACCAGCCTGGACGAACTCCCACAACTGCTGAACGTGATTTCCGGCGATATGAGCTTTGTCGGGCCGAGGCCGGTGACCGACGAAGAGCTTGGACGTTACGGTGCCCACCTGCCCAAATACCTCGCCCTGCGTCCCGGTGTTACCGGGTTGTGGCAAGTAAACGGGCGGGGACGGGTTTCATATGAAGAGCGCGTGAAGATGGACGCGGCTTATTTCTACGGGCTAAGCTTTCTTGGAGATCTGGGTTTGATGCTCAAGACATGCTTGGTGGTGTTTCAGTGTCGTGGTCGGTAAATGAAGACAACGCAACTAGCACGACCCGCAAGCAAAGGAATGGGTCCATGAACGGCGAGGTATCACTGGCCGATATCTTTCGGCAATCATTCGCCTTCTTGAGGCGACATGCCGTTCGCATTCTCTTTTTGGGGTTTGTTTGCGCTGCGCTTATGATCCTTGCGGTTCAGCAGATGGAGCGCCTGTACAAGAGCTCCGCCCAACTTTTGATAGAACGTCCCGCAACCAATCCGATCGAAGCGGAGAACCCCACTTTTCCGACGACCGGTACCGGCTACGTCGATAGTCAGATCCTGCTGATCGAAGCGGATGATACCTTGATCAAGGTCGTGCGGGACGCGGATTTGACCTCGGAACCATTCTTTCAGTCGCAGCCCCCCGGAATTCTGGATCAAGGCATCGCGGCGCTGAAATCACTGCTGCTGGCAAGGGAGGAAAACGAAAAGGCATTGCCCGAGGGCGCACCGGACCGACCAACCCTCAACGCCAAGAACAAGCTGTCCGAGGCCCTGACTGTCAGCCGCGAGGGCGAAACCAACGTCATCACCATTGATATCCGTGCAAACTCCCCCTCTCTGTCGCGCCGGGTGGCCGAAGCGGTCGCGGCGACCTATGTCGAACTGCGTCTGGATCAACGACGCGAGGACGCAAGACAGATCAGCAAGTGGATTGATGCCCGGGCCGAGGAACTCAGGCAGGAGGTGTCCCGCGCCGAACAAGCCGTAACCGATTTCCGGGTCAAGCACGGGCTGATCGGCGAGGCCGGTGGCGTCACGCTGAGCAACCAGCAAATGACCGAGTTGAATGCCGAACTGGTGGCGGCCAATGCCAATCTGGCGCTCAAGCAAGCCGCTTTGGAGCGGGCACGTGCCTTGCAGCAGCAGGGTGGCGATATCCTGAACCTTCCCGAGGTTCAGACCTCGGAAATCTTGACGGAACTGCGGCTACAGCTTCTGGAAATCGAGTTGCGCGAACGCGATCTGAGCGCGACATCAGGCAGCAACAATACAAGGCTGCAACAAGTACGCGAACAAAAGGCGGCCATCGAAAGGCAGATTGGCGATCAGGTAAACCGCATGATCGGCGTTCTTGCCAACGAGGTCGAAACGGCCGAGAACCATGTGAAGCTTCTGACCGACGCGCTTAGCCTGGTCGGCGGTCAATCCAGCATCGAAATCCGCAACAATGTCGACCTGCAACAGCTTGAGCGCGTGGCCGAAGCCTACCGGATCAGATATGAGCGCTACCTGAACAATGCGGGCCTTGCCGAGGAAATCACCTCTTTCTCGACCAGCGGCACACAGGTGGTGACTTCGGCGACTGTCCCGCTGGAGCCTGTATACCCGCCGGTGAAGGTCTTTGTGATCCTCAGCTTCATGCTGGGCAATATCGCTGGCATTCTGTGGGGACTGGCCCGTGAGGCGCTTGACACCACGTTCAAGACCTCGGCACAGGTCGAAAGCGTTCTGGGCCTCAAGGTGTTGGTGCAATTGCCCAAGCTTTCGAAAACACAGCGCATTCCCGATATCATCGAGCAGGAACCGCTCGCCCCATATACCGAGAGAATTGCGGCGCTGCGCTATTCGCTTCGCAATGATCGCTCGGGCGATAACCTTGCCCCGGTCATCTGCCTTGCGTCGACCACCCCACAAGAGGGAAAAACCTCTATCGCCGCGGCCATGGCCACCTCGGGCAGCGTTACAGGGCAACGCGTGCTCCTGATCGACGGGGACCTTCGGCGCGCCGGTCTTTCGGCACAGTTCGGCCTGGAAGATGAAGTTGGTCTTGCCGACATCTTGCAAGGCAGCGAGTGGAAGTCGGCACCATCTGGCACCGATGGGGTTCTGGACATCTTGCCTGCCGGAATCCTCACGGACATGCCGATCAATGCCTTGGAGTCGCCCCGACTGGGCGAGTTGCTCGACCGAGCTCGCCGCGACTACGACATGATCATCATCGACGGCCCACCGGCGGCCAATGCCGCCGACTCAGCTATCCTGTCCCAGAACAGCGACAAGGTAGTGTTTGTCGTACGCTGGGGGCAGACCGAGTTCTCGGCGGCGGAACGGGCTTTGACTCGTCTCTCCCGCCGGAAAATCGTCGGCGCGGTGATTAACTTCAGCGAGTTGGACGATGACCCTTGGCTCGGTGAAACCTATCGCCTTTATGACCGGCCACATGCCACGTCCAAGAAACCACGTACCGGGAAAGTGACCTCGATTGCGGATTGGGGGCGAAGGGCATGACGTCCGCAACACCCAGGGCAACAACGCCCCGGATGTTGCTTTGGGCGACCACGGTTCTGTTGGCTACGCTGTCATTGACCTGGATACAGGTGGCATCCGCCGCAGGCTTTCAACTCAAGGTTCCCTATGTTGCCACCATAGCTCTGGGGATCGTGCTGTGCGGCTCTCCGAGCCGTTTTGCGACCGGACTCAACGCGTTGCTGCCAGCAGTGTTCCCCTGGCTAATTGTCTACATGATCTACTTGGCCCTTCTGTCGATCAACCTCGCCGGCGCCCCATCCAAGGGGATCGTGCTGCGACAGGTTTTTTTTGTGATTTGCGGATTGACCTTCGCGGTGAGTTTGGTCGCTGCCACGGCCGATAATCGCATCTTGCGGCGCGGCGGCGCATTGGCGATCGTTTCTTTCTTTGTGGTAACCGAATACCTGGCACGCCAAATCGGTTTAAGCTGGATCACCGCCATAATCCGCTTCGCGACAACCGGAGATCTGGACTACATTTTCTATCATTTCCTGCGGGAGATCTTCCAAACGGTGGCCCCTGCCGGAGTCGAGGTCCCGGCCTCTGAGAAAAACATTGTTGCAGTATGCGTGTTTACTGCCCTCATCTTGTTCAGATCGGGGCATACAAGCGCCAAGCCCGATATTCTCGGCATCGCGTTGACACTGTTCCTTCTCGGTGTCCTGGTGGTATTCAACACCCGCTCGGTACTCATGATCTCGGCCCTAGGCATTCCGACCGCTGCCTGGATCAGGCTATTGCGCGAAGGCGTTCGTAATCCGGGCGAATTCTACATCAAATCCTTCGCCATCCTGGCTCTGTTAATAGTGCTGATCCTGTTGCTATCGGCCGGATCGGCCGCGATGGATGAATTGGAAGCGCGATTGTCATTCAATGACAATTCGACCGAAGGCAGGCTCTCACAATACAGTTGGGCCTTGTCCCAGATCGAGCGAAATCCGCTGCTCGGGTCCGGCCTGATCGAACTCAAAGGACAACTCGTCCACAATCTATTCCTGGGCGCGTGGCTGCACGCCGGACTTGCGCCCTTTCTTCTTGTCGTCTCCACCTATCTGCTGATCGTCTTGTCATGGCTTAGATTTGTGGCGGCTATCGTTTTCCGGCCAGCACTCTGGGTTCTGCCGCTTCGTGCCGAATGGGTGGCCATTCTTCCCATGCTTCCCTTGTTCAGGGTGTGGGTGGCCGGAGACGCAGGGCACCCTGGATTTGGCGAGTGGATCGCGCTGGGCGCGTTTTTTGGACTCGTCGCGGCCAATCGACTGGCCCAAAACGCCTCTTCCCGAAATGCTAAACGGCCGTCCGGCATCAACCTCGTGGTGACATGACAGTGATTGCCAATACACCGGGCAGCGCATTCGCCGCGCGCCTGTCTCAGCAAAGTAGACAACGTGAAAAGGACCAGAGATCCTCCACACCCGATCGGCGGCAAAGAGGCAGCGCCACACTGGGAAAGACACTGGATCGGCAATGAAAGAGGGGAGAACAATGCCATCGCCGACGGTCACGGTTGGTGTAGCAACAGCGAACCGTCCTCAGGTGGTGGCTGAGTTGATCCGCTATCTCGCATCCTTGTCCGATGCACCGGATCGCGTCATGCTCTCGATCTCGGACGCCAAAGACGTCGACCCCACGTCCTTCCCGGAGGTTCCCTTTCAACTTGAGGTCATACGCTCGGAAAAGGGGTCCTGCGCGCAGCGGAACGCGATCCTGAAACACGAGAGAGACCGGGACATCGTCTTGTTTCTGGACGATGATTATCTGATCGCCGATGGTTTTCTGACGGAATTGCGCCAACTTTTCACCGAACACAGCAATGTCGTTCTTGCCACCGGTCGTGTAGTCGAAGATGGCGCCCGAGGCCCCGGGTTGGATTTCTCCGAAGGTCTGCGCATCCTTCGCAGCGCATCTACCGAGATTGGCGGCAACATGATCAGCGATGTCAGATCGGCCTACGGCTGCAACATGGCGCTGCGCCTGCCGGTTTCAGGCGAACCGGTAGAGCTGTTCGATGAGACCCTGCCCCTGTACGGCTGGCTTGAAGATCTTGACTTCTCGCGGCGGGTGGCGCGACGCGGTCGGGTTATCCGCGCCGATACGCTGGTCGGCGTCCACCTGGGAACAAAGATCGGTCGCACCAAAGGCAAGATGCTGGGTTACTCACAAATCGCCAACCCGATCTATCTGTGTCGCAAGGGAACCGTTGGCTGGCCACATGCCTTGCGATTGATGACCCGGAATATCCTGGCCAATCTCGTCGGCTCGCTTCGGCCGGCGCCATGGGTCGACCGTCGGGGCCGTTTGCATGGAAACTTCATCGCTCTCGCCGACCTCGCCCAAGGACGATCCTCGCCGACCCGTATCCTGGATTTCCGGTATGAGAAATGACCCGGATGCGCCGATGACGGATAAGACTGTGCAGCAGCCCCAAAGCGGCCCCCGAATGCGTATTCGTTCCCTGATGGGCTGGGGAGTTTCAGCGCAACTGATCTACGTCGCCTGCCAGTTCGTGACACTGATTGGATTGACCCGGTTCGCGACAGTCTCGGAAGTCGGCATGTTCGGGCTTGCCTCGGCGATTGTGATACCAGTCTTCTTCTTCTTTGGTCTCGGCATGCGGGTCAACGTCGCGTCGTCGCTGCAATCGGATTACGCGTTTCGCGATTTCCTGTTTCTTCTATCGGTCTCGCTGGCAGCCGGGCTGGCATTGGTTTCGGCTATCGGTGTGCTCTCGTTCAGCGGTAGTCAACTTCTGATCTTGCTCATCCTGGCAGCGACCAAATCCGCCGAGTGCCTGTCTGAACTCTGCTACGGGGTTTTCCAGCGATACGACCGGATGAACCTCGTCGCAGGTTCGATCGTTTTGCGAAGCGCCGCCGGAACCGCGCTGTTTGTCGCGCTTCTTGTTTCGGGCCTGCCCGTAGTCTGGGCGTTCTCGGCACAGCTTCTTGTCTGGTCAACAGTCGCCTTGCTGCTCGACCTGCGGGTTGCAACAACACTTTCCCGGGCAAATCAGGATACCAGCTCACATCGCTCGGACAGGGTTTACAGGCTGGCCAGGGAATCAATCCCGCTGGCCGCAAATGGATTGCTGTCCGCTTTGCAGGGAAACATGCCCCGATATGTGATCGCATGGCTTCTGGGAACAGCGGCACTGGGGCAGTTCACGGCCGTTGCCTATGCCATGCAGGCGATCACAACGGTGACAATGGCCGCAGTCCAGTCACTGGTGGCCCGTTTTCGCGAGTATATCGCGGCATCGCGCCGCCACGCTTTGACAAAGACCTTCATCCGCCTGTTTGCCGGTCTGACCCTGATAGGGCTCGTCTGTGTCGGTGTGTCGGTCCTGATTGGCGACTGGCTGGTCCAAACCGTGTTCGGACCTGACTACGTGGATCTTGGGGCACTCTTGGCGGTTTGCGTTCTTGCCGGATTACTGCGCGCGTCCACTCTGGTTCTCCAGGGGAGCCTGATGGCCGGGCGCGCGTTTTCGATCGTGCTGCAAATGCGGATGGTATCCATGGCGGTAATGCTGTCAGCCTGTACTCTTGGCGGGATTCTTGGTGGCCTTGTGGGGGTTGCCATTGGAATGTGCACTGCCCTTACCGTGTTTCTGCTCATGCTGGTTCGCGCGGTCAAGACGCATGTGTTTCGACCGATGAGCAATCCATGAGCACATAGGGCAAAATCCCGGTAATCCCGTGTTTGGGCAGTCGAAGTACTATGAGGAGCAAGCTCTGATATGAACCTGATTGATCGCGTTCGGCGACTGAACAATTCATTTCTTGACAGGTTCGCGAAGCAGCGGTTCGTCTTTCATCACGTTCCCAAATGCGGAGGTACTTCGGTCGGGCGCGCGCTCCGGATGCGGTACTTGACCAGTCAGGCCACGGTTAAACCCGAACCTAGCTTCCAAGCCTACAAGGCTTTTTCAGGTCGAACCGACACCGAACAAATGCTGCTCGACGCGAACGACCTGCGTAAGCAGATGATGCTGTATCTGCTCTATGACGACGTGCGGTGCGTTTCACTGCATGCGCCCTTTTCCAGCGCCGCATATCGCGAGTTTCACCAGACCTACAAGTTCATAACCATTCTGCGCGAACCGGTCGCGCGGTTCATCTCTCACTACAATTGGAGCAGCCGCCGCCCCGGTTCCCACGGGTTCATCGAGGAGGATTTCAACGAATTTCTGGACTCCGACCGCGCCCAGCGGATGGGGGCGGAGTATGTCGAGATGTTCGCAGATCTGCCGAACTCGGCGGATATTCGCACCGCGGATGCTGTCGAAATGGCGACCTCCAATCTGGCAAAGTTCGATGTCATAGGGCGTCTGGACGATCTGGAAGGATTTGCAAGGGATATCCACACGGCCCTGGGCGTTCGGGTGAAAATCGGCCATGCAAACAAGACCCTAGGCGATGCGCAAGTCACAGCCAGGGATATTGGCCCCGAGCAGCTTGAAAAGATCTGTGAGATTTGCGCGCCGGATATCGCGGTCTGGAACGCGCTGTTCGGCCCCAATTGAACAAGACCTATGCAGCCAGCTTGCGCGCCAGATACCTGACAAGCGGCAGGGGGGCGTCTGTCATGGCGTTTACCGCACAACTGCGCCTTAGCAGATCCAGAGATTTCGGACAGCTGTCAGGCGCCGGGCCGTTCGAGCCGCCAATCCACTCCCAGGGCGAAAACCCCGGATGCGCCATTCGCCTGTTCAGGATTGGCCCCCACTCGGTGTAAACATGTTTCGAGTTGTCGAAGATCCGTCTTGCGCCCCGGCGCGCGGCGAACTTGACAGCCTCTGCCTCGGTGTCAAAGGTCAGTACCAACCCGGCAACCTCGTCGGGGTCGTTGTGGGGCGCGACCGGATATCCCGCCTTTTTCAGCGCTTTCGTCAATATGGCCACCCGGGATCGCGTCTTGCTCAGTCGACGGGGAAGTTTCTTTAGCTGCACCCGCAGGATCGCTCCCTGGATTTCACTGATACGATAGTTACTGCCAAGAAAAATGGCATCGCGGTCCGGCACGCCCGCAGTCCGAAAGCCGATACCCATGTCATGCGCGTTGCGCGCCCGGGCCATCAGGCCGCTGGTGTTAGACAAGACCGCCCCGCCTTCGCCGCACGTCATGTTCTTGTGCTGGTTGAAGCTGAAGGTTCCGATATCCCCGATAGTGCCACAAAAACGGCCCTTGTACCGGACACCCACCGCCTGACATGCATCCTCGATCACCTGCAAACCGTACTGCTGGGCGACCGGCATAATGCGTTCCATGTCGCAGGGGCGGTTGAGCATATGGACAGGAATGACAGCGCGGCAGCGCGGCGTAATTTTGGCGACAAGATCGTCGGGATCCATGCACAACGTGTCGTCCACTTCGACCAACACCGGAACCGCGCCCACCAGCAAGACAGCCCCGGCGCTTGCCATCCACGTGTACGCAGGCACCAGCACCTCGTCACCAGGACCGATGCCACAAGCCTGCAAGGCGCAAATCAATGCCGCCGTTCCGCTGCTCACGGCCAGCGCCTGGCCGGCGCCGGTGTAGACCGCAAGTTCCTTCTCGAAATTCAGACAGGTATGCAGCCCGTCATCGGTCCGCAGCAAGGTCCCGTTGGCAAAAACCCGACCGACCGCAAGCCATTCACGCACCCCTAGACGAGACATTCGGCCCCCATCCTGTAAACCGGGAATCCGGTCAACAACCGGTTGCCGCACGGTTTGGTTAATGTGACACTCGTTGTCGCATCATGAAGCATCTAAGCAAATTTTCCATGCCCTTTCAAAGTCTCAATGAACTCGAAAACGGCAGCCGGTTGAGTGCCGACCTTCTGATCGTCGGCGGTGGTGCGTGTGGGTTGACCCTCGCCCGTACCTTGTCGGGACAGGGCAAGCGGATCATCCTGCTGGAAAGTGGCGGATGGGCCGAGGACGCTGATCATGAAGCCTTGAACAGGGTGGAGATGGATGGCTGGTCCAGCGCCGAGTTGTCGATGCGGGAACGGTATCATGCGAACCTGACAGGTCTTTGGGCGGGCGAAAACCAGGGGTATGGCGTCCGATGTAGGGGCTTGGGCGGTTCGACACAGGCCTGGGCCGGAAAGTCAGTGCCGTTGGATTCGCTGGACTACCAGAAACGGGATTGGATTCCCTATTCCGGCTGGCCATTTGCGGCTGTGGAATTGCAACCTTATGTCGAAGCGGCGGCCAAACTCTTGAACCTAGGACAACCGGTCTTTGATGAACGTGTCTGGGAGATGCTTGGACGGCGTATCCCTTCTCCTCGCATAGAAGGAGAGGTGTTTCGCACCATTTTCTGGCAGTTCGCGCGCTCTCGATATCGGCAGACCGACATGATGCGGTTCGGTTCCGATTTTCGCGCCAACCCGCCACCGGATGTCAAGGTGCTCCTGAATGCGACAGTGACAAACCTGCTGTGTACGGAAAATGGCCGGGCGATAACCGGCGTCGAGACACAGAGCTTGTTGGGGCGAAAGGCCACCCTGCACGCCCCCATTTGCGTTCTTGCAGCCGGCGCTATCGAGAACGCCCGCCTGCTGTTGATGTCGCGCGACCGGCATGCCAACGGCGTTGGCAACGCCCGCGATCAGGTCGGGCGCTATCTGATGGATCATCCGACGGCAACGGTTGCCCATGCCGCGCCGGGGCAGGCAAAGGAACTGGCGGCAAGGTTCGGTCTTTTTGGGCATCGCGAGGGAGGGCGCATACATGTTCACATGTACGGTGTCGCCCTGACCGAGGGGTTTCAAAAAGCTGAACACACCCTGAACGGCGCCGTTTTTGTCACCGAGGAGCGCATGCCGGACGACCCGTTTGCCGCCCTCCGGCGTTTGCTTCGACGGCAGAGCAAATCCCGCCTGTCCGATGCAAGCCTGGTGCTGAGAAACCCGGTGCTCTTGGCCCGTGGGTCGGTGACACGCGCACTGGATCGCGGATACATTCCCGAACCCGTGGCGAAGATGCTTGCCGACACGGCACTGCGGTTTTTCCCCAACACGGTGGCGCGCGATTTCAGCAACGGGCGACTGCCGGTCAAACTGGCGGGTTTGCGGTTCGAAGCAACGACCGAACAGCCCCCCTGCCCTCAAAACCGGATCATTCTGTCGGACCGGCGCGATCCCTTCGGGCTTCCGGTTCCCCGCGCGATCTGGACACCGGGCGCCGAAGCCCGCAGCAACCTGTTGCGGATCGGCAGACACCTCTGTGACAGCTTTGACTCAGCCGGCTTGCCGCCCCTGGCCCCCGCCCCCTGGATCAGTCAGGGCTTGCCGGGTGACGCCACGGTCATGGACCTGGGTCACTCTCTGGGAACGACCAGGATGTCCGACGACCCTGCGACCGGTGTTGTCGACAGAAATTGCGAGGTGCATGACGTCTCTGGGCTTTTCATCGCCGGAGGCTCGGTCTTTCCAACCTCGGGTCATGCCAATCCCACTCTTACCATGCTGGCCTTGTCGCTGCGCCTGGCGGAACACCTGAAAAAGAGACAGGACTAAGCGGTCGGGCCATGCCAACAAGCGGCAGATTGGCGCGCCATCGACCAATCTGCGGAATGGCCATTGCAAACACAATCAAAATATTGAATATATAAGATGCCGGGCTGCGCATGAGACGCGGTCCTGTTGGAATGCGACCCGAAAGGTGCCCCATGAAACCGATTGTCTTCGCCGCCGCGACCTGTCTTCTCGCGTTAAATGCCGAATTCACAGCCGCCGCCGAGGCGACTGTGGAGCACGTGACAAAAACAGAATGGAAGGCGGTGTTCGCCAAGGTGGAGGCGCGCAACAACATCCCTGCACGCTCGCGCTTGGGCGGGACACTCGAAGAGATTTCGGTTGTCGAGGGATCGCAAGTCACTCAAGGTCAGCACATCGGCACCACGGTTGACGAAAAACTGGTGCTGGAACTGCGCGCCATTGATGCGCAGTTGATGTCCCTGAACTCGGAACTGACCAATGCCCAGGCAGAGCTTGCGCGCGGTCTGAACCTGCTGGAACGCGGTGTAACGACCGAGCAGAATGTTGACGGCCTGCGCACCAAGGTCGAAGTGATCCAGGGCCGGATCGGTGCGACTGCGGCGCAAAAGGACGTGTTGCTGCAACGCACGGACGAAGGCCGGATCCTCGCCCCCATCTCCGGCACCGTGATCTCGGTGCCGGTAACCGCAGGTTCGGTTGTGCTCCCTGGCGAGATGATCGCGGCCATCGGTGGCGGCGGCTTCTTTCTGCGCCTGGCGGTTCCTGAAAGGCATGCGGATTTCCTCAACGAAGGAGACACAATCCAGATCGGCGGTACTGAGGGCACTGAAACCGGGACCCTGGCCAAGCTTTACCCGCAAATCGAAAACGGACGGGTGATTGCCGATGTTGAGGTGGCAAACCTCTCGGCAGATTTCATCGGGCGCCGGGTCTTGGTGCGGCTGCCGGTCGGCCAATCCGAAACCATCGCGATCCCGGTGGATGCAGTTGAAACCCGGATGGGGCTCGATTTCGTCCGTGTGACCTCTGCCAACGGCGAGGCATCCGAAAGGGTCGTGATGGTCGGCGAACCGTTCGATGTCGCTGGAACCAGAATGTTCGAGGTCCTGTCCGGCCTTCGTGTCGGCGAAACGCTGGTGACCGGTCATGAATGATCCCAAGACGCCAGGCGGCCTCGGCATTGCCGGCGGGCTGACCCGGGCCTTTATCGGCTCGGCTCTGACGCCACTGATGATTCTGGCCGCCCTTGCCATGGGCTTGGTCGCCCTGATCAGCCTGCCACGCGAGGAAGAACCGCAGATCTCGGTACCGCTGGTCGATATCCACATCCAGGCCCCCGGGCTGAGGGCCGAGGACGCGGTCAAGCTGGTGACCGAGCCGATGGAAACCATCGTCAAAGGCATCAACGGGGTAGAACATGTCTACTCCCAGACCAGCGACGACTATGCGATGGTCACGGCCCGTTTCCTGGTTGGCACGCCAGCAGACAACGCCATCCTGCGGGTACATGACAAGGTTCGCGCCAATATCGACCGCATCCCGGTCGGCATACCCGAACCACTGATCGTCGGACGCGGTATCGACGATGTGGCAATTGTCTCGCTGACGCTCAGCCCAAAGGACCCCGCAAGCGGGATTGCCGCCAATGACCTGACGCGGATTGCACGTGAATTGCAGGTGCAGGTGGCCAAGATCGCCGATGTCGGATTGACCTATCTGGTGGGCGAAGCCCCCGAGGCGATCCGCATCGCCCCCGATCCCGAACGGCTGGCGCTCTATGGCGTGACCCTGCAACAACTGGCCGGAAAGGTGCAGGGCGCGAACCGCGCGCTGGCGACCGGTTATGTCCGCGACAGGGGCGAACAAATCGCGCTGGTTGCAGGGGAAACCCTGCAAGCGCCCGCTGAAATCGCCAATCTTTTGCTGACCACCCGCGACAACCGGCCCGTCTATGTGCGCGATGTGGCGGATGTCAGTTTTGTACCCGATACCTCGGACCGGATCGTCGCCAATGTGACCCGTGGACCGGATGGCACCATCGAACGGACCCCTGCCGTCACTCTGGCCATCGCCAAGCGGGCGGGCGCGAACGCCGTGATCGTAGCCGAGGAAATCCTGCACAAGGTCCATGCGCTCGAAGACAGCCTGATCCCCGATAGCGTCAAGGTTACGGTCACCCGCGACTATGGCGAGACCGCAAATGAAAAGGCCAATGAGTTGCTGTTTCACCTCGGCCTTGCCACGGTGTCCATCGTGGTTCTGGTCCTGTTTTCCATTGGCTGGCGGGAAAGCATCGTCGTCGCCGTTGTCATCCCGGTCACCATTCTGCTGACGCTTTTTGCGGCTTGGATCATGGGCTACACGCTGAACCGGGTGTCGCTTTTTGCGCTGATCTTCTCCATCGGCATTCTGGTCGATGACGCTATCGTTGTGATCGAGAACATTGCCCGCCACTGGGCAATGCCGGACGAGGCCAGCCGGTCGCAAAAGGCGATCCGTGCCGTGGCCGAGGTGGGTAACCCCACCATCGTCGCCACGCTCACCGTGGTGGCAGCGCTATTGCCGATGCTTTTTGTCTCGGGGCTGATGGGCCCCTATATGAGCCCGATCCCAGCCAACGCCTCTGCCGCGATGATCTTTTCCTTCTTTGTCGCCGTGATCATCACCCCCTGGCTGATGGCCAAGATCGCCGGTCGCGCCCCGGCCCATGGCCATGGCGGCGGGCACGATGCCGAACACGGCGGGGCGCTGGGGCGGCTATATCGCGCTGTGGCGCGTCCGCTTTTGCGGACCAAGGGCGGCAGCGGGCTGTTCCTGCTACTGGCGGCGGTGCTTTCCTTTGGCTCTCTCGGCGCGCTCTACACCCGCGACGTGACGGTCAAGCTGCTACCGTTCGATAACAAATCCGAGCTTTCAGTGGTCATCGACCTGCCCGAGGGATCCTCGGTCGAGGCCACGGATGCCGTGGCGCAGGCTGTGGCGACCGCAGTTCTGGAGCTGCCCGAAGTGATCTCGGCCCAGACCCATGCGGGCGATGCGGCACCGTTCAATTTCAACGGCCTTGTGCGTCACTACTACCTGCGCGCGCGGCCAGAGATGGGCGACGTTCAGATCAACCTGACCCCAAAGGGAGAGCGCGACCGCACCAGCCACGACATCGCCCTGGAGATCCGGCAACGGATCGCAGAGATTGACGTGCCTGCGGGCACCAGTCTGAAGACGGTCGAACCGCCACCGGGCCCGCCGGTCATCGCCACGCTCTTGGCCGAGGTCTATGGCCCCGATGGCGAAAGCCGCCGCGCCGCGGCAACCCGCATCCGTGAAGCGTTCGAATCCGTGCCCTATATCGTCGATGTCGACGACAGTTTCGGCACCCAGCCGCGCCGCTTGCGTGCGACCGTCTCGACCGACCAGCTCGATTTCTTCGGCGTCGAGGAACAGGATGTGTTCACCACGCTGGCGATCCTGAATGCCGGTCAAACAGTCGGTTACTCGCACCGGGGCGAAGGCCGCTATCCGATCCCGATCCGGGTTGAACGGGACCAGGCCAACCGCGTGGTCGACGAGCGCTTCCTCTCCACCCCGGTGCCCGCCAATGTGCTTCCGGGTGCGCGCGGTGTTGTCGAACTGGGCAACGTGATCGAAATGCGCGAGGAACATGCCTCTTTCCCGGTCTTCCGTCACAACGGTCGTGCTGCCGAAATGGTGATGGCCGAGCTTGCGGGCGAATTCGAAGCACCGCTTTACGGCATGCTGGCGGTGGCCGACGCCTTGGAGCAGATGGAGTGGCCCGAAGGCGAGAAACCCGAGATCCGCCTGAACGGACAGCCCGAGGATGAAAGCAAGATCACGCTTCTCTGGGATGGCGAATGGGAGGTGACCTGGATCACCTTCCGCGACATGGGTGCGGCCTTTGCCGTGGCGCTCTTGGGCATTTACATCCTGGTGGTGGCGCAGTTCGGGTCGTTCCGCTTGCCGCTGGTCGTGCTGACCCCGGTGCCATTGACATTCCTCGGTATCATTGCCGGGCACTGGCTGTTTAGTGCACCCTTCTCGGCGCCGTCGATGATCGGGTTCATCGCGCTTGCAGGCATCATCGTGCGAAACTCGATCCTGTTGGTGGATTTCATCCGCCATGCCGACCCCGCGCTCGACAAGATCGAGACCTTGATCGAGGCAGGCGCGATCCGATTCAAACCAATCCTGCTGACAGCCGTTGCGGCGATGATCGGCGCCGCGGTTATTCTGACCGATCCGATCTTTCAGGGTCTGGCGCTGTCGCTGCTCTTTGGCCTGCTCAGCTCGACCTTGCTGACGGTGCTGGTGATCCCGGCGATCTATCGCGTGTTCAAGACCTGAGCACGCGGGCATAGACCAAAGTGCAATTGCCCTCCTCCGTCGCGCATGGCCCAATGCGAGACGGAGGAGGAGCCGATGTTCACACGCAGCAGTGCACTTGCCGTCGCCATTAGCCTGGTGGCCGGATCGGTCTCTGGTGCGCCACAGGTGCAACTGGAGGATCCCTTTTCATCGGGAATGTGGGACTATCACCAGGAGGCACTCTTGGGCGACCCGGCGAAGATCCGGTTCGATGACCGTGTTCGGGTCATTGCACCAGACACGGCCGAGGACGCGTTCAACGTGCCGCTGCTGGTCGATGCTACCGCGCTGAGCGATGTGGAAGAGATCGTGATTTCGGTAGACTATGGCCCCATCCCCAAGATCCTCAGCTTTTTCCCTGGCGATGCCGAACCAAAACTTGCGTTGCGGTTCAAGATCGATCAGGCGACCGCGATCCGGGCCTCGGTCCGCACCCGGACGGACGGCTGGCACGTCGGCGGCACGCTGATCGATGCGGCAGGCGGCGGCTGCACCGCACCGGCGCTGGCCTATGCCTCCGACGATTGGGAGGAGAAGCTGGGCGAGATGCATGGCAGGCTGTGGCGCTCCTCGGGGCGCGCCAGGGTGATTGTCGATCACCCGATGGACACCGGGCTGGCCGATGGCATTCCGGTCTTCATCATCCGCGATCTCACCTTCAGCACCGACGATGGCCATGAAGTTGCCCGCATCGCATTGAGTGAACCGGTGAACGAGGATCCTGCCTTTACCCTCTATTTCGATCCCGAAACCATGCCGTCCCTGCTGCATGTGCGCGGCCGCGACAACAATGGCAACGAGATCGAAGGCATCCTGACCGATGAGGAAGTGAACTGATGACCACCCGCCGGGCGGCGCTTGGACTGTTGGCGGGCGGTGTGGCGCATGTCGCCCAGACCTCGCCGCTCTGGGCGGAGGCGCGACACAGCTATGACCTGCGCCCAGTTCCCATTCTCTCCGGGGTCTGGATGATCGAGGGCGCGACCGAGTATTTTTCCCGCGACAATGGCGGCGCCATCGTCAATTGCGCTATCCTGCAAGGCAAGAGCGGGCTGATCCTGATCGACAGCGGTTCATCCCGCCGATACGGCGAAGCACTGAATCTGGCACTGCGCAAACTGGACCTGCGCGGCGTCTCGACAGTGATCAACACCCATCACCACCCGGACCATTACTTTGGCAATCAGGTCTTTGCCGACAAGCCGATCCTGGCGCTTGCCGACACCATTGCCGCCGCCCGCACCGAGCAAGACGGATTTTCGGACAACATGTATCGGCTGCTGGGCGATTGGATGCGCGGCACCGAACCGGTGCCCCCGAGCGTCGAGATCGGAACCGGTGACATCGTCGTGGACGGCCGTCGCCTGACCGCCCTGCCCCTTGGCGGCCATACCGCCAGCGATCTTGCCTTGATCGACGCCGAAACCGGCCTGCTGATCACGGGCGATCTGGTGTTTCTCGACCGCGCGCCCACAACGCCACATGCCGATCTGGAACGCTGGCAGGATGCGCTGACAACGCTTGCGGCGGTACAGGCACCGGCAGTCCTTCCCGGCCATGGCCCGCTCGACCGCGCGGGCATCGCGATCCGGCAGACCAGCGCGTATCTGACCTGGCTGAATGACAGGCTGGTCGCGGCTGCTGGCATGGGCCTCGACATGATCGAGATCATGGAATCACCCCTACCCGACCAGTTCGCCTCCATGGGGGCGCAGCCGCAAGAGTTTCACCGTTCGATCAGCCATCTGTATCCCGAGATCGAACGGATGATCCTGCCGCGCGCGAACTGAGCGGCGTCATTGGACCCCGACAGGAACCGGCTCAACCGGGTCCAAACGCCAACCGAGGTCCGCCCAACCATCGGTGCCGTGCGGGTACCAATGAACCCGCGAGTACCCCAGGGCCGCGATCCTCTGAGCCGCGTTCCAGCTCATCCAGCAATCGGCCACACAGAAAACAACAACTGCATGGGCCTTCTTGCCGCCGGTCGCCCGCTCCAGTTCCAGTTGCAAGTAGTGTTCGATCACCGGTTCAAGCACGCCGCGCCCAACCTCGGGCAGCCAGACCGCCCCCGGCAGGCTCATGCGCGGCTCGGATACCAGCCAGGTGCCATCCAGTTCGTCAAACCGGGACTGGGACGCCCCGTACACATCCAGCGCCAGCGCCCCACGGTCCAGGAGCATCTTTGCCCGGAGAGCCGAAACCCGGCGCACAGGCATCGGAATATCATCCGGCACAGGTGCCCGGTGGCGGGCGATCCTGTATCCGGTCTCGGGATGGAACAGATCGGACCGCCGTTCGCGAATGTCGCCGTAGCTCTCCGCCACGCCAACTTCGGCCAGCCATACGAGCAAAAGACCAATCACGGCAGCGATCACGCGCATTACCATTTCCTCCGGGGTTTCCGGCCCATTTTGGTGACCCGGCGGGACGACCTGTCAAGCTGCAAGGTGTCGGATTAGACCTTTGTCCAATGTCGCCGGTTCGCGGCTTTGGCTAGCTTTCGACCCTGCGCGCATTGCTCTTCTGCCTGATCACGATTTGCCTCTCGACGGCGGCCAGAGCGAAATTTCTGATCCCGGCGCAGATCGAACCCTTTGTCAAACCTTGCGGTGGTGTCAGACGAATTCGAACCAGTCTCCACAAGGACAGTGGAACTGTCCGTTATGCCGTGCCGAGACCGCGCCATTCAGCAAGCGCGGCGGCACGTTTGAGTTTGAAATTGGGTCGTGAGTAAAGGCTTCTTTCCGAGTTGAAGAGGTTGTAAACTGAGGCGTGGACGGAGGCGAATTTCTGCAAACTTCGCATGCGCCGGAAGCGAAGCATCGCCCTCTCCCGTCGTCGAAATGGCAAATGCGAGTTCTCCGCCCGGTTGTTCAACCAACGGCCGGTTTCCTGTCTGTTGGCCAAGCCGATGTCTTTCAACGCCGCGCTGTAGGAGCGCAGCAGATCCGTGACAAATTCTTCCGGGCAGCCATGTTTACGCATTGCTTTCTTTAAGAATTTCAAGGCGGCCTTCTTGTCCCGTCTCTTCGTCACAAAGCTTTCGAGAACCTCACCTTCGTGGTCCACGGCCCGCCAAAGATAGTGTTTCTCGCCGTTGATCTTCACGAACATCTCGTCCAGATGCCAGCGCCATCGGCTGGATTTCATGCTTGCAATTCGGCGCTTTCGGATCTCGGCTGCGAACAGTGGACCGAACCGATGCCACCAAAATCTCACAGCTTCATGACTGACATCGATGCCACGTTCGTGGAGCAAATCTTCCACATTGCGAAGGGACAGAGGGAAACGAACGTACATCATAACCGCCAGGCGGATGATCTCCCGGCTCGTTTTGAAATAACGAAATGGATCAGGTTTGGTCATCCGGCAAAGCTACAAAACCGCCCTACCCATCTCAAGCTGGTTTGCTCTGACAGTACCGTTGGCGGGCTTTTTGGCGGGTAAACTCAATTCACCCTGAAATTATCTAATATTATCAATGATATATGGCGGACAGTGAGGGATTCGAACCCTCGAGACGGTTCCCCGCCTACACACTTTCCAGGCGTGCGCCTTCGACCACTCGGCCAACTGTCCGTGACGGGGTGTTTCGACTATCACGCTAAGATTTGCAAGGGGGTTTTTCCCTTTATCTCTACCCGTCCAGATGCATATAGACACGGCGGTTTTGACGGCCTTTCTTCTCGACCTTGCCCAGCCGGACGCGCCCGATCTCGCCAGTGCGGGCGACATGGGTGCCGCCACAGGGTTGCAGGTCGACTTGATCTGCACCCTGTCCGATCCGCACCAGCCGCACCCGGCCGCTGCCGCGCGGTGGCGAAACAGACATGGTTTTGACTAGGGCCGGATTGGCCTCGAGTTCGGCATCGGTGATCCAGTCTTCGGTGACCGGCAGATCGCGGTCGATCAACGCTTGCAACGCCTGTTCCAGGGCTGCCTTGTCCTCGGGCGCTTCGGGCATGTTGAAATCGAGCCGCCCCTTGTCGGTCGCAATAGCGCCCCCCGAAACCTCAAGCGGGATCACGACCGACAACAAATGAAGCGCGGTATGGACCCGCATATGGGCATAGCGCCGGTCCCAGTCGAGATGCTGCATCACCTCTGTGCCGACCTCCGGCAGCGTCGCACCTTCGCCGGGGATAACGGCAATTGCGCCCTCGCCGACCTTGAGCGTGGTCGTCACGATCATTTCACCCCCGTCCCAGTTCAGCCGCCCACTATCACCGGGTTGACCGCCGCCAGTGGCATAGAACAACGACCGATCCAGGATCACGCCGCCTTCGGCCGTGTGGGCAGACACCCGGGCCGGCGCCTGGCGGCAATAGGCATCAAGCATGAAGAGGGGTTCAGTGCTCATCTTCCGTTCCTTCATCCATATCGGCTTCGGTCAGCGTCACTGGGGACGATGCATCAACCTCCGCTTCGGTCGCCGCCACGCTCGCGGTCGCCGCCGCCCCGGTCAACATCTCGGGATTGCGCAACCACACGTCACGTTGGGCAAAGGGTATTTCGATCCCTTCTTCGGCGAACCGCCGGTTGATCTCGTGGTTCATGTCGGATTTCACCGATAACGCCCAGTTCACATCACGCAGGATGGCCCGGATCTCGAAATCGAGCGAATCCGCCCCAAAACGCTGGAACACCACATTGGGCGCCGGGTTGGCGAGCACCATGGGATGCGCCTCGGCAATCTCGCGCAGGATCGCCTCAACCCTGCGTGTATCGGTACCATAGGCCACGCCGACCGGCACGATCACCCGGCCCACGGTGTTACCGCGCGTATAGTTGGTGACACTACCGCTGATCAGGTCCGAGTTCGGGATGATGACATCGGTGCGGTCAAAGGTTTCAATCCGGGTCGAGCGAACCGAAATGTCCCGCACATAGCCCATCTGCCCGTTGACGTCGATCCAGTCCCCCTTGGAGATCGGCCGCTCGATCAGCAGGATGATGCCCGAGACAAAGTTCGACACGATGGTCTGTAGACCAAAACCGATACCAACCGAGAGCGCGCCCGCGACAATCGCAAGGGAAGACAAGTCAAACCCAGCCCCCGTTATCGCCACCAGAGACGCCAGAAACAGCCCGATATACCCGGTTCCCGCCACGATCGCATTCTGACCACCGGCATCAATGCGCGTCTTGGGCAAGAGCGAGTTGCGCAACCCGCCCTGCAAGAGTTTGGTCATCGTGTATCCGACAGTGAAAATCACCACGAATGTCAGGAAGTTGGACGGGGATATGGTTACGCCGCCAATGTCGAATCCTTGGATAATCCTTGCCCAGATTTCCGTCAGGTCCGACTCCCGCGCGCCCCAATAGAGCGCCAGGAAAGGCAGGGCCAGAATCGCCAGAACGAACCCGACAATGACTGAGAACAACGAGTCTTCAGCATCGCCACCTTGCCCGGTAATCAATCCATACAAGTTGCTAATGAACCTTTGCAGAATGACTAATGCCGCAATAAGCGCGAGTGTCTTGATCGCCGGATAGATCAGCGCCTCTGCCGCATTGTTGTACCCCATGATCGCCAGCAATGGGGAAGCTATGCCAAGCAGGTAGAGTCCTTTCCGGATACCTTCGACCAAACGGCTGAAACCGGCGGAACGCACAGGCTCTCCCGTGGTAGTAACCGTAGAGTCCTGCGACGTTTCACGGGCTCGGCGCAAGCGCAACAACAGCAGCGAGGCAAGCGCGACTATGGGGAATCCAACAACCGAACGCGTTTCGGCCGACACGTTTTCGACACGTGCAAACAGAGTGACCAGTTCGAACAAGACAAGCGAAACGGCAAGCAAATCTATGTAAAGCCGGATTTCTTTTACACGCGACTGAGAAACCCGTCTAAACCCGTTTGCAGCGCTGGCCAGGTAGAACTGCCTGCCGATCCAGTTGAAGTAAAGGATCGCGGCAGCCCAATAAGGAACCTGTTCAAGAAGCAAAGTTCCACGAACGCCCGCAATGCTTGTCATCGACAGAGCACTGACCAGCAAGATGACACCGATCCAAGGCACCAGAATCCGCAACAAGGACACGATGAAGGTCCATACGCCGCTACCGATCCCGCCGAGTGCGCGCAGATAGTCCCCGGCCCTTTCGGACCAGCGCCGCCCCCGTATCAGAAACACAACGCCGACAAACGTCAGAAACAGAATGGCGGGCCCTTTGTGGCGTAGCTGCTCGCGCACGACATCGGAGCGGATGCTGAAGGCCAACTCGTTGACCAACGCCGAAAGCGCGCGGTTGATATCGCTCCAAGCGTCTGGCCAATAGCTTGGGTTCAGCGGCGATGGCCCTCTGGCGAGCAGCTCTTTTTTCTGTCGGCTTCTCAGAATCCGGTCGATTTCGGCGATCAGACCGTTTGCCCGGCTAAAGGCTTCTTCCGACACGATCCTCGGAACTGTCAGTTGCGAGAGCTGGTCTTCCAGATGTGCACGCAGCTTGGCAATGTCTTCCGGCTCGGCACTGCTTTCCTCGGGTGCTGGTCCTAGGGCCGCTAGCTGGCTTTGCAGCGTCTTGATGCGGTCCGAGTTCTCGCCTCGAACGCGGTTGAAGATATCCCTGTACCCGGCCAACTCCGCCCGCAACTGTTCGAAGGCGACATCCGAAGCGCGATTCACTTCGATGACCTCTTCGGCTCGCTCCGCAGTCGCCTGCCAGCGTTCGTAGTAGGCCCGCCCCTCGTCGCTCAGCTGGGCGACCGTCATGCTGGCAAAAGCAATCAGAATGACCGCCAACAGGCTGCGGATTAGGCGAGGATATTGCATTTCTCAGACGTCCTCGAACACGCCGGGAATGGAGCTGGGCCCGCGCGTCATCCAATCGGGGACCGGCAGGCCCTTTTCCCGCAGGAACTCGGGATTGAAGAGCTTCGACTGATAGCGGGTGCCATAGTCACAGAGCATGGTGACGATCGTATGACCCGGTCCCAGGTCGCGCGCCATGCGCACGGCACCTGCGATGTTGATCGCCGTCGAGCCGCCCATAACCAACCCTTCATCGCGCAGCAGGTCAAAGATATAGGGCAGTGCCTCGCCATCGGGCACCTGGCAGGCGAAATCGGGTGTAAAGCCTTCAAGGTTCTTGGTGATGCGGACCTGACCGATGCCTTCTGCGATCGAACCGCCCTCCATGGCCAGTTCTCCCGTGGTGTAGTAGCTGTAGAGAGCCGCCCCCATCGGATCCGCCAGACCGATTTTTACGCCCTTGGGCTGGAGCGCCTCAGCGACACCGGCCAGCGTCCCGCCCGACCCAACAGCACAGATGAACCCATCTACCTTGCTCTCGGTCTGCTCCCAAATCTCGGGGCCCGTGGTCTCGATATGGGCCTGCTTGTTGGCGGTATTGTCGAACTGGTTCGCCCAAACGGCTCCGTTTGGCAGCGACTTGTTCAGCTCTTCTGCCAACCGGCGCGAGTAGTGCACGAAGTTGTTCGGGTTGCGATACGGTGCCGCCGGAACCTGAACCAGCTCCGCGCCCGCGAGGCGCAACATGTCCTTTTTTTCCTCGGATTGGGTCTCGGGGATCACGATGACCGTCTTGAAACCCATCGAAGCACCGACCAACGCCAGGCCGATGCCGGTGTTTCCCGCCGTGCCTTCGACAATCGTGCCACCGGGCTTGAGATCGCCGCGGGCAATCGCGTCCTTGATGATATAGAGCGCCGCCCGGTCCTTGACCGATTGGCCGGGGTTCATGAACTCTGCCTTGCCGAGGATCTCGCATCCGGTCATTTCGCTGACACGGCGCAGCCGGATCAGCGGTGTGTGTCCTACGGCGTCAGCCAAGTCGCGTGCAATGCGCATAATGTCCTCGCAAGGTTATCTTGTTTGATTTGATGTAGCCCTGCGAGGGCTCAAGCTCAAGCAAGGAACCATAGTCAGCCGCGCAAACGCGCGCGGTGCCGGGCCAGCCAATTTGCCAGAGACAGCAACGGGAGGTCCTTGATCTCCTGAGCGTCGACCAACGCCATCAGCGCATCGAAGGAAAGGATCCGGCTGCGGATATCCTCGCCCTCGCACGCCAAACCACCTGCGGAGGTTTCTTTGATGATGTCCGCCAAAGCCACGAAAAGATGGACAAACTCCGTCGAGGACCCGCTCGAGGAATAGGCCTTGCCAGCGGGTTCGAGCGCGCGTGCCTCCAGATGCGCCTCTTCGCGAAGTTCGCGCAAGGCGGCCTGTTCCGGTGTCTCGCCTGGGTCGATCATACCAGCCACCGCCTCCCACATCCAAGGTGCAGGATCACCGATCATGTAAACGGGTGCGCGGAACTGTTCGACAATCAGCACCTGATCTCGCCGCGGGTCATAGGGAAGGATGACAGAAGCCTGACCTGTCATAAGCCCGGCACGGCTGAGACTGTCGCTCATTGTGCCGTCATAGCGGCGATGACGCAAAACCATATCGTCCATCGCAAAGTGGTTGAGATAGCCGCGATTATGCTTCTCAACCACAACATCCCGCGTCAGGTCGTGATCCGGATCAGGAGCACGGGCCGCGGCCGCAATCCTGGCCGCGGCCCTTATGCGTATGGGACGAAAGTTTGCCGCGATCTCGACAGGGGTAAGACGACCGTAGAACGCCATTACTTCGGCCGCCGCGTGCAGGGTCAATTCCCCCCACTCCTGCGCCCAGCCTTCAAGGTTCCAGATATCGCCGGGCGTCCACGTCCCTTCCCGGGGGAAGTAAACCAGCGCTTCTATGGTCTGACCACCGGAAACTCGCAATGTCATAGGCCGCAGGTCGTAGTCAAATCCGCCTTCATAAAAGTTGAGGCGCTCGATTTGGTCAGTGCTCAAGCCACGCACCAGCACGCCGTTTGCAGACTGACCCGGTGCGGGCATGATCATCGGAAAGGGTTGATCCTGAACCCCGTACACCTGGTGCTCGGGCAATTCGGCCGGAACCATGTCAAGCGAGACACCAGCCTCGCATAGCACCAGTTCCAATAGCGGCCGATACCGCAGCGTACCATAGAAGAAAAGATTGCTCACTGCGGGTAGGTATCCATCGCAAAAGGGAAACTAACGCCATCTGCGCCAGGCGCTTTCGGTAGCCAGACCGGATATCACCGCTCCTACGAGCAATGTCGAGATGATATTTACCGCGAGCAGCACAGCGCCGAATTCGACACTCTTCTCGAAAATCGCCAGCACCGCTTCGAAAGGGCCATCATAGCGGTTGCGCATCGCCAATCGGAACATCTCGTAGCAGCCCTGCACGAAGAGCCCCCAGAAAACGAGCGCGGCAACCCCGGTCAAACCATTGGTGACCGCCGCCGACAGCCCCCTGCCCGCCCTTGGCCCCATGACAAACCACCCGCATAGAATTCCCAACCCTGCATTGACCATGTTGAAATAGCCAAAATCGGTGCCCTCGGGCATGCGGGGCTTGATCATCTCTGAAACCAGATATGCAAGGATGCCAAGGCAAATCGCGGCGACGAGACGGGCTGCTGTGGGCATGGGCAGGTGAACTCAGCTTTGTTGTGGTCTTGCCACTGTTACCTGTGTCACATCGCAGGTGCCTGAGTCAAAGGCAGCGCCACACGAGGTGAGATAGAAATTCCACATGCGGCGGAATCGATCATCGAACCCCATTTCCGCGATCTGGTCCCATTTCTCATTGAAGGTCTCGTACCAGCGTCTGAGCGTCAGGTCGTAACTCTTTCCGAACTCCTTTGAGTTCACGAATTCCAGACCCGCGCGCGAAAACTGCTCTCGCAGGATCTTGGGGGCGGGCAACATCCCACCGGGGAAGATGTACTTCTGAATGAAGTCCACGCCATTGCGGTACACGTCCCACCTCTTGTCAGCCACAGTGATGATCTGCAACGTGGCGCGGGCGCCCGGTTTCAGCCTGTCGCGCACCGTGTTGAAGTAAGTCGGCCAGTATTTTTGGCCGACGGCTTCGAACATCTCGATTGAAGCAATGCCGTCATAGCTGCCGCGCTCGTCTCGATAGTCCTGCAACTTGAACTCGACAAGTTCAGAAAGTCCTGCTTTTTCAATTCTCTCCCGCGCGAACTTTAACTGTTCCTTACTGATGGTAAGGCCGGTCACACGCAATCCTCTTTGTTGTGCCGCATACTCCGCGAAGCCCCCCCAACCGCATCCGATCTCCAGAACGTGATCGCCGGGTTTGGCCCCCATTTCGTCGATCAGGCTTGCGTATTTGGTGATTTGTGCCTTTTCCAAACTTTCCTGTCCGGTTTCGAACAGCGCGCTGGAATAAGTCATGGTCTCGTCCAGCCAGAGAGCATAGAAATCGTTACCCAGATCGTAGTGGTACGAAATGTTCTTCTTCGCTTGCTCCTTGTGATTACGTTGCAACCAGAACCGTAGCTGTTCATAGGCGCGCGCCAGAAACTGCCCGGGAAAACCGTCGTAGACGGTTTCATCACCCTGATGCACCAAATCCATGAAAGCCCGGAGGTCCGGAGTGCTCCAGTCCTGTTCAAGATAGGCATCGCAAAAGCCCAGCTCACCCTCGCGGATCAGGCGCGCGAAGACATCGGGATCGTGAATGTCGACCTGCGCCACTGGCCCGGGCTTCGGACCTTCGGAGCGGAACAGACGTCCGTCGGGCAGGCGAATGTCGAGACGACCTGCCTCCATCTTGGTCAGCATCTTCATGACTTGCGGAAAATACCGCGGCAGGTTCTCCTGACCATCTGTTGATGTCAAAATCATCCGCTTCTCCCCATTGCGGTTTGCCAAACAGGCTAGTTCGAGACCTTAATTCAGGCAAGTTTTGCGTCGTTTCTCGGAGGGAACGCGGTAGAATACGCTGCAAGCGCCCGCTTTCTGCCCGCATCCAGTGCAATTCCGGGTATTGGATAAGTCCCCTCCGGGCTCAGGCCCCAACCGCGTGGGATGGCATCGAAGAATTCCAAAGCCGTTGCCGCAGGGCGCGCCTGTCCTTCGGCGACCCAACGATTTACATAGGCGCCGTCAGGATCGAACTTCGCGGCCTGGGTTTCAGGGTTGAACACCCGAAAGTAGGGTGCCGCATCGGGGCCAGATCCCGCAACCCACTGCCACCCCATGGCATTCGAAGCCGGATCCCAGTCGGTCAGGCATTCCGCGAACCAGTCCATCCCAAGTTTCCAGTGTATCATCAAGTGCTTGGTCAGATAACTTGCCGCGATCATCCGCGCCCTGTTGTGCATGCGTCCGGTCACATACATCTCGCGCATGGCGGCATCGACCATCGGGACACCAGTCTGTCCCCGGCACCAACGCACAAAGCCTGGATTTTCTGGGTCTTCGGACCACGGAAAGTTATCCCATTCCTCCCGCCAGTTCCGATCGAGAATACGAGGGCTGTTGAACATCAGGTGATAGGCAAACTCACGCCAAACCAGTTCCTTTAGAAAGTGCTCCGCGCCCGCAGACCCCGCGCGCATCGCCTCTTGCGCTCGATGCCAGGCGATCCGTGGGCTAAGCTCGCCGAGGCTGAAATGGTCGGACAGTTCCGAAGTGGCATCCAGGGCCGGAAAATCCCGGTTGTTCTTGTAGCTGCCGATGCGGTCACCGATGAATCGATCCAGTTTGGCCAGAGCGGCAACTTCGCCGGGTGACTGATGTCTTCTCAAGATTGGGGCCGCACGATTGACGGGCGCGTCCATCTGCCATGAACTCAACGCCTCGGTCTCGGGCCAAAATGCCGGTTTCACGAACCGCGAAGGAGCCGGCAAAGCAGGGCCAACATCCCGCTGGCATACTGCCCGCCAGAAAGGCGAATAGACTTTGTAGTAGCCTCCAGTGACCGTCGTCACCTTCCAGGGTTCGAACAGCAGATGCCCCGGAAACGACCGGGCGTCGATGTCATTGCTATTGAACCATGTCTTCACGCCGGTATCACGATCAATGGTCACACTGTCATACCCGCGCGTCCACCAGACAGCTCCGGCGCCCGTTTCTTCGACCAACGCCTGAAGCGACTGTAAGGCGGGTCCGCGACGAAGGATCAGCGCGCTTCCCAGCCTCTCCAGTTCGGCAGCAAAAGCCGCGAGCCCCAGACCAAGTCGAAACTTGGGCGCGGCACCAAGCCGCTCGACCCCTTCGTCATGAAGGAATACGGGGATCACCGGGCGGCCGGTCGCGCAAGCCGCGTGAAAGCCGGGATGGTCTGTGATCCTCAGATCACGGCGAAACCAGAAGATAATCGGACTGTCTGAATTGGTCATAGGCTGCCCCGGTCTTTTTCAGATTACGAGGCTGGCCTGTTCCTGGATCACAATACCCGGTCAAGAGCCTGCAAAAGCTGGTCGATTTCTGATTTTGCGGTGTAGTGGGTAAAGCTGAGCCGGAGAACACCCTGATCCGGATCGACCCCCATCCCCTGCAAGGCCCGCACGGCGTAGAAATCCCCGCCACCCGCCATCACGCCGTACTTCGCCAACTCGGCGGCGACCGGCTCTGCCGGACGGTTCAGCGCCAGCGCCACCGTCGGCGCGCGAAGCTCGGCCTTGTCTGGCCCGAGAAGACGGACCGAATTGCGGTCCGCGACTGCGTCGAGCAACGGTTGCAGCAGTTCCACTTCTTGCGCTCGCATCAGGTCATGGACAAAGGACGCCCGGGCCGTCGCATCAGCAGCCTTGCACCCATGGTGCGCCGCCAAGAGATCGACATAGTCGGCCATGCCCGCGCTTGCGGCCACCTGGGCGTGATCGGGACCTGCCGGGGTAAACCGCTTGTAGAGAACGTCACCGTTAAAATAGTGCCCCTGGTTCGGCAGCATGTTGCCCAGCGCACGCCGGATCACCATCACGCCCTGATGCGGGCCATAGGTCTTGTAGGCCGAGAACAGGTAGATGTCCGGTCCCAGTTCTCCGACATTCGGAAAGCCATGCGGCGCATAGGACACGCCATCGACGCAAACAAAGGCACCGGCGGCATGGGCGATGGCGGTGATCTCGGTCACAGGGTTGATCTCGCCCACCACATTGGAACAATGCGGGAAGCAGACCAGCCGCACGTTCTCGTCCAGCAGACTCTCCAGTTCCCCGGGATTCAGATGCCCCGTATCCGGGTCGATCTGCCATTCGCGTATCTCGATCCCCGCTTCGGCCAGCCGCCGCCAGGGGCCCGAGTTGGCCTCGTGATCCTGATTGGTGACGATAATTGCCTGCCCTGGTTGCATCCACTGCCGGAACGCCTGCGCCAGAACATAAGTGTTCTGCGAAGTCGAAGGGCCAAAGCTCACCTCGTCGGTCTCCACCCCCAGGATCGCCGCCATCCGCGCCCGCGCTTCATCCATCTCGGCGCCGGCGAGCTGGCTTGCCTCGTAAGGTGCATAGGGCTGTACCTTGCGCTGGGTGTAGAACCGGGTCAGGCGGTCGATCACCGGCTGACACGTATAGGATCCGCCGGCGTTCTCAAAGAACGCCTGGCCGTGCAGCGATGCTTCGGCGAATGCGGGAAACTGTTTGCGAACAAAGTCGATATCCAACGCCATCTTGACCCTCGTATCTGTTGGCAAATGGATGCCCGCTGGCGGAGCGCGGGTCAAGGTCTCAGGCTGATGACAGAATTTGTCATCAACGTCGGTGATACAGTCCCCATCGAACACAACGAGGTAACCAGATGAGCTATCAGCCCGAACATTTTCTGGTCTGGGGAGAATTGCCCGTGACCGACATGAATCGCAGCGTCGCGTTCTATGCCAAGGTCACCGGTGCCAAACTGACAATAGACACCGGCGGCCCGAACCCGATGGCGGTATTCAACCCCGCAGCGGTCGAAACCGGCGTTGCCCTGCATCTGTATCCCGGCACACCGGCGGGCGACGGGCGTGGGCCGACCTTGCACCTGGCAGCCGAAGGTGCACTGGAAGACACCATGTCCCGCGTAACGCAGGCCGGGGGCGAAGTGATCTCACCCGTCGTCACCATCCCGGCCGGACGGTTCTTCTACGCCAAGGATCCCGACGGGAACTCCGTCGGTTTTTTTGAAACCCGAGCCAGTTGACGGAAACGGCCCCCGGCGCTCTGCCGGGGGCCGGACCAATTTCGACCGGATCAGGCGTTGACGTCTACGACGACGCGGCCCTTGACCTGCCCCTTCAGGATATCACTGCCAAGCTTTGGCAGGTCCAACAGGGTTGCGGGCTGGATCATCGCCTCTAGCTTGTCCATCGGCAGATCCTTGGCAATACGCTCCCACGCGCGCTGCCTGTTGTCATAGGGCTGCATCACGCTGTCGATACCCAACAGGTTGACGCCGCGCAGCAGGAAGGGAACCACGGTCGCCGGCAGGCCGGCACCACCGGCCAGACCAACCGCAGCGACCGAGGCGCCATATTTCATCTGGCCCAGAACCCGCGCGAGCATGGCGCCGCCCACGGCATCCACGCATCCGGCCCAGGTCTCGGACTCGAGCGGACGTTTGACCGTTTCGTTCAGCTCTTCGCGCGGCACGATGATGGTCGCACCAAGCGACTTGAGATAGTCGGCGGTTTCCGGGCGCCCGGTTACACCCGCAACTTCGTAACCCAGGTTGGCCAGAATGGCGGTCGCCACAGAACCGACGCCGCCCGCAGCGCCAGTCACCAGCACCGGTCCATGTCCCGGTTTCAGGCCGTGATCCTCCAGCGCCATGACGGCCAACATCGCTGTAAAGCCCGCGGTCCCCACCGCCATCGCCTGCCGGGTATCGAGCCCCTTTGGCAGCGGCACCAGCCAATCCGCCTTGACCCGCGCCTTTTGGGAGTATCCTCCCCAATGGGCCTCGCCCACACGCCAGCCGGTCAGAACGACCTTGTCGCCGGGCTTGTACCGGGTATCCGACGAGGCCTCGACGGTTCCGGCAAAGTCGATACCGGGAATATGAGGATACTTGCGCACCAGCCCGCCGCCGGGACCGATGCACAGACCATCCTTGTAGTTCACTGTCGAATACTCGACCGCGACCGTGACCTCGGCTTGTGGCAAATCATCCAGCCCGAGCTGTTTGACCTGAGCCTGAGTCTTGCCGCTTTCTTCGTCCTTTTCGACCACCAGTGCGTTGAACATCTCTTTCTCCTTCCGCGACCCAAATCAGGGCCATCGATTTCATAACCACAATAGGCCGCAGGCGCAGCGATCAGCGCGCGACAGCGCCGCGCCCTGCCCGTTCAGGCCCAGAATTTCTCCTGTACCGTTGCCGGACGCATGCCGGCCGGCGTCTCGACTTCCAGACGTGTTCCGTCGGCCCAATGGCTGAGCCGGATCATACCGATGGCAACATTTGTCTGAAAATCGGGCGACCACGCGGCCGAGGTCACCTGACCCACCCGCTGGCCATCGGCGTAGCACGGCCAAACCCTGTCACATCCCGGGACGCGATCACCGCCAATGTCGATAGCGCGGATCTGCTGAACCGGGCCTTCCTTGGCCACGCGCAACAGCGCATCCCGGCCGATACAGCCAATTGCGGTATGCGTGTTGCAAAACCGGCCCAGCCCGCATTCATGCGGGGTATTGTCGTCAGTCATGTCATTGCCATAGGACAACAGACCACCTTCGATCCTCTCAATCAGGTTGGGACAGCCCGCGCGCACGTCCAGATCCTCACCCGCCGCCATCAAGGCATTCCAAAGCGGCATTCCCATGTCGCCACCTTCGACATAGATCTCGAAACCGCCCTGCTTGGAATAGCCCGACCGTGCAATAGCCATATCGCGCCCCTCGAAAGTGAACATGCCAAACCGGAAGAAGCGGACATCGCGCACTCTGTCGCCGAATACACGCGCCATCAGGTCATCAGATTTTGGCCCCTGCACGGCCAGGGGCGAAACATCCGGTTCGTCCACCAGAACATCCAACCGGTAGCCATTGGCAATGCCCTTGACCCAGAGCAGCAGGTCGCTGTCCGCAATCGAGATCCACCAGCGGTCTTCGGCCAGCTTGACGGCGACGGGATCGTTCAGCATGCCGCCGGTTTCGTCGACGATCGGAACGTAATAGCACTGCCCCGGCAACATGCCGCGCAGGTCGCGCGGGGTCAGCATCTGCATCAGCCGCGCAGCATCTGGTCCGCGCAACTCCACCTGCCGTTCACAGGCAACGTCCCAGACTTGCACCGATTTCTTCAAGTGGTGGTAATCCGCTTCGACGCTTTCAAAAACCGTCGGCAGTAGCATCCGGTTGTAAACCGTGTAGCCTTTGACACCGGCGGCTTCGACACCGTCGGAAAAGGGGGTGCGCCTGACCCGGCGCGAGGGAGAGATCATCGCCATATTAGGCGTCCTCCGGCATAAGTTTCGTTTCTTGATCCAACGGTCGGAACCGGTTGGACAATATCAGAACCCGGCTTGTGCTGCCTCCTGCAAAGGATTGCCGTCTGTTCGCCAGGCAAAGCTTGGTCAGGCGCAGCTGCGCCCAACCGGGTCGTTCAAAACATCAACGCGGGCCGTGCCAGTCGATCTGGCAGATTTCGGCGGAGCGACCATCGAAATCCCACACGCGACCATAGGCGCGCAGCTTGCCCTTGGAGGCAGTGGCTACCGTGATGTCCGGCCCCATCCAGTACTGGGTGTTGGTCACGACCAGATCCGTTTCGGGATCCTTTCCAGCAACCGGAGCTACGACACCCTGGATCTTGCGGCCAACGGTAATGTGACGCGTCTTGCCCTCGGTCTCGTAGGTCACCGGTTGACGCTCGTGCCCCAGGATTTCACCGACGAGGATCTGGAACAGGCCTGTTGTCCCTTTGGCCGCACCCGAGAAGATCGCGACCAGCGCGTCGTATTGCGCATCCGTGGAACGGTCGTCGATGAACAACCCAACCTTCCAGTTGCCACGGCTCATCATACCCGGGATTTCGATCATCAGACCGATGTTCAGACCGCTGAGGTCAATGTCGCCATAAGCACCTTGGTCGATACGCACACCGCCCCAGGTCTGGCAGTGCCCCTCGGTCGGGGGATGTTTGCCCAGGCTGATCACGCAGGGACAGAACACCGTGCAGTTGCAGTTCAGGATCAGCTCTCCCTTGACCGTCCAGGGCACCGTGCCCAATTCGTCCAAAGCCATGTGATATCTCCCTTTTCCCTATATCGTCATCCAGATGATCCAACCTGCCCAGGCGAACAGGCCATATCCCAGTGGCCGTGTTACATGGCGGCCAACATCGGGCAGCTTCTCCAGCACCATGATCACGGTGGCCAAGCCCATGAAGGCGAGGTTCATGACCCCGCCGACAAAAGCCAGCAGCATCAGCGCCCAGCAACAGCCAAGGCAAACCAGACCCAACCGAATACCGTTGCGCAACGGTCCCTCGTCCCAATACTGCATGAAGAAGGTCAGCGGTTGCCGACACTTGCTGAGACAGGCAGCCTTGATTGCCGTGAATTGATAGGTACCCGCGCCAATCAGCAGGCCCGCCGACAAAAGCGCCGACCGGCTGTCGCCAAAACCGCCCAGCAGTCCGGCACTGAACAAGGCGAACTGAATCCCGGCCGCCAATACAGAAAACCCCAGCCAGACCAGCAGATAACCGCAAACCAGCGCGCCGAACCGCGTGCCCGGGGCGGAATGGGACAGATCCTCGTAAATGGCCAGCGCAGGCAGCGCAGTGGGGGCCATCATCGCAGCGGACATAAGCGCCCACATGACAACCATTCGCCCAAACCCGGCCGCGTCGGGCGTCAGAGTGCAGAGGTCGCGCCAGAAATCCGCGCCATAGACAGCATCCGCAGCCCGCATTTCGGCAGGAATCGCCATCAGGAACAGAACCGACCATGCGGCTAGGACAAGAGCGAACAGGAAAACCCAGTGCCCTCCTGTCATCGATCTGATCCGTTCGGCAACGATGGCTTTCATTCCGCACTCCAGCTATCAGCTTAGGCGACTCGCGCGTTGACACCTAAATGTCAGACTTTTAAATGTCAGACAAATAAAATGTTCCGACCGCGAAGATCCGCCTAGCCAGAACACCAGGAACGCGCCATGAAAATCGACCCCAACAGTTCCGCCGATCTCTCGGCGCAGATTGCCCAGGCGATCAAGGATGCCATCGTCGAGGGTCGGTTGATCGTGGACGAGCGCCTGCCTTCGGAGGCGGAACTGGCTGACCAGTTCCAGGTCTCACGCCCCACTGTGCGCGAAGCGCTCAAGCGGCTGGCGGCGCAATCGCTGATCCGGACCCAGCGCGGTGCGTTTGGCGGGGCCTTTGTCAACCGGATCAGTTTCGAGGATGCCTATTCCCAGCAGATCACCACTTCGACCCTGCTCCTCTCGATGAACGCGGTCAGCTTCGACACCGCCTGCGAGGCGCGCTTTGCGCTGGAGCGCGCCTGCGCGCCCTTGTCGGCACAACGGCGCAGCCCGGATCACCTGGCCACCATGCGGGCCGAGATCGTACGCCAGAGCCAGCCGGGGCTGAGTGACGAGAGTTTCTGCGCCTCGGACGTCACCTTTCATCGGGCGCTGGTGGACGGGGCCGGAAACCCGGTGCTGTCCTACCAGCTGGCCGGAGCCGTCGAGGCCATGCAGCCGCTGATGAACATGATCACCTTCACCGCCCGCTCGCGCGAAGTGATCGTGGGGCTGCATACGCGGATTGCCGACGCGATCGAGGCCCGCGATGCCGCGGTCGCCGATGCGGCCCTGGTCGAACTGACCACTTATACAATGACCCTCAAGGACAGCGTCATGGCCGCGCGTGCGGCGGCACGCGGAACCCTGAGCGGCTGATCCCCCCTGTTTAATCGCCGAGGCATGATTTCCGCCTGGGCAAGTCGGGATCCCGTTGCACTTGCGCACCAAGCGACTATATTCGGCATGTTCCCTCGGGAACTATGGACATAAACGCGCTCGTAATACGCGGATCGGACCCGGGGGCGGTACCCGGCGGCTCCACCAAGAACCCTCGTTGGGGGACAATGGGGCCGAAATAGGATCGACGGACGTCTAAAGGGGTTTGCTTTGTCTCGGCGGGGTACCACCGTTATCGGTCCGTAAAGCATAATTGCCAACGACAATCGTGCTCCGGTTGCTCTGGCTGCGTAAGCAGTCCGAAACACCGAAACTTAAGCCCTTGCGCCTAGCAGCGTAAGGCGGGGTTCGCAGGTACCTGGCAACAGAAACCTGCATTTTCTGTTTATATGTTTGTACTTTTGGCCACTTATCCGACTATTGTTCAGTTTTCATTCATCATTTCCCCCAATGCTGTAGCTGTCAGCGATGGAGGATCAGATGGACAAGTCCGAGTTGTTGAAGGAATGGTATTCCCAGGTTTGGGAGCAGGGAAACATCGACGCGATTGATGAGTTTTTCGCGGCCGACACGATGGCCGACGGCTTGATTCCCGAGATGCAGGTTGGCGCCGACGATTTCAGGGATTTCGTTTCCGCCTTTAAATATCATCTGGGCGAAATTCGCGTGGATATCCCAAAGATCATCGAGAACGGCGATTGGGCCAGTGCGATCTTGCATGTCCACACGTCAAGGGCCGACAACGGAGCGCCAATCGAGGTCACCGGTCAGGTCATGGTCCGGTACAAAGACGGCAAGATTGTCGAAGCATACAACCAGTTCGACCTGATCTCGCTGTTCGAACAACTGGGTCAGATGCCGGCCGACACACTACCGATCTGCATGACGGGTCAGCGCCTGGAGTGGGCATAGACTGCTGCGGCGGCACTTGGCAGGTGCATTGACATCCCCTGCCGAGTTGCACTAGCGATAGGCTCATGGGGTCGCTTGCGAACGCCCCGTGAGGCCTCGGCCCAAGTTTCGCATGTATCCTTTGACGAGAGGAGCATGCCATGGCTGCGCCAAGTGAAATCACCGTCCCCCAATTGCTGCGCCTGATAGGCACGCCGGATTGTCCGGTTCTGGTGGATATCTCCATAGATGCGGATTTCACCGAGGATCCGCTCCTGATTCCGGGCGCCTTCCGCCATCCGCACACAGACTATGCCGGTCTCGTCTCGCGTCTCGCCGGACGGCGCTGCGTTGTCATCTGCCAGCAGGGCATCAAGCTCAGCCAAGGTCTGGTCGCGCGCCTGCGCGACGACGGGCATTCGGCCGAGTACCTTCAGGGCGGCAACCATGGCTGGCGCGACAATCATGGCGCTCCCCGTATCCCCGCAACAGCGATCCCTGCACCAGCAGAGGGCGCCACGCTCTGGGTCACCCGCCACCGGCCCAAGGTCGACCGGATTGCCTGCCCCTGGTTGATCCGGCGTTTCGTGGACCCTGCGGCGAGGTTTCTGTTCGTCTCGCCCGACCAGGTCCTGGGCGTCGCGGACCGCTACGGCGCAACACCGTTCGACGTGGAAAACGTCTTCTGGTCACACCGGGACGACAGATGCAGCTTCGACACCATGCTCGATGAATTCGGATTGCGAACCGCGGCGCTTGACCGGCTATCGCGAGTTGTGCGCGGCGCCGACACCGACCGGCACCAAATCTCACCGCAGGCGGCAGGACTGCTTGCGATTTCGGTCGGATTGTCGCGTCAATTCCGCGACGATCACGACCAATTGGCCGCCGGTATGGTGCTTTATGACGCGCTCTATCGCTGGGCGCGCGATGGGCATAACGAAGGCCACGACTGGCCCGCGGACCGCCGGTCATGACGCCGTCGTGGTCGGAGCTTGTCCGGGTCTTTGGGCGGATCGGTTTGCTGTCCTTTGGCGGACCAGCCGCACAAATCGCCCTCATGCACCGGGAATTGGTTGAAACGCGACCCTGGCTGGATGAAAAGACGTTCCTGCGCGCGCTTTCGCTGTGCATGCTGCTGCCGGGGCCAGAGGCGATGCAGCTTGCCACCTATGCCGGTTGGCGGATGAGAGGCGTACCAGGCGGCCTGATCTCGGGCGGACTTTTCGTTTTGCCGGGTGCCGTTGTGATCTCGGCGCTTGTGGCGCTTTACGTATCCTTCGGCGATCTGCCTCTGGTTCAGTCGGCTTTTCTGGGAATCAAGGCTGCCGTGATCGTCATCGTCGTGCAGGCATTGCGCAAACTCAGTTCCAAAGCGCTGACAAGCCGTTCTGCATGGGTTATCGCGGGCCTTTCATTCTTCTCGATCTTTGCGCTTTCTCTGCCATTCCCCCTGATTGTCGGCGCCGCTGGCCTCTGGGGTTACCTGAGCGCCAAACCTGCCGACATCCCCCGCCCCCGATCCGAATGGCAGTACCCCGCGACCGGAACACTGGTCACCTGGCTGGTGCTGTGGCTGGGCCCCATTGTTGCGCTGACATTCCTTGGCCCGACCTTGTTGGCCGATCTTGGTTGGTTTTTCGTGAAGCTTGCGGTGGTTACTTTTGGCGGCGCTTATGCGGTCTTGGCATATATGACGCAGACGGTCGTCGACCACCATCAATGGATTTCGACGACACAGATGATCGACGCCCTGGGACTGGCCGAAACCACACCGGGGCCTTTGATACTGGTCACACAGTTCGTTGCCATGCTTGCCGGCTACATGGCTGACGGCCCGGCAATGGCGCTGGCCGCCGGTATTGTCGCCCTTTGGGCAACATTTGTACCCTGCTTTCTCTGGATCTTTTCCACCGCGCCCATCCTCGACCAGATCGCCGACCGGCCCAAACCCGCAGCTGCGCTGAAAGCCATTACCTCCGCCGTGGTCGGGGTCATCCTGAACCTCTCCTTGTGGTTCGGCATGCATGTGATTTTCGCTGAGGTCACGTTGTCAAGCCTTGGCCCGGCATCGTTCTGGTCTCCGGTCTGGGCGAGTTTCGACTTTCTGGCGGCCTTGTTGTCGGTGTTCGCCGCGACATTGATGTTCCTCTTCAAACGAGGAATCGGAGAGACCTTGATACTCATGACTGCGGCAGGCATGGCCAGCTATCTCGTGTGATCGAAAATAGCCGCGTGCAGTCTCTTTTGTTTCCGTCCGAATCTTTTATGCTGAAGCTCGATTTTGAATGGGGACACAACATGTCGCGAGGCATCGACTACGGCAATCTGATGCATACCGCCATGCGCGGGCTGATCAAAACAGTCCTGAGCGACGTGGAACACAAAGGGCTTCCCGGGGCTCATCATTTTTTCATCACCTTCGATACCCGGCATCCCGATGCCGGTCTGGCAGACTGGCTATCCGATCGCTATCCCGGCGAGATGACGATCGTGGTGCAGCACTGGTACGAAAACCTCCATGTCGACGACGACGGGTTCTCGATCACGCTGAACTTCGGGGATACCCCCGAACCGCTTTACATTCCTTACGACGCGATCAAGACCTTTGTTGATCCATCGGTCGAGTTCGGTTTGCGTTTTGAAAGCCCGGACGCGGACGACTCCGATGAGATGGATGAAGACGAGCAGGATGACGACGAAGAACGCCATTCGGATGCCGAAGTGGTTTCTCTGGACAGTTTCCGCAAGCACTGATCACTGCATATAGCCGGTACATGTATTGCCCCGGCCAATGCTTGCCGCACCGATCAGCCGCTATTGCTTTTGCAGAAAAGTTTCGACAGAGCGCTCCATGACGCCGTTCTTCAGCCGTGAAAACTTGAGCATCAATCCTCCATCAGCCAACGTCCTGTCGAACTGCTGCATCTCGTAACCACCGTCATCCGCTACGAAAAGCGAATAGACTGTCATGGTGTCACCGACGATCCGCCCCCAGACATAGGGTTCGCCCTTCATCGGGTCGAGTTGCACGGCATGGCCGAACACGTTCCGGGTCATGGCCGCTGAATAAATGCCCTCTCTGGAACTGGGCAGGAAATCGACCGAATAGTCGCTCTCCTTGATCCTGCCGTCCGGTTTCTGGATCGTCGTCGACCAACTGACGTTAAATCCGTCCTTGGTCTCTTGAATGGAAACGCTCATGTCTCGGGGTTCGATACTGCCATCGGCGCGGATCAGGTCCGCATTGCCTTCGTACTCACCGACGAATTGTTCTATTTCGGCTGCCCTGACCGGATCGGGCACAAGCAATACGGACAGTGCTAAAAACGAAAGCAGCCATATCCTGCGGAATGGTAGGCTAAGGCTCACGGCGCGCATTGTTGCCTCCTACGGCTGACAGATCATCTCATATTAGCGCGCTCTGAGCAGGGAACAACGCATGAGTCTGCGCAGTCGGAAAAAACCTGTTTCGATCCCTGATGGTAACCCTATCTCTCTTGCACCCAGGCAGAGACCGGTGAAATCTGAAGCGAACCCCAGATCGGAGGCACACATGACGGGAACGCGAATAGAAACAGACAGTTTTGGCCCGCTTGAGGTGCCGGCCGACCGGTATTGGGGGGCGCAGACCCAGCGCTCGATCCAGAATTTTCCCATCGGGTGGGAGCGTCAGCCCGTCGCTATCATCCGGGCGCTGGGTGTGGTGAAACAGGCCTGCGCCCTGCGCAACCGCGAAACCGGCGCTTTGGCCCCGGACCTCGCGGATGCGATCATCGCCGCGGCGAGCGAAGTGATCGAGGGCAAGCTGGACAACCATTTTCCGCTTGTGGTCTGGCAGACCGGTTCCGGCACCCAGTCGAACATGAACGCCAACGAGGTGATCGCCAACCGCGCCATCGAACTCTTGGGCGGCCAGCTGGGCAGCAAGGATCCGGTGCACCCGAACGACCATGTGAACATGGGGCAATCGTCGAACGACACCTTTCCCACCGCAATGCATGTGGCGGTGGCGATGACCGCGCGCGACATCCTGCTGCCGGGGTTGCGCGCCCTGTTGGCCGGGCTCGAACAGAAGGCCGAAGAATTCGGCGATATCATCAAGATCGGCCGCACTCATACCCAGGACGCAACGCCGCTGACCCTGGGACAGGAGTTTTCGGGCTATGCCCACCAGCTCCGCATGGGGCTGGCCAGGATCGAATTGGCCCTGCCCGGCATTTACGAGCTGGCCCAGGGCGGCACCGCCGTGGGCACCGGCCTGAACACACACGCGGGCTGGGCCGAGGCGGTCGCCGCCAACATGGCCCGGATCACCGGCCTGCCGCTGGTCACCGCGCCCAACAAGTTCGAGGCGCTGGCCGCCCATGACGCGATGGTCTTTCTGTCCGGCGCGCTCGCGACGGTGGCGGGAAGCTGCTACAAGATCGCCAACGATATCCGCTTTCTGGGTTCCGGCCCCCGCTCGGGCCTGGGGGAATTGGTCCTGCCGGAAAACGAACCCGGCAGTTCGATCATGCCCGGCAAGGTCAACCCGACCCAGGCCGAGGCGCTAACCCAGGTCGCTGCCCATGTGATGGGCAATGACGCGGCAATCAAGTTCGCAGGCTCGCAGGGGCATTTCGAACTCAATGTCTATAATCCAATGATGGCCTATAATCTGTTGCAATCCATGCAACTTCTAGGCGATGCGACGGACAGTTTCACCCAGAGGATGCTACTGGGCATCCGCGCCAACACCGCCCGGATCGACCAGTTGATGCGCGAAAGCCTGATGCTGGTCACCGCGCTGGCGCCGACCATCGGCTATGACAACGCCACCACGGTCGCCAAGACCGCGCACAAGAACGGCACCACCCTGCGCGAAGAGGCGGTGCGGCTGGGCTTTGTCGACGCTGAGACCTTTGACCGGGTGGTACGCCCCGAACAGATGATCGGCCCGCGCGACTGATGGGCAAGCCGGTCAACCTCAACCAGTTCCGCAAACAGAAGGCGCGCGCCGAGAAAAAGGCGCGTGCGGACGAGAACGCCGCGAAATTCGGCCGCAGCAAGGCCGCCAAACAGTTGGACCGCGCCCGTGCCGACAAGGCCCGGCGCGATCACGACGGCCACGAGGTCGAGGAATGAGCGGCCGCCCCGTCAAACGCTCGCTGACGCTGAGAGGGCACCGCACCTCGGTCTCGCTCGAGGATGCGTTCTGGCGGGCGTTTCGCGAAATTGCAAAAGAAAAAGATATACCAATCAACGTTCTGGCAGGCGATATTGATGCCGCGCGTGACCCCGAGACCGGCCTTGCCTCGGCCATCCGCGTCTATGTCCTGACCTGGTATCAAAGCCGGTGCTGAACACGGGTTGACAAGATTAGGACGCTCGCCCTACAACCTCTAGGACACGCATCCTAGAGGTTGGATATGGCACAGGCACAGACCCGCGAACAGATCGTCGCCGCCGCCGATGATCTGTTCTACCGGCAGGGTTTTGCGCAGACCTCATTCGCCGATATCGCAGCAGCGGTGGCTATCTCGCGCGGCAATTTCTATTATCACTTCAAGACCAAGGACGAGATTCTGGCCGAGGTGATCCAGTTGCGACTGGCCCGCACCGCGCAGATGCTGGAAAATTGGCAGGGCGATGGTGACAGCCCCCGCGCCCGCATCGCCAGTTTCATCGACCTGATGATCATGAACCAGGCCAAGATCACCCGTTACGGCTGTCCAGTGGGCTCGCTCTGCACCGAACTCAGCAAGCTTGACCATTCCGCGCAGGGGCAGGCCAACGGGCTGTTCACCCTGTTTCGCAACTGGTTGCAGCGCCAGTTCGCCGAGGCCGGCCACAGCACAGAGGCACCCGCGCTGGCGATGCATCTGCTGGCGCGCAGCCAGGGTGCCGCCACGCTGGCGCAGAGCTTTCATGACGAGGGGTTCCTGCGCGCCGAGGTGGACGAAATGCACCGCTGGCTCGACAACACGCTTTCCAGGAAAACTTGAGGAAATGACCAGATGTTTATGATATTTATGAAATTCTCGACCAACAAATCCCGCGCACCCGAGTTCATCGCAGGCCATGTGGACTGGCTGAAACAGGGGTTTGACAACGGCGTCTTTGACATTGCGGGCAGCCTTCAGCCGCAACTGGGCGGCGGCATCCTTGCCCGTGCCGCCTCGCGGGCCGAGGTCGAGGCCCGCGTCGCCGCCGATCCGTTTGTAATCGAGGATGTGGTGAGTGCCGAGATCCTCGAACTCACCCCGTCACGCACCAGCGCCGATTTTGCCTTTCTGCTGCCCGGTGCGGCGGCATGAGCACCACCATCCCCGGCCCTGACGGGCAGCCGCGCTGTCGCTGGTGCAATGCGGCGCCGGAATTCTTCGACTATCACGACCGCGAATGGGGCTATCCGGTGGGTGAAGACCAGCGCCTGTTCGAAAAGCTCTGCCTTGAAAGCTTTCAATCCGGCCTCAGTTGGCGCACCATCCTCGCCAAGCGCGAGAATTTCCGCGCCGCGTTCGACGGGTTCGACTGGACCCGCATCGCCGCCTATGACGACACGGATATCACCCGGCTGCTGGGCAATGCCGGTATCATCCGTCATCGCGGCAAGATCGAGGCGGTGATCAACAATGCCCGCCGGATGGGCGATCTGCTGGCCGAACATGGCAGTCTGGCGGCCTATGTCTGGTCCTATGAGCCTGCGCCCGAGGACCTGCCCGAGCCGCAGACAGCCAGCATCATCCCCGCCTCGACCGCATTGTCAAAGGACCTGAAGAAACGCGGCTGGAAATTCGTGGGCCCCACCACGGTGTTCGCCTTCATGCAGGCCATGGGGCTGGTCAACGACCATGCGAGCGGCTGCGTCATGCGGGACAAGGCGGCGCGGATGCGGGCCGAATTCACGCCGCCCAAATGAAAACGGGCCGCGATGTCGCGGCCCGGTTCCCGTATTTCGCGGCTCTTACAGCGAGGCGCGATAGATCTTGTCGATATTGCTGCCCAGGGCCGCGTTGAACTCGGCATCCGACTGCTGTTTCGAGAGGCCTTCGGTCAGCGCGCGCGAGAAGGAGGCGATCATCTTGCCGTTCCGGCTGAGCAGGTCGCAGGCCTGATCGGTGGAATAGCCGCCGGACAGCGCCACCACCCGCACAACACGGGGATGATCGGCCAGCGCGTCATACAGGTTGGCGGTGCTGGGAATGGTCAGCTTCAGCATCACGTCCTGCCCTTCGGCGAGCGTATCGAGATGTTTCAGGATTTCCTCCTTCAGCATCTCCTCGGCCTGCGCCTTGGTGGTCGAGTGAATGTTCACCTCGGGCTCGACAATCGGCACCATGCCGGCGGCGATCACCTCACGCGCCACGTCGAACTGCTGCGCCACCACGGCGGCGATGCCTTCGGCATTGGCCTCGTGGATGACCGAGCGTTCCTTGGTGCCGAATACGCCTTCGGCCTTGGCCAGGGTCGCGGCCAGACCCGGGATCGGCTTCATCAGCTGCACGCCGTTGGCCTCGTCCTCAAGCCCCTTGTCGATCTTGAGGAAGGGCACGACACCTTTGACGTTCCACAGGTAATCGGCAACCTTACGGCCCTCGATGCTCTCGCCCAGGGTGCGTTCGAACAGGATCGCGCCGATCACCTTCTTGCTGGTGAAATCGTCGGCCAGGATGATCCGGGCGCGCATGCGCTGGATCTCGGCGAACATCTCTTCCTCGGATCCGTATTGCGCCGCGTCCACACCATAAAGCGCCAGCGCCTTGGGGGTCGATCCGCCGCTCTGATCCAGGGCCGCGATAAAACCCGCACCGTTTGCCATCTGTTCGTGCATTTGTGCCTTGGACATATGTCTTTCCCGTCTAAATGATTCCGTTTGGCACGGCATATATCATGGTTCTGACGGATGGTAGGATGTTAGCGCTCAAGGACGCGCAGCCAGATACCATCCGCGGCCCGCACGGTCAGATGCGCCACCGGAACCGGCTCGCGCCCCGCGATCCGCTCGAACCGGAACCGGCTGAGCAGCATCGACAGGATCAACGGCCCCTCGACCATGGCAAACCCCGCCCCGGTGCAGACACGCGGCCCGGCCGAAAACGGCATATAGGCAGTGCGCTGGCAGGTCTTGCCATTCTCGGTCTGCCAGCGGGTGGGGTCGAAGTCGTCGGGCCGCTCCCACAGGCGCTCATGCCGGTGCAGGTGCCAGGGGCTGAGCACGATCTGCGCGCCCTTGGGCACATCGCGGTCACGAAAGTGCTCAGCGCAAGTCGTCTCGCGCACCATCATCGGCACCGGCGGATACAGGCGCAGCGCCTCCCGGAACACATCGCGGCTGAGGCGCAGTTTCGACATCACGCTGAAATCCGGCGCGCCGTCCAGTACCCGCGCCTCCTCCGCCAGTTTCTCCTGCCAGTCAGGGTAAAGCGCCATCAGGTACAGCGTCCAGGCAAGCGCCGAGGCGCTGGTTTCATGCCCGGCCAGGAAAAAGATCGCCACCTGATCGACCATCTCGTCCGTGTCGAACCGGTCGCCGGTCTGCGGATCGGTTGTGGTCATGATCTTGGTGGCCAGATCGTCGGGCGCGGTACCGGCGTGGATCTCCTCCATCCGGGTATCGGTCAACTGCCGGATCAGCCCCCGGATCACCGCCGCGTTCCGTCGGGTCTCTCGCGAATGGAACCGGGGCACCCAGCGCGGTACCGGCACAAAGGCCGCAAGGTTCAGCAGCGGCTGCGCCCGCTGATAGGCCCGAAACCGGGTGAACACCTGCGCCGCCACCTCATGTTCGATCGGGATCGAGAACAGGGTGCGGAAAATCACATCCGCCGCCGCGTGGCTGGTGACCTCTTCGATCTCGGTCTCCTGTCCGGCTTGTTCCGCCAGCCGGTTCACCGCCGCCTCGGACGCCGCCCACATAGCGGGAAAGGTATCGCGCAGGCGCCCGCCCTCAAATGCCGGGTCGATGATGCGCCGCTGGCGTTTCCAGGTCGCGCCATTGGTCAGAAAGACCGAATTGCCCAACAGCGGCCGCAACCCTTCGCTGATGCGGTTGGATTTGGGAAAATCGTCAGGCCGCCCCTTCAGCACCGTGTCCACCAGATCGGGCTGGTTCACCAGATACGAGCGAAAGAAGGGAGTGCGGAACTCGGCCATCCAGGCGCGGTAAAGCCGCGCGGGCTGCGCCGACAACAGGTCCTGGCGGAACAGTTTCAGGTACCGCCAGAGCGACACCTTGTCCGGACGCGCGGGGGGTTTGGGCGGGATCATGCGGCGCCCATATCGGTATACTTGCTCACCGCCCGGTCGATCAGCGATTTCGACGGCGCCCGGTTGCGATAGCGCGTGGCCAAAGTCTCCGGCCCGGCGGTGATGCGGAAATAGTCGTAATCCCCAACCCGGTCAAAGGCGCAGAGATACTGAAAATGCAGCCGGAAAAAGCGCCAGCGCAGCTCGGACCAACGGGCCGGGCTGAGCGTCTGAGTAAAGGCCGCCGACAGCACCAGCGGCCAGCGCTTGCCCGTTACCGGGGCAACGCCGCTGACCGCAACCGGATCACACAGCGCGAATGCACAACCATCGCCCGGGGCCGAGACATCGACCCAGGCCAGCTCGTCGCGGGTGCAGAGAAAGTGCAGATCGGCGCGCAGCCGCTGCGCCTCGGGCAGGAACGACACCATCGGCACCACCTGCCCCAGGGTCAGAAACCCCAGCGCCGGACCGTCCGCGGGCACCCTTCCCGCGCGGATCAGATCGGCCAGCACCGACACGCCCACATGCGCGCCCGAGGAATGACCCACCACCAGCACCTCGTCCACATCGCTGGCCAGCGCCCCGGCGATCCGCTCGGCGAAATCACCGATCCGCGCCTCCAGTTCGGGCGGGTTGGCACCGCGCCAGCGCGCCGAATAGGCATAGTCATGCATCAGGTAATAGGCAAAGAAGGTGCCGTCCTTGGATCGAAACCAGCGCAGCAGGTAGACCCCCGCGCCCGCGCCAGCTGCCATACCGGCCAGTGCGGCAAACGGCCATCCGGTCACCCCGCCCAGCCGCCAACCCAGCCAGACCAGCAGCAGCGCCGCCAGTAGCTGCGCCAAGAGCATCCCGACCGGGTAAAGCGCGGCAATCACCGGCCCCTTCCGCAGCCGCATCAACCGCCACAGCACGCCCGAGGCGATATAGGTCCAAGCGGTGCGGGCCAGCTGCGCATAGGTGGCCGGGATCGAGTTCGACATGCTGCCCCGCACGATATCGGACCAGACCAGCACCTCCACATCCGCCTCAACCGCCCCACCCTCCTGTTCGGAGCTGACATGCCAGCCATAAGGACCCTTGGTGGTCTTGGGCTTCAGCGTCACGGAATAACCCGAGATCCGCGCCTGCTCGGCGCTTTCCTTGCGATAGAGCTCGCGATAACGGCGGGGATGAATCGGATCGTAGCCGGGGATATAGAACACCCGGCGTCGGCGCACCTGACCTGCGGATGGAACACTGCTCATGGCTCGACCTCTTTGGTCCGAGCCTAGCCGATCACTGGGGCAAGATTAAGCCCACGCGGTGACAATCCTGCTGCTTCTTTCTGGTTGCAAGTACTCTCGGGGGGCGGCGGGCCAACGGCCCGACGGCGGGGGGCAGACAGCCCCCCGGCCCCGCTCAGCCCAGCACCGCCAACGCCGGAAAGGTCTCCAGTAGCCACCAGCTGAACTGGGTGAAGAGGCCCGTGACCAGCATGATGCCGACAAACAGCAACAGCCCGCCCATCACCTTTTCGATCAGCCCCATATGCGGCTTGATCCGGTTCATCACCGCCATTGAGCGGCTGAGGAACATGGCCGCCAGCAAGAATGGCACCCCCAGCCCCGCCGCATAAACACCCAGCAACAGCGTGCCGCGCGCCACCGAGGCCTCGGACGCCGCCAGCGACAGGATCGCGCCCAGCTGCGGCCCGATACAGGGGGTCCAGCCAAAGGCAAAGGCAAGACCCAGCACATAGGCCCCAAACACCGAACCACCGGCATCGCCGGTCTGCATCCGCGCTTCGCGATCCAGCAACGGAATGCGAAAGACACTCAGGAAGTGCAGGCCAAAGACGATGACCACCACGCCCGAGACCTTTGCGAACAGTTCCTGATTGGACAGCACAAAGGCACCAAAGGCCGAAGCCGTGAACCCCAAGAGCAGAAAGACGGTCGACAGGCCCAACACAAAGAACAGCGCCGCCAGCGTCGCCTTGCGCCGGGCGGCAGCCTGATCCTGAATCTCGCCCAGGCTTACCCCGCTCATATAGGCCAGATAGGGCGGCACGATGGGCAGCACACAGGGGCTGAGAAAGCTGACGATCCCGCCAAGGAGCGCCACGAACATGGCGGGCAATAGCCCCGCATCGATGATCTCTATTCCAAACATGATCTGCACATAAGGTATCGCGCGCGCCACGTCACGGGGCCATGCGGTCACATCCTCGTGGCCAATATGTTTCAGCTTAACACCCGGCGCTGGACAGGCGCGCGGGCCGGGCGTATCTGCTAAGCATGACCGAAGAAATCGAGACCCTCGACGCGCTCGGGTTGCTCTGCCCCCTGCCCGTGCTCAAGGCCCGCAAGCGGCTGAAATCCATGGCGCCGGGCGCGGTGCTGCGGCTGTTGGCCGACGACCCGGCTGCGGTGATCGACGTGCCGCATTTCTGCACCGAAGCGGGTCATGTGCTGATCGCACAGGACGAGTCTTCCGGTCACCAAGTATATCTGATCCGCCGGGCGGAATGAAAAAGGCGGGCCCGAGAGCCCGCCTTTGCAGTCTTATTGGCCCAGAGACCACCACCCACGCCGTTTGGGTTTCGGCGGGCTCTCGGGTTCAGCTTCAGCTTCGGCCGCAACCAGCTCCGGCTCAGCCTGTTCCTCTTTCGCGATGACCGGTTCGGCAGATGCCGCCGGAGCGTCTCCGGTAGGCTGTGATACATCTTCCGCCAGAACTTCGGCAGGAGCCGCAACGGGTTCCGGCGCGGAGGTTGCCTCGACAGTTTCGGTCCCGGACGCGGTCGGTTCCAACGCGGCCTCGACAACCGGCGGTTCATCGGCCTCGGTCTCGCCCGCTGGGGTTTCGACCACGGCATTCTGTTCGACCGACGCCGGTTCCACGGGGGCCTCAACCGCCGCGTCTGCATCATCGGCTCCCGCCGGGGTCTCTGCCTTCTTGCTGCTGCGTGGTTTGCGCGGCTTGGCGGGTTTCTTCGCAGGCTTGGGCGCGGCCTCCTCTTCGACCTCGGTATTTGCCGCGATCGCGGCCTCCTCCGTCACTGCCTCGTCAACCGCTGCTTCGGCCTTGGTCGATTTCTTGCGGCTGCGGGTACGTTTGCGCGGCGCCGTGGTCTTGCTTTCGACGGTGTCGTCTGTGCCCGATGTGGCATCCAACCCGGTCTCTGCTTCAGCCGCTTCGCCTTCGGCCTCAATCTCAGAGCTTGCACCTACGTCCTCGCTCTCGTCGTCACCGTTTTCTGTTTCGGAAGTGCTGTCTTCATTCCCGTTGCCACCGCTCTTGCGCCGACGCCGCCGACGCCGTTTGCGCTTGGGTTTGCCTTCGCTGTCCCCTTCGCCCGGTGTTTCGGTCCGCACTTCGTCGTTGTCGTCCTCGTCCTCGGCGGCCTCGTCCGCGTCGATCTGCTCCATCAGCCTGGTATCGACCGAAACGACCGGCGCCTGCACCTGTGGTACCGCCCGGGTCGCGGTCTTGAACTTCTCAAGGCTGAAATCCGGACTGACCAGATGCGGATCGCCTTCGATGCGCACGGACATGCCATAGCGCGCCTCGATCTGCGCAATATGCTCGCGCTTCTGGTTCATCAGGAAGTTGGCAATGCCAACGGGGCAACGCACCAGCACCTCGCGCGAGCGGCGGCGGGTGCCTTCCTCTTCGATCTGACGCAGAATGCTCAGCGCCATATTGTCGTCGGAACGGATCAGTCCGGTGCCGTGACACGAAGGGCACGGCTGCGTCGTGGCCTCGATCATGCCGGGGCGCAGACGCTGGCGGCTCATCTCCAAGAGACCAAAGCCCGATATCCGGCCCACCTGAATGCGGGCACGGTCGGATTTAAGCTTGTCCTTCAGGCGCTTTTCGACGGCGGCGTTGTTCTTGCGCTCGTCCATGTCGATGAAGTCGATCACGATCAGACCGGCCAGATCGCGCAGGCGCAATTGGCGGGCCACTTCGTCAGCAGCCTCCAGGTTGGTCTTGAGCGCGGTCTCCTCGATCGAACCCTCCTTGGTGGCCCGGCCAGAGTTGACGTCAATCGCCACCAGCGCCTCGGTCACGCCGATCACGATATAGCCACCGGATTTCAACTGCACCGTCGGGTTGAACATCGAGTTCAGGTAGCTTTCCACCTGGAAGCGCGCGAACAGCGGCAACTGATCCTCGTACCGCTGCACGTTCTTGGCGTGGCTCGGCATGATCATCTTCATGAAGTCCTTGGCGATGCGGTAGCCGCCTTCGCCCTCGACCAGAACCTCGTCGATATCGCGGTTGTAAAGGTCGCGGATCGAACGCTTGATCAGGTCGCCCTCTTCATAGATCTTGGCGGGCGCAATGGATTTCAGCGTCAGTTCGCGGATCTGTTCCCACATCCGCTGAAGGTATTCATAATCACGCTTGATCTCGGCCTTGGTGCGCTTGGCGCCCGCGGTCCGCACGATCAGGCCCGCGCCCTGGGGCACGTCCATCTCGGCGGCGATCTCTTTCAGTTTCTTGCGATCAACGGCATTGGTGATCTTGCGGCTGATCCCGCCGCCGCGCGCCGTGTTCGGCATCAGGACGCAATAGCGGCCTGCCAAAGACAGGTATGTCGTCAGCGCGGCACCCTTGTTTCCGCGCTCTTCCTTGACCACCTGTACCAGCATGACCTGGCGGACCTTGATCACTTCCTGAATCTTGTACTTGCGCGGGCGCGGTTTGCGCGGCGGGCGCAGGTCTTCGACATCATCCTCTTCCGCGATGGATTCGATGCTGTCATCCTTTGAGGCGGCGTCCGACGGGGCCTGGCCCTCGTCGGCATCGTGATCGTCCTCGGTGTCTTCGACGTCGCGCGCATCGGCGCCAGCGTCTTCCGGTTCCTCGACCGGGGTTTCTGCCACACGCTCCATCGGCGACTCGCCCTCGGGCACGTCGATCTCGTCGGTGCCCTCGTCGCTCAGGTCGATGGTTTCCATGCCGCTGATTTCGGCCTCGGCCAGTTCCATGACCTCGACCGGGTCGTCGGATTTTACAGCAGCGGCCTTGCTGCGCGACCGGCTGCGGCTGCGCTTGGGCTTGTCCTCGTCCTCGTCGCGGGCGCGCTGCGCCTCGGCATAGGCGCGCTCCTCTTCCATCAGGGCCTGACGGTCGGCGACCGGAATCTGATAGTAGTCAGGATGGATTTCAGAGAAGGCCAGAAAGCCATGGCGATTTCCGCCATAGTCTACAAATGCGGCCTGAAGCGAGGGTTCGACCCGCGTTACTTTTGCCAGATAGATATTGCCAGCTAGCTGACGTTTGTTTTCGGATTCAAAATCGAACTCTTCGACCTTGTTTCCATCAACCACCACAACCCGGGTCTCTTCCGAGTGGGTGGCATCGATAAGCATCTTCTTTGCCATGTGTCCTTGATGCACCCGGTCACAACTGAACGCCCGGGCGGCCTTGCGGTTGCCAAGCGAACAATGTCTGAGGGGTGTCTTGTCTGGGCGATAAGCGACCGCGCGCGGCAAGGTATTGCCGTGAGGCCCCCTGCTGGTCCATTGACTCTTCGCGCGCGCGTCATCGCGGTTCTTCTCCGACAGGCCGGAACATTCCAGACCCGCCCGTTAATTCCCGTCACCCGATTTCTGGGCGAAGGTATTTGCACGCCCCTTCACGGGGCCAATCGGTCTGCTTTGTCTCCGGGATCTGTGCCAACGGGGGCAGAGCAGCGAAACTCTCAGGGTGCGGGCGCGTGGTCTCAAAGCGCCCGGCCCGTCCGACCACATTAAAAGCAGAGCTGTGGAAAAGACAATGGGCAAAGTGCATCTTTGCATCGACGCCCGCTTGACCCGGGCAGACTCTCGGACAAGCATGGGGCGATGGACCGAAGATCGGTTATTGTTACCGGGGCCGCCGCGCTGGTCCTGCCGCGCCTGCCTCGCGCAATGGCGCCCGTCGAGATTGTTCTTGTCCACGGCGCCTGGGTTGGCGGTTGGTACTGGCAACCGGTAGAGGCACGCCTGAACGCGCGCGGGATCGCCACCCATGCCCCGGATCTACCGGCGACAGATGCTGCAATCGGCGTTGACGCTTTGGCGGATCGACTGGCGCGGGTCATCAAGGCTGCCGGCGGGCCGGTTGTTCTGGCGGCCCATAGCGCCGGGGTGCGCATCGCAACCGCAGCCTGGGACCGGACGCGCGCCACTGTCCGTTCGGTCGTCATGATCGAGGGGCCGTTGCCGATTGCCTCGCCACCCAAGGTGATCCCGGCCGATACGCAAACGCTGGAGTACCTGGTCGTCAACGCCCCGGGTATCGTCGACGCCGGTCTGTGGCCCGCCCCGGCGGCGTTGCGCAACCGCTATGGCGACCGGATCCGGCCGCAAAGCCTGGCCAGTCTCACGGGGGCCGTCGTTTTGATCAACGGCGCCCTCCCGCCCGAACCGGCGCGCTACGCGGTATCAATGAGCGACAGCCCGCTGGCGGGACTGGCGCGCAACGCCCAGGGGATTGCTGGTTGGACCCATCTGACTCTGCCGGGCACCCATGATGTGGCGAACAGCGCCCCGGATGCTCTGACTGACCTCCTTGAAGCCGTCGCCGAAGGCGCTGGTCAGAGGTAGTCTGACCGCTGCAAACCGTATTTCGCCATCTTTTCGTTCAGCGTCCGGCGCGGCAGGCACAATTCGTCCATCACCGCCGCGATCGAGCCCTTGTGGCGGCGCATCGTATTGTCGATCAGCATGCGCTCGAAGGCCTCAACATACTCCTTGAGCGGCTTGCCCTCCGTCGTCATCACCGGCTGCATGTCCTCGTGATCGGACATCAGAAGCGAGGCGATTGTCCCCGAGCCACGCCGCGCCTGCAACACAGCACGTTCCGCGATGTTGATCAGCTGGCGCACGTTACCCGGCCAGGGGGCCTGCAACAGCTGCGCGGCCTCCTGCGCGCTGACCTGCGGCGCGTCACAGCCGTATTCCTCGGCGAACTGCTCGCTGAGCCGGGTGAATAGCGTCAGGATATCCTCGCCCCGCTGGCGCAGCGGCGGCATCGTCAGGCGCAGCGCCGCAAGCCGGTAGAACAGATCCGGACGCAACACATCCTCGCTGGTCTTTCCGGCCTCTTGCAGGTTCGAAATCGCGATGATCCGTGTCTCGGCGGGGGTCCCTTGCTCGTTCATCACCGACAAGAGCTTAGCCTGAAGCGTATCGCTCAAGGATTCCACGTCTTCCAGCACCAGCGTTCCACCGCGCGCTTCCTCGATCGCCGGCAATTGCGCGTCCTCCGGGTTCATCGGGCCGAACAGCCGCTTTGCCAATGCCTCTTCTTCGAGAGCAGCACAGGAAACCAGAACGAATTTCTTGCCCGCCCGGCTGCCCACGGCATGCAGCGCATGGGCCACCAGCGTCTTGCCGGTCCCGGTCTCGCCGTCGATCAGCACATGGCCATCAGCCTGCCCCAGGTCCAGGATATCCTCGCGCAGACGCTCCATCACGGGGCTGGTCCCGATCAGCTTCTTGATGATCTGGGACCCGTCGCTCAGCTCTCGCCGCAGTGCCCGGTTGTCCAGTGTCAGCCGACGGGCATTGCTGGCGCGCTTGGCCAGGTCCGACATCCGATCCGGATTGAACGGTTTTTCCAGAAAATCGAACGCGCCCACGCGCATCGCCTCGACCGCCATCGGAACATCGCCGTGACCGGTGATCATGATGACCGGCAGCGAGCTGTCGGCGCCCATCAGCTTGCGCAGGAACTGCATCCCGTCCATCCCGGGCATCTTGATGTCCGAGATCACGATCCCCGGATAATCCGGACCAAGAATCTTCAGCGCCTCTTCGGCGCTGGCAAAGGTTTCGGTGTCGTATCCCGACAGGGCCAGCCACTGGCTGATCGACTGGCGCATATCCTGCTCGTCATCGACAATCGCAATCTTCATGGCCTGTGCCATCGCTGTTACCTCGTCATTCTGCGGCCTCGAGACCGTCTTCCAGGATCGGGAGCTGCATTTCGAAAACCGCGCCCCCATGCTGCCCGTTGCGCGCCGTCAGTCGGCCACCAAGGTCGTTGACGATCCCCGAAGAGATTGCAAGCCCCAGACCGACTCCGTCGCCCGGCTGCTTGGTCGTGTAGAACGGCTCGAAAATATTTTCGAAATCCTTGATGCCATCGCCATTGTCCCGCACCGTCAGGGTCGCGGTTTCACCTGCGGCCAGAATGATCTCGACCTCGGGATTACGAACCGATTTGGTGGCATCCAGAGCGTTCCGCAAGAGGTTCACCATCACCTGTTCGATCCGCATCCGATCCCCCATGACCAGCACAGGGCGATCCGGCAGGATCTGGGTGATCTGCACCTGTCTCTGGCGGAGCTGCGGTTCCATCATCGACAGCGATGTGGTCAATGCCTCACCCATGTTTATTGGCGAAAACGCTTCCTGCCCCTTGCGCGCGTATGACTTCAATTGCCGGGTGATCGCGCCCATGCGCTCGATCAGGTCGTCGATGCGGCCAAAGCTGGCCAGGGCTTCCTCAGGCCGGTTGCGGCGCAGCAGCAGGCGGGCACCCGCCAGATAGGTTTTCATCGCCGCCAGCGGTTGGTTCAACTCGTGGCTGACCGCCGCCGACATCTCACCCAGGGCCGCCAGTTTCGAACTTTGTGCCAGCGTCTGCTCGGCGACTTCCAGTGTCTTTTGCACTCGTTCGCGCTCGGCGATTTCCCGCTGTAGCCGCGCATTAAGCGCGCGAAGCTCCGCCGACTCGCGCTGGAACAGCGCCATGCGAAACGCGGTGCGGCGACTGAGTGCATAGAAGCTGAGCGCCAGAAGAATCGCGAATCCCATGATCTCAAGCGCCAGCACGCCGTTCACCCGCTCCCGGATCGACGAGTAGGTCGAAAACGACGTCATCTGCCAGCCCCGAAATGGAATACGGCTGTCCATCCGCATCACCGCCTCGCCGCGCAGATAGGCATCGGGCGGCAGCGCGGTCCAATCCGCCGTAACCCGTATCGCCCGCTCGATTGCATTCTCCGGCGTCTGGCGGCGCAGCGCCTCGGTCTCTTTCAGGCCACGCCAGCGGGGTTCGGTGGACAGGATGATGGTGCCTTCGGTATTGGTCACAAACACCGCGTCCGAAATCCCGGACCAGGCGCGCTCGAATTTTTGCAGGTCCACTTCAACGACGATGACACCAAGAACTTCGGAACTGTCTTCGAGCCTGCGGGAATAGGTGAACCGGTATCCTCCCGCCTCGTGTTGATAGGCGGTAAAAACCGTCGCGTTCGAGCGCACCGGCTCAACAAAATAGGCAGCGGAGCGATGCAGTTCTCCCAACCGGTTGCGGTCGGTGGCGGCAACCGCGCGCCCGTCCCGGTCGAGAAGCATCAACGAAGCGGCACCGATCTCCTCGACAAAGGAAATCAGGCGCTGTGTGGACTGCGAGTAATTGCTGGATTGCAGCGCCGAGATCAGCGTCGGATCTCGCGCCAGCAGCTGGGGCACGATGGCGTTGCGGCGCAATTCGCTCAGCAGGTTGCCTGAATAGAGCGCAAGTCGCAGTTCGGCCCGATTGCGGGTGCTTTCGGTAAAACGGTCGGTCAACAGCCGGTTGGTGACCCAAACCGTAGCAGTGGCGGACACCAGCAGAAACACCAATGCAAGCCGAACCCGCCAGCTAAGCTGACCGGAGCGAATCCAGCTGGTGTTGTCACCATTTGGACGGTGTGGCTTGTTCATATGCCCAAGCTACGCCTGCACGGGGCGCATCTCAAGTCATGCGGGCGTGAGCACGCCTGCCAGTGCGCGGAAGAGCGCCGCTCCGTCCGTGCCACCGTGGCCGACATCCGCCGCCCGTTCGGGATGCGGCATCATTCCCAGCACCCGGCGGTTTTCGGACAGGATACCGGCGATATCCCCGCGCGAGCCATTGGGGTTCTCGGCATAGGTAAACGCTACGCGATCCTGATCGCGCAGCATCGCCAACGTCTTGTCGTCAGCATAATAGTTGCCGTCATGATGTGCGATCGGAATACCGATTACGTCGCCCGCATTGTAGCCCTGAGTGAACGCACTGTCCGAGGTCGCGACTTTCAGCCCGACAGTCTTGCAGATGTATTTCAGGCCAGCATTACGCAGCAAAGCACCCGGCAGGATGCCCGTCTCGGTCAGGATCTGGAAACCGTTGCAGACGCCGATGGCGTAACCGCCACGTTCGGTATGCTCGACAACGGCCTTGCAGATCGGAGATTGGGCCGCGATGGCACCGCAACGCAGATAGTCGCCATAGCTGAAACCGCCGGGCACCCCGACGATATCGAGCCCCGCCGGAAGGCTGGCATCCTTATGCCACACCATGGTGACATCGAATCCGGCCTGTTCAAAGGCCACGGCCAAGTCCCGGTCACAGTTCGATCCGGGGAAAACGACAACAGCAGCACGCATGAGCGGGACCTCCTAGGTCTGAAAATCGGTAATGACCGCAACGCCCGGCGGGGCGGGACGGTCAAAGGCGGCAAGCTCGTCGCTTGCCTGGGACAAGGTGATGGTGCGGGTCACCAGCGGTGACAGATCCAGATGACCGCCCTCAATCAAAGAGAGCAGCGAGGGATAGCGCCAGGCCGGCATGCCGCGGGTGCCTTGCAGGGTCAGTTGCCCGGAATAGAGCACATCCATCGGCAGGGTCATGGCCGTATGCTCGCCGGCCGGCATGCCGATCATCACCAGCCGGCCCAGCTTGCGCAGGGCCCGCATGGCGCCGGTCATGGTGGCGGCGATCCCCAGCGCCTCGATGGCGACATGGGCGCCGCCGCCGGTCAGGTCGCGCACCGCCTGCGCGGCGTCGACGTCCGACGCGTTGATCACGGCATCCGCGCCCAGAGCGCTGGCATAGGCCAGCTTCTCGGGTACCACGTCGACCATCGCGACACGCGCACCAAGTGCGCGGCCCAGAAGCAATGCCGAAATCCCGACACCGCCCGCACCAAACACCGCCAGCCATTCGCCCGGACGCAACTCCGCCCGGCCCACCAGCGCTTGCCAGGCGGTGGTGACGCGACACCCGAGGCCCGCGGCAACATGGGGCAGCAAGCTGTCGGGCAGTGCGGTGAGGTTGGTATCGGCAAAGGGAACCGCGATGAACTCGGCAAAGGCACCGTCGCGGGTGAACCCCGGAACCTGCTGATTGGCGCAGATGGTCTGATGCCCCGCCGCGCAGTCACCGCAGCGGCCACAGGCCAGGATGAAGGGGGCGATCACCCGGTCCCCCAAGCGCCAGCGCGTGACATCGGTGCCCGTTGCAACCACCTCGCCGCAGAACTCATGCCCCGGCACCATCGGCAATACCACATCGGGATCCGAACCCGTCCAGGCATGCCAGTCCGACCGACAGACGCCGCAGGCCAGAACGCGCAACACGACCTCGCCCTTGCCCGGCGTCGGGTCGGGAAGCGTGGTCAGCGCCAGCGGCTGGCGCCATGCGGTCAGCTGCGCGGCGCGCATCGGTCAGACCAGCTCGATCTCGTAACGTTCGATGACAGTGTTGGCGAGAAGCTTCTCGCACATTTCGGTCACGTCGGCCTCGGTTGCGCCGTCTGCCAGTTCAAGGTCAATCACCTTTCCCTGCCGTACACCTGTCACCTTGTCGAACCCCATCGCCCCCAACGCGTGGCGCACCGCCTCGCCTTGCGGATCGAGAACCCCGTTCTTGAGCATCACATGCACGCGTGCCTTCATCTCGTCCTATTCCCCGGTGTTGCGTGCCGGACCACCCGCCCGGCGTATGAAAGGTAGAACCAGCCCAGATCCCGGGCGGTGATTTCAATTGATCAGCGTCGGCTTGATCACGTTGGCGGTCTTGGGGATCACCCCGAGCCTGCGTGCCACTTCGGAATAGGCATCCGTCAGGCTGCCCAGATCGCGGCGGAACACGTCCTTGTCCAGCTTCTGTCCGGTCTCGATATCCCACAGACGGCAGCTGTCCGGGCTGATCTCGTCGGCGACGATCAGGCGGGGATAGTCGTTTTCATAGACCCGGCCGATCTCGATCTTGAAGTCGATCAGCTTGATGCCGACGCCATACATCAGCCCCGACATATAGTCGTTTACGCGCAGCGCCAGGCTGAGGATATCGTCCATATCCTGCTGGCTGGCCCAGCCAAAGGCGGCGATATGCTCTTCGGTCACCAGCGGGTCGCCCAGTTCGTCGTTCTTGAAACAGTACTCGACGATCGGACGCGGCAATTGGGTGCCTTCTTCGATTCCCAGGCGCTTGGACATCGAGCCCGCGGCAAAATTGCGCACGATGATTTCCAGCGGAATGATCTCGCAGGCACGCACCAGTTGCTCGCGCATGTTGAGGCGGCGAATGAAATGGGTCGGCACACCGATCTGGTTCAGACCGGTCATGAAAAACTCGCTGAGGCGGTTGTTCAACACGCCCTTGCCTTCGATCACATCCTTCTTCTGGGCGTTGAAGGCGGTGGCGTCATCCTTGAAATACTGGACGATGGTACCCGGCTCGGGGCCTTCGTAGAGGATCTTGGCCTTGCCCTCGTAAATCTTGTTGCGACGCGCCATGTGCGACCTTTCCAGGCTGGGACGGGGGAATGAGTCCCCCCTCATGGCGCCCTCATAAGGCAAGCGCCGCAGTGTCGCAAGCATACCACTGCCTCTTGCGGTTCCGGCGGTCGGGCGGCATATCAGAAAAGAACGACACTTCATGCAGGGGACGCAACCCATGACCACCTTCGACGATCGCGAACACGCATTCGAAGCCAAATTCGCTCATGACGAGGAAATGCAGTTCAAGGCGCAAGCCCGCTGCAACAAGATGCTCGGCCTCTGGGCTGCGGGCCTGATGGGCAAGTCCGAAGCGGAAGCCGCGGAATATGCCAAATCCGTGGTTCTGGCAGATTTCGAGGAAGCTGGCCACGAAGACGTGGTGCGCAAGGTCGCAAAGGATCTTGAGGGCGTGGTGGATGCCGATACCGTTCGCGCCAAGATGGCCGAGCTGCTGCCCGCGGCCAAGGCCCAGATCATGAGCGAAGCCGGCAACTGAATCGCCTCACATGGCCGATTGACAGAAAACCCGCGGACAGACCTTTGCGGGTTTTCCTTTTTGCGCATTGCGCAGGCGTCCGTGAAACGGCACCGCACGCCAGCAGGATGGTGGGTGCAACACAGCGGGCTGAACCCGTTTCATCATCATGATGAGAAGTTTGCGTTTGCCTCTTTCACGCATTCGTGACACAGGTTCCTGTCTGATCGCGCCGCGCCGGCGCCGTGGAAATGGAACTTGAACGACATGACCAACGCCTTTTCTGCAATGCTCTCCAGCCATGACGTGATCCTCGCCGACGGGGCCACCGGCACGAACCTGTTCAAGATGGGTTTGCAATCGGGTGACGCGCCTGAGTTGTGGAACACAACGGAACAGGACAAGATCCGCGCGCTGTACAAGGGCTCTGTCGACGCAGGCAGCGACCTGTTCCTGACCAATACCTTTGGCGGAACGGCGGCGCGGCTCAAGCTGCACGATGCGCAGGGGCGTGTGCGCGAACTTAACCGGGCCGGAGCGGAACTGGGCCGCGAGATCGCGGACAAGGCGGGCCGCAAGGTGATCGTTGCCGGTTCGGTCGGCCCCACCGGCGAGATCATGCAGCCCGTCGGCAACCTGAGCCATGCCGCAGCGGTCGAGATGTTTCACGAGCAGGCCGAAGGCTTGAAAGAAGGCGGTGTCGATGTCCTGTGGCTGGAAACGATTTCCGCCCCCGAGGAATACCGCGCCGCGGCCGAGGCCTTTGCGCTGGCGGACATGCCCTGGTGCGGCACGATGAGTTTCGACACCGCCGGCCGCACCATGATGGGCGTAACCTCGGCCGATATGGTCCAGTTGGTTGAAAGTCTCCCCAACCCGCCGCTGGCCTTTGGTGCGAATTGTGGCACCGGGGCGTCAGACATCCTGCGCACCGTTCTGGGGTTCGCGGCCCAGGGGACCGAGCGGCCGATCATTTCCAAGGGCAACGCAGGCATCCCAAAATATGTTGATGGCCATATTCACTATGACGGCACGCCGGATCTGATGGCGGTCTATGCCACCATGGCCCGCGATGCCGGGGCCAAGATCATCGGCGGCTGCTGTGGCACCATGCCCGAGCATCTGGTCAAGATGCGGGCCGCGCTTGATTCAACCCCGCGCGGCGAGCGGCCCACGCTGGAGCAGATTGTCGAAGCGCTGGGCGCCTTCACCTCCGCCTCGGACGGCACCGGCGATGATGGTGGCGAACGACGCGCCCGCGGCGGACGCCGCCGCCGCGCCTGAGCTTATCGAGAGGGCGCTGTCAACAGCACCCTCACCTCGGCCACCGGCACGCCCAGGTTCGAGCCGCCGAAATCCGGCAGTATGGCCGTGTTGACCGCCACCACCTGCCCTTGCAGGTTCAGGACCGGTCCGCCGCTGCCACCATGCGTGGTTTCGGCGTCATATACGACCGAGGCCTGGGTTATCTGCCCAACGATCCCCCGGCTCGACAACGGCCACATCAGACCGGCGGCCGCCAGTTGCTCGGCCACTTCCCAGAACCCCGTCCGCCCGGAGAGGCGCATTTCCTCGACAAATTGCTCGCCGGACCGCGCGAGCATCGACATCAGCCCGGTCGGATAACCCATCACCAGCACTTCCTGACCCGGCACCGGCAGCGTTCCGGCCAGATCCAACCCATCGGGCAAGGACGACACGTCCGTGGGCACCACCAGGGCCAGATCCGCAGTGTCGCTGAGCGCGAGTATGGAAAGATTGATCGCGTCAGGTCGGCCGGGCATATAGCCGATAAACCGGGTCAGCACCGGCTCCAACGTATCACCACCAAACTGAAGCGCCGAATTCTGCTCCCACGGGGCGGCGACATGCCGGTTGGTTACAATCACCCCTGCCCCGCGCAGGACAAAGCCGGTCCCGGTCACCTGGGCCTCGGCCACCGGGCCCTCGCCGTCCGGCGAAAGCACAGGCTGGCCATTGGGGTAAATCAACCGGTTTCCGTCCCGGCCCAGGACATGCCGCAGCATCTGCCCGGTCTCCCGCACCCGCAGCCCATATCCACCTTGCAGGAACACCACCGATCCGGTTGCCAGAGAGACGACCCGCGTCCCGGCGGTGGATTGATCCTCGAGCGTGTCGATCCGTTCTGCGTTCAGGCGCAGGCGAACCCCGATCTCGTCCTGAAGCGCGTTCAGATCGCCGGGCCGGATCGCCTCTCGTTGGGCTTTTTCCAGGGCCGAGGCCAAAGCATCGACCTGAAGGCGCCCGCCTTCGATCTGCTCCTGCAAGGCTCGACCCGAAACGTACTGCCACCCAGCCGATACCGCGAGGACGCCAAGCGTGATCAGAACCCCGATGCGGAACAGGATTGACGGGCTGCCGAGGGCGCGGCTAAGCGTCATTCCAGCGGCCCGGGACAGTCGGCGCAAGAGCGGGCGCCGACTGGTCCGCAGATAGCTTGCGGCGTCGCCCAGGATATCGTTCAGAGAGATTTGCCGATGGTGCTGGGCATCGTAGATGCGAATGCGCGAAAGCGGTCCGTGTTCCTCGAACTCTATGACGTCGCCCTGGCTCAGGTCGACGGCCTCGACCTGCTGCCGGTTGACCCAGATCCGGGCACCGGGTGCCGCGACCAGATGAAACCCGTTCTTTTGCCTCAGAATGCGGGCGACGACCTGTCCCGAGACCCGGATATCGCCCGCGGCCAGCGCGCGTAAGATCCCGTCGTCATCCAGCATGATATCGACCGCATCCGAGGTGATCCAGGAATACAGTCCCCGATTGCGTCCTGTCAGATGTTCAAGGACGGCAGCATCCGGGTGTTGGGTTGGCGCGCTCATGCTGACATGATGCCGCCTCACGCCCCTGTCTTGTCAACTCGGCGATTGGTCACCGGCCTTCAAACTTCGCGGCACGCTTCTCCATGAAGGCAACCACGCCTTCCTGAAAGTCGCGCGTGCGTCCGCACTCGCCTTGCAAATGCGCCTCGGACGCGAGTTGATCCGGCAGCGACTTGCCAAAGCTCGACCGGATCGCCTTTTTGATATTGGCAAACGCCGCAGTCGGCCCGTCGGCCAGATAGGCCGCGCGCTTGCGCCAATGGGCGTCGAACTCGTCATCGGCGACCGCTTCCCAGATCATGCCCCAGCTTTCGGCCTGACGCGCGGTGATCTTGTCGGCAAACAGAGCCGCCCCCATCGCCTTGGCCAGTCCCATCTGCCGTGGCAGGAACCAGGTGCCACCGGCATCGGGCATCAGGCCGATCCGTGCAAAGGCTTGCAAGAAATAGGCGCTTTCGGTCGCGATCACCACGTCGGCGCACAGCGCAAGGTTGGCCCCCGCCCCCGCCGCCGGGCCGTTGACCGCAGCGATGGTCGGCACCGGGCAATCATAGATCGCCTCCAGCATGGGGTTGTATTCGTCGCGCAGGGTCCGTTCCAGGTCGATCTTGCCCGAACTGGCGGCATCGCCCAGGTCCTGCCCGGTACAGAAGGCACGCCCCGATCCGGTCAGCACGACGGCGCGTGCCTCTTTTGCCGCCGCCCGCATGGCAAAAGTGATTTCCGCCCGCATCCGACCGGTCAAGGCGTTCATCTTGTCCGGGCGATTCAGGGTCAAGACCGCAAGGCCATCGGCGATGTCCAATTTTATCGTATCGTATTCCATTTCCGTGGCCCTCGGTCGCAGCTTCAATATCGGCAAACTGGCGTATCTCGGACCGCTCGAAAAGGGAAACCGCGCGTCACTCGCCGAGAATACGACGCAGACGCTCCTGTTCGTCGGTGCTCAGCGCCTCTTCGGCGGAGGTCGTCGCGGTCGATCTGTTCCGCACAAAGGCCCAGCCCATGCCGGCAGCCGTCAGCAACATCAAGGGCCCGGCCAGCCACAACAGCCAGTTCGCGCCAGATGTCGTGGGTTTCAGCAGCACATACTCGCCATACCGGTCGACGATATAGTCAATGGCCTGCGTATCACTATCCCCGGCCACCAGACGCTCGCGCAGCAGCAGCCGCAGGTCACGGGCGAGGTCGGCATTCGATTCGTCGATGCTCTCGTTTCGGCAAACCAGACAGCGCAACTCCTTGCTCAGTTCCCGTGCCCGCGATTCCAGCGCCGGGTCATCCAGCACTTCGTCGGGTTGCACCGCCCAGAGTGGGGCCGCAAATAGCGACAGGATCACAATCAGCCGCTTCATTCTGCCGGCACTCCGCCTGTGGGTGCCTTGCGCGCGCCTGCGGCCACCCGGAACCGCCGGTCGCTGAGGCTAAGCAGCCCACCGATTGCCATCAACAGCGACCCGGCCCAGATCCAGTTCGCAAAGGGTTTGATATAGGTCCGCATGGTCCAACCGCCGTCATCCTGACGATCGCCGATCACCACATAGACATCCCGCAGGAAACGGTAGTCGATAGCAGCCTCGGTCGTGGGCATCCGGGACACCGGATACTCGCGCTTCTCAGGATGCAGGAGCGCCACCTGGCGGCCATCCTTCTCCAGTCGGACGGTGGCCATGGTCGAGAAGTAATTGGGCCCGGGCACCCGCTCGACCGCGTCCAGCGTCAATGTGAACCCGCCCACCTGGAACGACTCGCCGATGCGCGTGACGCGAATGTCTTCGACTTCCCAGGCCATCAGCCCGGCAATGGCGAACATCGTGACGCCGAGACCGGTATGGGCAACCGCCTTGCCCCAATCCGCGCGAGGAAGCCGCAGAACCCTGGCAAACTTGCCGGTTCGCCCGGTGCGACTCCACAGGTCGACAAAGGCTCCGAACGTAATCCACGCTCCCAGGAACAGACCCACGGGCCCCAAGGCGCTGCGCCCCGTCTGCATCGCCCAGACCAGCATGGCCAGCGCAAGTGCCAGAAAGAAGGCGAACCTCAGGCTGTAAGCCGCACGCGCCAGCTTGCCACGCTTCCACGGCAGGATGGCGCCAATAGGCAGCGCCAGCCCCAGAACCACCATGAAGGGTGTAAAGGCCGCATTGAAGAACGGCGCGCCAACCGAGAGTTTGCGATCAAAGAACATCTCGGCGACGATCGGCCAGAGGGTCCCAAAGAACACCACGAACGACCCGACCGCCAGCAGGATATTGTTCAGGACCAGCGCGCTTTCGCGGCTGACGACCGAGAACACGCCCTTGGCCTCCATCACTTGCGCCCGCGCGGCAAAGAGCGTCAGCGCCCCGCCGGTAAACACGCCGAGGATGATCAGGATGAAAACCCCCCGCTCGGGGTCGTTTGCAAAGGCGTGCACGCTGGTCAAAAGGCCGGAGCGCACGATGAAGGTCCCGATCAGCGAGAAACCAAAGGCCAGGATCGCCAGCAGGATGGTCCAGCTTTTCAACGCCTCGCGCTTTTCCACCACAATGGACGAATGCAATAGCGCCGCAGCCAGCAACCAGGGCATGAACGAGGCATTTTCCACCGGATCCCAGAACCAGAAGCCGCCCCAGCCCAGTTCGTAATAGGCCCACCAGGACCCCAGCGCGATGCCGATGGTCAGGAAAATCCACGCCGCCAGCGTCCAGGGCCGCACCCAGCGCCCCCAGGCGGCGTCGACGCGCCCCTCGATCAGGGCGGCCACGGCAAAGGAGAACGCCATGCTGAGGCCAACATAACCGAGATAGAGGAAGGGCGGATGGAATGCGAGGCCCGGATCCTGCAACAGCGGGTTCAGATCCTGCCCGTCAAACGGCGGCACGGCCAGCCGCAGGAACGGGTTGGATGTGAACAGGATGAAGGCGAAAAACGCGACGGCGATGGCCGATTGCACCGCCAATACCCGGGCCTTGAGCGCGGGCGGCAATCCGCCGCCGAACCAGGCCGCCATGGCGCCAAAGAGGGTGACGATCAGCACCCAGAGCAGCATCGAGCCTTCGTGATTGCCCCATGTACCACTGATCTTGTACAGCATCGGTTTCGCCGAATGGCTGTTCAGGGTCACTACGCGAAGCGAAAAATCCGAGGTCGCAAAAGACCAGACCAGCGCGGCGAACGCAAAAGCAGTCAGCAGGAACTGGATTCCCGCAGCCGGTTCGGCAACCGCCATCCACGAAGTCCAGCGTTTCTGAGCGCCAACCAAAGGCACCACCATCTGTACGATGGCAACCATGAAGGCGAGGATGAGGGCAAAGTGACCGAGTTCCGTAATCATGGTCCGAGATATAGACCCCGGTCCCGGCACCGCCAATCCCTTTTGGTCGGATCGGCGGCGCATAGTGTCGCGCCGTCAGGCCCGCTTCAGGCTGCGCCACGCCTCCAGCGCGGGGTTTGCCTCGGGCGTGGCCGCGGCCAGCGCCAGCCGCGCGTCGGGTCCAACATCCGCAACACCAGGGCTGTCGTGGCGCAGCGCGCGCAGGGCGCGGATGTTCTCGACCGCCTGCGGGACACGAGCCATGGTGCTGGCCAGGTCACGCTGGAAGTCCTGCGCTTTGGCCTGATGCCGGGCACCAAAATAGAACGACACGACGACCCCCAACAGCCACCAAAGCGGTTCCGGCACCAGGGCGAGGCCCTGCATCCGCTCGGCAAACCAGATCGGGTCGGTCATCGCCGCGACGAACAGGCCCAGCGTCCCCAAGGCCAGCGCCGGGCGCGGCAGCCGGTTCAGCCCATCCATGAACCGGTCGAACCCGCCCCGCCGGGACACGGTAAACTCAGCCGCAAACTGGTCCAGCGCGCCCATCTGCACATCGCGCGCCCGTTCGGCCCCGGCCTCGGCATTCTCGCGAAATACTTCTGCGGTCTCGCGCACCACATTGCGCCCGCCACCGAACAACAGCTCGATCAACCCACCGATCAGACCCATCCCGATACCCTCCGCTGAAACTCGGCTTCGCTCATGTGATAGGTCGGCGAGATGAATTCCTCCGCCCGGATGATCCAGCCACCCTTGCCCCCTTTGCGGCTGCGAGCGTACTTGCGGCTGGCCGGGCGCCGGTCGGCCAGACGGAAGTAGTAGTTCCGCCGCGCCACCCCATAGGCATCGCGCAGCGCCTCGGGACGCGGAACCGCCGCATCCTGCGCCGCGCGCAGGGTCTGCGGCCCGATTGCGCCATCCACCGCCACATCATAGCCCATGTCGCGCAAGAGCCGTTGCAGGATCTTCACAGCATTGCCGCCCGCGTTCACATACATATCGAACAGCGACGCCTGCACGGCCTCGGGCATGTCGCCGATCCGCGGGCGGGCATAGTAGTGGGTCAGGAAAATCTCGACCGCCTGCTCCCGGCTCAGCCCCCGCACATCCGCCACATCCACGGCGCCGTCACCAGTCACATCCAGGCCCAACCGCCGCATCGTGTGGATCGTCACCCCAAAATTGGTCGCCCCGCCCGGGTCATCGGGATCGTTCACGAACCCTCCTTCACGCGCCACGATCTCCTGGGCGATCTGTCGTACCGTCTGCATTGGCCTCGACCTCCATCAGAACCGTCCTGATGAGGCGACAAAAGAATTAAGCCTGCGAAACACCAAAGGGCGCCGCTTGCGCAACGCCCCTGTCTTCATTTCGCTTCAAATACTCCCGCCGGAGGCGCGCGTTCAGCTTTCCGGCGCCTGATAGACGCCCTGCTCCTTGAGCGCGTCCATCACCTCTTTCGGCATATAGGTTTCGTCATGTTTAGCAAGTATTTCAGAGGCTTCAAATACACCGTTAATGTAGCGTCCGGTTCCGATCATGCCCTGGTTCTCGCCAAACAAATCCGGCAGCACGCCGGTAAACGTAACCGGCACGCTCTCGCCGCCATCCGTCACAGAGAACCGCACCGTTTCGCCCTGCCCACGGACCAAGGTTCCTTCCTCGACCAATCCCCCAAGGCGAAACACCTCGGTTTCCGCCGGTGGTTCAGCGATCACCTGGCTGGGCGCGCGAAAGAAGTTGATGCCGTCCCGCATGGCATATCCGATAAGGCCCGTCGCCAGGACCAAAGCAACGGCAGCCACGGCGATAACCTGTATGCGGCGTTGTTTCTTGAGCGATTTCATAGCGTCCTCACCAGAAAGAGCGGGCCATCGTCAGACCGGTTGCATGTCGTTCAACTAACATCGAACTGGCGCAGTACAAGGTCTTGCGCCTGCTACCTTTTGTCAGCGGCCATGGTTACACGAAAACACTGGTCCTCAATAGGCGTTAAAGCCACCGACCGCCTTGACCGAAGTCAGGCGGCCTGAAACTCGATCTTGCGCCGAAGGAACTGGGTTGCGCGGCTGCCAACTGTCGCGGGTTTGCCCGTCGTCAGATAGCCGCCCTTACCAGCGCCCAACATGTTGGGATGGCGTTGCAGGTAGTCGGCCAGGCTTGCCGCCACCAGATCGCCCTGACTGTATACGGTCACCTCGGGTCCCAGCGCGTCCTGAAAAGCCTCGGCCATCAACGGATAATGGGTGCACCCCAGAATGGCCGCCTGCGGACTGGGCATCTTGCGTTTCAATGCGTCCACATGGCTGCGCACCAATGCCTCGGCCAGTATCAGATCGCCCTCTTCGATGGCATCGACCACCCCGCCACAGGCCTGCGCCTCGACATCCACGCCGATGGCGCGAAAGGCAAGCTCGCGCTGAAACGCGCGGCTGGCCACCGTTGCGGGCGTTGCAAACAGGGCGACGTTCTTGACCTCGACCTCGCGCGGGGGGCTGTTGTCACCCCACTGCCGCTCGGTCAGCGCCTCGATCAGCGGCACGAAGACGCCCAGCACCCGCTTGCCCGGCGGCACGCCCTCTTCCTGCATCCGCCGCAGCGCGGCGGCGCTGGCGGTGTTGCAGGCCAGGATCACCAGGTCACAGCCCCGGTTCCACAGATCATGCACCGCCGCTCGCGTCAGCTGAAAGATATCCTCGGGCGTGCGCACCCCATAAGGCGCATGGGCGCTGTCGGCATAGTAGAGGAACTCTACCTCCGGCAACCGTTTCTGCGCCGCTTCCAGCACGGTCAGGCCACCCAGGCCCGAATCGAATATCCCTACTGCCATCTTTCCCTTCAGGCGCGATGCCGTTCCTCGAATTCATAGCCGTAGTCATAGGACTTGAGCGGCGTCGGAGACAGCTCATACGTCGCCTTGCGCAGAAAATCCATCATCTTGCGCGTGTCCCGGGCCAGTGGGTCCAGAATGTCGCGCCCAATCGGCTGGCCCACCACCACCCGCACCGGCGTATCCACCCGCTTGCGGAACTCCTTGATCAACAGGCCCATGCGCAGGGTCGAATGCAGGTGGCTGGCGATCTGGAACAAGCGGCTGGTATGGCCGTCAAAGAACAGCGGCACCACCACCGCGTTGGATTTCGCCACCATGCGCGCGGTGAAACCGCGCCAGCCCGGATCCATCGGATGCGAGAACGGGTGCAGCCCGGTCGAGACGGTGCCGCCGGGAAAGATGCCGATCGCGCCGCCCTGCCCCAGATAGTTCAGCGCCTGACGACGGGTATCGAGGTTCAGCTGCACCGCCTCGCGGGTCTCGTCGAACGAGATCGGCAGGATGATCCGGTTGATATCCTCGGCCTTGCGGAACACCCGATGCGCCATGATGCGGAATTCGCCGCGTGTCTGCGCCAGGATATGCCCCATCATCAGCCCGTCGAGGATGCCATAAGGGTGATTGGCGATCAGGATCAGCGGACCGTCCTGCGGGATGTTGCTCAGTGCGCCCCCCACCACATCCAGCGTGAGACCATATCGCTCGACCATGACGGCCCAGAAATCGCGCCCCCGGGCGACTTCGTGCTCGTATCCTTGCGCCCGTCGGATCAGGCCCAGACGTCCCGTGGTGTTCTCCATCAGGCGGATCACCGCCCGACCTCCCTTGGTCGCGGCGGAATGGGCATAGCTGATATCGCGGGCGATATGGCGCTGTGCGGTCATGAATAGCTCCGAAAAAACTGCCCCTGAAATAGGGGCAGTCCTCGATTTTGCATAGAGCCTGTAACAGGCAAATGACGCGTTATTCCGCCGCTTTTGCCAGAGCCGGTCCACCTTGGCGAATTACCGCCAGAAGCTCCTCGCGCCGTTTGGCGGCCTTGGCCTCGTTTGCCAGTTTCACCGGCCCAAATCCGCGGATATCCAGCGGCAGCCGTGCCAGCGCCACGATGGCATCGCGGGTACGGCCGTCGAGTTTCGGCAGCACCTCGCGCAGGTCCTGTTCATATTGCCGGATCAGCGCCCGCTCCATCTTGCGCTCGGCGGTATAGCCGAACAGGTCCAGAGGCGTACCGCGCAGTCCCTTCATCCGCGCCAACAGCTTGAAGATCCCCAGCCAGCGCTCGGAAAACTCACGCTTTTTCGGGCGACCATCGGCATCCTTGCCGCCCAGGATCGGTGGCGACAGGTGCAGGGTCAGCTTCAGATCGCCATCGAACTCGGCCGCCGCCTTGTCGCGGCTGTCAAGCAGCAGGCGCGCCACCTCGTATTCATCCTTGTAGGACAACAGCTTGTGATAACCCTCGGCCACCGCCGCGCGCAGATCGCCGTCCTCGATCGCGTCGACCAGCTTGCGATAGCGCTTGGCCAGACGCGCGCCCTGATAGGCGGTCAGATGTTCGGCGCGATAGGCGATCTTGTCCTCGGGCGATTTCGGCAGCTCGACCACACCGGGCCGGATCAGCCGCGCGGCCTCGTCCGGGTGCAGCACCGCCCAGCGGCCAATGTCAAAGGCGCGCTTGTTGCGTTCGACCGCGGCGCCGTTCAGCTCGATCGCCTGCATGATGGCCTCGTGGCTGACCGGCAGCAGCCCGCGCTGCCAGGCGGCGCCGAACACCATCATGTTGGAATAGATCGAATCGCCCATCACCGCGCGCGCCAGCTCTGATGCATCGAACAGGTCCAGCCGCTCTTTCAATCGAGCCTCCAGCGCAAGGCTCAGCCGGTCGGCGGGGATGGTGAAATCGGTGTTGCGGGTGAAATCACCGGTGATGATCTCATGGCTGTTGACCACGGCGCCTGTGGTTCCGGTACGGGTCAGGCCCAGCGTCTTGGCCCCGGCGCTGACCACCAGATCGCCGCCGATCAGCGCATGCGCCTCGCCGGTTGCGACGCGGATGGCGCTGATATCCTCGGGTCGGTTGGCGATGCGGCAATGGATGTGCACGGCACCGCCCTTTTGCGCCAGCCCCGCCATTTCCATCATGCCCGCGCCTTTGCCGTCGATCTGGGCAGCCTGCGCCAGTACCGCGCCGATGGTCACCACGCCGGTGCCGCCGACACCGGTGATCACCACGTTATGGGTGCCGGTGATGGCGGGCAGGTCCGGCATCGGCAGATGCGGCAGGTCGATCTCGGCGGTGGCCTCCTTGCGGATCTTGGCGCCCTGCACCGTCACGAAGGACGGGCAGAACCCTTTGACGCAGGAGAAATCCTTGTTGCACGAGGATTGGTCGATCGCCCGCTTGCGGCCCAGTTCGGTTTCCTTGGGCACGATCGAGACACAGTTCGACTGCACCCCGCAATCGCCACAGCCCTCGCAGATATCGGTGTTGATGAACACCCGCTTGTCCGGGTCGGGGAAGGTGCCGCGCTTGCGCCGGCGGCGCTTCTCGGCGGCGCAGGTCTGGATATAGACGATGGCGCTGACGCCCTCGATCTCGCGGAACCGTTTTTGCACCTGCATAAGCTCGGCGCGCTCGTGAAACGGTACGCCCGAGGGGAACTGCGAGCGGTCCACATCCTCCTTGTCGTCATAGACAACGGCCAGTTCCTTGACGCCCATCGCCTTCAACTCGGCCACGATGCGGGGCGCGGTCAGATCGCCTTCGTTCTCCTGTCCGCCGGTCATTGCGACCGCGTCGTTGAACAGGATCTTGTAGGTGATGTTGGTGCCAGCCGCCAAGGCGGCGCGGATCGCTTGCACGCCCGAATGGTTATAAGTGCCATCGCCCAGGTTCTGGAACACGTGCTTGGTCTTGGAAAACGGCGCCTCGCCGATCCAGTTCGCCCCTTCACCGCCCATATGGGTGAACCCTTGGGTGTTCCGGTCCATCCACTGCACCATATAGTGACAGCCGATCCCGGCATAGGCGCGGCTGCCATCGGGCACCTTGGTCGAGCTGTTATGCGGGCAACCCGAGCAGAAATACGGCAGGCGCGAGGCGATTTCCTGCGCATTGTCGTTGCGCCGCGCATCGGCCAGCGCGTTCAGTCCGGCACGGATCCCATCGGTCTCGCGCCCCTCTTCGATAAAGATCGCGCCAAGTTTCTCGGCGATCAGGATCGGGTCCAGCGCACCACGGGTCGGGAACAGTTCCTCGCGGTGCATCGCCCCGGCACCGCCCTTGTACCAGCCATAGACGCGGCGACCCTGACGGTCGTCAAAGATCGCCTCCTTGACCTGCACCTCGATCAGCTTGCGCTTTTCCTCAACGATCACCACCAGTTCGAGATCTTCGGCCCAGTCGTGGAAACTCTGCATGTCCAGCGGAAAGGTCTGGCCGATTTTGTAGGTGGTGATACCCAGACGCTCGGCCTCGTTCTCGTCGATGTTCAAGAGCGACATGGCGTGTACAAGGTCGAGCCAGTTCTTGCCCGCCGCGGCGATGCCGATCTTGGCGCCCGGCTTGCCCCAGACCCGCATGTCCATCCGGTTGGCGCGGCTGAACGCCTCGGCGGCAAAGCGTTTATAGTCGATGATCCGCCCCTCTTGCAGGTGCGGCGTGTCGCCCAGACGGATGTTCAACCCGCCCTCGGGCATTTCGAAATCTGGGGTCACCAGTTGCATCCGGTCGGGACGGCCATCCACGACCGAGGTCACCTCGATCGTATCCTTCATGGTCTTGAGGCCAACCCAGAGACCAGAGAACCGGCTCAGGGCATAACCATAGATGCCGTAGTCCAGAATCTCTTGCACACCTGCCGGGCTGACAACGGGCATGTACATGTCCACCAGCGCCCATTCCGACTGATGCAGCACAGTCGAGCTTTCGCCGGTATGGTCGTCTCCCATCGCCATCAGCACGCCGCCATGCCTGGCGGTACCGGCCATATTGGCGTGGCGCATCACGTCGCCTGAGCGGTCGACTCCCGGCCCCTTGCCGTACCAAAGACCAAAGACGCCATCATACTTGCCATCGCCGCGCAGTCCCGCCTGCTGGCTGCCCCACAGCGCGGTGGCCGCCAGATCCTCGTTCAACCCAAACTGAAAGGTGACGTCAGCGGCACTGAGCTGCTTCTTCGCCCGGCTCATCTGCAAATCGACCGCGCCCAGCGGCGAGCCGCGATAGCCGGTGACCAGACCGGCCGTGTTCAATCCGGCGGCGGCATCGCGCGCTTTCTGCATCAACATCAGGCGAACCAGGGCCTGAGTGCCATTCAACAGCACCGAGCTCTTCTCCAGATCGAACTTGTCGTTTAGCGTGAGTTTGGGTTGGCTCATCAGACGTCTCCCCTGCGCCGGACCGGCTTGAAAGTGATGCCCGAATATAGGTCACAATTGCTGACCTGCATAGGTGATTTTTTCACCACCAAGCGCAGTTGTATTCCGTTCCCTGTGGAAATTGTCATGTGTTTCATATAGGTGATCGGGCGCATAAAGAAAGTTGCGGATATGGACTGGGACAAGCTTCGGATATTTCATGCGGTTGCCGACGCGGGCAGCCTGACCCATGCGGGAGACAAGCTGAATCTGTCTCAGTCGGCGGTCAGCAGACAGATCCGTGGCCTTGAGGAATCGCTGAACGCGACACTTTTTCACCGCCATGCGCGTGGCCTGATTCTGACCGAACAAGGCGAACTTCTGTTCGACGCCACAAAATCCATGGCCAAGCGCCTGGACGCCGCTGCCGCCCGTATCCGTGACAGCGAGGAGGAAGTGTTCGGCGAGTTGCGGGTAACAACCACCTTTGGCTTCGGCACCCTCTGGCTGGCGCCGCGCCTGACGGCGCTCTATCAGAAGTATCCCGATCTCAAGGTCGATCTCATGCTCGAAGAACGGGTGCTCGATCTGCCCATGCGCGAGGCCGACGTTGCCATCCGCATGAAAGAGCCCAGCCAGGCCGATCTGATCCGCAAGCGATTGATGACCGTCGAGATGAAGCTTTACGCCACCCGCGCCTATCTCGACTCGGCCGGCACCCCCCAGGATATCAGCGACATCAGCGACCACCGGCTGATTTGCCAGAACACCAATGCCGCGCAAGTCGGCGCCAGCGTGGTTCTGGCCCAGCACCTGCTGGCCTACAACCCCTCGTCGCTGTTGACGGTGAACAACTATTTCGGCGTACTTCAGGGGGTATTGCACAATCTGGGCATCGGTGTGCTGCCCGACTACGTGACCCAGGATTTCCCCGACCTCATTCACGTCCTGCCTGATATCAAATCGGCACAGGTGCCGGTTTACCTGGCCTATCCAGAGGAACTGCGCCATTCCCAGCGGGTCGCGGCCTTCCGTGACTTTGTACAGGAAGAAATCATCGCGCACCGCAAACAGCTGAAAGAACTTGGAATTCTATGACAGCCAGAAAGCTATGCAACAACTGCATAGCGGAAATGCTGCACCTGCGACATCAAAGTTCTTGAAGAAAGCGCCGGTGCCTCCTAAATCAGCTCTCGAAGGCGATGATGCTTAGACGCTCATCATCTTCATACCTCCCTGTTGGACTACGGCCGAGCTTAGTGCTCGGCCTTTTTTTTGCTTTCGCCCGGAACCGCTCTCTTTCCGGTGAAACTGTTTGAGTTCACGCCAACGCAAGGTAGAAAGAAGACATACAAAAAATACGAGGGCAATTCATGAAACCGCTTTTCAAGGTGTTGGCCCTGTTGGCCGCCCTGTTCTGCATATCCGTTCCGTTGGCGGCCCAGGTTCCGACCCCTTCGGGAAGCCCACAGGCGACGACTCCGACAGTTCCCGATGATCTGACACCCGACCAGGTCGACGATCTGGTCGCCCGTCTGTCAGACGACCAGGTCCGCGCCCTGCTGTTGGAGCGTTTGGACGCGGTGGCGCAAGCCGCGAAAGCACCTGCGGAACCGCGCAAAGGCCCCATCGCCCGGGCCGGTGACGCCGCCAAAGCGCTGGTCGCCTCATGGTTGGACGCCCTGAGCAAGGTTCCTGTGCTGGTAACAAAGCAGGCCGAAGCGCTCTCGAATTTCGCAACCGCGCTCGGCACCGCGGGCATGGCAACGCTGTTTGGCTATACACTGCTGGCGCTCGCCATTGGCTACGCTGCCGAGAAAGTCGCGGTTTACATCACACGCTCATGGATCAAGGCCGACCCCGCCAGCGCCTCGGACGACCTGCGTGGTGCGGTTGGCTATCTGTTCCGGCGGTTCTGCCGCGAGGTTCTGGGTCTGGTCGTGTTCTACTACACCCTCGTCTTTGTTGGACGCCGCCTGCTGGAGCCCGAGCAGATCGCCTATGCGGCGCCCTTCGTGCTCTACCTGATCTGGTTGCCGCGTCTGGGGGCGGCGATCTCGCGCTTTGTGCTTGCGCCGAACCGGCCCGACCTTCGGCTGGTCAATGCCGATGACCATTGGGCGCGCTATCTGCATCGCAACCAGATCGGCCTGTTCCTGCTGATCGGCTTCACCCTGTTCATCGTCACCTTCAATGATCTCAACGGTGTTGCGATGGGCGATATGAGGCTGGGGTTCTGGCTGAACAGTTCGATCCACATCTATATTGCGCTGATCGCCTGGACCGCGCGCAGCGGCCTGACCGAGATGATGCGGGGCAATGATCCCGACCGCACCGAATTCGACGAGAAGGTCGCGACCTACTACCCATATTTCGCCATCGCAGTCTCGGCCGCTGTCTGGCTGATCGTGGAATACTTCGTGGCGATCCGCGACATGGCGGTGCTGGCCAATATCGGCGCGGGCGCCCATTACGTGACCATGTTCTGGCTGCTGATGGCCCCGGCCATCGACACGCTGATCCGGGGGCTGGTGCGGCATCTGCAACCGCCGATGATCGGTACCGGCGCCATCGCTGAAAAGGCCTACCGCTCGACCAAACGCAGCTATATCCGCATTGGCCGCGTCCTCGCGGGTATCTTTGTCGTCTTGATGATCGCCAATGCCTGGGAGATCGACCTGCGGCAGGTGGCGGGTGCCGGATCCGATGTCGGGGGGGCCGTCATCCAGTTCCTGATCATCATTGCAGTCGGCTACATCCTGGACGAGGTCATCTCGCTCTGGATCAACCGCCGACTGGCAAAGGAACAGACAGCGATAGACCAAAGCCCCGACGAGGAAGCGGGAGAAGGCGGTGGCGCCGGAGGCTCGCGCCTGGTGACTGTTCTGCCGTTGCTTCGCGTCACGGCGCAGGTCGCCATCGCGGTGATCTTCGGCCTGCTGGCGCTGGGGGCGCTGGGGCTGGACATCACGCCGCTGCTGGCGGGCGCAGGGATCCTGGGTCTGGCCATCGGTTTCGGGGCCCAGAAGCTGGTCGCCGATATCGTGGGCGGTGTGTTCTTCCTGATCGACGACGCGTTCCGTGTGGGCGAATATGTTGATGTGGGCGGCACCACCGGCACGGTCGAGAAAATCTCGATCCGCTCGATGCAGCTGCGCCACCACCGCGGCCCGGTGCACACGATCCCCTATGGCGAGATCGCCAAGCTGACAAACTACAGCCGCGACTGGGTGATCATGAAACTGAAGTTCACCGTGCCGTTCGACACCGACCCCAACAAGGTCAAGAAGATCTTCAAGAAGATCGGCGCCGAGATGATGGCGGACCCGGTGCATGCCGAAGGCTTCCTGCAACCGTTCAAATCGCAGGGTGTGTTCGATTTCGACGACGTCGGCATGATCATCCGGGGCAAGTTCATGGCCAAGCCCGGCAAGCAGTTCACCCTGCGCAAGGAGATCTTCAACAAGGTCAAGGCCGAGTTCAAGGCCAATGGCATCGACTTTGCCCGCCGCGAGGTGCGCGTGGCCATTCCCGGTCTCGACGAGGCCGAACATTTGACGCCCGATCAGAAAACAGCGGTGGCCGCAGCAGCAGCGCAGGCCGCCAACGAGCAATCGCAACAAGGCGGTGGCGAATAGCCCTGTCTGCAAAAAGCCATCAGGCCCACTGATCCCCGTCGCGCCGGCGACGGGGTTTTTCTTTGCAACCGTTCAAAAACACGTTTCGCGCCGCCTATTCGCAAGAGTGCCAGTTGCTCCGACAATCTGCGCCCTCTTGCCTCTTTCCCCCGGCGCGGCCTTGCCCTAAAAGGCGCGCAACATCGGCCAGCTTGGGAACACCACAGATGCAAGAGCCCGCAATCACTCCGGACCTGATCGCCGCGCACGGGCTGAAGCCCGAGGAATACGACATGATCCTCGAGATCATCGGGCGCGAACCGAGCTTTACCGAGCTGGGCATCTTCTCGGCCATGTGGAACGAGCATTGTTCCTACAAATCCTCCAAGAAATGGCTGCGCACCCTGCCCACCTCGGGGCCGCAGGTGATCTGTGGCCCGGGTGAGAACGCGGGCGTTGTCGATATCGGCGACGGTCAGGCGGTGGTCTTCAAGATGGAGAGCCACAACCACCCGTCCTACATCGAACCTTATCAGGGCGCCGCCACCGGCGTGGGCGGCATCCTGCGCGACGTCTTTACCATGGGCGCACGGCCCATCGCCTCGATGAACGCGCTCAGCTTTGGTGAGCCGTCCCACCCCAAGACCCGGCGACTGGTCAATGGTGTGGTTGAAGGCATCGGCGGCTATGGCAACTGTTTCGGGGTTCCCTGCGTCGGTGGCGAAGTGCGGTTCCACCCTGCTTATAACGGCAACTGCCTCGTGAACGCCTTTGCCGCCGGTCTGGCCGACAGCGACAAGATCTTCTACTCCGCCGCCTCGGGAATCGGCATGCCGGTCGTATACCTCGGCGCCAAGACGGGGCGCGATGGCGTCGGCGGCGCCACCATGGCCAGCGCCGAGTTCGACGACACGATCGAGGAAAAGCGGCCCACCGTGCAGGTGGGCGACCCGTTCACCGAAAAGCGCCTGATGGAGGCCTGTCTGGAACTGATGCAGACCGGCGCCGTGATCTCGATCCAGGACATGGGGGCTGCTGGCCTGACCTGTTCGGCGGTCGAGATGGGTGACAAGGGCGGTCTGGGCATCCGGCTGAACCTCGACGCCGTGCCGCAGCGCGAAGAGAACATGAGCGCCTACGAGATGATGCTCTCAGAGTCCCAGGAGCGCATGCTCATGGTGCTGAAGCCCGAGAAAGAGGCCGAGGCCAAGGCGGTGTTCGACAAATGGGACCTCGACTTTGCCATTGTCGGCGAAACCATTACCGAAGACCGTTTCATCATCCTGCACAAGGGTGAGATCCGGGCCGACCTGCCGCTGTCGCCTCTCTCAGGGCGCGCACCGGAGTACGACCGGCCCTGGGTTCCCACACCTGCGGCCGCACCTCTGGCCGAGGTCCCGCAGATTGACCCGATCGACGGGCTGCGCGCCCTGATCGCCTCGCCCAACTATGGCGGCAAGCAGTGGGTCTATGAGCAATATGACACAATGGTCATGGCCGACAGTGCGCGTACGCCGGGCCTGGGTGCCGGCATCGTGCGCGTGCACGGCACCGACAAGGCTTTGGCCTTCACCAGTGATGTCACCCCCCGCTACGTGCGCGCCAACCCCGAGGAAGGCGGCAAGCAGGCGGTGGCCGAGGCCTATCGCAACCTGACCGCCGTGGGGGCACGGCCGCTGGCCTCGACCGACAATCTGAATTTCGGCAATCCCGAAAAGCCTGAGATCATGGGACAGTTCGTCGGCGCCATCAAAGGCATCGGCGCGGCCTGTGCGGCCCTCGACATGCCCATCGTGTCCGGCAACGTGTCGCTCTACAACGAGACCGACGGCAGCGCGATCCTGCCCACTCCGACCATCGGGGCCGTGGGCTTGCTCGCGTCGACCGACGAGATCATCGGCAAGGACGTTCGCGAGGGCCACGTCGCACTGGTCGTGGGCGAAACCACGGGTCACCTGGGCCAATCCGCGCTGCTGGCCGAGGTGTTCAACCGTGAGGACGGCGACGCCCCCCATGTCGATCTTGAATCCGAGCGCCGCAACGGCGAGTTCATCCGCGCCAACCGCGCCCTGATCAAGGCCTGCACTGACCTTGGCGACGGCGGTCTGGCCCTTGCCGCGTTCGAACTTGCCGAAGGCGCGGGCGTCGGCGTTCAGCTTGACGCTGCCAGCACCGAGTTCCTCTTCGGCGAGGATCAGGCGCGTTATCTGGTCGCCTGCAACTTCGATCAGGCCGAGGCGCTGATGACGGCCGCCACTGCAGCAGGCGTGCCGATCGCAGCCATCGGCCGGTTCGGTGGTGACAAGGTGCGCATCGGCACCTCCGAGGCGCCGCTGGCCGAATTCTCGGCTCTGTTCCGCAGCAGCTTCGCTGCCGCCGTCGCCTGATTCCGACAGATTGCAAAATCTACGGCGCACCACATTGGTGCGCCGCTCCCTTGCACGTAGGGACGCATCGCTCTACATCTGAGAGCAAGATATCCGGAGTTTATCATATGGCCATGGAAGCCCATGAAATCGAAGCGCTGATCCGCGCCAGCTTTCCGCAGGCAAAGATTACCATCACCGACCTTGCAGGTGACGGCAACCACTGGGCCGCCGAGGTCATCGATGCAAGCTTCAAGGGGCAGAGCCGTGTTCAGCAGCAGCGGGCGGTAAACGCCGCCGTCAGGCCCGAGATCGACAGCGGTAAACTGCATGCGCTTGCCTTGACGACCAAGGCACCCGAGTAGAACCGAAAGACTGAACCGATGCCTCGAGCGAACTGTGAGGCCGCATAAACCAGTTATCCACATGCCAGACGGTTGACCGTTGGCGAAACAGGAAACGAAACAATGACCGACGCAAAGTCCCGCATCGACGAAACCGTAAAAGCCAACGACGTGGTCCTTTACATGAAGGGGACCAAGGAGATGCCGCAATGTGGCTTCTCATCGCGCGTGGCCGGTGTTCTGAACTACATGGGCGTCGCATACAAGGACGTCAACGTTCTGGCTGACGACGAGATCCGGCAGGGCATCAAGGACTACTCCGACTGGCCGACCATCCCACAGCTCTATGTAAAGGGCGAGTTCGTCGGCGGTTGCGACATCATCACCGAAATGACCCTGTCCGGGGAACTCGATACCCTGTTCGAGGATAACGGCGTTTCCTACGACAAGGACGCCGCCGACAAGATCCGCGCGGCCAACGCCTGAGCGTTGCCGACGCAGCAAGCGCGAGCAAGGTCTTACAAAGACCTTGTTGACAGGATTTTGGAAAATCCTGAAAAAAGGGCGCCCCAAGTGGCGCCCTTTTTCAAGATGTTTCCAACATCTTGGCCCGATCCCGCGAGGTATTATCCTGCGGCTTTCTCCTCGACCTGATCCGCCAACGCCTCGGCGCGCGCGGCGAGCTCAGCTAGCGTATCGGTGACAGAGGGTGGAATAACCGCGATCTCGACCCGTTCTGGCTCTGGCGCCGGCGCATTGCGCAGACTGGCGATCTCGGCATCTCGTTCGGCAAGTTTGGCTTCGACAACCTTGATTTTATCTTCAACCGCAGCCGTCTTGTCGGCGAGCATCAGCCCGGCCATCAGCAGCATACGTGCCTCTGGCATTCGGCCGATCTGATCAGACAGAACCTGCGCCTCGTCGTCGAGCATCTTCGCTGCCGCTTGCAGGTAGCTTTCCTCGCCATCCTGACACGATACCTCGAATCCCCGGCCCCCGATGTGGATCGTCACCTCCGGCATCACTCATCCTCTCCTTCTGCCAGGTTGGCCGCGGACAACAGCGGCCCCAGTTTGCTCAGGACCGCATGTACCTCGGACGCGTCCGTCGCCCGTTGCGCCCGCAGCGCCTCCAACTCGGCCAGCATCGCGCTGTTGATCAGGTGCGGTTCTCCCACTCCAGCCTCATTGGCCGTTCTCAGTTCGGATACGACCTTTCGCAACTGATCGTTTGCCTTGCGCAGGCGTTGCAGATCTCCGTCGAGCCGCGACATCGCCTCTCCGTGACTGACCCGCTCTGCGCGCAGCATCTCCAACTCGGCCAGCAGATCGGACAGACGCTCGGAATTGCTCAACTCGGCCTTGAGTGCGGCATTCTCCTCACGCAACTGGTCCACCAGCTCCGGGTTGACAGTCTGAGACCTGAGCTGTTCCAGTTCAGCCTTGAGCGGCGCGATATCCTCGGCGCTTTCGACCTGGGCGCGAAGTGCCTCGATCTCCGCTTGCATTGCCGCGCGATCTTCCGCCTCTTGCTCGGATGCGGCCGCCTCCAGCTTTGACTGTGCCTCGGACAACGCGCGCCTAACCTCATCCAGTTCGCTGCGCAAACGGTCCAGTTCGCCCGCGTCTGCCGACCCGTCGTCTTGCGATGTCAGGGCTTCGATCTCGGCCGCATGCTTGGCCTTTATGGATCTCAGGCGCTCTTCAAGCTGGGCATTGGCAAGCCGCTCGTCCTCGAGCTGTGCAAGCAGATCGGCATCCGGCTCCGCATCTTCTGTCGCGGCAACAACCGGTTGCGGTTTGCCAAGACTTTCGACGCCAGCGCTGATCCGCTCCATCGCGGCCGAGATACGGCCCTGTAGTTCCTCAATCTGGCTCATGCCCCTCACCTTCGTGTGACGCGTTTTTTGTTCTCTGCCCGGCTACCGGTCCCGAATTGGTCCGAATCGGGTGCTGGGATGAATAGATGTAGTCTAACCAAATGACACCCTAAATACCCCTATCATTGCTTTCAATCACTTGGAGGCCACTTCTGATCCGACTCTTCGCCGCATCGGCCCGTTCTGCTTGAACTTTGAGGGGTGAGTGGTATTGAGCGCGCAATCCGCCCGAAACCCAAAGGACAAAGCCTCGTGGACCTGACTGCGCTGCGCACTGCGAACCCCGACCACTGGACCAAGGCCACCGCCATCCGCGCCCTGACGCTGGATGCCATCGCGGCGGCAAATTCCGGCCATTCCGGCATGCCGATGGGCATGGCCGATGTCGCCACCGTGCTGTTTGAAAAGCACCTGAAATTCGATGCCGCCAACCCCACATGGCCCGACCGCGACCGGTTCATCCTGTCGGCCGGCCATGGTTCGATGCTGCTCTATTCGCTGCTGTATCTCACCAGCAATCCCGAGATCACGCTGGAGGAGATCAAGAACTTCCGCCAGATGGGTGCAAAGACCGCCGGCCACCCCGAGAATTTCCTCGCCAAGGGGATCGAGACCACCACCGGCCCGCTGGGTCAGGGCATCTCGAACGCCGTGGGCTTTGCCATCGCCGAGGAAATCCAGCGCGCGCAATACGGCAAGAAGGTCGTCGACCATTACACCTATGTGATCGCCGGTGACGGCTGCCTGATGGAGGGCGTCAGCCAGGAGGCCATCGGCCTTGCCGGGCGTCTGGAGCTGAGCAAGCTCGTCGTCCTGTGGGACAACAACAACATCACCATCGACGGTACCGTCGATATCGCCGACCGCACCGACCAGGTCCGTCGCTTTGCCGCCTCGGGCTGGCATGTGATCGAGATCGACGGCCATGACCCGGCCGCCATCGACGCCGCCCTGACCCAGGCCAAGGGCTCGAAAAAGCCCACGATGATCGCCTGCAAGACCCATATCGCGCTGGGCCACGCGGCACAGGACACCTCCAAGGGCCATGGCGCGCTCACCGATCAGGGGCAGCTTCTGGCCGCGAAAGAGGCCTATGGCTGGGCACATGGACCCTTCGAGGTGCCTTCGGACGTGAAATCCGCCTGGGAGGCCATCGGCAGCCGTGGCGCCGCCGAGCGGGCCGCCTGGGAGACCCGCTTTGCCGAGCTGAGCGAGCGCAAGCAGGCCGAGTTCACCCGCGCCTATGCGTTCGAGGCGCCCAAGAAGCTGGCCGGTGCCATCCGCGCGCTGAAAAAGCAGGTCTCGGAAGAGCAACCCAAATGGGCCACCCGCAAAAGCTCGGAAGAAGTGCTGAAGGTCGTCAACCCGATCATGACCGAGACCGTCGGCGGCTCGGCCGACCTGACCGGCTCGAACAACACCAAGACCGCCGATCTGGGTATCTTCCTGCCGGAAAACCGCAAGGGCCGCTATATCCACTGGGGGATCCGCGAACATGGCATGGCGGCGGCGATGAACGGCATGGCGCTGCATGGAGGCATCCGCCCCTATGGCGGCACCTTCATGTGCTTCACCGACTATGCCCGCCCGGCGATGCGCCTGGCCGCGCTGATGAAGATCCCGTCGGTCTTTGTGATGACGCATGACTCAATCGGCCTGGGCGAGGACGGTCCGACCCACCAGCCGGTGGAGCATCTGGCGATCAGCCGGGCCACGCCCAACACCTATGTGTTCCGCCCCGCCGATACGGTGGAAACCGCCGAGGCCTGGGAATTGGCGCTGACCTTCCAGCAGAGCCCCTCGGTCCTGTCGCTGACGCGCCAGAACCTGCCCACCCTGCGCACCGAGCACAAGACCAAGAACCTGACCGCCCAGGGCGCCTATGTGCTGGCCGACGCCAGCGCGGGCAAACGTCAGGTGATCCTGATCGCCACCGGCTCCGAAGTCGAGATCGCCATGCAGGCCCGCGCGGCGCTGGAGGCCGATGGAATTGGCACCCGCGTGGTCTCGATGCCCTGCATGGAACTTTTTGCCGAGCAGGACGAAGCCTATCGCAAGCGCGTCCTGCCTGCCGGTCCCGTCCGAGTGGGCATCGAGGCCGCGATGCGCGCAGGCGGCTGGGATCGCTGGCTGCTGGGTGAGCGCGGGCGCGAGGCCAAGGCGGGCTTCATCGGCATGACCGGCTTCGGTGCCTCTGCTCCGGCCGAAGAACTCTACGAGAAGTTCGGCATCACTGCGGCGGCGACCGTGGCCAAGGCCAAGGAACTGCTGGGCTGAGTTCGACAGTCAATCTGATCTGGAAAGGGCGGCCATGTGCCGCCCTTTTCGTTGTTAATGTGTGTGCTTTTTGCCGATGACTGCCGACAGCACCGGCGCGATGACTTTTGTCGCCAAAGGGATCAACAGAATGCCGAGCGCCAGCCCAAAGACGCCATCCATGGCGGCCTTGGCGATCCATTCCACCGGCCCGGTCCACGCCGCAGGAACCAAATGACCCACGGCATAGGCCCAGTCGTGGATGTGATGACCCAGCCAGCCAAAGCCCAACTCTTCCATGCCATGAATGACGATCGACCCGCCAACCCACAGCATCGCCGCTGTGCCCACCACAGTCAGCAGATACATGAAACGCGGCATTCCCCGCACCAGCCCCCTGCCAAAGGCACGTGTTGCCCCCAGACGTCCGTTTTCTGCCAGAAACAGGCCAAAGTCGTCGGCCTTCACGATCAAAGCCACAGATCCGTAGACCGCAATTGTGATGCCGATCCCGGCCACGGCCAGTGTCGCCGCCTCCATCCAGAATCCGCTTTCGGGAATGGCGGCCAGAATGATGGTCATGATCTCGGCCGACAGGATGAAATCGGTCTTGATGGCACCGGCGGCCTTCTGCTCTTCCAGATGCAGCGGATCGCCCGGTTCGTCCTCCTTGAACACATGGCTGGTGTCATGCGGTACAAGCGCGTGATAGACTTTTTCCGCGCCCTCGAAACACAGATAGGCGCCACCCAGCATCAACAACGGCGCGATCAGCCAGGGTGCGAAATTCGCGAGGATCAGCGCTGCAGGCAGCAGAATAAGCAGCTTGTTGCGGATCGAGCCACGGGCAATCTTCCAGATGATCGGCAATTCGCGCGCGGGTGCGAATCCATGCACATATTTCGGGGTCACCGCCGCATCGTCGATCACGGCACCCGCCGCCTTGGCACCCGCCTTGGCCGCCTGCGCCGCCACATCGTCGACCGAGGCCGCCGCGACCTTGGCAATTCCCGCAACATCGTCGAGAAGGGCCAGCAATCCGCTCATGCCCGCATCCTTTCATCCTGCCCGCATCTTAGGTCACCCTAGCGTAACGCCCGCTGGCTGCAAGCGTTAGCGCAACCGGGTCAAGTTTGCGCTAACACACTCAAAATAAATCGGTTTTGCCCTTTCTGACACTGTCAGCGCCGTCTATATGGCGGGACAAATTCACGTCTGTCGGAGTTTCACAATGACGATCAAGGTTGGTATCAACGGATTTGGCCGCATCGGTCGGTGCACCCTGTCGCATATCGCAGCCTCGGGCCGCGACGATATCGAGGTGATCAAGGTCAACGCCACCGGTCCGCTGGAAACCGCCGCCCACCTGATCAAATATGACAGCGTGCATGGCCGTTTTCCGGGTGAGGTCAGCATCGGCGACGGCACCATGAACCTCGGTCGCGGCGACATGCAAATGTTCTCGACCTATGATCTGAACGAGCTTGACTGGTCGGGCTGCGACGTGGTGCTGGAATGCACCGGCAAATTCAACGATGGCGCCAAGGCCAAGGTGCATCTGGAGCGTGGCGCCAAGAAGGTGCTGCTATCCGCCCCCGGCAAGAACGTGGACAAAACCATCGTGTTCGGCGTCAACGACGACCAGCTGACCGCCGCCGACACCATGATCTCGAACGGCTCCTGCACCACCAACTGCCTGGCGCCACTGGCCAAGGTGCTGGACGAGGCCTTTGGCATCGAACACGGCATCATGACCACGATCCACGCCTATACCGGCGACCAGCCGACGCTGGACCGCCGCCACAAGGACCTCTATCGCGCCCGTGCCGCCGCGATGTCGATGATCCCCACCTCGACCGGGGCCGCCAAGGCACTGGGTGAGGTGCTGCCGAACCTCAAGGGCCGACTGGACGGATCTGCGATCCGGGTGCCGACACCCAATGTCTCGGCCGTTGACCTGACCTTCCGCGCCGGGCGCGACGTGACCGCAGACGAGGTGAACGCCGCCGTGCAGGCCGCCGCCACAGGCCCGATGAAAGGCGTGCTGGGCTACGAGCCCGCGCCGCTGGTGTCGACCGATTTCAATCACACCCCCGAAAGCTCGATCTTTGCCCCCGACCAGACCCGCGTGGTGGAAAACCGCATGGTGCGCGTGCTGGCCTGGTATGACAATGAATGGGGCTTTTCGGTCCGTATGGCCGACGTTGCCGTGGCCATGGGCAAGCTTGGCTGATTTGCGCCGACCCACTTGAGAAGATACGCCCGCTCAGGTTATCTGAGCGGGCGTTTTCGTCGGAGCCGACCTTACATGACCAACCAGATCGCCCTTTGGCTCGGCATCTTTCTCCTGGGCGGGATGATGTTGGATTTTGCGATGTTCGGAACCGAGCACATCCTCTTTCTCGGCAAGAAGCTATTCGATCTGCTTGAATGGATGGCATTCTGGCGGTGACACCTGCCACCTCGGCGTTACTTCACGGAAAGTCGCTCTTTCAACGCTTCGTTGACCAGCGGTGTCACGAACTTGGACACATCACCACCCAGACGCGCGATTTCCTTGACCAGCTTCGAGGCGATCGCCTGTCGGCGCGCATCAGCCATGAGGAACACCGTCTCGATCTTGTCGTCGAGCGCCCGGTTCATGCCAACCATCTGGAATTCATATTCAAAATCGGCAACAGCGCGCAGGCCCCGAACGATGATCTGAGCCCCAACATCCCGGGCGCAATCAATCAGCAGATTCTCGAAAGGATGGGCCACGATCTCGGTCTCTGTTTCGGCGCTGAGCTTGGCGCACTCGGCCTCGATCATCGCAACCCGCTCTTCCAGGTTGAAGAGAGGCCCCTTGTCCCGGTTGATGGCGACACCAATGACCAGCTTGTCCACCAGAGCAGAGGCGCGCCGGATGATGTCGATATGCCCCAGAGTAATCGGGTCGAAGGTTCCGGGATACAATGCAACTCTCATGGCGCCCTCCTGCGCAATATTATTGCTGCGCAAGCAAACATATCTTCGCCGCAGGTGCAAGACCGGCAGCCTGCGGCGAAAAAAAATGGCGGATCAGTGCCCCATGATCATGCTTTCAAGGGCATCCTTTTCCATCGCCAGTTCCGACAGCTGCGCCTTGACCACATCGCCCAGCGTGACGATACCGATCAGCTTGCCCTCCTCGACGACCGGCATGTGCCGGAACCGCCGCTCGGTCATCTGTGTCAAGACGTTCTGGACAGACGAATCGCGGGTGCAGGTCACCAAGTCGGCCGTCATGTATTCGCTTACGCTTTGTGTCAGGCAGCCACTTCCGCTGGCCGCAAGCTCGCGCACGATGTCGCGTTCCGACAGGATGCCCAGAGCTGTGACACCGTCATCGGACACAACTACCGTTCCGATCCGCTTTTCCGCCAGGATCGCCGCCGCTTCCGAGACCGTTGCCGATGCCGGAACGGTGACAACACCGTCGCTTGCCTTTGACTTCAGAATGGCCTGAACAAGCATTCGCAACTCCTCCGAAAATATCTTCTCACTTTCCAAAGCGTTGCGTTAAAGGCTGATCCTGTCAAGACGCACCATGACCTTCCAGCCGTGCCACCTCGTCGCGGATGCCGCGCGACAACGCCTCGGCAAACCGGTTCAGGCGCTCGCTGCGCTGATCTCCCTGATGCCGTACCAGATAAAACGAACGCGTCAGACTGATCCGGTCGGTCAGAATCTGGCGCAGATTGCCATGAAAAGGCAGCGTGAAGTCATGCGCGACGCAAACCCCCGACCCGTGAGAGGCATGTCGTAGCTGAACCGATACCGAGTTCGACGACAGCGCAACCCGTTCAACGCCGATATCATTCAGGTAATCCAGTTCCCGGTCAAAGATCATGTCGGGAATATAGCCGATCATCCGATGCCCCTTCAGGTCCTCGACCTTCTCGATGGGTGCGTGGCGCCGCAGATACTGGCGCGCCGCAACCAGGTGCAGCTTGTAATCGGTGATCTTCTGTACCAGCAGATGCCCGGCGGTCGGGGCACTCACGGTAATCGCCATGTCTGCCTCGCGCCGCGACAGGTTGATGATGCGCGGTAAGGCCAGGATCTGAATGTCCAGATCCGGGTTCTCGTCGCTGATCTGCGCGCAGACCTGCGGCAGCAGGTAGTTGGCGCTCCCGTCCGGTGCACCTATGCGAATCTGGCCGGTCAAACCTTCGGTTGTGCCCGCCAGTGCTTCGGATGCGCTGCGCATCGCAGCCTCGGCCTGTTCCCCATGCGCCAACAGCCGCTCTCCGGCCGCTGTCATCGTGTAGCCCTGTGGCGACTTGGCAAAAAGCGGCGCGTCATAGGCCGCCTCCAGCCGAGCGATGCGTCGGCCGACCGTAGCCGGATCGAGTTTCAGCAACCGCCCCGCCCCGGAAAGACTTTCCTCGCGCGCAACGGCCAGAAACACCTTCATATCATCCCAATGCGGTTCCATCCCCAACCCCACTACTGCATTCTTGCAAAACGACTTTGAAATCTTGCCTCTTTTCTCGGGATTTTCGCAAGCCTAAAGTGCCGCCAGCCAATCCGGAGGAGATCCCATGCAGGAACTGACCCACTACATCAACGGCGAACATGTCAAAGGCACCTCGGGCCGCTTTGCCGATGTCTTCAACCCCGCCACCGGCGAAGTGCAGGCCAAATGCCCGCTGGCCTCGACCGAGGAAATGGCCCGCGCAGTTGAAATCGCCGCCGCCGCCCAGCCGGCCTGGGCCGCCGTCAACCCGCAGCGCCGCGCGCGGGTGATGATGAAATTCGTCGACCTTCTGAACCGCGACATGGACAAGCTGGCCGAGGCGCTGAGCCGCGAGCACGGCAAGACCCTGCCCGACGCCGCAGGCGACGTGCAGCGCGGTTTGGAAGTGGTGGAATACTGCATCGGCGCGCCGCACATGCTGAAGGGCGAGTTCACCGACAGCGCCGGCCCCGGCATCGACATGTACTCGATGCGCCAGCCGCTGGGCGTCACCGCCGGCATCACGCCGTTCAACTTCCCCGCCATGATTCCGATGTGGATGTTCGCGCCCGCCATCGCCTGCGGCAACGCCTTCATCCTGAAGCCGTCCGAGCGTGATCCGTCGGTGCCGCTGATGCTGGCCGAACTGATGGAAGAGGCCGGGCTGCCCAAGGGCATCCTTCAGGTCGTCAACGGCGACAAGGAAGCGGTCGACGCAATCCTGTACAACCCGGTGATCCAGTCGGTGGGCTTTGTCGGCTCGACCCCGATCGCCGAATACATCTATGGCACCGGTTGTTCCCAGGGCAAGCGCGTGCAGTGTTTCGGCGGCGCCAAGAACCACATGATCATCATGCCAGACGCCGACATGGACCAGGCCGCCGACGCGCTGGTGGGTGCCGGTTACGGCGCCGCGGGCGAACGCTGCATGGCCATTTCGGTTGCCGTGCCGGTGGGGGACGAAACCGCCGACCGCCTGATCGAGAAGCTGGTGCCCCGCATCGAAAAGCTGAAGGTCGGCCCCTATACCGCCGGTAAGGATGTCGATTACGGCCCCGTTGTCACCGCCGCCGCCAAGGAGAACATCCTGCGCCTGGTGAACTCGGGCGTGGAACAGGGCGCCAAGCTGGTGGTCGATGGCCGCGATTTCAGCCTGCAAGGCTACGAGGACGGCTTCTTTGTCGGCCCGCATCTCTTTGACCATGTCACTCCCGACATGGACATCTACAAGAAAGAGATCTTTGGCCCGGTCCTCAGCACCGTGCGCGCCAAGACCTATGAAGAGGCGCTTGGCCTGGCCATGGACCACGAATATGGCAACGGGACCGCGATCTTTACCCGTGACGGCGACGCCGCGCGCGATTTCGCCAACCGGATCAATATCGGCATGGTCGGCGTCAACGTGCCGATCCCGGTGCCGCTGGCCTATCACACCTTCGGCGGTTGGAAGAAGTCGGCCTTCGGCGACCTGAACCAGCATGGCCCCGACGCGTTCAAGTTCTACACTCGGACCAAGACCGTCACCGCCCGCTGGCCCTCGGGCATCAAGGAAGGTGGCGAATTCTCCATTCCGGTGATGGAATAATCTCGGAAAACGCCCCGGCCCCGCCGGGGCGTTTTTCTTTCGGCAGTTCCTTGCCGAGTTCGTCAAACACTCACAAATTGTTCAAAGGACACCACTGGAAGGGTCAGGGGCAAAGCCCTATGTTGCACGAAAATTTGTTCAGAAAGAGCAGGAGACCTATGACCCAGCCTCGCCTGACCCGCCGTGCGACCCTTTTGGGCTTTGCAGCCAGCCTTGCCGCGCCCGCGATCGCCCGCGCGCAGTCCACCGATGCCTTTCCGACCAACGAAGAGGTCATCCGCGACCAGGTCGCCGTGCGGCGGAACATCTCGGCATTCAGCCAGCAGAACTGGCAGGACCATTTCGATGCCATCGGGGTCGGCTGTTTGCTGGCGGATATCTCCAGCCGGGCGGTGCATTACTGGGCGCCGGACGGCACTTACAAGCTCTACCCCTCCTCGGTCCCGATGACCGAGGAACTGACGCGCCGCGGATACACCGAGGTCGTGCGCAAGACGGAGAACCCAAGCTGGACTCCAACCGCCTCGATGCGTGAGCGCGACCCAACCCTACCCCAGCGCATCGAAGGCGGTGTGCCCGGTAACCCCTTGGGAACACGGGCAATGTATCTGGATTGGCCCGCTTATCTGGTGCATGGCACCCACGACACCCGCAAGATCGGTCGGCAAAGTTCGTCCGGGTGCATCGGGCTCTACAACCAGCATGTCGAAGAACTCTATCCGATGGTACAGATCGGAACCAAGGTTCGGCTGCTCTAGTTCAGCGGAAAAGTCAGGCCATAGGTCAGGGTGGCATCGACCGCGTTGCCGCCCCCTGGCAAAGCCTGAATGAACAGATTGCGATAGCGCATCTGCACGCCACCCAGCGGTACCATGTCGTCCACGGCGTGGTTAAACTGGTCTCCGTTGCCGGGATACCAGGCAAGGCCGGCGAACAGATCGAACCCCCAGTTCTCGGTCCGGTACAGCGGATATGCCCCCGACACGGCAATAGAGCCGTCACCATAGCTGTTGCGAAATGCCCCTACAGTCAGATCAACGCGCTGACCGATCGCCACCTCGGTCCAGGTCAGGAACAGCCCGGGATTGACCTCTTCGAACGAGCGGGTCGCGCCAACATGATGCGACCCCAGCAGGATCGAAACCTGGTCAGGACCGGCAACCGCAAAGTTGGATGAAACTGCGAAAGCCATTGAAAGCATGGCTGTTTTGGCACTCTTTTGCATAGATTTGAATTCTGTCCTTTTGCGGAAATGTGTCAGGCGCGATGCGCCGAAGCGGTTATTTGAGCGGTATGGTCAGACCAAAGTTCAACCTGGTCTCGGCATCCAGCGCCTCACTTGGCACGGCCCGCAGATAGGCGTTGCGATAGCGCGCCTCCAGCGCCGCCACCGGGGCCACGGCGCCAAGGGAATACCGCGATTTCTGCGCCAGATCGGCATCCCAGGCCAGCGCGCCGACGAAGGAAAACCGTATGCCTCGGGTGTCGACAAATGGAACCGCGGCGCTCAGGGCAAAGGGTCCTGCTTTGCTGCCGTTCGGCAAGGCGCCCGCGCTCAGATCGACACGGTTGCCCAAGGCCGTTTCCGCCCAGATCAGGGGATCGAACCGCTTTGTGGTGGAGGTTTGGCCGGATTTGACAGGCTGGGTTTCGTCCGCCAATGCGGCGCCGGAAAGCCCCAACCCGGCAGAAAGCGCAAAGATCAGAACCGTCACACGCATCATGCCGTCCCTCTCCAATCTTGTTGGATTGTACCCGAAATTGACCGTTTTGCTCAGGGCCTCAGCCCCGTTTGTTCCGTTTTGTACAGGGTCGCACCGAAATTGGACAAGATTGTGGCAAGCCCGGAAACAGTTCAGATCTTGCGGATCCAGAAGGATTGCGCCCGCCCCTGCCCCAGGAACGGCAGCGCCGCCACAGCATCAGGTCGCGCGCGTTGCAGGTAGTAACCGGGCCAGAGGATGTCATACCCGCCCGATTGGATCAGCGCATGCAGGACATACTGTTCCGCCCAGGAGGGGCAGTCATAAAAGAACCGCTTGGGGTATTCATAGGGCAGGAACACGTCATGCACATGGATCACCACGCCCGGTGCCAGCGCCGGGATGATCCGGCAGAAGAGATGCGCGACATCGTTGCTCATCCGCACCTGGTGGCTTGAATCGATGAACAGGATGTCGCCTGCACCCAGTGCGGCGAACAGGGCCGGATCGACCTCTTCCAGACGTTTCTGCTCGAACTGGTCGACCACATGCGCGATGTCGGCGCGCGGCCAGGGGTCTATGGCGGTAATCGTGGTGGCCAGCCCGCCGTCCAGAATGGCCTGACGGGTGATCCGGGTCGAGTTGCCGCAGCCAACCTCGATCACCTGGCGCGGCTGATAGCGGCGGACCATCAGATAGAGCGCCTCGGCATCCGGCGTGTCATAATAGCCGTTATTGTTGCGATAGCCGGTCTGGTTCCGCTCTGGGTCGTGCAGCGCGGCAAGGGCATCGGCATGGGTCTGGTATTCTCCGGCCAGTTGGCCGATATCGAACCCGTCCATCCCCGGGCTGAGCGCATAGGCGATATCGTCAAGGCCGCCGCACGCTTCGAAGTCGCGCAGCCGCTGTTGCTCGGCAAGCCCTTCGCGGGCATCGACAAGCGCCATCCCCCACCGGGACAGCAACGCGTTGGCCTTTGGAAACTTCCGCTTTTTCACCGCTTTCACCTGTTGTCCGTCCTCTGGTTCAGCCCGTTGCATAACCGGCCCGCGCCCGCGATCCAATGGCATTCCTGCTTGAGAAACGGGTCCGATGCCTGTTCACTGGTCCAACACGGCCAAACGGGAGGCACCATGCAGACGGAATACACGCTTGGGATCGAAGAGGAATACCTGCTGGTTGACCGCGACAGCCTGCAACTGGCCGAGGCGCCCGCCGCTTTGATGGAGGCTTGTCAGGCCGATTTCGAAGGCCAGGTCAGCCCCGAGTTCCTGCAATGCCAGATCGAGGTGGGCACCCGCCCGCATACCACCATCGCCGCCGCCCGCGAGGATCTGAAACGTCTGCGCGCCTGTGTGTCGAAACGGGCGGGAGAGCATAATCTGGCGCCGATTGCTGTCTCGTGCCACCCATTCGCCAACTGGAAGGACCAGCACCACACCCGCAAGGAGCGTTACGACGCGCTGCAACATGCGCTGGGTGGGGTGGCGCGGCGGATGCTGATCTGTGGCATGCATGTGCATATCGGGGTCGAAGACAAGGCGCTGCGCGCCGATCTGATGCCACAGCTGAGTTACTTCCTGCCGCATCTTCTGGCGCTGTCGGCCTCCTCGCCCTTCTGGAATGGCGAGGATACCGGCCTGTCGTCCTATCGGCTGACCATCTTCGACAACCTGCCGCGCACCGGCCTGCCGCCCACATTTGCGAGCTGGGCAGAGTATGAGCGCACCACCGGCATTCTGGTGGAACTGGGCGTGATCGAGGACACCACCAAGATCTGGTGGGATCTGCGCCCCTCGCACCGCTTCCCGACGCTGGAAACCCGGATCATGGATGTGCAGCCGCGGCTGGAACATGCGCTGTCGCTGGCCGCGATGAACCAGGCGCTGATGCGGATGCTGTGCCGGTTGAAAGCGCGCAACCTGCGCTGGCGCCATTATGACCGGTTCCTGATCGGCGAGAACCGCTGGCGCGCGCAGCGCTATGGCGTGGGCGAAGGGCTGATCGATTTTGGCGATCGCTCGGTCAAGCCGATGACGGTGCTGATGGACGAGCTGATGGGGATGCTGTCCGAGGATGCCGAGGCGCTGGGTACCCTGCCCGAACTGGCGCGCCTGCGCCAGATCGCCGAACATGGCAACTCGGCCACCCGGCAGCGAAGGGTCCATGCCGAGGCACTGGCACGGGGCGAGGATGCGGGACAGGCCGTGGTGCGCCACCTGATCGAGGAGTTCCACGCCGATCTGTAGCCGGGGGCGCTGCCCCTCTTGGCCTGCGGCCAATTCACCCCGGAGTATTTAGGGCAAAGTGAAAGGGCTTGGGGCGGTGCGCTTTGCATTTCTGCATGGGGTATTTGCGGCATTGGTGCTTGATCGGATACCGGCGCGGCGGTAAGAAATAAACAACTGTTCAATTCTGCTGTCCTGCCGATGGAGGAAACGTCATGGATTTTGCACTGACCGAGGAACAGACCGCGATCTTCGACATGGCCCATGCATTCGGCCAGGACAATATCGCGCCTTTTGCCCGGCAATGGGAGGCCGAGGGCACCATTCCCAAGGACCTGTGGCCGCAGGTGGGCGAACTGGGTTTTGGCGGGCTTTACGTGTCCGAGGAGGCCGGCGGCGCGGGCCTCACCCGGCTGGATGCGACACTGGTGTTCGAGGCGCTGAGCATGGCCTGCCCTTCGGTCGCGGCCTTCCTGTCGATCCACAACATGTGCGCCAAGATGCTGGACAATTTCGCCAGTGACGAGTTGAAGGCGCGGGTGATGCCGGATGTGCTGTCGCTCAACACCGTGCTGAGCTATTGCCTGACCGAACCGGGATCGGGCTCGGACGCGGCGGCGCTGAAGACGCGGGCGGAGAAGACCAACGAGGGCTATACGCTCAACGGCACCAAGGCGTTCATCTCGGGCGGCGGCTATTCCGATGCCTATGTCTGCATGGTGCGTACCGGCGAGGACGGGCCCAAGGGCATTTCGACCGTCTATGTCGAGGATGGCACGCCCGGCCTGAGCTTTGGCGCGCTGGAGCAGAAGATGGGCTGGAAGAGCCAGCCCACGGCCCAGGTGCAGTTCGACGATTGCAAGGTGCCCGCGGGCAACCTGGTCGGCGTCGAGGGCGACGGGTTCAAATACGCGATGATGGGGCTGGATGGCGGTCGGCTGAATATCGCCTCGTGCAGCCTGGGCGCGGCACAGACGGCGTTGAACATGACCCTGCAATACATGGGCGAGCGCAAGGCGTTCGGCAAATCCATCGACCAGTTCCAGGCGCTGCAATTCCGGCTGGCGGATATGGAGATCGAGTTGCAGGCGGCGCGCACCTTCCTGCGGCAGGCGGCGTGGAAGCTGGACAACAAGACACCCGATGCCACCAAGTTCTGCGCCATGGCCAAGAAATTCGTCACCGAGACCGGCTCGAAAGTGGTGGATCAGTGCCTGCAACTGCATGGCGGATACGGCTATCTTGCCGATTACGGGATAGAGAAGCTGGTGCGTGACCTGCGGGTGCACCAGATCCTGGAAGGCACCAACGAGATCATGCGGGTGATCGTTGCCCGCCACATGCTGGCCAACCGCTGAGGATCAGATGGCAGATATCGACATTCGGGTCACGGGACGCGCCGGGCGGATCACGCTGACCCGCCCGCAGGCGCTGAACGCGATGAGCTATGACATGTGCATGGCGATCGACGCAGCGCTCAGGAACTGGCGCGAGGATGACGAGGTCGCGCTGGTGATCCTTGATGCCGAGGGCGACAAGGCGTTTTGCGCCGGGGGCGATATTGCCGAGCTCTATGATACCGGCACCCGAGGTGACTATGGGTACGGGCGCACCTTCTGGCGCGACGAATATCGCATGAATGCGATGATCTTCGAGTATCCCAAGCCGGTGGTCAGCTTCATGCAGGGCTTCACCATGGGCGGCGGTGTCGGCATCGGCTGTCACGGCTCGCACCGGGTGGTGGGCGAAAGCAGCAAGATCGCCATGCCGGAATGCGGTATCGGGCTGGTTCCGGACGTGGGCGGCACGCTGATGCTGGCGCTGGCGCCGGGGCGGCTGGGCGAATACCTGGGCACCACCGCCGGGCGGATGGGGCCGGATGACGCGATTTTTGCGGGCTTTGCCGATCTCTACATTCCGCAAGGTGACTGGGAGGGGCTGATCGAGATGCTCGAGGCCTCGGGCGATCCGGCGGCTCTCGCCACTCATGCGCAGACCCCGCCCCCGGGCGAGTTGCGCGCCATGCAGGGTGAGATCGATCGGCATTTCGGCGGCGAAACGCTGGGGGATATCCTGACGTCATTGCGGGCCGATGCCGGAGAGTTTTCGGAGAAAACGCGCGCCAGCCTGGGACGGAACTCACCGCTGTCGATGGCCTGCACGGTTGAGATGCTGCACCGGCTGCGCGGTGCGACATTGACAATCCGCAAGGCGCTGGAGCTGGAATACCGCTTCACCTATCGTGCGATGGAAAAGGGCGATTTCCTGGAGGGGATCCGCGCCCAGATCATCGACAAGGATCGCAATCCGCGCTGGCAATATGCCGATCTGACGGTGCCTGCGGTGGCGGTATCGGCCATGTTGCAGCCTTTGGGCGCCGAGGCGCTGACATTCGAGGAGGAATAGGCATGAAAATCGGGTTCATCGGTCTGGGCAATATGGGGGCGCCGATGGCGGCCAACCTGGCCAAGGCCGGTCACGAGGTGACCGGCTTCGACATGGCGCCGGTCGAGGTGGCGGGTGTGACCCGCGCGGCCAGCGCGGCCGAGGCCGCGCGGGGCGCCGATGTGGTGGTGACCATGTTGCCCAACGGCCAGATCCTGCGCGCCGTTGCCGCCGAGGTGATCCCGGCGATGACGGCGGGCGCTGCGCTGGTCGATTGCTCGACCGTCGACGTGGACAGCGCCCGCGCGGTGGCGGCAGATGCCGAGGCGGCCGGGCTGCTGGCCGTCGACGCGCCGGTCTCGGGCGGCATCGGGGGCGCGGCGGCGGGCACGCTGACCTTCATGGCCGGTGGTTCGGAAGCGGCGTTCGACAAGGCCAAGCCTCTGTTCGACATCATGGGACAGAAGGCCGTGCATTGCGGTGATGCAGGCGCCGGACAGGCCGCCAAGATCTGCAACAACATGATCCTGGGCGTCACCATGATCGCCACTTGCGAAGCCTTTGCGCTGGCCGACAAGCTGGGACTGGACCGGCAGAAGATGTTCGACGTGGTCTCGACCTCGTCGGGCTATAGCTGGACGATGAACGCCTATTGCCCGGCGCCCGGGGTGGGGCCGCAATCGCCCGCCGACAACGGCTACAAACCTGGGTTCGCGGCCGAGCTTATGCTGAAGGATCTGCGGCTGAGCCAGCAGGCCGCTGGCAGCGCCGATGCCGATACGCCGATGGGCCAGTTGGCCGAAGCGCTTTATGCCCAATTCGTCGAGAACGAGGACGGAAAGGGCATGGATTTCAGCGCCATGCTGCCCCGGTTCGAAAAACGCGGACGCAGCTGAGGGGCGCCACCCCTCTTGGCCTGCGGCCAATTCACCCCGGAGTATTTCCAACCAGAAAGAAGCCAGCCGCCGGTGTGTTCGCCGGCGGTTTCTTGCGCAGAGGTTTGCAGTTGCGCCGCGCATGCCCCATCTGATGAGAGAGAGCCCGGAGTCCCGGTCGCAAGATGGAGTTGATGACATGAAACGGATGATCTCTGCTTCGCTGGTGCTGAGCCTGGCCCTTGCTGCTGCCCCTGCCCTGGCGGGAAATGGCAAGGCCCCCCATAAGGTTGAAAAAACGGTCAAGGTCACCCGCCCGGCCAATACGACCGTCTCGGTGCATTGCCCGCCGGGACTGGCCAAGAAGGCCGTTCCCTGCGTGCCGCCCGGACAGGTAAAGGCGCGCTATGGCATCGGCGACTATATCCCGCGTGACTATTTCCGCATCGACGACCCTTATCGCTATGGCCTGAAGCGGGACGGCTATTACGTGCGGGCGGGCGACTATGTCTACCAGATTGACCGCGACACCCATAAGGTGCTGAACCTGATCGGCGCGGTGGCCGACATCCTGAACTGAGACTCAGCGCCAGGGGTTCCTGGGCGCGCGATCCTCGGACAGGCTGTCTTGCCGGGCGGTGACAAGCTCTTCGATCGCATCCGCCAGGTGGATGCGGTCGATATTGTAGTCACCGCGCGCCACCCGAATGCGATGGGCGCGCAGCAGCACATCGGCATGGGTGCAGCCCACCGGCGGCTCGAACCGGTAGCTGGCCAGTTCGATCAACAGGCCCAGCGGATCCTTGAAATAGATCGAATCCATGAAACCCCGGTCGCGCGGACCGGAATGGTCGATGCCGCGTTCGTCCAGCCGCTCGACCGCCTGCCAGAATGTGGCCTGTGACACGTTGAAGGCGATGTGATGCACGCAGCCCGGATCGGTCGGCGTGCGGTCGGGCGTGCCCTTGCGCGCCTCGTTGGTGAACACGGTGATCAAGCGCCCGTCGCCCGGGTCGAAATAGACATGGCCTTCGTCCGGGTTGTCGAGATTGGGCTGATCGAACACGAAGGGCATGCCCAGCACCCCCTCCCAGAAGTCGATGGTGCTCTGCCGGTCGGCACCGGTCAGGGTGATGTGATGCACGCCCTGGGTCTGTAGCTTGCGCATGGTCGTCCTCCTCTGGTCCCCGCTCAGAGCATAGCGCAATGGCGCCATGTCTCAATCTCCGGGAGTCGCATTCCCCCAGAGCACCTGTACCGTCTGCCGGGTGGTGTCATCGGCGGGAAAGAACATCTCGATCCTGAGTTCGGACATGGCGATGTCGCCGCTGGCGCCGAACTGGGTGATGGTGGTGAAGAAGGAAAGCACCGCCTCGCCCAGCCGGTAGCGGGCGGGGATCACGGCGGGCATCGGAGCATCGACGGTGCCTGGCTGTTGCGCGACACGTTCCGCCAGCCTGGCCACCGCCGGTTCCAGCACCGGGTCATGGCCAAAATGCGCAAGCTCGGTGCGCAGGCGCGTCAGGCTCAGCCGCTCGACCTCGGCCCGGTTTTCCAGCGCCGCCGCAAGGGCGGGATTGTCCAGCAACGCGTCGATCAGGCTGTCACCCGCCCCGAGCCCGGTTGCGGCAAACATCGCCTGGGCGGGGCGGTTCATCGCCTTGAGGCACCAGTGCCGGTCTACCGCCATCGCCGGATAGGGCGCATGACGGCTGAGCATCCAGTCGACTGCCTGTGTCAGTGGCGCCATTTCGGGCGCGTCGCCTGCCCGGCTGTGATAGGTGGGCGCCAGCCCCGCCGAGGTGAGCCAGCGGTTGCGGGCGCTGCCCGGCACCTCCAACTCGTCACAGAGCCGCAGCACCATGCCCCGGCTGGGCCGGGCACGTCCGCTTTCCAGAAACGAGATATGGCGCGGTGAAACCCCGGCAGAGAGGCCAAGTGTCATCTGGCTCATCCGGCGCAGCTGGCGCCATTCCCGCAGCACATCTCCGAACCTGTCCATCGTCGCTGCCCTCCGCTTATTCCAGTATAGGGCATCAGGCGCGGGTTTCACTTACCCCAGAGGTAATTGTTTTGCCGCGCTTTGCGGTGGCAGGCTGGCCCCAGCATCAGAAATGGAGAGTTGAGATGACCCAAGACCGCGCCACCCGCCTGCTGTCGTTTGCCGCTGTTGTCAGCTCGCTGTTCGGGCTGGCCATGTTCGCCACTATCGCGCTGGACCGCCACGCGCCCTTGGAGTTCTTTCTGGACCTTGCGATCCTGCCGCTGGACGCGGCGGACCGGTTGGACAGCGCCGCCGTGCAGCTGATGACCGCGATCAGCGGCGGCTTGCTGGTCGGACTGGGGGTGATGATCTGGCAGGTGGTGCGCGACGTCTATGCCCGCGACGCCGAGACGGGCGGGCGCATCATCCTGCGCGGGGTGCTCGCCTGGTTCGTGATCGACAGCGCCGGATCGGTGCTGGCCGGGGCCGCGTTCAACGTGGTGATGAACAGCGGGTTTCTGGCGCTGTTTCTGATGCCGCTGCTGCTGGCGCGGCAGGCGCGGGCGCATCCTGCCTGAGTGCACCCGGGGTAGCGGCGTTATTCTGCCGCCACCCGTTCAGGGTTGAGCATCGGTTTCAGGTAACGCCCGGTATGGCTGCGTTCGGCATTGGCCACGTCCTCGGGCGTGCCCTCGGCCACGATCATGCCGCCGCCATCGCCACCCTCGGGGCCGATGTCGATGATCCAGTCGGCGGTTTTCACCACGTCCAGATTGTGTTCGATCACCACCACCGTGTTGCCCTGTTCGACCAGTTCATGCAGCACTTCGAGCAGTTTGCGCACGTCCTCGAAATGCAGACCGGTGGTCGGCTCGTCGAGGATGTAGAGCGTGCGGCCGGTGGAGCGGCGGCTGAGTTCCTTGCTGAGTTTCACCCGCTGCGCCTCGCCGCCCGACAGCGTCGTCGCCTGCTGGCCAACCTTGATATAGCCCAGGCCAACACGCGAGAGCGCATCCATCTTCTCGCGGATCGACGGCACCGCCTTGAAGAACTCCTGCGCATCTTCCACAGTCATATCAAGCACATCGGCGATGCTCTTGCCCTTGAACTTCACCTCCAGCGTCTCGCGGTTATAGCGCGCGCCCTTGCAGGTTTCGCAGGTGACATAGACGTCGGGCAGGAAATGCATCTCGATCTTGATGACACCGTCGCCCTGGCAGGCCTCACACCGGCCACCCTTGACGTTGAAGCTGAACCGCCCCGGCTTGTAGCCACGCGCCTTGGCCTCGGGCAGGCCCGCGAACCAGTCTCGGATCGGCGTGAAGGCACCGGTATAGGTAGCGGGATTCGAGCGCGGGGTGCGCCCGATGGGGCGCTGGTCGATGTCGATCACCTTGTCGAGATGCTCCAGCCCCTTGATGGTTTCGCAGGGCGCGGGCGTCTGCCGGGCGCCGTTCAGGCGCATACTGGCGGTCTTGAACAGGGTCTCGATGGTCAGCGTGGATTTGCCCCCGCCCGATACGCCGGTGACGCAGACAAACTTGCCCAGCGGGAAATCGGCGGTGACCTCGCGCAGGTTGTTGCCGGTGGCCTTGACCACCGTCAGTTTCTTGCCATTGCCGGGGCGGCGCTCGGCCGGGACCGATATTTCGCGACTGCCCGACAGGTATTGCCCGGTGACCGAGGCCGCATCGGCGGCGATCTGCGCCGGCGTGCCGTGGCTGACCACCTGCCCGCCATGCACACCCGCACCGGGGCCGATGTCGAACACATAATCGGCCTCGCGGATCGCTTCCTCGTCATGTTCGACTACGATCACCGTATTGCCCTGATCCCTCAAGTTCTTGAGCGTGGTCAGCAGCCGGTCATTGTCGCGCTGGTGCAAGCCGATCGAGGGTTCATCGAGCACGTAGAGCACGCCGGTCAGGCCTGAGCCGATCTGGCTGGCCAGGCGGATGCGCTGGCTTTCGCCACCCGACAGCGTACCACTTGAACGCGACAGCGTAAGATATTCCAATCCCACGTTATTCAGGAACCCGAGCCGCTCGCGGATTTCCTTGAGGATGGCGCGTGCGATCTCGTTTTTCTGGGCGCTCAGCGCGGCCGGCGCGGTGTCGATCCAGGCATAGGCCTCCTTGATCGACATCTGCACCACCTCGCCCACATGCAGGCCCGCGATCTTGACCGCCAGTGCCTCGGGCTTCAGCCGGTAACCGCCACAAGTGCCGCAGGGGCGGTTGTTTTGATATTGCTCGAACTCTTCGCGGATCCAGGCGCTGTCGGTCTCACGATAGCGGCGCTCCATGTTGGGGATGACGCCTTCGAAACTGCGGGTGACCTGATAGACGCGGCCGCCCTCGTCATAGCGGAACTGGATTTCCTCGTCGCCGGAGCCGCGCAGAAACACATGCTGTACCTTTTCCGGCAGATCCTTCCAGGGCGTGTTCTTGTCGAACTGGTAATGACGGGCGATGGCCTCGATGGTTTGCAGGAAATAGGGCGACTTGCCCTTGCGCCAGGGCGCCAGCGCGCCGTCATAGACCTTGAGGCTCTGGTCGGGGACGACGAGGCGTTCGTCAAAGAACAGCTCGACCCCCAGACCATCGCATTTCGGGCAGGCACCATAAGGCGCGTTGAACGAGAACAGGCGGGGTTCGATCTCGGGTATGGTAAAGCCCGAGACAGGGCAGGCGAAATTCTCGGAAAAAGTGATGCGCTCGGGCTCGCCCTCGCTGGGCGCAGTTTCAAGGATGGCTATCCCAGAGGCGAGGTCGAGCGCGGTGCGCAGGCTGTCGGCCAGCCGGGTCTCCAGCCCCTCGCGCACCACGATCCGGTCCACCACGACGTCGATATCATGGCGGAACTTCTTGTCGAGCGTCGGCGGCTCGTCCAGCTCGTAGAACTGACCATCCACCTTGACCCGCTGAAAGCCCTGCTTGCGCAGTTCCAGAAACTCCTTGCGGTATTCACCCTTGCGGTCGCGCACGATGGGGGCCAGCAGATAGCCGCGCGTGCCCTCCTCCATCGCCATGATCCGGTCGACCATGTCCTGCACCTGCTGCGCCTCGATTGGCAGGCCGGTGGCGGGGCTATAGGGCGTGCCTGCGCGCGCGAACAACAGCCGCATATAGTCATAGATCTCGGTCACCGTGCCGACGGTCGAGCGCGGGTTCTTGCTGGTGGTCTTCTGCTCGATGGAAATCGCCGGGGACAGACCGCTGATATGGTCCACATCCGGCTTTTCCATCATGTCGAGGAACTGACGCGCATAGGCGGACAGCGATTCCACATAGCGCCGCTGCCCTTCGGCATAGATCGTGTCAAAGGCCAGGCTGGACTTGCCCGAGCCGGAAAGACCGGTGATCACCACCAGTTGGTCGCGGGGAATATCGACGTCGATCCCCTTGAGATTATGCTCGCGCGCGCCGCGTACCTCGATGAACTTCTGCTCAGCCATGAACTGCCCTCGGACCCAATGCGCAACAGATAGGCGATCCGCCGCGAGTCTCCAACCCAATTAACAGAACGTAAAGGGAACAAATCACAAGCGCAAGATTTACCCATTGCATTCACATTTATGAATGTTAAATTCAGGGCATCTCTTCCGGGCGGATTTGCCCATATCCTCAGGCAGGCGACATGTTCTTTTTCAAGAAACCCTCTCCCGTTGGTCTATCCGTGGCCGATGCCGTGCAACAGGCCGCCAGCGGCGATCTTTTGCTGATCGACGTGCGCGAGCATGGTGAGGTGCAATCCACCGGCAAGGCACAGGGCGCGCTGCATATCCCGCTGATGTGTTTGCGCGACATGGCGGACCGACGGCATCCGGATTTCCACCCGCTGCTGGCAGATGCCGGACCGATCGCGGTCTATTGCGCGTCGGGCGGCCGGTCTGCGCATGCCGAATCCATCCTGCGCGGGCTGGGCTTTGATCCGGTGCACAATATCGGTGGGCTGGGCCACTGGGTTCAGGCGGGCGGCGCGCTGGAACGCGACTGAGCGCGTCAGGTCTTGCGCGCCAGCGCCCAGGCGCAGATCGGGAAATCGGGGTCGTTGTCGAGCGGATCTGTCTCGGGGTGATATTCCGGCGGCCAGGGCGTTTCGAGATTGCGCAGCGCCGCGTGACGGTTGCCCCATTGCTCGGCCCGGATTTCATCCTCGTCGAACCCGCATTCGGTGAGAAAGTTTCGGAGCCCGCGTGCCGACCAGCGTGAATTGTCCATGGGGGCCGCGTGAAACGGGATGAAGAACGGCACGGCAAGCCAGAAATGGCCGCCGGGCCGCAGCATTTCCAGCACGTTCAGGGTCGCCTCATAGGGACGGTCGAGGTGCTCCCAGACCTGGTTGGCCATGATCAGGTCAAAGAACAGGATCTCGCCCGCCTCATCCCGATAGGGTCCGGCGCAGATATCGTATTCGGGATAGATGAAGCGGCGATAGCTGCGAAAGCTGAACTGCTGGCCCCATTTGCCCGAGACCTCGGCGGCATCCAGCCGGTCGGGGCCGAGATCCCTTATCAGCTTGCGGCTCGACCGCGCCATGACAATCCGGTTCAAACTGGTCACTGTTGCCTCCGTGCTCTTGGCGGCAGGAAAGCAGCCCTTGCGCGGTGCGTCCAGTCGCCCGGCATGCATTTGCGCGCAAATGTGCCAAACAGCGACATTTTCCCCCTTTTCGCGTTTTCCCGACCTCGTAATGTCTGACCATGCCGCGGGATTGCGCGGCGGATTTCGCTTTGAATACGGGGTATTGAATGAAACGGATTGGTTGGGCCGCGCTGGCCTGTTGTCTTCCCTTGAGCCTTGCCGCGCAAGAGCGGCCTTCGGCCATTCTGGTGCTGGACGCGTCGGGCTCGATGTGGGGCCAGATCGAGGGCGAGGCGAAAATCGAGATTGCCCGCCGGGTGGTGGGCGACCTGCTGGCCACCCTGCCCACAGACCAGCCGCTGGGGCTGACGGTTTACGGGCACCGGCGCAAGGGCGATTGCGGCGATATCGAAACGCTGACCCTGCCTGCGGCGGGCAATCGCGCGGCGATCGCCGAGGCGGTGGCCGGGCTGAAACCCAAGGGCAAGACGCCGATGCTGGACGCGGTGCGGCAGGCGGCCGAGGCGCTGCGCTATACCGAGGAGAAGGCCACCGTGATCCTGGTCTCGGACGGGGTCGAGACCTGTGACGCCGATCCCTGCGCCACCGCCGCCGCGCTGGAGGCGGCGGGCGTCGATTTCACCGCCCATGTGGTGGGCTTCGATATCGACGACCCGCAGGCGCTGGCGCAGATGCAATGCCTGGCGGACCAGACCGGCGGGACATTCCGCAGCGCTGCCAATGCCGAGGAACTGGGCGCGGCGCTGACCGCTGCCGCCACGGTGAAGCCCGACCCGGCGCCCGGTCCCGCCCGGCTGATCTATTCCGCGACCGAGGCCTATGGCAGCACATTCCGTGAGGTCGAGGTAGTCTGGGAGGTGTACACCGAGGATGGCGCGCAGGCCATGGATGCGACCCAGGGGATTAGCGGCGAGGCCGAACTGCCGCCCGGCACCTATCTGGTCCGTGCCCTGCGCCTGTCGGATGAGACGGTGGAGGAGCGTAGGGTCACCCTGAAACCCGGCGGCAGCGAGGGGGTCGAGATCGTCTTTGCCGAAGCTCTGCCCCTCGCCACCCTCTCGGCGCCGGCCAGTGGCACCGCGGGTGGCATGGTCGAGGTCACCTGGACCGGCCCGGACGGCGATGGCGATTATCTGACTGCCGGTCCGATTGGCGCCAACGACGCCAGCTACCTGACCTTTGAATATACCGCCAAGGGCAACCCGCTGCCGCTGCGCCTGCCGGTGGAGCCGGGCGCGTATGAGATCCGCTATGTGCTGGCGGACGGGATCCAAACGCTGGCCCGCCTGCCGATCACCGTAACTGAGCGCGGCTTTGACCTGAGCGCGCCGGACAGCGCACCGGTGGGCAGTCTGGTGGAGGTCGCATGGTCCGGCGGCGGCTTTGACGAGGATTTCCTGACCGTGGCGCGTCTGGATGCGGGTGACGGTAATGACTACGTGACCTATGCCTATGTACGCGACGGCAACCCGGTGGGGTTGCGGATGCCGCTGGAACCGGGCCAATACCAGCTACGTTATGTGGTGGGTCAGGACAGTTCGGTTGCGGTGAGCCAACCGATCACGGTGACCGACCTGAGCGTGACGCTAGCGGCGCCCGACCGGGTGGCGGCGGGCAGCATGGTGGCGGTGAGCCATACCGGCCCGGCCTATGAGGGCGACTATATCACCTTTGTCACCCCGGATGCGGGTGTGCTGGACTATCTCGGCTATGCCTATACCAGCGATGGCGCGACGGTGCAGGTGCAGGCCCCTGACACGCCTGGGCGTTACGAGCTGCGCTATGTCTCGACCGTCGCGGGCGAGCGTATCCTGGCCCGCCGCGCGGTGGTGGTGGAGTAAGAAAAACCCTCGCCCGGCATGGCCGGGCGAGGGTAAACTTTACCGCAAAAGCGGATGATCTTACATGTGAATGACGCGGCCGTAAGCGTCGAGAACGCTTTCGTGCATCATCTCGCTCAGCGTCGGGTGCGGGAAGACCGTGTGCATCAGATCCTCTTCGGTGGTCTCCAGCTGGCGGCCCACAACATAGCCCTGAATCATCTCGGTCACCTCGGCCCCGACCATATGCGCGCCCAGCAGCTCGCCGGTCTTGGCATCGAAGATGGTCTTGACCATGCCTTCGGCCTCGCCCAATGCAATCGCCTTGCCATTGCCGATGAAGGGGAAGCGGCCGACCTTGATGTCGTATCCCAGTTCCTTGGCCTTGGCCTCGGTATAGCCGACCGATGCCACTTGTGGATGGCAATAGGTGCAGCCCGCGATGCTTTCGGGTTTGACCGGGTGGGCGTGCTTGCCCGCGATCAGTTCGGCCACCATCACGCCCTCGTGGGACGCCTTGTGCGCCAGCCAGGGGGCGCCGGCGATGTCGCCGATGGCATAAAGCCCCTCGACCCCGGTCCGGCAATAGGCGTCGGTTACCACATGGGTGCGGTCGATCTTGACCCCCAGCGCCTCGAGCCCGAGGTTTTCGACGTTGCCGACGATGCCCACGGCAGAGATCACGGTGTCGAATTCCAGTTTCTCGACCTTGCCGCCGGTCTCGATATGGGCGGTCACCTTTCCCTTGGCGCGGTCGAGCTGCTTGACCATGGATTTCTCCATGATCTTCATGCCTTGCTTGACAAAGCTCTTCTTGGCGAAGGCGCTGATTTCGGCGTCTTCGACCGGCAGGACGCGGTCCATCACCTCGACCACGGTCGTGTCGGCGCCCAGCGTGTTGTAGAAGCTGGCGAATTCGATGCCGATGGCGCCCGATCCGATCACCAGCAGTTTCTTGGGCATCCGCACCGGTTGCAGCGCGTGTTTGTAGGTCCAGACCAGATCGCCATCCGCCTCCAGCCCGGGCAATTCGCGCGCGCGCGCGCCGGTGGCCAGAACGATATTCTTGGCGGTCAGATCCTGTGTGCCCTTGTCGGTCTTGACCGAAACCTTGCCCTTGGCCGGGATCGTCGCGGCGCCCATCACCACGTCGATCTTGTTCTTCTTCATCAGGTGGCCGATGCCGCTGGAGAGCTGTTTCGCCACCCCGCGCGAGCGTTTCACCACCGCGTCGAGGTCATAGCCGATATTGTCGGCCTTCAGCCCGAATTCCTTGGCGCGCTCCATCAGGTGGAACACTTCGGACGAGCGCAGCAGCGCCTTGGTCGGGATGCAGCCCCAGTTCAGGCAGATGCCGCCCAGATGCTCGCGCTCGACCACACAGGTCTTGAGCCCCAGTTGCGCCGCACGGATGGCGGCCACATAGCCCCCCGGCCCGGCACCGATTACGATCACGTCATAGGATTGTGCAGCCATGTTCTTCCCTCGGCCAGACCTGTTTCAAAAACTAGTTTACCATTAAACTAATTTTCAAACGACTTCAATGACAGCGTTCCGCGACAAATTTGACGCAGGGGCACCCAGTGAACCCGTCATGGTCGAGCCTATACGCTTGGGTCCGGTTTCGCTAGAACTGCATGGTAAGGAACGCGTTCCATCCCCAAGCCGAGGTTTTGACAATGAAGACGCTGAAAGACCTGGTCCTTGCCCTGATCAACGCGACGCTGATCCTGGTGGCGCTGTGTCTGTTCCTGGGCTGGCAACTGATGTCCACGGTCGACGGCATCACCGACCGCCTGTCCGAGAGCATCCAGAGCTTCGCGCCGGTGCGCGACGAGGTCGCGGGCCTGCGGGCCGAACTCTCCGGCTTGCGCGCCGACATCGCGGCTGCGGGTACGCAAGGGGTGCCGGTGACCCGCGTCGAGGCCCGGCTGGATGCGATCGGGACGCGGCTGGATGAGATGCAGACCCGGATGGAGCAACTGACCGCCCTGCCCGACCGGCTGATCGACACGGCGATGGAAACGGCCGCAGACAAGTTCGCCCGCGGCCTGTCCGAGATCAGAGGCTGCGAAACCGCCTCCTGACCCTATCAGCCAGCGGCGGCCTGCAACCGGCGCACAGTCGCACCATAGCCGCCATTGTCGACATAGGCGTTTTCCTGATCCGTGCTGTGCCGTTTAAGGGCATGGTTGCGATAGGGGAAGCGGCCGAACTGGCGGATCACCTCGCGATGCGCGCGGGCGTGCAGCAGGTTGGAAGGTCCGGACGCCGGCATCCGCTCGCACATCAGACGCACACAGCGTTCCTGGTCGCACAGGTTCTCGGAATGCATCATCGGCAGGTAGAAGAACTGCCTTGCGGGCTCGTCGATCTTCATGTCCCAGCCCTTGTCCACCGCGCATTTGGCCGCCATCAGCGCCGCGCGATCGGTCTCGAAGGCCCGACCCGAGCCGCGGAACATGTTGCGGGGAAATTGATCCGTGAGGATGATGTAAGCCAGAACACCGCTGGGATAGGTCAGCCACAGCGAGAAGCGGCCTTCGGCGGCGGCCTCCCACGTGGGCAGGAACCTTGCCCGGATACGGGCGTCCAGCTCTTCGTCCTGGATATACCACCCGTCCGGACCGGTTTCGTCCAGCCAGAACTTCAGAATGTCTTCGGGGCCGACCATAGGTCTCTCTCCACCCTCCATTTTTATCCCCAGCTACTTGGGGATTAAACGATATTTTACAGTTTTGTTACAGTAAAGTTTTGCAACATAGCGACATGAAACAAGGGGAAAATGCCGATTATTGCGACTCTGATCCGGTTTGACTGGCCTCGTGTGCCGCTTCCTGCGCCAATTCCACCGCCACCGGCGAGGCGGTTGGATACATGTATGCGACGCTACCGGTTGCCTCGATCGGGGTCGAGGCGCGCTGTGTTGCCCGATAGGCGGCATAGGCGGCCGTTGCGAACATCAGCGCTGCGATGAAGATGAAGAAACCCGGAGGTCCAAACACCCCATCCGACATCAGCCAGCCAGTGGTGACCGGCCCGGCGATGGCGCCCAGACCGTTGATGAACACCAGCCCGCCCGAGGCGGCGGGCATGTCGTCATAGTCGAGATAATCGTTGGTATAGGCGATGAGCAGCGAATAGAGCGGATTGGACAGGCCGCCGATGATCAGCGCCGCCACCAGCAGCAACTCGAACCGCTCGCCCATGATCGCGCCCAGCATCGCGCCACCGCCACCGATCAGAGCCACGAACAGGATCAGCACCCGCCGGTCCATCCGGTCGGACAGCCAGCCCAGAGGGTACTGGAGGAACAGCGCGCCGACGTAAAACGTGGCGATGAAGATCGACAGTTGCGTCAGGGTCAGCCCCACCTTGGCGGCATAGACCGCGCTCATCCCGAATTGGGCCGAGAACACGCCTCCAAGAAGCAGCATGCCGACGCAACCCAGCGGCGAGGTCTTCATCAGCGCCCTGAGGCTCATCGGCTTGGTGCTGTCAAAGGCGGGGGTCGGCGAGATCGACAAGAGGATCGGGCCGAAGGAGATCGACACCAGGATCGAGGCGATGATGAACGCCTCGTACCCGCCGGGGTCACCCACCTGGATCAGGCCCTGCGCCACGATGATGCCGGTCACCTGCACGATCATGTAGAGCGACAGCGCCTTGCCCCGGTTGGAGTTGTCGGCGGCGTTGTTCAGCCAGCTTTCGGCGGTGACGTAGACGCCGGAGAAACAAAAGCCGATGATGACGCGCCCCAGCATCCAGGCATAGGTGTCGGGCAGTACGGGATACATGATCATCACCGCCGAGATGAACGAGGCCAGCGCCGCGAAGACGCGCACATGGCCCACCCGGCGGATCATCTCGGGCGCCATGCGGGACCCGCCGAGAAAGCCCACGAAATAGGCCGACATGACAAGCGACATCTCGAAGGTCGAAAACCCCTCGATCTCGCCACGCACGCCGAGCAACGTGCCTTGCAGCCCGTTGCCGACCATCAAGAGGCCGATCCCCAGAAGCAGCGCCCATGCGCTGGAAAGAACCTGAAGCATTCGTCGTGACCTTCGATGGAGCAGGGCGGAGCCTGTGTGAGAAAATGGCGGCAGCGGGCCGGGTCTGTCCACGCCAAAAGCGGCGGGGCTGCAACCGTTAGCGTCTAGCCGGGCAACAACAGGGACGCGTCCCCGTAGGAAAAGAAGCGGTACCTGTGCTCGACCGCATGGGCATAGATGCGGCGGATGCGCTCCTGCCCCATCAGCGCCGAGACCAGCATCAGAAGCGTCGATTTGGGCAGGTGAAAGTTGGTCATCAGCCCGTCGGTGACCCGGAACCGGAACCCGGGATAGATGAAGATATCGGTCTCGCCTTCCCAAGGCGCGATGTCGCCGCCGCGCGCGGCGCTTTCGATCAGGCGCAGCGCGGTGGTGCCGACCGGGATCACCCGGCCGCCAGCGGCTTTGGTGGCGGCGATCTCGGCTGCGGCCTCGGGGCTGACGCGGCCCCATTCGGCATGCATCCTGTGGGTGGTCACGTCCTCGACCTTGACCGGCAGGAAGGTGCCCGCGCCCACATGCAGGGTGACATGGGTGAAGGTCACGCCATGAGCGGCCAGAGCCGCCAGCAGCGGTTCGTCGAAATGCAGGGACGCGGTCGGGGCGGCAACAGCGCCGGAATGGCGGGCCCAGACCGTCTGGTAATCGGTCTTGTCCTGGGCGTCAGCGGGGCGTTTGGCGGCTATGTAGGGCGGCAGCGGCATGGCGCCTGCCTCGGCCAGCGCGGCGTCGAAATCCTGACCCGTGAGGTTGAAGCGCAGATAGGCCTGGCCTTCGGCGATACGTTCGGCGGTGGCGGACAGGTCGGTCGAAAAGGTGATCGTTTCCCCGACGTTCAGCTTGCGCAGCGGTTTGACCAGCGCGGCCCAGGCGCCGTCGGCCTGGGGTTCCAGCAGCGTGACCTCGATCCGGGCCGAGACCTCTCCCTGCGCGCTCTGCCGGGTGCGGCTGCCGCTGAGGCGTGCGGGAATCACCCTTGTATCGTTCAGCACCAGCCGGTCACCGGGGCGGAGCCACTCGGTCAGATCGGACACGACGGAATCGGTGATCCTGTCGCCCTCGGCCACCAGCAGCCGCGCGGAGGATCGCGGCCGGGCCGGCCGCGTCGCGATCAGCCCGTCGGGCAGGTCGAAATCGAAATCGCTCAGTTTCATGGCCCGCGCCTATAGAGCGCGCCCGCGGCTTTGACCACAGGCAAAGTGATCAGCGGTCGCCGCCCGGCCGGGATGGGCGTGGTTTCGCCTCTGCCGGTGGCGCCGGGGGCTCGCCGGGCGCGACCGGCACCTGCGGTGCCGGTGCCCGGATCACGTCACGCAGAAAGCCCGGCGCCAGGCCCGACAGCGGGTTCACATAGACCTGCGGGTTCGCCATCGAACCGGTCAGGGTGTAGTTGAAGCCGATCAGCCCCTCGCCCTTGCGCGTCAGCACGCTGCCGATCCCGTTGACCAGATAGATCGGAGAGATCGCGCCGCGCAGGTCCAGCGTGTCGCGTTCGGTATCGACGACCCCGTTCATCGACAGGCCGATCGACGGGCCAACGGCGCTGCTTTCCAGCACCGTGATGGCGGAGGGGCTGAGCCGCATCCGCCCCTCGATCTCGCCAAACAGGATGCCCTGCCCGGACATTTCATCCAGCAGGCCGACAAGGCTCATCGCGTTCAACAGCGCCGCCATGGCGGGCGCGTCCTTGATCCGGGTGTTGCGCACACGAAGCTGACCATCGTAGTGCCCCGCGTCGCCGACCGGATCGAGCGACAACTGGAAGCTGCCGCCATGGGCCTGGGTTATGATACCGGCGGCGCGGAACACCTGGCCCGCGTCGGCGGAGCTGAGAACCATGCCGCTGCGGGCGCCACGGGCGATCATCTGGCCTTCGATATCGGCGGATCCGTTCAGCTTGCCGGTGAAGCGGCCCGCCAGACCTCCGGTTGTCGTGAAGGTGCCGCGCATTCCGGTCAGCGCCAGGGTTTCGCTGATCTGCAACCGGTCCAGCGACACAGCGAGCGCCGGGCCCGGCCCGGCCCCGCCCTGCCCCCCACCGGTCGAGCCAAAGGTCGCGCTGCGCAGGTCCATGCGCCCGCCCAGAACCGCGATGTCGGGCGCCCGCCCGGCCCGCCCGATCAGGTCGACCGGCACCGCAAGCCAGTCGGCCAGTTCAAAGGTGGTGAACTGCGCCTTGTCAAAGCTGCGGTCCTCGCGAAAGCTGACCGTGCCACGTGCCCGCAGGCGGGCGGCGTCGATCTCCAGCCGGTCGACCCTGCCCCCCGCCCCCAGCGTTGCGCCGACAGCCAACCGGCCGGTTTCGGCTTCGGGCTTGACCCAGCCCAATTCGGGAAGTGCCAAACGCACGCCCTCAAGATCCGACTGCGCCTCAAGCCGCAGCGGCTGACCGCCACCGATGCCAAGCGTGAACTGCGCCGTCCCGGCACCGGTCACCATGCCGTCCGGCAGACCCAGACGCTGTTCGCGCACCAGTGCAGGCGACAGTTCGATGCTGCCCGTCACCTCGCTGCGGGCGGCCTCGTCCTGGGCCAGGGGCTGGCGCCAGCGGACCTGGGTCGGCACCGACCCGAAGAGCCCCTCGCCCCGGAGCGCGATCTGCGTCTGATTGCCGGTCACTTCAAGCCGCCTGGCCGAGACCACCGTCCCCGGCACCAGATCGGCGCTGCGCACCTCGTCGATGGTTCCGGCAAGGTGGAACTCCATATCGCCGAGCTTGACCCCGTCGCGCAGCGGCAGGGCCAGCGTGCCGGCAAGGTTGGCCCGTCCCTCGGCGATGGTCACCGGCAGATTGGCCTTGTCCATGATGCTGAGCGGTGCGCGGTTCAGCAAGGACAGCGCCGCTGTCACGGACCCGCGTGCTGCGATCCGGGCGATGCCCGGCGCCGCCTTGCGGATACCGATATCGGGAATGATGAAGGAGGTGCCGCTTGCATCGACCGCGCCACCCTCGTCGGGCAGGATTTGGCCCGCGTCGGCGGTCACCGCAAAACGCCCGCCCAACAGGCTGGCCTGTCCGCGCGCGTTCACCAATGGCGGCAAGGTCTTGGCAAAGCGGATCTCGGCATCGGCGAAATCGAAATCGGCATAGAGGTCGGGCGGTGCGCCGGGCCTGAGCCTGAGGGCAAGGTCGAGATCGCTCAACTCGGCTGTCCGCAGGTTCTCGACCACCCATTCGCGCGGCTTGGGGGCCGCCCGTTCCGGCCAGTAACCCAGCACCTGTGCGGGCGTGATGGCGTCGAGCTGGGCGTCCAGCGCAAGCTGCCAGCCATCGGGCGCGGCGGTCAGATCACTGCGCAGCAGCAAGGTGCGACCGTCGTCGATGACGTTCATCCGCCCCACTTGCACCCGAAACGGATTGAGCCGCATCTGAAAGTCGATCTCGGCCCGATCCAGTTCCAGCGGCGCGTCAAAGACATTTGCCGGGTTCACCCGCAGGCCGGTCAGGCGGAACTGCGCAACCAGACGGTCCAACCGCCCCTGATCGAGGCCGTCGAGATAGGCGTCGCCCTCGGCCTGGGCCGCGCCCCAGGCGCTGTCGACCGAGATCTCGGCGAAGCTCAGTTTCTGCTCTGTCGGGAGGTAAGAGAAATAGGTACGCGCCCCGGTAAAGGGGATCGGGCGTGTCTTGGGGTTCGGCTGAACCGCACCGGCGCCAATGTGCAATGTCGCCGAAATCGGTGTCAGCGCACCGTCCTCGCCGATGCCGCCGCGCACAGAACCCGAAATCGGCGCATCCAGGACCTGAAGCCAGGCCAGCGCCGGCGCCTGCGCGGCGATGTCGGAGGCCGCCACATCGGTGACCGAAATGCCGAAACTTGCGCTTGGCTTGCCCAGGGTCGAGCTGTAGTTGGCCTCGACCCGGCTGGCGTAATCGCGGCCGCTGAGCACCGAGAATTCGGTCGCCATGCGCATCGCGTCGCTTGTGCGTGTGACCAGCACCTGGCCGCCATCCAGGGTCCAGGCCCGCCCCTGTTGCAGGTCCTCGTATTCCATCGCCAGCGAACTCACCTCGATCGAGGTGAGGGCCTGAAGCGCGGGGTTGAGGAAGACATCGTCGAGTTTTTCCAGCACCTGCACCAGCGTCGGCGCCTGCTCAACCGCCGCCTGGCCACCACCCAGCGACAGGGTGAACCGCCCGTCGGCGTCGCGGCGCAGGTTGGCATAGGCGCCGCTGAGCGAAATCCGCTTCGGCTGCACCTGACCGCGCAGCAGCGGGCGCATGGCAAGGCTCGCCTCGGCATCGCCGAGCCGGGCGATGACGCGCCCCTCGGTGTCGGATAGTTCGACATCGCGCAGGTGCAGGCGCGGCCGCCACCCCTTGTTGATGACAAAGGACACATCGCCGAACCGGACCTGCTTGTCACCGAGCAGCGTGTTCAGCCGGGCCTCGACCCGCGCCTTGACCCAGGGCGGCGGCTGCAAGGTCTGGCCTGGGACCATAAGCGCCGAAAACGCGGCCAGAAACACCAGCAGAAGCGTGCCGCGCATCGCCCAGACAAGCGTGACCCGCCGCTTGCTGCGGCGCGGTTTCTCCGGTGTTTTCCGGCCTGATTTGGGTTCGGTGTCTTTCAACTTCCCTGCCGCGACCTATTATGCGCGCAACATATCCATGAAACCCTTAGCGGAGTTTTCCTATGCCCGACATTTCCGATATCGCCCCCGATTTCACGCTGCCCCGGGATGGCGGCGGCGAGATCAGCCTGTCCGGCCTGCGCGGTGGCGCGGTTGTAGTGTTCTTCTATCCCCGTGACGATACCCCGGGATGCACCAAGGAATCCATCGGCTTTTCCGACCATCTGCAAGCCTTTGCCGATGCCGGGGCGACGGTGCTGGGCGTGTCCAAGGACACGGTTGCAAAACATGACAAGTTCGTGGCCAAGCACGGGCTGACCACCGCGATGCTGTCGGATGCCGACAGCGATACCTGCGAGCGCTATGGCGTCTGGGTGGAAAAGAACATGTATGGCAAGAAATCCATGGGGATCGAACGGTCGACCTTTCTGATCGACGCCGAGGGGCGCATTGCCCGGATCTGGCGCAAGGTCAAAGTCGACGGCCATGTGGCCGAGGTTCTGGACGCGGTCAAAGCGCTGTGAGCCTGACGTTGACCGAAATGGCGGTGGAGGTGCTCTCTACCGCCGACGGGCGTGCCAAGACCGCGTTGTCGCGCCGCCATGCCAGCGCGTGGTTCGCTGCGCGCCGCGGTGAGAGTGAACCGATTGCGGTGGGCACGGCTACCCCCCCCCTGCATCCCGCCCGGCCCGAGCGGCCCGAATTGCTCAGCCCCCGGGACGTGCCGCGCCGACGCCCGGGGTCTGAGGCTGGGCGCATCGCGCTGTTGCATGCGGTGGCGCATATCGAGCTGAACGCGGTCGATCTGCATTGGGATATCGTGGCGCGGTTCGGCCATGTACCGATGCCCATCGGGTTTTATGACGACTGGGTGAAATGCGCCGACGAGGAATCCAAGCATTTCAACATGGTCTGCGATGTTCTTGAGAGTATCGGCAGCCATTATGGCGCGCTGCCCGCCCATGCCGGCATGTGGCGCGCGGCCGAGGATACGGCCGAGGACCTGATGGGGCGGCTCGCGGTGGTGCCCATGGTGCTGGAGGCGCGTGGGCTGGATGTGACACCGGGCATGATCGGGATCTTTCGCAAGGCCGGGCTGTCCCAGGCCGTGGCGGCGCTGGAGGTGATCTATGCCGAGGAGGTGGGCCATGTGGCCTATGGCTCGAAATGGTTCCATTTCCTCTGCGGACGCGAGAATGTAGACCCTAAGGATGTGTTCCACGCACTTGTCCGGCGCTATTTCCATGGCGCCCTGAAGCCCCCGTTCAACGAAGAGAAACGTGCCGAAGCGGGCCTGCCGCCCGACTTCTACTGGCCGCTGGCCGAAGAGACGCCGACACGGGATCGCCCGGTCTGAGCCGGGCGCGCATTCCAATCGGCGGATTTTTGCCAAAAAATCAAGCAGCCCCGTGCCGTTTTCGCCCAACCGGTAAACAAACTTGCCCGATCCGTCTTAACCGCTTATGCACTCGGGCCAAGGCCCGGCGCCACTCAGCCGGACGGGTCTTGCCGAGGGGACAACAAGGGATGGGCGGGTGCGGACACGTCTGGCGATCAAGATACACGCGTTTCTGGAGCAGCGGTTTCCGGAACGCCGGGTTTTTCTGAAATCCGACAGTGACACACGGTTCATCCGGCTCAAATCGGAAACCCAGATCGTCGCCTTTGCCGGGGCGACACTGTTTGTCGCCTGGACCATCGTGGCCACCGCGATCCTGCTGATGGACAGCATAGGGTCGGGCAATTTCCGCGAACAGGCGAAACGGGACCAGGCCACGTATCAGGAACGGCTGAACGCGATCTCGGCCGAGCGGGACGCCCGCGCCGAAGAGGCGGTGGCGGCACAGCGCCGGTTCAACGCCGCCCTGGCGCAGATCTCGGTGATGCAGTCGGAACTGCTGGAATCCGAAACCCGGCGGCGCGAGCTGGAAACCGGGATCGAGGTGATTCAGACCACCCTTCGCGCCACCATGAAACAGCGCGAGACCGCGCGCGAAGCACTGGCCGCCCTGAAGGAAGAGACCGGAGAGAACGGCGCCGTGCACCTGGCCGCGAGCGAGTTGCCAGCGCAGATGACTTTCATGGCCCAGGCGCTGGAGCGCACCGCCCAGCAACGGGATCAAATCCATTCCAACGCGCAATCAGCGCTGGCGGCGCGGGCGGAGCTGGAGCTGGAAATCAAGCTGATGCAAGAGCGCAACGACCAGATTTTCCGCCAGCTGGAAGAGGCGATGACGGTTTCGGTCGAACCGCTGGACAAGATGTTCCGCGCGGCTGGCATGCCCACCGACAGCATCCTGGAACAGGTGCGGCGCGGCTATAGCGGTCAGGGCGGGCCGCTCACCCCTTTGTCCTTTTCCACCCGGGGTGAAGAACCCTCGGCGGACGAGATTCGGGCCAATAACCTGTTGCAGCAGATGGATCAGCTGAACCTCTATCGGATTGCGGCGGAGCGCGCGCCCTTTGCCAACCCGGTCCGGGCCGCCGTGCGATTCACCAGCGGCTACGGCTATCGGCGCGATCCCAAGACCGGCGGCAAGCGCATGCACAACGGGTCGGATTTCGCGGGCAGGCATGGCACCGATATTTATGCCACGGCCGATGGCGTGGTCGTGCATGCGGGGTGGGAATCAGGCTTTGGCAAACTGGTCAGGATCCAGCACGATTTTGGAATCGAGACGCTTTACGCCCATAATTCACAGATCCGCGTGAAGGTCGGTCAAAGGGTCTCGCGCGGGGATCATATTGCTGATATGGGTAGCACCGGACGGTCCACCGGTACCCACCTTCATTACGAGGTGCATGTCAACGGACGACCTGTTAACCCCATGACTTACATCAAGGCTGCACGCAATGTTTTCTAAGAGCAAAATCAACGAGCCCGCCCCCAAGGCACCCGAGGCGGCAAAACCCGCCACTTCCACGGCCCCCGCTGCGCCCGCTCCGAGCGATTTCAAGCCAGCCGCGCCCAAGCCAAAGCCGCCGGCATCGGTGCTGTCCTCGGACCTGCACATCACCGGCAACATCAAGACCAGCGGCGATATCCAGGTCGAAGGCTCGGTCGAGGGCGACATCCGCGCCCATCTGCTGACCATCGGCGAAACCGCGACCATCAAGGGCGAAGTGACCGCCGACGACGTGGTGATCAATGGCCGTATCGTGGGCCGCGTCCGGGGTCTCAAGGTGCGCCTGACATCGACCGCACGGGTCGAGGGCGACATCATCCACAAGACCATCGCCATCGAGAGCGGTGCCCATTTCGAGGGGTCGGTACAGCGTCAGGACGACCCGCTGAACCCGGGCCGCGCGGCCAAGCCTGCTGCCAACCCGGCAGCCGCTGCCGCCCCTGCAACCAAACCCGAAGGCGCCTGAAGCCGAAAACGGCCAGCCGGTCTGACAGGGACAGTGAGGCGTCGCGGAAGACATTCCGCGGCGCTTTTTTGTGCGAGGTATGTCTTACCGGCCGAGCATCCATGTTCCTTGCGGCCACAGGGCGTGAAACGCAAAAGCGAACATCACGTCATGGGGCAGATCCCGGCCTTGGGCGTCCTGTACCCGGACCGACCCGATATCCCGCCCCATGCCGATCTCTTCGGTATCCAGCGCCGAGGCCACTCCCTGTTCCCAGCTCAGCGTGACCTCTGCCTCGGTCAGGCGCCTGGCCCTTGCCAGCCGCTCCAGCGGCCAGGCCCGGTCCGCGACCCGCACGACCCGCGCCAGCGGCGCGATGCCGTGAGGTGGCGGCTCTCCTGAATAGAGGAACGGACGGCTGGCCGTGTCATACCCCCGATAGGGATTGCGCCCGTAGGGCCGGGCGTGGTCCGGTTCGGCCATGACCAGGCCATCTGGATTGCGGCTACGGAAAGCGTCCAGGCTCTCCATCCAGCCCGGCAGAGCCGCCAGCCGCATGCCGGTCAGCGCGCCAACGATGGCGCGGCCTTCGGCCTGCTGCCACCAGCTTTCGGTCTCGCGGTCATACATCACCATATCCGAATTGCGCAGCTTGCCGGTGACACCGAAGGTGAGGATGCCGTGGTCGGTGCGCCGGTCAAAGATCAGGGCCGAATTGCACAACGGACAGAAGGTGACGGCATAAGCAAGATCGCCGAGCCGATCGTTCACGATCTCGTGCCAGATCAGGTAGCGGATCGGATAGGCACGCGGCACCTCGTCAGCCAGTTCAAGCGTGATGACCGGTTCCCGCCCGTTGATGCCGGAAACGGCGGCAACCGGAAGGAAATCCGGGTTGGAAAGCGCCGGTATCCCATCCTTCGGCGGCCCTCCGGACAGGATTTCGCCCCAGTTTTCGACAGAGGAACGAGAGAAATCCGTTCGCGGCCATTCGTGGCGCCAGAATTCGGGATCGGCCGAGGCCGGTACGGTCAGCAGCCAGACAAACAGAGAAACGATCAAGCGCATCGGAGCCTCGGTCAGGACAGGACAAGACCATGATCCCCGGCCAGTGCCGCTGGTGCCAGTGTCTACACGCGATCGTGAAGACGGAGCCCGGGGCCGGAAACCGGCGCCGGGCAGGAGGTCACTTTGTCACCGTGACCGTTTTCATCAGGTCCGGCTGGCCGATCACCGACCCGTTCGGGCCAGCGCCGCGCTTGATCGCGTCGACCACATCCATGCCTTCGGAGACCTTGCCGACAACGGTGTACTGGCCATCCAGAAACGGACCGGGGGCGAACATGATGAAGAACTGCGAATTGGCGCTGTTGGGGTCCTGCGCCCGCGCCATTCCCACAACGCCCCGTTCGTAAGTGATGTTCGAAAACTCGGCCGGCAGATCGGGGCGGTCGGAGCCGCCGCGCCCGGCCAGCCGCATGTCGCCACCGAGACGTCCGTACTGGACATCGCCGGTCTGGGCCATGAACCCGTCGATCACGCGGTGAAACACGACGCCGTCGTATTTGCCTTCGGCAGCAAGCGCGGTGATCTGCTCCACATGCTTGGGCGCGACATCTTCGAAGAGATCGATGGTGACGGTACCATTGGCCTCGCCCGTCACCTCGATCTTGAGGCCAGTGGCTCCGGCCGGGACGGCCATCAGTGCCAGAAGGGCGGCGAGTTTATACATCTGCTGCTACCTTGACACTGATCATGCGATCAGGGTTCGCGGGCGGCTCGCCGCGGGTGATCGCATCGACATGTTCCATGCCGGAAATCACCCGGCCATAGACGGTGTATTGGCCATTCAGGAAATGGTTGTCCTTGAAGTTGATGAAGAACTGGCTGTTGGCCGAGTTCGGGTTGGCCGAACGTGCAGCCCCCAGCGTGCCCCGGTCATGCGGCAGTTTCGAGAATTCGGCCGGCAGGTTCGGCAGCGACGATCCACCGGTCCCCGCCATGCGGATGTTGAACCCGTCTTCCATGTCGCCATTGGCCACATCGCCGGTCTGGGCCATGAAGCCGTCGATCACCCGGTGAAAGCAGACATTGTCATACTCGCCAGCGCGCGCCAGCTCCTTCATCCGTTCGGAATGCTTGGGCGCCACGTCGGGCAGCAGTTCGATCACCACATTGCCGTCCTTCAGCTCGACGATGATGGTGTTTTCGGGATCCTTGATTTCGGCCATCGGGCCCTCCTGTCACGTTGATTGCCGGGAACCTAACCATCGCGCGCGCAATCGACAAGGCACGCCATTGACGGGCGCGCGCATTCGGGTAGAGAAACGCCCTAGCATTTGATCAGGGAGATTGCGGGATATGGGCTGGAAGACACTCGACGACATGGACCTGAACGGCAAGCGCGTGCTGGTGCGTGTCGATATCAACGTGCCGATCGTGGAGGGCGTGGTCACCGACTCGACCCGGATCCGCCGTTTGATGCCCACCGTGCGCGACATCATCGCCGCAGGCGGCCGCCCCATCCTGCTGGCGCATTTTGGCCGCCCGGGCGGCGAGCGGCGCAAGAACCTGTCGCTGAACCAGCTGGTCCCGACGCTGGAGCGCGCCTTTGGCACCAAGGTTCTGTTCGTCGACGATTGCGTTGGCCCCGCAGCCGAGGAAGCCGCCGAAGCACTGCACCCGGGCGAGGTGCTGCTGCTGGAAAACACCCGGTTCCATGCCGAGGAGACCAAGAACGACCCCGCGCTGGCCGCCGGAATGGCACGGCTGGGCGAGGTGTACTGCAACGACGCGTTTTCCGCCGCCCATCGCGCGCACAGCTCGACCGAGGCGATTGCGCGCCTTTTGCCCTCCTGCGCCGGACGGCTGATGCAGGCCGAGCTGGAAGCGCTGGAAAAGGCATTGGGCAAGCCGCAACGTCCGGTGACCGCAGTCGTGGGCGGCGCCAAGGTCTCGACCAAGCTGGAGCTGTTGGGCAACCTGATCGAAAAGGTGGATTACCTGGTGATCGGCGGCGGCATGGCCAATACCTTTCTGGTGGCCAAGGGCCATTCGGTCGGCAAGTCGCTGGCCGAGCGGATCATGAAGGACACCGCAGCCGAGATCATGGCCAAGGCCGAAGCCGCGGGCTGCACCATCGTCCTGCCGAGCGATGTGGTGGTGGCCAAGAAATTCGAAAGCCACGCCCCGCACGAAGTGTTGCCGGCGGACCGCTGCCCCGAAGACGGGATGATCCTGGATGCGGGCCCCGAAAGCCTGACCGCGATCAAGGCCATTTTCGAGAAGAGCCGCACCGTGATCTGGAACGGTCCGCTGGGCGCGTTTGAACTGGAGCCGTTCGACGCCGCAACAAACGCCGCCGCGCTGAAGGCGGCGGCGCTGACGCGGGCAGGCAAACTGGTATCGGTTGCCGGCGGTGGCGATACGGTTGCCGCGCTCAACGCCAGTGGCGCGGCGGGGGACTTTACCTATATCTCCACCGCCGGGGGTGCCTTCCTGGAGTGGATGGAAGGCAAGACCCTGCCCGGCGTCGCCGCCCTGATGCGGAACGGCTGAGTCTTCCGGGTTTACGCCCCGCCCGCCGGGACCTTTTCGGGTCGGATTCCACCGCCATCCGGCCCGTCGTCGTCCTCGGGCACGAGGGCGCGCCGCATGTCGCCCAGATCCGGGCTGTGCAGCCAGCGCAGGCCCGTCGTCATGAAGAGAAGACGAAACATCACACCCTCCCCAGCTGCTGTTCCGGCTGCGGCCGCATCGCTTCGAGCGTGCGCAGCAGCCCTTCGTGGCGCGCCAGTTCGTCTTTCAGCGTCAGCTTGCGCCGCTTGAGCATGCGCAGCGTCTGGGCGCAGGGCGCAGGGCGCTTGAGTTCGGTCAGGATGCGCTGTTTCAACTCTGCCCTGCGCTCTTTCAGGACCGCCATCCTCAGCTTCAGCGAGAAGGCGCGAGCTCTGCTTTTGGCACTCATAAATGGTCTCCTCCGGTTGCTTATGTGCCGCGATCACGTTGCGGCCTGGCCCCAAGATGGGGGCGGCGGATCTGGAATGAAGCCAATATCATTATAGATATAGATAGGTTTTTCCTATCTTATGATATCCGCATGCCGCCCGACATCACCCTGCGCCAGCTCACCTACTTCTCTACCCTGGTCGATGCCGGACAGTATCGGCGCGCCGCCCGCAGCCTTGGCATCAGTCAACCCTCGCTCAGCCTGCAAATCGCGGCGCTGGAAAAGGCGGTGGGGGCGCGGTTGCTGGAGCGGCGGCGGAGCGGGCTTATCCTGACCCCCGAGGGCCGCGACGTGTCCGAGATGGTGACGCGCATTCTGCGCGAGGTCGAGGCGCTGACGCTCTATGCCAGCCCGATGCGGGACAACATGACCGGCACGCTGCGGCTGGGGTCAACCCCAACCATCGGCCCCTATCTGCTGCCACGGGTGTTGCGTCGGCTGCACGACCGTTTCCCAGGTCTGAAACTGGCGATCAGGGACGGCGCGCCGCGCGAACTGGTCGAAGATCTGGCGGCAGGCCGCTATGATCTGATCCTGACCCAACTCCCGGTTGGCCGTGACGACATCCGGGTGGCGCCGCTGTTTCGCGAACCGCTGCACGTGGCGCTGGACCCGGCGCACCGGCTGGCAGGAGTGACGCAGGTCCGGCAGGCGGACCTGGCAGGTGAAGTCATGCTGAGCCTCAGCTCCGGCTATGCGCTGCACCGGCAGGTCCAGGCCCTTTGCGACTCCGCCGGTGCGCGGCTGAGCACCGAGTTCGAGGGAACCAGCCTGGACGCCCTGCGCCAGATGGTGTCGCTGGGCATGGGGATCACGTTGCTGCCGGCGCTCTATGTCGCGTCAGAGGTGCGCGCGACCGGGGCCGATGTCGTCACCCGGCCACTGCGTCCGGCGATGCATCGGAACGTCGGCCTGGCGTGGCGCGAGGCCAGCGGCACGCCTCTCGCAATAGACCGGTTCGCCGATCTGACCCGGCAGGTGGTCCGCGACGAGATGGGCGGCATCCTGCACCCCTCAACCTGAGGGCCGGTGGTGAGAGGGCTTGGAAAATGAGGGATTCACAAGGCGATTCGGCTGTGCCATACTGCAGCAGCGCATCCGTCAGAGATGCGGCCAGAGGCAATAAGACAGCAGGTACCTCGAGTGTCCCGTTCCACCAGACCCAGCTTTGGCGCGATGATCTTCTTCGCGGTCTCTTTTGCGCTGGGGACGTATTTCACCTTCGCGGCGGTGCAGGGCGATTTTGGCCTGTTCCGGCGCGTCGAGATTGCGGCGGAACGGGACATGCTGTCACGCAAGCTGACAGAACTTCAGAGCCAGATTGCCCGGATGGAAAATCTCACGCAACGCCTGTCTGACGACTACCTCGACCTTGACCTGCTCGACGAACAGGCCCGCTCGGTTCTGGGCCTGCTGCGTTCGGACGAAATCGTCATCCGCTGAGGCCGGACTCAGGATTTCCACGAAATCCTGTCGCAAAATCTTTGGTAAAGATTTTGGCCGCGCAGCGGCTGACTTCCCCCGCGTCATATTATCCCTCGCCATGGGCACTCAAATGCTCTATTTAATAGTTTAATGCTAAACTATCTTGCCGCAAGGGGGAGACCGCAGTGACGACCGCCAAAAAGACGCCAAGAAAATCAAATACTTCGGCTGACGAGCTGAAACACTATTACCGAGAAATGCTACTGATCCGCCGATTCGAGGAAAAGGCCGGCCAATTGTATGGCATGGGGCTGATCGGCGGTTTCTGCCACCTCTACATCGGTCAGGAGGCCGTTGTGGTCGGGCTGGAGGCCGCAACCGAAGAGGGCGACAAACGCATCACCTCCTACCGCGATCACGGCCATATGCTGGCTTGCGGCATGGAACCCGGCGGCGTGATGGCCGAACTGACCGGCCGCATCGGCGGGCTCAGCAAGGGTAAGGGCGGCTCGATGCACATGTTCTCGAAAGAGAAGCACTTCTATGGCGGCCATGGCATCGTCGGCGCGCAGGTTCCGCTTGGCGCCGGTCTGGCCTTTGCCGACAAGTATCTGAACAATGGCCGCGTCACCTTCGCCTATTTCGGCGATGGCGCCGCCAACCAGGGCCAGGTCTATGAGACCTTCAACATGGCGGCCCTGTGGAAGCTGCCAGTGATCTTCGTGATCGAGAACAACCAATACGCCATGGGCACCGCCCAGAAACGCTCGACCTCCTCGCCCGACATCTACACCCGCGGCGAGGCCTTCGGCATTCCCGGCGAGACCGTCGACGGCATGAACGTGCTCTCGGTGAAAGAGGCCGGAGAGAAGGCCGTTGCCCACTGCCGCGCGGGCAAGGGCCCCTATATCCTCGAGGTCAAGACCTATCGCTATCGCGGCCACTCGATGTCGGACCCGGCCAAGTATCGGACCCGCGAAGAGGTGCAGAAAGTGCGCGAACAGAGCGACCCGATCGAGATGGTGCGCGAGATGCTGCTGAGCGGCAAACACGCCACCGAGGATGACCTGAAGGCGATCGACAAGGAGATCAAGGAGATCGTCAACCAGGCCGCCGAATTCTCGAAAGAAAGCCCCGAGCCGTCCGTGGACGAGCTCTGGACAGATATCTACGCCTGAGAGGACATCACGACATGGCAACCGAAATTCTGATGCCCGCCCTCTCTCCGACCATGGAGGAAGGCACCCTGGCCAAATGGCTGGTCAAGGAAGGCGACACCGTCTCCTCGGGCGATATCCTGGCCGAGATCGAAACCGACAAGGCGACGATGGAGTTCGAGGCGGTCGACGAAGGGATCGTCGGCAAGATCCTGATCGCCGAAGGCACCGAAGGGGTCAAGGTCAACACCCCGATCGCCATCCTGGTGGAAGAAGGCGAAAGCGTCGACGCCGCACCGGCGGCTGCCGCGGGCAACGAGGCGGCCCCCGCAGGGGGCTCCGAGGCGCCCGCATCCCCTGCCCCGGTCACAGCCCCCGCCGCCCCCAAGGTGGACCTGTCGCCCGACTGGCCCGCTGACGCGCCGATGAAAACCCAGACCGTGCGCGAAGCGCTGCGCGACGCCATGGCCGAAGAGATGCGCGCCGATGAGAGTGTCTATCTGATGGGTGAGGAGGTTGCCGAATACCAGGGCGCCTACAAGATCAGCCAGGGAATGCTGGACGAGTTCGGCTCCAAGCGGGTCATCGACACGCCGATCACCGAACACGGCTTTGCCGGGATCGCGGTCGGCTCCGCCTTTGGCGGCCTCAAGCCCATCGTAGAATTCATGACCTTCAACTTCGCCATGCAGGCGATCGACCATATCATCAACTCGGCTGCCAAGACGCTCTACATGTCCGGCGGCCAGATGGGCTGTCCGATCGTGTTCCGCGGCCCCAACGGCGCCGCCGCCCGCGTGGCCGCCCAGCACAGCCAGGACTATGCCGCCTGGTACATGCAGATCCCCGGCCTCAAGGTGGCGATGCCCTACTCGGCCGCCGATTACAAAGGCCTGATGAAATCGGCGATCCGCGATCCGAACCCGGTGATCTTCCTGGAAAACGAGATCCTCTATGGCCGCAGCTTCGAGGTGCCGCAGGTCGATGACCTGGTGGTGCCCTTCGGCAAGGCGCGGATCTGGCGCGAGGGCACCGATGTGACCATCGTCAGCTTCGGCATCGGCATGCAATACGCGCTTGAAGCCGCCGAACGGCTGGCCGCAGATGGCATCAGCGCCGAGGTGATCGACCTGCGCACCCTGCGCCCGATGGACCTGCCCACCGTGATCAACTCGGTGATGAAGACCAACCGTCTGGTCACCGTGGAGGAAGGCTGGCCGCAGGGCTCCGTCGGCAGCTATATCGCGTCGGAGGTGATGCAGCAGGCCTTCGACTATCTCGACGCGCCGATCATCACCTGCACCGGCAAGGATGTGCCGATGCCCTATGCCGCGAACCTGGAAAAACTGGCGCTGATCACCACTGATGAAGTGGTCGCAGCTGTCAAACAAGTGACCTATCGGTAAGGAGCGACAGAGATGCCCACCGAAATCCTGATGCCCGCCCTGTCTCCGACCATGGAGGAAGGCACGCTCGCCAAATGGCTGGTCAAGGAAGGCGATACCGTCTCCTCGGGCGACCTGCTGGCCGAGATCGAAACCGACAAGGCGACCATGGAGTTCGAAGCCGTCGACGAAGGCATCGTCGGCAAGATCCTGGTGCCCGAGGGCGCCGAAGGGGTCAAGGTGAACACCCCCATCGCGGTCCTGCTGGACGAGGGCGAAAGCGCGGGCGATATCGCCAGCACGCCCAAGGCGGCCCCGGCGGCCGCCGCGGGCAACGAGGCCGCCCCTGCGGCGTCCGAGGCGCCCGCAGCTGCGCCCACCCCCGCCCCGGCCGCGCCCAAGGGTGCCGATGGCGGCCGAGTCTTTGCCTCGCCGCTGGCGCGCCGGATCGCTGCTGACAAGGGGCTCGATCTGACACAGGTGGCAGGCTCCGGCCCGCATGGCCGGATCGTCAAGGCGGATGTGATTGGCGCCACTGCCCCGGCAGCGGCGCCTGCCCCCGCAGCTGCGGCCCCTGCCCCCGCAGCCGCAGCTGCCGCTCCTGCCGCAGCAGCCCCCAGCGGACCCAGCGCCGATATGGTTGCCCGCATGTACGAGGGTCGCGAGTACGAAGAGGTCAAGCTCGACGGCATGCGCAAGACCATCGCTGCGCGGCTGTCCGAGGCCAAGCAGACGATCCCGCATTTCTACCTGCGCCGCGATATCAAGCTGGATGCGCTGATGAAGTTCCGCGCCCAGCTGAACAAGCAGCTCGAAGGGCGCGGTGTCAAGCTGAGCGTCAACGACTTCATCATCAAGGCGGTCGCCAATGCGCTGCAACAGGTGCCCGACTGCAACGCAGTCTGGGCCGGTGACCGGGTGCTGAAGCTGAAGCCTTCGGACGTGGCCGTTGCCGTCGCCATCGAGGGCGGGTTGTTCACTCCGGTGCTGAAAGACGCCGACATGAAGTCGCTCTCGGCGCTGTCGACCGAGATGAAGGACCTGGCCGCCCGGGCCCGCGACCGCAAGCTGGCACCGCAGGAATACCAGGGCGGCAGCTTTGCCATCTCGAACCTGGGCATGTTCGGCATCGACAATTTCGACGCCATCGTGAACCCGCCGCATGCAGGCATCCTGGCGGTGGGCACCGGGGTCAAGAAACCGGTTGTCGGCGCCGATGGCGAGTTGACCGTGGCCACCGTGATGTCGGTGACCATGTCAGTCGATCACCGGGTGATCGACGGCGCTCTTGGCGCGCAGTTGTTGCAGGCGATCGTCGACAATCTGGAAAACCCGATGGTGATGCTGGCCTGACGGGCCGCAACCGCGAAACACACAAAGCCCCGGTCCGAGCACCGGGGCTTTGATTTTTTGATACAACCGCTGTTCTCTTATGCACGCAAAGAGCCCAATCGGGCCGAACGGAAATCACAGCGTTTGCTCCTGTAGCAGGCCGGTCGCAAAGTCCAATCAACGCCCGTCGCTGTCCCGCAGCGATGAACGCGGTCGCTCGCATTTGTCGCGGCACACATTGCTAGCCATCCATCCACCTCCAAATGGAGACCGCTCATCGACCTATTGGGCAACGCCGACTTCACGCTGGCGCTCCTGGCGCAGCCTTGGCGCAACACGCTGGAGGCGACTACCGTCATCAGTCGCAAGATCCGATATCTCCGATGTCTTGGCCAGATCTCCCATATCCATCGATTGACCGGCATCCACGATTCTGACGATTGACCCGGCCTCGACTTCTTCAACCGTAACATTGCAGGGCAAGAGCAAACCCACATCTGGCCTGGCGTTCACTGCCCGGAATGCAAGTTCAGGTTGCTTGCTCCAAGAAATGAGTAGCTGTGAAAGCCTCCCCGAGCTTCTCCACAAAAAGCCTTGTCGAGGTCGGTGCGCGAAATGATCCCAAGTCTTTCTTCCGCAAGCTCGGCAATTACATCCTCGACCGCGCCATGAACGAACGGTCGGGCGTTACCGTCATCGCAAATTCCACTATCCGTCAGCTTGCCGGCGCGTACCAGATGGGAGACGTGTAGGCACGCTCCTGCTGCGATGTCGGTGCGCCTTCGGGGATCTCGATCCCGTAGCGATAGGCATCGTAGACATACCAGGGCGGCGTAGGGATCTCCAAAACTCGGACGTAGTAGAAGGCAGGGCGTGCCGGATCGAAGTCCGGGTCGGTCCAGACGGTCGCAAGCTCGGATGCGCCGATCGAGTTTGCCCAGCTTGCCGTTGCCACATCCACCGTATCGCCTACCGCAGGCAGCTTACCATCCGCACCGGGGACACGCCCGTCGGACCATGCGACGTCGTAGACGGCTTCGCCGGTCGTGCCGTCCTCATTGAGCCAGCCCTTCACGACCTGGATGCGGTCAAGGTTGGCGCCAATCGGATCCCTTAGCGCGGCCACCATGAAAGTCGGCGCCTCGGCGCCATCGGGCGCAGCCGACAGGTCAGCGCCCATGGGCACGCCTTTCGAATAGCCTACGGTTGACGGAATACGAGAATCCAGGTCGGCCTTGTCAAAGTTCCAACCGCCGAAGAATCGAACTGCCATCCTGGGGCCGGTGGTGGCATAGACTTCCTTGCGCGCCATGGCGTCGAAGATGCTTTCGCGGGTATTCTCCTCTGCCCAGACTGCCGTGAGACCGGCGGCAACCATTTGCCAAGCGAAAAGCTCACCGTTTTCGTTCTTCATGAAAGGGTGCTGCATCCGCTCTGCGGACGGCTCGTAGCCGGTGTGCTTGCCAAAGAAATTCTCTTCTTCGGCGGTCACAAGACCGGTATGACTGTCGGTCGCCCCGCTGAAGCCAAACTTGTAGGGATTTGTCCCGAACTCGGTTTCCAGAGCGAGCCCGCTTTTCAGCGCTTCGCGGGCATATTCTCGTGCCAGCATGTCGTCGGTCTTGGCTTCGGACAGGTCGAGGTTCCCGATATCCCAGTTGTAATAGTCGGCAAACTCGTCGTTCGGGCTCAGAAATGGGTGTGCCTCGCCGTCTCCCTTGATCTGCGTAATTTCATACAGCGGTTCCCATTTGGCCCGGGCTTCCACATATTCCTGCGTGACGGGAGAGCCATCGAACCGGATGTCGATCGGAAACATTACCCCGTTGGACAGGTTGCCGTTGTGTGCAAGCGCCAGCACCGCGCCATTGGTTTTTTTCTCGTAGGCCTCGAGATAGGCATAAAGATCCATCGGATCGGGGCTGCCCCACGGTGGTGTCATCACCATCGGCACGATCTGTCCAACGCGATCCGGTCCATCGCGGAAGATCACGTTGCGATGCATGTTGTTTCCCGCCACGAGCGAAGTCCATTCGAACCCGAGCATAGGGGTAAAAATGCCGGGCTCGTAGAACCGCTCAGCTGTCTTGAGGTTATCCGACCACAGCGTGGAGAACCGGCGCGACCCGGGCATGTAGTTGTTGAAAAGCGCTTCGTCGATGGTGCCCTGCGAGACGTTTGCGATCAGGTCAAGTGCGGTATCCACGGCGGTCTGCCCACCCGCGCGGAACCCGTCGGACCAGCGCTTGCCCTGTTCATAGCGGGTTACCGACGGGTTTGCCGCAAGCGCGTCGAAGATCATGCCCATGCCGTCCGAGTGATCCGCGATAACCAGCCAGTCTAGCGGACGCGATAGGCGAACGGGCTGGCCAGAGGACGCGATGATCTCTTCCCCGCGCGCAAAACGATAAGCATCCTCATGGTCGAGGCGCGCACCGAAACCTCCGGCGTCCATGGATTGTCCCGTATGAAGATGCGTCTCTCCCCACAGCGGCCGTTCCGGGAAGGTCCGACCAGCATATGGTGAATAGGCGGGCGCTGGATAGGTATTCGCGAGCTGTTCCGAAGTCGGGGTCCATTCCTGCGCATGGGCTGGCATTGCCGAAGCGAAGACAGTCGTTGCGAGCAAGGCAATCCCGTTTGTTACGGCGGCGTGTCTCTGCTGTTTCAAGCCTTCTCCTCCCAACGCTTCCAATTTTGCATTAAACCACATTTTAGCGGTTTGGTCGAACAGTACCCATGACCGAGATCAAACGGACGCCGTGTTGGTATGAAGATTTGGCGCGGGCAATCTGGCCTGATTTAGGGAGTCCGTTTGGTGTCAAAGTTTTCGTGCCATGATACCCTTACGCATCGTAGAATGCATGGAATCCGGGTTAAGTGTCGCGAGGTTAGCAATTGTATATGTGCGAAGATCAATTTGGTTATTTGCGATAGCTTGCAATTGCATCGTCTAACGCAGAGCCTACCACTTAGTGACAATTGATACCCGAAGGTCTGATGATACGCTTGCGCACGCTTCTCCTTTCTCCGCTTGTCCATTTCTTCGCGCTTGGTGCCCTGATCTTCGCCGCATACGCGGCGGTCGAGGATGAAACAGTTGCGCTCAACCCCGATAAGATCAGCTTGAGCGAGAGCGAGGCAAACCGTCTGGTGCAGAACTTCATTGCCACCTGGAACCGCCCCCCGACGATCCGGGAGTTGGAGAACCTGATGCAGTCATGGGCGCTGGAAGAGGCCCATGTCCGCGAGGCGCTGATCCTCGGACTTGATCAGGGCGACGTGGTCATCCGCCAGCGATTGAACCAGAAGATGAAGTTTCTGGCAGAATCGGGCGCCGCGATGCTGAAACCCGATGAGGTCATGCTTCAGACGTATCTGGACCAAAACCCGGAACGGTTCACTCAACCCGCTCGAATGGCTCTGGAACAGGTCGTTGTACCCAGAGATCGGGATACCTCCAAGCTTCTGGCGCTGCTGGAGAACGGTGCCGACCCGGCGACGCTGGGGTCCGCCAGCCTACTGCCACGATCCTTTCCGATGACGCCTGCACCGGTGATCGACCGCACCTTCGGCGATGGGTTCCATGAGGCACTGGCCACCCTGCCGGTCGGACAATGGCAAGGCCCGGTCGAGAGCGGCTATGGCCTGCATCTCGTTCGGGTAATCGAGAGAATGGATGCCATGCTGCCGCCGCTGTCCGAAATTCGCGACCGGGTAGAGGCCGAATGGCTCGCGGCTGAGACAAAGAAGTTGCGCGAAAGCTTTGGTCAGGCGCTGCTGGATCGCTACACCGTTACCTTGCCCAACGCCGAAGAAGTGCTGAACAGATGAAACGGCTGCTGTTACTTCTGCTCGTCATTTTCACCACCTGTCTGCCGGGATACGCGCCGGCCCATGCACTTGATCCGGGGTATCTCGATCTGTCGTCCATCGGGCAGGAGCGCTGGCGCGTGATCTGGCGTGCACCTGACGTGAACGGTCGAAAAATGCCCATAGAGGCGCGCCTTCCTGGGAACTGTTCACAGGAGCCGTCTCCGCCACCGTCCTTCGACGGACGTGCCTGGACAACCGCATGGGTCGCCAGCTGTCCAGGAGGCCTTGAGGGCGGTGTGATCGAGATCGTCGGGCTGGAGCAGACCAGGACGGAAACCCTGGTGCGGTACGAATTGGAACCCGGGCAGACGCAGGTGCATCGCCTGACGTCGACCGAAACCGCCTTCACTGTACCCGAGGATCCCGGTGTTCTTGACATCCTTTCGAGCTACGTTGCGCTCGGAGCGACGCACATCCTCGAAGGCCTCGATCACCTGCTTTTCGTCTTCGCGCTTGTGCTGCTGGTACGCGATCGTAATCGGTTGTTCTGGGCGATCACGGCGTTCACTGTGGCGCACAGCATCACGTTGGCTTCGGCCACTCTCGGCTGGCTGAACATTCCTCCTCCGCCCGTCGAGGCAGTCATCGCGCTCTCAATCGTGTTCCTTGCCTATGAGCTATCGCTTTTGCCGGAGAACCGTGACCCCTTGGCCGTGCGTTTCCCCTGGATCGTCGCTTTCGCTTTCGGCTTGATACATGGCTTGGGATTCGCCGGGGCACTGAGAGAGATCGGCTTGCCTGATGGAGATATTCCATTGGCGCTGTTTGCCTTCAACATCGGGGTGGAGTTTGGTCAGATCCTGTTTGTCGTTGTGGTACTGGCCATCGGGTTCGCGGCCCGGCTTGTCTATCCGGCAATCAAGGATCGAGCCGTTCAACTTGAACGCGTGACAAGTTACGGCATTGGTAGTCTCGCCGCCTTTTGGGTGATTGAACGGATTGCTGGGTTTTGAGCGAAGTTCGAATGCATCGACCAACGTAATCACTGATGCGCTCTGAATGACCGCTCTTGGGAATAGCAGTTGCAGTGCGGCGAGGACTCCTTAGATCGTGCCTCATCGGATGTTCCAGTTTCGCTGCATCCGCAACACTCGGCTCCGTCCGCATCTTTCCAGTTCAGGCGCGACGCAGCGACGGGTCCAATATCCTATCAATTCGAGCTAAATCCTTACCGCCCTATTCTGCACTCAGCTAGATTCGCCCCCTTGTGGTGCATGCGCCACGCCGATCTTGAACTTAGTCGGGCAAGAGCTTGTTGCGCACATCTACGCGGCTCTGTTGCACAAATTGGTTGACGACCGAGGTTTCCCTTTCCCCGGGCGGACATATGCAGCGGCTTTCGTGACGGGTATGCCGAGGGCGGCATAGCCGTTCAAGACGGCGATGCGGACCTGGAGCTTGGCGACCTGGCGTTCGAAGTCCCGCGCCATCAGCCGCTGACCCAGCGGTATCACGCAATACGGCACCCGCAGGTATGCCGTCGCGCTCGGTACCGGCGGAAACCCGCAGAAAGAGGCAAAGGGCAAAAGATGCGTCTCAATGACACCTGTGGTCGTGAAACCGCAGATCAGAAAGCTCCAGAACAGGATGTGAAAGGTGGGCTGTCGGACGATGGCGACGAAATCCGCCGACATCGAATCCTGGGCGTTCCCGTTACCATCTTCGATGCTAACCGCACGAGGTCGAAGGCTCGCCCGGATGCACGGGATCATGGCCAAGCTCATCATCGACAAGACGCCGAAGCTCCAGCGCCAACTCGCGAATGCGAGAAGCGCTGCGATCAACGGCACGACGATGAATTGCCCACCGGTCGCACCGGAAGTGGCTATGCCTGTGGCCAGGCCAGCATTCCTGTCAAATGATCTTGTGACCGCCGTCGCCACCACATGGGTGGCGACGATGCCAAAGCCGACAGCCCCGAAACCGGCAAACCCGATGATGAACATCCACTTTGCGGACATCGCCGCGACGATTGCACAGCCGATCCCAAGCAGCCCCATCCCCAGGTTCAGCGCGAAACCCGGTCCCTTGGTATCGACCATGCGTCCGGCGAATGGCGCCACAGCGGCCATGACGATCAGCGCCGTCGCGCCGACACCGGAGATGTAGCTGGTCGACCACCCAAACTCCGCCTGCCAGACCGGCATCATGAGGCCAAGCGCCGCGCGTGCCGAAAACGCCAGCGAAAGCGCAAGGAACCCGACGAAGACGATCGTCCAGTTCTTGTTTGTCACAGCCGCGCGCATGATTGTCTCCTTTTTCGGACAATCTGCTGGATTCCAGAGGTTCGGGAAAACGAAAAGCTGGCCGTTTTGCTTTAGCTCAGCTAAAGCATGGCATGCCGCTGCCCATTCGCGATCTCTACACATTCTTTGTCGTTGCCAGAACCGGCGCGATGCAGTCTGCGGCGCAGGAATTGGGCGTGACGCCGGGGGCGATCAGCCAGCGCATCAGATCGATCTAAGTCCGTTATGGCAAACGCCTGTTTGTTCGGAGTCGCGACGGCGTTTCGCTTACGGCATCCGGCAAGGCACTGTGGAAAGAGGTAAAAAGTGCCTTTTCCCAGATCGAAACGTCGCACAACCGACACTTCGGCAAGGATGGAAAAGCGACCCTGCGGATCAGTGCCGCGCCGACCTTCGCGCATTCCTTCCTGGTCTCGAATCTGGCGTCATTCAACAGGGAGCACCCGGGAGTCAGGTTCAGTATCGAAACAGATGATCGACTGGTGGACTTGCGATCCGAGCCAATAGACCTCGCGATCCGGCACGGGTTGGGTGACTATGCCGGTCTCAGGTCGGAGTGGCTATGTTCGCCTGAGCTGATCCTTGTCGGCAGCCCGACGTTGTTGGAAACCCAACAACCGGTCAAAGAACCGAAGGACTGCCTTCGCTTCACGCTCCTGCCCGATGAGACCGGACTTGATTGGGCGCTCTGGTTCGAAGCTCATGGCGTGAACGGGGCTGCTCCGTCATACGGCACCGCGTTCAAGGACGGGTTCCTGACAGTAAAGGCCGCCATACGCGGGCAAGGTCTCGCTCTCATCAGCGATATCTATGTTCGTGAAGAGCTGGAAGATGGGCGGCTTGTCCGGCTTCTGCCTGGAAGCTGGCCGACGAAATTCGCCTACTACGCGGTCGCGTTGCCCGAAACATTCGAACGACCCGCGGTGAGGGCTTTCGTGAAGTGGATCAGCGCCGAGTGCGCTGTCGAGCAGAGCCATCAAGAGTAAGCTACCAGCCTTTGAAAGCATTTCACCAAGAGCGGAGGTTTACCTATCAAAGTCGAACGGCAGCTTCGTCTACGCTAAATGGACACTGAGGCAAGCCAGCTAAAGCACTACTGAGAGCACCACTGGAACTCCAAGCGGGAGCGTGCGCCTTTCTTCCTACTCGAGATACATACATGCACCACAACCGCCGCCAGCACCAAACCAGCGGCGGCGCGCCGATCAGTATTGATAGCCGGGGGTCGAGGCGGACAGGGCCTGCTCGGCCTCGTTCATCTCAGCCGCAATATCCTCGAACAGCGGTGTCGACAGGTAGCGCTCGCCGGTATCGGGCAGCATCGCCAGCAGGACCGAGCCTTCGGGCGCGGCCTCGGCCACCTTCATCGCCGCCGCCAGGCTGGCGCCGCCAGAAATACCGGTCAGGATACCTTCCTCGGCCGCCAGCCGTTTGGACCAGGCGATGCTTTCCGGGCCGCTCACCGGCTCCAGACCATCGAAGTACCCCTTGTCCAGCGCCTCTTGCAGTACCAGCGGGATGAAATCCGGGGTCCAGCCCTGGATCGGATGTGGGTTGAAGGCGGGATGGGTCGCGGCCGGTTCGCCCTCGGCATTGCGCTGTTGCGCCTCACCCGACTGCACCAGCGCGGCATTGGCGGGCTCGCTCAGGGTGATCTTCAGATCGGGCCGCGCGCCTTTGAGGACCCGGCCCAAACCGGTGACGGTGCCGCCGGTGCCATAGCCCAGCACCACGTGATCCAGCCGCTCACCGTCGAAATCCCCCAGGATCTCCTGCGCGGTGGTGGCCTCGTGGATGTCGGCGTTGTCCTTGGTCTCGAACTGATGCGCCAGGAACCAGCCGTTTGCCTCGGCCAGTTCCTTGGCTTTCACCACCATGCCGACCGCCTTGTCCTCCTTGCGGGTCAGCACCACCTTGGCGCCCAGCATCCGCATCAGGCGGCGACGCTCGACCGAGAAGCCGTCATGCATGGTGATGACCAGCGGATAGCCCTTGGCGGCACAGACCATGGCCAGCCCGATGCCGGTATTGCCGCTGGTCGCCTCGACCACGGTCTGGCCCGGCTGCAACCGGCCCTCGCGTTCGGCGGCCTCGATGATGTTCAGCGCCAGCCGGTCCTTGACCGATCCCGCCGGGTTGAACGCCTCGAATTTCACATACATGGTGACATGAGCGGGAGCGATCCTGTTCAGCCGGATCACGGGCGTATTGCCCACCGTTTCCAGGATCGATCCATAAAGCCGCCCGCGGCCCTCGGTGCTGAAGATCATCGCATGCCCCCTAGTCAAATGGCAGAGAATTTTGTTGTTCCACAGAACAATGCGTCCGCCGGGGCCACAGTTCAAGACAGCCCATACGCAATAGGACCGACCTTTGCCGGTTGCATTGATATGAAGAACTTTCGGCCGACATGGACCGGCGCTTGGGGTAAATGGTCGCCGTCAAGCTTATCCGACAGAACAGTTTCCTGCGATGGGGGAAACAGGAACGGGGCGCAATGCGCCCCGCCCCTCTCAGAGAATGCTTAGATCCCCGCTCCGGCCCGGATCCTAATCGGAGCCGTTCGGGAACCGCTGATCCATGTTGATCGAGGGTTGGTCGCACCCCGCCTCGCCCACGATCTTGGCCGGGATGCCCGCGACGGTCTTGCAGGGCGGCACCTCGCTCAGCACAACCGAACCGGCCGCGATGCGGCTGCAATGGCCGATCCTGATATTGCCCAGCACCTTGGCGCCCGCCCCGATCAGCACTCCATCGCCGATCTTGGGGTGGCGGTCCTCTTCTTCCTTGCCGGTACCGCCCAATGTCACCGAATGCAGCATCGACACATTGTCGCCGACTACTGCCGTTTCGCCGATGACGATGGAATGGGCATGGTCGATCATGATCCCCTTGCCGATCCGGGCCGCCGGGTGAATGTCGACACCAAAGATCTCGGACACGCGCATCTGGAAGAAATACGCCAGATCGTGGCGTTTGCGCGTCCACAGCCAATGCGCGACACGATAGGCCTGCATCGCCTGGTAGCCCTTGAAATACAGGATCGGCTGCAACAAGCGGTGGCAAGCCGGATCGCGTTCGTAGACGGCCATCAGATCGGCACGCGCGGCCTCGACCAGTTCGGGCGCGCTTTCATAGGCCTCGTCGACAATCTCGCGCAGGACCATCATCGACATCTCGTTCGAGCAGAGCTTGGCCGCGATACGGTACGAGAGCGCCTTTTCCAGGTTCCTGTGGTGCAGGATACAGGCGTGGACCAGCCCGCCCATCAACGGTTCCTTGTCCACGGCCTCCAGTGCTTCGGCGGTGATCCGGTCCCAGACCGGGTCGACGGGGGCGAGTTTGGTGCGTGTTTCCATCATGGCCTGTCATCCTTTGCTGCGCCTAATCTAGCGAGATAGGTTGGATTTGACCAACCGCAATGCGTGATCGAAGGAACAACAAAAATGAATAGTCAGGATCTGTCTTCCCTTCGCGATCTCATTGCCCGGCGCCTCGCTGAGCTGGACGCGGGCTCGGATGCGGGCCGCGACGCCCGGTCCATCGTGGAACTGGACCAGCAGGCGGTGGGCAGGCTCAGCCGGATGGACGCCTTGCAGAACCAGGCAATGGCCAAGGCCCAGCAGACCCGCCGGGATATCGAAAAACGCCGCCTGCACCTGGCCTTGCAACGGATGGACGAGGGCGAATACGGCTATTGCGACACCTGTGGCGAGGATCTGCCATTGGGGCGGCTGCACATTGATCCCGCCGCCACATCATGTGTCAGTTGTTCACGCGGGTAGACGCGCGGGCGATCAGCGCCCGCAGGACCGTTTCGAAACACAGGCAATAGTCACGGTTGTCAAACCCGGGCTCGTCGGCCAGCACCCGTTTGCGCGCGGCCGACATAAGCGACCCGTTGCCAAACAGCGGGTGTATCCGCCCGGTTCTTTGAACATGCCTGTCGGCAATCTCCGCTTCGGCGATCATACGTCGGCAGAGCACCTCGCGGCCAGGGGCGGGCGCGTTCAGCAGAACGCGCGCCGCCGCCGAGACATCGCCATGCAGGACTGGCCGCATGGATCAGGCCACCGTGATAGTCCGGAACGCGCCCGGTCCGAACCTTGCCGAGATCTGGGCCACCGAAACCTCGAAGGGCCGCACCGCGCCATCCGCGCTCTGCTGCGCCGCCGGATAGGTCCATTCCGGCTGGGCGACCATTTGTTCGCGCAATACCGTGCCATCCTTGCTGGCCCTTACCAGGTAGGATTCGCTTTCCTCACCCAGCGGAACGTCGGTCAATGTCCAATCGTCTCCGTCAATGCGGCTGCGGCGTATCCACCGCGCCGTCAGGCTGCCCGCGGTCTCGGCCACGCGCAGATGCGCCGGGGCATAGGGCCGCAGACCTATCCCGTCAAAGGCTTCGACCAGATGCGTGTAAGACGGATCGTCATATCCGCGCCGCGCTGGCCCTATCCGGTAATGGCGGGCAACCCTGCGTTGCGAACTGCTCAGCCCGATCTGCACCACCCGTGGGTCGATCAGCACGAAAAGCGACCCCGCAGGCCAGACATCGGGCATGATCCCATCCGTTCCAGCCTGTCCGCGCAACCGGTTGCGCAACAGATAGGTATCCGGCGCAATCAATTCGGCATCGGTGAACTGGAACACCTCCCAATTGCCTGAGGATCCGTCGCCGATCGCCGCAAGGTTCTTGCCGTTCAGGATCGCCTCAAGCGGGCGCGTTTCCAAGGCTCCGGCGACCAGCTTTACCTGCACCGCCGGGCCGCGATCCCACAACCCGACAGCCGCCCGTTGCAGCGGCGATTCCGTCATCCCGATCACCGCGCGAGAGGCCAGGATCTCGTCCAGCTCATAGCCCTCGTCGGAATCCGAGGAATAGAGCGCCACGGTGCCCGGCCAGGGTTGCGCCGTCACCGCGATATGGGGCGCGTGCGGCACCTCGTCCCCGCTCAACAGCGGCAGGTCCAGAAACACCGGCAAGACCGGCACCGGTGGCACAAACTCCTGCGATACGGGGCGGTCTTCGGCCATATCTGACGGCAGATACACGTTCGGCTCGATCCGCACCGCCTCGACCAGCTGCAACTCGGCCTGTTCGATCCGGTCCAACCGGAACAGGCTGGAGGTTTCGCCATCGGCGGCGGGCAGGCTCACGATATCGCCCGCGCCCAGCGCCATGTGCGACGGCGGCAAAGCGAAACGAACCGCCTCCCGCGCCACCCGCGCCTCTGCCAGCCAGCGTTCCACCGTCTGCCGCCCCTCGGCCCGGGTCATCGCCAGCGGCATCTCGCTCGACGAGACCGCATGCGTCGCCGCATCGGGGAGCACCGCCTCTTCCGAGACCACATCGTGGTTGGCATCCGCCTGCACGAACCGGAGCCGCACCCGGCCATTCATCTCGACTTCGGCATCGCGCCGATAGGCGCGGTCACCCTCGATCTCGTCATGCACCGCCAGCAGTTCGGGATCCAATACCACCGGCTCCAGCCCGTCGCGCAGGCGGAACACCAGGGCCCCGTCCCGCTCGATGGCATCGAACCCATACCGCAGCATCAGCGGTTGCAGCGCCGCCCGCGCGTCGCTGACCTGATCCACCACATAACCGCGCACGATTCCCCACAACCGGCTGACATCGATCTCCGTCAACCCGGCACGTCCGCAGATCTCGCGCACCACCGCCGCCAGCGTCCGGTTGCCGCTGCGCCCGTTCAGCCAGTGACCCCGGGCATAGTTCGCCCCGTCGGACCACAGGTCGCGATTGTTCGGAAAGGCCGGAAACGGCCGCGCATCCCAGGCCCAGACATAAGCATTGTCCAGGTCGATCATCGGGCCGCCATACTCTTCGGACACCGGATTGGCCGCCGGATCGCCCCAATAGCCCAGCACCGCCCGCAGATACTGCACCTGTATCAGGTCGTCGCGCGCGCCATTCGAATGCTTCGGCAGGCTCGATTCCGAGGATTTCGGATCGAGAAACTTGTTGGGCTGATTGGTTCCCTTGTCCACCGCGGCACAACCCAGTTCGGTGAACCAGACCGGTTTCGACTGCGGCACCCAATCGGTGGGCAACGCCTGCCGGACACCGCCGATCCGCTCGTGATGGCTGTTCAGCCACCAGTTGCGAATATCCTTGTACCGCCAGATCCAGGCCTCGTCATGCGCCTGGTCGGTGATTGGCGTGCGGATCTGCGCCGCCTCCGCCTCGGGCGAGTGATAGTACCAATCGTAGCCTTCCCCGCCTTCGACATTGCTGCGCAGATAACTCTGCTCATAGATCGCCGCAGCCCCGGCCAACGCGTCGGCATGACCGGGCGCATCGCGCCAGTCGGACAGCGGCATGTAATTGTCGATCCCGACAAAGTCGATGTTGGCATCCGCCCATAGCGGGTCCAGGTGGAAATACCGGTCGCCGCTGCCATCCTGCGGCTGATATCCGAAATACTCGCTCCAGTCAGCAGCATAGCCAATCTTGGTCTCTGGTCCCAGGATAGATCGCACCTCGGCCGCAAGCGCCCGCAATTCCGCAACCGCCGGAAAGCCAGCCAAGCCTCTGATTTGGGTCAGCCCGCGCATCTCGGAGCCGATGCAAAAGGACGCAACCCCGCCCGCCGCCGCACAGAGCGCGGCATAATGCAGAATGAACCGCCGCATTCCCCAGTCCCCCGATGGACCGGTATAGGTCACCACCCCGTCGGCGACGGTGAAATCGGTCGCACTCGCCGCGCCGAAAAACGCCGCCACCTCCGCATCGGCAGCGGCACTCTGGTCCGGCGAGCCCGGCTGACCCGGCGCCACGCTCAACGTGATCCGCCCGCGCCACGGCAGATGCGCCTGCCCCTCACCCCCGGTCCAGGGGTCGGGCAAGGCATTGCCCTCGAGCTGATCCATCAGGATGAACGGGTAAAACATCACCCGATGACCGCTGTCATTCATGTGCCGGATCGCTTCGACCACTGCCGCATCCGCGGGTGTGCCGCCATAGATCGGCCTGTCCGCCTCCCGCGCGATCTCCTCCGCAGTTGCGCGTGTCATGCCGGATACCCGCCAGGGCATGTTGGCCCCGTCGATCTCCTTACGCTCGACCTTGGGCTTGATCTCGCATGAAGCACACCGCAGGTCGCCACCAAACCACGACACCACCAGCGACGTTGCTCCAGTTCCCGGCAACTCGTCCCGCAAGCCCTCCATCGAGGTGACGAAATCGGTCTGGCCCGAGGGCGAGTTCGAATTGGCCGCCCAATAGCTGCCCGGTCCGTTGGAATAGTTCACCTGCGTCGTGGCCAGCGAATACTCCCCCGTTCCCGGGATCACCGCCACCGCCCGGACCAGTTGCGCCAGGCTCTCGGAATAGTCCGAACTACCCGGCTGCTCGACCCGCACCACCTCAAAGGAAAACTGCGGTACCCGGTTGCCGAACCGGTCCAGCGCCAGATTCTCGAACACCACATAGGCGGTGCCGCGATAGGCGGGCACCATATCCGCCCCCTCGATCGCCTCCAGCAACGGGTCGGGCAACTGGTCCCCGGTGCCGCGATAGACGCGCATGTCCAACTCGGCGGGCGCGATCTCCTCGCCATCCGCCCAGATCCGCCGTACGCCCGCGATCTCGCCCTCGCACAGCGCCACCGCCAGCGAGACCGAGTAACTGTAGGTCGTCGTCTTGGGCTGCGACCGCCCCCCCTTGCCGCCACCGCTAACGGTGGTGGTCTCGACAAAATCCGAGGCCCAGATCACCTGACCGCCGACACGCATTCGGCCATGAACCAGGGCAACCGGGTTGCCCTCGCCGGAATTGGTCAGGCGGAACCGGTCCACCTTGCCGGTCTCTACCGCCGATGCCCCGGATCCCAGCAGTCGCTGGTCGATCACCCGGCCCAGCGTGGCCCCCACCGCCCGCCCCAGAACAACCGAGGACAGGCCCGCGACCGTTCCTCCAATCGAGCCGCCGATGGCCGCACCCGCAGCAGAAAGAAGTATCGTCGCCATCAGCACACCTCCATGGGAAATTCGAACCGGGCCACCACGCGCCGCATCCACGGCGCGCTGAGCGGGCTTTCCACCACACCATGCCCGCTATAGGCGTGGATGAACCGGGGACAGGTCCCCGTCGCCGAGACGATGCCCAGATGTTTTGCCACGCTGCCCGCCCGCATCCGGAACAGCAGCACCTCGCCCAGGGCCATGTCAGCCCCCGCAACCTCGCGCAGATGCCGTCGCGCCGCCGCCCACAGGCGCTCTTCGCCCTGCGGCTCGGACCAGTCCATGGAGTAGGCCGGCACCGCCTCGGGCTCGCCCCCGTTCAGCTCGCGCCAGACGCCCCGGATCAGGCCCAGGCAATCGCTGCCCGCGCCTCGGACCGAGCATTGATGACGGTAAGGCGTGCCCAACCAGTGCCGGGCCACGCCCACGATCCTGTCGCTATGAGTCCTCATCGCAGGCTCCCGCCGGTATTGGCGCCGGTCCGTTTCGGCGTCGCGATCACCCAATCCTCGCGTGGGAGATCGGGAAACCCCTGAAAGTTCAACAGATTGTTGAACTTCAACCGGCAGGTCTCCATCCGCTTGTCACAGCCCGCGCCCAGGCGCACCGCGTCGCCCGCCCGGATGCCGCCCCGCATCGGCTCCCACAGCTCGATCTCGCGCTGCCCGTCGACGATCCGGTCGCTTTTGATCAGCGCCCAGAGACCCTTTGCCGACCCGTCCAGAACGTCGATCCGCCCGCGCTGAAACCAGCCCGGCTCGAACCCGTCAAGCGAGGGCCAGCGAAACAGGCGCGCCTCTTCCATCTCGCCCACCACCAGATCGGTGGCGTAACCCGGCGTGGCCATTTCGAACCGACACCGGGCATCGCCCAGCACAGCGGTGCAGGGTTTCTGATAGACCCGCCCCAGAGGCTGGTTCAGCACATCCGTCAACCCGCGCAGCTCGGCATGGAACGCCCCGCCGCCCCGGCGCAGTTCTCCGATAGAGCCGCGAAACTGCAACCAGCGCTGCTCGGGTTCCGCCCAGTTCACCAGCCAGGACAGCACCTCGGCGCCATCGAACCGGCCCGCCTCGATATCCTCCTCGCGCACCGCCGCATCGCTGAGCGCGCCCAGCGCCTCGGAATTGTCCACCGACAGGCCGGTACTCTGCTCCAGCGCCGCCGCCGACAACCCGCTGTCGGCCTTGAAACTGACGCCCTCAAAACTCAGCGCCCGATCATGGTCGGTAAACCCGAATGTCTCGCCATCCTTGCGCCGAATGGCCCAGCACCGGCACAGAGTGGTCACCCCGCGCGCCAGATGGGCCTGCAAGGCCTCGCTTACTCCGCCCATCAGACCCGCACCTCGACCACAGGCACATTGGGCACGTCGCCCGCCCGGAAGCTGGCGACACTGGTCTGGATCCGGTCGGTGTCGAACCGCACCGGCACGTCGAACTCGAACCCGGCGCGGATCACCGACCCTTCGGTCGGCGGCGTCACAAAACTCACCAGCCCGGTGGTCGTATCCACCTCGTAATCGACGCCCTCCTTCATCTCGTCCTGGTCGATGCCCACCCGCACGCTGCCCAGCACCGGCTTGGCAATCGGCCGCGCATAGCTGAACTGTCCCGAGCGATAGGTCTTGATCAGCGGAAACCGGGTCTCGACACCATCGCCGCTGGCAATCACCTGATCGTCGAACTTGACCTCCACCGAGGCCAGGCTCGACTTGTAGTCCGACCAGTCCTTCCAGCGAAACCCGTACATCTGCCCCTGCCGCGCCTCGAAAAACGCGATCAGCGTCTCGACATCGTCCAGGGACCGCATGCCCACGCCCGCGTCATAGCGGCGCCGCGAATGCGCCCAGGGCGTGTTGCGCTCCTCATACCCGTTGACCAGCGTCACGATATCGGTGCGCCGCTCCGGCCCGCCGACCGAGCCAAAGCTCAGGTTGGCGGGAAATCTGACCTCGTGGAAATTCATCACGCGCTCCCTTCCTCAGCGATTGCGGTTGCCACGCCCCAGGGCGCGGCCCATCTGGGCCGCGATCTGGCCCTGGCTGCGGCGGAACCCCTGCACATCGGGGGTGGTGATGTTCATCACCAGGTTCACCGCCCGGCCGCCGCCACTGTTGCGCACGCCCAGCTTGCCATCGGCGCCGCGTGCCAGCGGCATGATCGCCTCCGGCCCCGCCTCGCCCATCAGCCCCATGCCGCCGCGCATGGGAAAGGCCACCGGCCCGCTGACCACGCCTCCGCTGGCAAAGGGCATCACCCGCCCTTGGCTGAACGACCCGCCATTGGCAAAGGGCAACAGCCCCTGAACCAGCGACCCGACCCCATCCGCGATCAGCCCGCCGAAATGATCGGTCACCGGCTTGATCGCCGCGGAATAGGTGGTCTGGATCATCGACCGCGCGATGGTGTCCAGCGCATCCGACAGCTTCATGCCGTCCAGCACCACACCGTCGAACGCCCGCCTGAGCCCCTTGGACAGACCCCGCTCCAGCGTCAGCACATCCTGTCCGGTCTCGCCCAGCGATGTCCGCACCCGGCGCAGTTCGGCATCAAACCCCGCCGCCATCACGGCGGCATCGCCCAGCGTATCCCCCAGGCTCTCGCCGGTGGCCTGCAATTCGGAAAACCCGTCAGTCTCCGCCATGATCCTCTCCTTTACTCTTGTCCGGCCAGGCCGCCAGCAAGGCGTCCAGCCCGGCCCGGTTCATCGGCGCGGCGCCCGCGCCCTGCCCCAGCATCAGCCGCAGCTCGGCCGGGGTCAGGCGCCAGAACGCCTCGGGCGTCAGCCGCAGCCCCAGCATCCCGGCCCGCATCAGCGCGGGCCAGTCGAACCCGCTCATGTCTCGCCCGGCAGCATGAAGGCGCGCGCCAGCAGCTCTGCCGCCGCCCGCGCCGCCGCCATTGGACCGCCCGCGATCTCGGCGCGCAGCAGGCTCGCCTGCGTCACCTCGGCCCCGCCACCGCGCAGCCCCGCAACGACCAGCGCCAGCACATCGCGGCTGGAAAACGCGCCGCCCTCGAACCGCTGCACCAGTTCCACCAGCGAGCCGCTCTCCAGCTCGGCCTCCAACTCGGCCAACGCACCCAGCGTCAGCTTCAGCACCCGCCGCTGCCCGTCGATGACCAGGGCCACCTCTCCCGTCCACGGATTGGCCATGATCAGATCGCGGTAAAGGCGAGCGCACCGGCACTGGCCAGGCTCACCTCATAGGTCGCCTCGCCATTATGGCTGCCCGCATAGTCGATGCCGGTCACCTGGAACGGCCCCTCGACAATGCCGAAATCGGGGATGATCACCTGGAAATCCGGCGTCTCGCCGTCAAAGAACAGCTGCCGCGCCCGCTCGTCGGTGCCCGCATCCTTGAACACGCCCGAGCCCGAGATCGAGGCCGACTTGACCCCCGCCCCCGACAGCAGCTCGCGCCAGCCGCCCTGGCTTTCCAGACTGGTGATATCCACGCTCTCGGCGTTAAAGCTCACGCGGGTCGCACGCAGCCCCGCGATGGTTTCGAACTGGCGCGTGCCGTTCATGTCCACTTTGACCAGCAGGTCCTTACCGTTCTGGGCACCCATGATGTTACTCCACGTTCAGGTTGATCAATTGTCTTCGACGCGGGCGCGGAACCGCAGATCGATCTGCCGCACCGCGCCCCCCGTTCCGGTCCGCCGGGCCGAGGCCCGGTCGAACCACAGCCCCACCAGACGCCCGCGCGCCAGGCTCAGCGCCGCATCGTCCAGCACATCGCTTATCGCGCCCGCCAGCGTCTTGGCCCCAGCGAACCCTGCCGCCTCCGAGATCACCGAGACGGTGAACCTGTGCTCGGCCCCCTCGCCGCTCTGATCCGAGGCGTCGCGCACCTCTTCCGGACCCAGCAGCACATAGGTCTGCGGCAGCGTGCCCGAGGGCAGCGCATCGTAAATGTCCGTCCCCACCAGGGCCGCCACCCCGGCATCCGCCAGCAGGTGCTGATACACCGCCGCCTGCAACGCCGCCGCCACGCCATAGCTCATGCCGCTACCTCCTCATCCGCAAAACAGGTCAGAAACCGGCCATCCGGGTCATGATCGGACACCGCGCGGATGACAAAGACCCGCGCGCCATCGGTCAGCCGCTGCTCGGGCGCGGGCCGCATGCTCGACCCCTGCGGCGCCGCGCGCACCGTGATCCGGTAGGCCACGCGCGAGCGGGACGCCCCGGCCTCGAACCGCTCGGCGCCGCTGCGCGCGCTCACCTCGGCCCAGAGCGTGCCCAGCACATTCCAGCTTTCGGTGAAGCCGCCCGCGCCATCGGCCGCCCGCGCGGGCGCCTCCAGCACCAGACGCCGGTTCAGATGCGGCGCCTTCATTGCACCACTCCCGAGCCGAACCGCACCGTCCGATAGCGCTGGATCAGGCTGGTCACCCCAAACGGCATGCAGCCATCGCTCAGCGCGGTCTCGTGCCGGTATTCATAGTAATGCGCGGCGAGCAGCAGCACCGCCTGCCCCAGGTCCGCGGGCAACCCGCCCCAGTCGGGCGCCATGCCCGCCAGCAGAACGATCTCCGCCGCGCCCCCCGTGGGCACCGTCGGCAACAGCGCGCCCGCCGGGCGCAGCCGGGGCCGCTGGCTGTCACGCTCCAGCCGATAGGCGGCGCCAGCCAGCACCGTCTCGCCGCCGCCCGCATCGCGCAACGTCACCGAGACCACCGACTGCACCGGTGCCACCGGCAGAACCTCGCCCGTCTGGTCGCGCCAGCCATAGACCGTCCACGAGAACTGACGGGAGATCAGTACCTTGCCCGTCCGCGCCTCGATTGCTGCAATCGCCGCCCGCAGAAACCCGTTCAGCACCCCGTCCTGAACGTCATCCTCGGCAAACCCGGTGCCCAGCCGCAAATGCGCCTTGAACTCGGCCACCGGCAGCGCGGCGTCGGGAACGGCTGTCTCTTCGATCAACATCATCAATTCACTCCGCAAGCTCGGGCCCCTCCGGGCCATTCGTCTCTGGTCATGCGGGCCCGCGCCGCCTCGCGTTGCTCGGACGGAGGGGGAGCAGCTAGACAACGCCAGGAAAACCGGCGCGCGCCCGCATCCGGGGCCGGTTACCCGGCCCCGGACCCGGCTACGCTCAGGCGACGCCGAATTTCAGCAGCTTGATCGCGGCAAAGTCGCTCACATCGCCGCCCACGCGCTTGGTCGCATAGAACAGCACATGCGGCTTGGCGCTGAACGGGTCGCGCAGCACCCGCAGGTCGGGGCGCTCGGCCACGGTATAACCGGCACCAAAATCGCCAAACGCGATGGAATAGCTGTCGGTCGCCGGATCCGGCATGTCCTCGGCAATCACCACCGGGTAGCCCATCAGCCGCGCGGGCTCTCCTGCGGCCAGACCGTCCGACCACAGGAAGCGGCCATCGGCATCCTTCAGCTTTCGGATCACACCGGCGGTCTTCGAGTTCATCACAAACGCGCCGTTGGCCCGGTACTGCGCGCCCAGCGCATAGACCAGGTCGACCACATCGTCGGCATCGACACCTCCGGCCACGCCCGAGGCGACATAGCCCAGATTGCCCCAGGCCCAGCTGTCATTCTCGACCGCCGGATGATCCAGGAAACCGCGCGGCTTGTTCACCCCGTCGCCATTGATGAAACTGTCCGCCTCGGCGCGCGCGAACTTGTCGGCGATCCGGTTCGCCAGCCAACCCTCGATATCGAACGCGCTGTCGTCCAGCAGACGCTGGCTCGCCTTGGGCAACGCGCTCAGCTCGTGCAGCGGGATCGAGATGCGGTCGATCGACGGCGTCCCGGTCTCGGTGGCCGCCGCGGTCTCGTCCGCCCAACCCGCGCCGATATCGGTATGGTCGATCAGCACGTCGAACGAGTTCGCCTGCACATTCACCACCGACGCGATCGACCGGATCGAGGCGGTCGAATGCAGCACCGACTTTATGCGCTCGGCGGTCTGCGGATCGACCAGGAAGCCACCGTCGCTGTTGATCGCGGTGGACATGGCCTTGCCTTCCAGAACCAGCCCGCGCAGCGCGTCGTCGTCGCCCGAACGCAGGTAGGCGTCGAACGCCTTCTGATGCGGCGCACCCTCGTCATGAGAGGCGGCCAGATGCGGACGCGCCGCAAGTTGAGATTTACGATCCAGCATGGTCAGTCGCTCTTCCGTCTGTTGCAGTTTGGTTTCAAGTTCGGTCTGAAACCCCTTGAATTCACTCACGAAGCCAGCCATCGCCCGCTTCACCTCCTGAACCAGGGGCACACCCTCTCCGGCCAAGGCCGGGACATCGGTCTTGCTCATCGGCACGTCCTTTCTGGGTGGGTTGCGGCGCGCTTACCTTCGCGCCAGTTCCTGCCGGGCGCTGTCGAACAGCTCGGCAATGCTGCGCCAGGTCCATTCTGCCTCGGGGGATGTCCCCTTGGCCGCGACCCGGGCACTGGGCAGCATGGGAAAGGTCACCAGTGACACTTCCCACAGCTCCAGTTCGGTCAAGAGCCGCTGGCCCTTGTCATTCTTCATGGCCCGCCGGGTGCGATAGCCGATCGACAGCCCGTCCAGCGCCCCGGCCCGGATCAGCGCCGCCGCCTCGCGGCCCTTCTGGGTGCTCTCCAGCAACCGGCCCTTGACCCACAGGCCGCGTGCATCCTCGCGCACCTCGTCCCAGACGCCGATCGGCTGCGCCGGGTCGTGCTGCCACAGCATCTTGACCCGCTGTCCCCCGGCCTCCAGCGCCTTAAGCGAGGCGGCATAAGCCCCCGCCTGCACATTGTCGCCGCCCTGGTCGGTCTGCCCGAACAGGCTGGCATAGCCTTCGATCACCGCATCCTCGCTGACCGTCAGACCCTCGCCAAACCGGGCGAACTTGTGCTCCAGCCCCGTATTCACATCCATGACCTACTCCTTGTAATCCACTGAAACCTCAGGGTGTAACCACCAGGAACGATTGAAAAACCTGCGCCAGGATCGCCCCCGCGACGCCGTAGACCGTCAGCCACAACCGCCGCTCCAGCCGCTCCAGCACCTCGTCCAGCTGATCCAGCCGGCGACACAGATGCTCGTGTTGCAGGGCCGAGACCCGCTCATGCGCCTCCAGCCGCAGCCCCGGCGCGCAGTCAAACGGCGCATAGCCCGGCCCCTCAGCCATCGGCGCCCTCCACCAGCGGCGGCAGACCCAGAATCGCCCGTTTCTCGGCGCCGGTCAGAAAATCCGCCGCCGTCACCCGCGCCCATTGCGCGTCGCGCTCGGCGGCCAGCGCCGGCACCTGGTCCAGATCGGGTTTCAGCGCCAGCGCCTCGCCCGCAAACCCCGACAGCCATTCCGACAGACCTGCCGCCACCCGCGTCACCAGCGGCAGCACGGTCAGGCGATAGAATGCCCGGTTGGCCTCCTGGTAGTTCGAATAGGTCGCGTCGCCCTGGATACCCAACAGCATCGGCGGCACGCCAAAGGCCAGCGCGATCTCGCGGGCGGCGGCTTCCTTGGTCTTCTGAAACTCCATGTCCGAGGGCGAGAAGCCCATCGGCTTCCAGTCCAGCCCGCCTTCCAGCACCATCGGCCGGCCGGCATTGCGCGCGCCCTGGAAATTCGCCTCGATCTCGTCGGACAGGCGGCGGAACTGGTCCTCGGCCATCACGCCCTGACCGTCCGACCCCTTCCACACCAGCGCGCCCGAGGGTCGCGCCGCATTGTCCAAGAGCGATTTCGACCAGCGCGAGGCGGCGTTATGCACATCCACCGCCATCGCCGCCGCCTGCATCGGCGAAAACCCGTAATGGTCGTCCTGCGGATGAAACGCCTTGATATGACAGATAGAGCCCGCATCGAACCGGTGCGTCTTGGCCCCCACGGTATAGGTATAGGCAACCGGCCAGCCATCCGCCCCCGGCACCACGCTCATCCGGTCCGAGCGCAGCACATGCAGCTCCAACGGCAGGCCGCTTTCACCCGCCACCGCCTCGACATAGGCATTGCCGGTCAGCAACAGCTGCCCGAACAGCGCCTCCATCAGCTCGGCCCGGCCCTGCGCCGCGTTCGGGCGGCGCACCAGCGACAGCATCGGATGGATCTCGTAGCGCTGGCAATGATCCTGCAACACCAGCGGCAGCGCCGCCGCCGCCTCGGCAATCAGCTTGACCGAGCGGAACCCCACCGGATTGCCCGCGAACCCCGTCCGCGTCAGCGAGGCGGTGTCGCGCGGGCTCCAGGCGACGCGCCCGGCATTGTGCCAGGCCACCACCGGTCCGGCGGCGCTCGCCTTGACCTCGGGCGCCTCCGCTCCAGCTCCGCGACGCAGAAAATCAAAGATCATGACGTTTGCTCCTATCTCTGTGCCCCGGCGCCGGATGCGCTCTCGTGGCTTAGTTGACAGGAGTTATCGTCCATGACCGTTCAGGATGCGGAAACAGACCGTTCGCAGGTCGCGCAACACCCTATGGACCGCGTTACAGGAACTCGCCACCGTCGATGACAAAGGCCTGTCCGGTCATAAAGGCCGAGGCATCCGAGGCCAGATAGACAACGCCCTCGGCAATCTCATCGACCGAGGCCCAGCGCCCCATCGGGATCGTCTCGCGCACATAGGATTCCAGCGCCGCCCGGCCGCCCATCTGCTTCTCGAACCCGGCGTTGAACGGCGTGTCGACAAAGCCGGGACAGAGCGCGTTGAACCGGATCGCATGGCGGGCGTAATCCGCCGCCATCTGGCGCACCATGGCCACCGCCGCATGTTTGGTGGTGGCATAGGCGATCATGCCCCGGTCGTATTGCACGCCCGAATTCGACGCGGTCACGATGACGCTGCCGCCGCCCTGCGCCTTCATATGCGGCACCGCCGCGCGCGCGGCCACGAAATGCGACCGCACGTTCAGCGCCCAGGATGCATCCATGGCGGCCGGTTCCACCTCTTCCAGCGTGCCCGCGACCTGCAATCCCGCATGCGAATGCAGCACATCCAGCCGCCCGAACTCCCGCACCGTATCGTCCACCGCAGCGCCCAGCGCCGCGTCACAGGTCACATCCACCGCGCACGCGCGCGCCCCTCCGCCGATCTCCTCGGCCACCGCTCCGGCCAGCGCGCCATCGCGGTCGGTCACCATCACCCGCGCGCCTTCCCGCGCCATGGCAATGGCGCTTGCCCTGCCAATCCCCGACCCCGCCCCGGTCAACAGGGCGACCTTGCCTGCAAGCCGCATGTCGCTGTCTCCTCAGCAGTTTCCCGGTCTCAACCCGATTTCGCCGCGCCCCGCCGCAGCAGGATCTGCGCGATCACCAGCAGCATCAGCGAAGCCGCCATCACCATCGTGCCGATGGCGTTGATCTCGGGCGTCACCCCGCGCCGGATCGACGAAAAAATATAGATCGGCAGCGTGGTCTCGGACCCGGCGACAAAAAACGCGATGATGAAATCGTCAAACGAAAAGGTGAAGCTCAGCAGGAATCCTGCCAGGATCGCCGGCGCGATCAGCGGCAGCGTCACCTGCCGGAACGTGCCCCAGGGCGTCGCGAACAGGTCCTGCGAGGCCTCCAGCAGCGACCGGTCCATCCCCGCGATCCGCGCCCGCACGATGATGATAACCAGCGCCATGGTGAACATCGTATGTGCCGCCACCAGCGTGCCCATGCCCATGTTCAACTGCGGCGCTGCCGCCCCCTCGGGCCAGAGCGCCGCCAGCATCGGGTTCACCCAGCCGAACACGGTGACCAGCGCAATCAGCGTGGCGATCCCGATCACGATGCCCGGGATCATCACCGCGATATAGATCAGCGCATCGAACAGCGTCCGCAGCCAGCCGCTCACCCCCTGCAAGGCAATCGCTGCCATGGTGCCCAGGCTCGCCGCCAGACAGGCGGTCAGGAAGGCCGCGATCAGGCTGGTCTCCAACGCGTCCATGACAAAGGGATTGCTCAGCGCCTTGCCGTACCACTTGGTGGAAAACCCCATGAACTGGCTGGCATGACGACCCGCGTTGAAGCTGAAGACCGCGATCACCCCGATCGGGATATAGAGGAACAGGTAGACTGAGATCGCATAAAGACGCATGCCGCCCTCACATCAGCGAGATATCGTCGCGCTGGCCGCCCAGCCGCGAGATGAATTTCATATAGACCGTCACCGTCACCAGCATGATGATGACCAGCGTCATCGCCACGGCCGAGCCAAAAGCCCAGTTGCGCGATTGCAGGAACAGATCGACCAGCGCGTTGCCGACAAAGAACACCTTGCCGCCGCCCAGGATCGCCGGGATCAGGAACTCGCCCATCAGCAGGATGAAGACCAGCATGCAGCCCGTCGCCACCCCCGGCACCGACAGCGGCAGCGTCACCTGCCAGAATGTCCGGAGCGGCGTCGAGCCGAGATCCGAGGACGCCTCCAGCAGCCGCTTGTCCAGCTTGTCGAGGCTGACAAAGATCGGGAACACCATCAGCGGCAGATAGCCATAGACAATGCCCACCAGCACCGCAAAGGGCGTGTTGATCAGGCGCACATCGTCGATCCCGACCATCGCCAAGAGCGCCGGTATCCCCCGCCCGCCCAGGATGAAAATCCACGCATAAGACCGGATCAGGATCGAGGTCCAGAATGGCACGATCACCAGGATCAACAGGGTCGTACGCCATTTCGGAGAACAGCGCACGGCCAGGTAATAGGCCAGCGGATAGGCGATCAGCAAAGCCGCCACCGTCCCCAGCGGCGCCAGGATCAGCGTGTTCTTGAACGCCGTCCAGCGCGCCGGAAGATTGGCATATTGCTCCAGCGTCAGGGCCGGAACATAGCCGCCCGCCGCCCCGCGCTCTCCGAAAGAGAAGATGAAAACCACCACCAGCGGCAGCACCAGCATGACCAACAGCCAGATCCCCGCCGGGGCCAGCAACACGCCATTTCTTCCAAGCTGCCGCATCGGGTGCCCCTTCTCTTTCGGATTGCCTCGGGCCGGTCAGGCCGACTTGAACCGGGCCAGCAGTTCAGCCCGGTTCGGGTCGGTCAGGGTCGCCGCCGCACCGAATTCAAGCGCGCTGAGCAGGTCCGCCGCCGGATACAGGATCGGATCTTCCAGAAGTTCCTTGGGCAAGAGCGCATTGGTGCGCGCATCCGCCGAAGGATAACCATGCGCCAGCACTTCCTTGGCGTTCACCGCCGGATCAAGCAGGAAGTTGATCAGCGCATAGGCCGCGTCCATATGCGGCGCGCCCTTCGGGATCGCATAGTAATCCGACCACAGCTCGCCGCCTTCCTTGCCCAGGACATAAACGATCTCGGGCATGTCGACATTCATCTGCTTGCCGTCACCGGTCCAGCACATGGTCATCCAGGCATCGCCATTGCGCATCGGCGGCTGATAATCCGACGAGATCGCAAACAGGTGCGGCTTGGCATCAAGCAGCAGCTTCTCGGCATCCGCCAGTTCCTTCTCATCCACCGAGTTGAAGGAATAACCGAAGTATTTCAGCGCATTGCCGATGGTCGTCAGCTGATAGTCATGCACCATCGTGCGACCGGAATAGGCCCCCATCGTAAGGTCCCAGAATTCCTTCCAGGTGGTCGGCGTCGGCGCCCCGTCCAGCTTGCCAGTATTGATGGCATAGCCCGTCGTGCCCCAGTTCTTGGGCACCGCGTAAAGCGTACCGTTCACGCTGCCCGCATCCGAGAACCGCTGCTCGAACGATCCCGCGTCGTAATTCGACAGTTTCGACGTATCCAGCGGGATGATCAGATCCTCGTCCACATAGGTCGTGATGGTATAGTTGGTGGGCACGAACACGTCCCAACCCGATCCGCCCGCCTGAAGCTTGGCCAGCATCTCTTCGTTCGAGCCAAAGACATTGACCTGCACATGTGCACCGGTCGCCTCGGTAAAGGCGTCGAAATTGGCCTCGTCATGATAATTGGGCCAGGTGGCCAGGATCACCCGGTCGCCGATATCTCCGGCGGCCCAGGCCGGCCGCGGCCGCAGGCCGGGCACCGCCGCCCCCATGACCGCGCTGGCCACACCCAGCCCGGTTACACCCAGGAAATGCCGGCGCGTCACCGAGCCTTTCTGATAGCGGCGGAATTCCTCCATGAACCGCTTCTTCGAAATCGTTCCGTCGTCTTTGGACATGACAACCTCTCTGTTGCTTGGGGTGACTGTTTTTACTGTTCAAGGATCAGAAGCGCGGTTTCATCCCAAGAAACAAAGGCTTCCTCTCCCACATTGAACGTCCCCGCGTTCAATTCCGATTGCCTGGGCACCAGAACCAGGATGTCTCCCAGCGATTGGCTCCGCACCAGGTATTCCGTATGTTCGCCCAGAAAGATCCGGTTCAGGATGCTCACCGGCTCGGCTGCGCCTGCCTCGGGTGCGTCCCGCGACAACGCGATCTGCTCGGGGCGGATGCTGACACAGACCTCCTGCCCAGTCTTGACCGCAAAGCCCGGCTTGCCGCGCACCTGCTGACCTCCGGCCAGCCGTGCCGCAACATCGTCCGGCCCCGCCTCGGCCACCACCGCGTCAAAGAAATTCGACGTGCCGACAAACCCCGCCACATAGCGGCTGCGCGGGTTGTCATACAACTCGCGCGGCGTGCCCACCTGCACGATCCGGCCGCCGTTCATGACGCAGATGCGATCCGACATCGACAGCGCCTCTTCCTGGTCATGCGTGACCAGCACAAAGGTGATCCCAAGCCGCCGCTGAAGGTCCTGCAACTCGATCTGCATTTCCTTGCGCAGCTTGCGGTCCAGCGCCGCCATCGGCTCGTCCAGAAGCAGGATCTTGGGCTCGTTCACAATCGCCCGCGCCAGCGCCACGCGCTGCTGCTGGCCGCCCGACATCTCCCAGATGCGGCGCGGACCAAAGCCCTCCAGCCGCACGATCTCCAGCACCTTCTCGACCTTCTCCTTCACCGTGGCGCGGTCGGGTCGGGGCCGACGTTGCCGCAATCCATAGGCGATGTTGTCGAACACGCTCAGATGCGGGAACAGCGCATAATGCTGGAACACCATGTTCACCGGCCGGTTATGCGCCGCGACATGGTTCACCACCTCGCCATCCAGCAGCACCTCGCCCTCGGTCGGCGCCTCGAACCCCGCCAGCATCCGCAGCGCCGTGGTCTTGCCACAGCCCGAAGGCCCCAGAAACGACAGAAACTCGCCCTCCGCAATGGAGAGGTTCAGATCGCTGGCCGCAACAACAGGCCCGAATGTCTTGGTCAGGCCCCGGAATTCCGCGATGGTTCGCACGGCTGCGCTCATGTCGAAACTCATATGCTCTTGTTTTCCCTGTACTTGTCTTTTTTGCGATTCCAGATATACCGCTTAGACAGGGATATTTTTGCAAGAAACTCGTTTTGTTGTATATACCCCATTTTGAATATGCCGATCTGAGTAGACGGGGGATGAAATGTTCGAGTGGATAGGCGAAGCCGCCGAAACCGTGCGCCGGATCGGCACGCCCGGCTTTCCCGCAGCTCTGGCCGACGCCCTGCGCACGGTGGCACCCTTCGACTACACGGTGGTCTTCGGCTATGTCGGCTCCAACCCGCCGGTGGATCTCCATGACGACTTTCCCGCCTCCAAACGGCAGGTCTTCGTCCAGGATTACCAGGCCGGGCCTTACGTGCTCGACCCGTTCTTCCTGGCCGCCACCAAGCCGGTCGCACCCGGCCTCTACCGGATGCGTGATGTCGCCCCCGACCGGTTCTACCAGGGCGAATACTTCCGCAGCTACTACGTCCAGACCGGCCTGGCCGAGGAGATCGGCTATTTCATCGCCATCCCCGGCACCGGCATGATCGTGGTCTCGCTGATGCGCTCCGACCGGACCTTCTCGGCCAAGGAATACCGGCACCTGACTGCGGTCTGGCCGATGGTCGAGGCCATGTGCCAGCGCCATTGGGCCAGTTTCGCCGACATGGCGGGCACCACAGACCCATCACAAGGCTCGGTGCGCGGCAAGGTCGACCGCGCCTTTCACGCCTTTGGCGAGGGCCTCCTGACCCCGCGCGAACGCGAGGTTGTCGAACACACGCTCAAGGGCCATTCGGCCGATGCGGTGGGCGCCATACTGGGCATCTCGCCGGGCACCGTGCGCATCCATCGCCGCAACATCTATGCCAAGCTCCGGATCAACTCGCAGGGAGAGCTGTTCTCAAAATTCATCGCCGGCATCGTCTAACCCGCCTCACAGCACCCGCAGCCGAGGCCGCTTATAGGCCGCCGCAGGCGCGATCATCAGCTCGTGCAGCGCCCAGACCAGCGCGTCCACCCGGTCGGGCGATCCCGGCCCCTCGTACCCGCGCGCGGTCATCTGCCCCATCTGCTCCTCCAGATGCACCAGCCCCGCCACGTGCCGTACCCGCCCCTGCTCATAGAGTGCGGCCACCGGTTCGGCCCGCGCCACCTTGCCCCGCGCCGCATGCACCGCCCTGAACGGCACCAGCGGGTCCACCTGGCGCAACACCTCCTCGACCAGCTGGCCGCCCTGGTTGACCTCGGCCACCAGACGCTCGGCTCCGAATTCGTCCATCGCCGCAATCGCCGCCCGCGCCCAGGCGGTCGGGCCCGCGCCCTGCACCGTCCGGTCCGCCAGCACCCAGGCGCGCCAGTCCTGTGGCGGTCCCTGCATCTGTGCGCCCACCACCACGATGCCGCAGGCATCCGCATCCGCACCACCGCTGACCGAGGGGTCCAGCGCCACCACCACGCGGTCGAGCGCTGGTGCGGCGCCGCCCCGGGCCGCTTCCAGCAGCGCACCGGTCCACAACGCCCCCTCGGCATCGGCCAGCAGAACCCCGTCCAGCTCCTGCCGCCCCAGCCGGGTTCCGGCATAACGCGCCCGCACCTCTTCCAGAAAGGACTCGGCCAGATTGGCCCGGTTCGCCTCGGTCGGCGCATGGGTCTGCACCGTGCTGGGCGCCGCCATCAGGTCCTTCAGCACTTTCACATTGCGCGGCGTCGTGGTTACACAGACCTGCGGCCGGTCCCCCAGGCGCAGCGCAAATTGCAGCATGTCCCAGGTCGCGCCGCCCTTTTTCCACTTGGCCAGTTCATCCACCCAGGCCGCGTCGAACTGCGGCCCGCGCAGCGCCTCGGGGTCCTGCGCCGAAAACACCTGCGCCTCGGCGCCATTGGGCCAGATCAGCTTGCGCTCGCTGGCCTTCCATTGCGGCCGCCGGTCCGGCGGCGAACAACACAATATACCGCTGTCGCCAAACACCATCACATCGCGCACCTGATCATAGGTCTCGCCCACCAGCGCCACCCGCCGCGCGTGCCCCTCATCCATCGGCCGCGAACCCTCGACCTGCGCGCGTACCCATTCGGCGCCTGCGCGCGTCTTGCCCGCGCCGCGCCCGCCCAGGATCACCCAGGCGCGCCAATCGCCCTCGGGTGGCAGCTGATGCTCCATCGCCCAGAACTCGAATAAAAAAGGGAGGGCGCACAGCCCTCCCTCCCCGATCTCACTCAGAAACCGCTCCCTCTCGGCAGCACTTGCGCAGGCGAGCAAGACGGCACCCGATCTCAGATCGGGCGCGCTCGAGATCGAGCGCGTATCCGCCTTGGGCAATGCCCGCTTCTCTTCGTACCTGTTCGGCAAAACTGGCCTCCACTTTCTGACACTCGCGGATCAGGCTCGCGGCCTGACCCACCTGCTTGCCGAAACCGGCAAGATCGCCTTCCTCCCCGGTTCGGATCCGTTTTTGCAGGTCTTCCGCCGCATTGCGCAGATCGCGAATGGAGTTCTCCAGGGACTGAAGCAGTTCAGCCGTCCGCGAAATCCGCTCCTCCGGGGTAATCAAAGTCATGTTTGCTCGTGACCTCATGCGAGAGTGATCTCCGCACGAGAGAGACGAAAAAACGGCCACCGGGTCACCCCGGGGCCGTTTGCCCATCTCTTCTAGCATGTCACAACCTATACGCGAGACCGCGCGTAGAGTCAAGCACAAGGTGCAACAGCGCAACACCTAACGCACTGTAATACCTAACAAAACATTAGCAGAAGCCGGGCGCGCCGTGGCGCGGCGCTTTTCCCGCTTTTCATTATGCGCCGCCTTGATCATATCTGTGTCATGCCCACGGACCTCAGCCATTTCGAAACCATTGCCCGCCGCACTGTCGATGCGATGCCCCACGCCTTTCGCGCCGCCGCGCAACTGGTGCTGCTGCGCATCGCCGACTGGCCCGACCCCGACATGCTCGCCGATCTCGGCATCGAAGACCCGCTGGAACTGACCGGTCTTTATGACGGGATTCCGATGACCGAAAAATCAGTCGAGGATTTTCCCGCCCCGCCCGACGCGGTGTGGCTCTTTCGCGAACCCATTCTAGCCGAGTGGCGCGAGCGTCCGGGCGTCGCACTGGACGACCTGATCGCGCATGTGGTCGTGCACGAGTTCGCGCATCACTTCGGCTGGTCGGATGAGGACATTGCCATGATCGACGAATGGTGGACCTGACGGGCACCGTAGTTGCCGGTACAGCGGCGTACAAAACGGTCAATCCGCCCTGAAACCCCGGTACAAAACGGACAAAACCCCGCCGTCCCAGCGGGGTTTCTAATTTCAGTTGCCTTGCTGCTGCGCCTCGATCTCGCGCCACTTGGCCACGTTGCGGTTATGCTCTTCGAGCGTTTCCGCAAAGGCATGCCCTCCGGTCCCGTCCGCCACGAAGAACACGAAATTCGTGGTATCCGGATTGGCCGCCGCCTCCAGGCTGGCAAGGCCCGGATTGGCGATCGGGGTCGGCGGAAGACCGTCAATCACGTATGTATTCCAAGGTGTTACCTTGCGAAGCTCACTTTGACGCAACCCACGACCCAGCACGCCTTGCCCCTTGGTGACGCCATAGATTACCGTCGGATCGGTTTGCAGCCGCATGCCGCGTTCCAGGCGGTTGACAAAGACGCTCGCCACCTGGCCGCGCTCTTCGGGGACACCGGTTTCCTTCTCGATGATCGAGGCCAGGATCAACAGCTCCTCTCGGGTCTCGATCGGCAGATCGCCCTGCCGTGCCTCCCAGGCCGCGTTAATTCTAAGCGTTTGTTTTTCCTGCATTTCCGCAAGAATCTCATCGCGGTTTTCGCCCTGCTGAACCTCATAGCTGTCCGGCGCAAGCATACCCTCGGCGGGCAGTTGTGAGACCTCGCCCGACAGCACGTCCCAGGCTTTCAGCCCCTCGACCACCTGCCAGCTGGTCACCCCTTCGGCCAGCGCCAACCGGTACCGCGTATCCCGCTGATCGCGTTTCTCGGCATAGATCTCCGGCGCCTCGCCTGCGGACGGATCGAACTCCACCAGTTCGACGAACTGCTCGGTGGTCGGGTCCAGCTCGCGAACTTCGACCTGCAACTTGTTGACACCAATACGATAAACAATCTCGGTCCCACAGGTGCTGGCGCCGCCGCGGGTGATCTGATCTATGATCCCCTCCATCGAGGCGCCTTCCTTGACCAGATAGCTGCCCGCCTTCAACTGCGGGGCCTTTTCCGAATAGCGCGCCCCGATCCGGAACAGCGCCCCGCTGCTCACGGCACCGGCGGCCTCAAGGTCACGGCTGACGCGGGTCATGTTGGACCCGCTTTTCACTTGCAGGCATATCGCGTTTTCCAGCGGGCCTTCCGCAACATATTGCGACTTGCCCCATAGGATCACGCCGGCCAGCAGGAACAGGCCAACCGCCAGAACGGTCAGCATGTTCGAGGCAAGAGCCCGCCACATCAGTCGGCCTTTCCGAAGATCACGCTCGCATTGGTGCCGCCAAAACCGAAGGAGTTCGACAGCGCCACGTCGATCTTGCGCTCGCGCTTGGCGTTGGGTGCCAGATCGACCGGGGTTTCAACGGCCGGATTATCCAGGTTGATGGTCGGTGGCGCCACCTGATCGCGGATCGCCAGGATCGAAAAGATCGCCTCGATCGCACCGGCAGCACCCAACAGGTGCCCGGTGGCCGACTTGGTCGAAGACATGGTGACATTGGCCGCATGGTTGCCCAACAGCCGCTCCACCGCGCCCAGCTCAATCGTGTCGGCCATGGTCGAGGTGCCATGCGCGTTGATGTAGTCCAGATCCGACGGCTCCAGCCCCGCGCTGCGCAGTGCGGCGCGCATCGAGCGTTCGGCCCCGTCGCCGGTCTCGGACGGCGCGGTGATGTGATAGGCATCACCCGACATGCCATAGCCCAGAACCTCGGCATAGATCTTGGCACCGCGCGCCTTGGCGTGCTCGTAATCCTCCAGCACCACGATGCCGGCGCCCTCGCCCATCACGAATCCATCGCGGTCGGCGTCATAGGGGCGGCTGGCAGCCTTGGGGTTGTCGGCGTATTTGGTCGACAGCGCCTTGCAGGCGTTGAACCCCGCAATACCGATCTCGCAGATACAGGCCTCGCCACCACCGGCGATCATCACATCGGCATCACCGGCCCGGATGATCCGGCTGGCATCGCCAATGGCATGCGCGCCGGTCGAACAGGCGGTCACCACCGAATGGTTCGGACCTTTGAAGCCGAAACGGATCGACACCTGGCCCGAGGCCAGGTTGATCAGCGCGCCGGGGATAAAGAAGGGCGACACCCGGCGCGGGCCCTTCTCCTTGATCAGGTTGGCGGTCTCGGCGATCGAGCCCAGCCCGCCAATGCCCGAGCCAATCAGAACGCCGGTGCGCAGCCGGTCCTCTTCGTCCTCGGGCAGCCAGTTGGCGTCCTTGCAGGCCATCTCGGCGGCCGCGATGGAATAGAGGATAAAATCTTCGATCTTGCGCTGCTCTTTCGGCGGCATCCAGTCGTCGGGGTTGAAAGTACCAGCTGTTCCGTCACCGCGCGGCACCTCGCAGGCGTAGGTCGTGGTGACGCCCGACGCCACCGCATCGAACCGTGTGATCGGACCCGCGCCCGATTGTCCGTCCAGCAGCCGGGACCATGTTTCCTCGACCCCGCTGGCCAAAGGAGTGATCAGTCCCAGTCCGGTTACAACGACTCTGCGCATATATTGCCTCTTGCCTTCATGGTGTTCGAGAACCGCTCTTACCCTGCCCGGCCCCAATTGGGCAAGAGCAAGGGCGCTTCACAGCTCAGCCAGAGGCGGCCACTTGCCGCCCGATCAGGCCGAGAACGGTCGTCAACAGCTGTGCGGCCAGCACGGCCCCCGCGTCATCCCGGTCATTCGCTGGCATGAATTCCACCAGGTCGAACCCCGCGATCCGCGCCTTTTGCGAGACACCCCGGATCAGGCGCAGGGCCTGAGCATAGGTCAGCCCGCCCGCCGTGGGCGCGATCACGGCTGGCATGATCGACGGATCGAGCGCGTCGCAATCAAAGCAGATCACCACCTGTGCACCGGCGGGGATCAGGTCCAACGCGCGATCCAGACCACCGGCATCCAGTTCATGCGCCGGGATCAGGTGTGCGCCCCAGGCCAGCGCGGCCTCCAGCGCGTCCATCCGCGCCGAGCCCACGCCGCGCGCGCCAACCTGGATGATCCGCTCCACATGCGGCATCTCGCTGGCCCGGCGCATGGTGGAGCTCAGGCCCCAGCGCTCGCCCTCCACCTCGTCGCGCCAGTCGATATGCGCGTCGATTTGCAAGATGGTGATGGGACCGCGATCCGCGTAGGCAGCCAGTAGCGGAGTGGGCAGCGAGTCGTCGCCACCCAAAAGGACCGGCACCGCCCCCACGGACAGTACCGCGCGGGTCGTCGCCTCGATCAGGGCGCGGTTGCGCGCCGGATCGGATGGCTCCACGGACAGATCACCGGCGTCGACGGCCCGAACGCCAGCCGGCAGGACCGGCCCGCCAAGGTCGAAATTCACCTTGGCGGTGTCCCCGGCATAAGCCGCGCTGCCTGCCCGCATCGCGGCAGGGCCGCCAGCGCAATATGCGCCCACGGATCGGTAAGGCGTGGCGCAATCCGCGCCAAAGATCACGATATCCGCCTCTGGCGCACCGGGTTCCGCGCGCGGCAGCCCCAGAAAGCTGCCCGGAGCGCCGCCAGCGCCAAACATGTCCTTCAGCCCGACCATCATACCCTCCACCTTTGTCTGTGGCGCAGGGTTCTGCATCGCGAGCCGACAGGCAAGCCTTATTGGAACGGTGCGACCGGTTCGTGCGCGTCGCTCGCGATCCTCAGCGCCTCGTCCAGTTCCACCGTCTTGTGGAACAGCGCCCGGCCAACCAGCGCCCCGGCGATGTTTGGCACATAAGCAAGACGAGAAATATCGTCGACCGTCCGCACCACGCCGCTGGCAATGACCGGTGTGCGCGAGTGTTCGGCGACGCGGGCGATCATGCCCAGCCGCGCCTCGACCTCGCCGACATCGCTGTCGATGTCGGTGACCACGATGGCGGCGAATGGAACCCCGGCATAGGCGTCGATAAACGCCTCGGGGGTATAGGCGCTCTGGCTGCGCCAGCCGTCGGTCATGACATAGCCCTGCCAGACGTCCACCGTCAGCACGATCTGGTCGGGGTGACGCTTGGCCAAGTCCTTGACCATCGCGGGTTCGCGCGCGGCCAGGGTTCCGATCACGATCCGCCCCGCCCCCTTGTCGATCCAATGCTCGATCCGTTCGCGCGACCGCATACCGCCGGCCAGTTGAACCGGGATCTCGGCCTTGCGGATGATCTCTTCGACCAGGGCGTCATTGCCGGGTTGACCCGCGGCCGCGTCAAGATCGGTCAGGTGCATCCACTCGGCACCGGCCTTGGCCCAGCGTTCGACCGTCGCGATGGGGTCGACATGCCAGAGCATGGGGGTATCCAGGCGCCCCCGGTCGAGGCTGACGCAACGACCTTTTTGCAGTTCCATCGTCGGGTAGATGATCATGGCCGCTCCTCCGCTGAAAGCCAACGAGATGCAGCTTATCACAGCGCTTCGCCAAGCTTGCTGACCTGAATTCGGTGAAATGCGTCTGTTTCGCGACACACTTGGTTTCAGTTGTGGGCAGGCGGCCCATCCCGGCGGAGCAAAACAACCGGATCACCGCCGAACTCGGATCGGCGCATCTCGCGATAACCCAAGGCCCCTGCCAGCCGCAATGAGCGTTCATTCTCTGGCGAGACCATGGCCACCAGCCGACCAGGGATGATCCGGTCGAACCAGTCATGCGCCGCCTGAACGGCTTCGCGCCCCAGCCCCTGCCCCTGCATTTCGGGCGACAGGGCCCAACCCGCCTCCGGATAGGGATCGAAGTCGTCGCCCAGATCGCGGCTTGTATAGAAAAAACCGGCCTGCCCGATCAGTTCGCGTGTCTTCTGCAAGATCACGCCCCATTGCCCGAACCCTGTCATCTGCCAGTGGCCTGCATTGCGGAGGAAGGCGTCCCACGCCTCGCCCCGGGTCTTCGGCCCGCCGCCGATGAATTGCACAACGTCGGGATCGGCCCAGATCCGGGCATAGCGGTCGAAATCCTCGGGCCGCATGCCTGCCAGCCGCAACCGCGCGGTATTCAGAATTGGAATGGATCGGATCATTTGTGCCCGTCTTGTTTGTCTGCCTCGGATCAAAGGTGCAAACGCGCAGGGATTCGGGCAATGGCTTTCCGGTCACAAAAACGAAAAAGGCGCCTTCCTGCCGGAAGGCGCCTGGGAAACCTGTCGGTCTCGAACCGAAGGTCAGGACGCTTCGGTGATGAACTTGACTGCGTCGCCAAAGGTCTGGATGGTTTCGGCCGCATCGTCCGGGATCTCGATGCCGAACTCTTCTTCAAAAGCCATGACCAGCTCGACGGTGTCGAGGCTGTCTGCGCCCAGGTCGTCGATGAACGAGGCGTTCTCGGTCACTTTGTCTTCTTCGACACCCAGGTGCTCCACAACGATCTTCTTAACGCGATCTGCGACGTCGCTCATGTCAGTTCCTCATTCCTACGGGGCCTCTGGCCCATTTCTGCCCTTGCCCGCTCGGGGTGGCTTGGTTTTGCCCGGTCCGGGCGGTTCAGGTTCCGGGGAGTTCCCGGTAAAGCAGAAGGCCGACCCCATCGCCCGGCCTTCTTCAGGATGCGCCGCCTATAACACAGACGCGCGCGTTGGCAAACGCTTTCGCATTTGGCCGCCGCGCCGCTCACAACATGGCCATACCGCCGTTTACATGCAAGGTGGCACCGGTCACATATGCCGCCTCAGCGCTGGCAAGATAGAGCACAGCAGCCGCAATTTCCTCGGGCGTCCCCATGCGCCCGGCGGGAACCTGCGCCAACAGGCCGGTTTTCTGCTCATCCGTCAGTTTGTCGGTCATCGCCGTGGTGATAAAGCCCGGCGCCACTGCGTTGACAGTGATTCCCCGGCTGGCGACCTCATAGGCCAGCGCCTTGGACATGCCGATGACGCCCGCCTTGGAGGCGGCATAGTTGCCCTGCCCAGGGTTTCCGATGGCGCCTACCACCGACGAGATGTTCACGATCCGGCCCCAGCGCGCCTTCATCATGCCGCGCAGCACGCCCTTGCACAGTTTCATGGTGGCGGTCAGGTTGACGTCGATCACGCTCTGCCATTCGTCATCCGACATGCGCATGAACAGATTGTCACGGGTGATACCGGCATTGTTCACCAGAATATCGACCGAACCCAGCACTTCGGCAGCCTGTTTCGGCAGTGCCTCGACCGCCGCCATGTCGCTCAGGTTGCAGGTCAGCACATGGGCGCGTTCGCCCAGTTCGTCGGCCAGCGCCTGAAGCGGCTCGACCCGGGTGCCCGACAGCACCACCGAGGCACCAGCCCCGTGCAGCGCGCGCGCGATGGCACCGCCGATACCACCCGAAGCGCCGGTGATCAGGGCATTCTTTCCGGTCAGATCAAACATAGACATATTCCTCTTATCGCCGACCTGACAGATCGGGTCTTGCAAATTTAGGTGGGTTCAGGAGTCGCCAGCAAGGATTTTTTGCACATCTTCCGGTGTGCCGGCGGGTTTGCAGGCGATGTCGCGGTTGATCTTGCGCACCATGCCCGACAGCGCCTTGCCCGCGCCGATCTCCCAGATCTCGGTCACGCCTTGGGCCGCCATGTATTCGACGCTTTCCCGCCAGCGAACAGACCCGGTCACCTGCTCGACCAGCAATTGCCGGATCAGGTCGGGATCGTTCACCGCCTCGGCGCGCACATTGGCGACCAGCGGCACGGCGGGGGCCTTGATCTCGACGCCAGCCAGCGCCTCGGCCATGGCATCGGCGGCGGGCTGCATCAGGGCACAATGGAACGGGGCGCTGACCGGCAGCATGACGGCACGCTTGGCGCCCTTCGCCTTGGCGATCTCGGCGGCGCGTTCCACTGCCGCCTTGGTGCCCGAAACCACCACTTGGGTGGGATCGTTGTCATTGGCGGCCTGACAGACCTCGCCCTGCGCGGCCTCGGCGGCCACCTCGCGCACCGCGGCCAGGTCGAGGCCAAGGATCGCCGCCATGGCACCCTGCCCGACCGGCACCGCGCTTTGCATTGCCAGTCCACGGGTGCGCAGCAGGCGCGCGGTGTCACCAACGCTCAGCGCCCCGGCGGCGGCCAGCGCCGAATACTCGCCCAGCGAGTGACCGGCGACAAAGGCGGCCTCGGTGATCGCCACGCCCTCGGCCTCGAGCGCGCGCATCGCAGCCATCGAGGTCGCCATCAGCGCGGGCTGCGCATTCTGTGTCAGCGTCAGGGTCTCGATATCGCCCTCCCAGATCAGCGCGCTCAGCTTCTCGCCCAGCGCCGCGTCCACCTCGTCGAACACGGCTTGTGCCGCCGGATAGGCCTCGGCCAGCGCCTTGCCCATGCCGATGGTCTGGGCGCCCTGCCCGGGAAACACGAATGCGGTCGTCATCTCTGTCCCTTCGCTCTCTGAAACGTTGACGCCGGGTGTAACCGCCCCGCCCGCATCGTACAAGCTCTGCATCCTGACACGGGGGGTGTGCGATCACGCATATTGTTCGGACCAAGCTACCGGTTAGGTTCGGCCTGTCCCTGAATTCCGGTAATAGAGATGCAAATTTCAAACACAGACCGAAGCTATGGCGGCGTGACCAAGTCCTTTCACTGGCTCACGGCCCTTCTGATTCTCACGATCATCCCGGTTGGCTGGATCGCGAACGATCTGGCCCACGCGGTGACCGACCCCTCAATTCCCAGCACCGAGGCAGACATCGCGCGCGCCGCGTGGCTGTTTTCAGTGCACAAGACGCTGGGGGTCACGATGTTCTTTGTAGCGGTGGCGCGCATTCTGTGGGCGCTTACTCAAACCAAGCCCGGGTTGCTCAACGCCGAAAACCGGGCCGAGGCGATGGCCGCCGAAACCGTTCACTGGCTGCTTTACGGATCACTCGTGCTGGTGCCCCTCAGTGGCTGGATTCACCATGCCGCGACCGAGGGGTTCGCCCCGATCTGGTGGCCCTTTGGTCAGTCGCTGCCGCTGGTCCCGAAAGACGCGGCACTGGCCGCACTGGCAGCGGGACTGCACCAGGTTCTGCAATGGGTTCTGGTGGGCTCGCTTGCGCTGCATGTGGCGGGGGCCCTGAAACACCATGTCATCGACCGGGACCAGACCCTGCGGCGCATGCTGCCGGGTCGCGGCGCATCACCGCTGCCGCCTGCGCAAACCAATTCCGGATTGCCGCTGGTTGCAGCCCTTGCAGTCTGGGTCGCGGCGCTTGGCACTGGGACGTGGTTGGGCATGTTCGACAGACAAGCCGGGGCCGTGGTCGCGCAAGGCGTCCCGTTGGAAAGCGTTGCCTCCGACTGGACGGTGAGCGAAGGGACGCTGTCCATCACCGTGACCCAGCTTGGCAATCCCGTGACCGGGAGCTTTGCCGATTGGACCGCCGCCATCCACTTCGAAGAACCCCAACAGCCTGGCCCCGCCGGCGATGTGGCCGTCACCATCGCAATCGGCTCGCTGACGCTGGGCTCAGTGACAGCACAGGCCATGGGCCCGGATTTCTTTGACGCCTCGGTCTTTCCCACCGCCGAGTTTCTGGCCGATCTCTACCGGACCGAGGCCGGGTACGAGGCGCGCGGCACACTCACGCTGCGCGGCACCACGGTGGATGTGACTTTGCCCTTCGATCTGGATCAACAGGGCAACACCGCCAGGGCAAGCGGCACTGTCACCTTGAACCGGCTGGATTTCGGGATCGGCGGCAACATGGCGGATGAAAGCTCACTCAAGTTTCCGGTCACGGTGACAATGAGCCTGACAGCGACAAAGTAATCTGTCCGAACTGCTCAACAAAAAAGGCCCGGAAAACCGGGCCTTTTTCTATTCTCAGGCTGGTCGTTTAAGAACCGCTTGCGTCCGCTTTCATCGCCTCGACCGAGATGCGCACCTCGACCTCGTCGCTGACAAACGGGGCGAACATGCCCAGGTTGAACTCGGACCGGACGACGGTCGTGGTGGCGTCAAAACCGGCCCAAGGCTTGCCTGCCATCGGGTGATCACCCATCTGGTTCAGCTTCGCGTCCAGCACCACCGGCTTGGTCACGCCGTTCATCGACAGGTCACCGGTGATCTTGGCGGTGTTCTTGCCGGTCACTTCGATGCCGGTCGACACAAAGGTGATCATGTCCCCTTCCTTGGCGCCAAAGAAATCGCCCGAGAAGAAATGCGCCTCGCGCTCTTCCCATCCGGTGAACATCGAAAGCACAGGCATCGAAACGGCGACGGTCGAGGCGGCCGGATCTTCCTGATCGAACATGATCTCGCCCTCAAAGCCCGAGAACACGCCCGTGGTGGTCGAGTATCCAAGGTGATTGTAGGAGAAGACCACCTGGCTATGGCTGGCGTCCAGCACATATTTCTGCGGCGCGGCCAGAACCGACGTGGCGGTACCTGCGATCAGCGCGGCGGCGAGGAGAGAGGATTTCATGCGGAGCTCCATGTCAGCAATTGTGGGATCAGGCCGAACGCTATGTTCGGCTTGACCTTTGACATGGGGCAGAGAAGAAGTTCGGGCAATTCGCCATTCGCTCACAGAACATGTGAGCGAATGAACAGCCGCCGATCAGGCGGAGATGTTGACCAGGCCGCTCAACTGCATGCGCAAGGCGTGGCGAATTTCGGTCGAGTCGATGGGAAGCCGCATCAGGATGGTGCCGTCGACATCGCTGATCTCGAGATAGTGCTCGTTAAAGCGAACGCTACCCAGGCTGTCATAGCTGCGCCGCAGGATGGTCTGGGGCCGGCCGCGGTTATTCTTTTGCAGGACCCGCAACTCCCTGCGGATCGGATCGAAATAGGCGTCCGGCTGGTTATCCTGATGATGCAGCATCAAAAGAGCCAGCCCGCTGAAGAAGAAGAACAGCGAAACGCCCAGCTTCATCAACGCCGTTTCCGCGCTTGCATCCGAGCCGGGCAACAACCACATCGCAGCCGCGCCGATCACCAGCGCCGTTCCGATCACCCGGAAGAATACCGTTCTGATCGGCCAGTTCGGCGCGAACGTGATCATCAGGGGCACCGACTCCTCGAAAGAGGGCAACGGCATCCGGTTACGAAGCATCTGCTGAGCCACTTGCATCTCGTTTCACCCTCCTGGAGCAAAAAAACGGGCCGGGTTGTGTCCGACACGGTTAACCTTCGATTCACATTGCGACCGGAATGGGGCAGGCCCGGGGTAATTGAGCGGCAAGGGGAGCAGCGCAACCCACGGGTGCCGCCGTGCCGGGGGTCTTGCCCCTGACGCACAACCGTGTATACGGGGCCATCCTTTTGCACGACGACATGAACCGCGCAGTCTCTCGTGGCAGGGCCGCAAAAGGATAGTTGGCCCCGCCTATGAAATGCGCCTTGATAGAAACTGGAGATGACATGGCTCTCTACGAGCATGTAATGATCGCGCGTCAGGACCTGTCCAACGCGCAGGCCGAAGGCCTCATCGAACACTTTGGCGCAGTCCTGGCCGACAACGGCGGCAAGCTGGTTGACAGCGAGTACTGGGGCGTCAAGACGATGGCCTACAAGATCAACAAGAACCGCAAGGGCCACTATGCCTTCCTGCGCTCGGATGCCCCCTCGGCCGCCGTGCAGGAAATGGAACGCCTGATGCGCCTGCACGAAGACGTGATGCGCGTCCTGACCATCAAGGTCGATGCGCACGAGGAAGGCCCCTCGGTCCAGATGCAGAAGCGCGACGAGCGTGAACCGCGCCGCGAGCGCCGCGCGTAACCTCGGGAAAAGGAGACTAAATCATGGCTGCAAAACCGTTTTTCCGCCGCCGCAAGGTCTGCCCCTTCTCGGGTGATAATGCGCCGAAAATCGACTACAAGGACACCAAACTGCTCCAGCGCTACATTTCCGAGCGCGGCAAGATCGTGCCCTCGCGTATCACTGCCGTTTCGGCAAAGAAGCAGCGTGAACTGGCCCGCGCCATCAAGCGCGCCCGCTTCCTCGCCCTGCTGCCCTATGCCGTGAAGTAAGGAGAGACTGACATGCAAGTTATCCTTCTGGAACGTGTGGCCAAGCTTGGCCAGATGGGCGAAGTCGTCGATGTGCGCCCTGGCTATGCCCGCAACTTCCTGCTGCCGCAGGGCAAGGCGCTGACCGCGTCCGCCGCCAATGTCGCCGCCTTCGAAGCCCAGAAAGCGCAGCTTGAAGCGCGCAACCTGGAAACCAAGCAAGAAGCCGAAGCTCTGGCTGAAAAGCTCGATGGCCAGCAGTTCATCGTGATTCGCTCGGCATCGGATGCCGGCGCGCTTTACGGCTCGGTCACGCCCCGTGACGCCGCCGAAGCCGCCACCGAAGCTGGCTTCTCGCTGGACAAGAAACAGGTCGCCCTGATCGCCCCGATCAAGGAACTGGGTCTGCACACCGTTGCCGTTCGCCTGCACCCCGAAGTCGAGGTTAGCATCGAACTCAACGTTGCCCGTTCGACCGAAGAGGCCGAATTGCAAGCGACAGGCAAGTCGATCCAGGATCTTGCGGCCGAAGAAGAAGCGGCTGCTGAATTCGAGATCGCCGAACTGTTCGACGACATCGGCAGCGCGGCGTCCGACGACGACGCGGCAGGGTCCGACAGCAACGTCTGAGCCATTGCCGATATGACCTTCGAGGCCGCCCCTACGGGCGGCCTTGTTCGTTGATGGGCGCTGAAACTGTTCCCGGTACTGCGGATTGGCCAGATTCCGCCCATGACGAGCATCGCGCTTTTCTTTCCCTTCGCAAAAACCAGCATCCCGGTTATTCCAGCCTTCGATCAACTGCTGAAGAGCAACCGATGACCCATACCCGACGCGCCCTGTTGTTTTCCGGACTCGCCTGGACCGTGTCCGCCTGTTCTGCCCGATCTTCAAAGGTAGAAACCTACGATCCACCGCTTTATCCGAACGAAACACCGGAGTTGCGCGCTTCGATCAACAAATGGGCGGACCACTACGAGATCCCCCGCACCCTTGTTCACAAACTGGCCATTCGCGAAAGCACACACCGTCCGTGGGCGATGAACCGGCCCTATTACGGCCTGCTCCAGATCCTTCCTGCCACGGCACGGACAATGGGCTATCGCGGTTCTCCGGATGGGCTTCTGAATGCCGACACGAACCTGCAATACGCGGGCAAGTACCTGCGGGGTGCCTGGCTTCTTGCGGATGGCAGCCAGTCACGCGCTATCAGCCTTTATGCCTCTGGGTACTACTACGAGGCGAAACGGAGAGGCATGCTGGTGGAGACCGGGCTGAGACCGGCATCTTGACGTTACGTCAGCCAATTTCGGTTTCTGCAATGTATGGCGCGGGCGCTTTGCAACGCCGAACGTAGTGGATTGCATTTCCCCGCCCAATGAACTGCGGGCAAAAGTCAAAGCTTCCAAGAGCTTCTCAATGGCCGGGCCGGACCGGCGCCACTGGTCTGTGCAAACATGCCATCTCTCAAACCCTTGATACCAAAAACTTAGTACAAGCCGCCACGCTCGCCTCACTGCAGCGCTCATTCGCAACCTGAACAGGAAATCCGTTGTCAGAACGCCAGCAATGAGGCAATCTTTCCCAAGTCACGCATGAGGCGCCGTCTCGTGAGCGTCGCGTTGTGCGAAGGGTCGGAAATGACGCACATCGAAAATGTGAAAAGTGCAGGTGAATAGATGAATACTGTCGATACCGTTGTTGGCCAGCGCATTCGCGCCCGCCGAATGGCTCTTGGGCTGAGTCAGGCAGACCTTGGCCGGGCCATCGGTGTCCGGTTTCAACAGGTTCAGAAGTACGAATCCGGGGCCAACCGCGTCAGCGCCTCCCGCTTGTGGGCCATCGCCGAAGTGCTCGAAGTTCACGTCAGTCACTTTTTCGACGGCATAGAGGCCCCGGAAACCGGCAAGAGTGCGGGCGAACAACAGCCCGTCGACAAGCTGGTTTTCCTCAAGGATCGCGACGCCGTGGAGATGGTGGAAATCTATAGCAGCTTGCCTCTTCAACAAAAGCGTGCTGTTCTTGCATTTGTTAGAACGATGGCGGTGAACACGCGCGTACCGGATGAGAGTGTATCCGGATAGAGAAAGCGCCTCGTCCGTTCGACACCGACAGGTAACGCGAATGGATATCGTCGATCTCGGAACTGTGCCAAAGACGGAAGCCGTTTATTCGGACTTCCTTCTTCAATTGCGCGAAAAATTCGAGATGGACCATGCGGCCTATGCCGGCATCAATCCGGCGGCGGGCGCGATTCATGGATACGTAACCTACGGCGACGACTGGAAGCAGCATTACCAGCAGCAAGGGTTTCACATGATCGACCCGACGCTGCATATGAGCCAACGCAGCATCGCACCGGTGGATTGGAGCCGGTTGGAACGCGGCAAGGATTTCAAGCGTGTTTTCCGAGACGCCCATGACTTCGGTCTGAGCGAACAGGGACTTACCATTCCTGTCCGCGGCCCCTACGGTGACGTCGGGTTGCTGAGCGTGACGCGGGACTGTTCACCCGAACAATGGCGCAAACTGGTCGGCCATGTGATCAGCGACCTGCAATCCATGGCCGTCCACATTCACGATACCGTGATGGGATCTGACCTGCTGGGACGGATACTGTACCACCCTGCCCTTTCGACAAGAGAGGTTGAGATCCTGCAATGGGTGGCCGTCGGAAAATCCCAGCAGGATATAGGTGATATTCTTTCCATTTCCCATCGGACCGTTGAGGTTCACCTCCGGTCGTCGCGGGAAAAACTGTGCGCCCTGACAACGGCACAAGCCGTGGGACGGGCCATTGGACTGGGTTTGATTTACCCAGGCTGACCCCTTTGGTCATCTTTCTGCCAAGTTCTACGGGAATCCCCCAATAGCCCGAGAGCGCGACTTGGGTAACCATTAGTGTACCAAAATCCACTCGTAGGGGGAAAAGATGATCATCGTGATCGACGCTTTGAATAAGCATCTGTTCAGTGGGGTTCTGGATGAAATGTTTCGTTTGCGTGCCCGGGTATTCGGGGATCGTCTCGGTTGGAAGGTAAACATCCAGGATGGGAAGGAGATCGACGAGTTCGATCACCTAGATCCCGCTTATGTTGTCGGGCTGGATCCGGACGGCCATGTAGTCGCCGCCGTCAGAGCCCTTCAGACCACCGGCCCGCATATGCTGGCGGATGTGTTTTCCGACATACTTTGCGGTGAACCGCCAATTCGCAGTGCGACAATGTGGGAGTCGACGCGGTTTTGCGTCGATACCCAACGCCTCAACCGTACCAAGGATCGAAACTCGGTTTCTTATGCGACATGCGAACTGATGATCGGTTCGTTGGAATACGCCCGCAAGTCCGGGATCAAGGATATCGTCACCGTCATTGACCCGGTCATGGACCGGGTTCTGAAGCGTTCGGACAACGCACCTTATGACTATGTCGGTCAGACGGTTCCGATGGGCAAGGTCCCGGCGCTGGCCGCGCTGCTGGACACCAGCGAAGAGAGGGTTGAAAAGGTGCGCAAGTTCGCGGGCATCTGCCACGATGTCTTTCTGAGCGATGACGAGGCGCTGGCGCTGTTCAACAAGAAGCGCGTCGTGTCCTTCCCGGAGCAAGGCAGGACAGCCAGATCCGAAACGGGGGAATTGACCGCGTTGGAAGCGTATTTCCTGGAACAGATACGTGCGGCCGACACCGACAAGGAACTGAAGGCTGTCTATGATCTGATCGATGCCCTTCCACAGGAAATCAGCGTAGAGCGGAGATCAGTGCTGAAGAATTTCCCAGCCTCTTTGGCGCGTGAAATCTGACCAGCACGGTCCCGCGGCTTACCAAAGAAAAGAGCCGCCCCTTGGGGCGGCTCTGTCTATTAGACGTACCGGTTGCCCGGGACTTACTCCGCGTCGAGCTCTTCCAGTGCCTTTTGCAGATCGTCCTTGCTGATTTCCTTTTCGGTAACCTTGGCCTGCGCCACGACGTGGTCGACAACCTTGTCTTCGAAGATCGGCGCGCGCAGCTGCTGCTGCATGGCGGCGTTCTTTTGAATGAATTCAAAGAACTGACGCTCTTGCCCCGGGTACTGCCGGGCTTGCGCCAGGATCGCCTGGGTCATTTCGGCATCGGTGACTTCAACCTCGGCCTTCTGGCCCAGCTCGGCCAGCAGCAGACCCAGGCGCACGCGGCGTTCGGCCAGTTTGGTGTGCTCGTCCGTGGTCTCGATCTCACCGTGGTTGTGATCGTGCACCTCAGGGTTCTCTTCGTGCCACAGCTGGTGCGCGATCTGCTTGGCTTCGGCCTCGACCAGGCTCGGCGGCAGGTCGAACGAAACCTTGAGGTCCAGCGCATCGAGCAGCGCCCGCTTGAGCACGGCCCGGGCGGCTCCGCTATACTCGGCTTCCAGACGCTCGGCGATCTGCCCCTTGAGGGCGGCCAGATCCTCGGCACCGAATTTCTTGGCCAGCTCGTCGTCGATCTCGGCGGCAACCGGCTCTTTCACGTCCTTGACGGTGCAGGTGAACACGGCTTCTTTGCCGGCCAGGTGGGCCGCGCCATACTCGGCGGGAAAGGTGACGTTGACGTCCTTTTCCTCACCGGCCTTCACGCCGACCAACTGATCCTCGAAGCCGGGGATAAAGCTATTGGAGCCCAGAACCAGCGGATAGTCTTCGGCCGAACCGCCGTCAAAAGCTTCACCGTCGACCTTGCCGAGGAAGTCGATCACAACCTGATCGCCGTCCTTGGCCTTGGAACCTTTCTTGCGCGATTTGAAGTCCTGCGCGGTTTCGGCCAGGTTGGCCAGCGCTTCTTCGACAGCGGCGTCGTCGGCCTTGACCACGAGCTTTTCCAGCGTGATGTCGGTCAGATCAACCTCGGGGATCGCCGGCAGCGCTTCATAGGACATCGAAACCTCGACATCGTCGCCCTCTTTCCAGTCCTCGTTGGTCATCTTGACCTCGGGCTGGAGCGCGGGGCGGTCACCGCTGTCCTCGAAATGCTTGTTCATCGCGCCGTCGATGGTTTCCTGCATCGCCTCGCCCAGCAGACGCTGGCCGAACTGCTTCTTCAGCAGCGCCATCGGCACCTTGCCCTTGCGAAAGCCCTTCATCTCGATTTCGGGCTGCGCCTCGACCAGCTTTTCATTGACCTTCGCGTCCAGCTCAGCCGCTGTGACCACGATGTTGTAGCCGCGTTTCAGACCTTCGTTCAGAGTCTCGGTAACCTGCATATGGTAGTCCCCATAGGATTCGGAGCGCACGCATCGGGCGTGCGCCATGCACAATTTGAGGCGTTCTATTTGCCCTGCCCGGCCGGTGCAAGGGGTTATGCCCAATCGGCGCCCATTTGCAGCCTTAAAAACATACGCGCCCCGGCAAAGCCGGGGCGCGCGTTGTTGCGATCAGGATTGCCGCAACATCAGAAGCGCCAGCGGGCGCCCAGAACCAGGGTGCTCAGATCCTGATAGCTGTTTGCCGCATCGCTGTACTCATAGTTCTGATAGGTGAAGTAGACATCGGTATTGTACGCCTCGACACGCTGAGCAACGCCGACGCCCCAGCCTTTGGTTTCCGAACCAGCGACATTGAAGTCGGAGGCGTCATAGTAGTGCACGCCTACACCGGTCTGACCGAACGAGAACCAGTCGACGTCGTAGGCGACCTTGAAATAGAGGTAGTCGGGGTCGCTGGCGCCTGCGGCGTCATTGTCCCGCGTACCGCCTGCAAAGGTAAAGCTGAGCCCGTTCTGAAGCAGGACCGAGGCCGAACCCACCACATCCGAGCGATCGACGCCATTGTTGTCGCGCACCTGATAGGCCAGGCCCGCATCCAGCTGGATACCGCCGCCGAACTCACCCGCATAGCGCACGGCCACGTCGTAGTAATCCGACTGGTCGGCGGTGTTCAGGATGTTCTCGCCATAGGCGGCCGAGAAGGTGAACCCTGCAATCTCGGGGCTGTCATAGCGGATACGTCCCCGGCGCGAGCCGTCGAACGTGTCGAGCGTGTCGCCCACCGCGGGGCCGGACAGAATCCCGGCCGTGTCGCGGAACAGGAAGGCCGCATTGGCATCGGCGGTGTACGAGTACAGCGCCACGCCCACATAAGACAGGTCGGATTCGGCGATGCCATCGGCGGCCATGCTGCCCTGCCCCAGCGAGACCCGGCCCCAGTCGCCTTCGAGCGAAAAGTCGATATGGCGCAGATCGTCCCGGGTCCAGCCGCTGAAATCATCTCCCAGCTGGTTGGTCTCGGTCGAGTTGGGCAGGCCCAGCCCGGCCTCGAACCGGAACCGGAACGTGTTGTCGCCAAAGGGCTGTGCCAAACGCAGGCCGATGCGGCTGCGCGACAGGTCATTGTCGCGGATGTTGGTTTCGGTTTCCTGTCCGTCATCCACCGAAATGATGGCCGGGTTGAACTGGCCATAAAGCTGGACAGATCCGCCGGACTGGTTCTCGTAGAGCAGTTGCGCCGAGGCAGCCGAGGCAAATGCCATGGCAGCAATCGCCATGGCAGAGGTCGTTCTGAGTGTTCTGGTCATGTTTCTGTACCGTCTTGGATTGGTGTGGGTTCCGCCGCATTGATGTGGGCACCCGAAGGCCAGCTTCCATGAGCTCAAAACGGTGGCCGGAACCGACGTTGCAACCCGGCAACGGCGCAGACCATACGAATCGTGAATTCAAATGATTTTCAAATACTTAAATGGGTAACGGAAACGCGATTTCGTTGCGAGATTCAAAAAGAGGCACCGCCTCTCCCAGTCATTTGCATATTCATTGTGCGCCAGCGCACCAAGCTTACGCAAAGTTTACTCCACACGAGGCGGTAAAGCCCCATGTGGAGAGGAGCGCCACGCGCTGATCAGAACTTCCAGCGTGCCCCGACAAGAAACGCATCCACGTCCTTGTAGGACGTTCCCGGGTCGGACAGTTGATGATTGCGGTATCCCAGATAGACCTGTGTATTGATACTGTCGATGTTCTGGTTCACACCGACACCCAGCGTCTTGGATTCACGACCCGCGAGGCCAAAGTCACTGCCGTTATAGTAATCAATGGCAAATGACGTGGCGCCGATCGACAGGAACTGGCTCTCATACCCGGCAAGGACATAGGTGTAGTTGCCGTCATTCTCCCGGCTCCCGCCGGCGACCGCAAAATTCAACCCCGAACGGAACTTCACGGCGACGGCACCAAAGGTGTCATCCCGATCGACCCCGCCGCGATCGCGACGCGAAAAACCGATGCCGCCCTTGACCTGGGTCCCATCGAACTCTCCCGAGTAGCGCAGCGCAATGTCATAGTATTTGTCGCTGTTGCCAGGCGTGAGCACATCGGTACCGGCCGCCAGCGCAACGCTGAACCCATTGAAGCTGGGCGTGTCATAGCGCACGCGCCCCTGCCGACCGCCATCCAGGCTGGGGTTGACCGAACCGACCGTCACACCGGACAGGGCTCCGGCGGCGGTCCGGAACTGGAACGCCCCGGCAAAATCGCCGATGCCATTGTAGGTGGTCATGCCGTTACCGCCAAAGGACATATCAGCGATACCGTCCGATGCCATCGAGCCTTGTCCGACATAGAGCGTGCCCCAGCTGTCGCTGGCGTAAGAAAAGTCGACCTTGCGGAGATCGGTGCGGTCCCAGTCGGCGCCCTTGGGCGTGTTGGTCTGACTGACACCCCCCGACGAGCGCAGACCCAGCGCAGTCTCGAAGTTGAACTTGAATGTGCCCTGATAGATGGGCTGCACGACCCACAGGCCGACACGCGTGTTCGAATGCGCGTTATCGACCAGGGTATCCTTGCTTTGCACGCCGTCATCAACCGACTGCCAGGCGGGCGAAACCTGGCCATAGATCTTGACGTAGCCGCCCGAGGCATTGTCCCACTTCAGTTCCGCCGCCGCCGGTGCTGCCGCCATGGCGGCCGCCAGGGCAACGCCTGATATCGCTGTTTTGATGTGTCGCGTCATATCGTTTCACCGTCAAAGAGGTTTCTCATTATGCTCCTTCAAATGGGAAGAGCCCCCCACACTTCCAGTGGACCCAGCGATACGACCGCCGAGACTGACATTTTCGCAACACGGAATCGTGATGCATCGTGTTGACCCGGTGTATCTCCAAGGGGTTATTAGCTGCCGCCGGACCGGCGGCTTCGCGCGCAAAGCAAAAATTCGCCGCTCAGCGTTGCATCCTTGGCATGGCACGTTCCCACCCAATGCAGCGCTCTACTGCGTCGCGCGGCGCCACTGCCGCTGACATCAGAAGCAGCCGACCGGGTATCCATTGAATCAGCTAGAAATGGCACGGACGAAGACGCTTGAGAATTACTTCATCTTTTATGTTTCAATAATTTACGTGACAATTTGCAGCAATGTAATCGCCATGCAAGTAGACCAAGTGACATATCATCAAACAACATCCTCCTTGACCCCATCTCCCGATCTGACTACGCGCATTCGACTTGCCGGGAAGGGCCGCAACAGCTCTGCGGCCTCACCCGGCGCCCCGTTGATCCACTGTTCATAGGCGCCGGGGTGAAGGATCACAGGCATGCGGTCGGGGTGGATTTGTCGCACGAGCTCATTCGGCGATGTTGTGATGATGCTGTAGGCGTCCATCTCCACCAACGCGCCCTTGATATCGCCGCGCCAGTGCCGCCAGATCGCCGCGAAAGCAAATGGCGGGCGTGCGTCGGGGTCTGGATCATCCAGCCCAAACCAATAATAGTTCGCCGGATTGCGCCCCTTGGCCTCGCAAAATGATGTTGCGGGGACGAGGCAGCGGCGCTCCTCAAAACTCCCACGCCAGAATGGTGAAGATTGCAGCTTGTCGTCGCGCGCGTTGTTGATCGCTTTGGGCAGGATCGGCTTGCCGGTCTTTTTCGAGACCTGGGGCATCGGGAAACCCCAATGCATCGCCACCAGTTCACGCCGTCCTTCCGAGTTTAGCCGCACCACAGGCCCTGAGTATTTAGGGTAGATCGCTGATAGGGGTGCGAAGTTGCCCAGATGATCGCGGTCGGCGGGCACATCGAACAACTGGCGCATGGCTTCCTGCGTCGTGGTGCTGGAATAGAGATTGCACATCGCTCACGCCTTTTCGTCGCGCCATATCCATTTCACAATCTGGCGAACGGGGCGGCGCACGGTCAAGCGTTCCAGATCACTTGCCGCCGGAATAGTCCAACGAACATCGACTTCGTTGTTCTTGCAGCGGGAACAGGGGAAGGGCGGGTTTTGCAACTCGTGATCCGGGCCAAGCACCTTGATCAGGTCAGCAGCCCAAAAATTGACAGTTCTGCGGCACATCGGGCAACGTACCGTAATCAGCATCCCATTGCTCGCGGCGCGGGATAGGCGCTGATTCTTGAACTTGTTCGCGTATGGGCGGGCAGCAGGCATAAAGAGAACATATAGCGAACAAAAAGGTGGGAAAACCCGCCAACTTGCATCGACGGGTTCGTTGTTGCGATGGTGTTGGACCAACAAACCCCGCTTGCAACCAAGTTTGTTACCTTCACCCGGTCAAAGCCGTTTGGTGCAAGGGTCTTATTTGATCTCAACGGGATTGAATGGTGCGGTCGAGAAGACTCGAACTTCCACGGGAGTTACCCCACAGCGACCTCAACGCTGCGCGTCTACCAATTCCGCCACGACCGCACTGCCAATGACTTGGTAGAGCGGCGTATAGACGAGGGTCGCAGGGATGTGAAGAGGCAAAAATCACCTCTGCTTGAAATCTCTTTCCCCACCCTCACCATTCGGCCTAGAACAGAGAGACACACCCGAACGAGGATACGACGATGACCGCGACCAATGCCCGCCCTGTGCTGCAGATCGACATCGTATCGGATGTGGTTTGCCCCTGGTGCATTGTTGGCTTTATGCAACTGGATCAGGCGCTTGCACAGACCGGCGTATTGGCGAAACTGCGCTGGCACCCGTTCGAATTGAACCCGCAGATGGCCCCCGAGGGCCAGAACCTGCGCGAGCATATCATGGAGAAATACGGCTCTACTCCCGCGCAGAGCGCAGAGGCGCGCATGCGGTTGACCACGATCGGTGCGGAACTGGGCTTCGCCTTCAACTTCAACGATGACAGCCGCATCGTGAATACCTTTGCCGCGCATCAGCTGCTCGACTGGGCCGAGGGCCAGGGCCGCCAGCATCCTCTGAAACTGGCGCTGTTTGCGGCCTATTTCACCGAAGGCCGCGACGTGTCGGACCCGGCGGTCTTGCTTGATGCAGTTGCCACGGCGGGGCTGGACCGCGAGGCCGCGCAAGCGGCGCTGGCTTCGGGCGCGCATCAGGCACCGGTGCGTGAGAAACAGAAGTTCTGGGCGCAGCATGGCATTTCCGGTGTTCCTTCGATGGTGTTCGGTGGCAAGTACCTGCTGACCGGCGCCCAGGGGGCCGAGACCTACGCCCAGGTGATCCAGCGCTGTCTGGCCGAGGCGGCCTAGCCCCCTTCCCCTGCCCCGGCCGCCGCGATAAGACAGCGCCATGGAATGGAAGATCACAGACGGGCTGACCGATTATGACGAGGCCGTGGCCTTTATGGAGGCGCGCGCCGCCGCCATCGCGGCGGGCGAGGCCGAGGAATGTGTCTGGCTGCTGGAACACCCGCCGCTTTACACCGCCGGCACCTCGGCCCGGCGCGAGGACCTGACCGACCCCGACCGGTTTCCGGTCTACGACAGCAAGCGGGGCGGCCAGTACACCTATCACGGGCCTGGCCAGCGGGTGGTCTATGTCATGCTCGACGTCGGCCGACGCGGCCATGATGTGCGCCGCTTTGTCCAGCAGCTCGAGGAATGGGTGATCGCGGCGCTGGCCGAGTTCAACATTCGCGGCGAAATCCGCGAGGGCCGCGTCGGCGTCTGGGTGCGACGCGACGACAAGCCCCGGACCATCACCGGCAAACCGGCCGAGGACAAGATCGCGGCGATCGGCATCCGGATCCGCAAATGGGTCAGCTTCCACGGCATTTCGATCAACGTGGAACCGGATCTGAGCCATTTTTCGGGGATCGTGCCCTGTGGCATAACCGAATACGGGGTCACCTCGCTGGTCGATCTGGGCCTGCCGGTTACCATGGCGGATGTCGATGTTGCCCTGCGGCGCAGTTTCGATCAGGTGTTCGAAGGCACTCAACCGGATTGACGATCAGGCTGGCAGCTCGTCGAGCGCGTCGAGAACGATATCCGGACGCTCGTAGATCAGGAACTGACCAACCCCATCCAGCACCCGGAATGTGACATTGGGCCGGGTTTTGGCGAACTCCTCTGCCACCCCGACGGGCACCACCGGATCCAGCGCGCCATGCAGATGGATCACCGGCTTTGCCTTGCTGGACAAGGGCGACACCCAGTCCGAGACCATGACCCGCGCATCGCTGACAAAGCCGTCGGTTCCGGCCTGCGCCGCAAACCGATAGCCCGCATGCATCAGTTCGGCCAGGTTCAGACGCGCCACCACGTCGCGTTCATGAGTGCCGGGTGGGTATAGGGCGTCCATAAAGGTCTGCACCTCTTCGCTGTCGATCAGCGAAATGGCCGCCCGCACGAAAAACGGCAACAGGCTTGGTGTCCAGCGCGCGGTATAGCCCATGACCCGTTGCCTGCGTGCCATGCCCCGGAAATGCTCGCGGCGCAACAGCGGTCCGCTGCCCGCCACCGCGACCATGCCGCGAATACGCGGGTCGCCGCCGGCGCAGATCGTGTGCCCCTGCACGACGCCGGCCATATGCCCCAGGATCGCCGCGCGCCCGAGATCGAACCGGTCCATCAACTCGCCAATGTGTTCGGACATGGCGCGCAGAGCGGCACCGGGATCGGTCACCGGCTCCGAACTCCCGTATCCCGGACGCACCGGCGCCAGAATCCGCAAGCCGCGACGGTGTAACCGGTCCTTGAGATACTGCAACGGCGCCAGGCCATCCATCATGCCATGCAGATAGATCACCGGTCGGCCCTTGGGGTCACCGCACTGATAGAGCTGCATCTTGCGGCCGGTACGCATCTCCAGCACTTCGTTGTTCAGTTCGACGGCACCGGGATGCCCGTTGGTCCGCAGCTGATTCCCGCGCTCGATCAGAAAGGCAACCAGACGGATCAGATCCGCCTGCCCGGGGGCGCCGGTCTTGGCCAGCACCGATTTCGCCTGATTGCGCACCGTGTGCTCGGACCGGTTTGAACGTTGGGCGATCTCGCGCAGGCTGTGCCCCTCCATCAGGTTGCGCACGATATCCACCTCGGCCGGGGACAGCCCGAACGACGTCACCAGCATCCGCTCGGCGGCGGGCGTCCATTGATAGTCGAGGCTTTCGATCATGATTTGGCCCGACCCATCGTCGCATGGGCCCATGCGCGCGATCAGGTGCCGGGGCCGCATATCCGTGCTCAAGACCACGGCCTGCGTCTGATCCCGCCCATCACGCGCCGCCTGCAACAGCTCGTCGAGCATCTGCATGCTCTGCACTGGCAGGTGCGCCCTGAGTGCAGAAATATCTCGTGGATTATCAAGAAGTTGCCGCACCAATCGTCCCGCGGCCCTGACCCGACCATCGACGCCCATGAGCAAAACGAAACCCGGCGCGCCGTTGATACAGCGTTCCATTTCGGATTGCGGCGCCTTGCGCCCCAGCTGTTCGAGAATGACATGGGCCCGGCGGAAATGGTCTTGCAACTCGGGATCAACCCGCACCTCGGCCGCCGAACGCTGCTCGCCGGAATTGGAGAAATCTCCCCTGTCCCGCAGGAGGTATGACAGGTGATCGTCCCACACCGATACCACACGCTCATAGTGATCGGGCCGCAATACGATTTCGTAGATCGCGGCGATCACCTGCTCTCTGGTCGGAGTCGCATGGGTTCCGAAATCGTCGCGAATAATGAGCCTCCCAAACACGGTATTGGGGACCGGTTTCGACATATTGGTCATCCTTGCGACAGCTTGGACAACCCCTTTAACACACTAATGATAAGAATAACCCAAATGGGTCATGCGGCAAGCGCCCAGCGCATGCCAGAACGTTACTTACCGTTCAGTGAGTGAGTGGTGTTTTCATCAAGTCGCGTTTGCCTGCCCTTCTCCAAGAGCGGCAGGCAGCCATTCTTTCCCGTCAGCCGCCCCGTGTAACACGGGGCGGCAATTCTGGAGCACCGTTCAAGCGGAACCGCTGCCTATCCGGGCCGGACAGGCACAGGCATGAGCCGCGCATTCCACCTCTAACGTCGTTTGTCCAATGGAAAATTCTTGTTCAAGACCGGCCTTGACCCGGGACTTGATCGCATCCGCCCGCGACCAGGCGCCCGGTGCGATCACCAGATGCGCGGTCAAGGCGGCGGTGTTTTCCTGGAGGCTCCACACATGTACATAATGTACCGCCTGCACCCCTTCGACGCTCTCCACATAGCTCGCCACGCGTTCGGGATCGAGGCCCGGGGGGGTGCCGAGCATAAGGACCTGAATTGCGGCGCCGGCTTCGGCGCGGACATGCCAGAGAATGTACAAAGCGATCATCAGGGTCACCAGGGGATCGACCCAGGTCCAGCCGAACCAGATGACTGCGGCCCCCGCGACGATCACCGCGACCGAGCCCAGCGCGTCGGCCACGTTGTGCAGGAACGCGGCCCGGATGTTCATCGAATTCTTCGACAGCGACCAGGTCAGCGCCGCCGTCACCAGGTCGACGACCAAGGCGACGACGGCAACCCAGACCACCAGCCAACCGTCAATCGGCTGCGGCTCCAGAAACCGCATAACCCCTTCGTAAATAAGGTAAAAAGCAAGGACCACAAGGGTCGTGTAATTGACCAGGGCGGCCACCACCTCGACCCGCCCATAGCCGAAACTCATCCTGTCATCGGCGGGTCTGCGGGCGATCTTGCGGGCAAAGAAGGCAATGATCAGCGCCACCGCATCCGAGAAGTTATGGAGCGCGTCGGCGATGAGGGCGAGGGAGCCGGAGAGCAGGCCGCCTGCGATTTGTACAAAGGTCAGGGCCATGTTCACGGCAATGGCCCAGGCGACGCGGGCGTCGCCTGCGGCGGGGTCGATGTGGTGGTGGTGATGGTGCTGATGGTGGTGGTGATCGTGCGGCATGAGGATGCGGTCCCAATTGTGGTTCGCATCCACAGCTAGGGGCTACAGCCGCTGTAGGTTCAAGGGGCGGGCCCCAATTTTCTTAATCCAGCGCGGCGCGAATCTTCTCGGCCTGTTCGGCGATCAGCGCCATGTCACCCATCTGTCCGGGCGGGCGCAGCCGGATGCCCTCGTGCCGGGGCAGCACGTGGAAATGCAGGTGAAACACCTCCTGCCCGCCCACGGCCTCGTTGAACTGTTGCAGGGTAACCCCCTGGGCATCAAAGGCTTTCATCACCGCATGGCTGAGCTTCTGCACCGTATTCATCACCGCAGCCAATTGCGCGGGACTGGCGTCCAGCACGTTGCGGCAGGGCGTCTTGGGGATCACCAGCAGATGCCCGTCGGCCCGCGGCATGATGTCCATGAAGGCAAGGGTGTCTTCATCTTCGTAAACGCGGGTCGCGGGGATCTCGCCGCGCAGGATGCGGGCAAAGATATTGTCGGGATCATAGGCCATGTCGGGTATCCGTTCTGTCAAACCGTTGACGAGAGTTGTGGGCGAGGCGCCCGGCATGGTCAAGCCGCAGGTTTGTACGGCAAACTGACCGTTTTGTACCCGGCTTCCAGGGGGAATTGACCGTTTTGTACGCGACCGAGAGGCGCCGGAGGGCGCCTTCGCCCCCTCGAAACCGAGCGTCCGGCGGGGCGGCATCTCGCCGGTTGTCGGGCAAGGCGGTCACCTGTCTTCCGATCCCTCTTGCACGTGCCTTGTGGCGGCCCTACTTATGTCGGCGGCGGGTTCTGCCCTTCTCGTGACAGGTAGCATTCCGGTGGCCTTAAACATTTCCGAGGGGGCTGGCTCTGTTCAGGTCCTGGCCTGATTACCTGGCGCCCACCTGTACATACAGGTCCTCGGGAATCGAACCGCACGGTCGAAACTTGGTGGTTCCCGCCGCACCACCGATCAGCCGCGCCGCGCCGCCTCTTGCCGGACGGGTGCGGGACGCAGATCGGAGACGGCGCTGCCGCCGCGCGGCCCCTCGTCGGTTTCGGCCAGGCTCATGACTTTCCACGCGAATTGCACCCCGGCAAAGACGATGCCGTTCATGAACCACAGCATGAACACCGCTAGAAGCGCCAAATCGGAGCGCGCGATCAGTCCCTTGAGCCCGGCGATATCGAGCCAGATCAGCCCGGCGACAAACACAGCGGCAAGCGCAAACCCGACAAGAACCTGGGTGACGTAGAGACGGATCAGCTGTGGCATGGCCAAACTCCCTGTTTTCCACAAGGATTCTAGCGCAGAATGATCCAGAATACAGGGCAGATCGTAAAGACTGCGACAATGTATGCCGGAGTCTGAATGCAAAACATCAGCAAATTTGCCCTCGATCTGCTTGAGAGCCTGTCTTACCTGTTCGACGATGCCGAACGCTGGGATCACGCGGTCGAGCGGCTGGGCGCATTCGGCTTTCGCGCCGTGAACATGGGGCAGTTCACGCCAAAGACGGGCATCCTGCACTGGGCGCGCAGCTCGATGACGCCGCAATGGCTGAAGATCTATGCCGAGGGTGGTTATTCCGATGCCGATCTGGTTCTGGCGCAGACGGTACAGGGGCCCGACAGCCTGTATATCGATTCGGGCCGGCGTCTGTTGCAATCCAACTCGGCCACGGCGACGGCGCTTTATTCCGGGCTGGTCGAGCACGGCTATCAGCATGTGTTCAGCCTGGTGGTCCCCTGCCCCGGCAATACCGCAATGCTGGTGGCGCTGTTCACCGATCATGCCGAGGCCGAAAGCTGGATGACCGAACAGGAAAGCGGCATGCGCATCCTGGCCACCGTTCTGGCCACCAATCTTGGCCCCGGGGTCGAAGAAAGCCAGACCGCGGGTCACGATCTGGCGCCGATCCTGGGCACCACCGCGCCGCTGTCGCGCCGCGAGCGCGAGGTGCTGCACCTGCTGGCCAACGGTCTGCGCAACGAGCAGATTTCGGAGACGCTGGGGATCAGCGAGATCACCGTGCGCACGCATCTGAAATCGGCGCGCGACAAGCTACGCGCTCCGACCCGCGAGGCGGCGCTGGTGCGGGCGGTGAAAATGGGGCTGCTGAGCGAGCCCACCTATCGGAAGTGATAGGTTTCGCGGCCGGCCACGATCCGCTAGCGTCAGGGGGCCGGGTTTCTACAGTGAGTGGTGGCGCCCGGACTTTTCATCGAGAAATTTCCTGTTCAAGGCGCGGCGCAATCTGGGGATGGCGCCGCGTCTTTTTATGGGAAATCCTGCGGTTGCGTTCAGAACGCCTCGGGCCGGGCCTCGCGTGCCATATGGTCGAGCACGGCGTTGACAAAGCTGGTCTCGCGCCCTTCGGGGAAGAATGCGCGGGCGATATCCACAAATTCGGTGATCACCACCTTGGGGGGCGTGTCGCTTTGCGTCAGTTCCGAACCGGCGGCGCGGAACAGCGCGCGCAGCGTCGGGTCGATGCGTGAGATCGGCCATTTCGCCACCAGCGCCCGGTCGGTCATCTGGTCGATCAGTGCCTGGTTGTTGACCGCGCCATCGACCAGCTTACGGAACAGGTCGGTGTCGCCCTCGGCCATCTCGTCGCCGTCATAGACCGCGCCGAAGCGGTGATCGAGAAACTCGTTCACCACCGTCTCGACGGTCTGGCTGGAATGCTCCATCTGGAACAGGGCCTGCACCGCATAGAGCCGGGCCGCCGATTTCATCTGCCGTTTCTTGGTCATGCGGACGCGGTTCCGTTGCCTTTGTCTGCCAGGAGGATCGACTCGGACAGCGGCTTGAACCCCACGCCCTTGGTCGAAGCGCCCCATTTACGGCTGAGCGCGATCAGATGCAAGGCCGCGGCGGCGGCGCCGCCGCCCTTGTTCATCGCCGCCGGATCGGCGCGCACCTCGGCCTGGGGGCGGTTCTCGACCGTCAGGATGCCGTTGCCGATGCAGGCGCCCTGAAGCCCCATCAGCTGGATCGCGCGGGAGCTGTCGTTGCAGACGGTATCGTAATGCGTCGTCTCGCCCCGGATCACGCAGCCCAGCGCCACGTAGCCGTCGAAATTGCACATCCGGTCGGCCATGGCGATGGCGGTGGGCACCTCGAGCGCACCGGGCACCTCGACCAGCTCCCAGCTGCCGCCGACGGCCTCGATCTCGGCCTTGGCGCCGGCGACCAGATTGTCGGCGATGTCCTTGTAATAGGGCGCCACCACGATCAGCAGTTTCACCGGCTTGTCGAATTCGGGGCGCGGCAGGATGTAATGGGTTTCATGTCCGGCCATATCAGGCGTCCTTCAGAATGGGGCGGGTGCCGACGATGGAGAGGCCATAGGCGTCGAGCCCGAGATATTTGGTTTGCGGCGAGTCGGTGAGCAGGATCAGCTCGTGCAGGCCCATCTTGGACAGGATCTGGGCGCCCAGACCGGTCTGCTTGATGGTGCGCACGCCATCCTCGTCGCTGGCATAAAGCGCGTTGCGCGGCTGCCGGAACAGACAGACGACGCCGCGCCCTTCGGCGGCGATCTTCTCCATCGCGCGGGGCAGTTCCTGGGTCGGCTTGGGGCCAAGGCCCAGCACGTCCGAGGCCTCGTGCAGCGCATGGGTGCGGGTCAGCACCGGTTCGGGGGTCGAGATGTCGCCCTTGACCAGCACCACATGTTCGATGCCGTGGGTCTGGTCGGTAAAGATGCGCATCTCCCACGCGCCGCCATATTCCGAGGTGACGGTGCTGCGGGCGGTCTCGTCCACCAGGTTGTCGTTGCGGGCGCGATAGGAGATCAGGTCGCTGATGGTGCCGATCTTCATCCCGTGCCGCTCGGCGAAATCGACCAGGTCCGGCAGGCGGGCCATGGTGCCGTCTTCCTTCATGATCTCGCAGATCACGCCCGCGGGGTTCAGCCCGGCCAGACGCGAGATATCCACCACCGCCTCGGTATGGCCGGCACGCACCAGCACCCCGCCCCGCTTGGCGCGCAGCGGAAAGACATGGCCCGGCGTGGCCAGGCTTGCCATGGTATTCTGCTCGTTGATCGCGGTAGCCACGGTCAGCGCCCGGTCGGCGGCGGAAATACCGGTCGACACGCCCTCGCGCGCCTCGATCGAGACGGTAAAGGCGGTCTCGTGCCGCGACGAGTTGTTCACCGCCATCATCGGCAGGCCCAGACGGTCGATCCGCTCGGCGGTCATCGGCAGGCAGATCAGCCCGCGCCCATGGGTGGCCATGAAGTTGATCGCGGCGGCATCGGCAAACTCGGCGGCGATGCACAGGTCGCCCTCGTTCTCGCGATCCTCGTGATCGACCAGGATATACATCCGGCCCTTGCGCGCCTCCTCGATGATCTCCTCGATCGGACTGATCGCGTCGCGCAGGCGGGCCTCGACGGGTCCGGGCGTTTCAAAGCTCATGGGGCGGCCTTTCAGCTGTCTTGGTCTGTTTGCGCAGATAGACCACCCGGCGCGCGAATGCCAGTACACAAACGGCAAGCAGGGGGCGGGACGCGGCGTTGCGCGGGTGTCGCGCGGGCGCCTCTGGCGCCCGGGACGGCCCCGCGCCCGGCCCAACGCCTGGGGGCGCATCTGCGATGCGGCGCCAGGGGGCGGGAGCGCCACCTTGATCTCGTGGGCGGGTCAGAGGGGGCGCTGCCCCCGTCGGGCTTTACGCGAGCACGTTCCACCAGAAGGAAGCGGGAAGGCGGCGGCGCGTTCTTGAGAGCAAGCATACGGCGGCCAGAGGAACCTTGTCTCCCGGTCGAAGGCAGGTGACGTGGCCCTGCCCATCCCCCGTATCGTCGACGGACAGGGCGTAACCTCCGATCTGCTCATGGAACGGGACGACGCAGAGCCCGAGGCGCTTGGCGCCTCTGCGAAGTTGTTGAAGACGACACCGGATGCGTTGTGGTATTGGGAACTGTCGTAGCAGGCGCGTTGAAACAGATGCGCACGGCAAGCCGCAACACCGCGCGACGACCGCCTCATCACTCTCCTGTCAAAACTGCGTTCGAAAGGCAGGTTCCATGAAGAAACGTCTTTTTCCGGTATTGCTTTTGGCTGGCTTCGCCACCACCCCGGTTTCAGCGCCAGTTTCAGCCCAGACCCCGGCGACATTCTCCGACACCTATGCGGATTTCGTCGAAACGCTGCGCGTCCGCTGCACCGGGTTTGAGAACGGCGCCTTCGACGCCCCGGCGGAGGCCGTCAGCCGCACCGCCGATTTCAACGGCGACGGCATCACCGACCCGATTGTCGAGGAATGGCGATTTTCCTGCTCCAGCTCTGCCACGATGTTCAGCGGCGGCACGGGCGGGAGCTATGTCCACCTCTTCGTCTCACAGCCCGATGGCGGCTATAGCCGGTTTGAATTTCTTGCCTATGCCGCGATGATCGTCACCCCGCAGAGCCGCCCGGACCGGCCGGTCCTGCTGCTGCCGCAACATGGCGCAAATTGTGACGTCACCGCCGAGCCCTGCTATGCCGCCTATGTCTGGTCGGAAACCGGTCGTTTCGTTTCGACTGGCGGTGTGGTCGAGGCCTCGCAATAATCTCCCCGGCCTTGCGCGTTTAGTGCACCGGATGTGTCAATGCCGGGACGCCATAGGCAGACAGGGGCGAACGTTGTGTCGCGCGCGCGGGTGTCGCGCGGGCGCCTCTGGCGCCCGGGACCGCCCCGCGCCCAGCCCAACGCCTGGGGGCGCATCTGCGATGCGGCGCCAGGGGGCGGGAGCGCCGCCTGATCCGGTAGGCAAGTCAAAGGGGGCGCTGCCCCCGCCGCGCCTTGCGCGACTCCCCCGGAGTATTTTGGGCGAAATGAAGGGGCGGGACAGGAGCTCTAGACGGCCTGGTGGCGGAAGTATTCGGCCGAGGGCAGATAGCCCGCGGCACGGCCTGCGGCGACCCATTCGGTCTCGAGCGGCGTGTCGCCGATCACCAGCACCGCCGAGCCCGGCAAGCGCTGCGTCTGGATCAACCCCTGCACGCGGGCGCGCATCTCGGACCAGCTGTCGACCAGACGCGGCGCGCGGGCGGCATCCTCCAGCGCCCTTGTGGCGGCCAGCACGCTGGACGGGGCGGCGGGCGGATGCACCAGCGCCAGCCGGCGGGCATTGCGGACCTGCGCCAGCGTTCGTGCCTCGGCCTCGGGCATCTCGCCGCCCGAGCCGAAGATGCGCAGCGCGTTCGACGAAAACAGGAGGCCCATGATATCCTGACCGGAATACTGGCGCACCTTTGCGTAGGTGCGATAGTCCATGCCCAGTTCGGCGGCGCGGCTCATGCGCATTTTCAGCACCAGCATCGGGATGGCATTGGGCATCAGCGCCTTTTGCGCCTGCCGCCAGGCATGGGTGCGCCAGACCTGTCCCGGCTCCATCGACGGCCCGCCATTGTGCCCGAGCCCCGCCATGGTCCTAGCCCGCCTCGGCGAGGCGCGCCACATAGCGAGCGAGAGTGTCGATCTCGAGGTTCACGAGGTCGCCCGCGCGGACATCACCCCAGGTGGTCGCCTCTTTGGTGTGCGGGATCAGGTTGATGCCGAATTCGTCGCCCTCGACCTCGTTCACCGTCAGCGAGGTGCCGTTCAGCGCCACCGAGCCCTTGGGCGCGATGAACCGCGCCAGCGCATGCGGGGCGCGGAAGCGGACCCGCGTGCTGTCGCCCTCTTGTGTGACCGAAACCACCTCGGCCACGCCATCGACATGGCCCGACACGATATGGCCGCCCAACTCGTCGCCCACCTTGAGCGCGCGTTCGAGGTTCAGCCGCTTGCCGACGGTCCACTTCCCGAGGTTGGTCTTGGACACGGTCTCGGCGCTGACCTCGACATCGTACCAGTCGGCGCCCAGCGCGATCACCGTCAGGCAGACACCGTCGCTGGCGATCGAGGCGCCGATGTCGATGCGCCCGGTATCATAGGCGGTGCGGATGCGCGCCCGCAGGTCGCCGCGCTGCTCCAGCTCGACCACGGTGCCGATGTCGGTCACGATGCCGGTGAACATGTTCCTTACTCCGCGCTTGTATGCCCGCCCCTGACGTAACGCTGTGTTTCGCGGCGGACAAGCCCCGATGCTTGCCCGCCTGCCCCGTCCGGGTCATAGTTTGGCCCGAATGATCATGCAGGATGACGGGAATGCCGCGAATTTGGGCAGGCGCAGACGGAGAAGGACCGCAGATGCCGAACCAGACCCAGACCAGGCGGGTGTTCCTGTTTCTGCAGGGGCCTCATGGACCGTTCTTTGACGCGCTCGGCCGCATGCTGCGCGCGGCGGGGGCCGAGGTCTGGCGCGTCGGCTTCAACTCGGGCGACCGGGCCTTCTGGTTCCATACGCGAAGCTATATTCCCTACAAGGGCGCGCATGAGGATTGGCCCGCGGCGCTGGCCGATCTGCTGGAGGCCAAGGGCGTGACCGATATCGTGCTTTATGGCGATACCCGCCCCATCCATGCCGCCGCTGTGACCACCGCGCGGGCGCGGGGTCTGGGCATCCATGTGTTCGAGGAAGGTTATCTGCGGCCCTATTGGGTCACCTATGAACGCGGCGGCTCGAACGGCAACTCGCGGCTGATGGACATGTCGATCGCGGACATGCGCGAGGCGCTGGCGCTGTCGGACATGGAAACGCCGCTGCCGCCCGCCCATTGGGGCGACATGCGCCAGCACATCTTTTACGGCGCGCTCTATCACTGGTTCGTCATGTTCACCAATCAGGGCTATCGCCGGTTCAGGCCGCATCGCGACCTGCCGGTGACCAAGGAGTTCCTGCTCTACCTGCAACGGCTCTTGCTGATGCCGGTGCTGGCGGTGGAGCGGATGCTGGCCACCGCGCGCATCCGCAATGGGGGGTTTCCCTATCACCTGGCGCTGTTGCAGCTGGAACATGACAGCTCGTTCCGGATGCATTCGCCCTTTGCCTCGATGACCGATTTCCTGGCCGAGATCTTCGACGGCTTTGCCAAGGGCGCGCCACGGCATCACCACCTGGTGGTCAAGGCGCATCCGCTGGAGGATGGCCGCGTGCCGCTCCGGCGCGAGGTGCGGCGGCTGGCCCGCCAGCACGGGTTGAAAGGCCGGGTGCATTACGTGCGCGGCGGCAAGCTGGCGCAGCTTTTGAACGATGCGCGCAGTGCCGTCACCGTGAACTCGACCGCCGGTCAGCAGGTGCTGTGGCGCGGCATCCCGCTCAAGGTGTTTGGCCGCGCGGTCTACGACAAGCCGGAATTTGTCTCGACCCAGCCGGTGGCCGACTTTTTTGCCGCCGCCGACCGCCCCGACGGCCGCGCCTACAAGGAGTACCGCCGCTATCTGCTGGAGACCAGCCAGCTGCCCGGCGGTTTCTATTCCCGCAAGGGGCGCCGGCAGCTTTTGCGACAGGTGGTCGACATGATGTTGTCACGCGAAGACCCCTATGATGCGCTCAAATCGGGAAAAGCGGCACCAAGGCAACAGTTGCGATTGGTCAACTGAACGACACAACTCCTGGTACTGGATTTTTCATCCGGATTCCGATAGCTTGTGAAAAAAACCGAGGCAGAAACATACAAGGTCGAGGAGACCGAGCAGTGAAACTTAACCCCGTCCGCTGGGCGAAGCCTGTCGCCGTGCTGGCTGCGATGTCTGTCGCGGCCTCTTGTTCCTTGCCGAAAGTCGGCCCCAACAAGCGGGAAATCTTTGCCGGTTCGGTGCAGAAGGAAGGCGATGCGTTTATCGTCGCCGTCAACGACCGGGTGACCCGCGCCACCGCCGTGGTTCCTGCACTGGGGTTCTCGGACGCATTCAAGAACGCCTCCGCCCTGACCTCGGACACGATCCGGCCCGGTGATGTGCTGGGCCTGACGGTCTGGGAAAACGTCGATGACGGGCTGCTGGCCAGCGAAGGCACCAATGCCACCATCCTCGAAGAGGTGCAGGTCGACAGTGCCGGTTTCATCTTTGTGCCCTATGCCGGACGCCTGCGCGCCTCGGGCAACACGCCCGACCAGCTGCGCGAGGCGATCACGGCCAAGCTCGAGGAACAGACGCCGGACCCGCAGGTGCAGGTGCGCCGGCTGGCGGGCGACGGCTCGACCGTGTCGCTGACCGGCGCGGTGGGCGGTCAGGGCGTCTATCCGATCGAACGTCCGACCCGCACGCTGACGGCCATGCTGGCGCAGGCGGGCGGCGTCACCATCCAGCCCGAGATTGCCGAGGTTACCGTGATCCGCGGCAACCAGCAGGGCAAGGTCTGGTATCAGGACCTGTTCAATTACCCGGAACTGGACATCGCCCTGCGCGGCGGCGACCGCATCCTTGTCGAGGAGGACACCCGCTCGTTCACCGCGCTGGGGGCGACCAGCACCCAGGCCCGCGTCCCCTTCGAGACCCAGGATCTGTCGGCGCTTGAGGCCATCGCGCAGGTGGGCGGCCTGATTTCGGCGGCCTCGGACCCGACCGGCGTCTTTGTGTTCCGCAACGAACCGGCCGAGATCGCGGGCCAGGTGCTGGGCCGCGACGACCTGCAGGGCGCGCAGCGCATGGTCTATGTGCTGAACCTGACCGAGCCCAACGGGCTGTTCATCGCCCGCGATTTCGTGATCCGGGACGAGGATACGCTCTATGTCACCGAGGCGCCCTATGCCCAGTGGACCAAGACCATCTCGCTCATCTCCGGCGGCCTGACGCCGCTGGCCAACCTGCAAACGATCGCCGGCGGCTGACGCATGTCGCCCGATGGCACGAACCGGGCAGCCGGGGGCGACCGCTCCCGGCTGTTCGTTTATAACGGCGGTTTCCTGACCCAGTCACGGATGCGGCGTATCCTGTCGCTGGCCGGATACGACATCCGGCTGGGCCTGCCCGTCGAGGGCGATCTGGTCGGCGTCTGGGGCATGAGCCCCACCGCCCATCGGGGCCTGGCGGTCGCCGCGCGACGCGCGGCGCCCCTGCTCCGGGTCGAGGACGCGTTCCTGCGCTCACTCTTTCCCGGCCGGGCGGGCGAACCGCCGCTGGGCCTGCTGCTCGACCGGGCGGGCGTGCATTTCGACCCCACGACGCCCAGTGATCTGGAGCAGCTGCTGGCGCGCCACCCGCTGGACGATACCGCGCTGCTGAACCGGGCGCGCGATGCCATGGCGCGCATCCGCGACAGCCACCTGAGCAAATACTCCGCCACCGACCCCGGCCTGACGCCACCCGAGCCGGGCTATGTTCTGGTGGTCGACCAGACCCGCGGCGACGCCTCGGTCACCGCCAGCAAGGGCACCGATGCGCTGTTTCGCGAGATGCTGGTCTTTGCGCAAGAGGAGCACCCCGGCGCGCGGGTGCTGATCAAGACCCATCCTGAAACCGCCGCCGGGTTCCGCCCCGGCTATTACGGCGCGGGTGATGTCAGCGCGCGGGTCAGCCTTTATGATGCGCCTGTCAGCCCCTGGGCGCTGCTCGACGGCGCGGTGGGGGTCTATACGCTGTCCTCGCAACTGGGGTTCGAGGCGATCCTGGCCGGGCACAAGCCGCGTGTCTTTGGCCAGCCGTTCTACGCGGGCTGGGGGCTGAGCCTGGACGAACACCTGGTGCCGCGCCGGCAACGCCGCCTGACGCGGGCGCAGCTGTTTGCCGCCGCGATGATCCTCTATCCCACCTGGTACGATCCGCACCGCGACCGGCTCTGCGAGCTGGAAACCGTGCTCGACACGCTTGAGGCGGAGGTGCGGGCCTGGCGGCAGGACCGCGCCGGCTGGACGGCGGGCGGCATGCGGCTGTGGAAGCGCAAGCCGCTCCGGCGGATGTTCGGGCGGTACGGCAAGGTGAGCTTCACCGACACCCCCGCCCCGGACGATCCGCGCCCGCATATGGTCTGGGCGGCCAAGGCCGATCCCGACGCCCCCGCCGTGCGGGTCGAGGACGGGTTCCTGCGCTCGCGCGGGCTGGGCGCGGAACTGGTGCCGCCGCTGTCGCTGGTGACCGACGATCTGGGCATCTATTACGATCCGACCCGGCCCAGCCGGATGGAGCACCTGATCGCCGCGCGCGCGACCCTGCGCACCGACCAGCGCCGCCGCGCCGAACAGCTGATCGACCGCCTGACGCGGGCGGGGGTCAGCAAGTACAACCTGGGCGGCGCCCTGCCCGAGCTGCCGTCCGGGCACCGCATCCTGGTGCCGGGACAGGTGGAGGACGATGCCTCGATCCGCGCCGGCGCGGGCGAGGTGCGCACCAACCTTGATCTGCTGCGTGCGGTGCGCGCCGCAAATCCGCAGGCGGTGATCGTCTACAAGCCGCACCCCGATGTGGAGGCCGGATTGCGCAGCGGTGAAATCGAGGCCGAGGGGCTGGCCGATGTGGTGGCGCGCGCGGCCGATCCGGCCGCGCTCCTTGCGCATGTGAACGAGGTCTGGACGATGACCTCGCTTCTGGGGTTCGAGGCGCTGTTGCGCGGCGTGCCGGTGACCACGCTGGGCGCGCCGTTCTACGCGGGCTGGGGCCTGAGCCGCGATCTGGGCCCGGTGCCCGCCCGCCGCCAGGCGCGCCCCGATCTGGCCGGATTGGTGCATGCGGCGCTGATCGACTATCCCCGCTACTGGGACCCGCGCACCGGGCGCCCCTGCCCGGTCGAACTGGCGGTCGAGCGGCTGTCTTCGGGCGATATCCGCCACCCCGGCGCCGCCAACCGGCTGTTGAGCAAGCTTCAGGGGCTGTTTGCCACCTATGCCCATCTGTGGCGCTGATACCGCGCCTGCCCCACTGGACGCCCCCTTCGGTTTTCCTATATAAACACTCAGGAAACGGCGAGAGAGACTGATGACCCACGCGACAGAACCCATGGAAGGCGCGCCGCTGATTGCGCCCTCGACCGTCAACCACCCGCTCTATGACCCGGTGGTCGAGGCCTGCCGCACGGTCTATGATCCGGAAATCCCTGTGAATATCTTTGAGCTCGGCCTGATCTATACCGTCGAGATCTCGCCCGAAAGCGACGTGCGCATCATCATGACGCTGACCGCGCCGGGCTGTCCGGTGGCGGGCGAGATGCCGGGCTGGGTGGTCGCAGCGGTCGAATCCGTTCCCGGTGTCAAATCGGTTGATGTCGAAATGACCTGGGATCCGCCCTGGGGCATGGAGATGATGTCGGACGAGGCGCGGCTGGAACTGGGCTTCATGTGACGGTCCCGGGCGGGAGAGTTGGAAAAGCTTCGCGCCCCCGTCATGCCCCCGTTACAAGCCTGGGCCAGCCTGCGCGTGCCGGCCGGTGCCTGTTCCCCATCCCCAAACACCCGGCCCGGATCGCCGCTGACCCCAAGCCCCGATCCTTCCGGCCGGGCCGTTCCTTTGCAGGAACGGCCCTTTCCCGACCAACCCCCTTGAGCCAACCCCACCCCGGCCCTAGATTAAAGACAACGCGCGACAACGGAGACCCTCATGTTCGGCATTCCCGGCAAACAGGCCGTGACGATGACCCCCAGGGCAGCCGCCCAGATCGCCCGCCTGATGACCAAGGGCGGCCATTCCGGCCTGCGCATCGGCGTCAAGAAAGGCGGCTGCGCCGGCATGGAATACACCATGGACTATGTCGACCAGGCCGACCCGCATGACGAGGTGGTCGAACAGGACGGCGCCCGGGTGCTGATCGCGCCGATGGCGCAGATGTTCCTCTTTGGCACCGAGATCGACTACGAGGTCTCGCTGCTCGAGGCGGGGTTCAAGTTCAAGAACCCCAATGTGGTCGACGCCTGCGGTTGCGGCGAATCGATCAAGTTCGACGAAAGCCTCGGCAAGGCCTGATCCCTTTTGCCCCTGCCAGATTGTCTTGTCCGCCTGCCGGTGTTATCCGGTTGCGACGTTTGAACAATGGATGGGCAGGAGGCAGGACATGCGGCGGAAACTGGCGGCAGGCAACTGGAAGATGAACGGCACCGGCGCGGCTCTGGGCGCGCTTGAGGCCATCGCCGCCGCCCATCCCGCCCCGTCTGTCGATATCCTGATCTGCCCGCCCGCCACGCTCCTGTCGCGCGCGGCGCACGCGCTGGCGGACAGCGCCGTTGACCTTGGCGGGCAGGATTGCCATGCCGAAACCTCGGGCGCGCATACCGGCGACATCAGCGCCGCGATGCTGGCCGACGCGGGCGCCCGCGCCGTGATCCTGGGCCATTCCGAACGCCGCGCCGATCACGCCGAGACCGACGCGCAGGTCTGCGCCAAGACCCGCGCCGCGCTCGAGGCCGGGCTGATGGCGGTGGTCTGCATCGGCGAGACGCTTGAGCAACGCGAAGCGGGCCAGACGCTGGACGTGGTCTGCGGCCAGTTGGCCGCGTCCCTGCCTGACGGGATCGACGGTGCCCGGGTGGTGGTCGCCTATGAACCGGTCTGGGCCATCGGCACCGGCAAGGTGCCGACGCTGGAACAGATCGCCGAGGTGCATGACGCGCTGCGCGGCCAGCTTCTTGGCCGCTTTGGCGCCGAGACCGGGTCCGCCATCCGCCTGCTCTATGGCGGCTCGGTGAAACCTGGAAACGCGGCCGAGATCTTTGCCGTGTCCAATGTCGACGGTGCGCTGGTGGGCGGTGCCAGCCTGAATGCGGCCGATTTCTCGCCGATCATCCGCGCGCTGGAACAAGCCTGAGCCAGCGGAGACGTCTTTCGAGGACTTGGAGCAGGGGCGCTTTCGATCCATCAGCCCGAACAACCAAGCTGCTGGTCAGGTTGTGACCTTGGGTGGATATTGTGCGCAACAGAGGTTCGCGCCCGCCTTGGGGGCGGGTCGGGCGCGAACCGGATCGCACGCGATCCGGCGGAGCATATTCAGCGCGTCACGCCCATGGCCCTCTTTCAAGCCAGGAACGAACCTTCTGTAGCCACTTCGAAAAGTCAGCCGATTGAATCACAACGCAAAACGCCGGGCAGGTTCCCCTGCCCGGCGTTCTCTGTTGTCTGATCCGGCCGCTACTTGATGATGATCTCCGGCCCCATCAGCGAATTGGGCAGGAAGGTCGAGAGCGGCGGAATATAGGTCACCATGATCAGGAAGACGAACAGGACCGCAAGGAAGGGCAGCGCCGCGCGCACCACCGACATCATCGGCATACCGGCCACACCCGAGGTGACGAACAGGTTCAGACCGACCGGCGGCGTGATCATGCCGATCTCCATGTTCACCACCATGATGATGCCCAGGTGGATCGGGTCAATGCCCAGCTCGATGGCGATCGGGAACACCAGCGGCGCCACGATCACGATGAGGCCCGAGGGTTCCATGAACTGACCGCCGATCAGCAGGATCACGTTCACGATCACCAGGAACATCACCGGGCCGAAACCGGCATCCAGCATCGCGCCAGCGATATGCTGCGGGATCTGCTCGTCGGTCAGCACATGCTTGAGGATCAGCGCGTTGGCGATGATGAACATCAGCGTGATGGTCAGCTTGCCCGCATCGAACAGCGTGTCACGGGTGTCGCGGTGAAAGAAGGCGGTGATCAGCGCCTGCGGCTTGTCCAACAGCGACAGCGGCCGTGGCTCGACCGAGCCGTCGGTGACGGCGGCCGCCGAAAGGCTGCGCGCCTCGCGGGGACGCAGCGGACCGATGTCGCGATAGACGAACATTGCGATGATGAAGGCATAGATCGACGCCACCGCCGCCGCTTCGGTGGGGGTAAAGATCGCCCCCGTGATCCCCGGGATGCCATAGATCCCGACCATGATGATCACGATCAGCATCAGCCCCCAGAACGCGTCGCGGAACGAGGCGCCAACTTCACCCCAGCCCTGCCATTCGCCCTTGGGCATGCCGCGCATCACCGCCATCACATAGATGGTGATCATCAGCATGAGGCCCGCCAGGATACCCGGAATGACGCCCGCCAGGAACATCCGGCCGACGCTGACATCGGTGGCCGAGGCATAGACCACCATCACGATGGACGGCGGGATCAGGATGCCAAGCGTACCGGCGTTACAGATCACGCCAGCGGCGAAGTCACGGGTATAACCCGCCTGCCGCATCGCCGCGATGACGATGGTGCCGATGGCGACCACGGTCGCGGGCGACGAGCCCGACAGCGCCGCGAACAGCATGCAGGCAAAGACGCCCGCAATCGCCAGGCCGCCGCGCAGGTGGCCGACGCAGGCGATGGAGAAGCGGATGATCCGCTTGGCCACGCCACCGGTGGACATGAAGCTGGAGGCCAGGATGAAGAAGGGAATGGCCAGGAGCGTGTAGTGGCCTGCCATCGCCTGGTAAAAGCTCTGTGCGATCGAGGCCAGCGAAGTGTCCGAGAAGGCCAAGAGGAAGATGATCGAGCTGAGGCCCAGCGACACCGCAATCGGCACGCCGATCAGCAGAAAGCCCACGACCATCGTGAAAAGAATGACGACATCCATCGGATCAGTCCTTGTTCAGGGCGGCAGCTTCGGCCACCGCGTCTTCGGCCTCGTGGCTCACGATCAGGCTTTCGCGGGACCCGCGCAGCACGCCCAGCGTGGCCTGCACAAAGCGGAACAGCAGCAGCGCCGTGCCGAAGGGCAGGATGAAATAGGGGATCACCCGCGGCAGTTTCTCGTATTCCTCGCCGTAGTTGATCAGCGGTTCCAGCCAGCGGAAGATTTCGAGCATCGGCACTTGGTCGGTGACATAGAACGCCCGGTCGCGCACCCCTTCGGTAAAGCCCAGCGGGAACCAGCGGCCCTCGGTCGGTTGCAGCGCGGCGAAGGGCGCCCAATAGTCCCACGACCCCTTGAACAGCATGATGCCATAGAGGATGCAGCACAGGCCCGACAGCAGCGCCATCACCTTGCGGCCGCTGGGATTGAGCAGGTTGATGACCACGTCGACCCCCAGATGGGCCGTCACCTTGACGCAGTAGCTGACGCCGAAGATCACCAGCCAGGCGAACAGGATCAGCACCACTTCGAGCCCCCAGATCAGCGAGCTGTTGAAGACATAGCGCAGAACCACGTTGATGAAGGTGAGCAGGGTCATCAGGCCGAGGATGACGGCGATGGCGGTCTCCTCGAAATTGTTAATCACGCGACCGAAGGCGGACTCCGACTGGCCGGTCACGTCATGCGACGGACGAGACATGATCATTCTCCGAAAGATGGGATGATGTCCGTGTGGACAGGGAACGGGCGGCCCGGGATCCGGGCCGCCCTGCCAGGCTTATCAGCTGGCGTTGTTGAACTCTTGCGCCTTGGCGATGTTGTCGGCGCCGATACCGTCCTCGAACTTGTCCCAGACCGGTTTCATCGCATCGACCCACATCTGGCGCTGTTCGGGCGTCAGTTCGCGGATCACACCACCAGCATCCAGCACCGACTGGCGGGCGGCGGCGTCGACGTCGCCCACGGCGGCGTTCCGCGCGTCGGTCACCTCGCTCAGGATGGTGGTGAACTGCTCGCGCACCGCCGGATCCAGGCTGTCCATCCAGTCGACCGAGGTCACCACGAGATAGTCGATGATGCCATGGTTGGTCTCGGTGATGCCGTCCTGCACCTCAAAGAACTTCTGGCCGTAGATGTTGGACCAGGTGTTCTCCTGCCCGTCGACAACGCCGGTCTGGAGCGCGCCATAGACCTCGGAGAAGGCCATCGGCTGCGGGCTGGCGCCCAGTGCTTCCATCTGTGCCACGATCACGTCGGACGGCTGCACGCGGAATTTCAGACCCTTGGCATCATCCGGCGTCATCAGCGGCTTTTTGGCCGACATCTGCTTCATGCCGTTGTGCCAGAATTCGAGGCCCAAGAGGCCACGGCGCACCATCGATTCCTTCATCGCCTGGCCGGTTTCCGACTTCTGGAACGCGTCGACAGCCGCGATGTCCTTGAACATGAAGGGCAGGTCGAAAATCTGGAACTGCTTGGTGAAGGTCTCGAATTTCGACAGCGACGGCGCGGCCAACTGGACGTTGCCCTGCAACATCGCCTCAAGCACCTGGTCATCGTTGTAGAGCGTGGAGTTCGGATAGATCTCCATGCACATCGTGCCGTTCATCTCGGCATTCACCCGCTCGGCCAGCAGCGAGGCAGCAATGCCCTTGGGGTGCTTGTCGGTGTTGGTCACATGCGCGAACTTGACGACGATCTCGCCCTCTTCGCAGCTGGCCAGGGCGGCCCCTGCGGTCACACTCAGCGCCAGCGCGGTTGCAGCGGTGGTCAGGAATTTCATATTCGGTCTCCTCCCGAAATTCTTGGTTGTGCTCCTCTGGGCGCCTTCCTCAAGGCACCGCATGGCGGGCAGTGAAGCGATTCGTCACGTTACGCTCAACAAATAGTCGCATCAGGGCCAAGGGTGGTGTTTTATGACCTGATTTCAGATGGTTGAGGAAAGATCAGTGAGGGACTCATCAACTCCGTTCACGCGTCTGTGCGGAAATCCGCACAGCCTGATCCGGCCCTGTGCGGATTTCCGCACAAGCAGGGCGAATCGCCTGGACCCGGTGAGTCGGGCGCGGAAGAAAACTCGTCGAGTTTTCTTCCGCGCGCCCCAGCCCGATCCGTCAGCGCCGGTAAGTCTCGGGCTTGATGCCATAGCGGGCAAGCTTGTCGTAGAAGGTCTTGCGCGGCAGTTTCAGCGCCTGCGCCGCCTCCGAGGCATGGCCGTTATGCCGCCCCAGCGCCGCGATCAAAAGCGAGCGTTCGACCCGCGCCATCTGCTCGCTCAGCCCCAGTTCGGCAGCCTCGGCCACCTCCTCGGGCATGCCCAGAACGAACCGCATCGCCGCCGACATCAGTGACCGCGCATTGCCCGGCCAGCTTTGCGCCATCAGCGCCGCCAGGAAATCGGGCGTGACTTCGGGCACCGGGATGCCCGCCTGCTCCGCCGCCTGCACCACATAGTGGCGGAAGATCACCGGGATATCCTCGGGCCGCTCGGCCAGCGAGGGGATGCGCACCCGCATCCCTTCGAGGCGATAGAACAGATCGGCGTTGAACCGCTCCTGCTCTACCAGCGCGGCCAGATCGGCGGTGGTGCCCGCCAAGAGCCGCGCGCCCCTGCCCTGTTCGATCTGTTCCAGCGCCGCGTACTGGCTGGCCTGCGACAGGGCCGAGACCTCGTCCAGGAACACCGATCCCTCGGCCGCGTCCTTGCAGAGCCGGGTGAACTCGGCCGCGTCCAACCCCGCAGCGGGCCGTTTCAGGAACGGCCCCTGTGCGCGCGGCGACATCAGGTGAATGACCTCTGCCACCTTGGAGATGCCGCTGCCCGCAGGCCCGGTCACCAGCACCTCGGCCAGCGTCGGGGCCACCGTACGCACCCGCTCGCGCAGCGCCTCGGATTGCGGCGAGCTGCCGAAGAGCAGCCGCGCCGCCGGATCGCCGCGTTCGAGCTGCCGTTTCAGCGCGCGGGTCTCCAGCACCTGCGCCCGCGCCCCGATGCCGCGCCCGATCACCGCCAGCAGATCGGCGGCGGCACAGGGTTTTTCCAGGAAATCAAACGCGCCCTCGCCCATCGCCTTGACCGCCATCGGGATATCGCCCTCGCCGGTCAGCAGGATCACCGGCAGTTCCGGATCGGTCTCGCGCGCGTAGTTCAAGAGGTGAAAACCGTCCCGCCCCGGCATCCGGATGTCGGACACGATGACGCCTTCGAACCGGGGCGTGATATGGTCCTTGGCCGCCACGAAGGACCCTGCCGTCACCGCCTCGTACTCGGCCAGTTCCAGCGTCTGGCTCAGCGCCTCGCGCACGGCGGCATCGTCATCGACCAACAGAACCTTGCGGATCATGCCGCCTCATCCTCTCTGTAACGTTCCAGTTCCACGGTGAAGGTCGCGCCCTCGCCCGAGTTCTCGCCCCGGATATTGCCGCCAAAGCTCTGCACCAGCCCGTAAGAGATCGACAGGCCCAGCCCCATCCCCTCGGAACTGCCCACCGCCTTGGTGGAATAGAAGGGCTCGAAAATCTTCTCGGGGTCGGCGATGCCCGGCCCGCTATCGGATACGGTGACCATCAGCCGCGCGCCCTCGACCACCCGGATGCGGATGCGCCGGTCCCGGGTTGCTGACATGGCGTCGGCGGCATTGGTGATCAGGTTGACGAATACCTGTACCAGCCGCACCTCGCCGCCCCAGGCCAGCGCCGGGCTTTCGGGCGGTTGCCAGTCCATGGTGATCCCGTCCGCCGCGATCCGGGTTTCGGTCAGCTCGATCGCGGTGGCGATCACCTGGGCCAGGTCGACCCGGTTCATCGGTTCGCTTTCGTTGCGGGCAAAGGCGCGCAGGTTCTTGATGATCCGCGCCATCCGTGCCGCCATGTCCGAGATCCGGGTCAGGTTCTCGCCCGCCTTGTCCTGACGCCCGCGCGTCAGGAAGGCCGCGCCATTGTCGGCGAACTGCCGGATCGCCATCAGCGGCTGGTTCAGCTCGTGACTGATCCCCGCCGACATCTGGCCCAGCGCGCTCAGCTTGCCGGCCTGCACCAGCTCGGCCTGCGCCCGTTTCAGCGCCGCCTCGGCCTCCTGCCGCTCGGCCACCTCGCGGCGCAGTGCGCTGTTGGCCGCCGTCAGCGCCCGTGTCCGCTGCGCCACCCGGCTTTCCAGTACCTGATTGGCCTCGGCCAGGGTGCGGCGCCGCTCGGTCGCGAGATAGAGCATGGCGCCAAAGGCCAGGCAGATCGCCGCCACCGCCGCCGCCTGCAACCAGGCGATCCGCTGCGCCGGGGCGATATCGACCACGACCTCGCCGGTCATGCCGATCACCGGCAGCGCCCGTGACAGATGCAGCGCCCGCCTGGGCAGGTACGGCCCCCAGTCCAGATGCCAGATCTCGTGCCCGGCCACCCAGCGCGCCTGGAACGGCCGCGACGGCCCCTTGGCAGGGACCAGCCCCGGCTGACCCGCCGGGCGGGTCCACCACAACAGCTCGCTCCGGTTCGAGATAAAGACCACGCCCGAGGCATCGGTAAAGAACACGGCTGGCGTATTGCCGCGCCAATCCCATTCCAGATGCGCGATATCCACCGCCACGATCATTGCGCCGCGCACCTTGCCATCGGGGCCGAATGCGGGCGCGGCATAGTAAAAGGCGCGCTGGTCCAGCGGATGCTGGACGCCATGTTCGCTGCCCAGCGCCCCATGCAGCGCGCGCCGGAAATAGCCTGTCTGCGACACATCCCCAAACGACGTGCCGCGCGCCGAGACCCGCACCGCCCCGCGGGTATCGGCATAGAGGACCTCCAACGCCGATGTCTTGTCCGCGATATCCAGAAACAGCGCCTGTGCCCGCCGCTGCCCCTCTCTGGTGCCCAGATCGTCCAGCGCCGGGTGATCGGCCAGGAGAACGGCGGTTTCCTGGTACCGCTGCAACTGCGCGGTCAGCCGGTCGGTGGCCAGCTCCAGATCGGCCTCGGCCCGCTGCGACAGCTGCCCCAGCGCCTGGCGTAGCCCATAGGACCAGACGCCGGTCGCCATCAGGCCGACCGCCGCCAGAAAGCCGAGGATGATCCACCAGCGCCGCATATCCTAGGGTCTTGCATCCGCGCGCCGCCAAGGCAAGGGTGCAGTGCCATGAAGACCCTGAACCAGTCCCCCACCGACCCGGATTTTGTCCAGAACCCCTATCGGTTCTACGCCCGCGCCCGCGCGGCGGGGCCGCTGCATCTGTGGGCCGAATACGGCATGGTCGCGGCCTTTGACCACGCCAGTGTGGCGGCCCTCCTGCGCGACCGCCGCTTCGGGCGCGAGCCGCTGACCCCGATCACCGGCCCCGATCACCTCGCCCCCTGGCTGATGGTCGAACGCCACTCGCTGCTCGAGGCCGAACCGCCCCGCCACACAAGGCTGCGCGCGCTGGTGATGCGCGCCTTCACCTCGCGCGCCATCGCCGATCTGGCCCCGGGGATCGAGGCGCTCTGCCACCGCCTGATCGACGATTTCCCAGCGGGCGAGGTCGACCTGCTCAGCGCCTATTGCACCCAGGTGCCGGTGATCACCATCTGCCGCCTGCTGGGGGTGCCCGAGACGATGGCGCCGCAGCTTCTGGACTGGTCGCACGCGATGGTGGCGATGTACCAGGCGGGCCGCTCGCGCATCACGGAAGAGGCCGCCGCCCGCGCCAGCGCCGATTTCTCGGCCTTCCTGCGCGGCTATATAGACAGCCGCCGCCGCGCCCCGGGCGACGATCTGATCACCCAGTTGATCGCGGCCGAGGAACAGGGCGACCGGCTGTCGCCCGACGAACTGATCGCCACCTGCATCCTGCTCCTGAACGCCGGGCACGAGGCCACGGTGCATGCGCTCGGCAACGGCATTCGCACGCTGCTTGACACCGGCACCGGGCCCGAATGGCTCACCCCCGCCCGTATCGACACCACCATCGAGGAGCTCTTGCGCTTCGATCCGCCCCTGCACATGTTCACCCGCTACGCCTATACCGAGGCCGAGATCGCGGGCCATAGCTTTCGCCGCGGCGACCAAGTGGCGCTGCTGCTGGGGGCCGCCAACCGTGACCCGGCGCTCTGGCCCGATCCCGACCGGTTCGACCCGGCCCGCCCGATCCAGACCAACACCAGCTTTGGCGGCGGGCTGCATTTCTGCGTCGGCGCGCCGCTCGCGCGGTTGGAAATGCGCCTCGCCCTGCCGATCCTGTTCGACCGCTGCCCGCATCTGCGCCTGGCCGAACCGCCCGCCTTCTCGAACAGTTACCACTTCCACGGGCTCGGCGCGCTCCGCGTCCATCCCGCCTGACCTGCCCCTTCATTTCGCCTGAAATACTCCGGGGGGAGGCGCCGCAGGCGACGGGGGGCAGCGCCCCCCAACACGCCTATAGTGGCAGCATGGTGGTCGACTTGATCTCTTCCATCGACAACAGGGCTGTCACGTTATGCACCCGTACCTCTGAAATCAGCGCCTGATAGAAGGCATCGTAGGCGCGCGCGTTCTTCACCCGTACCTTGAGGATATAGTCGATATCGCCCGCCAGCCGGTGCGCCTCCTGTACCTCGGGCCGGCCCTGCAACGCCTTGAGGAAATCGCGCTGCCATTCCGCCTCGTGTTCCGACGTGCGGATCAGCACAAAGAAACAGGCCTCGAACCCCAGCGCCTCGGGGTCCAGGATCACCGTCTGCTGGCCGATCACCCCGGCCGATTTCAGCTTGCGGATGCGATTCCAAACCGGCGTCTTGGAGCTGCCCACCCGGCTGGCGATATCGTCCAGCGACTGGCTGGCGTCGCGTTGCAGCTCCACCAGAATTTTCCGATCGGTTTCATCAATGCGCACCGACATTCCTGTTTTCCTTCCAGTTCGAAACATATGTTCTATTTCGCCCACATGGAGGAACAAGTTTCCTTATTTACTCCACCATCTGGCTTTGATTGGGAAATATTCCCTATATTGAGATCCAAGTCAAACAGGAGCGAAACCGATGGCCCGCGCATTCACCCCCAAGGTGGTCACCGCCAATGACCTGATCGAAGGCGACGTGATCTATCAGACCGCAGATGACCGCTGGTCGCGCGATCTGGCCGAGGCCGAGCTGATCACCGACGAGGCGCATGCCCAGCTGCGCCTGCTCGATGCCGCCCGGCAAGCATCCAGGGTGGTCGGCGCCTACCTGGCCGACGTCCGGCCCGGCCCGAACGGGCCCGAGCCGGTTCATTTCCGAGAGGATTTCCGCCGCACCGGGCCATCGAACTACGCCCATGGCAAACAGGAAACCTCTCCGCAGCCCCGGGCCTGATCCAAGGCCCCCCTCTCCCCTCAAAAGGCCCCAGGTCCGGGGCTGCACCAAGGACAGCCAGACATGTATCGCTACTCCGAGTTCGACACCGCCTTTCTTGCCGCACGCAATGCCCAGTTCCGCGCCCAGGTCGAGCGCCGCATAGACGGTTCGCTGACCGAGGACGAGTTCAAGCCGCTGCGCCTGATGAACGGGCTTTATCTGCAACTGCACGCCTATATGCTGCGGGTGGCGATCCCCTATGGCACGCTGAACAGCGCCCAGATGCGCAAACTGGCCTATCTGGCCGAGACCTGGGACAAGGGATACGGCCATTTCACCACCCGCCAGAACATCCAGTACAACTGGCCCAAGCTGAGCGACGTGCCCGACATGCTGGACGCGCTGGCCGAGGTGGGGCTGCATGCGATCCAGACCAGCGGCAATACCATCCGCAACGTGACCGCCGACCATTTCGCCGGTGCCGCCGCCGACGAGGTGGCCGACCCCCGCCCCTATGCCGAGCTGCTGCGCCAGTGGTCGACCGACCATCCCGAATTCCAGTTCATGCCGCGCAAGTTCAAGATCGCCATCACCGGGTCCGCCAATGACCGCGCGGTGATCAAGGCGCATGACATCGGCCTGCAACTGGTGACGCGCGACGGCGTGCTGGGCGCCCGCGTCATCGTCGGTGGCGGCCTGGGCCGCACGCCGATGATCGGACAGGAACTGAGCCCCTTTGTCGCCTTTGACGACCTGCTCGCCTATCTCGAAGCAACGGTCTCGGTCTGGAACCAGATCGGGCGGCGCGACAACAAGTACAAGGCGCGCATCAAGATCACCGTTTTCGAACACGGCATCGACGCGATCCGGGCCAAGGTGAACGAGAGGTTCATCCAGGTGCGCGGCCAGTTCAAGGGTGCCGACATGGCCCTGCTGGATGAGATCAAGGCGCATTTCGCGCCGCCGGAATTTGTACAAAACGGTCAATCCGGGTTCGAAGAGGCGTACAAAACGGACAATATCTTCCGCTCCTGGGTCGATACCAACATCGCCGCGCACAAGCGGGACGATCATGCCATCGTCACCATCTCGCTCAAGGCGCATGGCGCCACGCCGGGCGACGCCACGGCGGAGCAGATGCGGGTGATGGCGGATCTGGCCGAGCGCTATGCCTATGACGAGCTGCGCATCAGCCACGAGCAGAACGTGATCCTGCCGCATGTGCCGCGCGCGCATCTGCACGCGATCTTCAAGACACTTCAGGAAAACGGTCTAAGTACAGCAAATATCGGCCTTATCAGCGATATCATCGCCTGCCCGGGCATGGATTACTGCGCCCTGGCCACCGCCCGCTCGATCCCCGTGGCGCAGGAGATTGCGACCCGGTTCGAAGAGCTGAAGCTGGAGCACGAGATCGGCGCGCTGAAGATCAAGATCTCGGGCTGCATCAACGCCTGCGGCCACCACCATGTGGGCCATATCGGCATCCTGGGCCTGGACCGTGCCGGCGTCGAGAACTACCAGATCACGCTCGGCGGCGACGCCACCGAAACCGCCGCCATCGGCGAGCGGACCGGCCCCGGCTTTGCCTATGACCAGATCGTTCCCGCCATCGAGCGGATCGTGGAAACCTATCTGGATCAAAGGCTTGACCGCGAGGAGAGCTTTATCGACACCTATCGCCGGGTTGGCATGGCGCCGTTCAAGGCGGCGCTCTATCCCGAGGCCCGCGCCGATGCCGCTTGACGAGATCCAGACCGAACTAGGCCGCGACCGGAGCGTTCTGACGCAGAAGGTCGCGGCGCTCAACGCCCGCTACAAGCATCACAGCGCCACCGATGTCATGCACGGGGCGCTGCGCGAGGCAGGCAATATCGCGCTGGTGTCGAGCTTTGGCGCGGAATCGGTGGTGCTGTTGCACATGGCGGCGGTGATCGACCGGCAGGTGCCGGTTCTGTTCATCGACACCCAGATGCTGTTTGCGGAAACCCTTGTTTATCAACAGGAAGTCAGCGAACGGCTGGGGCTGCGCAATGTCCATGTAATCCGCGCCGATGCCGATGACGTGGCCCGCGACGACCCCTATGGCGCGCTGCGCCTGCGCGACACCGATGCCTGCTGCACCCTGCGCAAGACGATCCCGCTGCAACGGGCGCTGACGGGCTATGACGGCTGGATCACCGGGCGCAAGCGGTTCCAGGCCGGCACCCGCGCTGCACTCGACTTCTTCGAGGTCGAGGACGGCACCGGCCGGATCAAGGTCAACCCGCTGGCCCATTGGGCCCCCGAGGACGTGCGCGCCTATATGGAGGAAAACCGCCTGCCCCGGCATCCGCTGGTGGCACAGGGATATCCTTCGATCGGCTGCGCGCCTTGCACCTCGCCGGTGGCGCCCGGAGAAGACCCGCGCGCCGGACGCTGGCGCAACCAGACCAAGGAAGAATGCGGCATCCATTTCATCGACGGAAAAATGGTCCGCAGCGGAGAAAAGACATGACTGTACTCGTGACCGACCAGGGCTTTCAGCCCGACGACTGGACCGACGGTTTCACCGCCCTGGGCGATGTAGCCAATGATGTGGTGGCGCTGGACGTGCCCGCCGATGCCGACCCCGACACGCTGGCCGCGCGGCTGGCACGGGTGCGCATGGTGCGGGTGGACTTCCCCTCTTTCGCCGACGGGCGCGGCTTTACCATCGCGCGCACCCTGCGCCTGCACGGCTACACCGGGCGACTGCGGGCCAAGGGCCATGTGCTGGCCGATCAATATGCCATGGCGCGGCGTGCCGGTTTCGACGAGGTCGAGATCGACGCGGCCCTTGCCGCGCGCCAGCCCGAGGAACAGTGGCAGGCCCGCGCCGACTGGCAGGCGCATGACTATCAGGCCCGGCTGCGCGGCTGAACACTTAATATCATTCGTATACTAACAAAAAGGGGAGACAATCCCCTTTTCATGATGTATGTCAAAGACGAGAGAGAGGCGCCGGACTACCGCACCGGTGACGTAACAATGACCGAGATGAGACCCGTGACCGAAGCCGCCGCCATCAAGGCCCCCACGCTGCCCGACGCCCAGACCGTGACGCAAGTGAAACACTGGACCGACCGGCTGTTCTCGTTCCGTGTCACGCGCCCCGCCAGCCTGCGCTTCCGCTCGGGCGAGTTCGTGATGATCGGGCTGTTGGGGGACAATGGCAAACCGCTTCTGCGCGCCTATTCCATCGCCTCGCCCGCCTGGGACGAAGAACTGGAATTCTACTCGATCAAGGTGCAGGACGGGCCGCTGACCTCGAAGCTTCAGCATATCCAGCCCGGCGACCAGATCATCCTGCGGCCAAAGCCGGTTGGTACGCTGGTGCATGACGCGCTGCTGCCCGGCAAGCGCATCTGGTTCTTTGCCACCGGCACCGGCTTTGCCCCCTTTGCCTCGCTGCTGCGCGAGCCGCAGACCTACGAGGATTACGACGAGGTCATCATCACCCATACCTGCCGCGAGGTGGCGGAACTGGAGTATGGCCGCCAGCTGATCGAAGAAGTCCGCCGGGACGAGCTCCTGGCCGAGCTGATGGGCGAGGGCTTTGCCGACAAGATCCGCTATTACCCCACCACCACCCGCGAAGAGAGCCCGCGCATGGGCCGCATCACCGAGCTGCTGAAAGACGGCACCGTATTCGCCGATCTGGGGATCGAGGGTGGGATCAAGCCGGAAACCGACCGGGCGATGGTCTGCGGCAGCCTGGCCTTCAACCACGACATCAAGGCGATCCTCGAAGAGTTCGGCCTGACCGAAGGCGCCAATTCCGACCCGCGCGAGTTCGTGATCGAAAAAGCCTTTGTCGGGTGACCCCGGGGGCCGGGCCACGGGCCCGGTTCCGTTGGATGGTTTGATTTACCGGATTCCCGGGTGGAAGCCGCTTGAAAGACTGTGCAGGCCAGTCTATTTTCCAGCCTCGAATTTCTGCTAACAACAAAGGAATGTTCCCATAGCCCGCAGACCGCATAATGCGCCGCCGCAACGCGACACCGGCCCGCGCATCAACGACAAGATCCGCGCCCCCGAAATTCGTCTGATCGGCGCGGATGGAGAAAATGTGGGGGTGGTACACCCCGCCAAAGCCATGACCATGGCCGAAGAAGCCGGTCTCGACCTTGTCGAGATCTCGCCGAACGCGACGCCGCCGGTCTGCAAGATCATGGACTACGGCAAATACAAGTACGAACAGCAGAAACGCGAAAGCGAAGCCCGCAAGAAGCAGAAGATCATCGAGGTGAAGGAGATCAAGTTCCGTCCCGGCACCGATTCGCATGATTACGACGTGAAGATGAAAAGCGTCGCCAAATTCTTGGAAAACGGTGACAAGGTGAAGATCACATTGCGGTTCCGTGGCCGTGAGATGGCCCACCAGAACCTTGGCCGGGACTTGCTGGAACGGGTAGCCGAGGACATCAAGGAACTGGGCAAGATCGAAAACATGCCCAAGATGGAAGGCCGCCAGATGGTCATGATGATCGGCCCGCTGCCGAACAAGTGATCCGTCTTGACTGAACATGTCGAAACCCTGCCCGACGGGCAGGGTTCAAACTGCTTACAAAGCCCTCGCGTTGTGCGGGGGCTTTTGATTCAATGGGGTCTGTTGAGAAAGCCTTCGCCACAGCAAACCGCGCTTGAGATGGCGACGCTGGAGCGGTTGGCGCCCAGCGATCATCTTTTGCGCAAGGTCGACGCCCCGACCTTCGGCCTGAACCGCAGGCGCCGGTTTGACGGGTCGGATGCGGCACAGCGCATCTTCGATCACATCGTGGAACAGGCCATGTCAAAAGGCCTTGTTGGCGCTGAGGTGCCCTACAACGACAGCACGCATCTCAAGGCCAATGCCAACAAGGGGCGCTTTGACAAGGCGATGGTCGCCAAATCTCGCGCGGCCCATGGCAAAAAGCCTCTCAAGCCAAGGGATCGCCAGCCGCCGATCAATGACGCGCATTCAGGACTAGATCATCAAACCGAAGCCAGGGCTGCTGGAGTTTGCCAAGCAGCTCTTCGGCCACCGCCACGCCCGCGTCCGGTCCCGCGCCGAGGTCGGGAGCCAAGCCCTCCTCGCCGCCGCTGCCCGGAACATCAAAGAATTGCGATGGCTGTATGGATTGCCCCGCATCGGGCGGCCTGAGCCATCTCACACCCTCTTTCCTCAAGACAAAACCCCGCCAAAACGACGGGGTTTGTCAGGGCGCTGAACCCTGCCCGACGGGCCTTCCCATCTTGCCGGAAAAGGCTGGATCAGCAGTTGCCGCTGGCGCAGAGCTGATCCTTGACCATCGGGCCGACCTTGCCAAAATCCATCTGGCCGGTATAGCGCGACTTCAACTCGCCCATCACCTTGCCCATGTCGCGGATCGACCCGGCACCGGTGGCGGTGATTGCCTCGCGCACCGCTTTTTCAACTTCGTCCTCGTCCAACTGCTTGGGCAGGAACTCCTCGATCACCGAGATTTCCTCGCGCTCGCGCTCGGCCAGGTCGAGCCGCCCGCCTTCCTCATAGGCGCGGGCGCTTTCCTGACGCTGTTTGGTCATCTTGCCAAGGATCGCCAGCACTTCGGCATCGCCGCAACAGGCCCCGTCCTCGCCGCCGGCACCGCGCACGGCGATATCGCGGTCCTTGATCGCCGCATTGATCAGGCGCAGCGTCGACAGGCGGGCGGCTTCCTTGTCCTTCATCGCCTGTTTCAACGCGGCATTCACCCGGGTGCGCATGTCCATATGCTGTTCCCATCCCCATGAGATTGCTCAAGTTCCGCAACATAACGAAAGAAAATGCCCGGCACAACGGGGGGGGGCACGTGTTAAGTTATTGAAAAATAACAGTAGCCTAAAAATTGATCGGGCTTGACCCTGCCCCGCAACCCCCTTAGGTATGCGACCGTTTACCCAGACAGGAGAGTCGCGTCATGGCCCAGAACGCCACGTCCAAGCCCACCGCATGCCTGGCACTCGCCGATGGGACGATATTCTACGGCACAGGCTTTGGCGCCACCGGCCAGACCGTGGCGGAACTGTGTTTCAACACCGCGATGACCGGATATCAGGAGATCATGACAGACCCCTCCTATGCGGGCCAGATCGTGACCTTCACCTTCCCCCATATCGGCAATGTCGGCGTGACGCCGGAAGATGACGAGACCGCCGATCCGGTGGCCGCGGGCATGGTCGTCAAATGGGATCCGACGCAACCATCGAACTGGCGCGCGACCGAAGAGCTGAAGGGCTGGCTGGCCAAGCGGGGCCGTATCGCCATCGGGGGTATCGACACCCGCCGCCTGACCCGCGCGATCCGCCAGCAGGGCGCGCCACATGTGGCGCTGGCCCATGACCCCGAGGGCAACTTCGATATTGGGGCCCTGGTCGCCGCCGCGCGGGCCTGGCCCGGCCTCGAAGGCATGGACCTGGCCAAGGACGTGACCTGTGCCCAAAGCTATCGCTGGGACGAGATGCGCTGGGCCTGGCCCCAGGGTTACACCCGGCAAGAGACCCCGAAACACAAGGTGGTCGCACTCGATTTCGGCGCCAAGCGCAACATCCTGCGCTGCCTGGCCTCGACCGGTTGCGACGTTACCGTTCTGCCTGCCACCGCCACCGCCGCCGAGGTGCTGGCCCATGCCCCCGACGGGGTGTTCCTGTCCAACGGTCCGGGCGATCCGGCGGCAACCGGCACCTATGCGGTGCCGATGATCCGCGAGATCCTGGATACCACGGACCTGCCGGTGTTCGGCATTTGCCTGGGGCACCAGATGCTGGCCCTGGCGCTGGGCGGACGCACGGTGAAGATGAACCACGGCCATCACGGCGCCAACCACCCGGTCAAGGATCTGGAAACCGGCAAGGTCGAGATCACCTCGATGAACCACGGCTTTGCCGTGGATGCCCAAACCCTGCCCAAGGGCGTGGTTGAAACCCACCGCTCGCTTTTCGACGGGTCGAACTGCGGTATCCGGATGACCGACAGGCCTGTATTTTCTGTGCAATATCACCCCGAGGCGAGCCCTGGGCCACAAGACAGTTTCTATCTGTTCGAGCGGTTTTCCGAGGCGATGGACACGCGCAAGGCAACCGTCTGATCACTAATACGGCGGTTCGCGCCGTTTTGACTGATCTTAACGGTCTATTAACCTGAAACACGCAACCCTGACATTCGCATTGGATGTCGGGGTTTTGCATTATGAGCGAGCTTCAATTCAGGCTGAGTGCTCCGGTCGAGGCGTGGCCCGTCTACGCCGGGCATCTGCCGCTGGGCCGCTACCTGGTGCGCAGCGGCGTCATCACGCAGGAACAGCTGCTCGCGGCGCTGCAATTGCAGCTGCGCCTGAACGCCCCGATCGGCGAGATTCTTGTGGCCGAAGGCTGGGCCGAACCGACCGATATCCTGCGTGCCTTGGCCCTGCAAAACGGGGTGCAATGGGCGGATCTCGCACTGGAACCGCCGCGTGCCGATCTGTGCGGGTTGAAGCCCCACACGTTCTGGCTCCGGCATGGTGTGATCCCCTGGATGCGTCTGGGTCCGATGGTCATCGTTGCAACATCGCGCCCCGACCGGTTCGACGAGGTGCGCGCCGACATGGCCGGAACCGGCGTTCTCTTGATGCCGGCGCTGGCCAGCCGTGACCAGATCGACGCGGCGCTGGCACGATGTTACTCGGCGACCCTGGCAAGGCTGGCTGAATCCCGGGTCGATGGGCTCTACAGCTGCCGCGATTGGCAGATTGCGGCCCGACTGCCCGCGCTCCTGGCCCTTGCCTTGCTGGTGGCGACCTTCTGTCTGGCGCCCCTGCATGGATTTGCGGTTCTCTTTCTGGCGGCGGTTCTGTCCCTGCTTCTGTTCACCGGACTGAAGGCGGCGGCGCTGGTCGCGCATTTGTTGAACCAGGCCCATCTGACCGCGCCCACCCAGCCCGAGAGTGGGACCCGGGTGCAAGGGGTGCGACTGCCCAAGATCTCGGTGCTTGTGCCGCTCTACAAGGAACGCGAGATCGCTGGCGCCCTGGTCGCACGGTTGAGCCGACTGACCTATCCCAAGGCGCTGCTGGATGTGATCCTGGTGCTGGAAGAGAAGGACCAGCTAACGCGCGAAACACTGGCAAACTGCGTTCTGCCGCACTGGATGCGGGTGATCGAGGTGCCGGGTCATTCCGGCCTGACCACCAAGCCGCGTGCGATGAACTACGCGCTGGATTTCTGCCGGGGAGAGATCATCGGCGTCTGGGATGCCGAGGACGCGCCCGTCGCTGACCAGTTGGAACATGTCGCCGAACGCTTTGCCCGCGCCCCCCGCGACGTGGTCTGCCTGCAAGGGATACTGGACTATTACAACCCGCGCAGCAGCTGGCGCGCGCGCTGTTTCACCATCGAATATGCCAGCTGGTTCCGCATCATCCTGCCTGGAATCGCCCGGCTTGGGCTGGTGGTACCGCTGGGCGGCACCACTCTTTTCTTCCGGCGCGCGGCGCTTGAACAATTGGGTGGCTGGGACGCGCATAACGTGACCGAGGATGCCGATCTGGGCGTGCGGCTCTGCCGCGCCGGGTACCGGACCGAGCTGATCGACACGGTCACCTATGAAGAGGCAAATTTCCGGTCCTGGCCCTGGGTCAAACAGCGCTCGCGCTGGCTCAAGGGGTTCATGGTAACCTATCTTGTGCATATGCGGTCGCCCCGACGACTGTGGGCCGATCTGGGCCCGGCACGTTTCCTGGGGGTACAGGCGTTCTTTCTGGGCACCCTGGCGCAATTCCTGCTGGCGCCGGTGCTGTGGTCGTTCTGGCTGTTGCTTCTGGGCCTGCCGCACCCGCTGACGGCGGTGCTGACACCCGCGACCCTCACCGCCTGCACCTCCGTGTTCCTGGCGACCGAGATGCTGGCCCTCGTTGCCGGTCTGATCGCCGTCTCCGGACGGGAAAGGCGGTTTCTGCTGCCCTGGGTGATCAGCATGCCGCTTTACTTCCCGCTCGGCGTGGTCGCGGCCTACAAGGCGCTGTACGAAATGATCGTGAAACCGTTCTTCTGGGACAAGACGCAGCATGGTCAGGCGGACGAAGAGGCCTCTGGCTGACATGGGCGCGGTATCGCGACCAAGTCGCGACAAGGTTTTGAAAAAACCTTGTGGACAGGATTTCCGCGAAATCCTGTTCAGCACCCAGCCTCAACGTCGTTCGCGGCGATCGGCGTCCAGCTTGAGCCGCGTCATGAAGGCGATCGAGATGTGATCCTTGAGCGCCTCCGCCGCGCCTTCTTCGTTACGGGCGGCGATCGCCTCGACAATACCCTTGTGTTCGCCCTGGGCGATCTGGCCCCGCCCCTCGGCGGCCAGCGAGGTCGTCGCCATCAGGGCCATGGTCCGATGAACAAGGTCAAGCTGCTGCACCAGGTACCGGTTATGCGAGGCGAGGTGGATCTGTTCGTGAAACCGGCGGTTGGCCCGGCTCAGCGCCTGCGGGTCGCCCACCAGCTTGTCGTCGGCTTCGACCATGTCGCGCAATACCGCGATCTCTTCGGCGGTGGCGTGGCGCGCCGCCAGCCGCGCCGCCAGCCCCTCCAACTCGCGCCGCACCTGATAGAGCTCGGCCATCTGATTGTGATCCAGCGAGGCGACGATCATCGACCGCCCGTCGCGTTCCAGCAGCGACTGGGTCTCGAGCCGTTGCAGCGCCTCGCGGATGGGCGTGCGCGACACGCCGAACCGCTCGGCCAACTCGCTCTCCACCAGCCGGTCGCCGGGTTTGTATATGCCGCTGTCGATGGCTTCGAGGATCAGGTGATAGGCGTCTTTCTGCGCCGGGCGGCCCTGGGTCATTGCTGTTTTCTTCTCCCTGTTCGGACTTGTGTATCCGCGGGGACCCGCCCGGATCAACCCTGCCATTGCGCAAGCGCGCTATCTGCCCTAGATCCGGGTTATGGTGCGCGAAGCCTTCTCTCATGTGACAACCTGGGTGTTCGATCTGGACAACACCCTTTATCCGCCCGCGATGCGGCTCTTCGACCAGATCGAAGTGCGGATGACCGCCTATGTGATGGAGGCGCTCGGCGTCACCCGGGCCGAGGCCGACCGCCTGCGCGCACACTACTGGAGGCAATACGGCACCACGCTGGCCGGGCTGATGCGCGAACACGGGCTAGACCCCGATCCCTATCTGGTGGCGGTGCATGAGGTGGACATGAGCCACATGACCCCGGACGCGGCCCTGGCCAGCCATATCCGCGCCCTGCCCGGGCGCCGTATCGTCTATACCAACGGCTCGGCGCCTTATGCCGAGAGGGTGCTGGCCGCGCGCGGGTTGAGCGGGTTATTCGATGCCATCTATGGTGTGGAACACGCGGGCTACCGGCCCAAGCCCGAGCGCGCTGCATTCGAAGAGGTGTTCACCCGCGACGGGGTGATCCCCGAGCGTGCCGCCATGTTCGAGGACGACCCCCGCAACCTGACCGCCCCGCACCAGATGGGGATGCGCACGGTACATGTGGCCCCCGATCCGCACCCGGCCGAGCATATCCACCACCATACCGACGATCTGACCGCGTTTCTGTCCCGGCTGACCTGAGGGCATTCAGTGCCCGTCGCCCAGCACGGGCCGGAAGCCGCCGCTCTCGGGGTCGCGCCGCATCTCGTAATAGAACCAGCGCCTGTGTGCGGGCGCCTTTTCCTTGCGAAAGGCGATCACCGCGTCGCGCCCGTCGGTGCGCAGGTTGATGGCGCCATAAACGCCCACGTTGCGGCGGAACATCTCGTCCAGCAGCTTGCGCTTGGCCGCCCGCATCTCTTTCAGCGCCGCCGCATCCGCCGCCGCGCCCTTGGCCAGCTCGGTCTCGATCCGCCCGTTCAGCCGGTCGAGCGCCGGGCGCAGGTCGTCCCGCTCGCGCTCCCGGGTGGAGCGCAGGAGTTCGGTGGACAGGATCAACGGCCGCGCCCCGGCGCCCGTCTTGCCCAACAGACCCAACAGGTCGGGGCGCGGATGAACGTGCCCCTCTTCATCGCCCGAGGACACCACATAGGCGGCCGGATGGGCGGCCTGCAAAAACTCCTCGGTCACGTCCGATGACCCGTGATGGCAGGTTTTCATCAGATCGTCTCCAAACCGCTCGGCAGCAGCGGCGATGATCTCGGGTCGGGCGATGGCCGCAAGCTCGGCCTCTGTCGCTGCCAACGGCGTCGAGACCGGCACCCCACCATAGTGCTGCATCAGAAAGCACTCGGCCGAGGTGTTGAGATCGCCTCCGAACAACACGCGGAACCCGTTGAAATCCAGCCGCAAAAGGACCGAATGGCCGTTCTTGGTTTTGCCGTCATCCATTGACCGCGAGGTGGGTTTGTCACCAAAGGCGCGCAGGCGCGGCTGGCCTGTTGCATCGGGCTCGACGACCGGACCCAGTGCCTCGATGGTTATCAGCCCGCCATCACCCGGGGCAAAGCCCGGCAGCCAGGCACGCCCATCCTCCTGCACCGCTTGGGCGGTGGTGAGCGCGGTGACGGGGCCGATCCGGTCCGCCTCCAGCGCGGTCTGCATCAGTTTGGGATAGAGCTTGCGCCCGCGCCGGGCCGGATCGGAGAGCAGCGTCCGCATCTGTGCGTCGGTCTCAACGATATCGGTCAGGTATCCGCCCTGTTCCGGCCCCAGCAGATCGTCTCCCACCCGTTCGACCAACCCGCTGTGATAGACATGCTCGATCCGCAGGCGGCGGTTCTCGAAGATCGGCTGAAAGCCGCGATAATGATCGGCATCGGGGTGTGTCACGATGGCGGCATGAATCTGGCCCGAATTGTCGAAATCGCGGAATCGCCAGTTCAGAAACCCGTTGGTGTTACGCCCGATCCCGGCGTCGATCACCATCACGCGCGGCGGGTGATGATGGCCCGGTTCGGTCAGGATACAGGCATCGCCCTGGCCGATATCAAGAAAGATCAGCTCCAGCACACGCTCGTCCTGCAACTCGGCGCGTTTCATCAGATAGGGTTTCTTGCCGTAACGGACATGGGTCCAGGTGGCATCGACCGGGTCGCGCATGTCGATCCAGTCGCCCCAAAGCACCTGTTTGACCTTGCGGCGGCTAGTTTTGCCGTTCTTTTCAACATCGCGGTAAAGGTAGCTGACCGGACCGCGCGCATATTTCAGCGTCATGGGAAATCTCCGTCTTTAATACAATTCCCGGATGATAGCACAAAAGCGGATTCGCCGCGCCCCCTGGTTCCAGATACGCCATCAGCGGCACCGCGCCGCAGGGGCTGCGGCATCGCGTTGCACTGCGGCAAAAGGTGACCTTTGGACTCAGATTTCGACACCTATCTGCCCTTTGACAGATATCGCAAAGGACCTGACATGAGCGCCATCGATCTGCCCCGCAACCTGCCCCTGGGCCAGCGTGTGCTGTTTGCCATCCCCCTGCTGGGCCGCATCGCCAAGGAAGTGACCTATGGCGACAGCGACAACATCTACTACTCCATTGCCGCCGGGCTCAGCCTGTGGGGTATCGCGATTCTGCTGTTTGGTATTCCGGGCCTTTACATCCCCGCGCTGGCAATGGTGCCGGTGATCTGGACGCTCTTGATCCTGATCAGCCGCGGCTGAGCCCACGGACAGGATGTCGCTTGGCAACCTGCCGCGATCCGGCATAGGGTGCCGCGCAACAGACGGAGCCTGCCCATGCACGAGAGCTGCGACATCCTGATTTCCGGCGGCGGCATCGCCGGGCTGACCGCTGCGGCGGCTTTTGGCAGCGCCGGGTTCCGGGTGATCTGCGTCGATCCGGCCCCGCCGGTGACCGAGCGCGACGTGGACGGATCGGACCTGCGCACCACCGCCTTTCTGCAACCGGCGCAGGTGCTGCTGGACAATTGCGGCCTCTGGGCCCGGCTGGCCGATCATGCCGCCCCCTTGCAGATCATGCGCATCGTCGATGCGGGCGGCGAGGTGCCCGAACCCCGCGTGGTGCGCGATTTCAATGCCGCCGACCTGAGCGACAAGCCCTTTGGCTGGAACCTGCCCAACTGGCTGCTGCGGCGCGAGATGGTGGCGCGGCTGGCCGAACTGCCCAATGTGGATTTCCGCCCTGGCACCGCCACCACCAGCCTTTTCACCCGCACCGCCGAGGCACGGGTAGGACTGAGCGACGGATCCCGTGTGACCTGCAAGCTGGTGCTGGCCGCCGACGGGCGCAACTCGCCCATGCGCGAGGCGGCGGGAATAGGGGTCAAAACCACCCGCTATGGGCAAAAGGCGCTGGCCTTTGCCGTCACCCACCCGATTGCGCATCAGAATGTCTCGACCGAGATCCACCGGTCCGGCGGGCCCTTCACGCTGGTACCCTTGCCCGACTGGCAGGGGCAGCCCTCGTCCGCCGTGGTGTGGATGGAACGCGGGCCAAAGGCGCTGGAACTGCTGGAGATGGCGCCCGAAACGTTTGAGGCGGCAATGACGGAACGGTCCTGCGGCCTCTTCGGGCCACTGAAACTGGCCTCGCGACGTACTATCTGGCCGATCATCAGCCAGCGGGCCGAGCGCCTGGCGGGTGAGCGCATCGCGCTGATGGCCGAGGCCGCGCATGTGGTGCCGCCGATCGGCGCCCAAGGGTTGAACATGTCGCTGGGTGACCTGCGCACATTGCTGGAACTGGCGCAGGCCCGACCCGAGGACTTGGGCGATGCGCAGATGCTGGCCGCCTATCACAAGGCGCGTCATGCCGAGATCGAGCTGCGCGTGAAGGGGATAGACCTGCTCAATCGCGCTTCGATGGTCGAGGTGCGCCCCTTGCGGGACGCGCGCGCGATGGGGCTGAACGCGCTCTACTCGCTGGCACCAGTACGCCGGACCCTGATGCAGATGGGTCTGGGCGTGAGGTGAGCCCCGGGGCGCTGCCCCGGACCCCAGAGTATTTCCGACCAGAAAGAAACCAGGCTCAGAGCACCTGGTCGAGTACGCGTTTCAGCCGGGCAATGGTGCCCTCGACATCGTAAAGCTTGTCGAGACCAAAAAGACCCAGCCGGAAGGTGCGGAAATCGGCCGGTTCGTCGCATTGCAACGGTACCCCGGCGGCGATCTGCATGCCCAAGGCTGCGAATTTCTTGCCGTTCTGGATATCGGGGTCGCTGGTATAGCTCACCACCACGCCCGGTGCGCCAAAGCCTTCGGCGGCGACCGAAACGATGCCCTTGGCCTTGAGCAGCGCGCGCACCCCGTTGCCCAGCGCCCACTGCGCCTCGCGCAGTTTGTCGAAGCCATAGTCGCGGGTCTCGGCCATGGTATCGCGGAAGGCGCGCAGCGCGTCGGTGGGCATGGTGGCGTGATAGGCGTGGCCGCCACCTTCATAGGCCTTCATGATGTCGCGCCATTTCTTCAGGTCGATGGCGAAACTGTCCGACTGCGTCTCGGCCAGCCGCGCCTCGCCCCGCTCGGACAGCATCACCAATCCGGCGCAGGGCGAAGCGCTCCAGCCCTTTTGCGGGGCCGAGATCAGCACGTCGACACCGGTCGCCTTCATGTCGACCCAGACGCAGCCCGAGGCGATACAATCGAGCACCATCAGCGCGCCCACCTCATGCGCGGCGGTCGCCATGGCGGTGATGTAGTCATCGGGCAGGATCACCCCGGCGGCGGTTTCCACATGCGGGGCAAAGACCACATCGGGTTTCTGCTCGCGGATGGCCGCCACCACATCCTCGATCGGGGCGGGTGCGAACGGCGCGGTGCTTTCATTACCGCTGCGGCGGGCCTTCATCACCGTTGTCTCGGCGGTCAATCCGCCGGTTTCGATGATCTGGCTCCAGCGATAGGAGAACCAGCCGTTGCGCACCACCAGCACGCGGGCACCGCGCGCGAACTGGCGCGCGACCGCCTCCATCGCATAGGTACCACCACCCGGGATGATGGCGACGCCATCGGCATTGTAGACCCCGCGCAACATCTCCGAGATGTCACGCATCACCTGCTGAAAACTGGCCGACATATGGTTGAGCGAGCGGTCGGTAAAAACGACCGAGAACTCTTCGAGCCCGTCGGGATCGACGGTATCAAGCAGGGCGGGCATGGGCATATCCTTCTGAGGTTTGCCCAAAGACTACCCGCCCCGGCCCCAAGGTAAAGGGGCCAATTCACCTTCATTCCGCGGCAAGTACTCCGGGGTGAATTGGCCGCAGGCCAAGAGGGGCAGAGCCCCTCCCCCGTTACAGGATCGCCGGAAGGTCCAGCCCATGTTCGCGGGCACAGTCGCGCGCGATGTCATAGCCCGCATCCGCATGCCGCATGACGCCGGTCGCAGGGTCGTTCCACAACACGTTACCGATGCGGCGGTCGGCGTCCTCGGTCCCGTCGCAGCAGATCACCATGCCGGAATGCTGGGAAAAGCCCATCCCGACGCCGCCCCCGTGATGCAGCGACACCCAGGTCGCGCCTGACGCGGTGTTCAACAGCGCGTTCAGCAGCGGCCAGTCGCTGACCGCGTCCGAGCCGTCCATCATTGCCTCGGTCTCGCGGTTCGGGCTGGCGACCGAGCCGCTGTCCAGATGGTCACGGCCGATCACGATGGGGGCTTTCAGCTCGCCGTTGCGCACCATCTCGTTAAAGGCAAGCCCCGCCCGGTGCCGGTCGCCGAGACCAATCCAGCAGATCCGCGCGGGCAATCCCTGGAACGCGATCCGTTCCTGCGCCATGTCAAGCCAGCGATGCAGATGCTCGTTCTCGGGGAAGAGTTCCTTCATCTTGGCATCGGTTTTCAGGATATCCTCGGGGTCGCCCGACAGGGCGCACCAGCGGAACGGGCCGATGCCCTTGCAGAACAGCGGGCGGATATAGGCGGGCACAAAACCCGGAAAGGCAAAGGCATTCTCGAACCCTTCGTCGAGCGCCACCTGGCGGATATTGTTGCCATAATCCAGCGTCGGCACGCCCGCGTTCCAGAAATTCACCATCGCCTCGACATGGGTGCGCATGCTGGCGCGTGCGGCGGCCTCGACCCGTTTCGGGTCGCTTTCTCGGGCGGCGCGCCATTCCGCCATGCTCCAGCCCTGCGGCAGATAGCCGTTCAGCGGGTCATGGGCGCTGGTCTGGTCGGTGACGATGTCAGGGCGCATGCCGCCTGCCATCATCCGGGCATATATTTCGGGGAAGATATCGGCGGCATTGCCCAACAGGCCCACCGATTTCGCCTCGCCCGCCTTGGTCCAGCGGTCGATCATGGCGAGCGCCTCGTCCAGCGTCTCGGCCTTTTCGTCGAGGTATTTGGTGCGCAGGCGGAAGTCGATCGAATCCGGGTTGCATTCGACCGCCAGACAGCAGGCCCCGGCGAAAACCGCGGCCAGCGGCTGCGCCCCGCCCATGCCGCCCAGGCCACCGGTCAGGATCCATTTGCCGGTCAGGTCACCATTGTAATGCTGGCGCCCGGCCTCGGCAAAGGTCTCGTAAGTGCCCTGCACAATGCCTTGGGTTCCAATATAAATCCACGATCCGGCGGTCATCTGGCCATACATGGCCAGGCCTTTCTTGTCCAACTCGTTGAAATGGTCCCAGGTCGCCCAATGCGGCACCAGGTTCGAGTTGGCGATCAGCACACGAGGTGCGTCCTTGTGGGTGCGAAAGATGCCCACCGGCTTGCCCGACTGCACCAGCAGGGTCTGGTCCTCGTCCAGCTCGCGCAGGCTGGCGACGATGCGGTCGAAATCGTCCCAGGTACGGGCGGCACGGCCAATGCCGCCATACACCACCAGTTCATGCGGGTTTTCGGCCACGTCGGGATGCAGGTTGTTCATCAGCATCCGCAGCGGCGCCTCGGTCAGCCAGCTTTTGGCCGTGATCTCGGTGCCGGTGGCGGGATAGATGTCGCGGGTGTTCTTGCGGGGATCGGTCATGCCGGCCTCCATTCTGTGAGCAGGGTCAGGATCTGGGAAAGGTGGGTGCGCAGGCGGTCTGCGCGATCGGGCAGATAGGTCCAGGGCGCGGCCTCGGTCATATAGGTGGATTGCGCCAGCTCCATCTGAATGGCGTGTTGCCCCTCGGCCGGACGGCCATAGTGGCGGGTGGTCCAGCCGCCCTTGAAGCGGCCGTTGAGGATATGGGTGTAACCCTCTGCACTAGAGCAGATTTCCAGAACGCCGCCTTCGATCTCCGCAGCGCAGGTTGTGCCCTCATTCGTACCGATGTTGAAGTCGGGCAAGGTGTCCTCGAACAGGAACGGGATACGGCTGCGGATCGAGTGGCAGTCGTAGAGCACCGCAAATCCGTGAATCGCGCGCGCCCGCTCCATCTCGGTCGCCAGCGCCGCATGGTAGGGCGCGTGCCAGGTGTCGCGGCGGTGGGCGATCTCGGCGGCGTCGGGTTCCTGTCCCGCGCGCCAGATCGGGTGTCCATCGAAATCGGTCAGCGGGCAAAGCGTGGTGGTGTTCTGCCCAGGATAGAGGCTGACCCCCTCAGGGTCGCGGTTCACGTCGATCACATAGCGATGCACGGTGGTGCGCACCATCGTTGCCGGGACCAACCCCGTGTAGAGGTCGTGAATGTGCCAATCGGTATCGGCCAGCGCGCGGCCGGTCTCGTTCAGCCGTCCGGCAATGCCGTCGGGCAGATCGGTGCCGGTATGCGGCAGGCCCAGCACCAGCGGGCTGTCGGCGCGGCTAACCTCGATCATGCCGCCACCTCCATCCCGGCCACGCGGGCGATATCGCCGTCCCGCACCATGGCGGCGGCGGCCTCGATATCGGGGGCAAGGTAGCGGTCCTCGGCCAGCGTCGGCACATGGGCGCGCAGATGGGCGATCACTGCCTGCAACCGCTCCGACGTGACCAGCGGCGCGCGCGCTTCGATCCCCTGCGCAGCGCACAGCAGCTCCACCCCCAGGATCACCGACAGGTTGTCGGTCATCCGCCGCAGCCGCAGCGCACCATGGGCGGCCATGCTGACGTGATCCTCCTGGTTGGCTGAGGTCGGGGTCGAATCGGTCACGCAAGGATTGGCCAGGTGCTTGTTCTCGCTCATCAGCGCAGCCGTCGTCACCTCGGCGATCATGAAGCCCGAGTTCAGGCCCGGATCGGGCGTCAGGAATGGCGGCAGGTCATGGCTCAGCGTCGGGTCGACCATCAGCGCCACCCGGCGCTGCGCAATGGCGCCGATCTCGGCCACGGCCAAAGCGATCTGGTCGGCGGCAAAGCCCACGTATTCGGCGTGGAAATTGCCGCCCGAGACGATCTCGCCCCGCTCGACCAGAACCAGCGGGTTATCGGTGACGGCATTGGCCTCGATCTCCAGCGTGCGCGCCGCCATGCGCAGCACGTCCAGCGCCGCGCCCACGACCTGCGGCTGGCAGCGGATGCAATAGGGATCCTGCACGCGGGTGTCGCCCTCGCGATGGCTTTCGCGGATTTCCGAACCTTTCATCAGCTTGCGCATCCCGCGCGCCACGTCGATCTGGCCCGCATGACCACGGAGCGAATGGATCTCAGGCACCAAAGGCGCGGTCGAGCCCATGATTGCATCGGTCGACAGCGCGGCGATGACCATCGACGCCTCAGCCATGCGCCAGGCGTCGAACAGGCCCGCCAGCGCGTTGGCGGTGGAAAACTGGGTGCCGTTGATCAGGCCCAATCCCTCTTTCGGGCCCAGCACGACCGGGGTCAGCCCGGCCTCGGCCAGCGCCTTGTCCGCAGGCATGCGGCGGCCCTGGAACATCGCCTCTCCGGCACCGATCATCGCCGCCGTCATATGCGCCAGCGGCGCCAGATCGCCCGAGGCCCCGACCGAGCCCTGTTCCGGCACCACCGGGATCACGCCGCGCTCCAGCATCGCCTCGATCAGCTCGATCACCTGCCAGCGCACGCCCGAGGCGCCCCGGCCCAGCGACAGCAGCTTCAGCACCATCATCAGACGGGTGCGCGCTTCGGAAAGCGGCTGGCCGACGCCGCAGCAATGGCTGAGGATCAGGTTGCGTTGCAGGGTGGCGGTATCCTTGGCCGCGATCTTGGTCGAGGCGAGCTTTCCGAAACCGGTGTTGATGCCATAGACGGCCGCCTCTCCCGCAGCGGCCTTGGCCACCATGGCGGCGGCGGCATCGACGCCCGCGCGCGCAGACGGATCCAGCCGGACGGGCGCGCCGGTACGATAGATGGTGCGGAGCGTGGCCAGGTCGGTGGACCCGGGGCTAAGCGAGATCATTCAGAGCTCTCCGATAAGTCGTTCGTTCAGGGGGTTGAAGCCGATGCGATAGGCCAGTTCGGCCGGGGTCTCGACATCCCAGATGGCAAGATCGGCGCGCAGGCCCGGCGCGATCCTGCCCCGGTCGTCCAGGCCCAGCGCCTGGGCGGCGTGACAGGTCACGCCCGCCAGCGCCTCGGCCGGGGACATGCGGAACAGGGTGCAGCCCATGTTCATGGTCAAGAGCAGCGAGGTCAGCGGCGACGAGCCGGGATTGCAATCGGTCGCCAGCGCCATCGGCAGGCCATGGGCACGGAACTGCGCGATGGGCGGCTGTTGCGTTTCCCGGATCGTGTAAAAGGCACCGGGCAGGATCACCGCGACCGAGCCGCTTGCAGCCAGCGCTTGGGCGTCCTCTTCGGTGGCGTATTCCACGTGATCGACCGACAGCGCGCCATAGCGCGCGGCCAGCTGCGTGCCGCCCAGATGGCTCAGCTGTTCGGCATGCAGCTTGACCGGCAGGCCCAGTTCGGCAGCCACCCGGAACACGCGCTCGATCTGCGCCGGCGAAAAGGCGATGCCCTCACAGAACCCGTCCACCGCATCGACCAGCCCCTCGGCATGAGCCGCGCGGAGGGCGGGAATGCAGACCTCGTCGATATAGGCGTCATCGCGGCCCTTGTATTCGGGCGGTGTCGCATGGGCGCCCAGAAAGGTGGTGCGCACCGTCACCCGGCGCTGCTGGCCCAACGCGCGGGCCGCGCGCAGCATGGCCAGTTCGGTTTCCTGATCCAGCCCGTAACCCGACTTGATCTCGACGGTCCCTGCCCCTTCGGCAATCAGCGTATCCAGACGCGGCAGCGCCCCGGTCATCAGCGCTTCGGCGCTGGCCGCGCGGGTGGCGCGCACGGTCGAAACGATACCGCCCCCGGCGCGCGCGACCTCTTCATAAGTGGCACCGTTCAGCCGCATCTCGAACTCGGCGGCACGGTTACCGCCGAACACCAGATGGGTGTGGCAGTCGATCAGCGCCGGTGTCACCAGCCGCCCGCCGAGGTCACGCCGAGGCAGATCGGCAGGCAGAGCAGCCCCCTGCTCCAGGACCTCGGCGATTCGTCCTCCGCGCACCGCCAGCGCCCCGCGCCGCAGACCGTAACCCGCTGATCCTTCGGTCATTGTCGCCAAATGGGCGTTGCTCAGTAGATAATCCATCCTGTCGCCCATCCGCGTCACATCTCCTCTTGCTGGCGGGTAACGTATGTGAGTAATACTATTATGTCTAGACATTAGAGGAGCACATGCAGAGGATTTTCGCGCGCCGCGCCCGCACCGCCGAAGGCTGGCAAACAGATGTCGCCGTCACCGTCGAAGACGGCCGGATCACTGCTGTCACAGAGGGGCAAAGCCCGCTGTCCGGCGACGTCCAGGTCGACACGTTGTTGCCCGCCCTGGGCAACCTGCATTCCCACACATTCCAACGGGCGATGGCCGGCATGACCGAGCATCGCGCCGCCGGACAGGACAGTTTCTGGACCTGGCGCAGCCTGATGTACCGTTTTGTCGATCAACTGACGCCCGAGGATTACGAGGCGATCGCGGCGCTCACCTTCATGGAGATGATGGAGGCAGGATATGCCTCGGTCGGCGAGTTCCACTATGTCCACCACACATCGGGCGGCACCCCATATGGGCGCCTGACCGAGCTGAGCGACCGGGTCTTTGCCGCCGCCGCCGGAACCGGCATCGGGCTCACCCATCTGCCGGTGCTCTACAGCTGCGGCGGCGCGGGCGAACAGCCGCTGGCCGGTGGCCAGCTCCGCTTTGGCAACGATATCGAACGGTTTGCCACCCTTGTCACCCAGGCTCGGGCGCACGCCGCCCGCGCCCTGCCCTCCGATGCCCGCGTCGGCGTCGCGCCGCACTCGCTGCGCGCGATCCGCCCGGCTGATCTGGACGAGGCCGTCGCACTGGCCGAGGGCAATCCGATCCATATCCATATCGCCGAACAGCCCCGCGAGGTCGAAGAGATCACCGCCTGGCTCAGCGCGCGCCCGGTCGACTGGCTGCTTGCCCATGCCGAGGTCGACGCGCAATGGTGCCTGATTCACGCCACCCATATGACCGAGACCGAAACCGTGGCAATGGCGCGGTCCGGCGCGGTCGCTGGCCTCTGCCCGATCACCGAGGCGAACCTGGGCGACGGCCCGTTCAACGGGCCGCTCTACCTGCAAAACGGCGGCGCCTTTGGGGTCGGATCGGATTCCAACGTCCGCATCGCTCTGGGCGAAGAGCTGCGCATGCTCGAATATTCACAGCGCCTGCATCACTTGCAACGCAATGTGATGATCGCCGGAGAAGGCTCGGTCGGCGCTGCGCTCTACCTGCGCGCGGCCTCTGGCGGGGCGCGGGCACTGGGCCGGAACTCAGGCCGAATCGTGCCCGGCGCGCTGGCGGATCTGGTCGCCATCGACACCAGTTGCCCGGCGCTATGCCCGCTTGACGGCGACGCGGTGCTGGACGGGCTCTGTTTTTCGGCACCCGACAGGATCGTCACCGACCTGTGGTCGGCCGGACGGCACCGGGTCAGGTCCGGCAGACATGTTGAGCACGATCTGATCGTTCGGACCTATCAGACCCGGCTTCGGGCACTTCTGACGCGCATTTGACACTGATTAGCGTCAAATGCGCTTTACTCTCGGATCAAAATCTGGGCAATAACCAACGACGTTTTTACCAGCGGAAGGCCGTTGCTGTTGAAAAAACAGATGCGCACCAGTTTTCACGCGGTCCGGGACGAAGTCAAACGCCGGATCGAAGCCCGCATCTGGCCTCAGGGTGCGTTGCTGCCGACCGAGGCCGAGCTGGCCGAGGAATTCGGCTGTGCCCGTGCTACGGTCAATCGCGCCCTGCGCGAGTTGGCCGATCAGGGTTTTGTCGAACGCCGCCGCAAAAGCGGCACCCGCGTCAAGACAGCGCCGGTCAAGCAGGCCCGGTTCGAGATCGCCGTGGTGCGCCGCATCGTCGAGGAACAGAATGCCGAGTACCGCTATGCCCTGGTCGAGCGCAACCTGGCCGAGGCACCGGCCTGGCTCGCCTCGCAGTTGGGCCTGGAAAGCGGCACGCGGGTGCTGCACCTGATGTGCATGCACTACGCCAACAACCGCCCCTTCCAGTTCGAGGAGCGCTGGGTCAACCTGCGCGCGGTGCCGGCCATTGAACAGGCAGACCTGACAAAGATCGGCCCCAATGAATGGCTGCTGAACGCCATTCCCTTTACGGACGCCGAGATCGCCTTTTCCGCCGTGGCCGCCGACAACCGGCTGGCCGATTTCCTGGCCACAACGCCGGGCACCCCGGTCATGCTGCTGGAACGGACCACCTGGCTCAAGGGCCAGCCGGTGACCTTTGTCCGGATGACCCACCATCCGGGCTACCGGGTGCGCTCGGAATACTGAGCCCGCACAATTCTCGCGTCAGGCCTCGGCCCGACAAGGTTTGAATTTCTCCAAGCTTTGAACGAGAATACCCGCAGGTATTTGCCCACCTGCGCAATGGAGAGAAGTTTTGAAAAGACGCCTTTCCACCATCATGGCCGCCGATGTTGTCGGCTACTCGGCCCGGATGCAACGTGACGAGACAGAGACCATCGAGCGGATGGCACGGCTGACATCGCTTCTCCGGGATAGTGCCGACAAGCACAACGGGCGTATCTTCAACCGTGCCGGAGACGGCTTCTTCCTGGAGTTCTCAAGTCCCGTGGCCGCGGTGCGATGCGCCTACGGCATCCAGTTGCATCTGGCACAACCCGCGTCGCGCCAGGATATCGGGCTTGACCTGAGGATCGGGATGCATCTGGCGGATGTGATCGTGCAAGGCGAGGATCTTTTCGGCGACGGTGTCAACATCGCCAGCCGGATCGAAGGCGAGGCCGAGCCCGGCGCCGTCGTGATCAGCGGCGCGGTGTTCGAATACGCAAAGCGGGGCGCGCAACTCAGGTTCGAGAAACTTGGCGAAAGAACACTCAAGAATATCGAACACCCGGTCACGCTCTATTCGGTGATCGGTGAGCTTGGCATGCAGAGCCTGGGCACGGCGGTGATCGAAGAACCCCGGCTGCCAGAACCGGCAGGGGGAGAGCGTCAGGCCAATTCAATTGCCGTCGTTCCCTTCAGGAATCTCAGCAGCGACCCCGATCAGGAATATTTCGCCGAGGGTCTGACGGACGACCTGATCACCGAGTTGGCGCGCTTTCCGGATGTGACGGTCATCTCGCGAAACGCCAGTTTCGGCCTGAAGGGCATCGACGCCCGGGCTCCTGACATCGGGCGCAGCCTTGCCGCACGATTCTGCCTCGAAGGTGGGGTTCGCAGGCTGGGATCTCGCATCCGGATCAGTGCCCACCTGACCGACACTGTAACAAACGAACAGGTCTGGGCGGAACGTGCCGATTGCAGCATGGAAGAGCTGTTCGATGTTCAGGACGATCTGGTGGCCAAGATCGTCTCCCGCGTGGCCGGTCAGATCGAGCGACAGGCCGAAGCACGGGCGCGCCGCAAACGTCCCATGGATCTGGAAGCATATGAATGCCTTATCCGTGGATTGTCCTATTATCGTCTCGGCGGCGTCACCTTGGAAAACACGCAACAGGCGCTGCGCTGGTTCGACGAGGCGCTCAAGCGCGACCCCGAGTTCGGTCGGGCGCATGCCTGGCGCGCCTGCGCGCTGGCCACGGTTGCCGAATGGACCGGCGAAGACGTCTGGGACGAGTTGGTGCGCGCCGGCAAGCGTGCGATCGAACTGGACGAAACCGATGCCGAAAGCCATCGCATCGCCGGGTCGCTCGCCTTCTACCAATCGGATTTCGAGCTTGCCAGATACCATTTCGACCGCGCGCTGGACCTCAACCCCAGCCACGCCTACGTGGTCGGGCGTACGGGTGAGCTGTACAACTTCTTGGGCGACGGGAAGGCGGCGTTGACCTATCTGGACCGGGCCAAGATGCTCGATCCGTTTCTGCCGGAATATTGCCGCGAACTGGAAGCCGTGGCCCACTACGTTCTCGGCGATTTCGAGACATGTTTCCGCGTAGTGGGAGAGTTCGCGCGCCTGACCCGGCGCGCAGCTGCCTATCGATCCGCCGCGGCGACGCAGTTGAACCAGCCCGACCTGGTCAAGAAATCCGCACACGATCTTCTGATGCTCGATCCGCAGTTCGACCCCGAGCTGTTCGTCCAGACGGAATACTACAAGGACCGCGATTTCGCGCATCTGCTGCGGGACCGGATTCGCGACGCGCTGTCCGCGGTTGCGGTCCCGATGGCAAGCTAGGGATCAGCCGATCGGCCCCGGAAGGCGCTCCTCGCTCAGCAGCACGTTGGCCTCGACCTCGCCCGCGCCGGGCAGGGTCATGATGCGCCGCCGCAGCACCCGTTCGAAATCGCTCAGATCCCGCGCCACCACGCGCAGGCGATAGTCGTAGAGGCCCAGCACATGCTCGACCGTCTGCACCTCGGGGATGGCGCTGACGGCGCGTTCGAAATCCTCAAGGCTGACGCGCCCCTTGCGCGCCAGCTTGACCCCCAGGAACACGGTCACGCCAAATCCAAGCGCCTCGGCGTTCAGGCGCAGGCGGCGGCCCTTGATCACCCCCGCCTCCTCCAGCCGTCGGACGCGCCGCCAGGTGGCAGGCTGCGACAGGCCGAACCGGCGACCCAGCGCCCCCGCGCTCTGGCTGGCGTCCTGGATAAGCGCGCGCAGCAGCTTGCGGTCGATCTCGTCCAACTCGGTCATACCGGCAGCACCTCGTCGCGCTTGACCCGCGCGATATGCATCAGCGCCTCGATATCGGCTATATGCGGCAGGGTCAGGATGCGGTCGCGATAAAGCTGCTGGTAATGGGCCATGTCGCGGGCAATCACCGACAGGCGCACATCGACCCGGCCCAGAAAGGTTTGAATCTCGATCACCTCGGGCACCTTGCGGGCGGCCGCGATGAAATCGTCAAAGGCGCGCGGCTGCGTCTTGTCGAGCGTGACGCGCAAACTGACCTCGACCGCAAAGCCCAACGCCGCCCAGTCGATCACCGCCTCTTGGCCCCGGATGATGCCCGCAGCCTGCATCTTCTCGATCCGCCGCCAGCAGACGCCCGAGCTGATCCGGCAGCGCTCGGCCAGTTCGGCGGCGCTGAGGCTGGGGTCGGCCTGATAATGGCGCAGGATGCGACGGTCGGTATCGTCAAGCATGAATTTTTCAGATTTCTCTTATGTGACGAATTATCTTTCACCAATCTATGAAAATCTCAACCCCGATCCTCTCGCAACCCACCGCGACACCCGCTAGAAACGCGGCAATCGAAACAGAAAGGACCGGCATCATGCGCGTCTATTACGATCGTGACTGCGACATCAACCTGATCAAGGACAAGAAAGTGGCCATTCTGGGCTACGGCTCCCAGGGCCATGCCCATGCGCTGAACCTGCGCGACTCGGGCGCCAAGAACCTGGTCGTCGCCCTGCGCGAAGGTTCGGCCTCGGCCAAGAAAGCCGAAGGCGAAGGGCTCAAGGTCATGGGCATCGCCGAAGCGGCTGCCTGGTGCGACGTGATCATGTTCACCATGCCGGACGAATTGCAGGCCGAGACCTACAAGAAATACGTGCATGACAACATCCGTCCCGGCGCGGCCATCGCATTTGCCCACGGCCTGAACGTGCATTTCGGCCTGATCGAGCCGAAAGAAGGCGTCGACGTCATCATGATGGCGCCCAAGGGCCCCGGCCACACCGTGCGCGGCGAATACACCAAGGGCGGCGGCGTGCCCTGCCTGGTGGCGGTTCACACCGACGCCACCGGCAAGGCGCTGGAAATCGGCCTCAGCTACTGCTCGGCCATCGGCGGCGGCCGCTCGGGCATCATCGAGACCAACTTCCGCGAGGAATGCGAAACCGACCTGTTCGGCGAGCAGGCGGTTCTGTGCGGTGGCCTGGTCGAACTGATCCGCATGGGTTTCGAGACCCTGGTCGAGGCCGGTTATGCCCCCGAGATGGCCTATTTCGAGTGCCTGCACGAAGTGAAGCTGATCGTCGACCTGATCTACGAGGGCGGCATCGCCAACATGAACTACTCGATCTCGAACACCGCCGAATATGGCGAGTATGTCTCGGGTCCGCGGGTTCTGCCCTACGAGCGCACCAAGGCCGAGATGAAAGCGATCCTGAAGGACATCCAGACCGGCAAGTTCGTGCGTGACTTCATGCAGGAAAACGCCGTCGGCCAGCCCTTCTTCAAGGGCACCCGCCGCCTGAACGACGAACACCAGATCGAGCAGGTGGGCGAGAAACTGCGCGCCATGATGCCCTGGATCTCGGCCGGCAAGATGGTCGACAAGTCCAAGAACTGATCACCGGAGATCCGGAGATACAAGAGGCGCGCCGCTGGTGCGCCTCTTTGCATTTGTGCACCCGGCCTGTGCAATCGGGACCCATTGAGTGGCTAATATGCACACACATATTGCCGCCATGACCCAAAATATCACTGTCACCAGAGAGAGACTGCCGACCGAAATGCAGGCTCTCCTTCGGGATTACCCGCGCGACACATGGCCGGGGCACCCGAACTTCGCCGCGTCGATCGAAAACTGGATGGGCGCTCACATCATGTTTCGCGACCTGTCGCGGCTCGTCCGCCATGACATGGAACGCTTGCTGGACAAGGAGTTGGACGAAGATGTTCACGCAGAACGCCTGGGCCGCTTCGGCAATCTGCTGATCGGCAACCTGCATGGCCATCATACGTGGGAAGACCGAAAGTTCTTTCCTGAACTTCGGGCCGCAGACCGTCGCTTTGCCGAGGGGCTGGACGTGCTGGAATCCGACCATGTCTTGCTGGACGCCCAGCTGGAAAGGTTAAAAACAGCCTCCAACCGGCTGATCCAGCTGCAATACCTGGACCCGGCCCAGACCAATGGCGAGGCCCCCGAAGTGCTGGCCGCCGCCACCGCGATCGAGCAGCTGCTCGACCGGCATCTGGCCGACGAAGAGGATCTGGCGGTGCCGATCCTGCTGCACCACAAGCTGCGGGGTTAATCTTCGACCCAAACCGAACCGTCGCCCATTGACCCCGGCACCGCGCCGGGGTCATCTGGCGCGGCCTGAACGAAAGCGCACAAGTGACCCAGACCCCAGACATTACCGGCAAGAGCTGGGCCATGATCGCCACGCTCGGCTTTGTCTGGGGCGGCACCTTTCTGGTCCAGGCGATGGCGCTGGAAACAGCGCCGCCCTTCTGGGTTGCCGCCGGGCGCATCGGCTTTGCCGCCCTGCTCACCGCCCTGGTCTGGCGGGTGCGCGGCGGGCGGATGTTCACCACCGAGGACACCGACTGGCCGACGCTGACCCTGGTGGCGGGCCTCTCCGCCGCCGCGCCCTTCATGCTGATCGCCTGGGGTCAGCAATACGTGACCTCCTCCTTTACCGGCGTGTCGATGGCGGCGGTGGCGCTGATCGTGCTGCCTCTGGCGCATTTCCTGCTGCCGGGCGAGCGGATGACATGGCGCAAGACCCTGGGCTTTGGCATCGGCTTTGCCGGGATCGTGCTGCTCATCGGCCCCGGCGCCTTCGCCAGCAGCGGCGCGGGGATGGAGCCTCTGGGGCGGCTCGCCTGCCTGTCGGCGGCGGGTTGCTATGCCACCAGCTCGGTGCTGATGCGGCGGCTGCCGCCGCTCGACCCGGTGGGCCTCTCGGCGGCGACGCTGCTGATCGGCTCGGCGGTGGTGATCCCGCTGGCATTGCTGAACCATGGCCTGCCGCCAAACCCCGGGGGCAAGGGGCTGATGCTGATCGCGCTCCTTGGCCTGGTGCCGACAGCGGCGGCGAACCTGCTCCGGATCATCGTCGCCCGCACCGCCGGTCCGGTCTTCATGAGCCTGACCAACTACCAGGTGCCGATCTGGTCGGTACTTCTGGGCGCGCTGGTGCTGGGCGAGCCGCTGCCACCCACCCTGCTCTGGGCGCTCCTGATGATCCTGACCGGCGTCGCGCTCAGCCAATATGGCGCGCTGCGTCGGCTGTTCAGCGGCCGTTGAACCGACCCTCGCTTCATTTCGCCAAAAATACTCCGGGGGAGTCGCGCATCCGCGCGACGGGGGCAGCGCCCCCTAGGCCGGCGCGGATACCGCGTCGGCCACCGCCTCGACCACGCTGTCAACGGTCCGGGTCAGCAGCGCCTCATCCTCGCATTCGGCCATCACCCGGATCAGCGGTTCCGTCCCCGACTTGCGGATCAGCAACCGGCCCGACCCGTTGAGCGCGGCTTCCGCCTCGGCAATCGCCTGCTGCACCGGCGCCATCTCCAGCGGCGCCTGCCCGGCGGCATAGCGCACATTCTTCAACAGTTGGGGTACCGGGGTGAACTGCCGCGCCAGCGCGCTGGCAGGTTGGCCCGAGCGCACCATCTCGGCCAGAAAATGCAGCCCCGCCATCAGCCCGTCACCGGTGGTGGCAAAATCGCTCATCACGATATGACCCGATTGCTCGCCGCCCAGGTTGAAGCCGCCCTCGCGCATCCGCTCGACCACATAACGGTCGCCTACGGCGGTGCGCTCCAGCCCGATTCCCTGCCCGGCCAGGAACCGTTCCAGCCCCAGGTTCGACATCACTGTCGCCACCAGCGCGCCGCCTTTCAGCTGCCCCTCGGCCGCCCAGCGCGCCGCCAGCAGCGCCATCAACTGGTCGCCATCGGCGGGGGTGCCGGTCTCGTCGATCACGATCACCCGGTCCGCATCGCCATCCAGCGCGATACCGACATGGGCGCCATGCGCCACCACCTGTTCTGCCGCCGTCTGCGGATGGGTCGAGCCGCAGCCCCGGTTGATATTCAGCCCGTCGGGCGCAATGCCCACAGGGATCACATCGGCGCCCAGTTCCCACAGGATCTCGGGTGCGGCGCGGTGGGCCGCGCCATTGGCGCAATCAACCACCACCTTGAGCCCATCGAGCCGCAGATCGCGCGGCAGCGAGGATTTCACCCGCTCGCCATAGCGGAACCGGGCGTCATCCACCCGCTTGGCGCGGCCGATATTCTGCGCCTGCGCCGGGCGCACGCCCTCTTCGATCAACGCCTCGATCTCGATCTCGGCCTGGTCGGACAGCTTGAACCCGTCCGGGCCAAAGAACTTGATGCCGTTGTCCTCGGCCGGGTTATGGCTGGCCGAGATCATCACCCCCAGATCGGCCCGCATCGAGCGGGTCATCAGCCCAACGGCGGGCGTCGGCACCGGGCCCAGCAGCAGCACATTCATGCCGGTCGAGGTCAGCCCGGCGGTCAGCGCGCTTTCCAGCATATAACCCGACAGGCGGGTGTCCTTGCCGATCACCACCCGGTGCACACCGCTGGCGTCGCGGCGGAAATAGCGGCCCACGGCGGCCCCGATCCTCAGCGCCATCTCGGCGGTCATCGGGTGGGTATTGGCGGTGCCCCGCACCCCGTCGGTTCCGAAAAGCTTGCGCATCGCCGCCTCGCTGTCGTTCTGATCCTGTAAAGAGCAGCTTTAGCGGACCGCAGCCCACAGACGCAAGGCCTGCGCGGTTTCGGCCACGTCATGCACCCGCAAAATCTGGACGCCCTGCGCAAGCCCCGACAACCCAACGGAAATCGAACCCGGCGCGCGCGCCTCGGCCAGCGGTTCCTTGCCGATGGTGCCGATGAACCGCTTGCGCGAGACCCCCAGCAGGATCGGACAGCCGATACCGTGGAACAGCGACAGGTTCCGCAAGAGCGTCAGGTTATGCGCCTGCGTCTTGCCGAACCCGATGCCGGGGTCGATCACGATCTGACCGCGCGACAGACCCGCCGCCACCAGCCGGTCCACCTGCGTCGACAGGAAATCGTAAACATCCAGCAGCACATTGTCGTAATGCGGGTCCTGCTGCATCGTCGCCGGATCACCCTGCGCATGCATGATGCAGACCGGCGTGCTGGTCTCGGCGCAGAGCGGCGCCAGCCCGGCGTCAAAGGTAAACCCGGACACATCGTTGACCAGGCTCGCACCGGCGGCCAGCGCTGCCTCGGCCACCGCCGCCTTGCGGGTGTCGATGGAAATCGCGGTGCCGGTCTCGGCCCGGATCGCCTCGATCACCGGCTCGATACGGCGGATTTCCTCGTCGACCGGCACTTCGGTGGCACCGGGACGGGTGGACTCGCCGCCGATATCCAGCAGCGAGACGTCCTGCGCCGCCATCGCCAGTGCCGCCTGCACGGCATCGGTGACGGCATAGTGCCGCCCGCCATCCGAAAAACTGTCGGGCGTGACGTTCAGGATCCCCATCAGATGCGGGCGGGACATCTCCAGCCCGGCAATGGCGTCGCGCGCACCCGTCAGCCGGTCCAGCACCCCAGCGGGAACATCCCCGGCCGGGACCACCTCGGATGTCCCGTCGCGGCACAGGCGTTCGGCATGGGTGAACCACAACGTGCCACCACCCAGCGGCACCGCGCCCCTGGGCCGTGCCGTTCCCTGCTGCACCAGCGGTCGGAAATAGTCGCTCACAGCTCGGCCTGTTCCACCGGCACCGCGCGCAAAGGCACTCCCGGATCGCCCGGCAATTCCGCCCCGATCACCAGCATCTCGCCCGCCTCGAAGGTCGCCGCGAACCAGGCCGCCAGCGCCACCGCGTCCGAGGGCTTGGCCGAAGGGCCATCCACCGCGTCCAGCACGATCTTGGACGGCGCCCAGACGCAGATCTGGCCGTTCTTCATCGCCCAGTCCAGCTCGGTCCGCGTCGACACCACCTTGCAGCGCAGATCGCGCGCCGCCAGCCGCCAGGCATTCTGTTCGATGGCAAGCAGGTCGATCCGCCGCTGGGTCATCGCGTGACCGGTGCGTGGCACCGCCAGACCCGAGGCACCGACACAGATGATCAGCGGACGGTCGCGATGCTCCAGCTGGTCGATCCAGCCCTTGAGATGGCCCGAGTCAATCGCCGCGTTCGACAGGTAGACCAGGCGCGGATGCGGGCGCAGGTCTTGGGTCTGATCCACATGCAGCTTGTCGCGGCCGCGCACGATCTCGACCCCCAGCGCGCCGGGGCCACGATCCAGCTTCTCGATACGGACAAACACCCGCACCGCCTGCGGCTCGTGCAGGATCAGTTCCGCCACCCGCTCCGCCAGGGTTTCGAGCAGGTTCAGCCGCTCTTCCGCCAGGGCGCGGGCAATCGCCTCGGTCACCCGGTCATAAGACAGGATCCGGTCCACGTCGTCGTCGATCGGGCCGGTCAGCGGCATCACCTCGACCACCACGTTGAAACAGATGCGCTGGGTGGTGCCGCGTTCGGCCTGAAAGGCGCCAATCTCGACCGCGACCACATGGTCGCGCAGCGAGATACGGTCCAGCGGGCCGCGGGTCGCCGTCGCCTCGGACCGCTCCGAGGGGTGGGCAAAGGCGAGGCGGATTTCGGAAACCATCGAGCGGGCCTTTCGGGTTCGTGGGTCACGTCCAGCCTAAATAGGCGCGAACCCCGCCTATAGCAGGGTGACAAACGCCATACCAGTCGCCGAATGCGGCATCAGGCGACGCGGAACCAGCTTGTCATGCCCGACATGGCATGACCCAGCATGTGACAATGCAACAGCCACTTGCCCGGGTTATCCGCCACCAGCGCGATCTGCCGGGTTTCACCGGGCGGCACCAGCACCGTATCGCGCCAGGGGCCGGGCGTGCCATTGGCCCCGATCAGGCGGAAATGATGACCATGCAGATGCATGCCGTGGTCGAAATTGGTCTCGTTGACAAAGGCGATCCTGTGCAGGCTGCCGCGCGCGGCATCCAGAAACGGCGCCTCGGGCCGGTCGGCCCGCCCGTTGAGCGCCCAGAACTTGCCCAGTTGCGCAAGCTCCCGCCCGCCCATCTCGGTGTCACCCAGCATCGCGCTGTCGAGCCAGCGCATCGCCCCGCCCTGAAGCCGCATCTCGTGCAGCGGCGCCGCCGCAAGATCGCCAATCTCGGGCAGCGGATTGGGCGGCAGCGCTTCGGGCGCGGTCCGGCGCGCCTGTGCCGCCTGCCCGGTCACGTCGAACCGGCACAGACCATAGCCGCCATCGCGCTCGATACTCAGCAGGCTGGCCGCGGCGCCGCTCTCGGCAGTGACGTCCACAAACAGGTCCGCCCGCTGTGCCGGGGCCAGCGGAAAGGCACCGCTGACCACCAGCGGTGACTCCAACGGCATCCCGTCCAGCGCCACGATCCAGCCCTCCAGCCCGTCAAGCCCGACCTCAAGCACCCGCGCATTGGCGGCATTGACCAGCCGCAGGCGCAACCGCTCGCCGTTCTTCACCTCGAAAGCAGGGTCAAAGCGACCATTCACCGTCAGCAGGTTGCCAAACCGCCCGGCATGGCTCAGGTCATGGCCGTTGTCGAAGTTCCCATCAAGCGCGGCGGTTTCCGGGTCAAGCCGCCAGTCATCCAGCATCAGCACGATATCCCGGTCGATATCGGGGGCCTTCGGCTCGTCCACGATCAGCGGCCCATACAGGCCGCGCGCCACCTGCTCCATCGAGCGGTTATGCGAATGGTACCAATAGGTACCGGCATCCGGCAACTCGAAATCATAGTCGAAACTGCCGCCCTGCGGCACCGCCTCCTGCGTCAGGCCGGGCACGCCGTCCATCGTGTTGTCGATGCGGATGCCGTGCCAGTGCACCGCCGTCGGCTGCGGCAGGCGGTTGACCAGTCGGCGGGACACCCTGCCGCCCTGCGGCACCCGGATCTCGGTGCCGGGGGTGCCGCCGCCATAGCTCCAGATCGCGGTCTCGGGATATCCCCCGGGCGCGATCTGTTGGCGGCTCTCGGCCGCGACCAGCTCGGGCATGGCGGCAAAGGCGCGGCGCGGCAACAATGCCAGTGCTGCGCCAGTTGTCAGAATCTGTCTACGGGTAAGTTTCATCGCGGGCCTCCGTGACCCGCAATATAGACGTGGTTTGCGCCTCTGCCAGCAGGCTTTCGGCAGGCATGCGCCAACCTGTTCGCGTGGTCACCCGATCAGTTGCTGGCGGTGCGCTGACCCGGGCTGTAAAACAGGTGAACGCCGATCTTGGCGGTCTGGGTGAACCGCCGCGCCCAGCTGGGTTTTACTGCGGTTGTGTGGTAATAGGTGGCGCCGCCCGTCAACTCCTCGGCCACCCCGTCCAGCGCCAGCCGGGCAACCTTGGCAACCCTTTCATAAGCGGCCTTCTCGGCAATGACGTCCTTGCGCCCGTCGCAGGTATAGGTGAACTGGCATTGGTACTTGCGGCCCGTCCCCTGCTTGATCACGCCACAGGGGGTATCGGGAAACCGCTCGCTCTGAACCCGGTTCAGGATCACTTCGGCTACCGCGAACTGACCCTTTACGGTCTCGCCGCGCGCCTCGAAATACAGCGCCTCGGCCAGACACGCCCATTGCTCGCCGCCCTGCGCCTTGGGCTGTTCGTCGATCCAGGTACGCGAGAACGACACCTCGACCGGGCCCGCGTCGGGTTGTGGCCGGAAGGCGTTCAGATAGTCGCGAAACCGCTTGCCTTTCGGCGCGGAAACGGCGGCCTTTTCGGCTTCCGGGCGCTCTGGCCCACGGTCTGCCATGGAAATATTCGGCACCGCGACCGCAGCCGACAGCAAGGCTGTCAGTAGAAATCGTTTCATATCCAAAACCCCACACAAGGCATCCGCGCCGGTTCCTCCCCATGTCGGCGCAGGGGTGCCAATACCTCAGAGTTTCGCAAAGGTCCAGTTTTAGCGAAATTGCAAGGGTGTAACGACTGAAAACACAGAGATTTTTACACCGCAGAGTCTGTACATCACCACAACATGCAGTGATCTTACCCCTCACTCATACCAAGTTTATCCGATATGGCCAATTGTGCCGCAGCCAGGCGCGCGACCGGTACACGGAAGGGGGAACAGGACACATAGTCAAAACCGGCAGCCCTGCAAAAGGCGATTGATTCGGGGTTGCCGCCATGTTCGCCACAGACTGAAACGGTTACTTCAGGCTTGGACTTGCGGCCCCGTTCCACCCCGAGTTTCAGCAATTCGCCCACGCCATCCTGGTCCAGCACATGGAACGGATCTTCGGTGAATACCCCTTGCCGGACATAGACCGACATGAACCGCCCCGCATCGTCGCGTGACAGGCCATAGGTCATCTGCGTCAGGTCATTGGTGCCGAAACTCAGGAACGAGGCGCAATGCGCGATCTCGTCGGCCCGCAGACAGGCACGCGGCGTCTCGACCATCACGCCCAGGCGATAGTCGAATTCCTGCCCCCGCTCCGAGGCGACGGCCGCCGCCACCGCGTCGATGCGCGCCTTGACCAGTTCCACCTCGCGCTTGGCCGAAACCAGCGGAATCATCACCTCGGGCACCACCGGTTTACCCTTGCGGCTGGCCTCCAGCGTCGCCTCGAAAATGGCGCGCGCCTGCATGTCGTAGATCTCGGGCACGGTCACGCCCAGACGTACGCCGCGCAGGCCCAGCATGGGGTTATACTCGGTCATCGCCTCGACCCGGCGGGTCACATCGCTGACCGGAATGTCCAGCGCCTCGGCCAGCTCACGCTGACCGGCGCGCGTGGTCGGCAGGAACTCGTGCAGTGGCGGGTCGAACAGGCGGATACAGACCGGCTTGCCCTCCATGATGCGGAAAAGCTGCACAAAATCGTCCCGCTGCATCGGCAGCAGCCGTTCCAGCACGGCCTTGCGCCCCGAGGGCGTGGCAGCAAAGATCATCTCGCGCATCACCGTCAACCGGCCGGGATCAAAGAACATATGCTCGGTCCGGCACAGCCCGATCCCCTGCGCGTCAAAATTGCGCGCCGTCTGCGCATCCGCCGGCGTGTCGGCATTGGCGCGGATGCCGATATCGCGCTCGGCATCGGCCCAGGCCATAAGCGTCTGGAAACTGTCGTCCAGCGCCGCCTCCATCATCGCAGGCTCGCCCGCCAGAACCTGCCCGGTGCTGCCGTCGATGGTCAGGATGTCACCGGTGCGGAACACCCGCCCGTCGGGCGCCTTGATCATCCGCACCTTGGTCTGGAACTCCATCTCGGAGGCGCCAACGATGCAGGGCAGGCCCAGACCCCGCCCGATCACCGCCGCGTGGCTGGTCATGCCGCCCCGTTCGGTCAACACCGCCACGGCGGCATGCATGCCGCGCACATCCTCGGGCGCGGTCTCGCGCCGCACCAGCACACAAGGCTCGCCGCGCGCCGCGCTGGCCTGCGCCTCGGCCGCGGTGAACACGATCTTGCCCGTGGCCGCCCCCGGGCTGGCGGCGATGCCGGTGGTCAGCACATCCCGCTTGGCCTGCGGATGCACCTGCCGGTGCAGCAACTCGTTCACAGAATGCGGGTCGATCCGCATCACCGCCTCTTGCGGCGGGATGATGCCGTCTTCGGCCAGCCGCACCGCGATGCGCAGCGCCGCACGCGCGCTGCGCGGCACCCGCACCCCGTCGAGAATATGCACATGGCCATTCTCGATCACAAATTCGACCTGCATCTCCTCGCGCAGCTTCTCGCGCATCAGCGCCGCATGCTGCTTGAGCGCCGCAAAGGCCTCGGGCGCCACATCTTCCAGCGCGACGCCGCGCGGATCCTTTTCCAGATAAAGCGCCTCGGCCCCTGCCCCCAGCGCGTCGCGCCCCTGGCTCTGGCTCAGGTACCGGCCGGTGATCTGTGGAAGCCCGGTGGCCGGTTCCACCAGTTGCAGCACGCCCGATCCGCATTCGCCCTGGCCGAGACCCGGGATCATCTCCTGCACCACGAGACCCAGGCCCGCATCGGCCGGAGCGCCCTTGGCCTGACGCAGCAGGCGGGCCGAGGTGCCCTCCCACGCCCGCGCCATCGAGCGCAGCACCGCGGCCAGTTGTTCGCCCGGATCCTGCGGGAAGTTCTCGTCGGTCTCGTCCTCATAGGCGCGCAAGCTCTGGCGCAGCCCCTCGCGGCCGTCGGCCTCGATCTCGTCGAACACATCCGGGTCGAGCCGGGCCACGTGAATGGCAAAGGTCTGCACGAAGCGCAGGTAGAGCGCCGCCGCCGCCTCGGCCCCCATCTTGTCGCTGAGTTCGACAAAACGCGCATCGTTCATGCCGATGTTCAGCACCGCCCCCGGTCCGCCCCAGTCGGGATCCTCGGAACTGGGCCGCACGCACAAAAGCGCGGTCGGCTCGAACTGGCTGACGATGGCGCCGATATCGGGCAGCTGTCCCTGCGCAATGTCATGCACCGCCGAAAACGACAGCGCCACCGTGCGCGGCACCGGCAGGTCGAGCCGCACCAGCCGTTGCAGGCATTTCGCGCGCCCGCCATGGGTTGCCGTTGCCACCGGCGCGGTGGCGGTGATCAGCGTGGTGTTGGGATTATTCTGCACTGCGGCACCTTTTGGTTTGGGTGCAGAATAAGGGCGTTTGGGGCTGGCGCAAGCGCGTTCTGGCCGCATGCCGCGCCAGTGGCGACCGGGGAATTGAGTATTTGTGTCCAGAAAGAAGCAGCAGGGGGTGCCCGGCCCGGCGCCCGCCTGCCAAGATCAGGGATCCCCCGGGGCTCCGCCCGTTCGGCGTTGATATCGGTCCACCGGACCGATATCCGGGCGCACCTCACCCCTCGATGCGGGTCAAATCGGCGGTGCTGGAACAGACCTTGCGGATCTGGCTGAGCAGGTTCAGGCGGTTGCGGCGCACCACCTGATTGTCGGAATTGACCTGCACCTGATCAAAGAAGGCATCGACCGGCGCGCGCAGGGCGGCCATGGCCGTCATCGCAGCGGCAAAATCCTCTGCCTTGAGCGCGACATCGATGGTGGCCTCGGCCTGCTCCAGCGCGACAAACAGCGCCTTTTCGCTGTCGGCCTCGGCGAATTTGATATCGGCGCCAAAGGAGTATTCGACCCCGTCCTTTTCCTCGGCCTGGGTCAGGATGTTGTTGGCGCGCTTGAAGCCCTGCACCAGGTTCTCGCCATCCTCGGTCGCGATCACGGCGTTGAGCGCGCGGGCACGTTTGACCAGCAGGTTGAGGTCGTCATTGCCCTCCATCGCGATACAGGCGTCGATCACGTCGTGGCGGATGCCCTCATCACGCAGGAAGACCTTGAGCCGGTCGTGGATGAAGGAAAGCAGATCGGCGGAAAGATCCGGCACATCCCCGGCCAGCGCCTCCAATGCACCAGGATCGCCCAGCTTCCCCTTGATGGTCTCAAAGGCGGCGCCGAACACGCCATGGTCGGCGATCTCGTCGAGCAGGTCTGACAGCGCGGCCGCGCCATTGCTGGCATGGTACTTGTGCCGCACCAGCTGCGCGTCGATGGGCCGATCGAGCCGCAGGCGCAGGTCGTTTGTCAACACCAGCCTTATCACCCCCAGCGCCGCGCGGCGCAGCGCGAAGGGGTCTTTCGAACCGGTGGGCTTCTCGTCGATGGCCCAGAAGCCGGTCAGCGTATCCAGCTTGTCGGCCAGCGCCACGGTGACAGAAAGAGGCGCGGTGGGCACGTCATCCGAGGGACCAAGCGGCGCGTAATGCTCTTGCGCCACGGCGGCGATGGTGGCGTCATGGCCCGCGGCCTCGATGTAATAGCGGCCCATTAACCCCTGAAGTTCGGGGAATTCGAAGACCATCTCGGAACTCAGGTCGGCCTTGGCAAGGGTCGCGGCCTGTTCGGCCTGTGTGGCATCCGCGCCGACAATCGGGGCCAGATCGCGCGCCAGCGCGGCGATGCGGCGGATGCGGTCGCCCTGCGACCCGAGCTTGTTGTGGAAGGTCACGTTTTCCAGCGCGTCCGTCCAGTCGGACATGCCCGCCCGCGCCACGCGCAGATCGTTGTCCCAGAAGAACTTGGCATCGGCCAGACGCGCCGACAGCACCTTTTGATTGCCCGCCAGGATGGTGGCGCCGTTATCAGCAGTCTCACGGTTGGCAACGGTGACAAACCGTTCGATCCGGCCGGTTTTTGGATTGCGGACCGAGAAGAACTTCTGATGCTCGCGCATCGAGGTTTGCAGCACCTCCGCCGGCAGGTCCAGGAACTCCGCCCCGATCTGCCCCATCAGCACGACGGGCCATTCGACCAGGCCCGCGACCTCGGCCAACAGCCCCTTGTCCTCGACCAGTTCCAGCCCGGCGGCAAAGGCCAGGTTCTGAGCGTCGTTCCAGATATGCTCGGCCCGCTCGGCCGGGCCCAGCACCACAAAGGCGCGCTTGAGCTTGGCCTGATAGTCCTCGAACGAGGTGACGGAGAACCGCGCGGGCGCCATGAAACGGTGACCGGCGGTGCTGTCGCCCGCCGTGATCCCGTCGATATCGAGCGGCACCACCTCGGCCCCGGCCTCGGTCGTCAGGATGCACAGGATCGACTGCAACGGCCGCACCCAGCGCAAGGACCCCGCGCCCCAGCGCATCGACTTGGGCCAGGGAAAGTTGCGAATGGTGTCTTCCAGCACCTCGGCCACGATCGCCGCCGCCGGGCGGCCCGGCTTTTCGACGGTGGCAAAGTAAATCGCGCCCTTGGGCGTTTCCCGCTCTTCCAGCTGGTCGCGGGTGATCCCGGCGCCGCGCAGGAAACCCTCGACCGCCTGCTCGGGCGCGCCGACCTTGGGACCCTTGCGTTCTTCACGCAGGGTCGGGCTTGCATCCAGCAGCCCCTCAACCGCCAATGTCAGACGGCGCGGCGTCGTCAGCGCTGCGGCATGGGCATAGGTCAGGCCCGCCTCGACCAGACCGTCGGTGATCCGCTTTTTCAGGTCCTCACCGGCACGCGCCTGCATGCGGGCGGGGATTTCCTCGGAAAACAGTTCGATCAGCAGGTCGGGCATGGTCGGTCCTTAGAAATTGACGATCATCTGGATGACGACCGCATTGGCGATATCCACAAAAAAGGCGGATACAAGGGGGAGCACGATAAAGGCAAGAGGCGACGGGCCATAGCGCTTGGTCACGGCGGTCATATTTGCAATCGCGGTGGGCGTCGCGCCCAGCGCAAAGCCGCCAAACCCTGCCGCCAGCACCGCCGCGCGATACCCGCCACCCATGGCGCGGAACAGGACCAGCAGGATGAAGCCCACCGCAAACAGTGTCTGAAGCGCGATGATCACCGCCAGCGCCAGCCCGGTCTCGGCAATGGTCCAGAGTTGCAGGCTCATCAGCGACATCGCCAGGAACGCGCCCAGCGCAAATTCCGAGATCAGCGCCAGCGTCGGGGTGCGCGACACGCGCGGGGCGCGTGGAAACAGCGCCGTGCGCAGGTTGCCCACCGCGATGGCGGTCAGCAGGCAGGGCACGAAGAGCGGCAGTTTCAGCCCCATCTGGTCGATGGTTTCATGCAGAGCAAATCCCAGCAGGATCGCCACATTCAGCGTCAGCAACACCCGCATCAGCGATTTGTGGTCGATCCGGGGCGGCTCCTCGTCCGCCTCATTGGGGATGCCGACCGTCAGCTCTTCGTCCGGGCGGTTCGGGGTCAGCTGGCGGCTGTCCACCAGCCAGGTGGCAATCGGCCCGCCGATCAGCGCCGCGATCACCAGACCCAGCGTCGCCACCGCGACCCCCAGTTCGGTGGCCGAGGTCAGGCCCGTGGCCTGCGCCACCTCGGGCGCCCAGGCAATGGCGGTGCCATGTCCCCCGATCAGCGACGCCGAGCCAAATAGCACCCCCGCCTGTGCCGGAAACCCGAAGATCACCGCGCCCAGCACCCCGATGACATTCTGCGCCACGATGGTCAGCAGGGTCAGCACCAACAGGATCGCCAGCGGCTTGCCGCCCGCGACCAAATCGCCAAGCCGCGCGTTCAGCCCGATCCCGGTAAAGAACAGCACCAGCAGGAAATCGCGCCCTGCCAGGTCAAAGTCCAGCTCGATCCCGAACCCGGCATACAGCCCCAGCACCACCAGCGAGGCCAGCAACCCACCCGTCACCGGTTCGGGAATGCTGAAGCGCTCCAGAAACGGCAGCCGGTCGTTGATCCGCACACCGATCAGATAGACCGCAAGACCCAGGGTCACGGTCATGAAGGCGGATATCTCCAGTGTCCCGGTCACCTGTCCGCGCCTGCTCCGCTCAACTCTCGGGCCGGGCTGGGCATTCCTCGCCAACCACGGTGCCGTCATAGGCCTTTTGCCCGCAATTGTTCAGCACATGCCAGGCATAGCCCCGCCCGTCCTCGGTCACCGCAACGATGCGGTCGACGCCATAATGGACGTTCTTGGCCCCCAGATAGGCCCGCGCCCGGCCACTTTTCAGCGCCTCGTCGATCTGGCCTGTATCATAGCAGTCGAACCAGGAGGGCGCGGTCAGCGGTTCGGGGTTCTCGACCGGGGTATAGGCCGCGCTCAGCGTGTCGAGATCAAGCGTGGTGGTGAAACAGGCGCGATAACGGATGGGGGAACTGTCGGCGTCGATGGCCTGGAACCCGTCATAGGCGATGACCTCCGCCTTGTCGCCGCCCTGCGGCACCAGCGTCACATCCTGCCCCGGGCGCGGCTCGACCTCGTAATAATAGCCGTAAACCTGAAGGTAATACATCGACAGGCCCGCGCTTATGGCGCAGAGCGCCAGCAGGATGACAAGAACTTTGCCGGTCATGTCTCTCTCCTTTTCCCGCTCCGCCAGTATTCACATGGGCAGAATCGGGCCGATTGCCGTCTGCGCCTTGATGTAGGACAGCGCCCCGGGATACCAGCTTTGCCGGGATATTTTTTGCAGATCCTGTTCCGGTTCCACGCTGATCAGTTGATCGGCTTCTTCTTCGGCTGCCAACGTTTGGCGAGTTTGAGAACGTCGAGGCGGAGTTCGTCGCTTTCGGGAATGTTCGGATCAAACTCGCCGCCGTACCATGTCCTGAGATCGGCATGTTCCGGGTGTCCGGGATCGCCGATCGCCTCAAGAAACGCTTCATATCCCGGGACCCCGCCCACATCCTCGGGCGGACAACGGCCCGCGATATCCGTGAGACGTGGGTAAAGCGCGCCGGGGACAGGCTCGCCGGTCGCGCCGATCCTGATCTTGTGCTCCCAGCTGTCGCCAAAATCGTAGAGATAGGTGATGGTGCTTGCGCCGGTGTCCTCGATGACCCTGGCAAGGGTGGTCTTGTTCGCGGGCAGATCATCGCCGCCAAAATCCGGGTCGGGCAGCCCCCATGTCGTACCGCCCGCCTCGAACATGTAAAGATGCGAGTTGGTCCATCCCATGGCGGCCTGGAGGGTCAGGTGCAGACGGTCAAGGCGAATGTCGGCGGGCACCTGCAAGGAGCGTGTCACTGCGGGGTCGATGTCTTCAAGCGTGATGGTCAGTTCGATGATGCGCATGGCTCGCCCTTCTGTCCGGTCTCAGCATCTCCGGGACAACAGCGCGTCGATCCCGGATCGCGTATGGCCCTGCGGTTGCGGTCGACCTGGCACGGGTCGACGACGGTCGCTCTGTCTGCTCTGCGCCCTTTCGCCACAACCCGCTCAGATCCAGTCGAGATTGACCTTAGACGGCGAAAACCGCGCGGCCATGCGCAATTTCAGCGCCCGGAACCTGTCGCGCAGATCGGGGAACTTGCGCTCATGGGTCTCGACCAGCGTCACCCGGATCGGCTCAAAGAGATCCCGCGCGTCCATCGCTTCGAGGATATCCAGCTCCGCCCCCTCGATATCCATCTTCAGCATCGCGATATCGCCATGCTCGGCGATCAGCCCCTCCAGAAAGGCGGGAAAGTCGATCATCTCGACCTCGATCACGTCGCCCGCTTCCGCGCTGATGCCGCGCCCGCCCGGCAATGTGGTGCTCATCACCGTGTTCTTCTTGGGATCCTCGCCAAAACTCTCGGCGCGCATCAGACCGATATGGCCCGCCGCGACGCCCGCCGCCTTGTTGTGCAGGATGACGTTGGGCGCGGTCCCGAACCGGCGTTCCAGCAGCGAAAAGGCATAAGGGTCGGGCTCGAAACAATGCACGGTGGCGCCCGTCGCCGACAGGACCTCGGTCACGTCGCCCACATTGGCGCCGCAGTCGATCACCACGTCACCGGGCCGCAGCATGGCCGCCGCCCCGGTCATGAACCCCTCGCTCTGCGCCGTGCGCACCTGCCGTTTCAGCTGTCGCCGCGCCTTGCGCAGCTTCTCCTCATAGCGCTCGCGCGTCGCCTGTTCCATCGCCCTGCCCCTGCCCTGATGTCCTCAGGCGGCAGCATAGCCCCCGGCGGTCGTCTGCACAAACGCATCCGCGCATTGCTTGGCCAGCGCCCGCACCCGGCCGATATAGGCCTGCCGCTCGGTCACCGAGATCACGCCGCGCGCATCGAGCAGGTTGAAGATATGGCTGGCCTTGATGCACTGGTCGTAAGCCGGATGCGCCATCACGATGCGCTTGCCGGTCTTGGGGTCGTCATGGGTTTGCGCCAGGATCGCGGCGCATTCGGCCTCGGCCTCTTCGAAATGCCTGAGCAAAACCTCGGTATTGGCCACATCGAAGTTCCAGCGCGCGTATTCCTCTTCGGTCTGCTTGAAGATATCGCCATAGCTCAGCGGAATCGGCGACTGCGGATCGTTGAACGGCATGTCCATCACGTGGTCGATGCCCAGAATATACATCGCCAGACGCTCCAGCCCATAGGTCAGCTCGCCCGAGACGGGCGCACAGTCATGCCCGCCCACCTGCTGGAAATAGGTGAACTGGCTCACCTCCATGCCGTCACACCAGACCTCCCAGCCCAGACCCCAGGCACCCAGCGTCGGGCTTTCCCAGTCGTCCTCGACAAACCGGATGTCATGCAGCGCCATGTCGACGCCGATCGCCTCCAGCGAGCCCAGATACAGATCTTGCAGATCGGGCGGGCTCGGTTTGATCAGCACCTGGTATTGATAGTAATGCTGAAGCCGGTTCGGGTTCTCGCCATAACGCCCGTCGGTCGGGCGGCGCGAGGGCTGCACATAGGCGGCGGCCCAGGGCGCGCTGCCCAATGCGCGCAGCGTCGTGGCCGGATGGAACGTGCCCGCGCCCACCTCCATGTCATAGGGTTGCAGGATGGCGCAGCCCTTCGAGGCCCAATAGCTTTGCAGCCGCAGGATGATCTCCTGGAAAGAGCGCGGTGCGGTGCGGGTCGTGTCGGTCATCGGGCGGCCTCGGGCGCTGGAAAACGGGTCGCGCCTTTCCTATGCAAGCGGGCGCGCAGCGTCAACGGCGCTTGTGGCGGCGGGCCCGCAAGGGCTGCGATGATTGCGCCACACCCGATTTTCCCCTGTTGCCGGGCATGGCATTTGGGCCAAATACCTGCATAACCTGCTCGCACGATACGTATTTGAAGGTACGGAACCAAAGAATGACCAGACTGTTTGCCGCACTCCTTTCCCTTGTTGCGCTGTTTTCCACGCCCGTCTTCGCCCAATCCGACACCGATATCGTCTGGGTCCAGATCGAGGCCCAGCCCAATCTGAGCACCGCCCAGGCACGGGCACAGGATTATGCAGGCAGTCTCGGAGACGTGGCCGGGTTCTCGCTGGGCGGCGGCTGGTACGGTATCGTGCTGGGCCCCTATCTGCGCCCCGATGCCGAAGAAGTGCTGCGCGTCTACCGCGCCGAGGGCCGTATCCCCTCGGATAGTTTCATCGCCCTCAGCGCCGGACTGGGACAGCAATTCTGGCCGGTAGGAACCAACGTCCTGGGTCAGGGCGCGGTCACCGCCCCGGTTGAGCAGACGGCGGAACCTGCCGCCCCCGCCGCCCCGATTGCGCAACCGGAACCGGCCGACGAAACCCCGGCCGAAGCGCGCCGCAGCGAACAGGCGCTCAGCCGCGAGGAACGCCAGGGCCTGCAAATCGCGCTTCAGGCGGCGGGCTTCTACAACGCCGCCATCGACGGCGCCTTCGGCGCCGGCACCCGCCGGTCCATGGCCGACTGGCAGAGTTTCAACGGCTATGAGGCCACCGGTGTGCTCACCACGCTCCAGCGCAAGGCGCTGATGGACCAGTACAATGCGCCGCTGATCTCGGTCGGCATGGCGCGGCGCTACGACTCGCAGGCCGGAATCGAGATGGACATGCCCCTTGGCGCGGTCCGCTTCAGCCGCTACGAGCCTCCCTTTGCCCATTACGAGGCCAGCGGCGACGACGGCATCCGGGTGCTGCTGATCAGCCAGCCGGGCGACAAGGCGACTTTGTTCGGCCTCTACGACATCATGCAGACGCTGGAAATCGTGCCGCTCGACGGCCCCCGCGAACGCGGCAGCGACAGTTTCACGCTCGAAGGCCGCGGCAACGGCATCGTCTCCTACACCGAAGCGGCGCTCGCCAATGGCGAGATCAAGGGCTTTACCCTGATCTGGCCGCAAGGCGACGAGGACCGGCGCGCCCGCGTTCTGGCGGCGATGAAAGAGAGCTTCACCCGCACCGAGGGCGTGCTGGACGCGGGCGCGGGCGGCGATGCCGAACAGCGCGTCGACCTGGTGTCGGGCCTCCAGATCCGCAAACCGCGCCTGTCGCGCTCTGGCTTTTATGTCGACGGCAAGGGCACCGTGATGACCGTGGCCGAGGCGGTGACCGGCTGCACAAGGGTGACGCTCGACCACGACTACGAGGCGCAGGTGATCGACACCGATGCCGGGCTGGGGGTGGCGGTGCTGCGCCCGGTGCAGCCACTGGCACCGATGCAGGTGGCCGATCTGGCCACCGACGCGCCGCGCATCAACGCCGAGGTGGTGCTGTCGGGCTTCTCCTACGAGGGCGTGCTGGGCGCGCCGACGCTGAGCTTTGGCACCGTGGCGGATGTCTCCGGCCTGCGTGGCGAGACCGAGCTGGCGCGACTGAGCCTGAAGGCTCAGACCGGCGATGCCGGCGGGCCGGTCCTGGACTCCAGCGGCGCGGTGATCGGCATGCTGCTGGCGGAACCGGCAGGCGACCAGCAGTTGCCCCGCGATGTCAGCTTTGCCGCCAAGGCGCAGGCACTGCGCGATGTGCTGAGCGTGTCCGGCATCGGGGCACGCGACGCGGCGGGCGCGGGCACCGTCACCCCCGACGAGATGAGCCGCCGGGCGGATGCGATGACGGTTCTGGTCAGCTGCTGGAACTGAGGTCTGTCCAGGCTCGAAGGCTGGGGGCGCTGCCCCCAGACCCCCGGAGTATTTCCAACCAGAAAGAAGCAGGACCGGTGCTTGGGTCAGTCCTCAGGCGCGCCAGAATTGCAGGGTGAACAGGACATAGACCGACAGCACCTCGAGCCTGCCGATCAGCATGCCGACGCTCAGCAGCCATTTGGCGGTGTCGTTCAGACCGCTGAAATTGCCGGCCGGGCCGATCTGGTCGCCCAGACCGGGGCCAACATTGGCAATCGCCGTGGCCGCGCCCGACAGCGAGGTGATGAAATCCAGCCCGGTCAGCGACAGCGCCCAGGACAGGATGCCCAGCGACACGATGAAGAAGACGAAGAAGCTCATCACCGAACTCAGCACATCGGGTCCCACCGCGCGCCCCTGGTAGCGCGGCTGGAACACGCCATGCGGCGAGCGGATGCGTTGTAGCTGCGCCTTGATCGACGCAAACAGCAGCTGATAGCGGAAGATCTTGACCGAACAGGCGGTCGACCCGGCGCAGCCGCCGATCAGCCCGATCACAAAGAACATGGTGATCAGGAGCGGCCCCCAGTTCATGTAGTCGACACTGGCATAGCCGGTGCCCGAGATGATCGAGGTGATGTTGAACAGCGCCTCGCGGAAGGCCTGTTCGATATGATGCGGAAAGATCGAGGTGAGCACGAATGTGGTCGCCACCACCAGCACGCCGATGACGATCAGGAAGGTCTGGATCTGGCTGTCCTTCAGGATCGGGGCGGAATGGCCGTTCACCAGCTGCACATAGCGCACGAAGGGCAGCGCCGCGAGAATCATGAAGACCGAGGCCGCATATTCCGCCGGGCCCGAGAACGTGCCGAACGAGGCGTCGTAATTTGAAAACCCCCCGGTCGACACCGTGGTCATTGCATGCACCAGCGCATCGAAGAAGTTCATCCCCAGCGCGGCATAGACGGTCAGGCAGGCCACGGTCAGCGCCACATAGATGACGGTGATCTGGCCCGCGATCTCCTGCGCGCGGGGCAGGATCTTGCCCATCGTATCGAACCCTTCGGAGCGGAAGATCTGCATCCCGCCCACCCGCAGCTCGGGCAGGAACACCATCGCCACCACGATGATGCCGATACCGCCCAGCCATTGCAGGATACCGCGCCACAACAAGAGCCCGCGCGGCAGGGCGTCGAGCCCCGAGACCACCGTCGAACCGGTGGTGGTCAACCCCGACATCGCCTCGAAAAACGCATCGACAAAGCGCAGCTCGGTCGCACCGAACACAAAGGGGATCGCGCCAAAGATGGGCAGCGCCACCCAGACCAGGGTGGTCAGCAGAAAGGTCTGCTGGATCGTCAGCCCTTCGCGCACCCCGTTGGCGCAGCTCAGCGCCATCAGCCCGCCGGTCAGCACGCTGATGATGCCGCTTTGCAGAAAGACATGCCACTCGCCGCGCCCGTCGATCACATCGACAATCATCGGGAACACCATCGTCGCGCCCAGAATGGCGACGAGCAGACCGATCACATATCCGACGGGGCGAATGTCCAACATGGGGCGCAGGGTTGGCGCGCCCCACGGTCGGAGTCAAGCGGGCGCGGCCCTGTCACCCGTCGGTTTTCGCTGTTGCCTTGGGCATCGGAGCCGGGGCCGAGGGCGCCTTGCGGCGCCGCGATTGCGCCGACGCCGGTTTTGCCGCGGCCTTGGCGGGGTGGCTGACCACGGTCTCCGGGACCTCGGGCGCCGATGCCTTGACCTCGGCGACAACCGACGCCGCGGCCTCGTCGGTCGCGACGATGGGCTCAACCGTTGGCGCGGGAGCCTTCGGCGTGTCGGCAACCGGCGCCGATTCTGCGGGCACAACGGCCGTCTCTTCCACCCTGGGTGCAACAGGCGCCTTGGGCAGGACCGCCACCTTGCCCGGACGGTCCTCTGCCCGCACGGCCGCAACGGCACGCGTCACCTCTGAGGGCAAGGAGGCGGCCGCCTGAATCGCCCGCACCTGCGCCATCGGCGCGTTGATGGCCGAGCAGGCAAAGATCTGCGCCACGCGCAACTGGGTGCTGACGGCATAGCCAAGCGCGCGGATCGCGGCGGCCTGGGCATGCAGCGGCGAAAGGATCGAAAGCATCATGATATCACTCCGGGAAACACGGGGGTGGAAAGCGGTAAGCGAAAGCATATTGCGGCACAGGCGATGCCCCTGCCCGGATCGTTCAGAGTTGATAGGCCCTGTGTCACACTCACGGTCCCTTTCAGCCCGGACCACGGACAAAGCCGCCGGATGCCGAATCTTCGCTCGGATCCAGTATAGGGTGGTTCCGTTTGCATGTGCAGAGAAATGCCGCGATGCGGCAAAAATGCGCCGCATCGCCCTATTGCCTGGCAAATCTGCCTGCGAATTGAGCCGTCCGGCTCAGCCGACGTGGAACAGGGTGGTGAACAGGCGCGGGTCCAGGCTGGCCGAGGCAAATGTCGGCCCCTCGGTCAGCACCGACACCGCATCATGGCTGTGCAGGCTTTCCTGATGGCTGGCGATCACCCGGAAATCACCGATATGGTGATCGGCCAACAGTTCGGCGCAAAACAGCCGCGCCGCATCTTCGACAAAGATCGGGTTGGCCGCGTTCAGCTCGGCAAAGGCCTGTTCGTCCTCGCGCTTGACCATGACCTGGGTCTCGGTCGGCACCGCCCGGCGGCAAAGCGCGATCAGATCCTCGAACCACAGGCAGTCCGCGTTGCAATCGACCACCACCGAAATCCGCGCCACCGAGCGCTGCGAATGCGGCGTGGCCAGCTGACCTCGGGCCGAGCGCGCATGTTCGCTCAATTCCAGCGAACAGGGGCAGGTCGAGGAATAGACATAGTCGAGATGCATGATCTTCAGCCGCTCGCCGTCCGTTTCGACCAGTTCCAGCGCGATGTCGTAATACTGGTATCCCTCCAGCCCGGAACGCAGGCTGCGCACCTTGTCGGGATAGGAAAACCGCATCTGGATGCGCGCGTCGAATGTGTCCAGATCGGTCATGTAATCGTCCAGCGCCGCTTCCATCACCTCGAAGCTGAAGGTGCGTTCGGCATGTTTGTAGAACGACCGCATGATGCGGGACATGTTGATGCCCTTCTTCTCGGCATCGAGGCTCACCGTGCCTGTCACCGAGGTTTCCAGCGTCAGATCGTCACCGTTCTTGCGGTGAAACCGGATCGGCAGGCGAAAATTCGAGATGCCCACATGCTGGATCTGCTGTTTTGCCCCCCGGATCAGGCTGGCCGGGCCGTTCTGCAAATCGGGCAGCGTGTCGCGATAGGCCTCGTCTGCCACAAAATCCTCGGGATAGCGGCGCGACAGGTCGGGATAGTTCGACGGCACGGATCCTGGCAGCAACCGGGCCACCGCCGGATCAAGCAGGCTGATCTCGGTCGCGCTGGCCCTGGCCGCCCAGCGCCGCAGCACGTCCAGCGCCGCCTCGGCCTCGTCCCGGTCCGGGGTGGTATTCACATCGCGAGGGTGAATGTTCATGCCGTGCTTCCTCGATTGCTCGCGGACCTATATATGATGCCGCTCAGGGTTCCAATCCACCCTGTTACGCGCAACATAACAGGGTGGATCTGATTTTCCCCCCGAAATCCACCGCGTCGATGTCCGAAACCGGCGTTGGGACCGGCAGGTGCCCCGGCAAAATCCGCTTGGCCAGACGGGAAACGACCGGCAAGCTTGGGCAAAGACCACAGGACAGCCAAGATGCATGATATCCTCGATCTCGACCGCTATCCGCTGGATCGCCCGCACAGCCCTGAATGGAGGGTGCTGGTTGCCCGCTGCCGCGACGACCTGGCGCGCAGCGGCATGTTCAACCTCGAACGCCTGATGCGGCCCGAGGCGGCCGCGGCCGAAACCGCCACCCTGCTGCCGCGCTTCGCGACCGAGGCCTTCCTGCACGAGCGCGACCACAACATCTATTTCCGTGCGGTGGCGGACCTGCCCTCCGACCACCCGGCGCTGCGCCGGTTCCAGACCTCGAACCGCACCCTCTGCGCCGACCAGATCGCCGGATCGGCCTTGTTGCGGCTCTATGAATGGCCCGAATTCGCCCGGTTCCTGGCCGCAACCATGGACAAGCCCGCGCTCTACCCGATGGACGACCCGCTCGCGCGGGTGAACGTGATGTCCTATCAGCAGGGCCAGGCGCTGAACTGGCATTTCGACCGGTCCGAGTTCACCACGACGCTCCTGTTGCAGGCGCCCGAGGCCGGGGGCGGCTTCGAATACCGCACCGACCTGCGCAGCGATGCCGATCCCAATTACGACGGCGTCGCCCGCCTGCTGGCCGGGGACGACCCCGACGCCCGCACCATCACCCTCAGCCCCGGCACGCTGAACGTGTTCAAGGGCAAGAACACCGCCCACCGCGTCACGCCCGTAAGAGGTGCCCGCGCCCGCGTCATCGCGGTGTTTTCCTATTTCGAACAGCCCGGCGTGAGTTTTACCGAGGCCGAGCGGACGGGCTTTTACGGGCGCGCGGGCTAGCACCAAGCCAGAACAAAGATTTCCTTGCCGCAGGGCAGGTTGTTTGCAAACTTGCGATACCTCAGCGTCCAACGGGTTATCCATGCAACGCCGCCTGACCACCCTCGTCGCCGCCGATCTGGTCGGATACTCGCGCCTGATGGCCGCGGACGAGGAAGGCACGGCAAACCGCCTGCGCCACCTGCGCGACAGCGTGATCCTGCCCGGTCTGGCGGCGGGCGAAGGGCGCCTTATCAAGACCATGGGCGATGGACTCCTGGCCGAGTTCCCCTCGCCGGTCGCGGCGGTGCGGACGGTGACCGGCCTGCTGGCCGAGCTTGCCGCCCATGAGGCGGACCAGCCCGAGGACCGCAGGATGCGGTTCCGGGTCGGGGTCAACCTCGGCGACGTGATCATCGACGGCGACGATGTGCTGGGCGACGGCGTCAACATCGCCGCGCGGCTCGAAAGCCTCGCCCCGCCCGGCGGCCTCTGCATCTCGCGCAGCGTCCATGACCAGGTGCGCGGCAAGGTCGAGGCCGAGTTCACCTCGCTCGGTCCGCAGATGGTCAAGAACATCCCCGACCCGGTCGAGGTATGGCGCGCCGAACTCGAAACCACCGCGCCGGTCCCGAAAACGGAAACCCTGCGCCCCACCATCGCCATCCTGCCCTTCGACAACATGTCCTCGGACCCCGACCAGGAGTTCCTGGCCGATGGCATCGTCGAGGATGTGATCACCGAACTCAGCCGCTTCCGCTCGCTTTTCGTGATCGCCCGCAACTCGACCTTCGCCTACAAGGGCACCCACAAGGATATCCGCCAGATCGCCCGCGAACTGGACGTGCGTTACGTGGTCGAAGGTTCGGTCCGCCGTGCCGGCAACCGGCTGCGGGTCACCGCCCAGCTGATCGAGGCCGAGAGCGGACGGCATATCTGGGCCGACCGCTGGGACCGCACGATGGAAGACCTTTTCGACCTGCAGGACGAGTTGACCCGCGCCATCGTGTCCTGCGTCGAGCCGGAACTGGGCGCGCACGAACGCGCCATGGCGCGTGCGAAACCAACGGACAGCCTGACCGCGTGGGAGTTGTACCAGCGCGGGAACGCCGAATATTTTACCGCGACCCCCAGTGGATATGCCCGCTCATACGCCCTGTTCGCACAGGCGATCGAGGCCGATCCGCAATTTCCGCTCCCCTATGCGGTTCTGGCCCGTTGGCACTTTTATCGTGTGCTGACACGGGTTGCCGAAAACGACGAAGCAGAGGTCGAAGCCGGCCTGGCTTTTGCGCAAAGGGCGATCAACCTCGACAATCGCGAAGAGGCCGGATTCGCCGGCCTTTCAGTGGTCCTGAGTGTCGCCGGGCGCGAAGCGGAGGCCAATGTCGCGTTTCAACGGGCCGAAGCGCTGAACCGCAACAGTCCTGTGGTCTTGCTTGCGCGCATGATCCTGCACCTGTGCTCCAGGAATCCGCAATATGATAAGCTACTGGAAGCCGCGGAAAATGCGATAAAATTCAGCCCGCGCGATCCGAATCTTTGGTCCTTTTGGCTGATGCGCGGGTACGCGCTGGCCGGGCCCGAGGCCGACCTAACGGCGCCGGGCGTTCGCGAGGCGTTTGAAACCGCCGCGGGATTTGAAAACGCCGAAGTGTTCCCCTTTGTCGAAGCCGCCATTGCCAACATCGCGAACGAAAGACCAGATCGGGCCCGGGAATACCTGAGTGCCGCCTTGACCAGATACCCGGAACTCACGCTGGAGGGCTGGCTGTCAGGGTTGAAGGGACAGTTCTTCGCCAATTCCGCATCTCGATGGGCTTCCCATCAGGAAACCCTGGTCGAGATGGGTTTGCCTCGGGCTTAGGCACTTCAGGCCTGCTCCAGCGCCTGCCGCAGATCCGCCAGCAGATCGCCCACATCCTCCAGCCCGACCGAAAACCGGATCAGCCCCGGCGTGATCCCCAGCGCCGCGCGCTGCTCCTCGCTCAACCGCTGATGCGTCGTGGTCGCCGGATGGGTGGCGATGGACTTGGCATCGCCCAGGTTGTTCGAGATCACCGGGATCGTCAGCGCGTTCAGAAAGCGGAACGCCGCCGGTTTGCCGCCCTTGAGGTCAAACGACAGAACCGTGCCCCCCTTGCCGCCCAGTTGCGTCTGCACCAGCGCGTTCTGCGCATGGCTCTTCAGCCCCGGATAGAGCGTGCGCGCCAGCGCCGGATGCCCCTCCAGCGCCTCGGCCAGCTTCTGCGCCGTCTCGGCCTGCGCATTGACGCGCAAGGCCATGGTCTCGATCCCCTTCAGCATGATCCAGGCATTGAACGGGCTCAGCGCGCCGCCGGTATGTTTCAGATAGGGCTCCACTGTGCCCCGGATGAACTCGCGGCTGCCGATGATCACCCCGCCCAGCGCGCGACCCTGCCCGTCGATATGCTTGGTCGCGGAATAGACCACCACATCGGCGCCCTGCTCGATGGCGCGCGAGAAGACCGGGGTCGAGAACACGTTGTCCACCACCACCTTGGCGCCCACCGCATGCGCGATCTCGGCCACGGCGGTAATGTCGATCACCTCCAGCGTCGGGTTCGACATGCTCTCGAAGAACACCGCCTTGGTGCCGGGCCGCACCGCCGCCCGCCATTGCTCCAGATCGGTGCCATCGACGAATGTCACCTCCACCCCGTAGCGGGTCAGGATATTTTCCAGGATATAGAGGCACGAGCCAAACAGCGCCTTGGCCGACACCACATGGTCGCCCGCCTTCAGCATCGACACCAGCGCGCCATTGACCGCCGCCATGCCCGAGGCAGTGGCAAAGGCATCCTCGCCCCCCTCGAGCGCGGCGATGCGCTCCTCAAACATCGCCACCGTCGGGTTGCCATAGCGGGCATAGATGAACTCGTCCGGCCCGCATTCGATGAACCGCGCCTCGGCCTGTTCCGCGGTCTCGTAGACAAAGCCCTGCGTCAGAAAGATCGCCTCGCTCACCTCGCCCCACTGGCTGCGGCGGGTGCCGCCATGGACCGCCTGTGTGCGCTTGCTCCAATCCGTGCTCATATCCGTTCCTTTCGGCCCCGGAACCAGAAGGGCAAAGAAAAACCCCAATCGCGGGTCAAGCGAAAGGGGGTCTTTCATCCTGACCTTTTAGCGGTGATGTTTAGCGTGGCCCGCAATCCGGTAACAAATCGCCACGTGGTTCCTGGGCAAGGCGTTTACGCCCGCCGCCCGGTTCCGTCAAGCCCCGCAACGGCACCGTCACACAGATGTAATCGCTGCTTCATCCGCGCTTCATAGGCTTTTGCCAAGGCATATCCACAATATCTTGGGTGCGAGGCAGGCCGATGCCGATGATCAGGATCAATCTGACGCAGAGCGGTGCGCATCTGCACGACAGCCCCCGGCCCCTGGCCCCGGTGCTCCGGTCTGCAAGCCGGGTCGACGGGCCGGTGATCGTGATGACGCACGGGTACCGGTACCAACCCGGCAACCCCAGGATCTGCCCCCACCGCCATATCCTGTCGCTCGACCCGGAACCGCAGCCGCATCCGGCGCCCAGCTGGCCCGGCGGTCTGGGCTTCGGCCCGGCCGAGGACACCCCCGGCCTCGCCATCGCGCTGGGCTGGGACGGGTCCGGCACGCTCTGGCAGGCGCGCCGCCGCGCGCTTCTTGCCGGTCAGGCGCTGGCTGGACTGTTGATCCAGATCCATCGGGAACGGCCCGACCGACCGATCCATTTCATCGGTCACTCCATGGGAGTCGAGCTGGCGCTCGCCGCCCTGCCCCTGCTGCCCCCCGGCGCCATGACCCGGATCATCTCGATTTCCGGCGCGGTCTATGCGGGACAGGCGCAACAGGCTCTGCAGAGCCCCGCCGGACAGGCGGCGGAGTTCATCAACGTGACCAGCCGCGAGAACGACCTCTTCGACTGGCTTTTCGAGCGCGCGGTCGCACCGCCCCATCGCCGCGACCGCGCCATCGGCGCCGGGCTCGACCTGCCCAACGCGGTGACCCTGCAACTCGACTGCGCCGATACGCTCACCCACCTGGCGCGGCTGGGCCTCGCGGTCGCCGCCCCCCAGAGCCGGGTCTGCCACTGGTCGGGCTATCTGCGGCCCGGCGCCCTGAGCCTCTATCGCCACCTGCTGCGCCAGCCGCACTGGCTTACCCTCGACCGGCTGCGCCATGGCCTGCCCGCGCAGCCCGCGCCGCGCTGGTCACGCATCCTTGCGCCCGTCCCGGCCCGCCCGGCCTTGCCCTTTGCGCCAAATGCCTCATGATCCCCTGTGCAGAGCGCACGGAGGATCCATGACCCAGCCCATCGAACTCTACTACTGGCCCACACCGAACGGCTGGAAGATCGCCATTGCGCTGGCCGAAATGGGCCTGCCCTACAACCTGCACCTGGTGAATATCGGCAAGGGCGACCAGTTCGACCCCGAATTCCTGAAGATCGCCCCCAACAACCGCATGCCCGCCATCATCGACCCCGGTGGACCGGACGGCGCGCCCATCCCGGTGTTCGAAAGCGGTGCCATCCTGATGTATCTCGCCCGCAAGACCGGGCGCTTCTATGGCCAGACCGAACGCGACCGGATCGCGGTCGAGGAATGGCTGATGTGGCAGATGGGCGGCGTCGGCCCGATGGCGGGCCAGGCACATCACTTCCTTAAATACGCCCCCCAGCTCGACCCGCCGCAGGACCTGCCCTATGCCAAGGACCGCTACCGCGCCGAGGTGGCCCGCCTCTACGGCGTGCTCGACCGCAGGCTGGCCGCAAACGAATACGTGGCGGGCGATTTCTACTCCATCGCCGACATGGCGATCTGGCCCTGGGCCTCGCTGTGGAAAGGCCAGCAGCAGAGGCTCGACGACAAGCCGCATTTCGCCCGCTGGCTCGACGCGGTCGGCGCCCGCCCCGCGGTACAAGAGGGCCGCGGCCTGATGATCGAGCTGCGCGCCGACCACCGCGACAAACAGGCCCAGGATCTGCTGTTCCGGCGCTGACCGGCCCGCAAACCCGCCCCGCATCCTTCACTTTGCTGAAAATACTCCGGGGGTGAATTGGCCGCAGGCCAAGAGGGAGCAGCGCCCCCTGCCCCCTCAGCACATCCCGGCTAACCCTCGACCTGCACCGCCACCAGCCCCAGCTTGCGCGCGGCGGCCAGCGACAGGATACCGCTATCGAGCCCCTGCGGCTTCTGATAGCGGCGGATGGCGGCGCGGGTGCGGCTGTCCATCTCGCCGCTCACCGGCCCCCGGTACATCCCACGCGCGGACAGCGCCCGCTGCACCGAGGCCACGAATTCCGGCGTCATGTCCTGTTGGCAGGGGGTTTCGAACCAGGTCTCCTTGCGCTCGCGCACGATCTCCTGCCGGGTCTCGGTCTTGTAGATCGCCGGGCGCAGCACGGTACCGTCGCTCTGCACTTCGGCCGGCTGCATCAGCACCTGATGGGTGACCGTCTCGATGATCGCGGGTGTCACCTGCTTGCCCCAGCAAGTGCCGGGCGCGGCGCCCGGCGGCGCCACCTGGGTAAACCGGCTGACCTCGGGCTCGGCCAGCGCCTCGACATCGGGAAGGGCACCGGAACAGGCGGCCAAACCGGCCAGCGCAAGCGCGCAGAGAACGGGAAACACTCGGATCATGCTCGGGCCTCTGAGGGGCGTTTTGCCGACACTCTAGCGCATTTCCACCCGCCACGCAAAGCCCGCCCGCCGCGCGGGCAGGGAGCGGATTGGCGTCATTCTGTGCCTCATCACATCCACCAATCGGAACATAAGGCGAACAAACAGGCAGAAAACCCAGACACGCCACCAGAGGTCGCAAATGAGGCTGGCGCGCCCTAAATGGCTTGTCTAAGGAGTTTGCGGAACGTCACAGAGGAACACCCGAGCGATGGCAAAGATCACCTATATCGAGCATAACGGCACCGAGCACACCGTCGAGGTGGCCAATGGCCTGACCGTGATGGAAGGCGCGCGCGACAACAACATTCCTGGCATCGAGGCCGATTGCGGCGGCGCCTGCGCCTGTTCGACCTGCCATGTCTATGTCCATCCCGACTGGGTCGAGAAGCTGCCCGCCAAGGACGACATGGAAGAGGACATGCTTGATTTCGCCTACGAGCCCGACCCGGCCCGCTCGCGTCTGACCTGTCAGGTAAAGGTCACCGATGCGCTCGATGGCCTTGTGGTGCAGATGCCCGAAAAGCAGATCTGATGCGCGGCGCGATGCCCGGCCCGGCGCTCGCGCGCGTCCCCTCCGGCATCGCACGCCTGTTTGGCAAGGCGCCGCGCCCACCGTCGCGCCCGTGGCCCGCGCGGGCCCGCGGCGCGGGGCTGGCGTTTTGCCTGTGGCTGGCCGGGCAGGCGGCCACCGCCTGCGAAGCCCGCTATCCCGAGCGCAGCCTGCCAGGCCGCGCGGTCGAGGCCGCCTTCTCCAACCGCAGCGCCACCGGTCGGCACGAGGCCTGGGCGCCCCGCGACGCAGACCTGCGCCTCTTTGCCGCCTATGCGGTGAAGACCGACGAATACGGCCACGGTGTGCTGGGCGGGCTGCGCGACGCCAAGGCGCTGACCATCCATGTCTCCCGCCCCGGCGACCCCCGCATCACCTGTCCGGCCGAGGTCACCCTGCCTCCCGGCCATGTCTTCGAGGACATCGCGCCGCGTCTGGCCGATCTCGACGGCGACGGGATGCCCGAGGTGATCGTTGTCCGCAGCAGCGCCAGCGAAGGCGCCCGACTCGAAATCTACGACCGGCGCGCCCGGCTCGTGGCAGCCACCCCCCATATCGGCACCCGGTTCCGCTGGCTGGCCCCCGCTGGCATCGGCGACCTTGACGGCGACGGATACATGGAAATCGCCTATGTCGACCGCCCGCACCTGTCCAAGACCCTGCGGATCTGGCGCTACCGCGACGGGGCGCTGACCGAACTCGCTGCCCTGCCCGGTCTCAGCAACCACCGTATCGGCGAGGAATTCATCACCGGCGGCCTCCGAAATTGCGGCACCGGCCCCGAGTTGGTGCTGGCCAGCGGCGACTGGCGCCAGGTCATGCGCGTGCGCCACGCGGTTGGCTGGCAGGTCCAGCCGCTGGCCAGCTTCAGCGCCGATGCCATGGCCGCCGCGCTCGCCTGCAAGGGGTCCTGATCGCCCTACGGCCCCGACTGAACGATATGCTGCCCCTCGATATCGCCCAGCGACTGGAACAGCGCCGCGGTATTGCTGACCCCGAATTTCTTCAGCAGCCGCGCCCGATGCACCTCGACCGTGCGATAGCTCAGCTCCAGCTCGCGCGCGATCTCCTTGCTGGTCTTGCCCTCGCCGAGCAGAGAATAGACCTCGCGCTCGCGCCGGGTCAGCGGCTGGTACCGGCGGATCTCCGACAGGTCGGCAAAGGTCCAGACCGCGCGGCCAAGTGGATCCTCGGGGGTAAAGGTCTGGCCTCGCACCCGGCACCAGAACAGCTCGCCATCGCGCCGCCGCATCACCCGCTCGTCCCAATACAGGTTGCCCTCGCCCAGCTCCTTGTCGCCCCGGTGCAGGACATTCTGGAACTCCTCGTCCGAGGGGTAGAGAAACACGAAAAGCCGGTCCAGCAATTCGGACCGCCCATAGCCGAACATCGAACAGAACCGGTGATTGACCTCGCGGATCACCCGCGCCTCGGTCACCACGATGCCCACCGGCACCCAGTCAAAGGCCAGCCCGCGCAGATCGCGCGTGGCATAGGCCTCGTCCAACACCTGCTTGTCGATCGGTCCCGGCATCTTCGCTCTCCTCGCCCGGAACCATACGTCGCAACCGCGGCAAATGAAAACCTCTCACCGCAGCCGAGACGCACGCGAAAGGCACACGAAACACACGGGGCCAAAAGCACAACCAGCCCCATCCTCTTGCCGAAAATATCCCGGGGGAGGCGCCCGGAACGGGCGGCGGGGGCAGAGCCCCCAACTTACCTCAGAGCGCGCGCCAGCCGATGTCGCGGCGATAGAACCCGCCCGGCCAGTCGATCGCCGCGACCATGGCATAGGCCCGGTCGCGCGCCTCACCCAGGCTATCGCCGCGCGCGGTCACATTCAGCACCCGGCCGCCGGTGGCCACAATCGCGCCCTCCCGCGCAGCGGTACCCGCATGGAACACCATGTTGCGACTATCCTCGGGAAGCGCATCCAACCCCTTGATCTCGCTGCCCTTCTCATAAGATCCGGGATAGCCGTTTGCGGCCATCACCACGGTGATCGCATGATCGTCGGACCAGTTCACCTGCGCCTCGCCCAGCCGCCCCTCGGCGGCGGCATGCATCAGATCCATCGCCTGCGCGCCCAATCGCAGCATCAGCACCTGGCATTCCGGGTCGCCAAAGCGCACATTGTATTCCACCAGGCGCGGCGCCCCGTCCTTGATCATCAGCCCGGCATAGAGCACACCCTGGAACGGCATGCCGCGCCGTGCCATCTCGGCCATGGTGGGGCGCACGATCTCGTCCATCGCGCGCGCCTCGACCTCGGCGCTCAGCACCGGTGCCGGGGAATAGGCGCCCATGCCGCCGGTATTGGGGCCGGTATCGCCCTCGCCCACCCGCTTGTGGTCCTGCGCGGTGCCGATGGACAGCACCGTCTCGCCATCCACCAGCACGAAAAGCGAGGCTTCCTCGCCTTCCATGAACTCCTCGATCACCACCTCGGCCCCGGCGCCGCCAAAGGCGCCGCCCAGCATGTCGTCGATCGCCGCCAGCGCGGTCGCCTCGTCCATTGCCACGATCACGCCCTTGCCGGCGGCCAGCCCATCGGCCTTGATCACGATGGGCGCGCCCTGCGCCCGGATGTAATCCTTGGCAGGCCCCGCCTCGGTGAACCGCGCATAACCCGCCGTCGGTGCCCCGGCGGCATCGCAGATCTCCTTGGTGAAACTTTTCGAGGCCTCCAGCCGCGCCGCCGCCTCGGACGGGCCAAAGACCAGGAAACCCGCCTCGCGCAGCCGGTCGGCCACGCCCACGGCCAAGGGCGCCTCGGGGCCGACGATGACAAAGTCGATGGCGTTCTCCTCGGCGAATGTCGCCACCAGCCCGCCATTCATGATGTCGAGATCGGCGCATTCCGCGATCTGCGCGATCCCCGCATTGCCCGGCGCCACGATCAGCTTGTCGCATTTGGGGTTCTGCATCACCGCCCAGGCCAGCGCATGTTCGCGCCCGCCGCTGCCGAGAATGAGGATGTTCATCGGGATCTCCACGCATTGCCGTCGCGCGCGGTCTACCCCCCGGAACCGCCCCCTGCAAGGGCGACACCGTCACACCCCGCGCCACCCCGCCAGAACCAAGGTACTTGGCGATCCGTTCCGCACGAAATCCGCTACGACGGCGTTAACCGGAACGTCGGCAGCATTCAACGCAACTCCTCCGGAACAGGCTTGTCCGCCCCGGCCTGATCCCATGCATGCGCCGCGATCGACCAGTTCCCGTCCGATTTCACCAACAGGTAACCACTTATGTCGTGGTTCACGTCCTCGCCGTTCTCGAGCAGTTCCGACATCGCAAGCACCACGGCAACATTGCCGAAACGAAGGATCTGCATACCGCGCGTATGCTCTTCGAAGGCATGAAGGTTCTTGCGCGCTACGGTCTCCATACGATCAATGAAGGCGTCAAGCGACCGCGCCACAGCTGGGCGCGCGGCCCCCACCAGGATGGCGCCTTCCAGGAAATCCGCCCGGAAACGGTCCCAATCGGGCGCCGATTCGTTACCCCATTTCATTGCCTCGAAATGCGACCCGACGAGCGCGCAGATTTCGGCTTCGTCATCCATATCATGACCTCCGGCAGGAATACGTTCCGGGCCACACTATCACGAAACCGCATTTTCTCGCAGCACCCGGCACCTGAAAGCTCCGTTTTTGGCCCACTCCCGCGGAACCGCTTCAGAACAGCCCCGATTTCCTCAGCCCCGCCACCAGCAGCGCATTATGCTCGGGAAACCGGTAAAGCGTCAGGCGCCCGGCAACGATACTGTCAAGAAAGGCGGGCGCGAAACCGGCAAGCGCCTCGGCATGGGGCCGCGCCTCCTCGGGCCGGCCCAGATGGGCCGCCGCCGCAATCATCAGGGCCCGCCTGATCGGGGCACGTGGCGTCATCTCGATCGCCCGTTCGCCCCACCGGCGGGCCTCGATAAAATCACCCTCGGCAAAACTGGCCTGGGCCAGCGCCAGGTATGCGTCTCCAACCCAGATATCGGCATCCCTCGGCGAGAGCCGCAGCGCCAGCAACGCGTGTTCCCTCGCGTCTTCGGTGCGCCCTACCAGCGACTCATGCCAGGCCATGAAGAAGAGGTTCAGCGCAAAGTTCGGGTTGAGCTCAAAGGCACGTCTGAAATCGGCGGTGGCCGCATCATAGTCATGTCGAAAATGGCGGATCATACCCCGCGCCGCCAGCGCTCTCGGATCGGACCTGTTGTTCTGGAACAGCCGATCCGCTGCGGCTTCCGCATGTCGCAACGATTCCTCGGGCGCTTCACCAAACTGGTAAAGGTACCGGATTGTATAGACATAGGCCTGGATCCAAAGCGCTTGCGTGTTGCGCGGATCAAGTTCCAGCGCCCGCCGGGTAAGCTCCAGAACCTTATCATGGCCCTCGCTGTCGGAAAATGCACCTTCCTGGAACGTTGCCTGCGCCTTTAGCGCCAGATCGTAGGAACTGATGTCGATACCCCGCGCGCGCCCCGCGCGCTCCAGTTCGGCCTTGTTGATCTGCGGTGCGATCGCGCCGACGACGCTGCTGGTGATCTCGTCCTGGAGTTCGAATACGTCCTCGATATCGCGGTCATAGCGCTCCGCCCAGACATGAGCGCCGGTTTCGCAATCAATCAGCTGGGCCGTGATGCGCACACGACTAGCCGCGCGGCGCAAGCTGCCCTCCAGCATGTACCGTACACCGAGACCCCGGGCCACTTCGCTATGCGTGACGGGCCGACCCTTGTAGGAAAATGATGAATTGCGGGCTATCACGAACAAGTCGGGGAACCGCGACAGCTCGGTGATGATATCCTCGCAGACCCCGTCGCAAAAGTATTCCTGCTCCGGGTCGGCGGACATGTTCTGGAATGCGAGAACCGCGATCGAGGGTTTCCTCTGGACCGGACCGGGCGCTTGCGCCTGAACGAACGGCGCAGTGCCTTCCAGGTCGATGGCATAGGCATGTACCGGCGACGGTATGTTCTTCAGACTCAGCTTGCCCAGATCGACAAACGAAAGCCCGACCTTGCCCCGGACCTGGCTTTGAACATCCGCCGAAACAACGATACCGCCGGGCTCGGCCTGTGCCTCGAGGCGCGCCGCAATGTTCACCCCGTCACCGTAGATCTCTCCATCATCGACGACGACATCCCCGACATGAATACCGATGCGGTAGCGAATGCGCTCCTCCACGGTGCCGGTTTCTATCCTGCCCACGGCGTCTTGAATCAGGGCTGCGGTCTCGACAGCCTCCACGACACTCGCGAAAAGGACCAGCAACCCGTCCCCGGTCAGCTTTACGATCTTGCCACCCCCCCGCAGGATCGCGGGGTCAAAAACATCCCGGCGCATATCTTTCAACCGGGCAATCGTCCCGGCCTCGTCTGTCGCCATCAACCGCGAATACCCGACCATATCGGCGGCGAAGATTGCTGCAAGCCGGCGTGACACCTGAAAACCTTTATTTCCCATCAAGCGTGAAATCCACGTCGAATGGTACATTTGACCGGCTTGGCATTCAAAGCCCTATTCTCGCATGGCAAGACGCCCGCCACTCACCACAACCGCGACCGGGATACTGCATGCCCTCCAAGACACAGGCGAAGGTTTTCGATACTCTGCTCCCCATAGGCTCAAAAGAGGTTCCCCAATGAATAAGACGGTCGCGATCTTTACGTTCTTCTTCTGTACACCCCTCCCTGCATTCGCCGACCCCGCCTCTGAATGTGGCGGCGGCAGCCAGGTCGAGACCGGCGCCTGCGTGGCCGACACGCTGACCCGCGTCGATGCGACGGTCGAGCTCTATCTCGGCTTTGCCATGACCGCCGCGCAAGAGCTGGACGAGGTGACCGGCCGCAAGGTCGCCGCACCGGCGCTGACCGCCGCGCAAGACGCCTGGGCTGCCTATCGCGATGCCCATTGCGAATATGTCGGCGCAACCTTCGGCGGCGGGTCGGGCACCGGCATCGGGATCAATTCCTGCCGGATCGAACTGGGCCGCGACCGCGCCCGCGATCTGATCCGCTACACCCAATAACCCCAGAGGACAGGCCCCGTAGGGTGGGCAGTCTGCCCACCTCCGACCGTCCGATATCACCTCCACCACCGCCAACAACCGGTGTACAAAACGGTCAATCGCCCTCTGGAACCCTGTACAAAACGGTCAAAACACAGCCTTCGCGCGATCCGCTTGGCCTTCTCCCCCGACCGGTCTAATCTGTCCGGGCAGGCAAATCAGGACACGGACATGGACCTTCTCGACGACCCCCAACCGGGACAGAACATGCCCGAATTCACCGTATCCGAGATCTCGGGCGAGGTGAAACGCGCGCTGGAAAGCAGCTTTGGCCGCATCCGGGTGCGCGGCGAGGTCGGGCGCGTGTTCCAGGCCCGCTCCGGCCATCTCTATTACGACATCAAGGACGACCGTAACGTGCTGGCCTGCACCACCTGGAAAGGCCAGGTCGCCAGCCTTTCGGTGGTGCCAGAAGAGGGGTTGGAGGTCGTCGTGACCGGCCGCCTGACCGCTTTTGGCGCCCAGTCGAAATACAATCTCAACGTCGACGAGGTCGCCGTCGCCGGTCAGGGCGCGCTGATGGCGCTTCTGGAAAAACGCAAGAAAGCCCTTGAATCCGAAGGACTTTTTGCGCCCGAGCGCAAGCGGCCCCTGCCCTATCTGCCACAGATCATCGGCGTGATCACCTCGCCGCAGGGGGCGGTGATCCGCGATATCCTGCACCGGCTGCGCGACCGCTTTCCACGCAAGGTGCTGATCTGGCCCGTGGCCGTGCAGGGCGCCAATTGCGCCCCCGAGGTGGCCCGCGCCATCGACGGGTTCAACCGGCTCACCCCCGGTGGCGCGCTGCCCCGGCCCGACCTCTTGATCGTGGCGCGCGGTGGCGGCTCGATCGAGGATCTCTGGGGCTTCAACGAGGAAATCGTCGCCCGCGCGGCAGCCGCTAGCCAGATCCCGCTGATTTCGGCCGTGGGGCACGAGACCGACACCACGCTGATCGACTATGTCTCCGACCGCCGCGCCCCCACCCCCACCGCCGCCGCCGAGATGGCCGTCCCCGTCCGCCTCGAACTCTTGGCCTGGACCGGCGAACAGGGCGCCCGCCTGTCGCGCGCGGCCTCGGATGCGGTGCAGCGCCGCGCCCAGCGCCTGCGTGACCTGTCGCGCGCCCTGCCCACCGGAGAAAGCCTTTTTTCCGTTCCAAGACAACGGTTTGACCGGATCGCCGACAAGCTCGACGGCGCCCTGGTGACCGGGGTTCAGCGCCGCCGCCTGCGCCTGGCCGAGCTCTCCGCTCCGCTGCGCCCTACCAGCCTGCGCGCCTTGGTGACCGCCCGCCGCGACCACCTCGCCCATCTCGGTTCCCGCCTGTCGCCGCGCGCGCTGGACCGCGAGATCGTGGCGCAGGGCGACCGGCTGACCCGTCTGTCCGATCGCTTGCAGGCCGCCCAAACCACCCGCGTCGACCGCCTGCGCCAGCGGCTCGACGCCACCGACCGTCTGCGCATCCAGCTCAGCTACAAGGCCACGCTCGCGCGCGGCTACGCCGTCGTGCGCGACGATCAGGGCACGCTTCTCACCACCCGAGCAGAGGCGGCCAAGGCCGCCGCCCTCCAGATCGAATTCGCCGATGGCACGCTCGACACCGGCGCCGCCCCGGCAAAAGCCCCCAGATCAAGACAGAAACCGCCCGAACAGGGCTCGCTTTTCTGATGCTGACGATCTGGGGCCGCAAGACATCCTCGAACGTGCAGGCGCTGATGTGGTGCGTCGGTGAACTCGACCTGCCCCATATCCGCCATGACGCAGGCCACCGCTATGGCGGGCTCGACACGCCCGAGTTCGGCCGCCTCAATCCCAACCGCACCATCCCGGTGCTTCAGGACGGGACCAACCCGCCGATCTGGGAAACCGGCGCCATCCTGCGCTATCTCGCCGCCCGCTATGGCAAGGACAGCTTCTGGCCCGCCGATCCCATCCGCCGCGCGCGGGTCGATCAATGGGCTGAATGGGCCAAGCTGAACGTGGCCCAGGCCTTCACCACCCCTGTCTTCTGGCGCGTGGTCCGCACCGCCCCACAGCAGCGTGACCCCGTTGCCATCGCCCAGGCCCTGCAAGAGCTGGAGGCGAAACTTGCCCTCGCCGACACCCAGCTGTCGCGCCACGCACATCTTGCCGGAGACGCCTTTACCCTGGCCGATATCCAGCTCGGCCATATCCTCTATCGCTACTACGACATCGACATCACCCGCGCACCGCTGCCGCATCTGCAACTCTACTATCAACGCCTCTGCGCGCGCCCGGCTTTCCGCCAACACGTGATGATCTCCTACGAAGAGCTTCGGGTCACCTGAGCCCCTTCATTTCGCTGAAAATACTCCGGGGGAATCGCCACAGGCGATGGGGGCAGCGCCCCCCCTGCCCGGCCTCAGACCCCGACATCCGGCCCGTAACAGAGCATCTCTTCGCCGATCTCCTCGGCCTCGTAGAGTTCGGTCTGGGTCGGATCGCCCTCGAACTGCGCCACCAGCCCACGGCCGGTATCGCGAAACACCCAGCATTGCGGGTCGAACCGGTCCTCGTAGACGAAACAGATCTGCCCCGCCTGTTCGTACCAGACGCCTTCCTTGCACTCGCCATCCAGGAACGACCAGATCACCCGCCGCCCGGACATGTACCGCTCGACCCCATAGGCGGTGCCGTCAAAACCATAGAACAGCGTCTTGCCCTGTGTATAGCGGTCGAACTCATCCGCCGACATGACAGGCTGCGCCAGCACCGGCGGCGCCAGCATCGCAAGAATCAGGGCCAATCGCATCATGCGTTCAAGTTTGGCAGAAGCCGCCGCCGGGGGCTACTCACACTTCCCTGTGACCGCGTGAACCCGGGGGTCCATCACCCGCCGCCAGAGCGGCGGCACGGTGGCCAGAACCGCCATGATCGGCATCGCATAGGGCCATTGCGGCATCTCGGGATCCAGCCGCAGCGCCGCGAAATCGCGGGCCGGGTTCTGGTGGTGATCGGAATGGCGGGGCGCGTTCAGCATCATCGCCGAACTGTACCAATGCGGCGCATTCCAGGAATGCTGCGCGCGGGCCGGTTCGTATTTGCCATTGGCCAGCGTTTCGCGCCGAAGCCCGTAATGCTGGATGTAATCGGCCAGCAGCAACTGTATCTGCGCGTAACCCGCCAACAGCAGCAGCACCAGCACCCCGCGCCCGCCCGCCAGCAACCAGGCCACCGCAAGCATCGTCGCCGCCCCTGCCAGATAGGCCCGATAGGGGGTCGCGCCCCGGCCCTGCCGCAATGCGCGTTCGGCCGCCAGTCCGGCCCGGAACGACCCGACCCAGGCGCGCGGCAGAAAGGCCCAGAACCCCTGACCCAGACGGGCCGAATTCGGATCGCGCGGGGTGGCCACCCAGAGGTGATGCACCCGCATATGGGCCGAGCTGTGGTGACCGAACAGCAGGCTGACATAGATCGCCGCCCCCAGCCAGTGCTGCCATCGCTCGCCCCGATGGATCAGTTCATGCGCGTTCGAATTCGACACCTGCCCGAAACACAGCGCCACCGCCACACCCAGCGCCACAGCCTGCACGCCGCTCAGCGGCCCCTGCGCCAGCGCCGGGATCGCCAGCACCAGCAGCGCGAAATGCGCCCCCGCCAGCACCATCGGCAAGTCCCGGGCGGCCGCCCAGTCGGCCGCCGCCAGCGGCCGCACCGGCAGCTTGTCCATCACCGCCACATAGACGGTCATCCAGATCAGCGCGCCCCAAGCCCAGCCGCCTCCGAGCAGACAGGCGGCACCCAGCACCGCATAGGGCGACAGGCTGGCAAGGATATAGCGATACATGCGGGCTCCCTCGGTACCGGTGCTTCTGCTTAACATCGCGTCAGCCGCGCGAAAATCCCCTTGCTCGTCCGCTGCAGCCCACGTCAACTGGACCCAAAGACCGGAGGACCCCATGAGCCACACCCTGTTCTGGATCGCCGCCGCCTGCGCGCTGGCCTATCTGGCGCTGACCGCCCGCCCCGCCAGCCTGATGCGCAGCGCGATCAAGACCGCCTCGGTGGCGCTGCTGGCGCTGATGGCGCTGGTCGCGGGCGGCCCCATGCTGCTGGTGCTGGCGCTGGCCCTTTGCGCGCTGGGCGACTGGCTGCTCTCGCGGGAGACCGAGGCCACCTTCATGGCCGGTGTCGGCGCTTTCGCCGCCGGTCACCTGGCCTATGCCGCCCTGTTCCTGACCCATCCCGCCAGCGAGACCGCGCGGCTCGCCTCAGTGTGGCCACTGGTGGCGGGCCTCGCGGTGCTGGGGCTGGTGATGGCCAGCCTGCTCGGCCCCCGTGCGGGCGCCCTGCGGGCGCCGGTGCTGGCCTATATCCCCATCATCCTCGGTATGGGTCTGGCCGCGCTGACCCTTCCACAGTCGGGCATGCTGGCCTGGGTGCTGCCTGCGGCAGCGGCGTTCATTGCCTCCGACATGATCCTCGCGACCGAGAAATTCCTGCTGCCGCCCGACCACCCCGCCCTGCGCCTCACCCCCTATCTGGTCTGGCCGCTCTACTGGGGCGCGCAGATGGGCTTTGCCCTTGCGCTCACCTGACCCTTTGCAACCGGCGCCAATCCGCATTAGGTGAGACAGGATCGCAAGCGGAGGGCCGGACATGGCGTTTTTCTCGAAACTCAAGGACCGTCTGTTCAAATCGTCCTCGAAAATCGAACAGGGGCTCGATGCGATTGTCGAGGATGGCGGGGTCGAGGAGACGGTTACCGCCGCTCAACCCGACCCGGTGATCCCCCAGCCCGACCCGGAACCGCAACCGGTGCCGGAACTGCCCGACACGCCCGAGATGCCGGAGCCGCAACCGGTTGACCCCGCCCCGGCGCCGATGCCGCCCGAGGCGCCACAACCAATCGACCCGGCCCCGCCCGCGGAAAGCACCCCAGGCCGTGGCCTGCTCGGCCGCCTTTTCGCCCGCCCCGGCGGCGCGACCGTGGTCCGCCGCACGCTGGACGACGACATGCTGGAACAGCTCGAAGAGCTGCTGATCGCCGCCGACATGGGCGTCGACACCGCCCTGCGCGTCACCGCCAACATGGCCGAGGGGCGGATGGGGCGCAAACTCTCGACGCAAGAGATCAAGGAATTGCTGGCGCAGGAAATCACCCGCATCATGGAGCCGGTCGCCCGCCCGATGCCGCTCTACCCCAAACGCCCGCAGGTGGTGCTGGTGGTGGGCGTCAACGGTTCGGGCAAGACCACCACCATCGGCAAGCTCGCCAGCCAGTTCAAGGCGGCCGGCAAGAAGGTGGTGATCGCCGCGGGCGATACCTTTCGCGCCGCCGCTGTCGAACAGCTCCAGGTCTGGGGCGACCGCGCCGGCGTGCCGGTGCTGACCGCGCCCGAAGGCTCGGACCCCGCCTCCCTCGCCTTCGACGCCATGACCCGGGCGCAGGCGGACGGCGCCGACCTGTTGCTGATCGACACGGCGGGCCGGTTGCAGAACCGCGCCGACCTGATGGAGGAACTGGCCAAGATCGTCCGCGTCATCCGCAAGAAGGACGACACCGCCCCCCACAATACGCTCCTGGTGCTCGACGCCACCACCGGCCAGAACGCGATCAGCCAAGTCGAAACCTTCCAGAAACTGGCCGATGTCTCGGGCCTGGTGATGACCAAGCTCGACGGCACCGCCAAGGGCGGCATTCTTGTTTCGCTGGCCGACCGCTTTGGCCTGCCGATCCATGCCATCGGAGTGGGCGAACAGATCGACGATCTGGCCCCCTTCGACCCTCAGGACTTCGCCGCCGCCTTGACCGGGCTCGATACACAGGCATGACGCCCCTCCCCCTTCATTTCGCCAGAAATACTCTCGGGGGGTCCGGGGGGCAGACAGCCCCCCGGCGCTGGCCCCGGAACACTCCCCCGCGATCATGAGCAGCTGGCTCGTCTCGCTCGAAGGTACCGCCGCCGGTCACGATCTGGCGCTGGGGCTGGCCTTGATGGCGGCCTTTCTGCACGCGGTCTTTGGCGCGCTTCAAAAGGGTCGGCACGATCCCTGGCTCAGCCGGGGCGCCATCGACGGCGCCTATGCGCTGATGGCCGCGCCCTTTGCGCTCTTCGTCGTGCCCTGGCCGGAACCGCATATGTGGCTCATCTTCGCCACCGCCTGGCTGATCCATGTCTTCTACAAGCTGTTTCAGGCCATGGCCTATACCCGGGGCGCCTATACGGTGGTCTATCCGGTGGTGCGCGGCACCGGGCCGCTGTTTACCGTGATCGGCGCCTACCTGCTGTTTGGCGAAACCTTTACCGGGCTGCAATGGCTGGGCGTGGCGGTGCTCCTGGCGGGGATCTTCGGGCTGGCAGTCTACAATATGATCTTTCTCGACACCGCGCGAGAAACGCTGATCCCCGCGCTGGGTCTGGCGGCGATCACCGGCCTCTTTGTGGCGCTCTACACCACCTATGACGCCTATGGCATCCGCGCCACCGCCGACCCGTTCACCTTTCTGGCCTGGTTCTTTCTGATCGACGGGCTGGTGTTTCCGGTCATCGCGGGCCTGCGCTGGCGGTCGATGATCCACCGGCCCGCCCCCGGCCCTCTGATCCTGCGCGGCTTTGCCGGAGGCATTACCGCCTTTCTCTCCTTCGGCGCCATCATGCTGGCCACAAGGCTCGACAAGGTGGGCGAGGCCGCCGTGCTGCGCGAAACCTCGACCGTGTTTGCCGCGCTGATCGGCTGGCTGGTGCTGAAAGAGACGGTTGGACCGCGCCGGATTGCCCTGATGGGGTTGATCGCAGCCGGTGCGGTGATAGTTGAGTTTGGAAGCTGAAAGAACGGACAAGGGCAGAATGACGGCGCAAAAGGATATCAACCCGATCATCAAGCAGGTGCTGGAACTGGGCCCTACCGTGGCCTTCTTCCTGATCTACCTGCGGCTCAGGGAGGACACGTTCAGCCTGGGCGGGACCGAGTATTCGGGTTTCATCGTCGCCACCTTGCTCTTTGTCCCGATCCTGCTGGTGGCCATTGCCGTGCTCTGGGGACTGACGGGCAAGCTCAGCCGGATGCAGATCTTCACCGCCTTCATGGTGATCTTTTTCGGCGGGCTCACCGCCTGGTTCAATGACGAGCGGTTCTTCAAGATGAAGACAACGCTGGTCTACGGTGTCTTTGCCATCCTGCTGGGGATCGGCCTCATGCGCGGGCGCTCTTACCTGGCTTATGTGCTGGGCGACGTGCTGCCGATGCGCGACGAAGGCTGGATGATCCTGACCCGCCGCCTCTGCGCCGCCTTCACCCTGCTGGCCCTGGCCAACGAGGCGGTCTGGCGCACGCTGTCGACCGACCTCTGGGTCAAGATCGAGACCTTTGGCTTTCCCATCGCTCTGATGGGATTCATCATGCTGCAATTCGGGCTGCTCCAGAGCCACATGATCGACCCCGAAGAGGGCGAGAACTGACCCTCGGGCGGGGTGCTCCCGCCCGTTGCCGAACCGCCTGCGGCGGCGCGGCGCCCGTTGGGCTCGGCGGTCGCGGCCGCCCCCGCAGGCCGCCACCGCCCCGTCCTCACTTGATTGTGACGCGGCCACCTCTTAGACCAATGGTCGAGGAGATCCGGTACCCATGATATCCCTGCCCTACAGTGGTTTTCTGGCCGAAGCATCGCCCCGGCTGCGGCAGATGCTGGCCGCCCAGGCCAGCGAGGTGCGGCTTGCGCGCGGGGAAGTTCTCTTCGAGCAGGGCGATACCGGCGATGCGCTCTATGCCGTGATCGACGGGGCGATGGAGGTCTCCATCCTGTCGTTCGACGGGCGCAAGCTGTCGCTCGACCTGCTCGCACCCGGTGCCGTCTTTGGCGAGATCGCCCTGTTCGATCCGGGCACCCGCACCGCCACGGTGACCGCCACCGAGCCCGCGCGGCTGCTGCGGGTTCTCAGTGCCGATGTCCTGCGCGAATTGTGCCATCACCCCGAACTGGCCATCGACATGATCCGCCTGGCCGGTCAGCGGATGCGGTGGATGGGACGGCAGTTGAACGAACAGGTGTTCCTTCCGGTCTCCACGCGGGTGGCGCGCAAGCTTCTGCACCTCGCCCCCCGCCAGGGCGCGCAGACCGGCGCGGTGCGCCTGTCGCAGGCGGAACTGGCGGAATATGTCGGTGCCACCCGCGAGGCGGTGTCCAAGACGCTCGCGGTGTGGAAACGCCAGGGCATTGTCGACGTGACCCGCGGCCATGTCTCGATCCGGGATGTCCCGACGCTCGAAGCCTTGGCCGATCTCGACCGGTTCTGAAAAATTTCCGCAGGTTGTGACATGGATCACAGCACCGACTCGGCCCGAGCGGCCAAAGTGTCCGTGGTTACCGTCCTGAGGTCGGGGGAGCATCCCCAGTGTTCCGTCCTATACCCGCCTCTTACCTGACTTGAGCCATGTGCCTCGGCACATGGCTCTTTTTCCTTACCGGTCAGTCAACCGCCGGTGTGTCCTGGCTGAACAGGTTGATCCAACCCCCCGCCTGCCGCCGCCAGATCGAGCTGACATACATCCGTTCGTCGCGATCACGTCCGACACGCCGGAACCGCGCCGCATAGCTGAGCACCGCACAATCCGGGCCCAGCTCGATCACCCGCGCGTCCGACAGCTCGAAGCTGGCCACGGTCGGGCCATCCGCCAGTTGACCTGCATGGGCGTCGCGCCCCGCAAAGCCATCGGAATAGACCCCCAGGAACTCGGGCGACAGCAATGCCGCATCCGCCGCGCCATCGCCCGATACCAGCGCCTGCCAGACCCGCGTTTCCTGCTCCAGCACCTCGTTCAGAAGATCCACCTGCATCCTGCCCTCCCTCACAACGGAAGACGGCCGGGAAATCCCCGGCCGTCCCTGACTTGCCTTGCCCTCTGGCTCAGTTGCCGAGACCCAGCGCCACAAAGCGCGGTTCGCCGCCGCGACGCACCAGCAACAACAGCGACTTGCGCCCGGCCTCGCGGGCCTCGTCGATGCGCGCCTCCAGATCGGACAGCGTGGTGACCTTCTGCTGGCCCGCCTCGGTGATCAGATCGCCCGCGCGCAGGCCTTTCTCAAAGGCCTCCGCGGTCTCGTCGACATTGGTGATCACCAGCCCGGTGGCATCTTCGGCAAGGCCCAGTTCCGCGCGCATCTCGTCGGTCAGCGTGCTGACGGTCAGGCCCAGGAACACTTGTTCACTGGCTTCCGGCTTGGCCTCTTCACCACCGGTTTGGGCGTTTTCACTCCGCTCGGCATCCTCGCGCCGACCCAGCGTGACCAGCACCGTCTGGGTGCTGCCGTCGCGCTGCACCACCACGCGCACCGATTTGCCGACCTCGGTCTCTCCCACGCGGCGCACCAGATCGCGGGTATCGCTGACCTCGGCGCCGTCAAAGCTCACGATCACGTCGCCCGCCTTCAGGCCCGCCTCTTTCGCCGGGCCATCCGGCACGTCGCTGATCAGCGCGCCACCGGCCTTGGCCAGGCCCATCGCCTCGGCCATGTCATCGGTCACGTCCTGAATGCGGACGCCCAGCCAGCCGCGACGGGTCTCGCCGTACTGGCGCAGTTGGTCCACGACCTTGGTCACCACGTTCGAGGCCATCGAGAAACCAATGCCGATCGAGCCGCCATTGGGCGACAGGATCGCGGTGTTCACCCCGATCACCTCGCCCTCCATGTTGAACAGCGGCCCGCCCGAGTTACCCCGGTTGATCGCCGCGTCGGTCTGGATGTAATCGTCATAGCTGCCGCTCAGCGCCCGGTTGCGGGCCGAGACGATCCCGGCACTCACCGAGAATCCCTGACCCAGCGGGTTACCCATGGCAATCACCCAATCGCCCACGCGCATGGTGTCTGAATTGCCGAACTTGACGAATTTCAGCGGGTTCGATGCCTCGACCTTCAACAAGGCGATATCGGTCTTCTCATCAGTGCCGATCACCTTGGCGGGCAGTTCCTTGGCGGGCTGCCCATCACCAGGAAAGAACTCGATCAGGATTTCGTCGGCCTCGGCGATCACGTGATTGTTGGTGACGATATAGCCGTCCTCGGAAATCACGAACCCCGAGCCCAGCGCGGAACTGCGGCGCGGCCGGTTGTTGTCGCCGTTGCGATCCTGAAAGTCGCGAAAAAAGTCCTCGAAGGGCGAGCCTTCGGGAACGATCCCCTGCGGCCCCGACCGGCCTTCGATCAGGGTCGAGGTGGTGATATTGACCACCGCCGGGCTGACCTTCTCGGCCAGCGGCGCCAGGCTTTCAGGCCGCGCCACGGCCATGAGCGTCTGCACCAGCACGAACAAGACAGTCAGCAACGCAAGCGCCATCAGCCTTGCGTTGGTGATCCTGTTGTCCCGCGCCACGGAAATACTGCGTGCCTTTGGCTGCACTGGAGGCCTCCTTGTCACCAACCTGCTTGTCGGCCCACGGGTCCGGGCCGATTGTTTCTCGCGCACAATGTAGTCGGTTTCAGACCGCCCGCAACTCGGGATCGCAGAGAAATGACCTCATAGCTCCGGCAATCGGTCAAAACCCGATCCGATAGGCGCCCCAGACGAGTATCAGCCCCAGAACCATGCTCAAGAGACCGGTCTGCCGCCGCGCCGCCAGCGGCAGGCTCCGCAGGATCTCCAGCAGCCGTTCCACCATGCCCGGCGCCAGCGCATAGACCGCGCCCTCGGCGATCAGCACCAGACCCAGCGCCAACAGCACCAATCCGCTCATCCCGTACCACCTTCATTGAGGCAGGTCTTGATGCCTCCCTTGCTCTGATATCGCATCACATAGGTCACCAGCAGTTCGGCTGCCGCCTGCGACAGACGCCCATCCGCCGAGGTCAGGTGATCGAGCGCGGTGAAATACTCCCGGTCGCAGGAATACGAGGGGAACTTGCGGCTCTCGCTGACCCCCAGCCCCAGCTGACGCGCCGATTCAGAGGTGATCTCGCCGCTTTCGCCGCCGCGTTCGGCATCGTCTGACCCGGTCAGCCGGGCCGAGATCACCCCCTTGCAGCTCTCGTCCTCATGGTTCAGCCGCTCCCAGATCTCAAAGAAACGCGCGCCCTCGCCGTGCAGATCCTGCACATAGCGCAGCGCGCGCATCTGCGTTCCCTTGGGATAGCTGGTGCTTTTGGAATAAGACGCGGTGATCTGCAACTTGGCGTCAATGGCCGAAAGCATGCCCCCCACTTCCACCGCCAGTTCGGCACCGGCGGTCTGCTCCAGGGTGATCTCGTCGCTGCAATTCTTCTCCTCGACCAGCAGCCGCTCGAAGAAATCGCGCGCCTGGCTGAAGCTTTGCGCGTCGATATCCAGATCGATGATATCCTGCGCCAGCCGGGCCAGTGCATCGCCCCGGCTCAGCGGCCGGATCGGCGCATAGCTGGTGTCGCTGCGCAACTCGTCGGTATCGACAAAGACAAAATCGCTGTCCTCGCGCGGAATCTCGACCGTGGTCGCGGCATCGAATCCCGGCTTCTGATTTTCCGGGCCGACGGCCAGCGTCACGGTATCCTCGCTGTAATCGACCACCTGATAGCGCTCCGAGCTGCTGTATATCAGCTGCCGCCCGTCGGTGGTTTCCACCACACCCTCGCGCAGCGCCACGGCGATGAACCCTTCATAGGCGTCGGCATTGAAAAAGCCCGTGCCGTCGGTCCGCGCAAATACCGGCAGACCATCCTGGGTGACGGCAAAGCACCACTGATCGAGCGATGGCTTGGCGCAAAGCGGGTTGCGCGCCACCAGCAGGATCTTGCCCGCCGGCAGATAGGCACGTGTGGCGCTCATGCTGGCGCGGTCGCCGGTGATCGTGGCCAGGCGCACGATACTGCTGACCGAGACCCGCTTGCCAAAGGTCTTGTAGGTGGTATCGCCCAGCACGATCACGGGTTCCGCCAGCGCAGGAGTACCGAGAGCAAGGATAGTCAAACAGGCAAAAATCAATCGCATTTCAGACCCCAAATTCCGGTTTCAGGGCATTTGACGGCATTCGCGCCTCTGGATCAAGACAACTGTCGGGAGAATGCAAAAAGGGCCGATACATCGTACCGGCCCTTTCCATGTCTATCCCTTGCGGCCTAGTTCGAGGCGCCCAAAGGCGAATTCAGATAGTTGAAGAACTCCGAATCCGGGCTCATCACCATCGAGCTGTTGCCACCCCGAAGCGCCTTTTCATAGGCCGACAGCGAGCGGTAGAACTCGAAGAACTCCGGGTCCTTGCCAAAGGCGTCGGCAAAGATCGCGTTCCGCTGCGCGTCGGCCTCGCCTCGGGCGATCTCGGCCTCGCGGCGTGCCTCTGACACCAGCTCGACCACGGTCCGGTCGGCCTGCGCCCTGATCCGCTGCGCCGCCTCGTTCCCGCGCGCCACCTCGTCGGCGGCTTCGCGTTCACGTTCCGCCCGCATCCGGGCGAAGGTGGCGTTCAGGTTGGCCTCGGGCAGGTCGGTGCGTTTCAACCGCACGTCGATCACCTCGAGCCCCAGATCGCGCGCCTCGGCGATGGCGCCGTTGCGGATGCGCAGCATCAGCGCGGCGCGGTCCGAACTCAGGATGTCGTTCGAGCTGACCGAACCCAGGATCTCGCGCGTCTTGGCGCGCAGGATCGAATCGAGCCGCGTCTCGGCGGTGGCGATGCCACCGGCACCCACGGCCTGACGGAACTGCCGCACATCGGTGATGCGATAGCGGGCAAAGGCGTCGACCACCAGACGGCGGTCGTCCAGCGGGGTGACTTCCAGCGGCCCAACCTCACGGCTCAGGATGCGGTCGTCATAACGCACCACTTCCTGAATGAGCGGGATCTTGAAGGCCAGTCCCGGCTCTTCCTTGACGTCGATCACCCGGCCGAATTGCAGCACCAGCGCCTTTTCACGCTCGTCCACGATGAACAGCGACGACAGGCCCAGCGCGATCAGCACCACGACAACAGGCAGGAGAAAGGTCGATTTCCGCATCAGTTGTTCTCCTTGTCGCCGGATTTGCGCAGCTCGTTAAGCGGCAGATAGGGCACCACGCCCTGACTGCCCGCACCGTCGCTATCCAGGATCACCTTGTCGATATCGCCCAGCACCTGTTCCATCCGCTCCAGATACAGACGTTTGCGAGTGACATCCGGCGCCTTGAGGTATTCCTCCAGAACCGCCGAGAAACGGCTGGCCTCACCCTGCGCTTCGTTCACCACGCGGGCGCGATAACCTTCGGCCTCTTCCAGCACCTGCGCCGCTTCACCGCGCGCCCCGGCAAGAACCGTGTTGGCATAGGCATCGGCCTGTTTCTCCAGCCGGTCGCGTTCCTGACCCGCCGACTGCACCTCGCGGAAGGCATCCTTGACCGGCTCTGGCGGGTCGGCCCCGTCAAAGTTGACCCGGACGATGTTGATGCCCGAATTGTAGCTGTCCAGCGTCAGCTGGATTAGCTCTTCCAGCCGTTCGGCGATCACCGCACGGTCACGGTTGAGAATCGGCGCCAGCTCCGATTGCGCGATGATCTCGCGCATGGCCGATTCCGACACCGCCTGAATGGTCTGACGCGGGTCGCGCAGATTGAACAGGAAGTTGGCCGGATCGCTGATGTTCCACACCACTTGGAAGTCGATATCGACGATGTTCTCGTCCCCGGTCAACATCAGCCCGGCATCGCTGCCGCGCCCGCCCGAGCCGATGGTCTCGGTCTGCTCGACCTTGACCGGGATCACCTCGGCGGTGACCAGTGGCCAGGGGGCAAAGTTCAGACCCTCGGTACCGATGCCGGAAAACTCGCCCAGAAACAGTTCGACCGACTGTTCTTCGGGTTTGACGGTATAGAAGCTCGCCATGCCCCAAAGGCCAAGCGCAACCACCAGGCCCAGGCCCACGGTACCCCGGGTAAAGGCCGGACCGCCACCGCCACCGGTGCCACGGCCATTGCCGCCCCGGCCGCTGCCGCCACGCCCGCCCATCAGCACGCGCAGCTGCTCCTGACCCTTTTTCATCAGTTCGTCGATCTCGGGGATCTGCGGGCCATCGCCGTCGGGCGGCCTCTTGCCGCCATTGTTTCCTCTGTCGCCGCCGCCGCCGGAAGAGCCTCCGCCCCCCCAGGGGCCACCTGAGTTGCCCGCCATATGTCGTTTTTCCCCTTGTTGTTCAAACTACCGTTACCGGCATTGCCCCTAACGTGAGCATTTTGCCCGTCAATTCAAGCGCTGCGGACCGGTTGCCGCAGGGTGACCAGTTCTTCGGCCATTACCGGGTGAACCGCAACCGTCCGGTCGAAATCTTCCTTGGTCGCCCCCATTTTTACCGCGATACCGACCAACTGGATCATTTCGCCCGCGCCCGGCGCCACGATATGGCAGCCCAGAACGCGGCGGTTGGCCTTGGACACGATCAGTTTCATCAGCACCCGCTGGCTGCGACCGGCAAAGGCGGTCTGCATCGGCTTGAACGAGGTCGCATAGATTTCGACCGGCTCTTGCGCCGCCGCTTCCTCCTCGCTCAAGCCCACCGTGCCCATCTCGGGCTGGGTAAAGATCGCGGTCGGGATCAGCGCGTGATCGACCGGCGTCGGCTTGCCTCGGAACACAGTATCGACAAAGGCCATGCCCTCGCGGATCGCCACCGGCGTCAGGTTGACCCGGTCGGTCACATCCCCGATGGCATAGATCGAGGGCACGGCGGTCTGGCTGTACTCATCCACCACGATCTGCCCCTTGCGGCCCAGCTCGACGCCCAGCCCCTCAAGCCCCAGATCGTCGGCATTGGGCACCCGGCCGGTGGCGAACATCACCTGGTCAAACAGCTCTTCGTCGCCATTGGTGGCCTTGACCCGGATCCGGTCACCCTCGCGTTCCATCTCCAGCACATTGGTGCCCAGATGCAGCTTGATGCCGTTCTGGCACATCTCCTCGCTGACCAGCCCGCGCGCCTCGTCATCGAAGCCGCGCAGGATCTGCGCGCCGCGATAATACTGGGTCACCTCGACGCCCATACCGTTCATGATGCCCGCGAATTCACAGGCGATATAACCGCCGCCGACGATCAGCATCCGCTCGGGCAGCTTCTCCAGATGGAAGATCTCGTTCGAGGTGATGCCCAGCTCGGCGCCCTTGATCTCGGGCTTGACCGGACGGCCACCGGTGGCGATCAGGATGTGTTTCGCGCTCTTGCGGATGCCGTCGGACAGTTCGACCGTATGGGCATCGACCAGCCGCGCGCGGGTGTCGAAGGTCTCGACCCCGTTGTTCTTCAGGATGTTACGATAGACGCCTTCCAACCGGTCCAGCTCTTTGTACAGCTTGCCGCGAAACACGTCCCAGTCGAACGCGCCCGGCTGGATGTCCCAGCCATAGGCCTGCGCATCCTCGACCATGCCGGCATATTCGCTGGCAAAGACCATCAGCTTTTTCGGCACGCAGCCCCGGATCACGCAGGTGCCGCCATAGCGGTCCTCTTCGGCCAGCGCCACCTTTGCCCCGGTCTCGCCCGCCGCCACGCGTGCCGCGCGCACGCCGCCCGAACCGCCGCCGATGACAAAAAGATCGTAATCAAAACTCATGAGCCTGTCTCGCTTTCCTGCCGCCGCCTGTTCGCGGGGCCGCTTGTCTCTTGCGCGTCGCGGCGCGGTGAACCGTTCAGATATGGCCCCTCGGCCCCAAAACAACATGGCTCACGTCCGCGTGAGCGCGTCTCTAGTCCGCCAGATCGGTGAACAGGTTGTCGCTTTCGACAAAATCCAGCCGGTCATGTTCCACCGTGCCCTGGTTGATGTCGCGGATTTCCACCCGCCCGTCGCCATGGCCCAACACCACGGTATCGCAAATGTCGATGAAGAGGCCGTTTTCCACCACGCCGGGGATCTGGTTCAGTACCAGCGCCACCTGACGGGCATTGCCGATCCGTTGCAGGTGCAGGTCCAGGATATGATTGCCCTCGTCGGTGATGAACGGCGTGTCGCCGTTCATCCGCAAGGTCGCCGTCCGCCCCAGCACATCCATCGAGATCAGCGTCTCCTCGATCAGCGCCTGGGTGGTCTGCCAGCCAAAGGGGATCACCTCGACCGGCAGGGGAAAGGCGCCCAGGCGGCTCACCTCCTTGCCGACATCGGCAATCACCACCATCTGGTCGGACGCGGTCGCCACAATCTTTTCCTGAAGCAGCGCGCCGCCGCCACCCTTGATCAGGTTCAGGTCGCCATCGAACTCGTCCGCCCCGTCGATGGTGATATCCAGCCAGCGCGCCTCGTCCAGCGTGATGATCTCGATCCCCACCTCGCGCGCCAGCTGCGCCGTCCGGGTCGAGGTCGGAACCCCGCGCATCTTCAACCCTTCCTTGCGCACCATGTCGCCCAGGCAGCGCACCAGCCAGGCCGCGGTCGAGCCGGTGCCCAGACCCACGCGCATCCCATCCTCGACCATGTCTGCCGCACGTTTAGCGGCAACGAATTTCGCCTTGTCGATGGGCGAGAGTTCTCCGGTCATGGCAGCATCCCCTGTCGATGATTGCCAGCGTTATACGCAACGCCCCGCCCGACTGCGAGACCAAATCCGGCCCCCCGCGCCTCAGCCCCGCTGCATATTGCCGATCACCCGGCGCATCAGTGCGGTGAATGTCGCGCGCTCGGCCTCGTCCAGCCCCGCCAGCGCCAGCGCGTTCTGCGCCCCCGCCGCCGCCTTGGCCTCTGCCTCGAGCGCCCGAGCGCGGTCGGTCAGATGGATCAGCCGGGCGCGGCGATCCTCCTCGGATGGCAAGCGACGGATCAGCCCGTCCCGCTCCATCCGCTTGAGCGTATTGGCCATGGTCGCCTGTTCGACATCAAGCGCCGCCGTCAGGTCGGCCTGGGTGCGCCCGTCGCTGTGCCACAGTTCCAGCAGCACCATGAACTGTGCCGGGGCGAGCCCCATCGGCTGGATGCGCCGCGCCAGCCCCGCCGCAAAGAGCCGTGCCATGTGATTGGCCAGATACCCGGCCGAATTGTGCTGAAACTGATCCATGCCTGCGACCTACCTCTTGCATAGCGTGCTATGCAACATTATTTACATAGCACGCTATTTAATTGGATACCCAGGATGAAACTCAAACTGCACGCGCTCAGCGGTGCCATCGCCCTGCTCACCATCACCTGTTTCTGGACCTCGACCGCGCTGGTCGAGCTGTTCGGAACGCATGCCCAGATCGCGCAGGTCAAGACGGCGATCCTTTACGGCATGGCGCTGCTGATCCCGGCCATGGCCACCGCTGGCGTCACCGGTGCCGCATTGGGCAAGGCCTGGCGCCTGCCCGAGGTCGCCGCCAAATCCGCCCGGATGAAGATGATCGCCGCCAACGGGTTGCTGATCCTGCTGCCCAGCGCCGTGTTCCTCGCGATCCGCGCCAATGCCGGTCAGTTCGACACGCTCTTCTATGTCGTGCAGGCGCTGGAACTTCTGGCGGGTGCCACCAACATCACCCTGCTAACACTGAACCTGCGCGCCGGTCTGGCCTTGCGCCGCCGCCGCTCCGCGCGTGGCAGGTGAACCTGTCGGAACACTCTCCGATTCCCGCCCCGCGCCCTTTCCATGCTATGATCGCACAGGACAGAAGCGGGGACAGGGCACATGCTGCAATTCGACGAAGACACAGCCCGCGTTCTGGAAGATGCCTATCAGGGCGCCGATATCACCCGCCGCCGCCGTGCCAGCTTCGACGCGCTGGCGCCATCGCCGGGCGACCGGCTGCTGGATCTGGGCTGCGGTACAGGGATGCTGACACTCGACCTGTCCCGCGCCGTGGGCGACACCGGCCATGTACTGGGCCTCGATCCCAGCGCCGACATGCTCGACCTCGCACGGACCCGCTGCGCGGGTCGCTCCAATGTCGAGGTCCTCAAGGGCCGTGCCGAGGCCCTGCCCTGCGCCGACGAGAGCCTTGACGGCGCGGTCTCGCTTCAGGTGTTCGAGTATTTCGATGACATGCGCCCGCCGCTCGGCGCACTCTTTCGCGCGCTGAAACCCGGTGGACGGCTGGTGATCGGCGACATGCACTGGGATACGCTGACCTGGCACAGCGACCGACCCGCGCACATGGTCGAGATGTGCCGCATCTGGGACCGCCACATCGCCTGCCGCGATGTTCCGGCGCGCCTCCCGGCGCTGCTGGCCGAGGCCGGGTTTCGCGCGATCAGCACGACGCCGCTGGCCTTTTGCGACACGCAACTGCGCCCGGACGGGCTGGCCGCGATGATGATCCGCCTGATGACCGCCTATGCCGTCCAGACCGGTGCAATGCCAAAGGTCGAGGCAAACGCCTGGGCACAGGAGCAACAGGATCTGGCGCGCGCGGGGCGGTTCTTCTTTTCGCTTACCCATTTCGTCTGTCAGGCGCAAAAGCCCTGACACCCGACAAGCTTACGCGTTTCCGATGGGAAACGTCGCAATCGGCGAATGCAGAATCGCCCGTGCATCTTATATCGGGGGCATGACCGCGCCCTATCGCCTGCATTACGCCCCCGACAACGCCTCGCTGGTGATCCGGCTGGCGCTGGAGGATATGGGTCTGCCCTATGAAACCATGCTGGTGGACCGCACCAGCCGGGCGCAGGACAGCGCCGCCTATCGCGCGCTCAACCCCGCCGGGCTGATCCCGGTGCTGGAAACCCCACAGGGCCCGATCTTTGAAACCGCCGCCATCCTGCTCTGGCTTGCCGATACGCATGGCAAACTTGCCCCCGCGCCTGCTGACCCGGCGCGCGGTGCCTTCCTGAAATGGCTGTTCTTCGCCTCGAACACGCTGCATGCGGATATGCGGATGCTGTTCTATCCCGACAAATACATCGCCCAGGCGCAGACCGAGACCCTGCGCGCGGGCCTGCGCCCGCGCCTGCGCGCTCATCTGGCCCTGCTCGACGCGGTGGCCGCCGAGGCGCCGGATTGGCTGTCGCCCGCCACCCCATCCATTCTGAGCTGGTATCTGGCTTGCCTGATGCGCTGGCTGGCGCTCTATCCCCAGGACAGCGGCCGCTCCTGGTTCGCCGCCACCGACACGCCACATCTGCACCGCATCCTTGCGACACTGGAAACCCGTCCCGCCACCCGTGCCGCGCAAGTGGCCGAGGGGCTGGGCGACACCCCCTTCACCGCACCCCGTCACGCAAACCCGCCAGAAGGTTCGGCTACCTGATATGTTCCTCTCCGTCTTCGACATGTTCAAAGTGGGCATCGGCCCGTCCTCGTCGCACACCATGGGGCCGATGGTGGCCGCCGCGCGCTTTCTCGACATGATGCGCGCGTCGCCCTTCGCCTTCCACGGGGTCAAGGGCTCGCTGCATGGCTCGCTGGCCTTTACGGGTGTGGGTCACGCCACCGACCGCGCCACCATCCTCGGCCTCGCGGGTTTTGTCCCCGACAGCTATGACAACGACAAGGCCGAAGCGGCGCTGGCCGCGATCCACGCCACCCATACGGTGACGCCCGAGGGGCTGCCGGTGCTGGCCTTCGATCCCAAGCGCGACCTGGTCTTCGACTACGACCACGCCCTGCCGGGCCATGCCAACGGCATGATCCTGATGGCCACCGACGCACAGGGCGACGTGATCCTGCGGCAGGTGTTCTATTCGGTCGGCGGCGGCTTTGTCCTGACCGAAGAAGAACTGGCCCAAGGAAAGGACAGCAATGACGGCCCGCCGGTGCCCTATCCGTTCAAATCCGCCGCCGAGATGCTGGAGATGGCCGCCGCCTCGGGCAAATCCATCGCCCAGATGAAACGCGCCAACGAGATTGCGCGCGGTTGCGAGACCTCCTTCGCCAAGGGCACCGCGCGGCTCTGGGAAGTGATGAACAACTGTATCGAACGTGGGCTGGCCACCGACGGTATCCTGCCCGGCGGCCTCAACGTGCGCCGCCGTGCCAAGGGCATCCATGACTCACTCTTGGCCGAACGCGGCATGAACCTGAACGCGCCGCACACTATCAACGATTGGATGAGCGTCTATGCCATGGCGGTGAACGAGGAAAACGCCGCCGGTGGCCAGGTGGTGACCGCCCCCACCAACGGCGCGGCGGGCACCTTGCCCGCGGTGCTGCGCTATTATCTCGACCACGTGCCGGGTGCCTCGCCCAGCCATGTCGAGGATTTCCTGCTGACCGCCGCCGCCATCGGCGGGCTGGTCAAGTACAACGCCTCGATCTCGGGCGCCGAGGCTGGATGTCAGGCCGAGGTCGGCAGCGCCGCCGCCATGGCGGCGGCGGGTCTCTGCGCGGTGATGGGCGGCACGCCCGAACAGGTGGAAAACGCGGCCGAGATCGCGCTGGAACATCACCTCGGCATGACCTGCGATCCGGTCAAGGGTCTGGTGCAGGTGCCCTGTATCGAACGCAACGGTCTGGCCGCGATCAAGGCGGTGTCAGCCGCCAGCCTTGCCCTGCGCGGCGACGGCAAGCATTTCGTGCCGCTCGATGCGGTGATCGAGACCATGCGCCAGACCGGCGCCGACATGCACGAGAAATACAAGGAAACCTCTCTGGGCGGACTGGCGGTCAACGTGCCCAACTGCTGAGCCGGGCACCATTTTCTGGAACAGAAAATGTCTCAGAAAATCTGAGATTTTCTGTTGCGGAATTTTGCAAAAATTCCGCTTCCTGTGAGAAACGTTGCGCTTGTATCCCCCGGACCGGGAAACTAGCGTCGCACAATGACCGCCGACCGCCCCCTTCTGGGCATCGTCCTGATGCTTGGCTTCTGCGTGCTCGCCCCGATGGGCGATGCGCTGGCCAAACTGTTGGGCGGCACCATGCCCACCATGCAGCTGTTGCTGGTGCGCTTTGCCATTCAGGCGCTGGTCCTGATCCCGCTGGTCCAGGCCACCGGGCGGCCCTGGCAGTTGCGCGGGCGACTCCTGCGCCTGACCGCCCTGCGCACCGCGCTGCATATCACCGGCATCTGGGCGATGTTCACCGCCTTGCGCTATCTGCCACTCGCCGATGCCATCGCCATCGCCTTTGTCATGCCCTTCATCATGCTTCTGCTGGGCAAATACGTTCTGGGCGAAGAGGTCGGCCCCCGCCGCCTTGGCGCCTGTATCGTGGGCTTTGTCGGCACGCTTCTGGTGATCCAGCCCAGCTTTGCCGAGGTCGGCCTGCCCGCCCTGCTGCCGCTTGTAGTGGCGGTGGTCTTTGCCCTTTTCATGCTGGTCACACGGCAACTGGCCAAGGACACCGACCCGATCGCGCTTCAGGCGGTCTCGGGCGTCATGGCCTGCGTGGTGCTGACGCCGGTGCTGCTGATCGGTCACGCCGCCGGGGTCGAGGCGCTGACCCTGGTAACAGCCTCGGGCACGACACTCTGGCTGCTTCTGGCCATCGGCGTACTCGGCACGGCGGCGCATCTCCTGATGACCTGGTCGCTGCGCTATGCGCCCTCGGCCACGCTGGCACCGATGCAATATCTGGAAATCCCGGTTGCCACCGCCATCGGCTGGCTGATCTTCCGTGACCTGCCCAACGGGCTGGCGGCGCTCGGCATCCTGATCACCATGGCGGCGGGCCTCTATGTCATTCTGCGCGAACAGGCCACCGCCCGCAGCGCGGCGACAGGAACCAGCGGATAACCCCGTCCAGCGCGCCGCGCGGCACCATCGCCAGCAATCCCGGCCCGTCCGCCTCGATCACCACCGGCCCGGTCGCCCGGTTCGAGGTGCCGATCTGGCCGTCGGGCGCCATCCTCAGCCCTTCCAGCGGCCAGAACAGTCCCGCGGACCGCGCCGTCACCGGCGCCAGCGGAAACAAGGACACAACATCGCCGGGCACCAGGTCCAGCTCCAGCCGGGGCGGCAGATGAAAGACCACCTCGACCGCGCCGATCAGCACGCAAGGCCGATCCGCATGCCGCACCAGCGCATTGAACGTCGCCAGCTGGTGATCCACGCGTCCCCCCAGAAACCCCACGCCCAGCACCAGCGGCGCCGCGATATGGCGCAGGGCCTTGTCGAAATCGGTGCTGTCCTGTTCGGCCACCCGGTGCAGACGCTCCTCGGGGATATGCACCCGGTGCAGCGCCGGCAGGCTGTCCATGTCCCCGATCACCGCGTCGGGCATCCGCCCTTGCGCCAGTGCCGCCAGCGCACCACTATCGGCCGCGACCAGCGTGCTGGCGCGCTCCAGCGCCAGTTCCAGGTCGCCAGCGCCGACCTCACCGCCGCCCACCAGGGTTACTGGTTCCGATGCCTCAACAATCACGAGTTTCATGGCGGGATTGTCGCCCTCTATGGAAACAGGACATATTGTAGTCACAAAATGATACGCTCATTTGCACAGAATCGGGCCGAAATTGACGCCCAAGGGATGGTAAACGCTTAGGCACAACTATGTAGAGGACGAGCATCCCATGGTACAGAACAACAAGGTCTTGACCGTCTCCTATGGGACGTTCTCCTGCACGCTCGAAGGGTTCGACGACTCCTTCGACACGATGAAGGCCATTGCCGAGTACTTCAGGGACCTGGCCGCCGACGACCGCTATTTCGGCGCTGAGCCGCCGCAACCCGATGCCGAGATGCTGGCCCGCATCGCCCAGCGCGAGATCGCCCGCCAGGTCGAGGCGCGGCGCGACGCAACCGGCATTGTCCTGCGCGCGGCTGATCCTGTCGCCGCTGCCGTGGCCCCCGCCGCCGCCGTGGACCCCGCCCCCAAGGCCGAAGTCGAAGCCCCCGCCGAGCCGGTGGTCGAGGAGGCAGCGGTCGCGGAGGCCGAAGTCCAACCCGCGCCCCAAGCGGAAGCCACCGTGGAAGAGGCCGTCACCGAAGCGCCCGCCGCCCAACCGGACGAGGCCGAGGCCGCCGCGGCCGTTGAAGATGACGCGGCCGATATCCTGGCCAGCGTCGCTGCCCACGTCATCGACGAGGATGAGCCGCAGGACACCGCCACGGAAGAGGCCGAAATCGCCGAATGGGCCGAGCCCGAGACCTTCGAGACCGAGCCGGTCGAGGCAGAGGCATTCGAAGCCGAGCCGGTGGAACCGACCCCGCCCGCCGCCGATTCGATTGCCGCCAAGCTGCAGCGCATCCGCGCCGTGGTCTCGCGCAACGAACAGGCCGCCCATATCGAAGAGGCCTTCTCCGAAGACGAGCATGCCGATGCCGTTTCGGCCGAGGCCACGGTGTCCGATGCGGTTGCGGATATCACCGCCGCGCTCGAGGCCGATGCCGACTATGATGAGATCTATGACGAGGATCAGGACGAGGCCGTCACCCCCGCCCCCGTCGCCCCCGCCGACGAGCATGACGAAGACGAGGCCATCGTCGCCGAACCGGTTGCCGCCCCGGCGCCCAGCGCGACCATCCGCGTGGCCAAGGTCAGACGGGCCGAAATCGAACAGCCCAAGGCCCCGGAGCAGCCCCAGACCACCGGCACGCTGTCCGCCGAGGACGAAGAAGACCTGCTGCGCGAGCTTGCGGCGGTCGAAGCGGAATATTTCGCGGAACAAGACAGCGACGACGAACAGGATGGCGACGACCGCGATTCGATCTTTGCCGAGACCGACGAAGCCGACGACGATGCAAGGTTCGAAGCGGACGATGCCTCGATCTTTGGCGGTAACGACGAAGAGGAACTCACCGCCGAGGTCGCCGACGAAGACGACGACACCGACGAGGATGACGTCTCGCGCCTGATGGCCCGCGCCGACGAAAAGCTGGGCGATCCCGAATTGTCGAGCGGCCGCGAAACCTATTCGCAGATGCGCGGCGCCGTAGCCGCCGCCAAGGCAGAGAAATCCGCTGGCGGCACCTTTGGCACCCAGACCGACGACAACGCCTATCGCACCGATCTGGCCGAGGTCGTGCGCCCGCGCCGCCCGGTGGCGACGGCGCAGACCCCGCGCAGCCGCGAAGAGGCACGCCCGGCACCGCTGAAACTGGTGGCCGAACAGCGCATCGACACGCCCCGCGCAGCCGCGACACGTGGTCCGGTCCTGCCGCGCCGCGTCGCCAGCCTGGTGACCGAGGACACCCCCGCCGCGGCGGTCGAAGGCAGCTTTGCCGATTTCGTCGCCGAGACCGGGGCCAGCGGGTTGCACGAACTGCTCGAAGCGGCCGCCGCCTATATGTCCTTTGTCGAGAACCGCGACCATTTCTCGCGCCCGCAGCTGATGAACAAGGTGCGCCAGCTCGACGATCAGGAGTTCAACCGCGAGGACGGGCTGCGCTCCTTCGGCCAGCTTCTGCGCGAAGGCAAGCTGAAGAAGACCGCCAACGGCCTGTTCACCGCCTCCGGCCAGATCGGCTTCCGCCCCGACAAACGCGCCGCCGGATAATCGCCCCGGCAAGAACGCAAAGCGGCGCCCTTCGGGCGCCGTTTCTTATTGCATAAACTCCAGGATGTGTGCCTCACCTTTGCGGGAACGCCAGAGCAACACCCCTATTCGTCGACGTCATCCACATCCGCCTGCCCCGCCAGCGCCCGACGCACATGGCTCCAGTTCAGGCCGACACCCAGCACGATGGACAGCGCCAGAATGCCCAGCCAGACATTTGCGGTGTTGTTGTCCAGGTGCAGCAGGCCGAAATCGAACAGCACCCATAGCAGTGACGCCACCAGCGACAGCACCAGCGCCATGCCGAACGGCCCGATCGACCGTAGCGTGGCGCGGATATAGATGATATAGCCAATTGCAAGCACCAGCCCCATGAACACGGCCACCGAAAGATGGGTCTGATAATGCTCGTAAGTCCAATGCACGAAGTTGAGTTCCGTCGGGTTGTAGGTCAGAGCCAGCAACGCGAAGGCAAACAACCACCTCAGCAAAACGCCCATATGTCCATACCGCCTTCTTCTTTTTTGCCGCAAAGAATCGCTCAAATGCGCGAATCTGTCCAGTGATTCAGATCACATGCGTCGAAAATGCGGTTTCCCTGCCGCGCGCGCACCGGTATATGGGCGCGGGTTTGTAACACCAGCAAAGGACCAAATATGGCCAATGTCGTCGTTGTCGGCGCCCAGTGGGGCGACGAGGGAAAGGGCAAGATCGTGGACTGGCTCAGCGAGCGCGCCGATGTGATCGCGCGCTTTCAGGGCGGCCATAACGCCGGCCATACGCTGGTGATCGACGGCCAGGTCTACAAGCTGCACGCGCTGCCCTCGGGCGTGGTGCGCGGTGGCAAGCTTTCGGTGATCGGCAACGGCGTGGTGCTGGATCCCTGGCATCTGGTCAAGGAAATCGCAACCATCCGCGAACAGGGCATCGAGATCACCCCCGAAACCCTGATGATCGCCGAGAACACGCCGCTGATCCTGCCCTTCCACGGCGAGCTTGACCGCGCCCGCGAAAGCCAGAACTCGGTGGCCAAGATCGGCACCACCGGGCGCGGTATCGGCCCCGCTTACGAGGACAAGGTCGGCCGCCGCGTCATCCGCGTCGCCGATCTGGCCGACGCGGCAACGCTGGAACTGCGCGTCGACCGGGCTCTGGTGCATCACAATGCGCTGCGCTCGGGTCTGGGTCTGGACCCGATCGACCGCGACGCGCTACTGGCCGCGCTGCGCGAGATCGCACCGCAGATCCTGCCCTTTGCCGCCCCGGTCTGGAAGGTGCTGAACGAAAAGCGCAAGGCGGGCAAACGGATCCTGTTCGAAGGCGCCCAGGGCGCGCTTCTCGATATCGATTTCGGCACCTATCCCTTTGTCACCTCCTCGAACGTGATCGCGGGACAGGCCGCAACCGGTGTCGGCATCGGCCCCGGCGCGATCAACTACGTTCTGGGCATCGTCAAGGCCTATACCACCCGCGTGGGCGAAGGCCCCTTCCCGACCGAACTGCATGACGCCGATGGCGAGCGGCTGGGCACACGTGGCCATGAATTCGGCACCACCACCGGGCGCAAGCGGCGCTGCGGCTGGTTCGATGCCGCGCTGCTGCGCCAGACCTGCGCCACCAGCGGCATCAACGGCATCGCCCTGACCAAGCTTGACGTGCTCGACGGGTTCGAGACGCTGAGAATCTGCGTCGGCTACGATCTGGACGGCACCCGGCTCGACTACCTGCCCACCGCCGCCGACCAACAGGCGCGCTGCACGCCGATCTACGAGGAAATGCCCGGCTGGTCCGAATCCACCGAAGGCGCCCGCAGCTGGGCCGACCTGCCCGCAAACGCGATCAAATACGTCCGCCGCGTCGAGGAACTGATCGACTGCCCGGTCGCCATGGTCTCGACCAGCCCGGAGCGGGAGGACACCATCCTGGTGACCGACCCGTTCGCCGACTGATGGCGCTGAGCTACAAGGCCCGCCGCCGCTGGGCGCTGGTGATTCTGCTCGTGGGGCTGCCGCTCTACGTGGTGGTGGCGGTGACCCTGACCGACTGGCTGCGCGCCCGGTTCGACGGGTTGCCGATGCTGGTCGAACTGGCGGTGTTCGTGGGCCTCGGCATCCTCTGGGCGCTGCCGTTCAAGGCCGTGTTTCGCGGGGTCGGTCAGGCCGACCCCGACGACAAGGGCTGATCACTCGGCCAGCCGCACCGGCTGGCCATGCGGCGTCGACAGATAGGCACGCTCCCAGGCGGCGCGCATCCGCGCGCGCTCCTCGGGCACGGCCTCGCCCGCCTCGCTCAAGAGCGTCTCCAGCGTCTCCAGCCAGGCGTTGAAGTAATCCTCGCCTCCGTCCAGGTCGCGCGACACTCCATGTCGCGCCAGCGTGGCCGAGAACCGGTCCACCCACTCGGCCCAGGTGAACCGCCCCGCCTCGTTCAGATGCACCGTCAGGGCAAAGACCTGCGCATGCCAGGGCTCGGCAAAGACCGGCTCGGGGGCCGCGATATCGGGGCACTCACTCATGCTGGCTCCAGGTAACTTTGCCAGAGATCCAGCACCACCTCATCCCCCGGCGCCTCCGGATCGGCCCACAGCTCCGAAGCAGGAAAGGCCACCGCATAAAGCGGCTCGGGGGCCTCGCCCAGCCGGTGCGCATTGCTGTCCGGCAACACATGGCTGCCGTGTTTCAGCACGATCCGCCCGCGCGCGCCCGCCGCATAGGCGGGCAGCCGGGTATGGCCGCCATCGACCAGCCGGTTCGCCGCAGGCCGCAGGGTGCGCACCATCTGTCCCACCTCGAACCGCGCCGCCACGTTCGACGGGCGATCCGCCGGACCGCCGCGCGCCAGCACAGCCGCCACCGCCTCGGCCTTCATCGCGCGTTCGGCCAGCGGGTGAACCCCTGCCGCGCCACCTCCGCGCAGGTCATCCTCGGTCAGCACCCCGGTCTCGACCAGCAGATCGGCCAGCGCCGCGATCCATTTCTCGAAATAGCTGAAGCGGCCATAGTCCGCCGGGGACAGCCGCTCGCGCGCATGGCGCGAGATGTCGATGTTCCACTGTCCCAGCGCCCCCGCCGCCAGGGTCAGCGCCAGCGCCCGCGCCTGCCAGTCGCCCAGCTGCGGGATACCATCGGCTTCGGGCGCGATAGCACCATCGCCGAACCGCCCGCCCATGTCATGCACCCGCGTCATGCGGGCACCCGCGCCAGCCCGGTGCCGATCATGCTGTCGCGCGTCACCAGTTCGGCCAGCGCCTCCTCGTCCAGACCCTCGCTCCCCTCGGGCCGCATCGGCAGCACCAGATAGCGGATCTCGGCCGTCGAATCCCACACCCGCACGGCGGTCCCCTCGGGCAGGCTCACCCCGAACTCGGCCAGCACCTTGCGCGGCTCGCGCACCGCGCGCGAGCGGTAGGCATCGGATTTGTACCAGCCCGGCGGAATGCCAAGCAAAGGCCATGGATAGCAACTGCACAGGGTACAGACGACCATGTTATGGGTCTCGGGCGTATTCTCGACCACCACCATATGCTCGCCTTGCCGCCCGTAATATCCCAACTCGGTCAACAGCGGCATCGGATCGGCCAACAGCGCCGCCTTGAACGCCGGATCGGCCCAGGCGCGCGCCACCACACGCGCCCCGTTTTGCGGCCCGATGCGATTCTGATAGGTGTCGATGATCTCGTCCAGCGCGGCGGGGTCGATCAGCCCCTTGCGGGTCAGGATCGTCTCGAGCGCCTTGACGCGCAGCGCCGGGTCCGGAGGAAGAAGGGAATGCGGGTGGTCGTGATGGTCATGTGGCATGGCGCAAAGACTGCCGCGCCGCCCCGACCCTGTCCAGCCTCTTTACCGTGATGAGCGGCATTCCCAAAGGTGATCCAAACTCGCGGCTTGCCCCTGCGGGCAAACTTGCATAGATACCACGCGATACTCGCCACCGGCCGCAGGAACACCATGGAAAACGTCGTCCTCATCATTCACCTTCTCCTGGCTCTGGGCCTGATCGCCGTCGTCCTGATGCAGCGGTCCGAAGGTGGCGGCCTGGGCATGGGTGGCGGCGGCGGCGCTATGACCGGCCGCGCGGCCGCAACCGCGCTCAGCAAGGTAACATGGGTTCTGGCCATCGCGTTCATCGTGACCTCGATCACCCTGACCGTGATCGCGGCGCAAAAGGCATCGGGCACCTCGGTCATCGACCGTCTGGGCGTTCCCGCGCCCGCGGCATCCGAACCGGCCACGCCCAACGTTCCGGCAGGCAGCGACCTGTTGCCGCCCAGTGCGGGCGACAACGCACCCTTGGTGCCCAAGGCCGACTGATCTACAACAGTTTGCATTCCTGGTGAGAGCCGCAACAGCATCTTGCGGTTCTCTTGCGCAATTGGCGCGAATCCTTTATACGTGAAGTCCCGTGATGCTGCGGTTTTTCCGAAACCGCCGGGCAGCTGAATTATGACTTCTCACGGGGGCAGCCGAACACTCATGGCGCGTTTCATCTTCATCACCGGCGGTGTCGTTTCTTCGCTTGGCAAGGGTCTGGCCTCAGCCGCATTGGGCGCGCTGCTGCAAGCGCGCGGCTTCTCGGTCCGCCTGCGCAAGCTCGACCCCTATCTGAACGTCGATCCGGGCACCATGTCGCCCTTTGAACACGGCGAGGTCTTTGTCACCGATGACGGCGCCGAGACCGATCTGGACCTCGGCCATTACGAACGCTTCACCGGGGTGGCGGCGCGCAAGACGGACTCGGTCAGCTCGGGCAGGATCTATTCCAACGTGCTGGAGAAGGAACGCCGCGGCGACTACCTCGGCAAGACCATCCAGGTCATTCCCCACGTCACCAACGAGATCAAGGATTTCATCTCGATCGGCGAGGACGAGGTCGATTTCATGCTCTGCGAGATCGGCGGCACCGTCGGCGATATCGAGGGCCTGCCCTTCTTCGAAGCGATCCGCCAGTTTTCCCAGGACAAGCCGCGCGGCCAGTGCATCTTCATGCACCTGACCCTGCTGCCCTATATCAAGGCGTCCGGCGAACTCAAAACCAAGCCCACCCAGCACTCGGTCAAGGAGCTGCGCTCGATCGGTATCGCCCCCGATATCCTGGTCTGCCGCTCCGAAGGTCCGATTCCGCAGAAGGAACGCGAGAAACTGGCGCTTTTCTGCAACGTCCGCCCCGAAGCGGTGATCGCCGCGCAGGATCTCTCGACCATCTACGACGCGCCGCTGGCCTATCACGCCGAGGGGCTCGATCAGGCGGTGCTGGACGCGTTCCAGATCAGCCCGGCGCCCAAGCCGGATCTGACGAAATGGGAAGACGTCAGCGACCGCATCCACAACCCCGAGGGCGAGGTCAAGGTCGCCATCGTCGGCAAGTACACCCAGCTGGAAGACGCCTATAAATCCATCGCCGAGGCGCTGACCCATGGCGGTATGGCCAACCGGGTCAAGGTCAGGATCGAATGGGTCGATGCCGAGATCTTCGACCGCGAGGACCCCGCGCCCTATCTCGAAGGCTTCCATGCCATCCTGGTACCTGGCGGCTTTGGCGAACGCGGCACCGAGGGCAAGATCAAGGCGGCGCAATATGCCCGCGAACACCAGGTGCCCTATCTGGGCATCTGCCTCGGCATGCAGATGGCGGTGATCGAGGCGGCGCGCAATGTCGCGGGCATGGCCAGCGCCGGATCCGAGGAGTTCGACCACGAGGCCGGCGCCAAACGGTTCGAGCCGGTGGTCTATCACCTCAAGGAATGGGTGCAGGGCAACTACAAGGTCAGCCGCAAGGTCGACGACGACAAGGGCGGCACCATGCGGCTCGGCGCTTACGACGCGGTGCTGGCCGAAGGTTCGAAAGTGGCCGAGGTCTATGGCGCTTGCAACATCGAGGAACGCCACCGCCACCGCTACGAGGTGGATATCAAGTACCGCGACAAGCTGGAAAAGGCGGGGCTGCGGTTCTCCGGCATGTCGCCCGACGGTCGCCTGCCCGAAATCGTGGAATGGACCGATCACCCCTGGTTCATCGGAGTGCAATATCACCCCGAGCTGAAATCGAAACCCTTCGCGCCGCATCCGCTCTTTGCCGATTTCGTGCGCGCCGCCAAGGAAAGCTCGCGCCTGGTTTAGGCGAAAGATGGGGGCTCTGCCCCCGTCGCCTTCGGCGCCTCCCCCGGGATATTTTCAGCAAGAGGAAAGTACAGGGCGCAATCCTGTTTCTTTCTGGTTCGAAATACTCCGGAGCGCGAGGCAGCGCCTCGCATCCCGCGCCGCAGGCGCGAAAACAGGCGAGCGCGCCGCAGACGCACCTTGTTGTCAGGGCCGGGTTTCGCGCCAGACCTCCGACAGCACCCGCATCCAGTTGCCCCAGCAGAGCCGCTCGATCAGGGCTGGCGGATAGCCGTGCCGCTCCATCGCCTGGACCAGCGCCGGCAGCTTGTCGACCGTGTTCAGCCATTTGGGCGGCGTGCAGCCGTCGAAATCCGAACCCAGTCCGACGCCTTCCTCGCCCAGCTGGTCGATCAGGTGATCGAGCTGCGCCAGCAGAAAAGAAGGCGGGATATCGTCATCCGGCCGCCCGTCCGGCCGCAGGAAGGTGGATTCATAGTTCAGCCCCGCCAACCCACCGCTCTCGGCCATGATCCGCAGCTGTTCATCGGTCAGGTTGCGGGCATGCGGCACCAGGGCATGGGCGTTGGAATGGGTCGCCACCAGCGGCCGTTTCGAGATCGCTGCCACATCCCGGAACCCGGCCAGGTTCAGGTGGCTGAGATCGACGAGAACACCCAACTCCTCGCAGCGCGTGACCAGCGCCCGGCCCCGTTCGGTCAGCCCCGGGCCGATATCGGGGCCCGAAGGATAGCGGAACGGCACCCCGTGGCCAAAGGCGTTGGGCCGGCTCCAGACCGGCCCGAGCGAGCGCAGGCCCAGCGCATAGAGTTCTTCCAATTCGTAGAAATCCGGCCCGATCCCCTCGGCCCCCTCCAGATGCAGGATCGCCGCGACCACGCCATCGGCCCGGGCGCGGGCGATCTGGGCGGTGCTGGTGCAGATGCGCAGCGCGCCCAGCTCCTCCAGCGCCACCAGCGTGTCCGCCTGCGCCCGGATCATCTCCCAGGCCTGCGTATCCGGCACCGGATCGGGCAGCGGCACGTCATATTCGACGCCAAGCCCGCTGAAATCGGTCAGCCCGTCCGACCGCGACCAAAGCGCAAAGAACCCGCCGCCAAAGCCGCCCGCCTGCGCCCGCGGCAGGTCCATCTGGCCGGGCAACCCGGTCAGGAACCCCGGCGCCGCGGCCCGCCCGCCGACCCGGCTCAGCTCGGTGAGCACGTCGTTATGTCCGTCGAATATCAGCATCTCGTCCCACTTTGCCGAATTCGCCGCACCGCACAAGCGGGATTGCACAGCCGCGCGTTCCCCGGCAGGTTGACCGCACAATGAAGGAGCGAAAGATGACCAAGGGATACTGGGTTGCCCATGTGGATGTGGACGACATCGAAACCTACAAGACCTATATCGCCGCCAATGCCGCCCCCTTTGCCGAATATGGCGCCCGCTTCCTGGTGCGCGGCGGCGCCTATGAACAGACCGAAGGCCATTGCCGCGCCCGCACCGTGGTGATCGAGTTTCCCAGTTACGAGGCCGCGCTCGCCTGTTACCACAGCCCCGGCTACCAGGCCGCCAAGGCGCTGCGCGATCCGGTCTCGACCGGCGATATGGTGATCATCCAGGGCTATGACGGGTAGTTCGCGCTTGGCGACCCGCTAGATATGGGGTAAATTCCCGCCATGCTTAAAAAGTTGTTCCAGGCTTTCCGCCCGCCCGCGCCCACACAACTGCCCGATCCCGACGCCGAACTGGCGCTCGGCGCGCTGCTGGTGCGCGTGGCCAAGGCCGACCGCGACTATCAGGTCGAAGAGATCAGCCTGATCGACCGCATCCTGGCGCGCCTCTACCAGCATAACGCGATCGAGGCCGCCAAGGTCCGCGCCACCTGCGAGAAACTGCATGCCGCAGCCCCCGAAACCGACACGTTCGGTCGGCTGATCCGCGAGACCACCGGGCTCGAAGAACGCCTGGCCGCGCTCGACGCGCTGTGGGAGGTGGTCCTGGCCGACAACGAGGAACGTGAAGGCGAGGTCAAGATCGTCGAGGAGGCGCGCATCGCCATGGGGCTCAGCCGCAAGGACAGCGATCAGGCGCGCGCCCGGATTCTCGCCCGCCGCGACGGCTGATCTTGGCGCGGCCCGCTTCCCGCCCTATAGCTTGACCATGTTTCGCGATTTCCTGAACCGGCTGTCCCAGCCGCAGCCCGACCCCCTGACCGAGGACGACGCCCGCCTGGCGCTGACCGCGCTTCTGGTCCGCATCGCCCGGTCCGACAACGATTATGCCCCGGCCGAGGTGGCCCGCATCGACCGGATCACCGCCCGGCGCTATGGCCTGTCGCCGTTCGAGGCCACCGCCCTGCGCAGCCGCGCCGAAACGCTCGAATCCGAGGCCCCCGATACCGTCCGCTTTACCCGCGCCATCAAGGATGCGGTCCCCTACGAGGACCGCCGCGCGGTGGTCGAGGCCGCCTGGTCGGTGGCGCTGGCCGACGGCCAGCGCAGCGGCGAGGAGGATGCGCTGATGCGGCTGGTGGCCAGCCTGCTGGGTGTCAACGACCGCGATTCGGCGCTCGCCCGGCAAAAGGCGGCGCAGCAATGACCGCGATGCTCGGCATGTATGACATGCCCGCCCTCCAGGCCGCCAACGACCGGTTCTGGTCGCTGATTCGCACCGAACTGGGCACCGGCCCGGACCGGCTCGACCGCGACCGGGATGTCTGGGAGATCTGGCAGGACCCGACGCTGGTGCTGGCGCAGACCTGCGGCATGCCCTTTCGCACCCGCCTGCACGGGACCGTGCAACTGGTGGGAACCCCGGATTACGGCCTGCCCGGCTGCCCGGCCGGGCATTACTGTTCGGTCTTCGTGGCGCGTGCCGGGGATGACCGCGATCTGGCGGCGCTGGCCGGGGGGAGTTTCGCCTATAACGAGGCGCTGTCGCAATCTGGCTGGGCCGCGCCCCTCAACCACCTGCTGGCGCTTGGCCTGCGCCCCGGACATCTGCACCAGACCGGCGCCCACGCCCTGTCGGCCCGGGCGGTGGCGGACGGGTCCGCCGATCTCGCAGCACTCGACGCGCTGACCTGGGAACTGCTGCGGGAACATACCGACCTGGGCGGTCTGCTGCGCGAGGTGGCCCGCACCGCGCCCACGCCGACCCTGCCCTATATCACCGCGCCCGGACGCGACGCCGCCGCAATCGCCCGCGCGGTACGTGCCGCAATCGCGAATCTGGCGCCCGCCGACCGGGCCACCCTGCACCTCAGGGGGCTGGTGGACATCCCCGCGGGTGCCTATCTGGCGGTCCCCAATCCGCCCGCACCGGAGGCATTTCGCCCGCGCGACTGATCATTTCGTCAGGTTATCTGATACAAACCGTCGTTTTGAACGTTGCAATATACCAAAAATTCGGACCTAGTTACGCCCTAACAAAGAGAACAAAAGCACCGGGACACCACGTGACAGACAATCCCCCCGTCATCCAGATCAAGGATCTTCACAAGGCATTTGGCCAGCTCGAAGTACTCAAGGGCGTCGACATCACCGCCCATCGCGGCGACGTGGTGTCGCTGATCGGATCGTCGGGGTCGGGGAAATCCACGTTGCTGCGCTGCTGCAACCTGCTCGAAGACAGCCAGCAGGGCGAGATTATCTTCAACGGCGAACCGGTCGCCTGGACCGGCCAGGGCTCCAACCGGCGCCCCGCCGACCCCAAGCAGGTGCTGCGCATCCGCACCAACCTCAGCATGGTGTTCCAGCAGTTCAACCTCTGGGCCCATATGACCATCCTGCAAAACGTGATGGAGGCGCCGCTGCACGTGCTGGGCCGCGACCGGCGCGAGGTCGAGGACAGCGCCCGCCGCTATCTCGACAAGGTCGGCATCGGCGACAAATGCGATAATTACCCGGCACAGCTTTCGGGCGGCCAGCAACAGCGTGCCGCCATCGCGCGCGGCCTGTGCATGGAGCCGCAGGCGCTCTTGTTCGACGAACCGACCTCGGCACTCGACCCCGAGCTGGAGCAGGAGGTGATCCGCGTGATCAAGGACCTCGCCGCCGAGGGCCGAACCATGATCATCGTCACCCATGACATGAAGATGGCCGCCGATATCTCGTCCCACGTGGTCTTCCTTCACCAGGGGCTGATCGAGGAAGAAGGCTCTGCCGAAGATATTTTCGGCGCGGCCCGTTCCGAACGCCTGCGGGGCTTCCTTTCCGCCACCCAGGCCGCATAAACTCAAAAACACCAAACTCTAAGGGGAGTGTCTCACAATGAAAAAACTGATTCTGACCGCTGCCGCCCTGGCGCTGACTGCGGGCATGGGCATGGCCCAGACCGTGCGCATGGGGACCGAGGGCGCCTACCCTCCGTACAACTTCATCAACGACAAGGGCGAAGTTGACGGCTTCGAGCGCGAACTGGGCGACGAGCTCTGCAAGCGCGCCGAACTGACCTGCGAATGGGTCAAGAACGATTGGGATTCGATCATCCCGAACCTAGTGTCGGGCAACTACGACACCATCATCGCCGGCATGTCGATCACCGACGAGCGCGATGAGGTGATCGACTTCACCCAGAACTACCTGCCGCCGACCGCCTCGGCCTATGTCGCCACCTCCGAAGGCGCTGACCTGTCGGGCGTCGTCTCGGCCCAGACCGCCACCATCCAGGCCGGTTACATCGCCGAAAGCGGCGCCACCCTGGTCGAGTTCGCAACGCCCGAGGAAACCATCGCCGCCGTCCGCAACGGCGAGGCCGATGCCGTGTTCGCCGACAAGGACTATCTGGTGCCGCTGGTCGAGGAATCGGGCGGCGAGCTGATGTTCGTGGGCGATGACGTGCCGCTGGGCGGCGGCGTCGGCATGGGCCTGCGCGAAAGCGACGGCGAGCTGCGCGGCAAGTTCGACGCGGCCATCACCTCGATGAAAGAGGACGGCACGCTGAACGCGATGATCAAGAAGTGGTTCGGCGAAAACGCCGCCATCTACGAATAATCGTGACACGGGCGTGGCGGCCTTCGACGAAGGCCGCCACGCCCCCCGCGCCGCCATTGCCGCGCCACGCCCCGCAAAGGCTCTCCGATGTTTTCCTACTGCGCCGATCCCGACACGCTTGGCACCTTCCGCTGGTTCTCCTGCTACCTGACCAACGGCGTGCACCTGTCGTTCTACATGTCCTTCATCAAGGTGCTGTTGCTCCTCTTCATCACCGCGCCGGTGGCGCTGGCGGTGGGCTTTGGCGGCGCCATGGCCACCCGGGCGCACCTGGCCCCGGTCCGCTGGCTGGGCGAGGGCTATATCGCGATCATGCGCGGCGTCCCCGATATCGCCTTCTTCCTGTTCTTCGTGATCGCGCTCGACCAGGCCTTTGAATGGACCCGCCACCAGGTCCTGTGTCCCGACTGGGACGCGCCGATCCGCCAGGGCAACGACTTCCTCGTCTGCCCCGCCGCCAAGCTGCCGCTCAGCACAGCGCGGGAATCCATACACCAAGCCTATTCCTTCTTCCTCGCCGTCATCACCTTTGCCATCGTGTTCGGCGCCTTTGCCGCCAACGTGCTGCGCGGCGGCATGCGCGCCGTGCCGCATGCCCAGCTGGAAACCGCTGCCGCCTATGGCATGTCCCGGCGGCAGACCTTCTGGCGCATCCTCGTCCCGCAGATGTGGATCTATGCCCTGCCGGGCCTGTCGAACCTCTGGCTCATCCTGATCAAGGCAACACCGCTGCTGTTCCTGCTGGGGATCGAGGACATCGTCTATTGGGCGCGCGAGATCGGCGGAACCAAGACCTCGCGCTTTACCGACTATCCGCACGAGGACTGGCGCATGTGGTACTTCCTGTTCCTGCTGGTCTTCTACCTCAGCTTCACCCGCGTCTCCGAAATCCTGCTGGAGAAACTGACCCTGCGCCTCAGCCACGGCCAGGCCACCACCGGCGGCGAGGCCCTGCGCAAGGAGGCCGCGGCATGAAATCCTGCATCGACACCATCCAGGACTATGGCCTGCGCTCGATCGGTATCGGCGAACGGCTCCTGCCGAAATCCGACTTCACGCTCTGCGAACAGTTCACCCTGATCGGCTCGGGCATGATCTGGAACATCTATTTCGGCCTGATGGCGCTGGTCACCGGCTATTTCCTGGCCGTCACCCTGGCGCTGGGCAAAAGCGCGTCCAACCCCTGGGCGCGCAAACCGGCGGAATGGTTCATCTTCATCTTCCGCGGCTCGCCCCTCTTCATCCAGTTCTTCTTTGCCTATTTCTTCTTCCTGTCGCTGAAGAAGAGCTATCCGATGTTCGACATGCTGACCTCGGCCTGGGCCGGGGCGCTGATCGTGCTGTTCATGAATACCGCCGCCTATTCGGCCGAGATCTTCTATGGCGCGCTGCGCACGATCCCCAAGGGCGATGTCGAGGCCGCCGATGCCTATGGCATGAGCGGCTGGCCCCGCTTCCGCCGCATCGTCTGGCCCACCATGATGCGGCTGGCCTGGCCCGCCTACACGAACGAGGCGATCTTTCTCTTTCACGCCACAACGCTGGTCTTCTTCTCGGCCTTCCCGGCCTGGCAACAGCGCGGCGATGCGCTCTATTACGCCAGCTATTTCGCCGACAAGACCTTCAACCCGTTCATCCCCTACCCGATCCTGGCCTTCTACTTCATCCTGCTGACACTGACCGTGGTGGGTGTCTTCGGGGTGATCAACACCAGGCTCAACCGTCACCTGCCGGCGGAACGGCGCGCCAAGATGCGCTTCCGCCTCAACCTCGCCCGCTGAGGAGCCCACATGCATGTCGTGGTGATCGGCGCCGGGATCGTCGGCGCCTCCATTGCCGATCAACTGGCCGCGCGCGGCGCGCGCGTCACCGTGATCGACCGTTCGGGCCCCGGTGCCGGGGCCTCGGGCATGTCATTCGGCTGGATCAACGCCGCCGCGTCAGAAAGCGACAGCTACTTCCGTTTCCGTCTCGCCGCCGTGGCGCGCTTTCGCGCGCTCTGCGACACGCTCGACCTTTCGGACGCGGTCACCTGGAACGGCTGCATCTGGTGGGAGGACGAAGGCGAGGCGTTCGAGACCCATCTCGACGCCATGGCGCGCTGGGGCTACGACGTCTCGCTGATCGGCCCGGACGCGTTCGCCCGGCTGGAACCCAATGTCGCCAACCCGCCCGAGCGGGCGATCTGGTGCCCTTCCGAAGGGGCGGCCGAACCCGACAAGGTGGCACGCGCCCTGCTGCGCCGGGCAACCGCTAATGGCGCCCGCCTGATCCTGGGGCGCGAGGTGACCGGGCTCACCCGCACCGGCGACCGGGTCACCGGGGTCGAAACCGACCTCGGCCCGATGTCAGCTGATCTGGTGGTCGCCGCCGCGGGCATCGGCTCGGGCGCGCTGACCGGCCTGCCGATGAGCAACCGGCCCGGCCTGATTCTGCGCACCGCGCCCGTCGCCCCGGTGATCAGTCGCATCGTCATGTCCTCGGACATTCATTTCCGCCAGGCCAGCGACGGCCGCCTCTACCTGGGCGAAATCTTCTCGGGCGGCATCGCCACCGAGACGCTCGACTTTGCCAGCGGCCTGATCGACGAGCTGATGACCCGTCTGCGCCGCCGCCTGCCGGGCGTCACGGATCTGCATCTGGAACAGGCCGCCCTGGGCACCCGCCCGGTCCCCGCCGATGGCTTTCCCGCCATCGGATCGGTGCCGGGCCAAGATGGGCTCTACCTTGCCACCATGCACAGCGGCGTCACCCTCGGCCCGCTGGTGGGCGAGCTTGTCGCGCGCGAGGTGGTGGAACAGGACAGCGATCCTTTGCTTACCCCCTACCGCCCGGAACGGCTCTTCTGAGCCGCTGAAATCCTGGTACAAAACGGTCAATTCCCCCCTGGAAGGCGGTACAAAACGGTCAATTTCGATGTGTCCGACGCTCCGTCAGTCACGGCCAAATCAACGAGCCGGGAAATAGAGCTTGCCAGACCCCCCGGACTGGTAGTAGGAATTTGATCAAATCTAACAGACATCGCATGAGAAGGTCCCATGCAAGCCAAGAACTGGCTGCGGAAGAACCCGCAGGTAAGAACAATTCGTGTGGCCGCCGCCGATCTGAATGGTCAGCCGCGCGGCAAGCGCGTGCCCGGCCGGTTCGCCGAAAAGGCAATCGAGGGCGGCACCCGCTTTCCCATGTCGGTGATGAACCTCGACATCTGGGGCGAGGATATCGAAGACAGCCCCCTGGTGCTGGCCTCGGGCGACCGCGACGGCGTGTTGCAGCCGACGGAACGCGGTTTCATGCCAATGCCTTGGCTCGACACGCCCACCGGCCTGTTGCCGATCTGGATGTTCCACGAGGACGGCCGCCCCTACGAGGGTGACCCGCGCCATGCGCTGAGCACGGTGGTCAAACGCTACAAGGCGCACGGCCTGAAACCGGTCGTTGCGGTCGAGCTGGAGTTTTTCCTGATCGACGACAGCGGCCGTCACCTGCAAATCCCGCAATCACCGCGCTCGGGTAAGCGGCGCAAGGCGGGCGAGATCCTGTCGGTGCGCGCGCTCGACCAGTTTGATCACTTTTTCACCGAGCTTTACGACGCGTGCGAAGTGATGGACATCCCGGCCGATACCGCCATCTCCGAGGCGGGCGTAGGCCAGTTCGAAATCAATCTGATGCACCAGGACGACGCCCTGCGCGCCGCCGATGATGCGTGGCTTTTCAAGATGTTAGTCAAAGGTCTGGCCCGCAAGCACGGCTTCGCCGCCAGCTTCATGGCCAAGCCTTACGAAGACTACGCGGGTTCGGGCATGCACATGCATTTCTCGGTTCTGGACGAGGACGGCAACAACGTCTTCGACGACGGCACCGAGCGCGGCAGCGATACGTTGCTGCACGCCGTGCGCGGCTGTCTCGACGCGATGAGCGGCAGCACTTTGATCTTCGCACCGCATGACAACAGCTATGCCAGGCTGGTGCCCAACGCCCATGCGCCGACCGGGGTCGGCTGGGCCTACGAGAACCGGACGGCGGCTATTCGTATCCCCTCGGGCAGCCCTGCTGCACGCCGGATCGAACACCGGGTTGCCGGTGGCGACGTCAATCCCTATCTGATGGTCGCGGCGGTTCTTGGGGCCGCGATCAACGGGATCGAAGACGGTCAGATGCCTCCTGCGGCCGTATCGGGCAACGCCTATAACGCCGATCTGCCACAGATCCCCGACAGTTGGGACGCCGCGATCACGGCATTTGAAACTGATCCGGCAGTCGCCCGGATCTTTGCCCCCGAACTGATCCGCAACTATGTCATGACCAAGCGGCAGGAGTACCGCTACATTCAGGAGTTGACGGAGCAGGAAAAGATCGAAGTCTATCTCGATACGGTCTGACGCGATCAGGCGGCGGGCACTGCCGGGGCCCCGATCCGGCAAAACGTACAATTGGTGATACATGAAAATTGGCATCCTTCTGACCGGCCACGCTCCCGACGCCCTAATCGGCGAAACCGGAGATTATGACAGGTTTTTCAAGAACTTGCTTGGCCCTCAGAATTTCGAATTCGCAACCTATGCGGTGGTGGACGGGCAGTTCCCGGACTGCGCCGACGCGGCCGATGGCTGGCTGATCACCGGCTCGCGCCACGGGGTTTACGAAGACCACCCCTGGATCCCCCCGCTCGAAGCGCTGATCCGCGAGATCCGCGACCAAGGCCAGCCCCTGATCGGCGTGTGTTTCGGCCATCAGATCATTGCCCAGGCTCTGGGCGGCAAGGTGGAGAAGTTCAAGGGCGGCTGGGCCGTCGGCCCCACCAAATACGACCTTGGAGGCCAAAGCGTTACCGTGAACGCCTGGCATCAGGATCAGGTGGTGGCCCTTCCCGAAGGAGCCCGGGTCCTGGGCTCCAACGCGTTCTGCCAGAACGCGATGGTCGCCTATGGCGACAATATCTGGACCATTCAGGCACATCCTGAATACGACAATACCTTTATCGACGGGCTGATCCGCACGCGCGGACGCGGCGTGGTGCCGGACACGGTGCTGGACGATGCGACCCGCCGGCTGGACACGGCACTGGACAGCCCCGCCATCGGTCAACAGATGGTGGACTTCTACAAGAAAGCGAGGGCCTGAACATGGCCGACTGGACTGACAATCTCCCCGATGCCGCAAAGGCATACCTGGAAAACCGCCGCCTGGACGAGGTGGAATGCATCATCTCGGACCTGCCCGGCATTGCCCGTGGCAAGGCGGTTCCCGCCAGCAAATTCGCGCGGCAGGACTATTTCCACCTGCCCGACAGCATCTTTTACCAGACCATCACCGGCGACTGGGGCGACGCCGCAGGCGAAGAGGGCTTTATCGAGCGCGACATGATCCTGCGCCCCGATTACTCGACCGCCACCGCCGCCCCCTGGACCGGCGACTGGACGCTTCAGGTGATCCATGACGCCTATGACCGCGACGGCGACCCGATCCCGTTCAGCCCGCGCAACGTGCTGAAACATGTGGTCTCGCTCTATCACGCGCAGGGCTGGAAACCGGTCGTGGCGCCCGAGATGGAATTCTATCTGGTGGCCCGCAACCTGGACCCGGCCAAAGAGATCGAGCCGATGATGGGCCGCTCGGGGCGCCCGGCGGCGGCACGGCAGGCCTATTCGATGACTGCGGTCGACGAATTCGGCCCGGTGATCGACGACATCTATGACTTTGCCGAGGCGCAGGGATTCGAGATCGACGGCATCACCCAGGAAGGCGGCGCCGGTCAGCTGGAAATCAACCTGCGCCACGGCAGCCCGGTCAAGCTGGCCGACGAAGTGTTCTACTTCAAACGGCTGATCCGCGAGGCGGCACTGCGCCACAATTGTTTCGCCACCTTCATGGCCAAGCCGATCGAGGACGAACCCGGCAGCGCCATGCATATCCACCATTCGATCGTGGACATGGAAACCGGCGAGAACATCTTCTCGGGTCCGCAGGGCGGCGAAACCGACGCCTTCTATCACTTCATCGCGGGTCTTCAGAACTACATGCCCTCGGGCCTGGCGGTGATGGCGCCCTATGTGAACTCGTACCGCCGCTATGTGAAGGACCACGCAGCCCCCATCAACCTGGAATGGGGCCGTGACAACCGCACCACCGGCATTCGCGTGCCGCTGTCCGGCCCATCCGCGCGCCGGATCGAGAACCGGCTGGCGGGCATGGACTGTAACCCATACCTGGGCATCGCGGTCTCGCTGGCCTGCGGTTATCTCGGCCTGATGGAAGAGAAACGCCCGCGCAAGCAGTTCCGGGGCGACGCCTATGACGGCGAGGGCGATATCCCGCAGGTGATGGGCGATGCGCTCGACATGTTCGACGAGGCCAAGGACCTGCACGATGTACTCGGGCCGGAGTTCGCCCGCGTCTACAGCATCGTCAAACGCGCCGAATACAATGAGTTCCTTCAGGTGATTTCACCTTGGGAACGCGAACACCTGCTGCTGAACGTCTGATCAGCGACAGATTGTTCTCCCTGTGATGCGGGAAGGGCTTGCCCTTCCCGTTTTTTTTGCAGCGTCCGCGCATCGTGTTTGTCCGATTTGAACCCAAATCAGACGCCCGCATAAAATTTTTTCGAACCGACTAGCTCAAAACTTCAAACGCAAACATGCGCGATACCATGTTGCCACCGTAGAATAGGGTCTCGTAGCGACCATCTCCGAGGTCTTGGACAGTGAAACAATTTTCACGCTCACCGACAGATTCACCCCACCAACCGAGTTCATAGCAGACGACGTTTCCGGTAACTTTCCACTCGCCGGTGTCCGCGCAATCTCCAGCCATGTCCCCGATCCTCAGGCAAACGGTGCCGTCCTTGTCCCAACTCCAATAGCCATACTCTTCATGCTCGGCATCCCATATGCCCCGGAACATGAGTTCGCGAAGCGGATCGCCTTGGAGTTCACTGGATTGAGCGGTCAATTGAACTACCGAGGCGATGAACACGGCACATCCAAGCACGACCGACAAAATAAGGCTCCGGATAGCTGAAATCCGCATTTCGTCCTCCCGTCATTATCGATCAGCGGCAACCATACAACTTTAGGCCGCTAAAGTCAGCTTGTCCGCATTGCGGACCAACACGACTTGCGGAACCCACATTTACCGCGCGGCGGATTTCTGTATGTCCGTTCAGGATTTTCTTGGCTCTGTTACGCAACTGATTTAGAATTTTGAAAGGTTGAATTCAGGAATCTCAAATATGACGCTGCCACCCAACGTTCACGACGCCGAACCCATTCCCGCCGCCGCGCGCGAAGCCATCGACGCGCTGATGCAATCGGGCGACCTGTTTCGCTATACCGCGCCACAGGATGCGCCGGTCGCGTTGCTGGAGGCGGAGTTCGCCGAACTTCTGGGGTCGAAATACGCGCTGGCGGTGTCCTCCTGTTCGGCCGCCCTCTTCCTGTCGCTCAAGGCGCTTGGCCTGCCCCGCGACGCGCGGGTGCTGATCCCCGGTTTCACCTTTGCCGCCGTGCCCTCGTCGGTCGTGCATGCCGATTGCGTGCCGGTCCTGTGCGAGGTCGGCGCCAACTATCGCATCGACATGGCCGATTTCGAGGCCAGGCTGGACGGCGTGCAGGCGGTGATCATCAGCCATATGCGCGGCCATACCTCGGACATGGACAGGGTCATGGCGCTCTGCGACGCGCGCGGCATTCCGGTGATCGAGGACGCGGCGCATTCGCTCGGCACCACCTGGCATGGCCGCAATATCGGCACCATCGGCCGGGTCGGCTGTTTCTCGTTCCAGTCCTACAAGATGATCAACGCGGGCGAAGGCGGCATCCTGGTCACCGACGATGCCGATCTGGTGGCGCGCGCGGTGATCATGTCGGGCGCGTATGAGCATAACTGGAAGAAACACAAGGGGCCGCAGGGGCAGAACTCGCCGGAACTGGCCGAGGCCTTTGCCCGCTGGCAGAACAAGCTGCCGCTTTACAATCTGCGCATGTCGAACCTGAGCGCGGCGGTGATCCGACCGCAAATCCCCGAACTGGCACGCCGGGTGCGCGACGGGCTGGTCAATCACGACTATGTGGCGGGTCGCCTGAACACGTCCCCCTTCATCGACGTCCCTGCCCCGCTGGCGCCGGAACGGCGCGCCCCGGATTCGATCCAGTTCAACCTGATCGGGCTGGACGAGGCGGAAACCCGCGCCTTTGCCGCAGCCGCCGAGCGGCGCGGCGTCAAGGTGCAGGTGTTTGGCCTGGGCGAGGATAATGCCCGCGCCTTCTGGAACTGGCAGTTCCTGGGCGATGTGCCGGACCTGCCGCAGACCCGCGCCATGCTGATGCGCGCCTGCGACGTGCGCCTGCCGGTGCGGCTGAGCCGGGCGGAACTGGACGTGATCGCCGATATCCTGCTGGCAGCAATGACCGAGGTGACCGGCCCTGCCCGCGCCTATGGCACCTGAGGCATAGATTTTCCTAGGAAAATCGCCGCCGTTTTGTTGGAATGGGCTTGCCCGTTCCAACAGAGCCGCCACCATGACCCGACGCCTGACCGCTATCCTTGCCGCCGATGTCGTCGGGTTTTCCGCGATGATGGGCCGCGACGAGGCGGGCACGCTGGCCCGCCTGATCGACATGCGCAAGACAGTGTTCGACCCGGAAGTGGCGCGCACCGGCGGCCGCATCGTCAAGCTGATGGGCGACGGCGCTCTGGTCGAATTTGCCAGCGTCGCCAATGCGGTGTCCTGCGCCATCGCGGTGCAGGAACGTCTCGCCGCGGACCCAACGCTGAAACTGCGGATCGGGATCAACCTTGGCGACGTGATCCAACAAGGGAGCGACCTTTACGGCGACGGTGTCAACATCGCCGCCCGCCTTGAGGCGCTGGCCGAACCCGGCGGCATCTGCGTTTCTGGCCCGGTTGCCGACAGCCTGGGCAGCAGGCTGGACCCGCGCTTTGCCGATACCGGGTTGCAGCCGCTCAAGAACATCGAAAAACCTGTCCGCGTGCTGCGCTGGTTGGCAAACATGGAACCCGCAATAGCCTTGGCCGAACCAGGGTTCGACCGGCCGGGCATCGCCGTACTGGCCTTTGACAACATGTCCGCCGACCCCGAGCAGGAATACTTCTCGGACGGGATCGCCGAGGACATCATCACCGCCCTGTCGCATTTTCGCGAATTCAAGGTCATAGCGCGCAACACCACCTTCACCTACAAGGGCAAGGCGGTTCGCGTCGACCAGGTCTGCCGGGATCTCGGCGTGCGCTATCTGCTCGAAGGCAGCGTGCGCAAGGCGGGCAACAAGGCCCGCGTCACGGCCCAGCTGATCGACGGCGAGACCGGTGCCCACCTCTGGGCGAACCGCTATGACCGCTCGATCGACGACATTTTTGCGGTGCAGGACGAGATCACCCAGGCCATTGTCGAGGCGGTGGCGCCCGAGACCATGAACGCCGAGTTCAAACGCGCCCGCAACCGGCCCGAAAGCCTGTCCTCGTGGGACAAGGTGCTGCGCGCGCGCTGGTATTTGGGCAAGTTCTCGCAGCCTGACAATGAAGAGGCGCGCGCCCTGCTGAGCCAGATCGTCGCCAGCGATCCGAACATGAGCGAAGCCCATGCCGGGATCGCGCTCTGCGATCTGATGGCCATGCTGCATGTCTGGCGGTCCGACACGGGGGCGGCGATCCAGTCGGCAAAATCGGCGGCGCGCAAAGCAGTGGAGCAAGACGACAACAGCGCCAATGCGCATGCTATTCTGGGCATGGCTTGTATCTTTGCCCGCGACTTCGAAGAGGGGGAAACCCACCTCATGCGCGCGATCCGGCTCAACCCCAACCTTGCGGTCGGATACGGGAACTGTGCCGCGCTTTACGGCGTTTCCGGCCAATACCCCGAGGCGAAAGCCGCCTATGAACGGGCCGCCGCGCTCAGCCCGCGTGACCCGCTAAAGCCCTTTTGGCGGGGCGGTTTCGGCATCGGTGCCTATGTCGCGGCGGATTTTGAGACCTGCCTGAACAATGCACGGGCGGGCCTGCGGGAAACACCGGGATATGCCTCGCTGATGCGGCAGGAGGCCGCCGCACTGGCCATGCTTGGCAGGCTGGACGAGGCACGATCCTCGGTCGGCAGGCTGGTGGAAAAGATGCCCGGTCTGACCGTCACCCGCGTCCGCGCGATGGTGCCGGTGCGGCACGAGGCCGATTGGGAGCTTTGGCTGGAAGGGCTGCGCCGGGCGGGTTTGCCGGAATAGCCACTCGGGCAAGCGCTCTCCGCTCCGCGCGGCGGCATTCACTCCCCTGTCAGGTCAAACAGCGTCACCGGCAGGAACAGCGCCGAAACGCCCTCGGGTGTTGGCGTGACGCGGGACAGGATCGCCACCACGCCGGGCTGCTTGTCCGGGCCGGACAACAGCGGCGCACCGGAATCCCCGCGCATCACCGGACAGAGTCCACGCAGCAGCCCGTCCGCCGCCGGGCGGACCGGACACTCGCCCGTCACGCTCAGCACATGCGGACGCAATCCGCTGTATCCCGCAACGAAACCGGATTTTCCAGCAAGGGAAACCGGCAACGTCCTGATCGACTGGCCCAAGGGCTGCGCCAGTTCCAGCACCGCCCAATCCAGCGCTGGATCAGGGTGAAACCTGCCGCCGACCCCCTGTTTCGGATCGAGCCGATAGCGGCGCACGGGCGAATTCGCCGTTGCCTCGCCCCGCTGGTACCCCGCCACGAATTGCATCGCGCCCGGCGGAACCCATCGCTTGCGCGCCTGATCGTACAGGCAATGCGCCGCCGTCAGCACCAGCCGTTCGGCGACCAGAACACCGCTACAATGAAACCTTGCATCCGGCCCGGCGAAGTTCACGCGCCCCATGGCGCTCCACGGGGGTTGCGCCGCGTCTACGATCCGGCGCGCCCGGATGTCCGCGCATCCGGTTTCGGATTGGCGCCCCAGCCCGCAGATCTCGTCATAGTCGGGTGTCACCACGCCCTGCGCCTGCGCCGCAGCACAGGCCAGTAAAGCCAACAAGGCCAGCGGCAAGAGCCGCGCCAAGATCAACTCAGCTTGGAAAGCTTGCGCTGCAACTCGGCCAGTTGTTTCTTGATATCGTCCAGATCCTCGCCCGAGTCCACCGAACCGGCCTCGTCCCCTTTGCGGCCCTGCCCGCTCCAGTTGGAACCAAGACCGCCGGTCATGGCACGGATGAACGCTTCTTGCTGGGCCTTGAGCGCCTCGAAGCCCGGCATCTGTGACATCGGGTTCATCGCGTTCATGTTCTCCATCAGCTTGGACTGGCTGTCGCGCAGCATGTCGAACGAACTTTGCAGGAACTGGGGCATCATGCCGCCGCCCGGCAACATATAGCTGCGCACGAGGTCGTTGAGCACGTTCACCGGCAGCACGTTTTCACCGCGGCTTTCATGCTCGGCAATGATCTGAAGCAGGTACTGCCGGGTCAGGTCATCGCCGGTTTTCAGATCGACGATCTGAACTTCGCGCCCGGCGCGGATGAACCCCGCGATGTCTTCCAGCGTCACGTAATCACTGGTCTCGGTGTTATAAAGGCGCCGGCTGGCGTAACGCTTGATCAGTAGCGGCTTGTCTCCATCGCCCACGGCGAGCACTCCCCATTTTTATCGCGCTGCGGCAAAGCCTATGCGAGCGCAGCACAAAAGAAAAGAGAAAGGGCAGGTCTTTCGACCTGCCCAGCGGGTTCGCACTAAAGGGGGGAGGAGAGAGAGTGCGCCCCCGCGCTTTCGCTTATTTTGCAGCTGCGGCTTTCTTGGCAGCGGCGGTCACGTCGTTGGTGGCCTTTTTCACGGCTGCGGTCGCATCTTCGGTGATGTCCTTGCCAGCGGCCATCAGCAGCTCGACGGTGTCCATCTGCACTTTCTTGGCGATCTCGGCGAAGGCGGCCATGTTCTCGGCGGCAACTTCGGCCGATGCGCTGGCGAAATCGGTCATCGCCTTGGCATAGTCTGCCGGCTCTGCCTTTGCTTTCGACATGTCGCTCAGCTTGGCCAGGGTTTCCTTGGTCCACTTGCTGGAGATCTCGGCCGATTTCTCGGCGGCTTCCAGAGCGACGCCCGACAGTTTCTCGTTCAGGGCTGCGGTCGACTTGAACGCGTCTTCCATTGCCTTGGTGTCAACCGGGAATGCACCCATCATGTCTTTCATGACGGCGGAAAAATCTTGGGTCTTTGCCATTGTCTCAATCCTCTTTGCCGGGTCCGGGCCCACCCCGTTTCCTTCGGCTTGAGAGGAATATGCTTTCTGCGATGCAGCATTTCAAGTTTTTTTTGCTGCACCGCAGAATTTTTTCATCTAAGCACAAGAAATCAATGACTTGCCTTGGCAACCACATAGGTGCCGGGCGCCGGGCACAGGCGGGGGTGATCCGAATCACCGGTATCCCGGGCGGGAACCTGCTTGCCCGCGCGCTTTTGCATCCAGGCATCCCACATCGGCCACCAGGAGCCTTCGTTGAAATCGGCCTCGGCCATCCAGGCATCGGCATCCAGCTTCAGGTCGGGATTGGTGTAATGGCCGTATTTCTTCTTGGACGGCGGGTTCACGATCCCGGCAATGTGACCGGATTCCGAGACCACAAAGGTCTTCGACTTAGACCCCATCTGCTGCACGCCGCGATAGCAATCCTTCCAGGCCGCGATGTGGTCTGTCTCGCAGGTAATCGCCATCAGCGGCACGTCCACGTCGCGCACATGCAGGGTGTGGCCCATCAGGTCGAACCCTTCTCCGGCGAACTGGTTGCCCTGACAGAGGCCGCGCAGATACTGCTTGGCCATTTTGCCAGGCAGGTTCGCCCCGTCGCCGTTCCAGTACAGCAGGTCGAAGGCCGGCGGCGTCTCTCCCATCATGTAGCTGCGGATCGCCGGGGAATAGACTAGGTCGTTTGACCGCAGGTAAGAGAAGGTGCGCGCCATGATCCAGGACCGCAGCACGCCATCCTTGTCGATCTGGTCTTCGATCCCGTCGATAAAATCGTCCTGAAGGAACGGGGTGAACTCGCCCTGATCCGAGAAATCGGTGAGCGCGGTAAAGAAGGTCGCCGATTTCACCGACTTGTCGCCGGTCTGTTTCATCAGCGACAGCGTCAGGCTCAGCGTGGTGCCCGCGATGCAATAGCCCACCGCATTGACCTGCTTGACCTTGCAGATCTTCTTGACCTCGTCGATGGCGGTCAGGAAACCGTCCTGAACGTAGTCCTCCATCCCCACATCGGCATAGCTGGCATCCGGGTTGATCCAGCTGACGACAAAGATGGTGTAACCCTGCTCGGTCACCCATTTGATGAAACTGTTCTGCGCCTTCAGGTCCAGGATATAGAACTTGTTGATCCAGGGCGGGAACAGCACGATCGGCGTTTCATAGACCGTATCGGTCACCGGTTTGTACTGGATCAGCTCCATCATCCGGTTGCGATAGACCACGTCGCCCGGCGTGGTGGCAATGTTGCCGCCAACCTCAAAGGCGCTCTCGTCGGCCAGCTTGACCACCAGCTCGCCGCCATTGGCCTCGAGATCCTTGATCAGGTTCTCCAGCCCCTGCAACAGCGACCGCCCCTCGGTTTCAACCGCCCGTTCCAGCGCGTCGGGGTTGGTGCCCAGGAAATTGGTCGGCGCCATCAGGTCGATGATCTGCTGCGAGAAATACTTGAGCCGCTTGCGGTCCTTGTCGGGCAGATCATCGACCGAGGCGACCGCCTGCGCCAGCGCGGCGGCATTGGTCTGGTACTGCTGCTTGACGAAGCGGAAATAGGGGTTGGTTTCCCAAAGCGGGTTGGCAAAGCGACGATCCTTGGAGGCGTCCTCGCCGTCCTCGACTTCACCGGTCAGCAGGGCCTGTTGCGCTTCGGCGAAATTCATCACCGACTTGCCCCAGAACTCCAGCTGCTGCTCCAGCAGCTTGGCGGGGTTTTGCCAGGCCTCGGTCCAATAGGCCGTTGCTGCCTTTGCAAAAAGCTCTTGATTCGGACCGTCCAGCGCCGGGGTGTGAGGTTTCCGTCCGGCCATCAACTCGACCAGCCGTTTGGACAATCCCTCGACTTTCGCCATATTTTCCTTGAGCTGTTCAAAGTGTTCGCCGGTCAATTCCGGCGTTTGCCCGTCACTTGTTGTCATTTTAAGGAATCCCCCTTAACGTCGCTGCTATGCAGAATACCGTCGTGGGCGTCGGGGGGCAAAGCGACGAATGGTCCAAACTCTATGGGTGTGGCTTAGGAGGCCCATTTCATGCGCTACATGATGACCTACGACATGATGGAAACCGTTCGGAACACCAACCAGTGGCTTGGGGCGACTGCCAGCGCGATGGCATCCTACCCGGCGTTTTCGATGGTTCCCAACCCCCTTTTCAACTGGATGGCCGCCTGGGGCGAGGTGACCGAGCGCACCTTCCAGCGGATGATCGTCAAACCGGACTGGGGCATCCGCACCTTTACCTGTGAGGACGGCAAGGATCACCTGGTCGAGATCACCACCGTGGTCGAGCGGGACTTCGGCGACCTCGTTCACTTCAACGTCGCAGGCCGCGAGACCCAGCCGCGCAAGGTGCTGATCGTGGCCCCGATGTCGGGACACTATGCAACGCTGTTGCGTTCGACCGTGAAAAGCCTTCTGGTCAATTGCGAGGTCTATATCACCGACTGGCACAACGCCCGCGATATCCCGGTCTCGGCGGGCAAGTTCGATGTCGAGGATTATACACTCTACCTCGTTGATTTCATGCGCAAGCTCGGCCCCGACACCCATGTCGTGGCGGTGTGTCAACCCGCACCTCTGACGCTGGCCGCGACCGCCTATCTGGCGGAACTGGATCCCAAGGCACAGCCCAGTACGCTGACCCTGATCGGCGGCCCCGTCGACCCCGATGCAACGCCGACCGAAGTCACCGATTTCGGCCGTCGCGTCACCATGGGCCAGCTCGAACAGTCGATGATCCAGCGGGTCGGTTTCAAGTACAAGGGCGTGGGCCGGATGGTCTATCCCGGCCTGCTGCAACTGGCCTCGTTCATGTCGATGAACGGCGACCGCCACTCCAAGGCGTTCGTGGACCAGATCTATCGTGTGATGCGCGACGAGGCATCGGATCACGACGCGCACAACCGGTTCTACGACGAGTATCTGGCGGTCATGGACATGACGGCCGAATTCTACCTGTCGACGGTCGAGCGGGTGTTCAAGGAATGCGAGATCGCCAAGAACAAGTTCGTGGTCGATGGCCACAAGGTGGATATCTCGAAAATCACCGATGTTGCGGTGATGACCGTCGAAGGCGCGAATGACGATATCTCGGCCCCGGGCCAGTGCATCGCCGCTCTCGACCTGTGCACCAGCCTGCCCGACAGCAAGAAGGCCAGCCATCTTGAACCCGGCGCCGGGCACTATGGCATCTTTGCGGGCCGCAGCTGGCGCGACAATATTCGCCCGCTGGTGATCGAGTTCATGAACAACAACGCCCGCAAGGACAAGAAGATCAAGGTCGCCAACACGAACTCGGCGGCCTGACCATGCCAAAGCGTCCCGCCGGGCCGTTGGCGTTTGCCTGCGCCTGCGGGGCGCTCTCTGGCCACCTGACCCCGGCGGCGGTGCAATCCGGGACCCATGTGGTCTGTTATTGCGCCGATTGCCGGGCGGGGGAGCTTTATTTCAAGCAACCGGATCCGGCCCCGGGTCCGGTGGACATTTTCCAGCTCAGCCCCGATGGAATCGTCATCGAAAAGGGGCGCGAGCACCTAGCGCTGATGCGCCTGTCACCCAAGGGTTTGTTCCGCTGGTACGCCAAGTGCTGCAACACCCCGATCGCAACCACGCTGAAATCGGCCAGGACCCCCTTTGCCGGGTTCAACACGCGGCGACTGGCCGATACGACTGCCTTGGGGCCGGTGCGCACACAGGGCTTTGTGCCCCAGCCCAGCGGCGGCACCAAGCATATCAACGCCATCCCGGCGGTTTACGGATTGTTGTCCCGGATGCTCTCGGCACGGCTGTCGGGGCGCTGGCGGGAAACCCCGTTCTTTGATCCGGCCACCGGCGATCCGGTGGCGGAACCCCATATCCTGACCAGGGAAGAACGCCAGGCGCTCTACCCCTGACGCTCAGCCCACCAGCCAGCCGCGCAGATATTCTGTCACTGTCTCAGGTGTCTCCAGCGTCGGCAAATGGCCCGCATCCTCTATCACCTTCAACTCGGCCCCACTGATCAGCTCCGCCAGGAACGTATGCCGCCGGACCGAGGTCATCCGGTCATGCGCGCCGCAAAGGATGAGGGTCGGCACCTTGATCTTGCGCAGGGTGCCCTGCTGATCGGGGCGCCGTTGCAGCGCCTTCATCTGCCGCACAAAGACATCCGGGCCCAGCCCCACCCCCATGTCGCGCACCAGATCCAGCAGCGCCATCCGCCCCGGCCCCGGCGCCAGCGTCTCGGGCCGCGTCATCTGGGCCAGGGCCTGGTCCAGCTTGCCCACCCGTGCGCTGATCATCAGCGGTTCGCGCGCGGCGGCGATCTGCGGCGTGTCGGTGGTCGCGTCGGTAGACATCAGGCATAGCCGCGTGATCCGCTCGGGCGCCCGCCGCATCAGCTCCATCGCCACGATCCCGCCCATGCTGAGCCCCGCCAGCGCAAACCGCGCCGGAAGCTGTGGCAGGATCTCCCGCACGATATCCTCAATGCGCTCGGCCTGCGTGATCGGACAAAACATGACCGCCCGGTCCTGTGACAGCTGTTGGATCTGGTGCTCGAAAAGCCGCACGTCACAGGCCATGCCCGGCAACAAAACCAGGGGTTCGGTCATTGTCATCCCTTCCGCCACTCACCTCAACTGACGGTAGAATGGGCATTTTCGGACGACCGGACAAGCCCTGTCAGGGATATCGGATGCCAGGGAAGGGTGGAAAATCGGCATAGGCCGCCTGCCGCTTGTCCAGCGGCACCGACGGCTCCTGCCCTTCCACCACCAGCCGCCCGCGCGGCGCGATATAGCTGTCGATCCGGCGCAGCGGCACCGGCCGCCACACCAGGTTGAAGGCGCAGAGTTTGGGAAAGAACCAGATCTCGGAATAATCCAGGTGATCGTGCAGCCACCAGGCCAGATCGCGCCAGTCGCGCCCCTGCGCATAGCGATCGGCAAACCAGGGGATCACCACCGAGGCCCCGGCAATCCGCGCCTCTCCCCGCCCCCGGTCCCAGATATGACACTCCAGCGGATGATCGTTGCGGGCGCAATTGAGCCGGTTTTCATTGCCGAACCGGTTGAGCGCCGCCGAGCGATAGCCCGAGCGCACCGCGATACGGCCAAAAGTCTCCTCCAACGGGTCCAACAGCGTCTCGCAAAAGGCCCGCCCGGTCTCTATCGCCAGATCGGGATCGTCGGGAATGTTCTGCCGCGCATGGAAATTGCCGATCTCTGAATAAAGAAAATCGCGCATGAAAAAGTGGCGCGACAGGCGCACACGGCCCAGCGTCTCCAGGCTCCACATGCTGCCCGGGCGGCGCATCAGCCGTACCCGTTCCAGCGAAACTCTCCATTGGGTCCCAGCGCAGAAAACGGGTTGTGGGCGATTTCCCAGATGCTGCCATCCGGGGCGCGGAAATAGCCGTGATAGCCACCCCAGAACACCTCGGACCCGGGTTTGAGGATCTCGGCCCCCGCTTCGCCCGCACGCTTCAGCAGCGCATCAACCGTTTCCCGGTCGCGGCAGTTATGGCTCAGCGTCATCGCCCCCTGCCCCAGTTCTCCCACCGGCAGCCCGATATCCTCGGCCAGCGCCGCCAGCGGGTATAGGCCCAGCACCTGCCCGATCAGGTCAAAGGCGATCACCCCATCCGGGGTGTCGACCCGGCGCCAGCCCAGCGTCTCATAAAAGGATGCCGCCGCCGCGATATCCTCGGCACCGATAGTGATCAGGCTCACCCGTTGCTCCATCACTCTATTCCCTGTTCCCGCAGCCAGGCGAGCATGCCCGCGACCGCGATATCGGTCTGCCCCGGCGACATGATATCGCCCGCGATCACATGCGAGGACGGATCATCGCCCGACCCCATGGTAACCGTGCGCATCTCGGCCGGACCGCCCCAGCGCCTGACCACCTCGCCGGTCAAATCGGGGCGCACCACCTTGTCGTCGGGCGAAAACCAGAACAGCGTCGGCACCCTGGCCTGTCCAAAATCAAGCGAAACCACCTTCTTGACCAAGGCCGCCATCGGCACCAGCGCCGACCAACTGTAACGAGTAGTCCAATAGGTGTTCTTGTCCGGATCAGGGCTGCTGGCATCCCGCTCGCCGCCCATGACCAGCGGCAACCAATACCGCGCGCCCGGCAGGGTCGGCACAAAGGCCAGCGGGTCGTTTACCCCGAAATTGGGCGAGACAAGGATCATCGCCACCACATCGCGCGACAGTTCGGGGTCCAGCGCCGCCGCCGCCGCCAGCGTACCGCCGGTCGAGGTGGACAGGACAATCACCTTTTCGCCAACGGCGCGGCCCGCCGCCAAAGCCTCGGCCGCATCCCGCATCCAGCCCGACGCCGTGCCTTCGGTCATTGCCGCGCTGCCGCGCCCATGGCCCTGCAACCGGGTATAGACCAGATTGGCGCCCAGCGCCGCGGCGATGCGGTCGGGAACCGGGCGGAGTTCCTCGGACGTGGCCGAAAACCCGTGCAGGTAGACCAACGAATAGGGCGTACGCCGCTCATATCCGTCCGCAGTCCATTCCACCCGCTTTTCAACACCAGGAACCATGTCGGCAAAGCCCGACTCGACACTTTCGAAATAGACCTGAACCCCTTCGCCAAACTTGCGCGGATCGAAATCGGCAGCCAGATCGACCTCCTCATAAGGCCCAAACCACCAGGCCAGCCCCCACGCCAACGCAAGCACCGCAAGGGCACGCCCCAGAAACTTCCCGAGCCACCGCATCAGCCACAACCCCGAACGTCGTTCACCGCGTCCTCGATGATCTTCAGACAGGTCTCGTCCGAGAACCGGTGATCGGCGTCCTTGACCAGCAACAGGCGCATGTCCGGCCCGGTGGCATGTTGCAAAAGCCGCACCGCCGTATCGACCGACACCGCCGTATCGGCGGTGCCTTGCAGGAAACGCACCGGAAACGGCAGATGCAGCGGCGCGCGCAGCACCAGATGGTTCCTCCCGTCCTCGATCATGCGGCGGGTGACGATATAGGGTTCCATATAGTCCGAGGGCAGTTCCACCCGGCCCTCGGCCGCCAGCTGCGCCTTTTGCCCCGCGTCGAACCCGGCCCACCAGCCGTCCTCGGTGAAATCCGGCGCGGCGGCGATGGTCACCATGCCCGCCATGCGGTCTGCCCGCGCCCGCGCCAGCAGAAGCGCCTGCCAGCCGCCCATCGACGAGCCGACCACGATCAGCGGCCCCTCGGTCAGGCTATCGACAACGGCCAGCGTGTCCTCATGCCAGTCCCCGATCGCGCCCTCGTCGAATATGCCTGAGCTTTCGCCATGTCCCGAGTAGTCGAACCGCAGAAATGCATGCCCCCGCGCCCGCGCCCAGGCCTCCAGATGCACGGCCTTGGTGCCTTCCATGTCCGATTTCAGCCCGCCCAGGAACACGATGCAGGGACCGTCGCCCGGGGTGAGATGATAGGCGAGGCTGCGCCCCTGGTCGGTTGTCAGAGTATCGCTCACCGGGCTTTTCCTTTGCTGGTCGTTTTCCCAAGCCTCCATCGCTTTGCAGGCGGGTGCAAGGCTCATTAAGTTACCATATTGTCACGTGACTATCGAATCACATATAGTCGCAACATGGACATTCTTTTCAAAGCTCTCAACGACCCCGCCCGCCGCGCCATTCTGGACCAGTTGCGCCAGAAGGACGGGCAAAGCCTGAGCGAGCTGGAAAGCAAGTTCGACATGACCCGGTTCGGGGTCATGAAACACCTCAAGCTGCTGGAGGAAGCGCATCTTGTCCTCACCCGGCGCGAGGGGCGGTTCAAATACCATTACCTCAACCCCCTGCCCTTGCAGGACATGATCAACCGCTGGGTGGTGCCCTTCCTGCAACCGCAGGCACAGGGGCTGGCCGCGCTGAAAGAGAAATTGGAAACGGAGAACAGAATGGGAAAGCCCGATTTCATGATGCAGACATTCATCCGCTGCACACAGGATGCGCTCTGGGCGGCGCTGACCGAGACCGAACAGATGGCGGCCTATCACTTCCTCTGCAACGAGGTGCAGGGCAAGGTCTCGCCCGGCGAGACGGTCGAGTTCATCACCCCCGCCGGCGGCGCGATGCTGCGGCAGGTGACCCGGAAGCTTGACCCGAAATCGCGGATCGAGATGAGCTTCGAGCCGCTTTTCATGGGGCCGGGCGCCGTGGCCTCGGAAATGGTCTATCTGATCGAACCGCAGGGCGAGATCTGCAAGCTGACCATCGAACACTACAACCTCGCCGTCGGGCAAGAGGGCATCGGCGAAGGTTGGGCGCGTCTGGCCGCTTCGCTCAAGAGCTATCTGGAAACCGGAACCGCGTTGAAAGGGGCCGCATGATGGACAGCTTTCCCACCGAACTGGGCATCCTCACCTGCCTGATGATCCTCGCTGCATCGCTCTGGATACCCTACGTCGTCGGCATCGCAACCGACCCCTCGCACGAAGAGGCCTTCGCCCGGCCCGCGCAGATTGCCAATCTGCGCCCCTGGGTGCAACGCTCGCATCGGGCGCATCTGAACCTCTTGGAACAGGCGATGCCCTTTGCGGTACTGGTGCTGATCCTGGCGCTGATGAACGGGTTCTCGACGCTGACCTACTGGACCGCCATCGCCTTCTTCTGGATCCGGGTGTTGCATGCAGCGGGCATGATCTCGGGCTTCGCCCGGATGCCGCTGCGCCCGATCCTGTTCAGCGCGGGTTGGGTCTGCACCCTGCTGATGGCCTATGCCATCTTTGCCGCACGCTAAGCGCGAGGCCTGCCCAAAGTTTCACGAAACTTTGGGTACAGACTTTCTGCGAAAGTCTGCTGCCTTGACTTCGTCTGCGGCCCCTGCCAAATCGGGCGGACACCATAACCCGCAACCGGGCGTTCAGTGGGCGCCAAACCGACGAGGAGCCGCCAGATATGGCCCAGATCTCTCTCACCTTTCCCGATGGCAATGCACGATCCTATGACGCAGGCGTAACGCCCGCGCAGGTCGCCGCCGACATCTCCACCTCGCTGGCGAAAAAGGCCATCTCCGCCACTGTTGACGGCAAGCATTGGGACCTGCAATGGCCGATCGCGGCCGATGCGCGGATCGCCATTCACACCATGGCCGACGAGGCACAGGCCAACGAGCTGGTGCGCCACGACCTGGCCCATATCATGGCCCGCGCGGTGCAGGAGATCTGGCCCGCCACCAAGGTCACCATCGGCCCCGTCATCGAGAACGGCTGGTATTACGACTTCGACCGCGCCGAACCCTTCACCCCAGAAGATCTCGGCCTGATCGAGAAAAAGATGAAGGAAATCATCAACAAGCGCGAGCCCGTGACCACCGAGGTCTGGGAACGCGCCCGCGCGATCGAGTTCTACAAGGCCAACAACGAACCCTACAAGGTCGAGCTGATCGAGGCCATTCCCGGCTCCGAACCGATCCGCATGTACTGGCACGGCCACTGGCAGGACCTCTGCCGTGGCCCGCACCTGCAACATACCGGCCAGGTCCCCGGCGACGCGTTCAAGCTGATGTCCATCGCCGGCGCCTATTGGCGCGGCGACAGCAATCGCCCGATGCTGCAACGCATCTACGGCGTCGCCTTCACCGGCAAGGAAAAGCTCAAGGCGCATCTCACCATGCTGGAAGAGGCCGCCAAGCGCGACCACCGCAAGCTGGGCCGCGAGATGGACCTGTTCCACATGCAGGAAGAGGCCCCGGGCCAGGTGTTCTGGCACCCCAACGGCTGGACCGTCTATACAACGTTGCAGGACTACATGCGCCGCCAGCAGCGTCGCGGCGGCTATGTCGAGGTGAACACGCCCCAGGTCGTCGACCGCAAGCTCTGGGTGGCCTCGGGCCATTGGGAGAAATACCAGGAGAACATGTTCATCGTCGAAGTGGACGAGGAACATGCCCGGGAGAAGGCGGTCAACGCGCTCAAGCCGATGAACTGCCCCTGCCATGTGCAGATCTTCAACCAGGGCCTCAAATCCTATCGCGACCTGCCGCTGCGCATGGCCGAATTCGGCTCATGCAACCGCTATGAGCCCTCGGGCGCGCTGCACGGTATCATGCGGGTGCGCGGCTTTACCCAGGATGACGGCCATATCTTCTGTGCCGAGGATCAGATCGAATCCGAGACCGCCGAGTTCATCAACTTCCTGTCGATGATCTACAAGGATCTGGGCTTCGAGAAGTTCTCGGTCAAATTCTCCGACCGCCCCGAGACCCGCGCGGGTTCGGATGAGGTCTGGGACAAGGCCGAAGCCGCCCTGCTGTCGGCCACCCGCGCCGCCGGGATCGAGCCGGAACTGAACCCCGGCGAAGGCGCCTTTTATGGCCCCAAGCTGGAGTTCGTCCTGACCGACGCCATCGGACGCGACTGGCAATGCGGCACCCATCAGGTGGATTTCGTTCTGCCCGAACGGCTCGATGCTACCTATATCGGCGCCGACGGGGCCAAGCATCGCCCGGTCATGCTGCATCGGGCGACGCTGGGCTCGTTCGAGCGCTTCATCGGCATCCTGATCGAGGAACACGCGGGTAAACTGCCCTTCTGGCTGGCGCCGCGCCAGGTGGTGGTCGCCTCGATCACGTCCGATGCCGACGCCTATGTACAAGAGGTCGTGGCAGAGCTGAAAAAGGCGGGTGTCCGGGCCGAAGCCGACACCCGCAACGAAAAGATCAACTACAAGGTCCGCGAGCATTCTGTGGGCAAGGTACCGGTGATCCTGGCCGTCGGTCAGCGCGAGGTCGAGGAACGCACCGTCAGCGTTCGTCGCCTGGGCGAAAAGGAAACCCGCGTGCAGCCGCTCGCGAATGTTACAAAAGAGCTGGCGCGCGCCGCGACACCGCCCGACCTGCTGTAACAATTCTCACAAAAGACGTGCAGGCCAGCCTCCTCACCGGGGGCCGGCCTGTAACATTTCGCGCATTTGCCAAAAGAATCCCTTTGTTTACCGCGTGACTTGCCCAAGAATTCTGACAGGAATGTGAGACACGGGGTCGTGAATTCAAACACGTATCCAGCCACACTACCTTAGACTTGCCCAAGACGAAAACATCACACGATCATGAAGGGATGAACGAGATGTCGAAAACCACCAAGACCCTGGCCATCGCGGGCGCTGTTGCTGCCGCGCTTTCCGCAACCACTGTCACCACTGCCAGCGCCCAGGCCAAGGAAAAGTGCTATGGCGTATCGCTGGCCGGCAAGAACGACTGCGCCGCCGGCCCCGGCACCACCTGCGCCGGCACTTCGACCGTGGATTACCAGGGCAACGCCTGGACGCTGGTAGACGCGGGCACCTGCGCGACCATCGAACTGCCCGCACAGGCCGACGGTTCGGCACGCAAAGGCTCGCTCGAAGCGCTGACCCGCGACCTGCCCGCATAAGGCACAGCACCTTCAGGGGGAGGGCCGCCCACCGGCCCTCCCCTTTTCCTGCCTCGCCGGGATTGCCGAAAGGACCATGTCATGCTGGATGCTTCCCGCGCCCCAAGCGGCCTTCCGTCCCTGCCCGGTGTGGGCTACAAGCCGCAACATTTCTCCGAGATCCTCGATGCGCCCGGCCCGGTCGGCTGGCTCGAAATCCATGCCGAGAACTACATGGGCGATGGTGGCCGTCCGCTGGCGCAACTGCGCCACCTGTCCGAACGCTTTCCGATCTCGGTGCATGGTGTCGGCCTGTCCATTGGTGGGGCGGGTGCGCTCGACCCTGATCATCTGGCCCGGCTGAAACACCTCACAGGCTGGCTGAACCCGGCCAGTTTCTCGGAACATCTGGCCTGGTCCACCCATGACAGCCATTTTCTCAATGACCTGCTGCCGCTGCCCTATACCGATGCCACGCTGACCCGCGTCTGCGACCACATCGATCAGGTGCAGGATGTGGTTGGCCGCCGGATGCTGCTGGAAAACCCCTCCTCCTACCTCGCATTCGCCGAAAGCACCTGGTCCGAGCCCGATTTCCTGCGCGAAATCACCCGGCGCACGGGTTGTGGCTTGCTGCTCGACGTCAACAACGTCTTTGTCTCGGCCACCAATCTCGATTTCTCGCCGCAGGGTTATATCGACGCCTATCCGCTGGAAAAGGTGGGCGAAATCCATCTGGGCGGCCATGACGAGGATCACGACGACCACGGTAGACCGCTCTTGATCGACAGCCACGGGCGCGAGGTGGTGGACCCTGTCTGGTCCCTGCTCGACTATGTGCTCGACCGGTCAGGCCCGAAACCGATCCTGATCGAGTGGGACACCGACGTGCCCGACTGGCCCGTTCTGCGGGCCGAGGCCGCGCGCGCCCAAACCGCGCTGGAGCGCTTACCGGCATGACCGTGACACAGGATGATTTCCATGCCGCTCTGCTCGATCCGGGCCGGGCGATCCCGGAGGGTCTATGCGATGCCCGGACGCATCCGCCGGGCCGCCGGTTCAACGTCTATCGCAACAATGTGGCGGTGTCGCTGACCGAGGCGATGCACCAGGCCTTTCCGGTCATCGCCAAGCTGCTCGGCGCGCAGAACATGGACGGGCTCGCGGGCCTCTTCCTGCGCCGCCACCCGCCCTCGACGCCGCTGATGATGTTCTACGGCGAGGCGTTTCCCGACTTCCTCGCCGGGATGGAACAGCTGTCGCACCTGGGCTACCTGCCCGATGTGGCGCGGCTCGAACTGGCGATACGCCAGTCCTACCATGCCGCCGACAGCACCCCGCTCGACCCAAAGGCGCTGTCCATCGACCCCGAGGCGCTGATGGCCGCCCGGCTCGACTTCGCCCCGGCCATGCGGCTGATCCGGTCGCCCTGGCCGATTCATGCGATCTGGCGGTTCAATACCGAGGACGGCGCGCCGAAACCGCAACCGGGCGGTCAGGATGTGTTGATCACCCGGCCCGAATACGACCCGATCCCACAGCCGCTGCCCACCGGCGGCGGCGACTGGATCGAAGCCCTGCAAGCCGGTGCGACGATCGGCGCGGCCTATGAGACTGCCGCCGAAACGACACCTGATTTCGACCTGGGCGCCACATTGGCCCTGCTCCTCCAGGGGGGCGCCCTCACCTCACTCACAGAGGAAGGACAAGAGCATGAACCCACTCATCTCGATCCATGACAAGGTCTTTGGCCTTGTTGAAACCGCCGGAACCTGGCTCTTGCCGCTGCTGGCCCGGTTCACCTTTGCCGCCGTGCTACTGGTCTATTACTGGAACTCGGGCCTGACCAAGCTGGGCGACGGCATCCTTGGTCTCTTCAGCCCCTCGATCGGTGCCTACAGCCAGATCTTTCCCAAACAGCTCGAAGCGGTCGGGTATGACGTGTCGCAACTGGGCTTCTACCACTGGGCCGTGGTGATGGCGGGCACCTATGCCGAATTCATCCTGCCTCTCCTGATCGTGATCGGCCTCTTCACCCGGCTGGCGGCGCTCGGCATGATCGGCTTTGTGGTGGTGCAGTCACTGACCGATGTCTATGGCCATGGCGCCACCGATCTGGCCACGCTGGGCGCGTGGTTCGACAATCAGGCCAGCGGCGTGATCATGGACCAGCGGCTGTTCTGGGTCTTCACCCTCGGTATCCTGGTGATCCGCGGGGCGGGCGCCCTGTCGCTTGACGCGCTGTTGCGCAACCGCGCCCAAAGCGCCGCCATGGCCTGAGCCACAAGGATCGGCCCGCGCATTGCGGGCCCTTCCCCGCTCAGAAATGCGCCTTTTCCTCGTCCGGCTTACCCGCTGCCACCGCCAGCACGCCAGCGACCCCGGCAAAGGCGATCGGGAACATGGTGAACACGTTGAAGCCAAAGGCATGGTACATGCCCGCCGCCGAGATCAGCAGCAGCACACCGCCCCACAGCGCCCGCGCCCGCGCCATCGCGCCGCCCGCAATCGCCAGCATCGGCGCGATGACCGAAGTCATCTGCACCAGATCGGTATTGGCCACCTGCTCGGCCACCCCCTCGATCTCGCCGAAATACGCCACCGCCTCGACATAGCCAAAGCTGACGAAGCCGACGAGCATACCGATCAATCCGGCAATGATACCAAGGACAAGCGCCGCATTGCGCATGGGGTGACCTCCAATTCAGATACCGGCTTCACATAAGACCCGGTTCAGCCCGCGCCAAGGGCACGCCGAGTGTCAGGGGTCCAGCCGAGGTAAAATTCCCCCTCCGCCTCGATCAGCGGCCGCTTCATCAGTGCCGGGTGCGCAGCGAGCAGGTCCAGCGGATCGCGCGCCCGCTCTGCCTCGTCCAGACCCCGCCATGTGGTCGAGCGGGTGTTGAGCAGCGCCGCGCCGAATTCCGCCCATGCGCGTGCCAGCACGTCCTGACTGATCCCGTCGTCGCGTACATCCACCAGCCGCGCATTCGGCAGTGCCTTCAAGGCCTTGCGACACGTGTCGCAGTTCTTCAACCCGTAGATCAGCATGAAACCTCCGTCCTTTCCGCCCAAATATCGCGCAAAATGATCCGGGCACAGTCCCTTTTTCTTGATTTTTGCCCGCACCGTGCAATCTTGAGGCCGGAACCGGTGTCAGTCGCCTTCTAACCCTGACCGGGAGAGGCGCAGGATTGCCGCCGGCCACCCGCCCATGCCCCGCATATTCGGGGAGGATTTGAACGTCAGAAGGAGACACGGGACATGCCTACCGGCACCGTGAAATGGTTTAACGCAACTAAAGGTTATGGCTTTATTGCCCCCGACGGCGGCGGCAAGGATGTTTTTGTCCACATTTCGGCTGTCGAACGGTCCGGTTTGACCGGTCTGGCCGACAATCAGAAAGTGTCGTTCGAACTGCAAGACGGCCGCGACGGTCGCCAGATGGCCGCCGACATCAAGCCGTTGTAAATCCACGGCAGAGCCACATCAGGCGTTCGGCGGCCTTTGGCCGCCGACCCGCTTCTGCGACCGGAAACCGGCCCGCCCGAGATCAAGATCTGCCGATAACGTCCTGAAACTCGCGCCATTCGCGCGCCGACAGGCCCGAGTTTTCCTGCGTCACCGTTTCGCCCGCCAGCATCCGGCGCAGGCTGTCGACCATCTGCGCCGACAGGTTCACCGCGCCCAGCCGGTAATCCTCGAACGCCTTGTAGGCGAACGGCACCCACTCGGCGACGATCCGGCACATGGCGTCCGCATAGACCCGGATCTCGTATTGCGCATGTGCGTCGGCACGCAGCCGCAGGAAATGGAACAGGTTGTGCAAGTCCACCTTCCAGTACCACTGGGTATAGATGTTCGCCGGCAGGTTCATCCGCGCCAGTTCGCGCGCCAGCCCCTGCTGGCCATCCTGTCCGATCATAGCCTCGTAATTGTCATAGCAGCGCGCGCTGTCAGCCTTGAGAATCTCCAGTACCCGCGCAGCCTCGGCCCCTTCCAGCGTGTCGCCACGCCCCTGATTGTTGACCGCAGATTGCGCCGCCACATGTTCGGGCGCAGGAATATAGAACTCGCGGTCCAGGATCGAATAGCGGGCCGAATACTCGTTCACATTGGCGGTCCGGTGCCGGATCCACTGCCGCGCGACAAACACCGGCAGCTTCACATGCAGCTTGATCTCACACATCTCGAACGGGGTCGAATGCCAGTGCCGCATCAGATAGCGGATCAGCCCCTCGTCGTTCTGCACCGATTTGGTGCCCTTGCCATAGCTCACCCGCGCCGCCTGACAGATCGCCGCATCGTCGCCCATATAGTCGATCACCCGGACAAAGCCATGGTCCAGCACCGGATGCGCCGTATACAGGTGCTCTTCCATGCCTGGCGAAACCACCCGGCGCGTCAACGCGGTCTGCGCCCGCTGGGCATCGATCTCGGCCAATTGCTCAGGCGATAGCGGCATCGGGGGTCCTTTCACTAGATGAGTCGCCACGATACTATATCTTGCATTTATGGCCACCGAAACCGCGACATAAGGTATGGCTTTTTGGGCACCCTCCACCGGCAAACCCATGCCCCGTTCTCGAAGCATTTGACTTTCCACAACCAAAGCCAGACTATGGCTGAAAAATCTCTCTAACAAAGAGCAGAGGCAGGCAGTGATGAGACCCTATTTCGTTGCGCTGGCAACGTGCGTTGCGTTGTCGGCATGTGGCGGATCGGATGCCGTTTTTGGAACCGATGGCGGCACCGATGGCGGAACCGGCACCGGTGGTGGCACCGACACCGGAAACCCGATCAACAGCGACCGGACCGTACCGCCAGGCACGGCATCGCCCTCGCCCGCCGTCGGTATCTTTCGCACCGAGGCCACTAGCACTGACTCCACCTATGATGGAAACGGCTTCGCCAGCGACATCAGCTATAATTCGACCAACGACACCTTCACCGTCGACAACCTCGGTTTTGATGGTGACAACACCTATTCCCGCGGCTCTACTGTCGGCAGCCTCGGACCCTTCGCCGTGTACGAGGCCGACGCTCAGTATCTCGACAGTTTCGATGGCGCGCCGATCAACCAGTTCACCCATCGCGCGGTCTATGGCGTGTCCACATCGGGCAACACTCAGTTTGCCATCGTCCGCACCGGTGCCTATGTCGGCTACGGGTTCGGCGGTTTCATCTACCAGCGAGACAACAGCGTGACGCTGCCCACCACCGGGCAGGCACAGTTCTCCGGACAACTTGCCGGTCTGCGCGACTACAATGGAACCGGCGGCCTTGAATACACCACCGGCGACGTGGTGATTGCCATCGACTTCGACGATTTCAACGACGCGACCGGAACGCGGGGCGATGCAGTGCGCGGTTCGATCAGCAACCGGCGCATCTATGACATTAACGGCAATGATGTGACAGCCAACGTCATTTCCCGCGTCAATGCCGAGAACAATACCACGCTGTCACGCATCCCGACTGCGACCTTTACCGTTGGTCCGGGTGCAATGGACGACAACGGCGAGATCATCGGAACGCTGCAGAGCTATTACACCGACTCGAACGGTCAGACCCAGATTTTCGAGGAAGGCAACTACTACGCCATCGTCTCCGGCGACAACGTCGACGAAATCGTTGGCGTAGTCGTGCTGGAAACCACGAAAGATCCGATGGCGTCTTCCGTTCGCGAAACCAGCGGCTTCATCGTCTACAACTGAGGCGCACCATGCGGGTCCGCCTCGGGACAGTGCTGAGCGCCCTGCCAACAGCCTTGATGCTGTTGGCGGGACAACCTGTGGTCGGCGAACAGCTCACCCCGGACGAGTTGCGCGCCACCGCCCACCAGGCGCTGCGCATCGGCGCGCCGGAGCAGGCCTATGCCTATTCGCGGGCCCTGCTACAGCGCGATCCCAACGACCGGCAGGCGCATCTGATCCACTCGCGCGCGGCCCGCACGCTGGGCCGGTTCGACGAGGCAAAATCGGCGGCGAAATCGGCCTGGGCGCTTTCCACCACCGACGAACAGAAGTTTGCCAGTTCCATGGTGATGGCGCAGGCCCTCTCCTCTTCCGGTCAGCGCACCATGGCGCAATGGTGGTTGAGACGCGCCGTCGAGCATGCCCCGAACGACGACTTGTCCCGCCTTGCCATCCGTGATTTCAAATATGTCCGCGCCCGCAATCCATGGCTGACACGCCTGTCGTTTTCGGTCACCCCGGACAGCAACATCAACAACGGCTCTTCCCAGCGATCCTCGTTCCTGAACTATCGCCTGTCCGAGGCGATCTATGGCCAGCCGGTCGAATACCAGCTGGGCGGCACCGCGCTGGCGCTTTCTGGCGTCGAATACTCACTTGGCCTGACGACACGCTACCGGTTCCGCGAAACGCCCACCCGCGCGCATGACGTGATCTTCACCACCGATCTGCGCGCCTATACGCTCTCGTCCGAGGCCAAGTCCCTTGCCCCCACGGCCAAGGCCAGCGATTTTGCCTTTGCCTCCTATACCCTCGGCTATGGTCAGCGCGGCATGAATTTCGAACGCCGCGGCGAATACCGGTTCGTCGTCGACCTGGGGCAGAGCTGGTATGGCGGCAATGAGTACGCCCGGTTTGCCCGGCTCAGTCTGGGCCAGACCTATCAGCTCCAACGGGGCCGACAGATCAACGCCCGGATCGCAGGCGAACGGCAGTGGGGCGTGACCCGCAGCGATCAGGACACCGTGCGCGCCGACCTGTCCTATACCCTGCCGCTGAGCGGGGGAACCATCCTGTGGACCAACCTGACCGGCGCAGTCGGCACCTCGAACGTGGCCGCCGACGAATTCACCGAGATTGGCCTGCGCGCCCAGCTTGTCTTTGCCAAACCCGTATTCGGCGCCACCGCGCAGCTGGGGCTCTGGGCGCGCAACCGCGACTATGACGTGTCGCCACACAGCCGCGACGGCCGTCAGGAGGACAAGTTCGAGGCCGATTTCACGCTCATTTTCAACCAGATAGACTATTACGGTTTCAACCCGACCATGCGCGTTTCCGCCTCGCGCACCGACAGCAACATCGCGCTTTATGACGCCAAGCGGTTTGGCGTGAACTTCGGCATTCAGTCCGCTTTCTGATCGCGCTCTCGACATCGCCGCCCACTGCGCTAGGCTCCGTCGCGGAACAATCTGAGGATGGCACGCGATGGCGCTGAAATATCTCCATGTCATGGTCCGGGTGAAGGACCTTGAGAAATCCATGGCCTTTTACGAACTGCTCGGCCTGCGCGAAATCCGCCGCTATGAAAGCGAGCAGGGCCGGTTCACGCTGGTCTACCTGGCCGCGCCGGGGCAGGACGAAACGCCGCTGGAACTGACGTACAACTGGGACGGCGACGAGGGGCTGCCTTCGGACAGCCGCCATTTCGGCCACCTCGCCTATGGTGTCGATAACATCTACGAGATGTGCGCCATGCTGCAAGATAACGGGGTCACCATCAACCGGCCGCCACGCGACGGGCGCATGGCATTTGTCCGCTCGCCCGACAACATCTCGATCGAGCTGTTGCAGAACGGCGAGGCGCTGGCACCGGCAGAACCCTGGGTCAGCATGGAAAGCACCGGCCACTGGTGACCGGGGCGGCACGGGCGGCGTTCTGCGCCGCGATCCTGCCGTGGGGGTCGGGTGCGACAGAGGCAGCCGAGTGTCGGCTGGCGCTGGCGCTGGCGCTCGATGTCTCGCGCTCGGTCGATGCGCGCGAACACGCGCTTCAGCGCGGCGGGCTGATCGCAGCCCTAGGCGCCCCCGAGGTGCGCCGCGCGTTTTTCGCAGCCCCGCTGCCGGTGGCTCTGGCCGTCTATGAATGGAGCGGGCCGGCAGAACAGCACCTGTTGCTGGACTGGGTTCTGATCCGGGCGCCCGACGATCTGGATCGTGTGGCAGACCGGATCGGCCAGGCTCCCCGCAACGGCACCGAAGCGCCCACCGCCATGGGACAGGCCCTGCTCTATGGCGCGGCGCTGATGGCGCGCGGCCCCGACTGCCTGTTCCACACCATAGACATCTCGGGCGATGGTGAGAACAACGAAGGGCCCGGACCGCAAGATGTCTACGCCCTTCCCGGGTTCGCCGCGATCACGGTCAATGGCCTGCCGATCAACGGTGCGGAATATGAGACCGAGATCCAGCTCATCCCCTGGTTTCTGGACAATGTGCGCCACGGTCCCGGTGCTTTTATCGAGGTTGCCCAAGGGTTTGCCGATTTCGAACGCGCCATGGCCGCCAAGCTGGAGCGCGAGCTGTCGGGCCTGGTGATCGGCGCGGTCCTGCCATGATCCGGCTGTGCGCCCTTCTCCTCTGCTTGAGCGCCGCACCCGTCCACGCCGCCTGCCGCCAGGCGCTGGCGCTGGGGCTCGACGTGTCCGGCTCGGTCGACGCTACCGAATACCGCCTGCAACTTGATGGACTGGCGGCAGCGCTGCTGGCGCCCCAGGTGCAGGACAGGCTGCTTGCCATGCCCTCGGCACCTCTGCGGCTGGCCGTCTTCGAATGGAGCGAGCCGGGGCATCAGCGCCTGATCCTCACCTGGCGCGAGATCCGCACCGCCGCCGATATCGCCGCGATCGCCGCCCAGCTCACCCGGACCCGCCGTGCCCCCGCCCCGCCCGGCACCGCCATCGGCCCGGCAATGGCGCATGGCGCGGCATTGCTCGGACAACAGGCCGACTGCTGGAAACGCACCCTCGACCTGTCAGGCGACGGCAAGCACAACATGGGTCCGCATCCCCGCGACATGCGCGCGGCGCTGTCCGATCGGGGGGTGACCATCAACGGGCTGGTGATCGGGGCAGACAGCACCAACGCCACCGACCACCGCCAGGTGCAGATCGGCGAGCTCTCCGCCTATTACCGGGCCTGGGTGCTGACCGGACCCGATGCCTTTGTCGAGGTTGCGCTGGGATATACCGACTATCAGCGCGCGATGGAGCGCAAGCTGCTGCGCGAACTCGAAGGGCTTGTCCTGTCCGCGCTGCCCGTAGACACGACAAACGGGGCCGCACCCGATAAGCCCGAAGTCCGCCCGGATGTTGCGCTTTACCGGGGCGGCGCCGTCCGCGCCCGCCCCGGCCTGCCCGAAACGCAGCCATGCCTGCTTAATAGATGTACCGAATCTGGTCGGTCCAATAGCGCTCGACCCGCTTCAGCGCGCTGGTGATCTCCATCACGCCTTCCGGCCCCAGCACGCCGCGGCCCTGCAACCCCTCGGCATGGCGCTGGAACAGATCGGTGACCACATCCCTGATGTCGCGCCCCTTCTGGGTCAGCCGCACCCGGACCGAGCGCCGGTCGATCTCGCAGCGCTGGTGGTGCATATATCCCATGTCCACCAGCTTCTTCAGGTTGTAGCTGACATTGCTGCCCTGATAGTACCCGCGGCTCTTCAACTCGCCTGCCGTCACCTCGTTGTCGCCGATATTGAACAACAACAGCGCCTGAACCGCGTTGATCTCCAGAACACCGACCCGCTCGAACTCATCCTTGATCACGTCGAGCAGCAACCGGTGCAACCGCTCGACCAGCGACAGGGCCTCCAGATAGCCCGACATGAAGCTTTTGCCGCCGGCCGTCGTAACCTGCATTTCCATACTCATCCGTCTCTCCGACTCGCCAGTGCCTGCAAGACACTCTGGGCAGAAAAGCCAAAGATTCAGTTAAGTCGGAATCTGTGTTATTTTTGAAACGTTTGCGAGATATCCTGGATCAGATCGCGAAACCGCTCTGGCGTCGCGACCTGCCCGGTGACCCATTGATACAGGTCCTGATCGTTCTCATGCAGCAGCGCGTCATACAAATCCAGCGCCGCGACATCCATCTCGCCCAGATTACGCTCAGCATAGGCCGACAGGATCAGGTCCATCTCCTTGATCCCCCGGCGCATCGACCGCATCTGCATCCGCTTGATCCGGTTTTCCCGGCTTTCGGTCACGCCTCGGCCTCCATCCGGCGCCGCACCGCCTTTTCCAGCTTGGCCACCCGCCCTGTCGAGGCCTGCAACTGGGTCCGCAATTCGCGCAGTTCCGCCAGCAGCGTCGTCATGTCCCGCCCCAGATCGTCGTCCTCGGATGCCATGTCCATGCCCGGTCCCTCGCCGGTGATCAGCCACATGATCGACACGTTCAGCATGCCTGCCAGCATCTGCAACCGGTTGGCACGCGGTTCGGCCAGATCCTCTTCCCAACTGGCGATGGTCGACTTCTTCACCCCCAGCCTGCGGGCCAGCTGCGCCTGCGTCATGTCCGCCGCTTCGCGCGCCGCCGCCATCCGGTCGCCAAAGGTTGCCGAGTCTTGTCCGTAATAGTCGGTCATGTCGCTCATCATCGTGGTCCTTCCGGGTCTGCATACGGCTTGATCGCCGCTCGGGCGCACCCTATGACAGTCGCGCCCAACATTCAAACCGAGGCCGACCATGAGTTTCCTGTCTGCGACATTGTCCCGCGTCAAACCCTCGCCCACCGTCGCGATGACCGCCAAGGCGGCCGAACTCAAGGCCGCAGGTCGCGACATCATCGGCCTCAGCGCGGGCGAACCCGATTTCGACACGCCGCAGAACATCAAGGATGCCGCCGTCGCCGCCATCGCCGCAGGCAAGACCAAATACACCGCCCCCGACGGCATCATCGAGCTGAAACAGGCCGTCTGCGCCAAGATGAAGCGCGACCACGGGCTGGAATACACGCCCGCGCAGGTCTCGGTCGGCACCGGCGGCAAACAGACGCTCTACAATGCCTTCATGGCAACGCTCAATCCGGGCGACGAGGTGATCATCCCCGCCCCCTACTGGGTCAGCTATCCCGATATGGTGCTGCTCGCGGGCGGCACGCCCGTGGTGGTCGAAACATCGCTCGACACAAGGTTCAAACTGACCGCCGAACAGCTGGAATCCGCGATCACGCCCAAGACCAAGTGGTTCATCTTCAACTCGCCCTCGAACCCCACCGGCGCGGGCTATTCCCGCGCGGAACTCAAGGCGCTGACCGATGTGCTGATGCGGCACAGCCATGTCTGGGTGATGACCGACGACATGTACGAACACCTGGCCTATGACGGGTTCGAATTCTGCACCCCCGCCCAGATCGAACCAGGGCTTTACGACCGTACCCTCACCTGCAACGGGGTGTCCAAGGCCTATGCTATGACCGGCTGGCGAATCGGCTACGCCGCGGGTCCGGCAGAACTGATCACCGCCATGCGCAAGGTCCAGTCGCAATCCACCTCGAACCCCTGCACCATCAGCCAATGGGCGGCGGTGGAGGCGCTCAATGGCACGCAAGAATTCCTGGCCCCAAACGCCGCGCTGTTCAAACGCCGCCGCGACATGGTGATCTCGATGCTGAATGCCGTCGATGGCATCGACTGCCCGACGCCCGAGGGCGCCTTCTATGTCTATCCCTCGATTGCCGGGCTGATCGGCAAGACGACCCCCGCCGGCACCCTGATCGACAGTGATGAAACCTTCTGCACCGCCCTGCTGGAAGAGGCAGACGTCGCCGTCGTCTTTGGCGCCGCCTTCGGTCTTTCGCCGAACTTCCGGGTCAGCTACGCTGCCTCGGACGCGGCCCTGACCGAGGCCTGCACCCGCATCCAGCGCTTCTGCGCATCGCTGGTCTGAACGGAAACCAAGAAGGAGAGGCCGGGCATGGGCGCCGAGTTGCCAGACTATTACTTCCGGATCCGCGAAAACGGCGCCTTTGTCTTTCGCGTCGACACCGAGAACCGCCAGCGCCGGATCGAGATGGACCAGATCGCCATGGTCAACATCAAGAATGGCGAGGTGAAACCCCATGGCGGCCGCGACCTGACGCCCGAGGACATGAAGGCCATCAAGCGCTGGATGGCCGAGCGGACCGAGCTGCTGGCCCGCCGCGACATCGACGATATCCTGCGCGCGGTGGACTATCTGAACCTGACGACCCACTGGGTTCAGTCCAAGGCCAGCGATGCGCAGCTGGAAGAGGTTACCGACTCGCTGCTGCTGGCCATGCACGATCTGCGCTCGATCCTGGTGCGCAAGAAGGCCGACCGCCTGACCAAGGGCTAAGCCCGGCCCTTGCCAGCCCCCGCGATTGCCGTACTGTCCCCACAAGGCTTGTTGGAGGAGACAGGACATGGACTGGCAGGACTATCTCGACACGAACCAAACCCGCTTCGAACAGGAGCTTCTGGAGTTTGTCGCCATCCCCTCGGTCTCGGCCAAGCCCGACCATATGGCGGATGTCGAACGCGCCGCCCAATGGGTCGCCGCGCGCCTGGAGAAGGCGGGCATCGAGAATACCGCCGTTCTGCCCACCTCCGGCCACCCTGCGGTGTACGGCGACTGGCTGCATGCCGGACCGGACAAGCCCACGGTGCTGATCTACGGCCATTTCGACGTGCAGCCTGCCGAGCCCTTCGACCTCTGGCTGAGCCCGCCCTTCCAGCCCGAGATCCGCGAGGGCCGCGTCTGGGGACGCGGCGCCTCGGACGACAAGGGCGGCATGTTCATCCCGATCCTTGCCACCGAGGCGCTGCTCGCCACCACCGGCCGCCTGCCGGTCAACATCAAGTTCCTGTTCGAAGGGCAGGAAGAAATCGGCTCGCCCGACATGCCGCCCTTCATAGCGGCCGAGGCACGCCGCCTCTCCTGCGACATGATCTTCTCCGCCGACGGCCTGCAATGGACGGCGGACGAGGCGCAGCTGGTGATGGGCCTCAAGGGGCTGGTTGGTGTCGAACTGATCGTCGAAGGCGCCCAGGCGGATCAGCATTCCGGCCTGCATGGCGGCGGCATCAACAACCCGTTGATGGCGCTCAGCCAGATCCTCGCCTCGATGAAGGACGCACAAACCGGCCGGATCACCATCGACGGCTTCTATGACGACGTGGTCGAGCTGACGGTGGAGGATAAAGAGGACATCGCCCGCGTCCCCTTTGACGAGGCGGAATATTGCGCCGAACTGGGCGTGACCGAGGCGTTTGGCGAAGAAGGCTACACCGTGCGCGAACGGCTCTGGGCCCGGCCCACGCTGGAGCTGAACGGGTTGACCGGCGGCTATCAGGGGGCCGGCAGCAAGACCGTGCTGCCCGCCCGCGCCAGCGCCAAGATCACCTGCCGGCTGGTCGCCAACCAGCGCCCCGAACGCATCGCCGAGCTGATCGCCGCCCATGTCGCGGCCTATACTCCGCCCGGGGTGACAGCCCGCATCGAACATCTGGCAGGCGATGCCGACCCCTTCCTCGTGCCACGCGGCCACAACGCCAGCCAGGCGGCGGGCGAGGTGCTGCGCGAGGTCTATGGCGCCGACCCCTATGTCACCCGCGTCGGCGGCTCGATCCCGATCATGACGCTGTTCCTGCGCGCGCTCGGCGTACATGGGGTGATGTTCGGCTTTTCCATCGCCGACGAGAATCTGCACGCGCCCAACGAGTTCTTCCGCCTGGAGAATTTCCGCCGCGGCCAGACCGCCTATTGCCGCCTGCTGGAACGGCTGGGCCAATAGCGCAACCAGAATTTTGAAAAAATTCTGACCCAGAAAATTTCAAATTTTCTGAACCATTTTCTTTCCAAGAAAATGGGCGCCCGGACCTAGGGCACCGCCTTGATCGACCGGCCCCAGAACCGTGCCATCAGCAGCGTTCCGGCAAAGAAGAGCCCCAGCACCAGCCCGGCCCAGACGCCGATCCCCTCCCAGCCCCAGACAAAGCCCATCACGTAAGAGGCAGGAATGCCAACGACCCAGTAACTGACCGCCGCCATCACCATCGGCACGGTGGTATCCTGCACCCCGCGCAACAGGCCCAGCGCCATTACCTGCGCGCCATCGACCAACTGGAACAGCGCCGCCATCGCCAGAAGGCCTGTCCCGATCACCAGAATCTCGGGCCGGTTCGGATCGTCCGGCTCTATGAAGAGCGAGATCAGCGGCTCGGCCCAGGTCAGGAACAACGCAATCGTCGCCAGCGACATCATCAGCGACATCGCGATCACCACCTTGCCGCCGCGCGCCATATGCTCTCTGTCACGCCGACCATAGGCATTGCCTGCCCGGATGGTCGCGGCATTCGACAGGCCCAGATGCACCATGAACGTCGCCGAGGCCAGCTGGATCGCAATCCCATGCGCCGCCAGCGGCACCGCCCCCAGCCAGCCCATCATCACGGCAGAGGCGGAAAACAGGCTCACCTCGGCCAGATTGGTCAGGGCAATCGGCACCCCCAACCGCACCACCCGGCGGAACATCTCGCTATCCGGCCGCCAGAACCGCCGGAACAGCGTATGCTGCGGCAGAACCCAGAGCGCATAGGCCACAACCGCCACCAGCGACACAATCTGGGTGCAGATCGAGGCGATCGCCGCCCCGGTGATCCCCAGTTCAGGCGCGCCCCAGTTGCCGAAGATCAGCGCATAATTCGCCCCCGCATTGACAAGAACCGCCAGGACCGTGATCCAGAACACCACCTGCGTCCGCTCCAGCGCTGCCAGATAGGATTTCAGCACCATCACCATCAGCGCCGGGATCATGCCCCAGCCCGCGATGCGCAGATACTCCGCCGCCATGGCGGCGATCCCGGCCTCCTGCCCCAGTGCCAGCAGGATCGGCTGTGACCAGATCAGCAGCGGCATCGCCAGCATGGCAAAGATCAACGAGGCCCAAATCCCCATCCGCGTCGCCCGCCGGATGCTGGTCTGGTCCCGCTCGGCCGCGGCCGCCGCCACCATCGGCATCACCGCCCAGCCAAAGCCCGCTCCCATCAGGAACAGCACGAAGAAATAGCTGCTGCCCAGCGTCACCGCCGCCAACGCCTCGACCCCGTACCAGCCCAGCATGACCGTGTCGGTCAGGCCGATGGCGAATTGCGCCAGATGCCCGCCGATCAACGGCAGGCCCAGAACTGCAATCGCGCGGGCATGGCCGCCATATGTCATTCTCTCCGTCATCCGGTCAGGCTTAGGCGGCACCCGCGACAAGGGCAAGCGTGATCTTTCCCCTTCCCGTTGACCTCCCCCGTGCTAGGCTCGCCCCCAGACGGAGGCCAATATGACCGATCCCCTTGCCCGACTGATCCCCGAGGCGCGCGCCTTTCTGACCGAGCTTGCCGCCAATAACAGCCGCGACTGGTTCACCCTGCACAAGGCGCGCTACGACGCCGGGCTGAAGGCCCCTGCGCTGATCCTGCTCGACCAGATCGCCGCGCATCTGGGCACTGGCACAGCGACCAAGCTCTTTCGCCCGCAGCGCGATGTGCGGTTTTCCAGGGACAAGACGCCCTACAACACCCATCTGCACCTCTTGTGGACCACGCCCGATGGCGCGCAATACTTCTTTGGCCTCTCTTCCACCTATGTCACTTCGGGTGGCGGCCGGATGGGGTTCGACGCGGCCTCCCTCGCCCGCTATCGCAACCGCCTGCCCGCGCTCGGCCCAGCGCTGCAAGCCGAGATAGACGCGCTGACCGCCCAGGGCGCGCGCCTGTCCGAGCCCGAGCTCAAGCGCCCCGCGCCGCCGATTGCGCCCGGCGACCCGCTCGCGGATCTGGCCCGCCGCAAATCCCTCTTACTCTGGTTCGACCATGACGCCAGTCTGACCGACGTTCTGGCGCAATTGAGCAGCGATTTCGACCGGCTCAAACCCTTTCAGGCGGCGCTCTCCGCCCTGCTGGCAGACTGACCCATGTCCCATATCCTCAACCGCATCGACACCGTCCGCCCCGACGCCCCGGAACAGGCCGGATATGGCCCTTTTCCCGTTGGCGTGCGGACCTTGCAATTCGACATTCCCGGCCGGATCGACGTGGCCCGCGCCACCGAGGACAGCCAGCCGCTCTCTGACCGGCCTGTGACGGTCGAGCTCTGGTACCCCGCCGCGCCCGACACCGCACCGGGCGGCCACTATGATACGCTGATCCGCGACGGACAGACCGCCACCCGCCTCCTTGGTCGTGCCGCCCGCGATGCCGCCCCGGCGCAGGGCCGCTTCCCGTTGGTGGTGATCTCGCATGGCTATCCGGGAAACAGGTTCCTGATGTCGCATCTGGGAGAAACGCTGGCCTCGCGCGGGTTCATCGCCGCCGCCCCCGATCACGCCGACAGCACCTATGCCGACCAGGGTGCCTTTGGTGCCACGCTCTATCACCGCCCGCTCGACCAGCGCGCCGTGATCGACCATGTCGCCGCAACCGTGCCGCAGGCCGATACCGGGCATACCGGCGTCATCGGCTATTCCATGGGCGGCTACGGCGCGCTGGTCTTTGGTGGCGCCGGTGTCAGCCGCACCGCCCCCACCGCCGGTTTCGCGCCGCCCGCCGGGCTGCTGTCCCGTCACGTCTCCGGTTCTGAGACCCATACGGCCCTGATCGACCCGCGCGTGCGCGCCACAATCGCCATCGGGCCCTGGGGCAATCACCGGGGCATCTGGGACGCTCCCGGCCTTGCCCGGCTGGACAAACCGCTGATGATCATGGCAGGCAGCCTTGACGAGGTCTCAGACTATGCCGCCATGCGCGGTATCTTCGAGCAGACCACCGGCACCACCCGCCACCTGCTCACGTTTCACGGCGCCAGCCACAATGCCGCCGCGCCCATCCCCGCCCCGGCCGAGAGCTGGGCCGCGTCCCCCGCGCTCGACTTCATCCCGTTCGAACATTACGCCGATCCGGTCTGGGATACGGTGCGCATGAACAACATCGCCCAGCATTTCGCCACCGCCTTCCTGTCGCTGCATCTGAAGGGCGACGAGACCATGCAACGCTTCCTTGACGGCATCTTCACCGGTTTCGCCCCCACCTCTGCCCGCGCCCTCACATTCGAGACGCTGACGAAAGGTCACTGAACGCCACACCTTTCCCATAGGTCCGCAACCTGCTTGACTGCGGCGATCAAACCCCGGAGCGCGCCATGCAGACCGAAACCGTAACGCTCAACGGACAAGGCTTCTTTCTCCGCCGCTGGGGCGATCCGGCGCTGCCGCCGCTCCTGATGCTGCACGGCTTTCCCGAATACGGCGGCGCCTGGGCGGATCTCGCGCCGCATCTGGCCCACCACTTTCACTGCATCGCCCCGGACCAGCGCGGCTATGGCCAAAGCTGGGCGCCCGAGGGCGTCGCACATTACACCACATCGCATCTGGTTGCAGACATGGCGGCGCTGGCCGAAACCCTTGGCGCGCCGCTCACCGTGCTGGGGCATGACTGGGGCGCGGCGGTGGCCTACGGGCTGGCCATGTTCAGCCCCGAACTGGTCGACCGCCTGATCATCGCCAACGGGGTGCACCCGGTGCCGTTCCAGCGCGCGCTGGCGGCGGGCGGGGCGCAATCGGCGGCCTCGCAATACATGAACGCCCTGCGCGCACCCGAGGCCACGCAGCACTTTGCTGCTAATGATTACAAGGCGCTGGCCGATTTCTTCACCCGTCAAATGGGCGGGCAGGACTGGCTCAGCCCCGCGCGACTGGTGGACTACAAGGCCGAATGGGCGCGCCCCGGCAGGCTCGACGCCATGCTCAACTGGTACCGCGCCTCGCCGCTGGTGATCGCCGCCCCCGGCCAGCCCCGCACCGACCTGCCCGCCCTGCCACTCGACCGGCTGCACGTGCGCTGCCCGCATCTGCTGCTCTGGGGGCCCGATGACCGCGCGCTGCTGCCCGAGGCGACCGAGGGGCTTGAAGAGTTCGCCGCCGACATCACCCGCATCACCATCCCCGGCACCGACCACTGGCTGTGCCATCAGGCGCCCGACCGGGTCGCCGCCGCCATCCTGAACTGGATGCCCCAACCGGAGACCGCCCCATGATCACCGTCCACCACCTTGCCCAATCCCGCTCGCTGCGCATCCTCTGGCTGCTCGAGGAGCTGGGCCTGCCCTACAAGGTCATCCGGTACGAGCGCGACCCCAAGACCCGGCTTGCCCCGCCAGACCTGCGCGCCATCCACCCGCTGGGCAAATCGCCGGTGATCGAGACAGACGGTATCCGGCTGGCCGAATCCGGCGCCATCGTCGACTATCTCTGCACCCGCCACGCGCCGCAGATGATGCCGCCGCAGGACAGCCCCGCCTGGGCCGAACATCTGGAGCTGATGCATTTCGCCGAAGGCTCGGTGATGACGCCGATCCTGCTCAATCTCTATGTCGGGCTGTTGGGCGAAGCAGGCGCGCCACTGCATCCGCGCATCCAGTCGGAACTCAGCAGCCATTTCCGCTTCATGGAAGAGAGCCTGCGCCCCTCGGGCCATTTCGTGCTGGATGGGCTCAGCGCCGCCGACATCCTGCTCAGCTTTCCCGCAGGCGTGGTGGCGCGGCTGGGCCGCGAAGCCGAGTTTCCCCGGCTCGCCGAATTCGCCGTCGCAATGCACGCGCGCCCGGCCTTCCAGCGCGCGCTCGCCGCGGGCGGCGGCGACTGAGATCAGTCCTGCTTCGCCCGCTGGTCGGGGTGCAGGGCGGTGCCCAGGATATGCTCGGACTTGTGGATCACGTGATGGGCGCGGCCCACGATCAGCGGATCGGGCGCGCCCACAACCTCAATATCCTTGCCGGGATAGTCGATGGTCGACAGGAAATGCCGCATGCAGTTCAGGCGCGCACGTTTCTTGTCGTTCGACTTGATGATGGTCCAGGGCGCATCGGCGGTGTCGGTGTAGAAAAACATCGCCTCCTTGGCCTCGGTATAATCGTCCCACTTGTCCAGGCTCGCCTTGTCAATGGGCGACAGTTTCCACTGTTTCAGCGGATCGGTCTCGCGGCTCTTGAACCGGCGCTGCTGTTCCTCCTGCGTGACCGAGAACCAGTATTTGTAGAGCCGGATGCCCGAGCGCACCAGCATCCTCTCCAATTCAGGCGTTTGGCGCATGAACTCCAGGTATTCGTTGGGCGTGCAGAACCCCATCACCCGCTCGACCCCCGCCCGGTTGTACCAGGAGCGGTCATAGAACACCATTTCCCCCACCGTGGGCAGCTCCTGCACATAGCGCTGGTAGTACCACTGGCCCTTTTCCTCCCAGGTGGGCTTGTTCAAGGCGACAACGCGGGCCTGGCGCGGGTTCAGGTGCTCCATGAACCGCTTGATCGTGCCGCCCTTGCCCGCGGCATCGCGCCCCTCGAACAGCAGGACAAAGCGCTCGCCGGTCTCCTGCGCCCAGAGCTGCACCTTCAGCAGCTCCGCCTGCAACCGCGCCTTCTCCGCCTCATAGGGGCGGCGCGCCATCTTGCGCGCATAGGGATATTTGCCGCTCTCAAACGCATGGCGCACATTCTCGGGCGTCGGCATCACCACCCGGCGCGTCCGCGCGGGCCGAGGCTCTGCCACGATGCCGGCCGACGCATCGGCCACAGGCTCCGGAACAGCCTCCAGGGCAGCGACCGGCGCCGCCGCCTCTGCCGGAGCCTCCAGGCTGGCGGTGGTTTGCTTGTCTTCCTGCGGAACGATGCGCTTTGCTGTATCCAACGGTCCTGTCTCCTCGCTAACGGTCTGGTCTGTCTGGTTCGCGCGCCAGTCTATCCGCCGCGCGCAGGACCCGCGTTGATCCGTGTCAAGAAAACGTTACAAATCGCCAAACCTTTCCGTCGCAGAGACCGCCCCGCCGCTTCACTTTGCTGAAAATACTCCGGGGGGAGGTGACAGAATTCTGCGAATTCTGCACCGGGGGGCAGCGCCCCCTAGCGGTGTCCCCAGTCATCTGGATCCTCGGAATTGCCCGGGGACAGGCCCAGCACGTCGCCATCGGTCGAACAGCCCAGACCCTGCACCGTGCGATTGGCATAGGAGAAATAGGCGCAGACCTGGTTGATCTCCAGGATCTCGCCATCCTCCCATCCCGCCGCGCGCAGCGCCGCAACGTCCCCCTCGACCATCAGCGCCGGTGTCTCGGTCAGCTTGCGCGCATAGACCATCGCCGCCCGTTCGCGCGCATCCAGCGGCGCTCCATCCGGGGCGCGATCCTCGATCGCCGCGCGAATGGCGTCGCTGCGCGCGCCATCGCCCAGCAATCGCACCAGCCCGGCGAAATGATGCTCCACGCAATAGGCACAGCCGTTGAGCGAACTGACCCAGACCCCAAGCGTCTCCAGAAACCATTTCGGAATGGCATTGCCGGTATGGTGCAGCACGTTCTTGTAGAGCGCCATATGCCCTTCCATCGAATGCGGGCGCAGGGAATGGGCCATCATGATGTTGTCCACATTGCCCCCCGGCCCGGTGACCCGGTCATAAAGCTTTCTCAGCTTGCCGGTGGCCTCGGCAAAGGGAATGGTCCTGATCCAGCTCATGTTGTGCTCTCCGTTCGGGTCACACCCAACCTAGGGGCGATCGGCCGCCGGTGAAAGTCCCCCTCACCTGCAACCGTTCCGACCCGTCCGCGCGATAGACACCGCCCTCCGAGCCACATAAACTTGACCCGCAAGGGAGCGCTCGCCATGGTCGACGAAGCTGTCCAGCGCAGGCTGACCACGATCCTGGCCGCCGATGTGGCAGGGTACAGCCGCCTCGTTGCGCGCGACGAAGAGGCGGCCCTGCGCACCCTGAAATCGCACCGGGACATCCTGATGGACCTGATCGCGCGCCATCGCGGGCGGGTGTTCGGCACCGCCGGCGACAGCGTCATCGCCGAGTTCGGCAGCGCCGTCGAAGCCGTCCGTTGCGCCATGACGGCGCAGGAGCGGCTGGCCCGTGAAAACGCAAACCTTCCGCCGGATCGCCAGATGCACCTGCGCATCGGCATCAATGTCGGCGATGTGATGGTCGATGGCGACGATCTGCTGGGCGACGCGGTCAACATCGCCGCCCGCCTTGAAAGCCTGGCCGAACCGGGCGGCATCACGATTTCCGGCAGCACCTTCGATCAGGTCAGAAACCGGCTCTCGGTCGGGTTCCAGGACCTGGGCCCGCAGAAGGTCAAGAACATCCCCGAGCCCGTTCGGACCTTTCGGCTGGTCGAGGCCACGGCGCACCCCCGCCCCGCCCCACGGCCCGCCCGCAGAACAGCGCTGATCCTGGCCGGTCTGGTGCTGGTGGCAGGGCTCGCTCTTGCGTTCTTTCCCCCATGGGCAACCCGGTCCGAACCGGCCTCGATCAGCCGCATGAAGCTGAGCCTGCCCGACCGGCCTTCGGTCGCCGTCCTGCCCTTCGTCAACCTCTCGGAGACCGACGATCAGGACTATTTCGCGGATGGCATCACCGAGGACATCATCACCGATATCTCCAAGGTCTCCGGCATCTTCGTGGTCGCTGGCAGTTCCTCCTTCGCCTTCCGGGGCAAGGACGTGAAAATCAGCGACGTGGCCGAGGAATTCGGCGTGCGCCATGTCCTGCAAGGCAGCGTGCGCCGCTCGGGCGGCAATGTCCGGATCACCGCGCAACTGACCGATGCCCTCCGGGGCAACACCATCTGGGGCGAGCGTTACGACCGCGACATCAGCGATGTGTTCGCGGTTCAGCTCGATGTCACCCGTAAGGTTGTCCGCGCCATGGCCGTGACCCTCAAGGCCTCCGAACACGACCGGCTCCTGCAAAAATACACGACCAACATAGACGCCTATGATACCTTTCTCCGGGCCCGCCGACTGGTCCAGTCCCCGGGCCGGGAAAACGTCGAAGAGGGGGAGAGGCTGTTTTCCGAGGCCATCGCGCTCGACCCGCAATTCGCCGGGGGCTATGCCGGTCTTGCCTTCAACTACTCGGTCAAGGCGCGGCTCAGGTTCGGCCCCTCGCCCAAGGAGGACGCGCGCAAGTCGCTGGAGTTTGCCGAGAAAGCCATCGAGATCGACCCCGAATTCGCCTGGTCCTATATCGCGCTGGCCGGGGCGCAATTGTCCAACGGCAACCATGACGCGGCGGTCCTGGCGGCCCGGCGCGCGCTCCAGATCCAGCCCAACGGATACGAAGAGAACCTCTTCATGGGCTTCCAGCTCTATTTCGCGGGCGAGGCGGCCGAGGCGGTCCGCCACCTGGAGCTGGCCCGCCGTATCAGCCCGCATGACACGATCCGGGGGGTGGCCTTCCTCGCCAACGCCTATTTCATGAACGGCGACTATGCCAAATCCGAAGAACTGCGCCTGCAACGGATCACCGGCTTTGCCGTCCGCAACCCAAATGCCTATGTCTGGCTGGCGGCGACCCAGCAGCAGCTTGGCAAACAGGACGAGGCCGCCGCCACCGTCGCGCAACTGCTGGAGCTCTGGCCCGATTTCCGCCTGTCCGAATGGGGCCTGGTCAAGGCGTTCAAGCTGGCCGAGAACCGCGAACGCCTCTACAACGCCGCCGCCGCAGCGGGTGTGCCAGAGTAACCCTCGCGCGCCACGGTGCGCATCTCCTTTCCGGTCGTTATGAACAGGTGGATCCAGCCCCCAAACAGACCTTTGTGGCCGAGGTTCTCCGAAAATGCGAATTGCATGCTAGAATGCGAATATTGATCTCGAGATTTGGAGCCTTTCATGCGACACACATACCTCATCTCTGCGGCTCTTTGCATCTTTGGCGCATCTGCGGCCACCGCGTTCGAACCGACCCCGGACGGATCCAGCCTTTCCAAGGCTTTTCCGGGCAAGTCCTATTCGCCCTATGCGCATCGGGGCATCCCCGACAGGCCGCTCTGGGGTGATACACACCTCCACACCTCGACCTCATTCGATGCGGGCGCTTTTGGTAACCGGCTGGATGCGCGCGCGGCCTATCGCTTTGCCAAGGGGCAGGAAGTACAGGCGACGACCGGCTTCATGGCCCGGCTCTCGCGCCCGCTCGACTGGCTGGTCGTGGCCGACCATTCCGACAACATGGGCCTCTTTGACATGATCTATGCCCAGGACCCGGCCATCATGTCCGACGCCGAAGGCAATCGTATCGCCACGATGGTTGCCAATGGCGGCGACGAAGGCGTGGCCGCCGCATTGGAACTGATCGACGCCTATTCGCGCGGACAGGTCATCTCTCCCGCGCTCGCGGTCGAGGCGGGAACCAAACCGTTCCGCTCGGTCTGGCAGCGCCAGATCGCGGCCGCCGAAGAAGCTTATGAGCCGGGGCTTTTCACCAGTTTCATTGGCTACGAATGGACCTCGCTGGTCCAGGGCGGCAACATGCACCGGGTCGTGATCTACCGCGACGATGGACAAAAGGCGGGTATGCTCGACCCGTTCACCACCGAAAGCCCGGCGGGCTCCATCAACCCGCGCGACCTGTGGAAATGGATGGCCAATTACGAGCAGGTGACGCGCGGCGATGTCCTGGCACTGGCGCATAACGGCAACCTCTCGAACGGCATCATGTTCCCGGAAACGGCGCAATACGACGGCACCGAGCTGGACGAGGAATACGTTCAAACGCGGGCAAGATGGGAACCGATGTACGAGGTCACCCAGATCAAGGGCGACGGCGAGACACACCCCTTCCTCAGCCCCAATGACGAGTTCGCCGATTACGAGACATGGGACAAGGGCAACCTGAACCTGTCCGAACTGAAGGAAGATTCGATGCTGGCGGGCGAATACGCCCGTGAAGCGCTGAAAACCGGGCTCAAGCTCGAAGCCCGCCTTGGCACCAACCCCTACAAGTTCGGCATGGTCGGTTCGACCGACAGCCACACCTCGCTTGCCACCGCGCAAGAGGACAACTTCTTCGGCAAGCACTCCGGCGCCGAACCGAACCCGCAGCGCCCCTCTCATGTTGTCGGCCAGTTCGGCGATGTCGCGATCCTCGGATGGGAGATGGTGGCCTCGGGTCTCGCTGCGGTCTGGGCCGCCGAGAACACCCGCGAGGCGATCTTTGACGCGATGGAGCGCAAGGAGGTCTATGCAACCACCGGTTCGCGGATCGGAGTCCGTTTCTTCGGCGGTTGGGACTACACGATGGACGACCTGACCTCGCGCACGCCCGCAGCGCTGGGGTACGCCAAGGGCGCGCCGATGGGCGGCGATCTGTCCGCAGCCCCCGAAGGGGCCACAGCGCCGAACTTCATGGTCTATGCGCTCAAGGACCCGATCGGCGGCAATCTCGACCGAATCCAGATCGTCAAGGGCTGGATGGACAGCACGGGCGAAACGCACGAGCAGGTGTATGACGTGGTCTGGGCAGGCGACCGCGAACCCGACGCAAACGGCAAGCTCCCCGCCATCGGGTCCACCGTGGATGTCGCACGCGCAACCTGGACCAACACGATTGGCCTGGGCGAAATGGGAACCGTCTGGACCGATCCCGATTTCGACCCCTCGCAACCGGCATTCTACTATGCCCGCGTGATCGAGATCCCGACACCGCGCTGGACAGCCTATGACGCCTTCCGCATGGGCGCAGAGGTGCCCGCCGAAAGCCCGATGGAAACGCAGGAGCGCGCCTATACCTCGCCCATCTGGTACACCCCCGGCTAAACCGGGACCAATTCGGCAACTTGGCATGCCGGCCTTCGGGCCGGCATTCTTGTTTCAGCCACCCCGAGTTGTCCACAACCCTTAGCGTCCCTCTTTCCCCCGACCACATCACCTGCCATAATGAGGGCCAACCCAAGAACAAGAGCAGCGCCATGCCCGAAGATCTTCTCAGCGGAGCCAACACCGCCACCTACGACGCCTCCTCGATCGAGGTGCTCGAAGGGCTGGAACCCGTCCGCAAGCGCCCCGGCATGTATATCGGCGGCACCGACGAGCGGGCGCTGCATCACATGGTGGCCGAAATCCTCGACAACTCGATGGACGAGGCCGTGGCCGGGTTCGCCAACCGCATCGAGGTGGAACTGCACGCCGACTACGCCCTGACCGTGCGCGACAACGGCCGCGGCATCCCTGTCGACCCGCACCCGAAATTCCCCGGAAAATCAGCGCTCGAGGTCATTCTCTGCACCCTGCACGCGGGCGGCAAGTTCTCCGGCAAGGCCTATCAGACCTCGGGCGGCCTGCACGGCGTTGGCGCCTCGGTGGTCAACGCGCTCTCCGATTCCATGGTCGTGCAGGTGGCCCGCGACAAGCAGCTCTACGAGCAGCGCTTCTCGCGCGGCCTCCCCCTCGGACCCGTCCAGCAGATCGGCGCCGCCCCCAACCGGCGTGGCACCACCGTCACCTTCCACGCCGACGAGGAAATCTTCGGCCACCACCGGTTCAAGCCCGCGCGCCTGTTCAAATCCATCCGCTCCAAGGCCTACCTCTTCTCGGGTGTCGAGATTCGCTGGAAATCCGCCATCGACGACGGCGAAACGCCCACCGAGGCCACCTTTCACTTCCCCGGCGGCCTAGCCGACTACCTCAAGGAGACGCTGGGCAGCGCCTCGACCTATGCCGAGCAGCCCTTTGCCGGTACCGTGGATTTCACCGAGAAGTTCAACACGCCCGGCAAGGTCGAATGGGCGATCAATTGGACCCCGTCCCGCGACGGTTTCATCCAGTCCTATTGTAACACCGTCCCCACCCCCGAAGGCGGCACGCACGAGGCCGGGTTCTGGTCCGCCATCCTCAAGGGCATCCGCGCCTATGGCGAGCTCATCAACAACAAGAAGGCCGCCCAGATCACCCGCGAGGATCTGCTGACAGGCGGCTGTGCGCTGGTCTCCTGCTTCATTCGCGAGCCCGAATTCGTGGGCCAGACCAAGGACCGCCTCGCCACCGTCGAGGCGCAGCGCCTGGTCGAAGGCGCGGTGCGCGACCATTTCGACAACTGGCTCGCCGCCGATACCAAATCCGCGGGCGCCATCCTCGACTTCCTCGTGCTGCGCGCCGAGGAACGCATCCGCCGCCGTCAGGAAAAGGAAACCCAGCGCAAATCGGCGACCAAGAAACTGCGCCTGCCCGGCAAGCTGGTCGATTGTTCCGCCACATCGCGCGAGGGCACCGAGCTGTTCATCGTCGAAGGCGACAGCGCCGGTGGTTCCGCCAAGATGGCGCGCGACCGCAAGACACAGGCGCTCTTGCCCCTGCGGGGCAAAATCCTGAACGTGCTGGGCGCGGCCTCCTCGAAACTCGGCTCCAACCAGGAGATCAGCGACCTGACCCAGGCGCTGGGCGTCGGCCTTGGCACGCGGTTCAACATCGACGACCTGCGCTATGACAAGATCATCATCATGACCGACGCCGATGTCGACGGCGCGCATATCGCCTCGCTGCTGATGACCTTCTTCTACACCCAGATGCGCCCGATGATCGACACGGGGCACCTCTACCTCGCCTGCCCGCCGCTCTACCGCCTGACCCAAGGCGCCAAACGCGTCTATTGCCTGGACGAGCGCGAGCGCGACGACTGGCTGGCCAAGGGGCTGGGCGGCAAGGGCAAGATCGACGTCTCCCGCTTCAAGGGTCTGGGCGAAATGGACGCCAAGGACCTCAAGGACACCACCATGAACCCCGAAACCCGCAAGCTGATCCGCGTCACCATAGACGAGGACGAACCCGGCGAGACCGGCGACCTGGTGGAACGGCTGATGGGCAAGAAACCCGAATTGCGGTTCCAGTACATCCAGGAGAACGCGCGGTTCGTGGAGGAGTTGGATGTTTAGGGAATAGAATAGTGAGCGAAGAGTATTTTGGCGCGTTCGGCCAGCAAAATCAGAGAAAGGCGCCTTGCCCAGAGTGCGGAAAAGTAACCCGGGTTGATACGCTATTTGAGCGGATTGACCGTTGGCACGAAGAAGGTCCGGACATCAGTGGCTTGATCGAAAACTACGTGTTCCAGTGTCGAGGCTGCGAAACGCTTTTCTTTGCAAAATCCACAGGAAACTCGGAAGACTACATCGACTATTACGATCATGTTGCCGGTGAACACGTCCAAGAGTTTATTGATCAAAAGTCCTTCTGGCCTGCACTTCCACAAACGCCGGTTCCAAGTTGGGCCGGTTTCAACCTCTTTGGCGCTGACCAGACACTCCACGAACTTCTTCACAGTGTTTATACAGCAATGAATTCAAATTTACCTGTTTTGGCGGCAATTGGCATGAGAACTGCATTTGACAGAACCGCTGAACTCCTAGGCGTGAACGCTGATTTATCATTCGGTGAAAAACTCGAAGAATTGCGCAAAGGCGGCCACATCAGCGGCGTCCAAAAAGGTGTCTTGGAAGTACTAATCGATGCAGGCAGCGCTGCAGCTCATCGAGGTTGGAAGCCCAAGGATAGCCACCTTGCTACTATGAAAGAAATTCTCGAAGCCCTAATTCGCGACCACTTCGTTTTGAAACGCGAAGTGGAAGAGTTGAAACGGAGTATTCCTTCTCGCTCTAAACCGGCGTAGATCCCGCGTTCGAAAAACAAGCCCGCGTAGGGTGGGCAGTCCTGCCCACCGCGCCCGCCGCACACGCACCCCCACAAAAATACCTCCCCCATCCCCCGTCATCCCCCTTGTGGCGCCCCAAACCCAAGCATAGATTCCTCCATGCAGGCGGCGGTTGACCGCGAGGCCCCGCGCCCCTGCTGCGTCGAAAGTCTCATCGCCCTGACCCCCTCGGGTCAGGCAACCCTGACACCCAGAGCAACGGCCAAGCTACCCCTCCCGGCAGGCATGGTGCCCGCCGGACCCGTCAGGAGAAGTCACCCATGTCCAAGGAAAATAATCGCGGCAACCGCGAGGCCAAGAAACCGAAGAAGGAAAAGCCCAAGGTCCTGGCCACCGCCGGAATGGCGAAACCCGCCCCGGCCGCAGGCCGCGACAAGGCCAAGTAAGCCCCCAGGTCTTCCTCCCCAGAATGCCACTGGACGCGGGGCGGGGTCACACCCGCCCCGTTTGCCATTCCGGGGACGGGTAACCGGCGTACAAAACGGTCAATCGGGGTGCCAGCGCGGGTACAAAACGGTCAATTTGCCGTACAAAACCCCGTCATTCGTGGATCACCACCCGCGTCTCTTCCTTGCCCAGCTCGCGCACCCGGTTGAACAGCACTTCCGCATTTTCCGGATCCAACCGCACGCACCCGGCCGAAGCGGGCGTGCCCAACCGGTCGGTCTGCGTCGTGCCGTGAATGGCATAATTCCCTGAAAAGAATATGGAAAACGGCATCGGCGCACCGTCGTAAAGGGTCGAGTAGTGCTCGCGCTTGAGGAGGTAAGGGGTAAAGGTCCCGGTGGGCGTACACTTGCCCGGCCGCGCCGTGGAGACCGGCCAGTCATGCGTCACCGCCCCACTGTCCAGCACCTGCATCCGCTGCTCGGACAGGTCGATATCAATCAGAAGAAGCTGCGCAAGCCCCTGATTTACAGACATAAAAACAATGACGCCAAAGGTCGCGATACGCTGAAGCACCCGCATTCTCCCTCCATCCCCGGGTCCAAGTCTATCCGACCGGCGTCCTATCACAAGACGGTTTGGCCTCTTGCCCGACCACGGGCAAAGCCCCTAACGTCGCGGAATGATTTTCATTGCCGACAACCAGTTACCCCTGATCCTCGTCTGTTTCCTGACCGGCTGCGTCGGAACCGGCTGGCTCTTGCTGCACAAGCCCGCAGGGCACAAGGCCTGGAAGCTCGCAGACCTCGTCTGGGTTGTCCTGGGCGGTTTGGGGGCGCTGGTTGCGGTGCTGGCGGGATTGTACAAATCGGACCATTCCCGCCTGGACCGCCAGATCGACATCGCCTACGCCGCCACAACTGCCTTCGACCGCGACGCCGCACGCTTCAGGTTGCGCTTTTGCGACCCAGCATATGATGCTGATATTAAAGAACTATGTAACAAAGTGGAGTTTCTGTCCGCCTCAACGGCCAGCAATTCCGAGCTGCCGCTCTTTATTGAGATCACAAACGAGGTCGCCCCCCTGGCCAACCTGCATTTCCTCTTTGGCGGCATCGGTTCCGCGTCCGACGACATGCGCGGCATGACCGAAAAAGTGGACGCGTTCGACGTCAGCGAATTCCTGGTATTCACCGCCCTGGACGCACCGACACAGGCCGCCTTGCAGAACATGCGGCGCAAAGTCCCTGCAATTGCAGGAGATTTTCAAATTCTGGCCGACGCCTATGACGATCTGATCGAACAGATCGGCAAGCTGAAGTCGGAATGGGAATACCTCAAGGCCAATGCCCATATCCTGGTTCTGCAAATCCTGGCGCTTTGCCTTGTCAGTTTTGCCGCGCCCTTCAGGCTTGGGAAGTCAATCATAGAGTTGCGTTAGCCAGATCCTCTATCCATTTGATACCAAAGAGAATCACCCTCTCGCAATCCGTCGGGCGATATCGTTTACCAGCTGCCGCATCGCCTCGGTCTGGGCCTGGGCCATAGCCTGTATCGTGGGCTCGGTCATCGGTACGGCATAGGAGTACCGATAGGCTTTTTCCAAGTTCCCATGGGCCGGAGAGGTCAGGAAATACTGCCCGGAAAAGACCAGGCTCTGCCCGGGAACGCCGGACAGCCGATGCACCTTGACCGCCACCTGAACATCGGCGGGGGTCTCGAACGGCCACGGATCTGCGGCGACCGAGGCGCTGAGGGCCTGATCCAGGCCAGCCGCCAGCATCTCGCTCATGGCCCGTTCGGGCTCATCGGCCCAGAACCCCGCCTTGGTCGGTCGCAACACGCCGTCATCGCCCAGCAGCGTGATCTCGCTGTCGCTGACATAGGCAGGCAGATCCATCCGGGCGACCTGTACCGTGCGCACCCCTGTCCGATAGGTATCGACACCGGTGATTTCCGGCAAAAGATAACGCTCCTCGGGTGCACCACAGGCCGCAAGTGCAATCAGTGCAACGGAAAACAGCTTTTTCATAGGTCAACGTCCTACCAATAGGGAATTGGGCTTGCGCCGGATGGCCTCGACCAACGCATTCAGCGACCGGACCGTGGCGCGCAGATCGCCGATGGCGGCCTGCACCTCGCGATTGACCGGAGAGCCCGGCCCATAGGCCCCGATGGTCGCTTCGGCGCTGTCGGCCAGATCGTCCAGCCGCTGGGCAAGCTCAGGCAGATCCTTGACCGCCAAAGCCACGGACTCGGCGGCTGAACTTGCGGTTTCCAGGGTCTGGTTCAGGTTCTCGACCGCACCGCCAGCCTGCAACTCGGCCAAGACCTGCTGCACCTGCTCCAACGCGCCCGACAGGGCGCCAGGCACCTTTTCCATATCCTCGTTGCGCAGGAAGGCGTCCGCCGATTGCATCACCTGATCGACCGAGGCCACCACATCACCCAGCGGCAAGTCATTCGCCGTTGCCACCAGCCTGTCGATATCCTCCACCAGCGACGGCAAACCGGCGCTGGCGTCCTCGACATTGGCGGCGGCGGCGCGCACGTCGTTCAATGCGTCGATCAGGGTCTGGGACACCTGCTGCTCCTCGAACCTGCCAATTGTTTCGTTGACCGAACCCACCGTCATGTCGATCGAGGCCAGGGTCTTCTCAGCTTGCTCCAACGCAGAAGAAAGCGCGGCAGGCACACGGGTTACGTCCTCTTTTTCAAGGAATGCATTGGCTGTTTGCAGGACATTGCCAGCCGAGGCCACGACGTCCTCCAGCGGCAGGGCATCGGCCTTGGCCACCAGCCGGTCGATGCTGGACACCAGACCTGGCAGTTCGGCACTGAACTCGGAAACATAGGCGGCGGCCGTTCGTACCTCTTCCAGCGCTGCGACCAGTTTTTGCGCCCCTTCGTCCTGGGCAAACCGGTCCAGGACCCCGTTGATCGCGGCAATCGTCTGGCGCAGATCGTCCGGCAGCGACCGCAGGCTTTCCGACCCGGCCACTGAGTTCACGTTGCCCAAAACGCTGCGGATATCGGCTGGCAAGGCGCGGGTATCGCCATCGGCAACAATAGAGTTCACGTTGTCGAGCAAGGTGATCGCCCGCTGCATTAGCTCTTCGACCGGCAGGGCGGCGACCCGGTCCAGCACGTTCTGCGACGCGACAGCCAGCGTGTCCGGCGGCGTCGGCAGCGAGGGCATGATCGGGAATGGTGCCGACTGCGAGTCGATGACCGCGGCTTCGGCCTGATCATCCTCGACAAGCTGTACCACCAACCCGCCCGAGAACAGCGAGGCCGGCATCAGCCGTGCCCGCAACCCGCCGCGTTCCACCATGGTCGAGAGCAACGACAGGGTATCCTCGGCGGTCTGTACATCGTGCAACCCCAGGCGCGAGGGCTCGACGGTATACAGGACCTGCATCCGGATTTCCGGAGACTTACCTTCAACTTCTTCGACCTGGGCGGTCATATGCTTGACCTGCCCGACCTTGACGCCGCGAAACAGCACCTCGGAGCCGACCTTCAGCCCGCGCACGGACCCCTCGAAACTCGACATGATCTCGACCGTTGCCTGGAGCGAGTCCCCCAACAGGCTGTCGCGCGCGGATTCCTCGTTGGGATAAAGGTCGAAGACCGGCCGACGCCCCATCACCTGGCCACCCGAGATCGGCGTGTCAAAGGCGATCCCGCCCTGCAACAGCGACGCCAGGCTGTCCACCTTCAGCTGAACGCCCCCCTCGCCCAGTTCAAGCCCGATCCCGGACACGTTCCAGAACCGTGTGCCCGAGGTGATCATCTTGTCATAAGGTGCCTCGATAAAGCCACTGATCAGCACCGAGCCGCTGAGCGGGTCGAACCGGACCGCGGCCACCTTGCCCATCTGCACACCTTTGTGCAGGATCGGGGCCCCGACCGAGATCGAGCCGCTATCGGGTGCCACCAGCACCACGGCACGCCCCTTGGTACCGGGCGGCACGACGGGCGAAACCCGCTCGGCGACAAAATCCCTGGACGGGTTACCGGACTTCGCATCCCAGTCCGCAGCGATATAGGACCCGGACAATAGTGTGTTCAGCCCGCTGATACCGCCCGGCCCGACCCGCGCCGTCACCAGCCAGAACCGTGTTTCGTCGTCAAGATAGCGGGCCAGGTCACGGTTGATCTCGGCATGCGCCACGACCTGGCTGAGGTCGTCGCTGAATTGCAGCGAACGCACCGTACCGACGCCGACCTCGCGATAGCGTATCTCGGTCTTGCCGGGTTCGATCCCGGTCGCATCGGCAAAGGCGATGCGGATCGGGACATCGCGGTTGGCGTAGTTCTGCCAGGCCAGCCCCAACGCGCCCGCAACCGCGGCGACAGGCACAAGCCAGACCAGCGAAAGGCCGCGCCAGCCGCGCGCCCGGCTGGTTTCCACCTCGGGACGGGCAAGTTCCATGTCGTCATTCATTCGTTACACCGTCCCAGATCAATTTGGCGTCAAGAGCCTGCGCCGAGAGCATTGTACAGATCACAGACAAGGCGAAACAGATCGCCCCAGCCCCCGGCAGAAACGCCAAGATTGCCCCCAGATGCACCAGACCGGTCAGCAATGCCACAACAAACACGTCAATCATGGACCAGCGCCCGATGAACTCGACAAACTCGTAAAGCACGTGCCGCAGCCTTGGGGACAGCTGCCAGCCATGCTGTATCGAAAGGGCCAGCGTCGCGATCACCGCAACCTTGAAAAACGGGATGACAAAGCTGGCAAGGAAGATCACTCCGGCGACCAGGTAATCCCCGGACTGGGCAAAGAGAAGGATCCCTTCAAGGATCGTGTGGCCCTCTTCATGGCCAAAAATCTCGTTGCTCAGGAGCGGGTAGAGATTGGCGGGGATCAGGAAAAAGATGCCCGTGACCAACCAGGCCCAAAGCTTCTGCATGCTGTTGGGCAAACGCTGATGCAGGGCCGAACCACACGTGCGACACACCTGCGCCCCCCGAGAATGCACGGCTCCGCAATTGTGGCAGCCGATCCAGCCGATGTCCGAGGCGCGCATCATTCCTGCCGCTCCCGGATCATGGTCCAGATCGTCCAGCGACAGACCGAGGCATTCTTGAGCGCCAGCACAAGCACCATCACGCAAAAGATCCAGAATGCCTCCTCAAAGCCCACACGCGCCAGTCCGGCCACCTTGACCAGGGCAACCCCGGTCCCGATCAGAAAGACCTCGGTCATGGCCCAGGGCGCCATCGCCTCGGCCAGGCGGAACACCTCGCGTGCGGCGCGCGGCGGGCGGTTCTGGCGCAGCCCCCAGACCACATAGATCAAGGCAGCCGCGCGCAGCATCGGCACACCGACCACGAACATCGCGACGAGGATGGCCAGCAACATGTACCAGCCATGCGCAAGACCGCCGATCATGCCAAGAATCGACACCTCGTTGGACAGCCCCTGCCGGGTCAGGGTCAGAAAGGGAAAACTGAGCATGGCCACCATCAGGATCGCCGAGGTGAGCGCCAGCGCCAGGGTCCGGTTCAACGTATCCCGTCGCGGGGCGATCAGGGTGAAATGGCAACGCTTGCAGCGCGCGACCTGCCCCGGCGCGATCGTCTCTGCCAAATGCAGCGTATCGCAGGACGGGCAGGCGATCACCGCGTCGGGATCAGCCTCGAAGAGGCGGAGCCATGCCTTCCGTTCCGGATCGTCGCCGGGCGGTGTCAGATCGGGTAAGCCTGTCATGAACCTGCTTCTTCTTCTTCGCGTACCAAACCGGACCGTCCCCTATCGCCTGTAGGCGCGCGCCAGCCGCTCGGGCGAGACACCTGCGAAATACCTGAGCAGCGTCCACAAATTGCGCGCCCCGCGGCCAAACCATCCGTCCCGCCTGTACCGTTCGGCCCCGGTAACGGCACGGGACGGGAGCAGCACAGGGGCGGCAGGCAGCGCGCGCACCAGATGCACATCTTCCATCAAGGGCTGGTCAGGATACCCGCCTGCGGCCTCATAGTCCTCGCTGCGGACCAAGAGACCCTGATCGCCATAGGGCAGCCCAAGAAGACGTGTCCGCAGGTTGGCCCAGCCCGCGACCCAGGCAGGGCCAAGGCCCCGCGCGGCAAATGCCAGTCGAAACACCGCCGCCCTGTCGCTGCTGGCGATGTGATCCGATACCACCTCGGACCATCCTGTATCCAGCACCGTGTCAGCATGCAGGATCAAGATCCACTCGCCCCGCGCCACGGCGCAGCCGCGCCTGAGCTGCCCGCCGCGCGATGGCGACCCTTGCAGCACGATGGCGCCCGCCGCCTCGGCGATATCAAGGGTGCGGTCATCGGACCCGCCATCGGTCACGATCACCTCTCGGATCAAACCATTGGGCAGCCCCTCCATCAGGGCCGCAAAGACCCGTGGCAGGATCGCCTCGGCCGCAAGGGTCGGGATCACGATGCTGAGCTTGGCGGACAAGGTCTGGTTCCTCTGGCCTCTGGTCAGGTGGGCGCGTTCTCCTATATCACGGGTCTGACGGCGATGACGAGGACCAAGACATGCCCACCCGACGCATCCTGCGGCTGAGCGGGGCCGACACCGAAGATTTTCTTCAGGGGTTGGTCACCAACGACATACGCAAACTGGATCAGGGGCTGGTCTATGCGGCGATTCTGAGCCCTCAGGGCAAGTATCTGGCCGATTTCTTTCTGAAACGGGACGGCGCGTCGATCCTGCTGGATGTGGCAGAGCCATTGGCGGACGGGCTGGTCAAACGCCTGTCCATGTACAAGTTGCGGGCGGATGTGACCATCGGTGACAGCGACCTGCACCTGCAACGCGGGACCGGCCCGGCACCCGAAGGCTCTTTGCCCGACCCACGCCATCCCGCGCTGGGCTGGCGCGCGTATGTCCAGGCCGCAGAGAGCGACGACGGCAGCGACTGGGATGCGATCCGGGTGGCCCATTGCATTCCCGAAACCGGGATCGAACTGACCGGGGACAGCTATATCCTCGAAGCCGGGTTCGAGGCGCTGAATGGCGTCGACTTTCGCAAAGGGTGTTATGTCGGGCAGGAGGTCACCGCCCGCATGAAGCACAAGACAGAATTGCGCAAGGGGCTTGCAAAAGTCACAATCGAGGGCTCCGCAGCCCCCGGCACCGAGATCACCGCAGACGGCAAGACAGTCGGCACCCTGCACACCCGATCCGGCGATCATGCAATCGCCTATCTCCGCTTTGATCGTGCCGGTGGAGCGTTGCAGGCAGGCGCAGCGCGCGTGCGCATGGACTGATTGATCTTTCCGGCGCGGCGCGGCAGATTTCCCCAAACGATCAGGGGACCGGGGATGTTTCAGCTATACGCCGCGATCTGGCGGGTCAGTGCGCGCCGTCAAGTGGTGCTGATCGTGCTATCGCTTGCCATTGCCGCCCTAGCCGCCGCCCCGCTGGAATTTCAACGGGACATCGTCAACCACCTGACCGAAGCCTCAATCGACATTGGCCAGTTGTTCCTGCTGGGTGCCGGGATGGGCGCCGTTATCCTACTCAGCCTGCTGCTGAAGTTCCTGATGGGGTTTCTCTCGGGTACGCTGGGCGAACATGTCATCCGCCTGATCCGCAAAAGGCTGGTTGAACGCGCCTCGGCGCAAAGCAGCGACCTTGGTCAGGGTACCCTGACCACCGCCGTCACTGCCGAGGCGGAAGAGTTGGGCAAGTTCGCCGGTGGGGCCTTTTCCGACCCCGTGGTGCAGATCGGCACCCTGATCAGCGTGATCGGCTATATCTCCTCCACCCAGCCCGGATTGGGCCTGATCGCGGCGGGCATGATCCTGCCGCAGATCGCCATCGTCCTGCTATCGCAACGCAAGGTGAACCGTTATGTCGCCCTGCGTGTGAAACTGCTGCGCGCTGCGAGCGAGCAGTTGAGCAAGCAGGACATCACCGACGAAGTAGCCGGGGTCGAAGCCAAGTTCGACGAGATTTACGACACCCGCCGCAACATGTTCCTGTGGAAACTGTCGACCAAGTTCGTGCTCAGCGCCATCAATGGCGCGGGAACGGTTGCTATCCTGATGCTTGGCGGCTGGCTGGTTCTGCATGACCGCACCGACGTTGGCACCGTGGTCGCGGCGGTCAGCGGCTTGGGCCGCATTCAGGGGCCAACCGCCTTTCTGATCGCATTCTACCGCCAGGTCAGCGCCAACAGAATCAAGTTCGAACTGCTGCGCGACCTGATCCGATAAGGTCAGGGGAAGGTAAATCGAAAAAGGCCGCCCGGCGGGCGGCCCTGTGACGCAACGTTATGCGCGTTCCGAGTATTCCATCGTCTCGGTGTTCACGACGATCATTTCGTCCGGCCCGATGAACGGTGGCACCATCACCTTGACCCCATTGTCCAGCAATGCCGGCTTGAACGAGTTGGCCGCGGTCTGGCCTTTGACCACCGGCTCGGTCTCGACGATCTTGCAGGTCACCTTCTGCGGCAGCGTCGCGTTCAGCGCCTCGCTTTCGTGGAACTCGACCAGGATGGTCATGCCGTCCTGCAAGAAGGGGCGGCGCTCGCCCAGCAGTTCGGCGGGCAGCTCGATCTGTTCATAGGTTTCCGCATCCATGAACACCAGCATCCCATCGGTTTCATAGAGGAATTGCTGATCCTTCTGCTCCAGGCGCACGCGCTCGACCTTGTCTGCCGAGCGGAACCGCTCGTTCAGCTTTGACCCGTTGCGCAGGTTGCGCAGTTCGACCTGGGCAAAGGCGCCGCCCTTTCCGGGCTTCACATGGTCGACCTTCACGGCCGCCCACAGGCCGCCATTGTGCTCCAGAACATTGCCGGGGCGGATTTCGTTTCCGTTGATCTTGGGCATGACATATTTCCTTCACACGACGGTTGATGCACCCATTTGCGCCCCTATATCTGGCGGGACGATCCCTGGCAAGACAACGAAACCTAGTGCTGCAAACGCAGCAGTTATGCAAAATGTGCAATTCATCTATGCATTATTGGGGTACCCGAATCGAGTCCGATCAGTCATAAGCAACGCTACGCCGAAAATTGCAAGAGCAAGAACAACAAGGAAGACGAGATGAAAGATTTCGTTGACGGCACCGCCTACAACAACGAGCAAGGCAACCGTGCCAGGAAACTGTTTGCGGCCGTTGTGTTGGCCGCGCTGGATGACGCCATCGCCGACGACAAGAAGTATGGCAATGGCCCCGAACAGATCGCCCGCTGGGCCCGCTCGCGCGATGGGCGCGAGGTGCTGAGCTGTGCCGGTATCGACCCGAACGAACGCGTCGTGCGCGGGTTGATGGAATTCGTGGGACGCGGGGTCCGTACCTCTGTCGCGTTGTCGCGCGAAGAGAGCGAGCGCCGCAACGCCGCGCAGGCCGAAGCCGCCTGACGTATCAAGGCTTTCGACAAAACGCGCGCTCCGTGGGGGGCGCGTTTTTTTGTTGCCTTGGGTGCATGACGGCAAGCGGATACCGAATGCCGCAGGCGGGCTGGCCTCGACCCCGGTTTTCGGATCATCTGACAGCGACGGATAACGGGAGCACGCATGGTTCGCGCGATCATGATTCAGGGAACCGGCAGCAATGTCGGCAAGTCGATGCTGGTGGCGGGCCTGGCGCGGGCCTTTGTGCGGCGCGGGCTGCGCGTGGCGCCGTTCAAACCGCAGAACATGTCGAACAATGCCGCCGCCACCGAAGACGGCGGAGAGATCGGCCGCGCCCAGGCGCTGCAAGCACGGGCGGCGCGACGCGTCCCGCATACCGACATGAACCCGATCCTGCTGAAGCCTGAAACCGACACCGGCGCGCAGATCATCGTACAGGGCAAGCGCGCAGGCACCATGCGCGCGGGCGATTACCGCAAGAACAAGGCGCATCTGCTGGAAAAAGCTCTGGAAAGTTTCGAACGGCTGTGCGGCGACGCCGATCTGGTGCTGGTCGAAGGCGCGGGCAGCCCGGCGGAAACCAACCTGCGGGCAGGCGACATAGCCAATATGGGCTTTGCCTGTGCCGCCGGTGTGCCTGTGGTCCTGGTTGGCGACATTCATCGCGGTGGGGTGATTGCCCAGATCGTGGGAACACAGGCTGTTCTGGAACCGGGCGATCTGGCACAGATCCGCGCCTTTGCCGTCAATCGCTTCAAGGGCGACATCTCGCTCTTCGACGAAGGCCGCGATGATATCGCCCGGCGCACCGGCTGGCCCTGTCTGGGCGTGGTGCCGTGGTTCGACGATGCCTGGCGCCTGCCGGCCGAGGATATGATGGATATCCGTTCCAGCACGGGCGGAACCTTCAAGGTGGTCGTGCCCCAGCTGGAGCGCATGGCGAATTTCGACGATCTCGATCCTCTGTCCGCCGAACCCGGAGTCACCGTGGAAATCATCCCGGCGGGCCGCCCCCTGCCCGGCGATGCCAATCTGGTTCTGCTGCCCGGCAGCAAGTCCACCATCGGCGATCTCGCCTATTTCCGCGCCCAGGGCTGGGACATCGACCTCTACGCCCATATGCGGCGCGGCGGCCATGTGCTGGGGCTTTGCGGTGGATATCAGATGCTGGGTCGCAGCATCGACGACCCCGACGGGATCGAAGGGCACCCGGGCAAGGTCGACGGTCTTGGCCTGCTGGATGTCGAAACCGTCATGACCGATGAAAAACAGGTCACCCTGCGCCATGCGACGGCCCTCCCCGGCGGCGAGCCGGTCACCGGATACGAGATCCATATCGGCCGGACCTCAGGCCCCGACTGCGCGCGCGCGTGGCTGGAGATCGACGGGCGACCCGAAGGAGCAGCTTCGCCGGATGGGCGGATTCGCGGCAGCTATCTGCACGGGGTGTTCACATCGGACGCGTTCCGCGCGCGCTATCTGGCGGAATTCGGTCACGAAGCGCTGGTTGGCTACGAAGACGGGGTCGAACAGGTGCTGGAGGCACTGGCAGATCATATCGAGGCCCATCTGGACCTTGACCTGTTGCTGGAACTTTCCGAAACGCCGCGCCGGGCCTGATTACTCAAACTCTTGCGCTGTCAGCGCGCGATGAATTTCGCGGCGCACCAGCTTGCGCACATTGCGGGTGATCCTCTCTCCCAAAGCGCCCTGAAGCTCTTCGCGCACGATATCGGCAACAAGCTCCCGCAAGCTCTCCTCGTCGAGATAGCCCTCGTCCGGCGACAGGATCGCGCGTTCGTCTTCGATCTCGTCCTCGATCTCAGGATCATCTCCATGATGAGAAAACACCGCTTCGGCATCCGTGTCCGAAGGCTGGTCCTGGGCTGTTTCCTCTTCGGTCCCGGCCAAATGGTCCTGCCATTCCATCGTCTCGCCCCGCGTCCCGGAATAGGCATCCTGGCTCACCCCATCGGGTTCCCATTCGTCCTCTGTCTCGGCAATCACGGCCTCCAGAACTTCGATCCGGGCGCTCAACGGCTCGTCGGCGTCCAACTCCGGGTCGACCTCCTGCACGTCCTCTTCGGCAAGCGTTTCCGGCTCGGGAACATCTTCCGCTTCCACAAACTCATCCGTTTCGATGACCGGCTGGCCCGCCGCCTGAGCCGCCGAAAACAGCGTTGCATCGGGATCGGTCCATGGTGCGGACGCCTCGTCCGCCTCGCGCACAGGGTCGATGTCCTGATCAGGCTCGTCTGCGGCGGTGCCAGCGCCAGACGGGTCGGCGACCCGCAAGGCAGGGGTCAGCACCAGCTTCCCCGGCCGCGTCGCAGCCCCCTTGGAGCGCGCCTCGGAACGGCCCTCTTCGCTTACCAATCTTCGGATCGAAGACAGGACATCCTCGATCTCTACGGACTTTGCAGGGTCAGACATCTGTTGCTACCACTCTTGGCCTCGTCCGCAAGTCTAGCGAATATCCGCCGATCCGACAACAGATGACACGATTTGTCACTTCTTGCCGAGGGCTTCCAGAACACGGTCCAGATCGCGGCTTTGCTTCGAGATCGCAGACGGCGCGCTCTTGACCAGATTGTAATAGAGCGTCGGATCATAGATCTGCACTGCCAGCCCCAGTCGCTCCGCCGTCAACAAGCCCTGCGCCACCAGCAATTGATAGGCCGCCAGAGAACGCTCGGTGCGCGCTGAAACCTCGGACAGTTTCGCATCCAGCAGATCCTGTTCAGCGGTCAGCACATCCAATGTGGTTCGCGCACCCAGGGTTGCCTCTTCGCGGATACCGTCAAAGGCGACCTGCGCGGCGCGGACCCGCTCGTTTGATGCGTTCAGGCTGGCGTTGGCGGTCTGGAACCGCACATAGGCATCGCTGACATCCTGTGTCACATCCCGCTGCACATTCAGCAGATTGGCCCGCGACGCGTCCCTTTGCGCCATTGCCCGGCGGATCTGCGACGCCAGGCGCCCCCCGGCGTAAACCGGCTGCGAATAGATGATGCGCGCCGCCGCCGTATCAGAGAAATCGGTGCCGCCAAAATCGTCGGTAAAGCCGATTTCGGCATTGAACCGCACCGTCGGTCCCAGCGCTGCGCGCTGCCGGTCGACAGCCAGATCCAATGCGCGCACCTGATGCTGTGCCGACAGGAGCGACGGATGGTTGCGCAGCGCCAAGGCCGCGGCGTCGTCCTCGGACCTCGGCAGGCCAGGAAGCGACGGTTGCCCGGTGGTGCGGCCCGGATGATGCCCGACCGCGTTGATGTATTCGGCATGCGCCGTCGTCAGTGCCCCGTTGGCATCGGCCAGGTTTGCCCGCGCATTGGCCAGTCGGGATTCGGACAGGGCAACGTCGGTCCGGGTGACTTCTCCCACCTCGAACCGGTCTTGCGAGGCGCGAAGCTCCTCGCCCAGCAGGTTCACGTTGTTCTGGCGGATCGAAACGGTCTCTTCCTGCAACAGCACGTTCAGATACGCGGTCACCGCGCGAAACAGCACCTGCTGCTCGACCTGGAGCAAAGCCTGCCGTGTCGACAGCACCGTTTCCTGCGCGGCATGTTTCCCCAGGACCGAAGCGCCGCCATCGTAAATGAGTTGCGTCAGTTCGAGACCGGTAAAGAACGTGTCGGGATGGCTTGTCGACGAGACAAGGGCATTGCCGGCCTTGGTGTAGTTGCTCTGAACCCGCGCCGTCCAATCAATGATCGGGCGCAGCGTCGACAGGGCAATGGCAACATCTTCGTCCGCGGCACGCAGCAAGGCGCGGTTCTGTTCCAAGAGCCCGCTCGTGTTATAGGCGCCGATCAGGGCATCCGCGATGTTATCCGCCGCAGCGGCCCGCGGACCCAAGGCCAGCACAGCGACGCCCGCAGCCAACGCGGCCACTCTCGCCACGCGCCCCGACACCAATCTCAGCATTGCCCTGTCTCCCTCAATATTCCGTTTCCGCCTGGCCCGAGAATGACCGTGTCCGGAGAAAAGGCAAGGACACACGTCACCTCAGGCACAGAACTAAAGTGCAAATACCGGCGCCCGTTCAAAACCGGGCAGCACCGGTGCGGTGGCATTGAAGACAAGCCGCCAGGACACCTGATTGCCTGCCTTGCGGCCCAGGCGGACCACGCCCACGGCGCCCTCGGTGAACACCGCCACAATACGACCGCCATCCTTGAGCTGGTCGAGCAGCGCCTGCGGTATGATGTCCACCCCGCCCTGGATCAGGATCACGTCATAGGGTCCATGCTCTGCCGCGCCCTCCGCCAGGGGACCGGTGTGAACAATCGCATTATCCGCGCCCGCATCCATCAGCAGCGTCTGCGCCTCCTCCGCCATGGCGCCTTCTTCTTCAACCGCAACGACCAACTCGGCCATGCGCGCCGCAACCGCCGCAGAATATCCCATCCCGGACCCGATATCGAGCACCACCTCCGTGCGCCCGATATTCGCCGCATCCAGCATCTTGGCCAGCGTGCGGGGCTCAAGCTGATACCGCCCCTCGCCGAGATCGACCATCACATCCGCATAAGCGGCTTCGCGCTGCGCATCCGGCACAAAGTTTTCCCGTGGAACCGTCAGCATCGCCTGAATGATCGGAAACTTGGTGACATCCGATGGGCGGACCTGGGTATCAACCATCATGCGGCGGCGATCGGCGAATTCGGTCATTTTGCAGCTCACTAGCAGATTACTTACCCGGCTTTTGCCACAATGGCAGGCCAGCGGCAACGTCCCATTGCCCAAAAGCCCGCGGCACCGCAGCGCGGTCCATCTGTGAATTTGACACGGATTTTGTGATTGCCATCTGGACGACGATCCGGAAAGCTGGTAGAACCCGCCCCACACCACAGCAAGTAATTGATTTTACTTGGAAAGGCGAGTTGGCGGAGTGGTGACGCAGCGGATTGCAAATCCGTGTACACCGGTTCGATTCCGGTACTCGCCTCCACACAATATCAACGACTTAGACGCTGCCACTCGGACACATCCGTTTCTCGCTTTAGCAGTTACTGGTAGTCAGTTGTACCCATGTCCAGTATGCCGGAACAACACGGCATCCGCCCAGTAGCGAGTCTTGCCCGAAGACAGAGTGACGACGGCCCGAATGCGCCTGCGTTTGGCAGAGCTTTCTGGGCAGGGGTCCGAGCCATAGAAGCCTACAGTTTGTACCGAGCGGAAAACCCCTCCGCTTGCACTAAAATATATACATTCAGCTATCTGAATGATACTCTGTGTCTGGCAGCGGGATTAGGGAGGATCGCATGCTCGACACACAAAACCTGGACAATGCGAAGAGCATGTCAATCATCGTTACCAAGGGATCGCTGGACTGGGCCTATCCTCCGTTCATCCTGGGCACGACCGCAGCGGCGATGGATGTCGAGGTCACCATGTTCTTTACTTTCTACGGCCTGACCCTGCTGAAAAAGGATCTTAACCTGAAGTTCACCACTCTGGGCAACCCGGCGATGGAAATGCCGATGATGGGAATGCACATGCCGATGCCGAACATGATGGGCATGGTGCCCGGTGTGGGGGCTGCGGCCGGCAAGATGATGAAGAACCTGATCAAGAAGAAAGGCGTCGCCTCGATCGAGGAACTGCGCGAGGCAGCGATCGAATCCGAGGTCAAGATGATCGGCTGCCAGATGACGCTCGACCTGTTCGAGTATGACCGCAAGGACATGATCGACGAAATGGAGATCGGCGGCGCGGCGACCTACATGGAAAAGGCCCTTCGCTCGGACATCAACCTGTTCATCTGACAAGACTGCACTTCAAATGGGAGGAAATCATTTGGCAGACCAGACACTTAACGCCGAGGGGCTGAACTGCCCCCTGCCGATCATCAAGGCAAAGAAGGCCCTGAAAGGCATGAGCGCCGGACAGATCCTGGAAGTGCGCGCGACCGATCCGGGATCGGTTGCCGATTTTGCGGCCTTCTGCAAGCAGACCGGCAACGAGCTGATGAGTTCCAGCAGCGAAGGCGACATCTATCGCTTCGAGATCAAGCGCGCCTGAGCGCTTCGTAATCAGGCCGAGCCCCGCGCCCATGGCGCGGGGTTTTGCGTCTGGCGGCAGGCTTCGACGAAGCCGAGAAACCGGCTGACCCAAGGGGCGGCGGACGCGTTGCGCAGGTGGATGAATCCGGCCGTCGTGTTCGCCTTGACCAGCCCGTCATGGGCGCCATCAATGCCCCGCCCGCGCAAGACATGCCGCGCGAATGGGGCGGGCCCCAGGTTTTCCAGACTGGCATAATGAAACTCGTGTGCCTTCGTTTCTCCCTCACCCGCCGACCACAACGCATTGCGCGTGGCGGAGAACCGCACATATCCCCTGCCCTGCGGGCGCGCTTGCATGACGGCGTCGACGTCAAAGAACCCTACCATTGGCCTGCTTTCACCTTGCCAGTTGATGGACCGGCACAGGTACATCAGCCCGCCGCATTCCGCATAAGCGGGCAAGCCACGCTCCAGTGCCGATCTGACCGCGTTGCGCATCGAGACATTCGCCGAAAGCCCGGACATCTGCGTTTCCGGGAAACCACCGCCAAGGAAGAGACCATCGACATCCGGCAACTGGGCATCGCGCAGCATGTCGATGGCCACAAGCGTGGCCCCCTCTGCCTCGAACGCCTCAAGATCATCGGGATAGTAGAAACCAAACGCCGCATCGCGCGCGATCCCGATGCGCAGCCCCGGACCGGCGCGGCTATGTGTTTTGGGTCCGCTCTCCGGGACCGACAGCTCCCGGGCCTCTCCAGCACATGCACAGATCCGGTTCAGATCGACCGAGCTGGCCACGATCCGCGCGGCGCTTTCCAGGAATGCCTCTACGCCCGGGCATTCCGCTGGGGTTGTCAGGCCCAGATGACGTTCCGAGATATCCAGTTCCGGCGTTTCCCGGATCGCCCCCAGCACGTCCAGATCGGTATAGTCCTCGATGGCCTGCCGCAACTTGCGCTCATGCCGGGTGCCGCCGGTCCGGTTCAGGATGACACCGGCGATTTGCAGGTCAGGATCGAAATGGACATAACCCTGCAACAAGGGGGCGATGCCCCGGGTCATTCCCCGTGCGTCTATGACCAGCACGACCGGCGCCCCCAGCAGATGCGCGAGCGCCGCGTTGCAGTCCTGCCCCCCCGGGTCCAGCCCGTCGAACAGCCCCTTGTTGGCCTCGATCAGCCCCAGGTCGCTGCCCGCCGATTTCCGGGCGAAGAGCCGCAGGATCTCGGCCCGGGACATGGTGTTGAAATCAAGGTTGTAGGCCGCGCGCCCCGCCGCGCGCGACAGCCACATCGGGTCGATATAGTCGGGCCCCTTCTTGAACACCGAAACCGTCTGGCCACGCAGCGACAACGCCGCAGCCAGCCCCGAGGACACAACCGACTTGCCCGACGACTTGTGTGCCGCCGAGATCATGAGGCGGGGCACACTCATCGCCGCACCCCCAGGAATGCCCGGTCCCGGGCCTGCCACATCCGGGTGGCGGCGTCTTCGGCCTCGGCCATCGACCCGGCTCGGCCCATAGTGCGCAACGCCACCGCCAGCGTGCCGGTGATCGACGCCTCGGCATAAGCGTCCGTCTCCTCGCCGCGCCAGACGGCCAACAGGCGCTCCGGCTCCATTTGCGCGTCAGCGGGCTGATGCGCATCGTCCAAGAGCGCGGGCCAGGTTTCGACACTCGGTTCGTCCGCCCCATGCGTGGTCCAGACCTGCGTCGGCTTGTTCGGCCGCCGCTCGATCTCGCCCCCCTCGCCCCGGAACACCGCCGCATTCGGCTGGCCCAGAACCCGGGCCGCGCCCGAATGAATATCCATGAAACCGCGATGGAAAATCCCCTGCATCATCACCGGCGCGTTGAACGGGTTGATCATCCGGGCAAAGGAATGCACCGGCGAGCGCAGCCCGAAGACCGGGCGCAGTTCGATCAGGTGGCGCAGGACGGGGCTCATCACCTCAAGCGGGATATAGGTGAAGCCGCGCGTCTCGACCTGGGTCGCGGCCTCGCTCAGGCTGGAGGCCACCGGCATGCCCAGCAACTCGATCACCCCGCGCGTATAGACCCGGCCGGGTGTATGCCCCTCGGTTCCGTGCATCACCACGCGGGTGCCCTGACTGACCAGCGTCATGACCGACAGCACGAACCACGGCAACTGGATGCGCTTGCCCGCGTAAGAGGACCAGTCGAGATCGATCCGGGGAATACTGTCCGGCAGGTCCAGCCGCTCGCGCGCCGCCTTGGCAAAACCGGCGATTTCCTCGGGCGCTTCTTCCTTCAGCCGCAACAGCATCAGAAACGCCCCGATCTGCTCGGGCAAGACCTGCTGATCCAGGATCATCCGCATGGCATCCAGCGCCTCGTCATAGGTCAGATGCCGTTGCTTGGTCTTGCCCCGGCCCAGAATGGCGACGAACCGGGAAAACGGATGTGGCGTCATCGGGTCCAGCAACATGGCATCAACCCTTGGTTACCGGGTTGCTATCGGACAGGTTCGAGGGCAGGACCCGCAGAACCTTGGCCCCCACCCCCGTTGCGACCAGCGCAAATGCCACGCCCCCCAGACCTAACAGGATTTCTGGCAGGCTGGGTGTGTAAGCCGCGATCGCGCCATCGAAGAAGTCCGACGACACCGAATATCCGGGAAACAATTCCATTGGATAGACCTGTCCGCCGATGACGATGACATAGATCTGCGCAAGCCCCCCCAGGATCACCAGCGCCGACACCAGTGTCGGCATGACCGGACGGCTCGCCTTGCCCGCATAGATCATCGCCAGCGGCACCAGCCCGCCCAGCAGCACCTGAACGCCCCAGAACAGCGTGGTATAAACCCCGCCATCCATCAGGATGAAGCGCTCGAACCCCTTGTGCTCCATCGCGTAAAGATTGGTCAGGTGCTGCACCGCCGTGAAATACAGAACCGCTGCGACAAAGAGGCCAAGCAACCGGATCATGCCACTCACACGTTCGGGTCCAAGAGCGCGCCCGCTGAGCGCGCACAGCGCCTGAAGCACCAGAACATAGACCGCCAGCCCCAGCGCAAAGGACATGGCGATGAACAGGGGCGCCATGATCGCCGCGTCATATCCCGGCCGCGCCACCAGCCAGCCAAAGATCGACCCGGTGCCGGTCGTCAGCGCCAGCCGCCAGACAAAGGCAAGAACGCCCGCCGGCTTGGTCCATTTCGGGTGCACGGTCCGGTCCATCTGAACCCAGAGATAGACCGCCACCACAGCGATGAACCCCGAATAAAGCAGGATATTCCAGGTAAAGATCGAGCTGAAATTGAAATGCGTGAGCTGCACCAACAGCCGGTCCGGTCGCCCAAGATCCAGCACCAGAACCAGCAATCCCCCCGCCAGAAGCGAGATCGCCAGAATGCCGGAAAGCCGCGACAAGGGCTTGTAGGCCACCTTGTCGAACACACTCGCCATCGACGCCACGTTCAGCGCCCCCGAGGCGGCTACGATCAGGAAAATGGCAAAGACATGCGGCATCCCCCAGACCACCTGATTGGTCATGCCGGTCACCACATGCCCGTGATGCTCGACATAGAGAAACGACGCCAGCCCCGCGACCAGAAAGGCCGCCAGCAACAGGCCCGCGCCCCACAGGGCGCCTGTGGCGGGAACCTCTCTGTAAAGCGTCCGATCAATCGCCATGGCTCAGATCTCCCTGTACCGCACGCCCGGATTCAGATCGAGATCAGGGCGCAGGGCAACCGAGGGGTATTCGGCCAGGCGCCGCGATATCTCGCTTTCGGGGTCGAGCAGATCGCCGAATACCATGGCGCCGTGACCGGTGGCCTCGCAGGCCTCGACACAGGCGGGAATGCGCCCTTCATCGACGCGGTGCACGCACAGGGTGCAGCTTTCCACTGTTCCGATCCCGCGCGGGGCGTGGGTCTTCTGGTTGGTGACATGTTCATGCACGAACGAGCGCGCCTTGAACGGGCAGGCCATCATGCAATAGCGGCAGCCGATACAGATATGCTTGTCGACCAGCACGATGCCGTCCTTGCGCTTGAACGAGGCGCCGGTCGGGCAGACATCGACGCAGGGCGGGCTTTCGCAATGCTGGCACATCACCGGCAGGCTGGTTTCCCGGCCGCTGCTCTTGTCCTTGAGCGTGACCTTGCGGATCCATTGCACATCGGTCTCGGCATTGCCGCTGCCCTTCCAGCCGTTCTCGTCCTGGCACGCGGTGATGCAGGCATTACAATCGGGCGCGCATTTCGACGCGTCGATCAACAGACCCCAGCGTTTGCCGGCATCGGCAGCAGCCTGCGCCTCGCTGCCGCCAAAGGCCATCAGGGTCACGCCGGGGGCAAGCTGCATCGTGGCCAGGGCCGCACCACTGCGCAGGAAATCCCGACGCGAGACATCTTTCTTGGCACCGCAGCTCATTGCCCCACCTCCCACGCCCCGAGATAGGCCACCAGCGCGCCCACATCCGCCCCAAGTGATGGGGATAGAACTCCGCCCAATGCCGCATGAGCCGGTGGTTCCTCGACCCCTTCGGGCGTCGAGCGATGACAGTCAAAGCAATCGACCCTGACCGCCACAAAATCGTGGCAAGACCGGCAGAAATGCCGTGCGTCCGCATAGGTCACCGGCGTGCCGGTCTCGTCCTTGGCCGCATGGCACTCGAAACACCCGCCGAGCGAGGCGTTCTGATCCCGCTTACCCTCGTACATGGTCACGTCGCGATCATGCCGCATCATGCTCATATGCCAGCGTCGCATGTAATCATTGCCTTCGGGATGCGCCTTGCCCGTCGCCTCGGGGATCACCGGGCCAAGACCGCCCTGCCCCTCGGCCCAGACCGCCGAGGCCAGCATCGCGATCAACCCGGCAATCAGCAGCGACGCGCGCATTCTCACTCTCCAAGCCCCATCTTGATATAGCCAGTGGGGCAGACATCGGCGCAGATGTGGCAGCCGATACAGCGGGTATAGTCGGTGTCGACATAGCGCCCGACGGTCCGGTCGGATTTCTTGACCCGGAACACCGCGTCCTGCGGGCAGTAGATCACGCAATTGTCGCACTCAAAGCACATGCCGCAGGACATGCAGCGCTCGCCCTCCTTCTGCGCCTGCGCCTCGGTCAGACCGACGATGCGCTCTTCGAAGTTACCCAGCACCGCATCGGCGGCAATGTGGATCTCTTCGCGATGCTCGCGCCCGACATATTTGAAATGCCCCTTGAACAGCTCGGTATGCGGGATGATCTGCGAGCTGGACCGGTCCTCGTAATTGTGGATCGCATAAGAGGCCGAGTTGGTGCCGCGCGCGGCCAGGTGGTCATAAGGCGACGGATCCTTGCCGCGCTGATGCAGTTCCGCCATCAGGTTGAAGTGATGCACATCCACCTTTGGCCTTCGCGCAATCTCGCCATCGTCGAGGAAATCGGTGATCGCATCGGCCGCGATGCGGCCCTGCCCGATGGCGGTGGTCAGCAGATGCGGCCGCACGATGTCGCCACCGGCAAAATGCTTGTCCCGCCCCTTGACCTGATAGCCCCCGGCGATGTCGATGAACCCGCGCCCGTTATCCAGCGCCTCGACCCCGCTCAGGTCTCCCATCTGGCCAATGGCCGCGATGATGATATCGGCCTCCAGTTCGAACTCGGTGCCTTCGACCGGTTCGGGCACATTGCCCTTCATCCGGCATTCGCACATGCGCAGGCCCACGGCCTTGCCGTCCTTCAGGATCACTTCCAGCGGCATCACACCGCCCTTGATCTCGATCCCTTCCCGCTTGGCATCCTCGCGTTCGCGTTCGGCGGCGGTCATCTTCTCGACCGGAAACAGAGAGGTCAGCGTCGCCTGCATCCCCTCGCGCGTCAGCGACGAGGCGACATCATGGCTGGTGAAGTCAATGAGCGCGCCATCATTGCGCTCGGGCAGGTAATCGGCGGTGATATGGCCCAGACGCCGCGCGACCGAGGCCACGTCGATCGAGGTATCGCCGCCGCCGACCACCACCACCCGCCGTGCGGTGCCCAGAACGTAACCCTGGTTGAACGCGTCCAGAAACTCGATCCCGTTGATGCAGTTCTCGGTCCCCTCCCAGCCGGGGATCGGCAGTGGGCGGCCCGATTGCGCCCCCATCGCCCAAAAGATCGCGTCATAAGACGCCTCCAACTCCTCCATCGCGATATCCGTGCCGACACGAGTGCCCAGCCGCACTTCGACGCCCAGATCAAGGATACGGTTGATCTCGGTGTCCAGCATGTCGCGCGGCGTCCGGTAACCCGGAATGCCATAACGCATCATGCCGCCCAGCTTATCATTGGCCTCGAACAACGTCACCGCATGCCCGTCGAGCCGCAGGAAATAGGCCGCCGACAACCCCGCTGGCCCGCCGCCGATCACCGCGACGGATTTGCCAGTATCCGCCCCGGGTGCCACGTGCTTGACCCCGTTGGCATTGGCCCAGTCGCCCACATATTGCTCGACCGCGTTGATCCCGACAAAATCGTCCACCTCGTTGCGGTTGCACCCTGCCTCGCAAGGCGCCGGACAGACCCGCCCCATGGTCGCCGGAAACGGGTTGGCGGCCGCCATGCGGTGAAAGGCGTATTCCTGCCATTCCATGCCCTCGACCGGCGGCTTGTCCATGCCACGCGCAATGGCCAGCCAGCCGCGAATTTCGTGTCCCGACGGGCAGGATCCCTGGCAGGGCGGCGTCTTGTGCACATAGGTCGGGCATTTGTACGAGCGGTCGGCGTTGAAGATCTTCTCCTCAAGATCCCAGTCCGACGGGGTCTCGCCTTCCTCAAACCGGCGGAAGGTCAGTGCCTGTTCTTCATGGTCCTTCATCTTGTCCTCCTCCGGTTCTCTCGTCTCAGGCGTCCTCCGCCTCATCCTCGTCCTCGCCGTCCTGACCCGTCAGGATGATCGCGTTCGACACCAGCTGGTGGACCGACAGGATCGCGTCCATCTCGTATCCGTATTTCGGCATGACCTTTCCGAACTGCGTCTTGCAGATGGCGCATATCGCCGCCATGTGGGTCACCCCGTGTTCCTCGGTCACGTTTTGCAGCGCCTTCATGCGCGGCGCCGATCCCTTGATCCGCAGGTCCATGAGATCGTCGGTCAAGAGCCCGCCCCCGCCGCCACAGCAGAGCGTGGCCTCGCGGATCGTGTCGGGCTCCATGTCGAAGAAATTGTTGCAAACCGCGCGGATCACATTGCGCGGGATCTCGAACTGGCCGCCGGGATAGTCGCCCATGCCGCTCGCGCGGGCGACGTTGCAACTGTCGTGATAGGTCAGCCGGATATGGTCGTTCCGGCTGGGATCGAGGTTCAGGGTGCCCTTCTGTATCTCGTCCCAGGTGAATTCCAGGATGTGCTGCGGCACCGGATAGGATTGGTCCAGAAAATCCCACGGCCCCGCCAGCGTGTTCAGGAACGAATAGGCCACCCGCCAGGCATGGCCGCATTCGCCGAATATGATCCGCTTGACGCCCAGATCCTGCGCCGCCTTGCGGATACGCAGGCTGATCTCGCGCATGTTCTCATACGACCCGATGAACAGGCCGAAATTGGCGGCCTCGGAGGCATAGGAACTCAGCGTCCAGCTGACGCCCGCCTCGTGGAACACCTTGGCATAACCGATCAGCCCTTCGATATGCGGCTCGGCAAAGAAATCGGCCGAGGGGGTGACCAGCAGGATATCGGCCCCCTTTTCATCCAGCGGCAGGCGCACCGAGACACCGGTATCGTCCTCGATATCCTCTTCCAGATCCTCCAGCGTCGCCCTCAGCGCCTTGGGGTTCAGGCCCAGGTTATTGCCGATGTCCTTGACCTTGCCGATGATCTCGTTGGAATACTTCTGCCCCACCCCCACACTGTCGAGGATTTCGCGCGCCGCCATGGTGATCTCGGCCGTGTCGATCCCATAAGGGCAGAATACCGAGCAGCGGCGGCATTCCGAGCATTGATGATAATAGGAATACCACTCGTTCAGCACATCCTCGGTCAGGTCGCGCGCGCCCACCAGCCAGGGAAAATGCTTGCCCGCAAAGGTGAAATAGCGCCGGTAAACCGAGCGCAGCAGATCCTGCCGCGCAACCGGCATGTTCTTGGGGTCGCCGGTGCCCAGAAAATAATGGCACTTGTCGGTGCAGGCTCCGCATTTGACGCAGATATCCAGATAGACCTGAAAGGCGCGGTTCTTCTCGGCCAGCTCCTGCATCTTGGCCAGCGCCTTGTCCTTCCAGTCCGGCACCAGCGCGCCGGGAAAGCCTAGCTTCGCCTGATGCTCGGCCTGCGCGACAAAGGGTTTCGTCCCCTCCATCGCACCCCGTTTCAGACAGGGAATATCCAACGGAAAGGCAAGCTCTGGAACCTGGGTATCGCCGTCGGCCATGGCTCAATTCTCCATCTTGGCGGCCCAGGGCGCGACATGGCGCACCTCGCGCGGGTTGTCGACCTGGTTGCGGCTGGGGCTGAAAAAGACGCCCGGCGCATGCAGGAGCTTCGAGATCGGGAACACGATCATCAGCACGATCACCAACCCCAGATGCACGAGCAGGGTCGGGTCCGCCGGCAGGTCGCCCACCCGGAACCGCATCAGCCCCAGCATATACGCCTTCACGGCCACGATATCGGTATGGGCAACAAAGCGCGTCATCGCACCCGAGGCGCCGATGCCCATCAGCAGCGCCAGCATCAGATGATCCGACGGGTTCGAGATATAGCGGATGCGCTCGACCAGGATGCGCCGCGCCCAAAGCCCGGCCAGACCGGCCAGCATGGCAAAACCGGCATAAGTGCCAAAGGGTTGCACGATCTCGACCCAGCCCCAGACCGGTTGCGTGAAATACCGCAGGTGCCGCGCCAGAACCAGCCACAAGGCCATGTGGAACACCCAGCCAAAGAGCCAGATCCACTTGTTCGACTTGTAGAGGCTCTCAAAGAACACAACCTCGCGGAACACCCGCAGGACGACGCCGCCGCGCGTTTTCGGCGCGGGGGTTGTCGGTATCTTGAGCGGGGCGGGAACGCGCGCATAGATCCTGATCTTGCGCACCACACCGATCAGCAGGATCAGTGTCGCGACATAGAACAGGATGGCATAGACGGTTCCCAGCACGCGGGTTGCTCCTCGCTTTGCCCCTGAACAGGGTCAGGGGTCGGTGTTACCCTGTTCGTCTCAGACGCAGCCGGTGGGCTTGGGCAGACCCGCGATCTTGCAGGCCTGTTTCGCTGGGCCATAGGGGAACAGCTCGTACATGTACTTGTTGTTGCCCTTATCCGGACCCATCGACTTCTTGATCGCCTTGATCAGCACCCGCACCGCCGGGGCGATCTGGTACTCGTCGTAATATTCCCGCAGGAAATTCACGACTTCCCAATGCTCGTCGGTCATGTCGATGTTCTCGGTCTTGGCGATTTCATCGGCCAGTTCCTTGGACCAGTCGCTGAGCGTGGTGATATAGCCCTCTTCATCATGTTCGATGGTGTGGCCGTTGACCTGGTAAGACATGGTTCTTTCCTCTTCCCTATGCGTGCCCGGAACCGCCGGGCAAATCTTTCAAAGCCAGGACTGCGTCCGGTCATGTTCCGTGACGAGATCGACAAACCCGTCGTATCCGACACATTTCGCCCCCGAGACCAGCTTGCCCGCGTCGATGCCGCGCGCCTTCAGGTCGCCGTCGAGCACGTACAGCGCGACCTCCCCCATCCGCGACTTGACCTGATCCGCCATCGCGGACCCGTCGAGCGCGCCATAGACCGCATCCTCGATCAGCAGAACGGCATCGCCCGGCAGGCAATGGCCCAGGCAACTGGAGAGCGTCGCGTTGCCAAAGGGTGACTTGTTCACGGTGTGCAATGTCGACATGTCTGCCCCCTAGAAACTCAGCACGACATCCTGATCGGCCATGATCTCTGCCATCTCGGCCCGGCTGACGACCCGGATCGAAGGTTTCTCCTCCCAGTCGTCATCCTCGTCCTCATAGGTGATCTCTTGCAGATCGCCCTCGGTGAGGCCGCGCTCGTCCAGCGACTCGCGCTCGACGTACAGCTTGGTCACCTCGTAATCGCCCAGCGCCCGGAAGGTGGGAGAGAAGTTCTTCACCCCGATCGCGTCGGTGTTCTGACCGCGGGTAAGCTGGAACACCCCGTCATCGAGAAAGGCCAGCGACACGTCCTGTTCAAAGGCCGCGCCGATCAGCACCACCTCGAGGCTTTCCAGCGCATAGATGGTGCCATAGGGCGGCTTGCGGTTCACGTAGAGGAATTTCTTGATATCCGACATCGCCTTGCCTCAATCCCCGAACGTTACCAGCCGGTCGGTCTGGATCCCCATCTCGATCAACTGCCCCAGACCCGAGATCCGGAACCCCTCTGCGATGTTGTGGGCATCCTTGCCCTGCCGCTTGGCCTCGTTCTCGTCCAACAGCCCCCGCCGCTGCGCCGCCGCGATACAGACCACAAGGTCGATCTCGTGCTCCTGGGCCAGCGCCGTCCACTGTTTCTGGATATGGCGCTCGTCCTGCGGCGGCACCGACAACCGGGTCGAGACATTGACCCCGTCATGGTAGAAGAACACGCGCGGCACCTCGTGCCCCTTGTCCAGCGCCGCCTTCACGAACTGATAGGCGGTATCGGCGGCCTGATGGGTATAGGGCCCTTCGCTGACGACTACTCCGATCTTCACGTCCGAACCTCTCGCGTCAGAAATGCAGATGCGCGGACATGTTCATCGTCTTGCGCGCGCCGGTCCACGTGTCCAGATGGTGCTTGGTGAAGGCCAGTTCGGTCATCTCGAAGAACCGTTTCCAGCCGATCCGGTCGATCCACTCTCCCATCCGCTCCCAGTGCTTCGCGTCGTGCTTGTAGGCCTCGACGATCCGACGCACGACCTCCTTGACCTCTGGCCAGTGCGGCGCGTTGTTGGGCAGGTTGGCAACCGCCAGCTTGTGGAACGTGGGCTTGGAGCGGGCGTTGGAATGCTTGCCGCCGACCCAGACCGCGATCTTGGTCGAATCCGCGCCATTGATCTGCATCGGCGGGCACGGCGGATAGCAGGCGCCGCAGCAGACGCATTTCTTCTCGTCCACCTCCAGCGAAGGCTTGCCGTTGACCATCGCCGGGCGAATGGCCGCAACCGGGCAGCGGGCCACCACGGCGGGACGCTCGCAGACGTTGGCGACCAGATCGTGGTTGATCTTGGGCGGCTTGGTGTATTGGACGTTGACCGCGATATCCCCCTGCCCGCCACAGTTGATCTGACAGCAACTGGTGGTGATCCGCAGGCGGTTGGGCATCTTTTCCTGCACGAATTCCTTGTGCAGCATGTCCATCAGCCCCTTGACCACGCCCGAGGCATCGGTGCCGGGAATGTCGCAATGCAGCCAACCCTGGGTATGGCTGACCATCGAGACCGAGGCGCCGGTGCCGCCGACCGGGAAACCGGCCTGATCCAGCGCGGCGATCAGCGGGGCGACCTTGCCCTCGTCGGCCACCATGAATTCGATGTTCGACCGCGTGGTGAACCGGACATGGCCATCGGCATAGGCATCGCCGATGTCACAGAGCTTGCGGATGGTGAACACATCCATCTGGCGCTGGGTTCCGGCGCGCACGGTATAGATCACGTCCCCCGATTTCGCGACATGGCGCAGCACGCCGGGGCGCGGCCGTTCGTGCCAGTCCCAGTTGCCATAATTGGCCTTCATCACCGGGTGCATGTACTGGAACGGGTCCGGAACGCCAACTTCGTCCGGGACGCGGGGGGTCTTTGCTTGGGTCGTCATGTCTCTCTCCCTCCTGGCCTGGACTTACTCGGCCGCCGTGCTGCCCGCCTTCTCGGCTGCCATCCGGTCGAACCATTTCGCGGCTTCCTCGTCGAAATCATCGGTGCGCACGTAACAAGAGGTGCGCGGATGATTGACCATGTTCGGATCGGGCTCGATATCCAGCGCCTCCAGGAAAGCCGGCAGGCCGATCCGGTCGATGGTCTCGCCGATCCGCTCATGTTCCAGCGCGTTGTCGGCAAAGAACTCGACAACGTTCTGGGCGAACTCTTCGAGCTTTTCGAAATCCTCGTCGGTTTCCAGCTTCATGAAGGGCACCACCATGATCCCCATCAGGTCACCGATCTTCAGCGCCCGCTTGCCCCCGATCATGATCGAGATCCCGCGATCGTCGCCGGGGCTGAGCGCCTTGGTCATCACGTTGATGCAATGCATGCAGCGCACGCAGGACCGGTTGTCGATCTCCAGCGTGTCGTCATCGTTCAGCGAAATGGCCCGCGTCGGACACATCGAGACAACGGTGTCGATGGTGTACTTGCGCCCCTTCTCCTTGACGTGTTCCTTGACCTTCTCCTGGTCGATCTTGATGTCGTCGCGCCAGGTGCCGATCACCGCAAAATCGGCCCGGTGAATGGCGTTGACGCAATCGTTGGCACAGCCCGAGAACTTGAACTTGAACTTATAGGGCAGCGCCGGGCGATGCATCTCGTCCAACAGCGAGTTGATGATGGTGCGATGGGCGCGCACCTCGTCAAAGCAGGACTGTTCGCAGCGCGCATGGCCGACACAGGACATTGCCGTGCGCAACGCGGGCCCCGCCCCGCCAAGGTCGAACCCGATCTCGTTCAACTCGTCGAACGCTTTCTGGGTGTTCTCGGTGGTGCAGCCCTGGAACATGATGTCCCCCGACTGGCCATGAAACGCGATCAGGCCCGATCCGTGCCGCTCCCAGATATCGCAGAGCTTGCGCAGGATATCGGTGGAATAGTGGAAACCGGCGGGTGGCATCACGCGCAGAGTGTGAAATTCTTTTGATTCCGGGAACTTGCTGGCGACTTCGGAAAACCGCGGGATGATCCCGCCGCCATAACCAAAGACGGATACCGTGCCGCCCTTCCAGTATCCCATACGGTTCTCGTAGGAATGATTGAGCTGACCCAGAAGGTCGTTCATGATCTTCTTGTTGCCCTCGGACCCTTCGTCGCGCAGCCGCTTGATGCCGGTGACGAAACTCGGCCAGGGGCCATCCTCGAGCTCATCCAGCAATGGGGTCGGGTGGATCTTGCGATCCTCGTTGATTGCGTCCTTGTCGTCTTTCATGGCGCTCTCCCTGTCTTCGCCTTGAACCGAACTTGCCGGCGCTACCGCCCTCTCTGGCCAGGTGCCCTATCCGGCAGGGATCTTTGCAGCCAGTTTGGCGTTTCATGTTGAAACATCATTACATAATAATTTACGAATATGGAATGATACGCAAGAAGTACTACGCATCGGCGCACGATTATTGCGGTGCAGCATTTTACGCCGCGTCGCCGCATCACGCGGATGAGGCCAGAAAGTCGGGAACACGCAAAAGCTTATGGAAAGCCTGACAAACACGATAAGGGATTTTGCCTGGACGGACCTGACGTCGAATGACCGCTGGCAGGACTGGCGCGCGGCCAAGATTCGCGCATCCCAGGCGCTGGCAAGCGCCGAACCTGTCGCCCTCTCCTGCCTTGACCGGCCCGATCCGGCGGCCCTGTCCGAAATCCTGTCGCGGTGCAGCATGCAGAACTTCGCGCTATACGACGCCCGCCAGACCGCCCCGGACCTTGAAACCGTCAGCCGCGCCTTGCTGACCTTTGCCGAGGGGCTGGGCCTGACCGCCACCGAGAATCACCGCTCGGCCGGGCACGCCCAGGTCGTCGCGCTACGCACCTCCTCGGACGAGGGCAAGAAGGGCTATATCCCCTATACCCCGCGCCCGATGAACTGGCACACCGACGGTTACTACAACCCGGCGCACAGCCCGGTAAAAGGTTTCATCCTGCATTGCTTTCAACAGGCCGCGTCGGGTGGCGAAAACCACCTGCTCGACCCCGAGATCGCCTATCTGCGCCTGCGCGACGAAAACCCCGACTATGTCCGCGCCCTGATGCACCAGGCGGCGATGACCATCCCCGAGAACCGCGAAAACGACGGCAGCCTGCGACCGGCCTCGACCGGGCCGGTGTTCTTTGCCGACGAGGCCACCGGCCGGTTGCAGATGCGCTATACCGCGCGCACCCGCTCCATCGCCTGGCGTGACGATCCGGTAACCCGCGATGCCGCCGGCTGGCTGCGCGACTGGCTCATCCGTGGCGACCCGCTGGGGCGCCGCATCAGGTTGCAACCCGGTCAGGGTATCGTCTGCAACAATGCCCTGCATGACAGGACCGGTTTCACAGATGGCGAAGGCGCCCAGGCCCGCATTGTCCTTCGCATCCGCTTTCATCAGAGAGTACGGGAGGATTTTCTTGGCGCAGCTTAGCGATCTGATCATCGGCCACCCCGAGGTGGCCTCGTTCAAGGAACTGGTCGAGCTGGTGGAACATGCCGGGACATCCGGCCAGATGTTCCTCGAATTCGACGTCAAGCCCGACTACCGCGATACGCCGCGCAACTGGCAATGGGTCTTAGAGGCCGCCTTTACCCGGGGGGCCGAGACGTGACCGACAAGATCACCGATATCGCGCAGTTCGACCTGCCCTATCGCCGCAAGGCCACCATCCGGCTGGTCGAGTTCGAGGGCGGCATGAAAATGGTCCGCCTTGTCCTGCGCGAGGGCACGCGGATCACCCAGATCGATCTCGACGCAGACAGCGCCACCCAATTGAGCAGAACCCTCGCGGACACGGCGGCGCAACTGTGACCGGACAGCGCCGCAACCCGACAGACCCAAAGGCACGGACCCAATGAAAAAGATCATACTTGCAAGACTGTCGCTGATCACGCCCCCCGGCAGCCGCACGGATCTGCTCACCTCGGGTATGGTCCTGCCCGATCAGGTCATGGTCGAGGGCGGCAAGGTCGTCATTCCGGTCAATGTCCCACCCGATTTTCCCGGCGATCTGGCCCAGGTCCAGACCCTCATCGAAGAGCGGCTGCAAAGCCTGGACGGTATCGACAACCTGTTGGTGGTACTGACAGCCGAACGCGCGGCCGCGTCCCAACCAACGGCCCCCGAACCGCCAAAGCTGAAAAAACGCCCGACCGAGGCGCCCGGTCGCGACATGCGCCCGCATTCGGCGGCGGTTCCGGGGATTAAGAACATCATCGCCGTCGCCTCGGGCAAAGGCGGGGTCGGTAAATCGACCACCGCCGCAAACCTGGCGCTGGCGCTGCGGTCGCTGGGCCTGCGCGTCGGGCTGCTCGACGCCGATATCTACGGCCCGTCGATGCCCCGCCTTCTGGCCATCACCGAACGCCCCCGGATCGAGAACGACGTGGTCTACCCGGTCGAACAATACGGGATCAAGGTCATGTCCATGGGCTTTCTCATGCAGGAGGAAAGCCCGGTGATCTGGCGCGGTCCCATGGTGGTGACCGCCCTGATGCAGATGACGCGCGAGGTGAACTGGGGCGAACTGGATGTTCTGGTGCTCGACATGCCGCCCGGCACCGGCGACGCGCAGCTCACCATGGCGCAACAGGTGCCGTTGCAGGGCGCCGTGATCGTCTCGACCCCGCAGGACCTGGCCCTGATCGACGCCCGCAAGGGGCTGAAGATGTTCAAGCAGGTGGATGTCCCCATCCTTGGCATCGTCGAGAACATGTCGACCTTCATCTGCCCCCATTGCGGCAAGTCCTCGGACATTTTCGGCCATGGCGGCGCCGAGGAGGACGCCCGCCGGCTGGGTGTGCCCTTCCTCGGTGCGATCCCGCTGCACATGACCATCCGCGAGATGTCGGATGCGGGCACGCCCGTTGTGATCTCGGAACCCGACGGGGTGCACGCCCGGCATTACCGCGACATCGCGCTCCGGGTCGCGACCCGGCTGTTCCCCGAGGAGGACGAGGATTGACCTCTATCGACGCGGTTTCTTGCGGTCGCGCTCGCAAGCTTAGCCGGTCATTGTGAGTCGCGCGGCTCAGGCCCTGCACAGTCGCGAGAGGAGAGTTCACGCAGAGCGCATATCGTTGTCTTGGGCGCAGGGCTGGGCTGGGTCATCATGGCCTTCGAGGCCCGCGAACACCTTGGCTCCAGTCACCAGATCACGGCCATCAACAAGGGCGAGAAGTTCCATTTTGTCCCCTCCAACCCTTGGGTTGCCGTAGGATGGTGGGACCGCGAGCAGATCGAGGTCGAGCTGACCACCGGTGAAAGCGTCAGCTATGACCACCTTGTCATTGCAACCGGCCTCGAGGGCTACACCCAATCCGTCTGCCATGTCGACCACGTAATCCGGGCCAAGGCCGGATCACACGCGACCCCGACTGAACCGGGGCCGCACGATACATCAGACGCCTGTCAGGCGATGGCCTCCATCGTCTTTACCCCGGCGATCCCGCCCAGCACGATAAAGACAAAGGTGATCACCGAACCGACCGCCAGCGTCGATACGCCGGTCAGCGCCTGCCCCACGGTGCAGCCCAGCGCCAGCACGCCGCCGATGCCCATCAGCGCCGCACCCAGCATGTTACGGATCGAATCCGCCTGATCGGCAAAGGTGGTCAGATGCAGCCGCCCCATCGACAGTGCCCCGGCCAGACCGCCAATCAGCGCGCCCGCCACCGTGACGATCCCGAAGCCCGGCGCGCCCAGCGCGGTATAGCGCATCAGGTAGTCGATCGTGTCGCCCACCGGCCGCACATAGCTGAGCGAGATCACCGACGGGTTGTCCGCAAACTCGTCATAGGTCAGCCCGGTCAGCGCCCATCCCAGCACCACGCACAGGCCAATGCCGACACCGGCCACCAGATTGCGCGGCGAGGTGCGGAAACTGGCGCTGGCAAAGCAGAAGGCCAACAGCCCCAGAACCACCACCAGCATCGTGACGGTCGTCGCGGTTTCGACCGACATGCCGGACAGGCCCGACAGAACCGCGCCCAGGCTCTGGTCTTCGATCCCCGCCTCGGCCAGATCCACCGACATCGGGTCGAAGATCGCCACCCGCAGCGGCCCAAGCAGCCCGCCGATGGTCATGTATCCAAAGATACCGGTGATCAGCAGCACCACGATAGACCGCAGGTCCCCGCCCCCGGCCCGAACCAGGTTGCGGCTGATGCATCCGCCCGAAAACACCATGCCAAAGCCAAAGATCAGCCCGCCGGCAACATTGGCCCCCCAGCCCAGTGTCGGCACCTGGTACATCGACAGCGTCATGTCCGCCATCCCCGCGCCTTCGATCAGCCAGACCCCGAACACCGCGACCGCAATGGCCAACAGCCATGCGCGAAACCGGTTCCAGTCCCCGAATGACAGGATGTCGGAAATCGACCCCATGGTGCAGAAGTTCGTACGATAGACGATAAAGCCAAAGGCGATACCGATCAGCAACCCGCCCCAGGCGATGTAGAAGTCGGCCGACTCCACCGCCATTTCTTTCCAGATTTCCACCATTGCGCCCTCTCTCCTCCCAAAGAGACTGCCACCGCAGGGAAGCCCCCGAGATAACAACACATAAAGATGGTAGAATGTTTCTATGTTATCTGTCCAGTTTTGTGGGCTTGACCCGGCTTGCCCCTGTCCCGTTGGCAAATGCCGCTATGCGGTGCAGAGTGCCGGAATAGGCCCGCCATCCGGCCCGGACCCCGATCAGAAAAGAGAGACCATGCAACACCCCTGGGAAATGACCGCCAGCGAAATCGCCGCCTTGGTGCGCGCGCGCAAACTCAGCGCGGTCGAGGTTGCCGAAGCGCATCTGCGCCGCCTTGAACGGGTGAACCCCAAAATCAACGCGGTGGTGCAGGAATTCCCCGAGGAAGCGCTGGCCGCCGCAGGGCAGGTCGATACCGCCATCGCCCGGGGCGAAGACCCCGGCCCCCTCTGCGGCGTGCCGGTCACCGTCAAGGTCAACGTAGACCAGAAAGGCCATGCCACCACCAACGGGCTGAAACTCCAGGAAAACCTGATCGCCGAGCATGACAGCCCGGTTGTCGCCAATATCCGCAAGGCGGGCGGGGTCATCCTTGGCCGCACCAACACGCCCGCCTTTTCGCTGCGCTGGTTTACAAAGAACGACTTGCACGGCCAGACGCTGAACCCCCGAAACCGCGAAATCACCCCGGGTGGCTCTTCCGGCGGCGCCTCGGCGGCGGTGGCGGCGGGTCTTTGCGCCGTAGGCCACGGCACCGATATCGCGGGGTCCATCCGCTACCCGGCCTATGCCTGCGGCCTGCACGGGTTGCGCCCCACGCTGGGCCGCATACCCGCCTATAACGCCAGCGCGGCTGACCGGTTCATCGGCGCGCAGATCATGGCCGTCTCCGGCCCCATCACCCGCAGCATCGCGGATCTGGGCCTGTCCCTGGCCGCCATGGCCGCCCCGGACCTGCGCGACCCATGGTATGCGCCCGTTCCCGCAAGCCCGCGCGACTTTCCCAAACGCGCGGCGCTTTGCGTTTCGCCCGATGGCATGCCCGTCTCCGAGGCGGTGCAAAAGACGCTGCTCAAGGCCGCGGAAATCCTGAAGGCCGCAGGATGGACCGTGGCCGAGGTCGACTGCCCGCCGATCCGGCAGGCCGCCGAGCTGAATGCCCAACTTTGGATGGCGGATACCCTCTTCGGCGCGGCGGAGATGATCGGGAAAGAGGCCGAGCCCGACTCGCAATTCGTCTTCCGGCAGATGCTCAAGGACACCGGAAAGGTCGATTTCGAAACCCTGATGAAAGCCCTGCAATCCCGCGCCACGCTGGTCCGCGAATGGGAGCTGTTCCTGGCCGACTACCCGGTCCTGATCTGCCCCGTATCGGGCGAACTGCCCTTCGCCCAGCAACTGGATGTCAGCTCCGAAGACGCCTTCGCCTGCGTTCTCGAAGCGCAACTGACACAGCGCGGCCTGCCCGTGATGGGCCTGCCCGCCCTCTCGGTCGCGATGGGCGAGATCGACGGGATCCCGACCGGGGTGCAGCTTGTCGGGCCGAAATACCGCGAGGATATCCTGCTCGCCGCTGGTGCGGATATCGAGGCGGCAGGCGACCGCCCGGCGGTCGCCACCCCCGACTGGGACTAAGGCCCACTCAGATCAGCGCGGGGCCAAACAGCAGAACCGCCGCGACCCCCGACAGGAGAACCCGGACGATCAGGCCAAACCGCCCGATCAGCGCAAAGGACAGCGCCGTCAGCGCCACGGCTAGCACCGCAAAGGCGGTGATCGCGCCCACCGGGTCCTCGGACACCCGGATGACAGCGGGCCAGGTCACCATGCCCACCGGGATCAGGTAGAGACCAACACCCAGCGCCATCGCGGTCAGGGCCACCTTGATCCAGTTCTCCTCGGCCATACCGGCGGCGATGAACACCGCGCCGCAGACCGGTGGCGTGATCGTCGACAAGAGCGCGAACCAGAACACAAAAAGATGCGCCTGCAACGGCTCCAAGCCCAGCTTCATCAGCGCCGGACCGGCAACAGACACACAGATCACATAAGCGGCGGTTGTCGGCACCTCCATGCCCAGCACCAGACAGGCCACCGCCGTCAGCAGCAGCGACGCCCAGAGCGCCCCGCCCGCCCCTTCCAGAATGACCGACGTGATCTTGACCCCCAGCCCGGTTGACCCCAGCACCCCGATGATGATCGAGGCGCAAAAGATGATCGCCGCGATCATCGAAACCTGCCGCGCGGCGGTCAGCAGCGCCTCGGACACCCGCGCCGCGATCTTCGGTGGATCGACCCGCAGGTCTCCATCCACCAGCAGCAACAGCGCCCCGGCCAGAATGGCAAGGCAGGCGGCATATTGCGGCGTATAGCCCGCCACGAACATGCCCAGCATGAGAACCGTAAAGGGGACGAGGAAAAAGACCGAGGTCACCACCACATCGCGCGTGCGCGGCCGGTCCTCGGGCGCCAGGCCCTTCAGCTCGTACCGGGTCGCATAGGCGTTGATGCCGACCCACACCGCCCAGAAATACAAGAGCGCGGGCAACAGCGCCGCCGCCATGATCTGGGTATAGGGGACACCGGTCAGCTCGACCATGACAAAGGCCCCCGCCCCCATCAGCGGCGGCATGATCTGCCCGCCGGAACTGGCCACCGCCTCGACTCCGGCGGCAAGCCGCCTTGGGTATCCCAGGCGCCGCATCGCAGGCAGGGTGATCGCCCCGGTCGAGGCCACATTGGCGCTGGCCGAACCCGAGATCGACCCGAACAGTGCCGAGGACAGGACCGAGACCTTGGCCGCGCCGCCCTTCAGCCGCCCGGCGGCGGCGGCGGCCACATTCATGAACCCCTGCCCCGCCTCGCCCGCATTCAGCACCGCGCCAAAGATCACGAAGATCGAGACAACGCCGACCGAGACCGCCGTCAGACTGCCCCAGATCCCGGCCTCGGCAATCGTCATCGACCCCAGGAACGAGCGCAGCGGCACCCCGGAATGACCGAACTCGCCCGGAATGAGATGTCCGAAAAATGCATAAAGCAGCGCCGCCGTGGCCACCATCGGCAAGGGCCAGCCGATGGCGCGCCGCGCCGCCTCGATCACCACCGCCAGCAGCGCAAAACCAATCGCGACCTGAAACCGGTTTTCCAGAAACCCGTACTGGTCGCCCAGCACATCGGCATTCCACGCCACCCAGAGCGCCGCCGCAACGCCCACCGCGCACAGCACCGCACCGGAAACGGCCCGCCCACGACCGGACACGCCGTACAGAAACACCCACGGCAGGATCAGCGCGAGGTGCAGCGGGCGGCTCACCAGATTGGGCACCAGCCCGGAAAAGATCAGGCCGATGTGAAACACAACCAGCACCAGAGCCAGCGCCAGCCAGATCCACCGCCGCCATGACGCCGCCGAAGTGTGCACCGTTCCCTCCATGCCCCGTCCTTTCCCGGAAAAAGGAACCGGGCCAAAACTGGCCCGGCCCCGGTATGCTGCAACTGTCAGAGTCTTACATCTGGTCGGCGGTCAAGGCGACACCCGCCTCCTGATAATACCGCACCGCGCCGGGATGCAGTTTGCCGGTGATGTTCCCCATCATCGCGGCATCGACACCACCCCACCAGGCCGCGCTTTCGGCCATCGCGGCCTTGCTCTCCCAAAAGGTCTTGGTCAGCTGATAGGCGGTCTCGTCCTCCATCTTGGTGGTCGTATAGGCGACCACCGGCAACGAGGTGGTGGTGATATCCTGATCCTGCCCGGCATAGGTGCCCGCCGGGATCACCAGCCGGGTGCGCTTGGTCTCGGCAATCTGCTCGTCATTGAGCGACAGCACCGTCACCCCGGCCGAGGCCGCCGCCTCCACCACGTTCGGCGCGGGCCAGGACCCGGCTGTCACGAACCCGTCGATCTGGCCGTTCTTCAGCGCGGCCACCGCATTCGACAGTTCCGCGTCGGCAATATTGACCTTGCCCTCCAGACCAAACAGCTTGAGGTACTTCTCCCCCTCGGTGGCGCCAAAGCTGCCCTTGCCCAAGAGGATCGTCTTGCCTTCCAGATCAGCAAGACCAGTGGCACCGCTGTCAGCCGACATCACGAAATGCATGGTCAGCGAGGGGATCGGGAACAGCGCCCGGATCTCGTCAAAGGCCGGATCGCCCTTGCCCTCGAACATCGCCTTGCCGCCCTGCGCCAGCCCGACCAGAACCGGCGGCGTGGTGAACACATAGTCGCCGCCGCGCGCCCGTACCTCCATCACGTTCTGGACCGAGCCCTGCCCCTCTTCGACCGTGACGATGATATCACCGCCCGATCCCGCCTTCATCGCCTCGGCGATCTGCACCCCCATCTGGTAATAGGACGTGCCCGCCTTGGCCGATTTATAGGTGACCCGGGTCTCGGCCGCTGCGGGAACGGCCAACATCGCCCCAACCGCAAATGCGCCGATCATTGCCCTGAAATTCAATACCATCCTAAATCCTCCCTTTGATTTCGGTTGATAAAGCACTCTGCCCGATCTCAGGTCAATGGGGACCGACAAGGCGTTCCGCGCCCTGCCTTTCGGCTCAGTGCTGCTTGGCAAAGGCCAGTTCTCAATCTCCCAAACACCCGTCCCACCCCGCCATTACGGCCAAACGGTGATTTCCGGCGCGATTTCTGCTAGGCTGGCATGACGATCCTCGCTGCCAAGGCCCTTGCCGCAGGCGCGTTAATCATTGCACGACTGCATTTGTCAGCCACCGTTTCCAGTTCTCAGCTTTCTTGCAGCGGCCTTCAACGCGCGGATCGCAAGTCTATTAGAGGGAGGGAAACATGGCTGTTTTCAATGCAAATAGAGAGTTCAGATTAAGCACGCTGGAAAACTGGGAAGGCGACGTGGTCTCGGCCACGGCGACGCAGATCATCCTGTCGGATGGGGTCCATTCCGAAACCTACCGGGGAAGCTTCACCTATTCCCCGCTTGGCGCGGTGTTCGGCACCCTGACCGGGCTGTTCGAATATGAACGCGGCGTGCTGTTTTACAGCCTGACCGGCATGAGCGTGGACGCCAACACCATCTATCGCGCCATCGAGATTGAGGACAATCTCGTGCGCGCGGCACAGATCATGCTGGCAGGCGCGGACCAGATCAACGGCTCCGCCACCGGCTCCGACGAATTGCCCGGCTTCAACGGTAACGACACGATCCTTGGCAACGGCGGAGACGACACGCTGGATGGCGGCGCCGGGAACGACCGGCTGAACGGGGGGATCGGCAACGACCTGCTGCTGGGCGGCACCGGCAGCGATACCGCGGTTTTCGGTGTGACTTTCGCCTCGGTTACATCACAGGCGGTTTCCGGCGGCTATCAGATCACGTCGGCTGAAGGGACGGACATTGCCCGCGATGTCGAGTTCTTTCAGTTCTCCGACCGGCTGGTCGCCGCCGACGAGCTGATCCCGGAGCCCACCGACCCGCCTCTCGAACTGACCGGAACAGCGGGAAGCGATACCTTGTCCGGCAACAGCGGCAATGATCGGCTGATCGGCGAGGCGGGTAACGACCGGATCGACGGCGGCCTTGGGGCCGACACGCTCAACGGTGGCGATGGTGACGACACGATCATCGGCGGCCCGGGTGAGGGTGACCTGCGCGACGTGATCTATGCAGGCGAGGGCAATGACAGCGTCGATGCGGGTGCCGGCAATGACCAGATCTTCGGTCAGGGTGGCAATGACACCATCGCCGGTGGTTTCGGCGTCGATGAGATCCAGGGGCAGGACGGCGACGACGTTATCACCGGTTCCGCCTTCTCGGATCTGGTCTTTGGCGGTGCCGGGAATGACTTCGTCAATGGCGGGTTCGGTCATGACCGGATCAATGGCGGTTCGGGCGCCGACAAGTTCTTCCATGTCGGCGTCGAGGGTCACGGGTCGGACTGGGTGCAGGATTACAACGCGGCCGAAGGCGATGTTCTGCTCTTTGGCAATGCCTCCGCCACCCGCGAGCAGTTCCAGGTGAACTTCGCCCATACCCAGAATGCCGAGGGCGAACGCGCGGGCGACGACGCGGTGCAGGAGGCTTTCGTGATCTACCGCCCGACGGGTCAGATCATGTGGGCGCTGGTCGATGGCGCGGGGCAGTCCGCGATCAATCTCCAGATCGGGGCGGAGGTGTTCGACCTGCTCGCCTGACCTCAGAACCAAAGGACCGGCGGCGCCCAGCGCCGCCGCCCTGCAACCAACTGCACAGCTCAGTCCCGCGCCAGGAACTCTTCCACCAGCAGGTTGAAGACCTCGGGGCGCTCCAGATGCACCGCATGCGCGCATCCGGGCACGACGGCCAGTTGCGCCCCCGGGATCGTCCGCCACAGCCGTTCGGTCTGCGACCAGGGATAGGTCCGGTCCCCGTCGCCCCACAGGATCAGGGTCCGGGACCTGATAGACGGCAGATGCTCGCCCCCCGACCACGCCTGCATGGCACGCAACCCCGCCAGTATCGCGCCCAGCGTGCTTTGCGCGGCAATGTCGGCGCAGGCGGGATATTCCGCCGCCGCCTCCTTGTGCAAGAACCAGGTGGCCGCGATCCGACGGGCCGTGGCCGCCGCCCCGTCCGTCCGGGCGCGCTCCATCGAGGTCTCGATCGGCTCGAACCGCCCCGGCAGCACGCCTATGGCGCCGGTGCCGTAAAGCACCAGCTTGTCCACCCGCTCCGGTGCTTGCCGGACCATCTCCTGCACGATCATCCCGCCCATGGAATGACCCAGCAGGTCAAAGCGATCCAGACCCAGGCGCGACACCTCTTCCAGCACCCAGGCCGCGAACCCTGCGATGGACGAGACCGGCGCCATCGGAGCGTTTTCGCCAAACCCCGGCAGATCGACTGCGTGCACCGCACGCTCCCGGCCCAAAGGCGCCTGCCACGCCCATTGCCCGCTCCCGCCCATGAACCCATGGACCAGAACCAGAGGCTTCATCGCCGCCCGCCCTGCACGATGCGATCCAGGATCATGGCGCAGAAGAGGATCGAGAACCCGGCCAGGATCCCCTGCCCCACATTCGCGTATTGCAACGCCTCCAGCACATCCTCACCCAGGCCCTTGGCCCCGATGAGCGAGGCCACCACCACCATCGCCAGCGACAGCATGATGGTCTGATTGATCCCGGCCCTGATCGACGGCGCCGCCAGCGGCAGGTCCACCTTGGTCAGCAGGTACCACTTGTTGGCGCCAAAACTGATCGCCGCCTCGCGCACGCTCTCGGGCACACCGCGCAGCCCCAGCACGGTCAGCCGCACCACCGGCGTGCCGCCGAAGATCATCGTCGTGACCACGGCCGCCGGTTTGCCGGTGCCGAAAAAGGCGATCACCGGGATCATGAACACAAAGGCGGGCATCGTCTGCATGAAATCCATGATCGGCTGGATTGCCGCGTAAAACCGCGGCCGCCGCGCCGCGAACATGCCCAGCGGAATACCGATCAGGATCGACAGGCAGGCCGCCGTACCCAGCAGCGCCAGTGTCGTCATCGCCTTTTCCCAGAACCCCAGGAACCCCATATAGGCCAGGAAGGCGCCGGAATATATCGCCATGCGCACCCCGGCGGTGAGCCAGGTCAAGAGGATGATCAGGCTGGCGATCACGATCCAGGGCGTGCTGACGAACACGATCTCCAGCGCGTCCAGCATCAGCCGGATGCAATAGGTGATCGCATCGAACAAGGCCTCGCCATTCAGGACCGCCCAGTTGAAAAACGCCTCGACCCAGTCGATGCTGATCAGCCGGATATCGGGATCGGTCGGAAAACTTGCCAACAGCGGAAAGCGCCCCGGGAAACTGTAATGCAGCATGGCCGCCGCCACGATCAGCGCCATGAACACCGCACTGAACACGATCTGCGGCACCGGCATGCCGAACCGGATCGTCCGGTCGCTGAGCCAGTCCGAAAACCGCGATTCCAGCGCGGTATTGGCGACAATGGCCTGTGCCAGCTTGGCCAGCACCAGAATGGCCAGCCCCGCAAGCGCAATCGACGGCCCCTGCGCCGCCAGCGCCTCGGCCTCGGCCCGGATACCGCCGATATTGGCCTCCAGAGACTCCACCGTGCGGGTATAGACATCCACCTTGTCCGACCCGCTCTCGATCGCCGCCGCCAGTTGCTGGCGCCTGAGTTCCAGCGTCCCCTCGATCGAGGCGATCCGCGCCATCGCATCCGCGCCCAGATCGCCGAACAGCCCGCGGGCAATCTGGACCAATGCAATCGCCTCCAGGATCAGGAAGGGCAGCGCCCAGGACCACAGCCCGCGCGCTCCGAACCAGATCGGCCCGAACAGCCCCGCAAACAGGTTGAAGGTCGGCGTGAACCGGGCCGAGGCGCCGATCCTGTCGAAGTTCCGGACATAATAGTCCGGGTTCGTCCGCACAAAGGCGGCGATATCCTCGCGCCGCTTGCGGGCATAGGCCAGCGCCGCTTCGCTTTGCGTGTCTTCCAGCGGATTGATGCCGAGATCCGTCATGATACTTCGGTTCCCTCAATGACCGTGCGCAACAGATCGGCACGGGTGATCACGCCCACATCGGCACCGTCCGCCTGCACCAGAATGGGATTGTCGTCGTCTATCGCCAGGGTGATCAGGTTGCTAAGCGTCTCGCTTTCGTCCACCCGCCGCATATCGGCGGGCAACGGCCCGGCCCGGCTCACATATTCGGCAATCGGCCGCATCACCGCATGCGCATGCACAACCTTCAGCCGCGAGATCCCGGCGACAAAATCGGCGACATAGTCATCCGCCGGATGCATCACGATATCCTCGGCGGTGCCGATCTGAACCATCTTGCCGTCGCGCATGATCGCGATCCGGTCGCCGATCCGCACCGCCTCGTCCAGATCATGGGTGATGAACACCGTGGTTTTCTTCAGGATCTTCGACAGCCGGATGAATTCGTCCTGCAACTGCCGCCGGATCAGCGGATCCAGCGCCGAGAACGGCTCGTCCATCAGCAGTACGTCGGGGTTGGCCGCCAGCGCGCGTGCCAGCCCCACCCGCTGCTGCATGCCGCCGGACAGTTCATGCGCGAACTTGGCGCCCCAGGCGCCCAGTTCCACAATATCCAGAATGGCCGCCGCCTGCCGCATCCGCTCGTTCTTGGCCACCTTGCGGATCTCCAGCGGCATCGCCACGTTGTCCAGCACCGACCGGTGCGGCATCAGCGCAAAGTTCTGGAACACCATCCCGATCTTCTGATTGCGGAACCTCTGCAACTCGCCCGGGCCCAGCGCCATGACATCGGTGCCCTCGATCTCGATCTTTCCCGCCGTCGGCTCCAGCAACCGGTTGAAGTGCCGCACCAATGTCGACTTGCCACTGCCCGACAGGCCCATGATGCAGAAGATCTCGCCGCGATTGATCGACAGGCTCACATCGGCCACGCCGACGACCGCGTTGAATTCGGCCAACACCTCGGCCTTGCTCAGGCCCCGCTCCAGAATGGCCTGAAGCGCCGCCTCCGGCCTGCCGCCGAAAATCTTCCAGACGTTTGAAAGCTCGATAACTTTTTCTTGTGCCATCATGTCCTACCGGGCGCGTTCAAGGCAGCGGAGAAGCGGCGGCCAGCGCCGCCGCCCTCCCTGTCCGTGAGCTCAAAGGCCAAGCATCGCGTCGACGCGATCCGAGTTCGCGGCGACCCATTCCTTGGCCACTTCCGCCGGATCGCGATCCTTGGCGCTGATCTCATAGGCCAGCGCGCTCACGTCCGAGGCGCTCAGCTGGAACTTGCCAAAGAATTCGGCAATCGCGGGCGAACGGTCGGCCAGCGAGTTCGACCAGGCGATCTGCACCTGTTTCAGCGCATCCTTCGAGGCGACCATCGACTTCTGATACCAGTCGGCATCGTCCGAGGGCTGCACCATCACGTATTTGGCCGGGTCATAGGCGGGCTCGCTCAGCATCACGACATCGAACATGAACCACACCGCATGCGGCTCGTAGCAGTAAAAGGCATAGCCCTCGCCCTTGGCGATGCTGTCCTTGATGCGTGCGGTCTTCACCGCTTCCTCGGCCCGGATCGGCTCGATGAAATCGAGCAAGCCATAGTCGCGCACCTTGACTTCGTTGACGTTGGCCGAGGCCCAGCCCGGCGCGCCGATCCACATCTCGCCCTTGCCGTTGCCGTCGCTGTCCATCGCGGCGGCCACATCGGGGCGGCCCAGATCGGCGATATCGGTGATGTTCATCTTCGCCGCGAAATCCTGGCTCACGCAGAAACCCTGATTGCCCTCATAGGGGTTCGACGACAGGGTCACGGTGCCCTTGCCGTCGACATATTCCTTGGTAAAGCTCTCCTGGTTGGGCAGCCAGACATCGGGATGCACGTCGATATCGCCCTTACCCTGGTCCATCGCCTGGAAGATCGTGGCGTTGTTGCCCGGCACATATTCGACGGTCCCGCCGATACGGCTTTGCACCACCTCGCCCAGAACGTGTGCGATGGCCTGCGCCCCGGTCCAGGACGGGACCCCGATCTTGACCTCTTCGGCCTGCGCCGCCAGCGCCAGGGGGCTGAGTGCCGCTGAAAGGATCAGCGCCTTATACTTGGATTTCATGGTCGTCTCCTCTGTTGGTTATCGCCGTTGTTCGGCGTCTTTTCAGTTCAATGAAGCAAGCAACTGGTCCTGATAGGCAAACAGCGCCGTCGATCCCCCGGTATGCAGGAACAGAACCCTGTCGGTGGGCTTGAAGAAACCCTGCCGCACCATTCCGATCAAACCCGCCATGCCCTTGGCCGAATAGACCGGGTCCAGCAAAATGCCCTCTTGCCGCGCCAGCAGGCGGATCGCCTCCAAAGTACTCTCGGCCGGAATCCCGTAGCCCTCGCCGACATAGCCGTCATCGACCAGGATCTTGCTCAGCGCGATGCCCTCGGCCCCCAGTTTCTCCAGCGTCTTCTGGGTCAGTGCATGCACCGCGTTCATCTGCCGCTCGCGCGGCTGCCGGACACTGACACCCATGACCGGCAGCGCATGGTCCAGTGCATGGAACCCGGCGACCAGCCCGGCCTGGGTGCCGGTGCTCCCGGTGCCCATCACCAGCCAGTCAAAGGCCTCACCCGTTTCACGGGTATGATCGACGATCTCCTGGGCGCAATTGGCATATCCCAGCGCGCCGGTGGCATTCGAGCCGCCGCCCGGAATGAAATAGGGCCGATGACCCTGTTCGCGCAGCTTCGCGGTGACCGCTTCAGCCTCGGCATTCATGTCCAGCCCTGCGGGCCGGAATTCGTGCGTGGCGCCAAACAGGTTGTCGAGCAGGACATTGCCTGTCTCTTCATAGCTCGCGTCGCGCCCCGGCACCCGCCGCTCCAGCAGCACGTGGCACTTCATGCCGACCTTGCAGGCCGCCGCAGCGGTCTGACGCACATGGTTGGATTGCACCGCCCCCTGCGTGACCAGCATGTCGGCCTTCTGCTGCATCGCCTCGCCGACCAGAAACTCCAGCTTGCGGGTCTTGTTGCCGCCCATCGCGAGACCCGTGCAATCGTCCCGCTTGATGAAAATCGAAGGCCCGCCCAGCAGCGCGCTCAGTCGCGGCAAGGGTTCGATCGGTGTCGGGCGATGACACAGCGCCGTGCGCGGGAAACGATCGAAGTCAATTCTGGCGGTGCCGCGCGGCAGCGTATCCGTGTTGGCCATGACAAATCCTGATGCGAGTTTCGGTGGCACAAGACTGCGACAGGGCTTTCCACCGATCCAATGCTATGTTTGGATGACATTATGCAAGATTTGCATAAGGTCGAAAAAATGGACTTCCTTCACTTCCGCGACCTCGAGCGTCTGAAACGCACCGGCAACTTCTCCCAGGCCGCCGTGCTGGGGAACCTGAGCCAGCCCGCCTTCAGCCGCCGGATCAAGGCGCTCGAATCCTGGGTCGGCGCAACGCTTGTCGACCGAACGCATCAGCCGGTGACCCTGACCACCGCCGGCGAGCAGATGCTCGAAGCCGGGTTGCAGGCGCTCGCCCGGATCGAGCAGGAGCGCAGCCAGATCCTGGAGGCGCAATCTCTTCCCGACAAATATGTCGTCACCTTCGGCGCCCAGCACTCCATCGGCTGGCGGTTCTATCCCGCCTGGCTGCAAGAGCTGGAAGACGCCTATGGCCCCGTCCTGTCCCGGCTCCGGGCCGACGACCTGCCCAACTGCATGCGTGACCTGCAAAGCGGAGACGTCGACTTTGTCATTGCCTATGCCAGCGGGGACAGGCCACAGCACCGGCTGCTCGAGTCGATCAAGATCGGTGAAGACCAGCTCGTCCCGGTCTGCAAACCCAATGTCGATGGCACGCCGCTGTTCGATTTCGACACCCCCGGGGTCCGCATGCCCTATCTGCGTTTCGGCGACGCCGCCCCGATCGGGACCCATCTGGAACCGCTGTTCCAGCGACACAGGATCTCCGACGGCCTGCGCACGGTCTATGAAAACTCGATGGCCGGGGCGCTGCGTATCCGGGCGCAGGCCGGGGACGGTGTCGCCTGGCTGCCCAAGAGCCTCGTCCTCCCCGATCTGGAAAGCGGTATCCTGGTCCGCACCGGCAGGCCCGACTGGCTGGTCGACCTGTCGATCCGCATGTTCCGCAACAAGGAACGCTCGAACCGGGTGACACGCTCGATCTGGACCTTTCTCGAAGTCCGCCAATCCGTCTCGCTGGTCAAAGAAGGCTGAACCGACACCGCCGCGCAAGTTTCCAACACGCTTTACGTTGCCGACGGAAGGTGATGTTCTACACTCCATCCCAACCCCGGCCACCTTCAAGACCGATTGGAAAAGCGCAAGTCATGTCCATCTGGCGACAGTTTCTGATTATCCTGCTGGCCGCAGGCCTCTCTTACGCCGGGTATGAATACTATCAGCGCCATCTGGGCGACACCGCCACCGCCTCCAATGGCGCCAACCGCCGCTCCGGCGCCCCGGCGGTTGTCGAACTGGCCCGGGCCGAGATCCGCACCCTGAGCGATACGGTCGAAGCGGTGGGCACCACCCGCGCGCGCCAGTCCATCGACATCGTGCCCGAGGCCGACGGGCGCGTCGAACAGATCCTGTTCGAACCCGGCCAGAGCGTGGCCCAGGGGGCAAAGCTGGTCGAACTCGACGACACCATCGCCCGCGCCGACCTTGCCGAGGCCGACGCCAGGCTGATCGAACGCGAACGCGTGCTCGAACGCGTCACCCAGTTGCGCGGCTCCAGCACGGTCTCCGAGGCGACGCTCGAAGAGGCCATCGCCCGGCTCGCCGAAGCCCGGGCCCAGCTTGACCGCGCCGAACAACGGCTCGCCGAGCGCGTCATCCGCGCGCCTTTCGCCGGAACGGTCGGTCTTGCCGATGTCGATCGGGGCGCCCGCGTCACGGCGGGAACCTATATCACCCGGCTCGACGATCTCTCCGAGGTCGAGGTCGAATTCTCCCTGCCCGAAACCCTGTTTTCCCAGATCTCCAGGGGACAGGCGATCATTGCCACCAGCCCAGCCTTTCCCGACCGGGATTTCGTCGGACAGATCGAGGCGGTGGACACCCGCATCGACCCGGTCAGCCGGTCGTTCCGCACCCGCGCCGTGATCCCCAATGCCGACGGCACCCTGCCTGCGGGCATGTTCATGTCGCTGCAACTGACCCTGTCGCAAAGCGACCGCATCGTGGTGCCCGAAGAGGCGATCGTCTTTCAAGCCGCCGAAACCTATGTCTTTGTCGTCACCGACGGCAAGGCGCAGCAGGTCACCGTCAGGACCGGCCAGCGCCGCGATGGCCTCGTGAGCATCGAAAGCGGTCTCGAAGAAGGCGCCGAAGTCGTTATCCGCGGCCTCCACCGCGTCCGAAACGGCGGCGCGGTCGAAGTGCTGAATGCGCCCCAGGCGGCGAAGAACGGCTCATGACGCTGACAGACCTCTCCGTCCGCCGCCCGGTTCTGGCCGCCGTTGCCAACCTCCTGCTCATCGTGATGGGCATCACCGCGCTGCGCGACATCCCGGTGCGCGAACTGCCCGATGTGGACAATGCCGTTGTCACGGTGACCACAACCTATCGTGGCGCCGCCCCCGAGGTGATCGACACCGACATCACCGAAACCATCGAGGGCGCGGTCGCCTCGATCTCGGGCATCCGCTCGATCAGTTCCGAAAGCCGCCAGGGCTGGTCGCGGGTGGTGATCGAATTCGCCGCGGGCCACGACGTGGACATCGCCGCCAATGATGTCCGCGATGCGGTCGGCCGCATCCGCGACGACCTGCCCGACGAGGCCAACGCGCCCGAGGTCGAGAAGAGCGATGCCGATTCCGATCCCGTCATGCGCCTCGCCGTGGTCTCGGACCGGATGACGACACCCGAGATCACCGATTACATCGACCGTTTCATCGCCGACCGGCTGGCGACCCTGGACGGTGTCGCCAACCTGCGCGTCTATGGCGAACGCGCCTTTGCCGTCCGCATCTGGCTCGACCGGCGCGCGCTGGCGGCGCGCAAGCTGACCGTCGAGGATGTCGAACGCGCGCTCCGCCGCAACAATGTCGAACTGCCCGCGGGCGAGGTCGCCTCGACCAACCGGCAACTCACCGTCCGCCTGAACAGCCGGTTACAAAGTATCGACGATTTCCGCGACGTGGTGCTCGACCGGATCGAGGGTTACCCCGTGCGCCTGCGCGACGTGGCCCGGGTCGAACCCGGCGTCGCCGACGATTCCACCATCGCCCGCAGCGACGGGCGCGATGCGGTGGGCGTCGCGGTCCAGCGGCAAAGCCAGTCCAACACCTTGCAGATCTCGCAAGCGGTGCGCGCCGAGATCGACAAGATCACCCCGACCCTGCCCGAGGGGATGAAAATCCTCGTGGGTTCCGATGACGCGCTCTTCGTCGGCGCCTCGATCCGCGAGGTGGTGATCGCGCTCCTGATCTCGCTGGCACTGGTCGTCGCGGTCATCCTTGTCTTTCTGCGCTCGCTGCGCGCCACGCTGGTCCCCGCGGTCACCATCCCGGTCTCGCTGATCGGGGCTTTCGTGCTGATCGGGGCCTGGGGCTTTTCCATCAACACGCTGACGCTGCTGGCGTTGCTCCTGGCCATCGGCCTTGTCGTCGACGACGCCATCGTCGTGCTGGAAAACATCCAGCGCCGGATCGAGAATGGCGAAACCCCGCTGGTGGCCGCTCTCAAAGGCTCGCGTCAGGTGACATTTGCGGTGATCGCCACCTCTGTCACCCTGATCGCGGTCTTCGTGCCGCTCTCCTTCATGCCCGGCCAGGTCGGCCGCCTCTTCATCGAGTTCGGCTGGGTCATGGCCGGCACGGTGGCGATCTCGACCTTTGTCGCCCTCACCGCCTGCCCGGCGCTGGCCTCGAAACTGCTGGTCAAGAGCAAGGGCCAGACGATGGACGCGCCCGACGAACCCCGAGGCGCCGTCCAGCGGACCTATGCCGCCTTCCTCAGGCACGCGCTGCGCATGCCGCTTGTCGTGCTGGTGTTCACGGCGGCGGTAACCGGCGGCGCCGCGCTCCTTTACGGCGCCCTCCCGCGCGAGCTTGCCCCGCGCGAGGATCGCGGCGTCGGTTTCGTGCCGCTGACCGCCCCCCAGGGCAGCACCGTGGAATACACCGACCAGGCGGCGCGACAGGTCGAGGCGCTGCTGCAACCCCTGCGCGACCAGGGCGTGGTCGAAACCGTCTTCACCTTTACTGGATGGGGCAACCGCGCCTACCGCTCCTTTGTGGTGTTCCGCCTGACCCCCTGGGAAGACCGCGACATGAGCGCCGCCGATGTCGCCAGCGCGCTGGCGCCCAAAATGCGCGAGGTCACCATCGCGCGCGGTTTCCCTGTGACACCGGCGGGGCTTGGCCTGCGCGGCAACTCGACCCCGGTCCGCGTCGTGGTCAGCGGCCCCGATTTCGACAGCGTCAAAGGCTGGGCCACGGCCCTCCTCGCCAGCGCCGAGGAGATTGAGGGGCTGGTCAACCCCGAGATCGACTTCGAACAGAACCTGCCGCAGCTCGAGGTCCGCATCGACCGTGAACGGGCCGACGATCTCGGCATCTCGGTCGACGCCATCGCCACCACGATGCAGTCGATGCTGGCCTCGCGCCAGGTCACCACCTTTGTCAGCCGGGGCCGCGAATACCCGGTGTTGCTCCAGGCAGAGGAACGCGACCGCAGCGCCGCCTCGGACATCGACAACATCTACCTGCGCTCGGGCGATGGCAAGACGCTGGTCCCCCTGGGCGCGCTGGTCAGCGTGTCCGAAAACGCCGCCTCCCCGTCGCTGCGCCGGTTCGACCGGCTGCCCTCGATCCAGCTTTCCGGCGCGCTGGCCCCGGGTGCCGATCTGGGCACCGTGCTGGGACAACTGGAACAAAAGGCTGCCGAGATCATCCCGGCCAGCGGCAAGCTCGGCTATGACGGCCAGTCGCGCACGTTCAAGGATACCTCGGCGGGCGCGGTCACCGTTTTTGCCATGGCGCTGCTGATCGTGTTCCTGGTCCTCGCCGCACAGTTCGAAAGCTTCGTGCACCCGTTCATCATCCTGCTGACCGTCCCGGTGGGCGTGGCGGGGGCAATCTATGCGATGTCGGCGGGCGGGCTGTCCTTCAACGTCTACAGCCAGATCGGCATCATCCTGTTGATAGGTCTGGTGGCCAAGAACGGCATCCTGATCGTGGAATTCGCCAACCAGCTCCGTGACGAGGGCAAACCGGTGCGCGAGGCGGTCATCACCGCCTCGGTGCTGCGCCTGCGGCCCATCGCGATGACGGTGACCTCCACCATCCTCGGCGCCCTGCCGCTTGTCCTGGCTTCCGGCGCGGGCGCCGAAAGCCGCAACGCCATCGGCACCGTCATCATCGCCGGGCTGGGCCTCTCGGCGCTGCTGATGCTGGCGGCCACACCGGTGCTTTACGACCTGCTCGCCCGCTATACAAAACCGCGCGGCGCCGTCGAAAAGGCGCTGGAACAGGAACTGACCACCGCCGGTCAGAGCTGACCCGCCCGGCCCGGATCGCGGCCAACCGCAGACCGACTGCCTCGAATTCCGGACTTTTGTGCTACCATCGGGATCACGAATGATTCCTTTTTTATTTATCTTCAATATCCGGGGGAAAGTTTAGTCATGGTCGATCCGAGCCTTTTCACAACCGTTAGCGATAACACGCTCCTGCCCTTCGGGGGCACCCTGATCGCCCAGGGCGACGACAACGAAGAGGGGCCGTTCGACATTACGGCGATCTTCGAAACCGGCTTCAGCTTCGGCAGCCAGACCTTCACCGAAATGTTCATCGGGACAAATGGCGGTGTCACCTTCAACATCGAAAACCCGCAGGTGTTTTTCGGTAATACGCTGAACGCAATCGACTTCTCGATCGCGCCTTTCAACGACGACATGGATACGCGAACGCTTCCGCCCGGCCCCAATCCGGGGGTCTATTTCGACACCAATACGGATCGCGATTCCGTCGTGGTCACCTGGAACACCATCGGGCGGTTCTCGAACAACGTCACGACACCCAACACGTTCCAGCTCGAGATCATGGATCTCGGAGACGGAGACGCCGAACTGATCTTCCGCTTCTTCGACATGCAGGGCAGCAACGGCCAGTTCCACATGGGCGCCCGAACCGATGACGGCTTGCCGGTATACCTGTCCGGCGGTGCCGCAACGGATCAGCTTGGCGAGGCCGCCAATCTGGAAACGCTGGTCGGCAATACCGGCGTGGCCGGGGTCTGGCAGATGCGCGTCATCGACGGCCAGCTTCAACCGACCGACTTTGGCGGCGAAGTGCAGACGGGCAATGCCGCCAACAACACCCTGAACGGCTCGCCGCTCAACGATGTCCTGTCCGGCGGTGCAGGCAATGACACCATCTTCGGTTTCGATGGCATCGACACGCTGAACGGCAACGAAGACAACGATTCCATCCTGGGCGGCGACGATGCCGACCTGATCCATGGCGACGACGGCAACGACACGCTGAGGGGCGAAGAAGGCAACGACTCGATCTTCGGCGATACGGGTGACGACTCGCTGTTCGGCGGCAGCGGCACCAACGAGCTGGAGGGCGGCGCGGGCGCCGATGCGCTGGACGGCAGCGGCGGCACCTCGATCGCGGCATACACGACATCCGCGACCGGCCTGCGGGTGGATCTGAGCAACACCTCATCCAACACCGGCGACGCGGTTGGCGACACCTACACCAACCTCTTTGACCTGCGCGGCTCGGCCTTCGGCGACGAACTGGTCGGCGACAACAATTCCAACGACCTGTTCGGCGGCGCGGGCAATGACAGCCTCACCGGCAATGACGGCAACGACCTGCTCGAAGGGCAGGAAGACGACGATCTTCTGAACGGCGGTGCGGGCAACGACACGCTTGATGGCGGCCTCGGCGCCGACAACCTGATCGGCGGCACCGGCAACGATTTCGCCAGCTATCGCAACGCCACCTCCGGGGTCGTCGCGGATCTGTTCGACCGCACCCTCAACACCGGCGAGGCGGCAGGCGATACCTATTCCGAGATCCTCGGCCTGACTGGCAGCAAATTCGCCGACACGCTCGGCGGCAATACCGGCAACAACGACCTGCGCGGCGATGACGGCGACGACCTGCTGATCGGGCGCGAAGGCAACGACACGCTGCTCGGCGAAGATCACGACGATGTCCTCGTCGGCGGTCTCGGCTCCGACCAGCTGAACGGGGGCAGCGGGCTCGACACCGCCTCTTATGCCGATGCGGCAACCGGCGTGCTGGCGGACCTGGCAAGTTCCGGCAGCAACACCGGCGAGGCGGCGGGCGATACCTATAACAGCATCGAAAACCTGATCGGCTCGACCTTCGCGGACACATTGCGCGGCGACAACGGCGACAATCTCCTGTCGGGCGGCGCCGCCAATGACAGCCTCGTCGGTTCCGGAGGTGACGACACGCTTCGCGGTGGCACGGGTGAGGACACCCTTGTCGGAGGCAGCGGCTCCGACACCGCAGACTACTCCGAGGCCGCCGCCGGGCTGAACGCCGACCTGTCCAACTCCGCAGGCAACACCGGCGAGGCACGCGGCGATGTCTATTCCAGCATCGAGAACCTGATGGGCTCGGGTTTTGGCGACACGCTGACAGGGAACAACGGCAACAACACCCTGTCCGGCATGGCCGGCGACGACCTGCTGCACGGCAACGGCGGAACCGACGGTTTTGACGGCGGCGAAGGGTCCGACACCGTCACCTATTCGGGCGGCAATTTTGTGGTTGTCGACCTCGAAGACAACAGCGCCAACGCGGGCGAAGCCGCGGGCGACACCTTCACCGGTGTCGAGCACCTGATCGGCAGCGACAACTCCGACGACCTGCTGGGCGATGACGAGAACAACAACTTCTTCGGCGGTGGCAATGTCGACATCCTCAACGGTCGGGGTGGCGACGACACCCTGCGCGGCGGGGCGGGCAACGACACCCTGACCGGCGGCACCGGTGCCGACCATTTCATGGTCGAGACCGGCATGGGCAGCGATGTCGTCACCGACTTCACCCTGGGCGAGGACAGCATCGACTTCTCGCTGCTTTCCTCGGCTGAGCGGGATGCGGTCACCTTCTCGACCAATGGCAGCGGCGACCGTGTCGTCAACCTGGGCGATGGTTCGACCATGACCCTGACCGGCGTGCCCGGCAACAGCGCCCCCACCGGTTCGGTGACGATCTCGGGCACCGCGCGGCAAGGGGAAACGCTCACCGCCAATACCGACGGCGTTTCTGATCCCGACGGTATCGACAC
>NZ_JAOWLB010000020.1 GCF_025751555.1 Ruegeria aquimaris
ACCATGGAAAGCTTCCTGGGTTTCATCGACATTACCTCCATCCGGCTTTGGCTCAGACATTTGTCAACATGACCTAGACCGTCCGCAACTTGGGCAAACATAGGTGCGCTCAGCTCCAGACCCGGAGACCTTGCCTCGCGCCAAGTTCGAACCAGGAGTCGCTGGTCGGCCGCGCCCATCTCTTGGGTCAGGTAATACGCCGTAAAGGTCACAAATTGGATTGCGGCAGAAATTGACTGAGAAACCTCCAGGCAGGCGAGGAAGCCGAGTTCTCATTTTGTTCGCAGATTTTTGCGAAGCCTTCTTGGGTTCCGGTACGTCACAAGCTCTTATTTCTAAACGAAAACGACCAGCAGCCTAACTGCTAGTCGATAGCTCGTCAACATTTACCTATAGTGGCTTGCCGGCGGGCCGCCCCCTTCCTTTGCCCGATGGCTGGCCTCAGTTTTGCGGGATACGCAACATCTGGCCCGGATAAATCTTGTCGGGATGGCTCAACATCGGTCGGTTGGCCTCGAAAATCTCGTTATAGCGGGTGCCCTTGCCGAGGGTCTTTTCCGCAATCGCCCACAGGGTGTCGCCCTTGCCCACGGTGTGGAACACCGGTTCCGCTCCGCCGCCTGTGGTCTGGTCATCGACCGCACCCACACCTTCGACATTGCCGACGGCGAGGATTATCTTTTCCTTCAACTCGTCGCTGGCCGCCGCGCCTTCAAGTTTGACAGTATCACCCTCGACCGAGATATCGACACCGCTGGCATCCAGGCCCAGATCAGCGATCTCCTTTTTCAGCGCCTCGACCTGCGGGTCTTCGTCCCCGCCGCCAAAGAGTTTCTTGCCGCTGTCCTTTGCAAAACTCCACAAACCCATCTCTGTCTCCTTTGGTTTTTCACCGCCGAAGATGGAGGGAGGGTACGGCCAGGATAAGGGGAATTATTCCGCCGCAAGCCCATCGGTGAACTGGAGCCGCGCCAGCCGGGCATAAAGCCCGCCGCCCGCCACAAGCTCGTCATGGGTGCCCTGGGCGACGATGCGGCCTGCTTCCAGCACCACGATGCGGTCGGCCTTTTTTACGGTCGCGAGCCTGTGCGCCACGATCAGCGTGGTGCGGTCGGCGCTCAACCGTTCCACCGCCTGCTGCACCGCACGCTCGCTTTCGGCATCGAGCGCCGAAGTGGCCTCGTCCAGCAGCAGCACCGGCGCGTCGCGCAGGATGGCGCGGGCGATGGCGATACGCTGTTTCTGGCCGCCCGACAACATCACGCCGCGTTCGCCCACGAAACTGTCATAGCCTTCGGGCAGGGCCGCGATGAACTCATGCGCGGCGGCGGCGCGGGCGGCGTCCTCGACTTCGGCGTCAGAGGCGGAGGGGCGGCCAAAGCGGATGTTCTCGCGCGCGGAGGCGGCAAAGATCACCGGATCCTGCGGCACCAAGGCAATATGGCGGCGGAACGCGGGCCGTGCCAGCATGGTCAGGTCCTGCCCATCCAGCAGCACCCGGCCCGATTGCGGGTCATAGAACCGCTGGATCAGCTGGATCACCGTGGTCTTGCCCGCACCCGAAGGACCGACAAAGGCCACCGTCTCGCCCGGCTGCACGGTCAGGCTCATGCCGTCGAGCGCCACCTGATCGGGCCGCGCCGGATAGCGGAAAGTCACGTTGTCAAAGGTGATCTCGCCCCGCACCGGCAGGGTCAGCGCCGCCGGGGTCGATGGATCGGTTACCGTATCCTCGGCATTGAGCAGTTCGACAAGCCGCTCGGTCGCGCCTGCGGCGCGTTGCAGCTCGCTCCAGATTTCAGAGAGCGCGGCCACCGCACCGGCCATGATCACCGAATAGATCACGAACTGGATCAGCGTGCCCTCGGTCATCAGGCCCGCGCGCACGTCGTTGGCCCCCATCCACAGCACCCCGACGATGCCAGAAAACACCAGGAAGATCACGATCACCGTCAGCACCGCGCGCGTGGCGATGCGGCGGCGCGAAACGTCATAGGCGGTTTCGGTCACCTCGGCGAATGCCGCCCGGCTGGCGGTCTCGTTGGTGTACGACTGCACCGTCTGCACCGCGCCCAGCGCCTCGCCCGCATTGCCGGAACTGGCGGCGATCCAGTCCTGATTTTCGCGGCTGATGGTACGCAGGCGGCGGCCCAGCACCAGGATCGGCACCAGCACCAGCGGTACGATCAGCAGCACCATCGCGGTCAGCTTGGCCGAGGTCAGCAACATCAGCACAAGACCGCCCAGGAACATCAACAGGTTACGCAGCGCGATCGAGGCCGAGGACCCCAGAACCGACTGGATCAGCGTGGTGTCGGTGGTGATCCGGCTCAGCACCTCGCCGGTCATGATGCGTTCGAAGAACTCGGGGCTCATGCCGATGACGCGGTCGAACACCGCCTTGCGGATATCGGCGACCACGCGTTCGCCCAGCCGGGTGACAAGCGTGTAACGTAGACCGGTACCCAGCGCCAGCACAGCGGCGATACCAAGCGCGGCCATGAAGTAGACATCCAGCATGTCACCGTTTTCAATACGGAAATTGTCCACCACCCGGCGCACCGCCAGCGGCAGGACCAGCGATGTCGTGGCGGTCAGGACAAGCGCCGCCAACGCGCCGAACATCAGCGCCTTGTAGGGCGCGATGAACGGCCAGAGCGAGGCGAGCACCCCCACTTTGCGCGAGGTTGCGCGCTGTTCGGTCGCTCCGGGAGCCGGGTTTGATCGTGCCATGCGGTATGCCGTCCTGCCTGTGCGTCTGATGTCCCGCAACTGCGGGCCTAGGCTCAGCTTCTTGGCCTCGTCCCGGCCCGGGGTCAAGCAATCAACGCCCGGAAGGCCGAATTGACGCAAGTCTGGCAGCGGCAGCGGGGATCACCCCGCAACTGCCGAATTGACCGTTTTGTACAGGCCTTACGGCGGCATTTGTCCGTTTTGTACAGGTCGGTACATGTTTCCGGTGCAGCGCCCACAGGCTGACTCAGACAGAGAACGATCGCAGCGGATGCCGAACCGAGCGCGACCGATGTCTGGCGTGGCGACTTGCGCCCATCCAGTCTGCGCGAATAGAGGCATCACGCAGCCTTGGCGACAATGTTGCGGAAGAAACTGTCTGGAGCGGGCTACGGGAATCGAACCCGTATCTCTTGCTTGGAAGACTACAGCGTAAATCTCGCAAAATGTCTAAATATCAATGCCATGCAAGATCACGGCGACAAAAATTGTAGGCAATGTGTCGGAAAAGATTTTTTGGAGCGGGCGACGGGAATCGAACCCGTATCTCTTGCTTGGAAGGCAAGGGTCTTACCATTACACAACGCCCGCTCGACGTGGTTGGACGTATGACATCGTTGTTCCGAGGTCAATAGTCTGTCTTTGAGGTCTAGTATTTTGCCGACTATTCACGTCCCGTAGACTGACTGCGGAGGCGACATGCTGGTTGATAGGATGGTCGTCACCGATATACCTGCAGCGACCCGACTCTTCGGCGCACGCGACTTAGTCAACAACGGCTCGACCGAGGAGACCGTCAACTACGATTGACCAAGGATACATGTCGAAATGGATTCTTGGTCTCCCGACGGGGTAATCCTCGCCTTGTTTTCTTGGCTCAATCAGCAGGCGTGACGGTGGGGGTTTTAACCTCGAACACTTTCGTTCTGTGCCAATCCAGGAAGTTTCGATGCTTGTCTGTAAGATGAAGCGGTCCATCGAAGTGTAGACTGGCACGGGCTCGCTCGCTTAGGCGCTCCGAAAAGACCGGACCCCCATCGTTATCGAAGGTAACCAGACCGCCATCGAATACGGCGTCCCAAAGAGCTGACAGAAGCAGGCCGTTATGGACATCCAGACGCTCTGCGTCGTTGTCACAGTCGCGCCATGGCTTGATATGAGAGGCCCGGAGAAGCGGCTTGTCGACAATCCCGGTCAAGGGGCAACGACCCTGCCAGTATTTTATCAGACGCTCGCGAAAGATGTTCTGGCCAACGCGTTGAACCACAAGTCGTTCCGCCTCAGTCGTCTTCGGCAGGTTTTTCGTTCTGTGGATGAACTCCAGAAGCGGTGCATCGGGAAGGCTTGCGGCAAGCTCATAGATCCTTGGCATCACGCCATAAAGCATAGGCAACGAGGCAAACCGGAACCGTGCGAGGCCTGGTCCTGCGGCATCGGACGCCTCAATCCCGATCTCTGCAATGACCCCGGCGTGATCCAGGGCGAGGAGCCACGGACCGGAAGTGTCCCGAGCGAGCCAGATCGACCCCTGCGCGGTCGTCGAACTGTACCGCTGCCAGCCATCGAATTCGCCATGGGGGCGCCGGAAGCCGTTCTGGTACGTGACCTTCTCGCATTCCTGGCGGGTCACGAAGGATTGGGGCGTCTCGATCATTCCCTCACGCCTTCTCGTTCCAGAGCTTCTGGGCGGAGATGCCCATCGCCGTTTCTACGGCATTCGCGGTCCTCGTCACCGCGTACAGGTTCAGGTCCTCGAAGGCGCCCTTGTAGTTCGACAGGTAGCTTTCGCTCCTCGGCGTGAGTCCGTTGCGCATCGCCACCAGGTAGGCCGCCATCTCGGCCTCCACTTCCATCAGCGCGTGGGGCGTGTCACGCCGATCCGGAACACGGCGTCCGTTATCGGCTCCGAGGTGGCCGAGGTACAGGTGCGCCAGTTCGTGGGCGACAGTCACGAAGCGCGTCGGTGCGGCGTGATTCCGGTTGTAGGCCAGCTGGTAGACGTTCTTGCCCTTGTCGTTCTTCGCGCGGGCGAGCAGTCGGATCCAGCCTGCCTGACCGTCACCTGCGTCCAACTGCACGAGATCGATCTTCTCCTTGCCGACCGCCCGCATGAACTCGGCGAAGCGGTTGTCGCTCAAATTGCCGAAGGTCGGGAAGGAGAACGCATCGACCGGCAGGTCCTTGCCCTCGGTATCCTGCACGTCGAACACGAAATCGACCGGGCCCTTCATGCGCAGCACCAGGAGGGGTCGTGCGCCCTTCTTTGGCACGCGACCGAACCTGTGCCACCAGTCATGCGCGCTTGCCGCATGCGTCAGGCCCGGTTTCTGGATGTGCAACAGCATCGCGTTGAACGGTGCAAATTCGCGAAGGCGGACCGTGAAGGCGAACAGCTCCTGGATCGCCTCGCTGCTGTCATAGAGCTTTGTCGCCGCGATCAGCTGGTCGATCAGGGCGCGCTCGGACTCGGTTCTCGTGCCCGTTCCGTCGAACAGGTCCTTCTGAGCGTCGGGCGATGCGGGCGGTGTCAGCAGTGCGTCGAGGTCGAACTTTGGCGGGTAGTCGACGAAGGGCTCATCGTCGACCTGCGGACTGAAGCCGCTGACCTCGCCCTTTCGGGCCTGTTCGACGAACAGATCGAAATAGGGGCGAAAGCGGCGCTCCTGCTCGGGCGTCATGCCACCCTCGCGCATCAGCACGAGGATGGACTCGGCATCCGGCGTCCAGTCGAAGCGCGAGTCGAAGATCGACTGGACCGCGCCGCGGATGAAGTCGGCCACGCGACCGTTGACGACGGGGTCGATGACCGCCATCGCTCACATCCCCATCGCCGCGAACTCGCCGTTCGCTTCCATCCGGTCCCAGGCTTCGAGGACGAGGCGGCGGGTGCGGTATTCGCCGTGTTGGCGGATTTCCTTTTCCTTGAGGACGCGGAAGGTTTCCGAGGGGTAGTCGGGGCCCTTCACGTCGGCGGGGTCGAGGATGTAGCGCAGCTCGTCGCGGGTCAGGCCGTAGGCGCGTGCGTAGAAGGCGTCGAGATCGGCGCGGAGGTGCGCGCGGCGGTCCTCGTCCCAGGCGAAGGGTGGGCCGTCATGGCCCAGATCGCGGGCGAAGGGGGCGAGGCTGTGCGAAGTGTAGGTGAGTTCCAGCACCTTCGGGGTGATGAAGGCGAGGCGAGGTTCGGTGTAGAAGTCGGGAGGGCATACTGGCAATTGTTTTAGGTAAACATGAGCGAAAGATGTGCTGCTCAACTTCTGTCGAGCCACAAAGTCAAACGGAATTGAAGAAAAATTGCACAATAACGCAGCAGCCAAAAATGGATCCTTAGAAGTTGAGAATATTGGAAGCTTGTGGTTTGCCCCCCAGCGAGGGAAAACTGAGCACACCATTGTACGCTCCACCTTGGAGTTGGCAACATCACGCCATCCCATAAGCCAATTTCGCTCGTACCCATATTCCTTTAACCTTACTTCGAGTGTTTCTTGACGAACCCAGTACTGAGGTAAAATCTCGAAATCTGGATCGGCGTACTCTTCCTCTAGCACAGGCGGAAGCCCTCTACCGCCGCGACCTTTAATTTTTCCAACATTGTGATATGAACTGAAGCGGTGATCGAAATGCCAAATGAACTTTCCCTCATACAAAGGAAATAGAACTTCATCTGCGCCAGTATACTTGCGCACGCCGTTTTTACGCGTAGAAACTCCGTCGAGCTCAGTATCTTCTATAAATAGGCCACTGTCGCTAGTCATATTGAATAGGCTTAGAAACATAACCTCCCAAGGGTTTTTAGCTTCGCCTCCACTTTCGTTGACTAAGACAGGTAGTCTTTTATAGATCGCTGCGGTGACATGAGAATCTTCCTCTGTTCGAAAAACTGGGCAAGTTAGAGTGTTTGGGTTGAGTAACTCAAAATCGGAAGCCTGAAGAGAGAATCTACGTTCGCGGCGATCAAGGTGTTCCGGTCTTCGAAGGTAGAATGCAAGCTCTATAGCCGATTGGTCGCTGTGCCCAGAGCCCAAAGTCAATAGGGTGAAACGATTAACATTTGCAATTCCTGGAAAGATGAACTCTTCATTTTCAAATGAAAAAGCTGATCGAAGATTATTGTTTCTGACGATATCTTGAAAGAAGAATTTGGAGTTATCGCCAGATAATATGTCTGCCGGAACTATGATCCCAACCCTACCGCCTTTGCGAATTAGGTCTTTAGAAAGCTCAGCAAACAAGCCATATGTGTTGATCTTACCTCGCGCGGTAAGATTAAATCTGGCGGATTCTCGAGTAAATTCGGTTCCCGCTTCGGCATTGCGCAATGCGAGCTGGTAATTCAAATATTCATCTGGTCTATTTTTTTGCAGGGCGGAAATAGCCTTCTTTCTTTTGGCGCCGGTCATCACTGCGATGCTGGAATCAATAGTTGCAAAGTACTCCTTTTCTGAAAGCTGCATCACCTCCCAAGGCGGGTTGCCCAACACAACATCGAATCCGCCGCGCTGCATCACGTCTGGGAACTCCAGCGGCCAATGCAGGGCACGGGCGTTGCGGGCGGCCTTGGGAGCCTCGACCATTGCCTGGCGCATCTTGCCCTGATTGAGGGCCATCCACAGTTCCTCGGTCGTCGGCACCGTCCGCTCCGACGCCCCCGCCGGTGCGCCGCCCGTCTTGGGCAGCAGGAAGGCCGCCACATAGAGGTCCGCCGCCGCCTTGGCGCGGACAAAGGTCTGCCCCTTGCGCAGTTCCTTGAACCGCTTGGCCTTGGCGCCGATCTGCTCGACCGTATCCTCGGGCAGGTCGCGGAAGCCCGAGAAATCCAGCGCCAGCGGTTTCATCGCGGGCATCGACGCCTGACCGGTGCCGAAGTCGAAACCGCCTTGCCCCGCCGTCGCATCGCGATTGGCCTTGAGGTAGTATTTCGCGGTTTCCTTGTCGTCGCCGGTCAGCGGCTTGTAGGCAGCATCGGGAATGCCGTCCTGCAGCACCTTCAGGTCGAACACCCCCAGCAGCGCATCGCCGCAGCGGATCTGCGCGTCGAAGAAGCCGAGGGGAAGGCCGGGGTCCACCGTCTCGATCCAGAGCGCGACCTTGGTCAGCTCCACCGCCATTGGGTTGCGGTCCACCCCGTGGATGCAGCAGCGCGCGACATCGCGCAGCGCATGGCGGAAGTCGGCGAGCGAGGGCGTGCCCTCGGCCCGAATGCGCGCGAGCCGCGTGGCGATGCGGCGGGCGGCGGCCAGCAGGAAGTGGCCAGAGCCGCAGGCGGGGTCGATGACCGAAAGCTTCAGCAGTGCCTTGGCCGGATCGTCCGCCTCGGCCTCTGTCTTGTCGAGCACGGGGTCGAGCGCGGTATCGAGGAGCGCCTGCACGAGGCTGTCGGGCGTGTAGTAGGAGCCGGTGGTCTTGCGCTGGTTGCCCTTCTGCTCGGCCGCTTCGGAGGCGAAGACGAGCGTCTTGCCGTCGTCGCCCAGCTGGGGCTGGAGTTCGAGGAGGGATTCGTAGACCGAGCCCAGTTCTTCGGTCTCCATCGCGCGCCAGTTGACGGGGACCATGCCGTTCTTGTCGGCGAGCCAGGAGAGGCGGTAGAGCGCCTCCATGAAGGCGCGGTTGCGCAAACGGGCGGTCTCGAGATGGGGCAGCCGGTCCTCGGCAAAGAGGCCGCCGAGGGCGGGCAGCGCAAGGGCGGGCTGGCCCTGCGTGAGGGCGCGGAAGACGATCTTCACCCCCTCGTAGCGGTCATGGTGCTTGTCCCAGGTGGCGGCGCGGTAGCATTGCTTGCGCAGCGACTGGAGCGAATAGCCCTGGGCGTAGAGGGCGCGGGCCTCGGGCTTGGCCTTTTCAGGGTGAAGTAGGTTCCGGTCCTCGGCCACCATCAGGAAGATCAGGCGGTAGACGAGACGCAGGAGTTCGTTGAACCATTCGGTCAGGTTCACTTCGCCGGAATGCAGTTTCGCGGCAAGGTCGGGGTTGGCCTCGAGGAAGCCCGAGCCGAGCAGTTTGAGGGCCAGCTGGACCTGACCGGCCAGGCGGTCACGCGCGGCTTCGCCCTCCTTGGAGCCGGCATCGCGCCAGCGTTCAAGGGGGCAATCGGTGGCGGGGGTGTCTGCCGCGCCGAAGCGGGTGCGGTGGATCAGGAGCCAGAGCACCGCGAAGGACGCGATGTCCTCGTTGGTGAACATCTGCGCCAGATCGGCCTCGATATAGGCTGGACGGGTCAGCGAGGCATTGTCGCGCATGAGGCGCAACTGCATCCCGTTGGTCACGATGCCCCAAAGGGCCTCGTCCCGATCATTCAGGTGGTCCTGAAGGGCGAAGGCCGGAGAGCGCGACCTGTCCGTCGAGAGCGTCGGGCTGCGGCGATCAAGCAGCTCGGACGGCGGCACGACGACAACGGGCACACGGTCGGACGCGATCAGCGCGATCGGTGCCGCCGCTACCGCGAGGTCGGTGTACCCGAAGGTTTCCTTGAAGAAGTCTGCGATGAAACGCGAGGTGGCGGCGGCCGAGGGGTGCTCCATCTTCGCAAAGGCATCGAAATGTGATTGGCCTACGCGGAAGGCGGTGGCGATTTCCTCGCGGATCTGTAGGCCTTTGCGAACCCCGTATTCCTCGGGGGATTGCTCGGGGGCCTGGCGCTGATCGATCTTGGCGATCATCGCAGGCGCGATCAGGTTGCCTTCGAGGCTCAGCGACGGCCACGCGGACATATCGGTAATTGGTTTGCGGGCCATGATTACACCTCCCCCGGAACAAGAACGAAGAGGCCGATGACGTCTGGGGGAATGATCGGCTCGACACTGACACGCGACGCGGACCCGGCGGCAGCACGAAGGCGGGCGTGGTCTTCAACCAGCTCCGCGGCACGCTTTTGCACGAAATCGGCAATCGGGCCGCCCAGCAGGTCAGGAAGGGCCGCCTTCGCCGTATTGATCATCCGGTCGCGGGCGACCGGCGCGAGATCAGCAGTCGCGGGAGAGGCAAGCAGCGCGCGCGCCTCGTTGCCAGAGGCGATCACCGTGTTGCTGTCGAGGGCGACAAGAGCGGCTTCCTCTGCCAACAGCAGGCGTTCGCGCCGTGCATGAACCGTGAGCTTGTAACGAATACGCAAGAGCGCGACACGCGTCATCTGAGTGACGGCGGCACTCGGCCAGGCCCCGACACGACCGATGCCCAGATCCGGCAGCGCTTCGGTGTCAAGAGAGGCTTCAAGCAGGCTTTCTGCCAGGGACGATGTCAGCGGATGGGTTCTGGTCAGAAGTGAAGCGCCTGAGGGCACCGGTTCTTGCGTGGCCAGTTTCAGAGAGCCCTTCAGCCCACGCTGCTCCAGCTTTTCCTTGAGGCTATCCTGAAGGGCATGCACGTGGGCGAACTGCAGCGATTTCTTCTTCTCGAGGGGCACCCCGAACCGAGACATCGCGCGCTCGAGAAATTCGATCGTTTCTGCTGGCGATCCAAGCAGGGACTTCACCTTGTCCCATTCAGGAGCGACTTCACTCGGCTTCATGGCGTTTTGTGCAAACCGGGCGCGTGACCGCTTTTCGTTCTCGCTTGCATCGCGCCAGCGGGTCTCCATCACCTGGATCCCGTCGCCGATTTGCAGGTCCAGCGTCAGCTGCTTGTGGCTGCCACCACCACGGCGGAGCATCATTGCAGCCATCAGCGCATCGGTGACCGGTCCCCGCTCGTCGGGAAGAGGCACAGTCACGCCCGTCGCCTTGCGGATTTCTTCAGCCTTGCGGAGAATGACGTCCAACACGGCACCGTCGATGGCGCTGTCGGGCGAAAACATCATGATCGAGCGAACGAGTTCGGCGGGTTGCCCGAAGCGATCCACGCGACCTTCGCGCTGTTGATGTCGCGTCGGATTCCAGGAAAGGTCGTAGTGGATCACGGTGTCGAACAGCTGTTGAAGGTTAATCCCCTCAGACAGGCAGTCCGTGGCGACAAGGATGCGCTGATCTGTGGCGGCACTTTCTTCCGCCGCCATTTCCGCGACGCGATCGCGACGTTCGTCCGGCGTCAGTTCACCCGTCACGGCCTGCACTTTGAGTTTGGGGAAGGCCTTACGAAGCCCTTCCTTCACGTGTTCGGCAGTGGCGAGATAGCGGCAGAAGACCACGGGATTAGCGCCGTCTTTGATCAAGGGTTTGAGAGCCTTGATGAGGGCGTTCAGTTTGGGATCTTCGGCCGAAAGAAGTTCGCTGGCCTTGTCCAGGAGCCCTTGGAGAGCGGGGTCACTTGAGAAGACGGTGTTTGGCTCAATGTCCACGGCGTCTTCGTCATCGCCATCTTCATCGTAAATTTGCGGCTCGAGGCGGTCGTCTTCATTGGACGCCCGGTTTCGCAACGCGCTCATTGCGGCTGCGGGTGACGATCCGACACAGCGCATCAGCGCCAGAGTGCCCCAAAAGGCAAGCCGGCGATCCTTTTGTGCGTCTCCGGCCCGTGACACGACCGAGAAGCAATAATCAAGTACGGCCTCCTGGAATGCCAAATGCTCGTCGTTCAGGCGATACGAGTATTCGGTCGTCTCGTGCTTGGGGAACGAGCGGTTCTCATCCCAGTCGCCCTCGACCAGATCGACGCGCCGCCGTTGAACAAAGTGCCTGACAAGGCGCTCGCGGTATTTCTGGTTGTCGAAGTTGACGTTCCCGAATTCCGTGTCGATCAGCGACAGAAGCCGAGCGAACGCATCTTCATCCCCTGAATGTGGCGTGGCGGTCAGCAGGATCAATCGACGTGCAGGATCGCGTGCGAGGCCTTGGAGCAGGTCGAAGCGCTGCTGCTTTCCCTTGTGCGTGCCAACGCAGGAATGCGCTTCGTCCACGATGACAAAGTCTGGGCACGCCCTGGCAAATCCATCCCGGCGTTTCTCGGCTTTGATGTAGTCGAGGCTGACCACCGTGAAGGGATAGGCATCGAAGAGGGTTTGCGCCAATGGGAGATTGCGCTCCAGACGTGCCGCAGTGCCGGAGGTGACAGCAACGGCATCGATCCCGAAGCGATCCTTCAGTTCGGTGATCCACTGGTCCACGAGATGCGGAGGGCAGAGAACCGAAAACGCATCGACCTCTCCGCGATCCATCAGTTCGCGCAGGATCAGACCCGCTTCGATGGTCTTGCCGATGCCAACGTCGTCGGCAATCAACAAACGCGGGACCTGAAGCCGAAGGGCCATGAGAAGCGGGACGAGCTGGTACGTCCGAGGCTCAAAAGCAAGCTGTGCGGCGGATCGGAACGGGCCTGCCCCCCGGCGGAGGGTCAGTCGCAACGCGTCAGCAAGAAGGGCTGCCTTGGACTGCACTGTCGTACGTGCATCGTCAGGTAGGTCGAAGCGAGCAGCTTCTACCGGTGTAAGCTCGAGATCCGGAGCAAGAACCACGATGTCGTTTTCATTGCCTGAGAGAGGGCGCAGGGCGAGCAAGCCCTCGCCTGGTGTCGGCAAGGTTACCCATTCACGGCCGCGTGCTCTGACGAGATCTCCGGGAGTAAAGTTTACTGTCATATCAACCTTCAAAATTCTTGGTGAGGCCATCCGGCAGTCCTTCCGACGGAGCCGAAGGCAGCCCAAAAACGACCCAGCCCTTGTTCATTGCGTCTGCCTTAGCTTCTGGTGTCAGTTCTGCGGTCGTCGCGGCGACCGCATATGCGCGCCAGACGAACTCGAATTCGTGTCCGCCAAAGATTGCGGACATCATATCGACGGGTGGGATGCCTGCGGCGCTGAATGCCTCAAGCCAAGGTGATGGCACGGTTCCGGTGGCCGGCTTCGCAGCAAGGGAAATCTCTCCGCGTGCAAGATCGATCAGGAATTGCGCAACTTCCGGGCTCGAGCGGTCGATCAGTTCATGATCCGGTTGGTTGAAGTAGGACAGAAGGCAACGGTAGCAGCCGCGAACACAGGTTCCATCTTTCTTCTCCTTCAAAAGATCCACGTCACCCGCAGCAATCGCAGCATCCACATTCTCGAAATGCATCAGGCCCAGAGCGGTCTTCGCCACCTCGTTGATTGCCTTTCCGTCATCAATCAGGCGCGTGAGCACACCTGCGCCGCCCTCTGTTGCCTCGTAGGCAAGGATTGCGCGTCGGTTGTCTCGTGCAGGCAGCGGTTCACCGAGGATTTCGCCTTCCTCCAACTGGAAGACCACTTCGATTCCACGAAGCAACGCGTGCGGAACCGTCGTGATAGTCTCGGGCGCGTACTGCTCCGGTTTTTCAAAGCGGAACAACAGGGCATTCTTTCTGTCACGTACGATAGGGACAATCCGCACCGGCTTGACCACGTCAGGTGGGACATCCGTGTCGCTGTCCTCGTCGTCGGATTTCGCCCAGTAGCCGGACCTTGGATCAATGTTGAAGCCGAAGACAGTCTGGTCCTTGCGGCGCTTCAAGCCCTTGTTCAGTCGGCTGATTTCCGCGCTATTGGCGTATTGAAGTGCCAGCAGCGAGGTTTCTCCACAGACGAATTTGGCGTTGGTGACTTGAACCTGCCCATCCCTCTTCGGCCAAGAGAAAACAGTCTGAATATCAAAACCCTGTCGAACGCGTTCTTCGTCGTTAGCAGTGATGCGCTCGGTAGGAGCTGCTTCAACGTTGTCGATGCGCAACGTCTTCTTGATGGGAACCTCGCCCGCCATGTGGTTGTTACATCCATGGCAGCGCTCGACTTCGCCTTCATGCGACGCACCGCAGTTCGAGCAAATGTAGATGTCCTTGGTTGCCAGTTCCGATCCGTCGCCCTGACGCGCCTCGGGCGGCAGTTTGGCTTTCATGACTCGGTAGGCGCGGCCTTCATGATAGATCAGACTGCGCGGGCCGAACTCAGAAATGGCTAGGAAGCGGGCTCTGGAAAGGAATGATCCCGTTTTACCTTCTCCCGGAACAAACGCGTAGAGTGGAAGGCGCGGGAAGTTGTACCCGGGCAAGAAGCCCTCCGTGGCCAGATACCGATACGAATAGAAATCAGAGCCATTCGAGGCTTTGCCTTGTTCGAGGATGGCGATCTGATCCTGGGCCTGCATTTGCACGGCCTTGATCTTGCGCCGGTCGGCTCCCGAGAGCCCCGTAATCTCTGAACGCTTGTTGGCCTCGGCCAACTGCGTCCTGGCGGAGCTGTAAAGCTCTCGCCAACGGTCGAAGGCGCGGTCAAACTCCTTTGGGGCATTCATGGCCGTGTGGAGGACGAACTCGTCTGGGTCGTCCATCCAGATCGGGACTTGTCCTCCGTCGGACGCCAGAATCTGTTTCAACACACGCGCCATCGGCCCCCGTGCCTGCGAAACCAGCGCGGGTTTCGAGATGACCTCCAGAACGTCCTCCTTCAGCGGGAATTTGTCCCCGTGAAGGTCCAGAATCTCTGGGATGTCGGGGGATAGTGCCAACTTCGCTTCCGCAAGCCACACCGCGTGCAGGTGCGATCGGACCAGCTCTTCATTCGTGATGTCGAGTGCCGGCGGGCGCACAACGCCGGCCACCATATCGTTTCGCCGCTCAAAGAAATACTGGTCGTGCGGAGACCCCGAGGCGCAGTAGGTCACGACAACCGCGGCCTGCCCCGAGCGACCGGCACGACCGGCGCGTTGCGCGTAATTCGCCGGCGTAGGCGGAACGTTCCTCAGGTAGACGGCGTTCAGTGCGGAAATATCAACCCCGAGTTCCATGGTCGGGGAGCAGAACAGCGCAGGCAGGAACCGGTCTGACTCCCCGGTCGCCCGAATTTCCGTGCGGTACTCCGAGGTCGCGAGATGGTCCATGTCGTCCTGCTCGAACCGGAACCGCCACTCCCGCCATTCACGCTGCTTCTGCGAGACCTGAGCCGTGTGCTCGCGTCCCTCCAGCCCCCAGTAGGAACTACGCCCGTCGCCAAGGTCACTGGCAATCGCGGTGTAAAGGTCGTGGAAATAACGGTTGCCACGCTGGTTTTCATCATCGAGGGCCCGTCCAGGCACAAGCCGAACCGCAGATGGTGACAGGCGCCAGCCCGTCACATCGCTATCGAGTTCGACAGGCACCAGCAGCCCTTCGTCGCTCAGGAAGGCAAGCATCCCTTCCATGAACTCGTAGTACTCATCCTTGTTCAGCTTCGTGCCGAGAACGGATTTCCGGTTCACGAGCCGTGCGATCCGCGAATTGGGACCTGCCCGAAGAAGCGTTTGTTCTTCACGCAGCGTGACGACGTTCCTGCTGCCCGCGCGCAGGACAAGCGAAGACCGCGCTCGAGGTTCCTCTTTCTGATCAATCGCCCACGGCGTCTGAAGGTGCTGCCTTGATTCCTCGGATATCCCTTGGAGTACAGTGCGGTCCAACGCTTCCGATTGTACCGCTAGCCCTTCGAGCATTGCTGACAGAATGTCTTCGAGAATTGACCGTCGCTGATCACTAGATAAATCGGCCAGAGCCGAATTGATTGCCACAAAACGTTCGCGATCCTTTGCAAGCTCGTCCAGACCACGGAAATGCACATCAATTAGATTCAGAACTGACAGGCTTGGATTCGTAAAGCGCCAACCGCGTCTCAGGTCTGTCCAGACGCGATGGGCAAGTACGCTAGCGAGCGAAAGCTGAGCGTCCTCGCGCTTCATCACACCAGCGTTCGGATCCAACAGCCAATGTTGTCGAGCATCCTTATTTTCGGCGGTAAATCCAAGCGCCTCCACAACTTTCAGGCCAAATTGATTGGGCGGGAGCCCGCCTGAGCCCGCCGAGATGACCGCACGAAGGATGGCTCCGCGCAACAGGCTTACGAACAGGAAGTCATTGAAATGGCCAGACTGCAGCGCGGCATCCTGACGGTTATCCGTGAACCCCAAAAGCTTCCGCTTCGTCTCGGGAACGCCGCTGCCAGGTTTGTTCATCCACTCCAGGGCGCTGGCGACCAGCAAGGTTGTTGCCGAGCTTCGCCCTTCGCCGGAGAGCCCCGCCAACTTGCTGCGCTCTCGCATCCCCTGCGTCGGTTCGTCATGGCAGCACAGGCAGAACGCGAACTTTCCCGGGATGAACCAGAAATCGTTTCCGCCCGCTCCGTGGCGACCATCAGCACCCACGACGTAGGACACCGGCATACGCTTCTTGCGATACCCTCTCAGCCGTTCAATGCCGTTTTTCTCTTCTCGCCAGCTTTCGGGGTAACCCTCAAGCTCGCCAGTGAACTGAAAGTCAGCATCGCCGGGCGTCACCGGACACAGATACCCTGCGACCTCGTCTTCCTCAGTGTCGAGCGGTGTGTCGTCGATGCTTCGGGGCAAAAAGCGCAAACTCCCATCATCGTCGACCTTGGTCACGACATGGTATTCTTGGCCACAGTTTCGGCAGAACCGCGTAGGGTAAAGGCGGTTTCCAGGGGCTTCGGGGTCCTCGAGCTGCCCTTCAAGAAGGATCCGACGCGGCCTGGCTGTGAGCGTCGTAAAGACTTCACCGGCACCAGAGATGAACCGGTGGAGTTTGAAGGCGAGAAAGGCTCCATCCTTCGTGCCGCCGCGCTCATGCTCCGGCAGGCTTACCCGGGTCAGGAATTTTTCGAGATAGTCTCGGCAGATTTCGGCATCGACCTCACTGGCCAGAGAAAGCTTTTCAACGGCTTCTTCGAAAGGGATAGGCTTCTTCCTGCGAAGCTCAAGCCCATCGTCCAATCCTAGTTCGAGTTCGGCCCACACCGATAGCGGATGGCGCTTCAGGGTTTCGTCATCGAGTGCGTCCGGCAAAGGCTGCGTCAGGGCCGTCTTCAAAGCGTCAAGGACGTGCTCGGTCTTCAGGGTGTCATCGGTCGCGCGCTGCAATGACTCGTCGATGACCGCGTCCGGGCCAATGTCGGTGCCAAACAGACGCGACGCGACCTTCGCGACAGCAAGTGCGCGGCTCTCGTCCGATCCCTCGGAGGCCATCGTTGCCGAGGTCCCGATGCAGATTGGCTCCTTGTCAGGCGAGCACCTGTCCCGCAGGCGTCGAACGAGGACCGCGACATCGGCACCTTGGCGCCCGCGATAGGTATGGAGTTCGTCGAGAATGATAAACTCGAGACCGGACGCGTTCGAGACGACTTTCGAGTCCAGGTCGTCCTGACGCGTCAGAAGCAATTCTGCCATCATGTAGTTCGTCAGGAGAACGTCGGGCGGATTGGCAGCGATGCGCTCCCGCTCTTCACGGCTTTCCTGACCGGTGTAACGTTTGACCACCGGCTTGAGCTCATCGGGCAAACCTGAACTGGCGATGAACTTGTCGATCTCCTTCATCTGGCTGTTTGCCAGTGCGTTCATGGGGTAAACGATGATTGCCGTCGTGCGGCGCGGCTTTCCTGCGCGCCGCGCGCGGATGATCGAGTCGACGACCGGCACGAAGAAGCACAGGGATTTCCCCGACCCCGTACCGGTTGTGACGACATAACTCTTTCCCTGCTTCGCCTTCGCGATCGCCTCGGCTTGGTGCCGGTGAAAGCGAAGCGGCGTGGTACCAAACCGGAAAACCTTGCCCGTGCCATCCTCGAGATCACCCGTGGCGACGAGTTCATCGACCGTCGGCCCAGCCATGAAGCGTGGGTTCACAGACAAGAGGGCATCCGGCCAGAATTTTCCGGCGTCATACTGGGCATCGATCTCGGATTTCAGATCAGGTGCACGAATCGCGCTGAATGATCGCGAAAAATGCTCATAGGCGCGGATCAACTGATGGTCGAACTCAAACGCTTTCATCGAGTAACCTCTATCTTCGCAGCCAAGAACTTCACCTTTATCGAAGCTGCTATCAATTGTGCGCAGCTAGCTATGTATGCCGACATACAAGGCTTTTTTCGACCGTAGCCACCGGGTATTTTTAGATCAACTCAAAAGAGAGAGTCTTGCGCGCAATTATTCCAATGATTGCTGTAAGTTAAGCGCAACGGCGTCTACCACCGGCTTCACCGGCGCGGCCGCGAGATGGGAATAATCCTCGCACGTTAGCGGCGACTTCCAATAGACGCCTAACGGTGACTCATTTTCCCTTGGCTCGCAAACTCCTGATGCATCGAAACAAACATCGTCGGCCAATTGAACGATCACACCCTAAAATTGGGGGAATACACAGCCGACCCTCTGTAGCTGTAGTATGACAACAAATCATCGATTGAAACTTCTCCTTTCCAGGCAGTGACGAAATCCGCTTGAAAGCACGCTCTAAGCTGTGATGCAGTGGATCTGCACCCCCTCCCCACAAACCTCGCGCGCGATATTAACGACGTGCTGATGATGGGTAAGATAGATCGCCTGTCCACGCCGCCCGACCCGCTCCATGACGCGGCAAGCTGAGCGTGTTCGTTCCTCGTCGAAGGTCTCGAAAATATCGTCGCAGAAAAAGGGAAGCGCCGCCCCCTGATCAGCCAATTGCTCGTAGGCCGCAGCGCGCAAGGCAAGATAGAGCTGGAACCGGGTGCCTTTGGACATGTCCTGCGCTTGTTTTGCCATGCCGCTCGCATCCAGCGCCAAAAGGGTTTCGGAAGCTCCGTCAATCTGCGTCTGAAGTTTGGAATAAGCGCCATTTGTCAGTTCTGCAAAGGCGGCCTCGGTGGCCTGCATCATTGCACTGCGGTGTGCGTCCCGGTACCGGCGGATCGCCGCTTCGGCAAGGCGGTGGCCCAGGCTCAATTCGAGATGTCGGAGCGCCGCTTCCTGCATTTCGAGTTCCAGCGTCGTCTTTCTCTCGACCAGGAGCGCGACATCCGCATCGCCGCCAATGGCACGCAATGCTTGCTCGGCAGATGTCCGCGCCTCGATCGCGCCCTTGTAGCGGTCTTCAATGCCTTCCAGATCGGCACTGACCTCGTCCATCTCGGCCTGCAATCCGGTCTGGGTCTCCTCCGACAAGACGGCGCGCGCATCCTCAAGGTTCTCTAGACCCAGAAGCGAGGTCAGGGCACGTTCCAACTCCGTGCGCCTGGCCCGGTCAGTTATGACATCCGAAGCCTTGCTGACAGTTTGACGCAGAGCGCCCAGAGAACTGATATCGACATCGTCGGGGAACACCCGAGCCAGTTCAGCAACCGCAAGGTCGATGTCTCCCAGAACCTTTCTGGCGTCGGCCAAAGACTGTTCGTGCGCTTTGATCCGCTCGTTCAGGTCACATGCTATTTCTTCCGCATCAACCGCCTGCTGCGCCAAGGCTTTCAGTGCATCATAGTCAGCCAAGGGCGAGGCCGTCGTAACGGCGCCAACATCCTCGACCAGCTTTTTGACCTTCTCGGCAAACTTTGTTTGGTCATCTTGCATGGCCGAGACCTGACGCTCCAGAACCACGCGCTCTTTGTCATGCTCGCGCAAATCCTGAAGCGGTTGCAGGGAGGCTTCGAGCACGCTGGCATCCAAACCCTCTGGCAAGGCACTGGAGACCATTGCCGTCCAGTCGCCGCGTGCTGCAGCGGCTGCCATTTGTATACTCGAAAGTTTGTCAGCACGTTTCGCTTGGTCGCGCGTCAGCTCGTCGAAACGCGCTTTGGCGCTTCGCAGGTTTTCCTGATGGGTGCGCTGCGCCGCAAGGTTGGTCTTTGCCACGGACACAAGTTCGTCAAACTCCGGCGCATCCCGGCGTATGTGTTCCGAGAGCACTTGGACCAGCCGGTCCGCCTTTCGAAACGTTTCCTGGTGCTCATCCTGAAGCCGGCGCAGTTCACCATCGGCCTGCCCCGCAAGATCAAGCTTGCGCAGCCAATTCACAAAGGCTTCTGGCGCAATCGAGATTTCGATGCCAGCTTCGGTCGCTGCCACCGCCAAACGCTCCGACACTGTATTGCGCGCTTGCTCCAACACTTCGAACTGTTGCTTCACCGTATCCATCTTGGCTTTCGCAGCCGCGAGATCCTGTTCCTGCTGGCGCAGTGTCCCGAGATCAGCCGCCTGTGAGAGACGAATATCCATCGCGCTATCGACGCGCTGCATTGCCCCTTCGAACGCTTCTGCGGTTTGGTCAGTCAGACTGGTCCTGTGCGCCTTCCAGAGATCGTCGCGGCCCGTGCGAATGTTGCGCGCATGGTCATCATCGATCAGCCCCTCTTTCGTCTTGATATGGGCGATCCGTGCACTGCGCTCCGCGATCTCGGTACGTATATTCTCCAGGTCTAGGGCTGCGGCCGCATGTTTCTGGCTCGCCTCCTGCAAATCGGCAAGCAGCGTTTCAGCCTCTTCCAATGTCAGGCGACTGGTCGGCAGAGTGTCAAAGCTCTGCCCTTTGATGGTCAGCGCATCCAAAGCCGCCCGCCGATTTCGATGGGCCGTCTTCAAAGCTTCTGACGCCACCGCATGGCGCGCGGAAAGCGTATCGACATCAAAGCGGTCGAAGATATCGGCCAAATCGACAGTGATAGAGATTTCTGCACCAAGGGTGCCTAGGTGCTCCTTGGCGGCCTCGATCGTTTCGTCGATGGCCGCCACCTCGTCCTGCTCACGCGTGACCGCGGCTTCGGCATACCTCATCCGCTCCCGGGCCTGCTCGAGTTCCGACAAGGTGGCCGAGGACAGCACCAGATCCTTCGGATCGATACCGTCGGGAGCACCAAGATCCCGGGCGGCCAGGCCCATATCTGCGAGAACCTGATCGAGCACCTTACGGCGTCGCTCCAGATCCAGATCGGCCGTCGCGTACCGGCTCCTCAAGGCGTCCAGATCCTCCAACTCCTGGGTCAGCGCGAGATGCTCGGGACGGTGTTGGATCGCGGCCAGCCTCGAACGCAATCCTTCGAGCTCGTCGCCGAGTTTCGTGATGTCCCTCTGAGCCCTGGTCTGTTCGGTGAGCATCTGCACGAGGTCTTCAGGATCAACGTCCAGCTTCAAAGGCCACGCGCTGTAATCCGCAAGTCTTTCGTCAAGTGCGCCGATCTCGCCCAGCACCGGCAGTGCCTTGATCCTCGCGTCCAACCGAGCCTTGGCCGCGAACAATTCCTTGCGGCGTTCGGAAACCTGCGCTTCTTGCGCAAGAGCGTCGTCCGCCGCCTTCTTCAGGTTGCGATATTGCGAAGCGGAAACATCGAGCTCCCGGATCTGTCTCTCGACTTCGGCATGTTCCTTTTTCAGGACAGCGAGCCGGGTCGTGCTCGCCCGCTTGCGAAAAAGACCGTCAGCTTCCGCCTGCACACCGTCGAGAACATCGGAAAGCTCGCTGATCCCGGCCGCCGCAGAAAAGAGCAGGCGCCCGATGTCACCCTTGGCGCGGGTTATTTCCTCGCCGCCCTTTTCGATCGTCAGGTCGTCCAGACACAGAAGGTTCCTGTAGTCTTCCTCGGACAGGCCGCCGAGATGCGCTTGCAGCGCGCCATTGGACAATTCCTGACCATGGGCATCGCGGAGCGACGGCTCGCGGGTCGGAAGTCGCGTGAAGGCCGTTTCAACTCCGTCGATATCCAGCAGGCCAGAAACCCGGAGGTTCTTGCGCTGGTGCAGGAAATCGTAGGGTTCGCGATGCGGGAACCCATAGAGAAGCCGGAGATAGCCCTCCATCGTCGTGGTCTTGCCGGCCTCATTTGGCCCATAGATGACATGGAAATCCGGACTGCCGGCATCCCGCCGGGGCCCGAAGTCAAATTGCTTTCCGGTAAACCCGCCGAAGAGGTCCAGATTTAGCTGTCGCAGTCGCATCATTCAGAAGTTCCCTTCATCAGGGCAAAGATGTGCTCGGACCCAGCTTGGGCCAGCTTGGCTGTCAGGGCAGAGAGGGCTGCGGCATCGGACATGAGCTCAGCACGCCGGGCTGGCGGAAGCTGCGACAGCACCTCGTCGACTTCAGCCTGCGCCTGCGCTGCAAACCCCTCTTCCGTCGCGATCTGCTCCATCAGGCGGCCAAGCTCTTCGGTGGCACTGGTATCGGCTGCCACAGCGGGCGCCTCGAGCGCGAAGCTGAGTTTCTCGATCCAGAGCCGGCCGGTTTCTTCCGCGATTTGAGAAACGGTTTCGCTCCAGATGTCCCGGTCACGCAGGACATGCCAGTGCCGGACCGTTCGCCCAGAAAGGATCAGACGCAAGATCGCGTCTTCTTCAGGCCGCAAGTCTGCAATTGGTGCATGAAGGCTTTGTCGGATCCGCTGGCGGATTTCATCATCATTTTCGGCCCCGGACACATCGATTTCGTGGCCGATAAAAGACACGATGGAGGTTGGAACTTCCTCCACGGCAATCTGGCCATCTTCGATCGTCAACAGCGAGGCGGACTTGGGACCCGACTCGCCAATGTCGCGCCCTTGCGGGATGCCGGGCATGACGACCCACGGTGCCTCACTGTGCACCTGCCGTTTGTGAACATGGCCGAGCGCCCAGTAGTCAAAACCCAGGGCGGCCAGCTCCGCCACAGAACAGGGTGCGTAGTTGTCGTGACCTGATGCGCCGGCCAACGACGTGTGCAGCATCGCAATGTTGACCGCGCCGGGAACCGGAGCACCAAATTTGCCGAGGAGACTGTCGGGAGCGTGTTTGCCACTGAAGCTCACGCCGTGGATCCAGATTTCGGTGCCTGCCAACTGCACCTTGCCGCCCCGCCCGTCAAACACGTGGACGTTGTCAGGAAGGGCGACTTCGCCGGTGATCGGGTTTTCGGCATCGTGATTGCCCTTGATGTAGAACACCGGGATATTGGCGGCCCGAAGCCTCTCGAACTGACCCACCAGAAAGGCGGCCGTTTTCGCGCTGCGCTGTGCACCGTCGTATAAATCCCCGGCAATCAAAAGGGCGGCCACGCCTTCCGAAAGCGCTGTGTCTATGATCCCTGCAAAAGCAGATCGCGTCGCAGATTGGATGTTTGCGCGCAAACCTTCATCGCGAAGTGCCAGAGATGTCAGTGGCGAGTCGAGATGAACATCGGCGGTGTGCAAAATCTTGACCAAAAATATTCTCCCATAATCCGGTGCAAAGACGGTCGCGTGATTTTTTTGCTCGATGATCACTTTCAGCAATTTCGTCGGGCAGCGCACGACGAATCGAACGCTCACTTTGAGAACAAGTCTATTCGTGACGGGTGTCAAATTTTGACATGGAGGTTAAACCGCGGGCTTTTGCGAGACCGAGCTGAAAGGTCTTTGGTCCTTTCGCCGCAAGGGTTGGCCGACTGCCAACTGTGAGCACCTAGGGTGTAGGGAAGCGTTGTCGCACCGAGATGCCTCGGAAATCATCTTCGCGGCAGCAAATTACATTTGCCTGCCCGTCGGTAGTACGAAATGTCAGGATTGATCATTTCGGTGACCTGCAGGCAAGCGAACCGCGGAAATTTTCCAGAACGAGTGCGTTCGTTCTTACACTCTCCGGTTGTTGGAAGTTTCCCTGACTTGTTGACAACTCGATGTTTCCGGTCGACCGTGTCAAAATCTGTCACCAATTTCCAGTGACACAGCCGATTGATTCCATGAGGATTTTGAGATGTCGTACGCCAAGGCAGCCGACTTGCTCCGCGTCGCCGAGATGGCCTTGTCGCGTTATGATGGTATTTCCCTTTCGGATCTGATCGAGGAATTCGGGTGCGATCATCGCACGGCGCAGCGAATGATGCGGTCTTTCGAAACCGTGTTTCCCCAGGTCGTAATTCGCGAAGATGAGGATCGACGCCGGCGCTGGCAGATGCCACGTCACGATTCCCGTTGGCTTCAGGCGCAGGGCATTCGTGACAGCGAACTGGCGGCACTCGACATGGCGGTCAAGCGAGCCGAGCGGGACGCTGCTCCTGATGAGGCGCAAAGATTGAAAGTCCTGCGTGACCGTTTGCTTGCCGCGATGCCGTCCAGCCAAGCCCGGCGGGCTGAAACCGACGCCGAAGCATTGCTCGAAGCGCAAGGTTTTGCCTCACGGCCTGGTCCGAGAGTTGCACCGGACCTGCGAATACTGGGGGTTCTGACCGAAGCCCTACGCGCGCCCTGGACGGTAACACTAACGTACCTTTCCGCGGACGGCAGTATGTCGGATCGCCTGCTGGAACCTTACGGGTTGCTCCTGGGCATTCGCCGCTATCTTGTCGCGCGTCCGGTCGACGGAGATGGCAAAATGCGTCGTTTCCGGCTCGATCGTATCCGTGACGCCAAAATCACGGGCCAGAGTTTTTCCCGCGACCCAGGCTTTGACCTTCAACGCTTCTCGTCCCAGGCTTTCGGATCATACCATTCGGAAGCCGAGTATGGACCGGTCGAATGGCGCTTTTCACCGTTGGCCGCGCCCGTGGCGCGACAATTCGAATTCCATCCTGAACAAGAAGTTACCGAGGAGGAAGACGGTGCACTCACCGTCCGCTTCAGCGCATCCGGACACATGGAAATGGCCTGGCACCTGTACCAGTGGGGCGACCAGGTCGACGTCATCGGGCCGCCGGCCCTGCGGGCCATGATCGATGCGCACAGGCGCAGTGATTTCCCGGCGCTCCCCTGATGGGCGGCAAGTTCTGACACCCCATCATGTGTACCCAGTTCAAAGAAATAGTTAACGATTCGAAAGGCACCGGATGCGCATAGATCCCCTGTTGACTCGAAGCCCCATCACGGATGCCGTCCGCCATGTGACGGACGAGTTGCTGGCCGAGGTTTACCTCGCACCGCGTGGCACGGCCCCGGACCTGACCACAGTGCTGGGCCAAGGCACGCCCTGGTCGGACAGCTTTCTGACCGCTCCGCAGGAAACAGCTCGGGCGGTAGAGGCCGGTCTGATCGCGGTCGCGCATGCCACTCCCCACATCGACGTCTCGGACCTTGCTCCCGAAGCCCTGCCCGAAAGCCGCGCACGGTCGCATCTTGAAGCACTGCGCGACCTCTGGCGCGACCTCGGCAGACTGCCCGCTCCATTGGACATCTGGGTTCATGTTCTGCGGTCGAAGGCGAGCGATGCGTTGGAGCCGCTGCCCCTGATCAGCGCACCCTGCCTCTTTGCATCCGCTGCCGAAGCGGCCGTGGCAGACACACTGCGCGATCATCATGGCACGCTGGAGCACACCCTGGTGACGGCCCATGCCGCACGCGGGAGTGTTTTGCGGCACATCCAAGAAAACCTTGGGCTAAGTTCGGAACACGTTGCCCGGGACGATAGCGTTGCGTGCTACGGCCTCCGGGATCCGCGCGAAGAGGTCGAATTCGCCGCCGCGCTTGCCCGCGCCATGCTGGACGAGGGCACCGTGACATCTCCGAAGGATATCGGCCTTCTGGTTCCGGATCAGCCAGCCTATGCCTTGGCCCTGCCCGAAGCATTCGACCGGGTCGGCCTTCCCCTGTCCGGCCTGCCGACAGAGGCGGCGACGCGCGATCAGGTCGGCGAATTGCTGTCTCTCCTGCTCGTCGTTCTGGCCGGACCTGCACCACGAACGGCACTGGCTTCCCTCTATGTTTCGCCCCTGATGCCCTGGACTATGGAAACCGGCCGCCGCATGGCGCGGGAAGTCATCGAGCGTGGCTATTCCCGGACTGCCCGGCAACTCGATGGTCCTGCGCGCGAAGTGCTGGATGCCCTGCGCCCCTGCGAGACCCCGGCCCAGCTCTTTGCCCGGCTGGGTGCCGTGGCCCGCACCACACTTGCCGCAGATCTATACCCGCGCATCGCCACACTGAAGGCCGTGACCGGCGAAACGGTTGATTGGGCGCTGCTCCGCCGCCTGGCCGAACCGTCCCCGCTGGCTGCCGATGGACATGACCGCTTTGTCGAAGGTGTGTCCCTGTTCAAGGAAACAGCCCTGCCCTGGCGGCCCGTTCGCCAGTTGATCGTCCTCGGCATGGCAGGGCCACATTGGCCCCGGCTGCCCGGATCGAATCCGCTTTTCACCGAAGGCGAAATCAACGCGATCCGAGCCACCGGCCTGATGCTGCAAGGCCGCGAGCAAAGACTGGCGCGCGGCCTTGCCCTGTTCCGTCGTCAGCTTGGCGCCGCCTCGGATGGCCTGACCTTGCTGGTTCCCGCGGTTGATCTGAAGGGCGCGCGGTTGACACCCTCGACCGGCATGGCGCTGATTACCCACATCCTGGGGGCAGAGGATCCTGCCGACCTCGTGCAGGATGTTCGAAACGCCCCCGAGCCGGATTGGCCCATCGCCGCTCATCACCCCGTCCCGGTGCCGCTTGGTGGTGCGCCCGCGTTGCCGGAAAGCGGACTGCTCCACCTTCACCGCGGGCTTGGCACACGGGATCAACCGGGAATCGACCTCCTGCGGCTGCGGGAAACCAACGCAGGCCCGTTGCCACATTCCCCGTCACGTCTGGAAACCCTGCTTGTCAGCCCGCTGGGCTGGCTGCTGGACGAGCTGGGCGCAAAGGACCGGACATGGGCACCCGAGACACTGGACGTGATGACGCTTGGCACCCTGATGCATCAGGTTCTGGAGGACGTCTTTCCGGAGGGTCGCCCGGTGCCCGAGGACGAGAGCATTTCGGTGTCCGTCCCGAATGCCCTGGACGGCGCGCTGAAAGCACACGCCGATTGGCTTCTGGATCGGGCCTGGGCGACAGAGCGGCACAATCTTGAACGCGAAGCGCAAGACATCTGCCTTTCCTGGGCGGCGTTCCTGCGCCGGGTCGGGGCCGAAATCCTCCACAACGAGATCGAGTTGAAAGGCGATCATGGTGGCATCCTGTTGCACGGCAAGGCCGACTGCCTGCTGCGTTTGCCCGATGGCCGGGTTCTCGTCATCGACCACAAACGCGCTGGCTCACGGGGACGGCGGGATCGGATGTCGAAGGGCTGGGACCTGCAGGTTGCGCTCTACCGCGCGATGCTGGAGCGGCCTGCCGAGGAGACGCCGCTCACGCAACTGGTGCAGGGCGGCGCGAAGGTTGTGACCGCCTATCACACACTGATGGATGGCACCGTGCTGTCCGACGCCGACGGCGCGGGCCTGGCCGGGGTCGAATGCGCCTCCGAAGATGCGTCGATCAATGCCATGAACGCACTTTCCCAAATCCTGAAGGAGGTCGGCGCAGGCACCATCCGCCTCAACAGTGCAGGCGATGCCGAGGCGTTCACGAAAGAGCGTGGCATCACCGCCTACGCCCTGGACAACCCGCTGGTGTCGGCCTTCAGCAAGCCGGAGACGATCGAAGAGGAGGAGGCGGAATGACCGATCTGTCCCTTGTGCCCGCCGGGGCAGGTGCCGGAAAGACCTACCACATCCAGAAGAAGCTGGCGGATTGGGTGGTCAACGGCGACGTCGCCCCTGGCCGCATCCTTGCCGTGACCTTTACCGAAGCCGGGGCCGCCGAGATGCGCGACCGTGTGCGCGCAGAGTTGATGGCGCGTGGCCGCATCGCGGACGCGCTGGAGATCGACCGAGCCTATGTCGGCACGATCCACGCGCTGGGACAGCGCCTTCTGACCGAACACGCCTTTGCCGCGGGGCGCGCGCCCGAAAGCCGCCTGCTCAGCGAACCTGAACGCGACCTGTTGATCCGTCTGGAAATGAACCGCTGCGAAGCGTTGCGTCCCCTCATGCAGGACCTCGACCGTTACGGGTATGCCCCGGACTTCTTCAGCGGGCGTAGCGCCGAGGACGGTTTTCGCGCCGATGTGCTGAAGGCCGTGGACCTGATCCGCAGCCTTGGCGACCGTGGACGCTCGCCCGACATACTTGCCCCGGCCCTGGACGCAATCACAGAAAGCTATGGGCCCTGCGACCCTGATGGCTCGGCATTGACGGCAGCGCTGCGGGGGGCTGTTCAAGACTTGCTGGAGGCCTTCCCAGACAGCCTGGCACCGGGGTTTGCAGGCAATGCTTCTGCCGTCAAGAGCTTTGCCGACAACCACCGGGACCTGCGTCGGGCGCTGGCCGGCGATGCCCTGTCGACAAGCTGGTCTCTCTGGCAAAAACTGCGCGGCCTGCGGCAAAGCAGGCGGGGCGCCGCCACACCGGACGGCTACGACGCGTTGGCCGAAGCCGTCATCGCAGCCGCTGACGCCCTGCCCCGCCATCCCGGTCCGCTGGCCGATGCCAAGGCACACCTGACGGCGCTGGTCACCGGCGCACAACAGGTGTTGGACGCCTACGCCGCTGCGAAACGTCGGGCCGGGTTGATCGACTACGCCGACATGATCGCCGATACAGAGGCGCTCCTGCGCACCCGTCCCGAGATCCTGGACTCAGTTCTCGGAGAAATCGACTGCGTCGTGATCGACGAGTTCCAGGACACCAACCCGGTCCAATTCGCCCTGCTCTGGCGCCTGGCACGTGGGGCGAAAAGGGCGCTAATCGTTGGGGATACCAAGCAGTCGATCATGGGCTTCCAAGGCGCCGACGCGCGCCTGTCGGAGGCCTTGTCGCAGGCGCATCCCGATACCGTCACGCCGCTGGATCGCAACTGGCGGTCCGAGGCCCGGATCATGGACTTCGTCAACGCGCTCGGGCCCAAATTGTTCGACGCCTATGACCCGCTGGAAGCACAGCGGGTGGTCGGTCCGGACACCGCGCTCGAGGTCGTCTGGAAACCCACGGGCCGAAAGGACACCTCAGCCGAGGTCATTGCGAACCGGGTGGCAGACATCCTTGAGGCCCGGATTCCGGTCGAGGACAAGGCCACCAAGGCATTTCGTCCTGCGCGTCCGGGCGACATCGCCGTGCTGACCTACACGCACGTCAAGGCGGCCAGGACCGCCGCCGCGCTCAAGGCGCATGGCCTGCCTGTCCGCATCCAGCAGGATGGCTGGCTTGCCTCGCCCGCGATGCGCGCCGCCCGTGCCGCTCTGGCCGTCGCCGCCGATCCCGAGGACAGCCACGCCGCACTCACCTGGGTAACCCTCGGTCCGGCGCGCGTGCCACTGGAGGACGCATTGCGCAGCGCGATGGATGGCGTTCTCGGCACACACACGGCGCTTGAGCCATTGATCGCGCTGACAGCGGGGATCGAAGCGCGGCCTGTGGCCGAAACCGTCGCCGACGTGTTGCGCCTGACCGAGTTGCGCGACTGGGCAGCGGGTTTGGCATCGCCTGCCCAGGCACTGGCCGACCTTGCCCGGCTCGAAGCCGAAGCGCAGGAGTTCGACGCCATGGCCCAGGACCTGCGTGCCGCGGCAGGGTTCCATGGTGCCGGCGTGCTACTCTTTCTAGGCTGGATTGCCGGCCAGACCGGCCGCGATTGGGATCGCCACCCGGACCCTGATGGATGGTCCTCGTCCGGTATCGAAATCTGCACCTGGCACGCCGCGAAGGGCCGTGAATGGCCGATAACGGTGGTCGCGGGGCTCGACCAGAAAATTGCCGAGCGCCCCGGAACCCTTCGCGCAGAGTTCGCCGGGTTCGACGATCTCGACAACGTGCTGGGCCATGCAGGAATTGGGTTTCTCCCGGATCTTGCTGCGCCGGAAAGTCAGGAGCCCTTCGCCGATGCCCGCCGTCCCGATGATGAACGCAAGGCGGCACGCGAGCTCTACGTGGCACTGACCCGGGCGCGGGATCGATTGATCCTGCTCTTGCCGCGCCCGACCAAGAATGCTCCCGAACATCCGAAAACCATGGCCGACCTGTTGCGGGCCCGTGCCGGCTTCAACGTCGAGGCCGGAACACTGGACATCGCGGGCAGCCCCTTTGCCGTGCAGGTGACCGACGGCATCCCAGACGGACCCGAGAAACCTTTGACAGACATGCAGGCGAGCCTGCAACGCTTCGGCATTCCATCAGCGCACGTCTCGACCATTCATACCCCATGGCGGCGCAGCCCTTCGACCATTGTAGCACTCGCGCAGCCCGAAGCGTTGCGTCTGGAGACCCTCAGGCTTGCCCCCGGCGTGGACGAGACCCGAACCACCGATGCCGCGGATCGCGGAACCGCATGGCACCTCGCGTTCCGAGTACTGGCCGATCGACCGGACCTTGCGAACCGCATCGCCGCCGCGACCGGGCTGCCAGAAAAAGCCGTGGAGCAGATCGCCTGTCAGGCCAAAGCGGTCACGGGCTGGCTGAAAGAACACGGCTACCAGAAGATCCATTTCGAACTGCCTTTGCAGGAAGCGGCTCCTGACGGGTCCGAGACCAATGCCATACTGGACTGCCTGGCCGAAGGACCGGCGGGCCTTCTGATCCTCGATCACAAATCCGGTCCCTGCCCCGATCCTACCGCGCGGTTCGCAACCTACATGCCTCAATTGTCCGCCTATGCCGAGATGGTACGCCGCAAATGGCCCGACAAGCCGCTGAACGGCGTCGCCATTCACTGGATGAGTGAGGGCAGCCTGTCAGTCGCATCGCTGCAAACGGAGGTTCACCTCTGATGTCCTTTCTTGGATGGATAGATTTCGATCAGGCCGACCGAGACCGAACGCGTCGGATCATTGACCTGTTCGGGCAGGAGGACACTCGCGATGAACTGGGACTTGGCGCCATCCGCGATGGTCTGGCCGATCTCATGTTCCCCGGGACATCGACGATCCAGACCCGGCTTCGCTACATGCTGTTCACACCCTGGATCTATCGCATGGCCGGTGAAAGAAACATCAGTGCAGCCGGACGCCGGGATATCGCCCGTGGGCTGGAAATCCTCCTGATCGACGCCCTGCAACGCGGCGGCGAAACGAGAGGGGTCATAGGCAGCGAAGCCCGCGAAAAGCTGAAGCGCCTGCCCAGCGATGTCTACTGGGCGGGTTTGTGGGCCCTCGGCATCCGACGGTTCCAGGGCACGCGTAATGCATGCTTCGAGGTCCCCTCCTCCGAAGCTGCAACGCTCTGGGCACCGGGCTTGCCTTCACATCCGGAAAACTTCCTTCAATCCGATGAGGCGGCAGTACGCTTTGCCTTGACACAGGAAGAGGCAGGCTTCCTCCGGGACAGACTGGTCCAGGCTGCCCCTGACAGCCTTTTCACGTACTTGTCGCGTCAGCAGACAGCGGCGGAATGCGACTGGGTCTGGCTTCATCCGGACTTCGCTTCGTGGCCGGAACGCCTGCGCCGGATTGCGACCCATGCCGAGCGCTTCTCGCGCCTGATGCATGGCGCAGCGCTGCTCTACAATTTGATGTTGGCAGAGGAACTGGCGGCGATACAGGGTGAGACCGTCGCCATCGGCAAGGAAAAGGTCGAGGCCTACACCAAGAGCCTGGATGCCTGGCGAGAGGAGATCGCCGGGCTTGCGCTTGCCGACTGGTCCCTCGACGACCTTTGGCTCTTGGTGGAACAGACAGGCCACACCGTTACGACCCAGGCACGGCGCTTTGTCGAATCCTGGCGCATGGTCACCGAGCAGGCCGCCGGCAATGTCCGCATAGATGCTCAAGCCCGCAGCCTCGTCCGACAACGCGAGGAACGACTGAAAAATCGCAAATCCCGCTTCATCAACGGCAGCGCCCTGCGTAGCTGGAACGGGGCGTCCGGTGTGGCCCCGTTCAACTATCGCTGGCAACCCGTCGTCTCCGACCATCTGAAGGATCTTGCCGATGCAGGGTAAGGCCGCGCTCGATCCCGAAAACCGCGCTCTCTATGGCGAAATCCTGCGCCCACCCGCTGGCTGCGAAGTTGATGCCGCCGTGGCCACCACCTACACGCTCGATTTCGAAACGGCCCTTGTGGTTCCGGCAACCCTCGCCTTCCACGCTGCCGAGACGCGCGCGCAAACCCTGGACACGCCTCTCGCACTGCTTGAAGGGCTCGAACGCCTCGCGTCGCGCATTGCGATCTTTTGCGAAGCGGGCCGCATCCGCGCCATGCCAAAAGAGGGAAACCGTCTGACCGCGCTGCTCGAGGAAACGGTGACCGAGGTCCTTGCACCCGAGGGTGGCGCGTTTCATCCGAAGCTGTGGCTGTTACGTTTCCGGCCCGTGACAGGCGAGGGACCTGCCCGTCTGCGCCTTGCGCTGCTCTCACGCAACCTGACCACAGACACATCCTGGGACATGTCGCTTTGCCTAGATGGTGCGGTCGGCGAGGCAAACATCAACGGCAATGCCCCATTGGTAACGCTGCTGACAGAGCTCCCCAATCTCGCGTCCGGCCGACCGACCCCCACCCGGGTCAAGACCATGGTCGCTTCGCTTGCCACGGATCTGGCGCGGGCCGAGTGGGAGTACCCCGAGAACATCCGCAAGATTTGCTTTGCGGTGAACGGATTGGGCGGCAAGGTCTGGAAACCACGCGTCGGCCGCACTCTCGGGATTGTCTCGCCCTTCGTGACGGATGGCGCCCTTTCCGCCCTTTCCGCCCGAGTGTTGCCCGAGAACGCCATTCTGCTTGGTCGCAGTGAAGAAATGGCACTTCTGAAGCCCGAAACACTCGCCCGCTTCGAACAATGCCTGACACTGGATGAGATGGCGGAAACCGAGGATGGGGAAGAGACAGAGGATGCACAGGGACCTGTCCCGGCACATGGTTTGCATGCCAAGGTATTTTTGACCGAAAACCATTCAAGCACCGAGATCACCATCGGGTCTGGTAATGCCACGACGGCAGCCCTGATCGACGGAAGCAACGTCGAGGTTTTTGCCACGCTGTCTGGGTATACACGGCACCTCGGAACTGTCGCCGACCAGCTGGCAGAAGACCTGCTGGGCCGCTTCCTGCGCCCATTCAGGCAAGATCATACTCCCGAGACACCCGGAGAGGATGCCGCGGCACGGAGACTGGACCTGCTGCGCCGAAAGCTGGCCGAAGCGGCCCCGGAATTGCGCTGTGTCGAAACGGGCGAGTTGGTTAGGCTGCACCTTTCAACAGGCACGCCCGTTCACCTCCCGGACGGGATCACCCTGTCAGTCTGGCCTCTCATGGCCGGACGAATGCATGCCACCTCCCTGCCCCTTGTCGATTGTGCGGAACGCGCCCTGATGCCGCTCCCGCTTCGGGACGTGACGCGCTGGATCGGTGTGTTGCTTCGCGACGAGGAAACCGGATTGGAACAAAGCTTTACCCTGGGAACGACGTTGAAAGACCTTCCCGACCGTCGTTCGTCGGAAATTCTGCGCTCTTTCATCGAAAACCGCGAAACGTTCCTGCGGTACATCCGCCTGCTGTTGGGGGATGTTTCCGCGGCAACGCAGGCCCTGTTTGCCGCCGGCAAGGGTGGCAAGCTGGACGGGGTCTTCGGAACTGAACGGGACAGCCCGATCCTCGAAGACATGGTGCGTGCGCTCTCCGGTGACGGCCGCCAGCTCCGAGACATCGAGCGATTGGTGCGCCGGCTCGCTGGTCCGGACAGCGATGAGACAGATGTCATACCCAGGGAATTCCTCACTCTTTGGGAAACATTTCGTCAAGTACTGCCCGAGAATGCGCCATGATGGACCGCTTTTGTGCCGAAGATGCCCTGCGTTCCCTCAAGGCGTTCCAGCGCGCTACGGTCGACTATGTCAGTCGGCGACTATTGATCGATGCGGACGCCACACGCCATTTCCTCGTAGCCGACGAGGTCGGACTCGGAAAAACCCTGGTAGCGCGAGGCGTGATTGCCCGAACGATCGAGGCATTGCAGGATACGATCCCGCGCATCGACATCGTGTATATTTGCTCGAATGGCGCCATTGCCCGGCAAAACGTGGCCCGCCTGAATGTCATGGGAAACGACGATGCCCATGTGCTGCCCACGCGCCTCACCATGTTGGCCATGGAGCTGGCTCGTGCAGGCGGCATAAGGCCAACTGGTGTGAACTTCTTCAGCCTGACACCCGGAACCTCGCTCGACGTCAAGTCCGGCGGCGGAATGAAGGCGGAACGCGCCCTGATCCTCCGATTGATCCGCCCGCTTCTCGAAGACCAAGAGGCGGTCACACGGATGCTGCAAGGCTATGCAGGAGTGGATGGCTGGAAGGCCACGCGCAACTGGGTCGACGCACAACCCGTCGAGCCGCAGATCGCAGAGAAATTCAGGCAAGCCGTCGCAGCCCGCCCGGACCTTTTGCGCGAACTCGAGGACTGTGCACAGGCCTACAAGGAAGAACTCGGACACAATACAAATTTGAACAGAAGACGGGAAAAGATTGTCGGTGAACTCCGGGCGCTTCTGGCCCGAGAGAGCGCCGAAGCCTTGGAACCGGACCTCATCGTTCTTGATGAATTCCAACGCTTCACAGAGTTGCTGCATGGAGACGGTGAGGCCGCAGATCTCGCGCGCAAGCTGTTCGATGCCAAGGACCCCGATGGCAATCAGGCGAAGGTGCTCCTGCTGTCCGCCACTCCCTATCGCATGCTGTCGCTGCGGGATGACGAGGCGGATGCAGGCGATCATTATCGTGAATTCCTCGACGTGATCGGCTTTCTTTTCGGTACGCGCGGGCCCCAAGTGCGGGCCGAGCTGGAAACCGAAATGCGCCGCTTTCGCCACGCTTTGCAAAGCCTGCCAGCTTCCTTCGACCGTGCTTGCACGGTTCGAGAAGGGATCGAAACCACCCTGCGTCAGGTCATCGCCCGAACCGAGCGCGTATCCGAGACGCAAGACCGCGACGCCATGATGCGTGACATCGACGTTCCCGTGACGATCGAAGCGGCCGATCTGGTCGCGGCGCGTGCAATCGCGCGAGTTGCAGCCGAGGCCTCCGCCCCCGGCACGGTCGAATACTGGAAAAGTGCCCCTTACCTGCTCAGCTTTCTGCGCGACTACAAGCTTGGTCAAAGGCTGGAAACCCTGAAAGACAATCCCCCCGACGAACTGCTCGATGCGATCCGCGCAGCACAGTCCGCACAGTTGGATACCGTCGCGATTGATGCCTATCAGGCGATTCCGGAGAACAACGGCCGACTGCGGGCTCTGAAACAGATCGCCTTCGAAAATGATATGGCCCAACGGCTCTGGGTCCCGCCAAGCCTGCCCTATTTCGGGCGTCCGGTGAATGCGAGCAAGGTTCTCGTCTTTTCGCAATGGTCCATGGTTCCCGACGCGATTGCGGCGCTTCTTTCCTATGAAAGCGAGCGAGCGATGGAGATGGGGCACACCAAACGCACCTACTCCGCCCGGCATCCTCAGTTGTTGAACTTTCGGCGCAACAAGGATCGCCTGACCGGCCTCAGAGTGCTTCCGCTGGTCATCCCTTCTCCGACCCTTGCCCGGTTGGTCGATCCCCTCGAAATCTTCCGTAAGGAAGGTCCGCTTGGCGATGTGCAGGCCCTCAGGGTATCAGCGCGACATCGTCTGAAGGACGTAGCAGAGACCTTGTCAGCGCGTCTCCGGGCGGTGGCGCGTGGCACCAACCTTCCGTCCCTGCAAGGCGAAGACCAGTTGGAACGCGCGGAGACCTGGGATTGGGCCTGCGCCGCATCTCTGGATATGGAAACCACAGGGTATGACCAGTGGCTCGGCACGGGAAGAATACTGACAGAGATCGTCAGAGACGACGGTCAGGAGGCTTGGCACGAGCACCTGCAAGCGCTGGACGCCGCCGCCCGGGACAACGTTTTGCACGGCACACCGGAAGTGGACGCGCTGCTTGATCATCTCGTCGATCTCGCCCTCGGAAGCCCGGCCACCTGTGCCCTGCGTGCCCTTCACAGGGTTGCGCCCGACTTGCCTCTCGATCACCCGGCAATGCTCGACGCGGCAGCCCGGATCGGCATGGCTTTTCGCGGGTTGTTCAACCAGCCCGAAAGCCAGGCATTGTTGCGCGGCGGCGAAACGGACGAAGTTTATTGGCAGGCCGTTCTCCACCACTGCATCGCGAACGATCTGCAATCCGTTCTGGACGAATACGTACATGTCTTACTCGAAGCCGAGGGACTGAACGACGCCACGTCAGAGAAGATCGTGACCGCATTGGCTGCCACGATGGACGAAGCTCTCTCGATCAAACCCGCCCAGATCGAACTCAAGCAGTACCAGGCTCGAGACGACCGCATCGAAATAACACCGGCGTTGAGAATGCGTGGGCGTTTTGCCACCCGACTTCTGCAGGGCGCACAGGAGGACGGCGCCGCTCAGCGCACCGACAGCGTGCGCACCGCCTTCAATTCTCCTTTCCGTCCCTTTGTCCTCGCCACGACCTCCGTAGGGCAGGAAGGGCTGGATTTTCACCCGTATTGCCATCGCCTGGTACACTGGAACCTGCCGACGAACCCTGTCGATCTCGAGCAGCGGGAAGGACGGGTGCATCGCTACAAGAACCACGCAGTCAGATTGAATCTGGCCGCGCAGCAGGGCGACAGCCTTCGCTCTGGTTCGCATTCCATGGACCCGTGGCAGCAGATGTTCCTGCAGGCGAGAGCGGTGGCCAAGCGGGACGGAGACATGGAACCCTACTGGCTGTTGGAAGGTGAAACATGCATCGAACGCTACACCCTATCCCTACCTTTCAGCCGGGAAGAAGCCTTGTCCCGCTGGTTGAAACGATCGGTCGCCCTTTACAGGATTGCATTCGGCCAACCGAGACAGGATGACCTGCTGGCATTTCTTCAGACCCTGGAAGCAGACAGAACCGGTCTGGACCTCCAGAAACTTCAAATAAGCCTGCGACCGCGATGAACCCGACGTTGAACAAGAAGTGGAGCACTCTGGCTGGCAGCAGAATGAATTTCGAAGGAGCGAGACCTGGCAAGGTTCCTGAAGCGATATTTTTTTCGCCCTTCGAGCAAACAATGCAGAGTGAAAAAGATTTCAACAAAAACAGCAATTTGAAATCTTGAAGCTCCCGGATCTCAACCGTACGGTTCAGGTCCGAAGATAATACAACTGAAACGAATTCGACAGGAGTAGCACGTGCAATTCGAGTTTGGTGATGACCTTGGCCTTTTTCTGAAAGACGGCATCATCGCCCTCGCAGAAGCCTTGACTCTATCCGATAGTCGTCCCGGCTATTTGGCCGGTCTCTTTTTGTTGCTCACGGTCATTGCGGGGATCCTTTACCTGCGCCGGACGTCTCGGCAAGTGGGGGCCGTAAAGGAACTGGACACCCGGGTGCGCAAGCATGATGGCATCGAATTCTTCGCCGAGGGCTATGACGAATTTCGTGCGTCGCTTCGAGAGAATTACCGGACCAATCGCGATCGCGAAGCTGTCTGGGAAGCATTTGACGAATTCAATGAAACAGTGGTTCCCGATGACCTTGACGGACCTCTGCGCCTGCGAAATTCGATCCGCCCTGCGTCTTTTCTGAATGTCGAGGATCTCGAGTTCGGCCCGGGGATCTATCGTATTCTTCCAAATACCTTCGTGTCCGCAGGTCTTCTGCTCACCTTCCTCGGGCTGGTCGCAGCCTTGCACCAGTTTTCGCAGTCCCTGAATGCGGGATCCGGCGGCATGGACCGTGCCATGCAGGACTTCATGCAGATTGCCTCGGCCAAATTTGTGATGTCGCTGGTCGGTCTGTTCTGCTCGATCCTCTTCACGTTCTTGCTCCGCGCGAGGCAAAACCGGATCGAAGCAGCTCTCAACCATCTGTGCTCAGGGATCGAACGCCGTCTGGTATTTGTAAGCCTTGAAGACATCGGGTTCCGGCAGCTTCGCGCAGCAACAGAACAGCGCGAGCACCTGCGTGAAATTGGAACTGGAATGATTGCGCAACTCCGAGAGCCTCTTGACGCCCTGCCCGAGGCCATAACGACCGCCATTTCCAACAAGATGGATCCAATATTTGACCGTGTTTCCACCATGGGAACCAGCAACATGGAAGGTCTGGTCGGTGACCTGTCCCAACAACTGTCGCATTCCGTCGGAAACGCCCTGACCCGAGCAAGCGAGTCGCTGGGCGAAGCAACCGACCGGATCGGGCTGATGGTTGACCGCATGAATACCTCGAATTCGCTGGCCGGAGATGGGCTCCGTGATGCCCTGGACCAGATGGCGCGGGCCATGGCGGAAATGCGCTCCGAAGTAGCCGCCAGCGGGCAAACAGCATCTCAGGCAATGAACGAAGGCGCTGATCGCCTGCTCTCCGTAATGAACGATACTCTGTCCAGCATCCGGGACAATACCGGCCAAGGAGCCGAGGCCATGCGGGCAGCAGCCGATGAGATGAAGAACGCGGCCGAAGGTTTCCGGAATACCCTTGAAAGCGCAAGCCAGGATAGTGCAGAAGCCGCACGACAGCGCATAGCGGCAAGTACTGACGAGGCGGGCCAAGCGATCACAGGCGCCGGCCGCGCACTTCTCGACAGCTTCAATCAGACCAGCCAGGACATAGCAAAACTTGGCACTGAGATGGGCGACGTGATCGGTGAAAAACTCCTCTCGCGCCTAGAGGACATCGGCACCCGTCTGTCCGAGATGGCCGAAGCGGTACAGCGGGGGGCATCCGGAGCCCAAAGCGCCGCACAGGGATTGAACACAGGTGCAAATGCCATCCAGGGTGCGTCCGAAGGCTTCCGGAGCGCCAGCCAGAGCCTGACCGCCGCAGCCGAGCCGATCCGGGCCTCTCAAGAGCGGATCGAAAACACCCTGCGCCGCGTGGGCGACCTGGTCGAGACGGTTTCGGAAACCTTGATGCAGAATTCCGCATCAGTTGCGGAAAACGCGGCTCATGTGCTGGAAAGCGCCCAGACGGCGCTTGGCACCGAACGCGAAGGCATCCGCCGAAACCTCGAAGCCACCCGAGCGGTTATCGAACAATTGTCAGACGAGGCTGAGAAGCTGGACCAGATCGACGAAATGCTGGGGCGTGCGCTCAAGGAATACAATGCACAGCTCGATGCAGCCCTTGGTTCAGCCCAGGATCACGTTGGTCAGATGCGTGATGCGTTGGCACCAGGCCTGGACACCCTCAAGAGTGTCGTTGAACAAGCTGAAGCCTTCATCCCGCGACAGCCCCGAGGCCATTCATGAGAGCGCAAGCAAAGCAAATTCGGCACGAAGAAGAGGAAGAAAGCGCCTTCGTCTCGATGACCGACATGACTGTCGGATTCCTGTTCATCATGATGATCCTGCTGGCCTTCTTTGCCAGCCAGGCACGCGAGACCGAGACAGTTCCGCTCAGCCGATTCGATGAAATGGTCGAGCAGCGCGATGAGTGGCGCGCCTTGGCGGAAACCCGTGCTGAAACCATTGCGCGCCTCGAGAAGGAACTGGAAGCGCTAAGGTTGCGGGTTACCGAACTCAATGCACAGGTTAAGGCGCTGACCGAAGAAAGGGATGCCCTTCAAGCCGAAATCGCATCCCTCAAAGCCGACAACGAAGCTCTGAAACAGCGTGTCAGGGAACTCGAGGAGCTTGTCCTGAACCTGCAGGAAAGAATCCGAAACCTTGAAAAACAGATCAAGGAAAAAGATGAGGAAATCGAGAAGTTGCAGGCGCAACTTGCCGAATTGAAAAAGGTCGATCCCCTCGAGGCCTACCTGGCGCGCGTTTCAATAGCACGGCGAGAAGTCCTGACCCGCCTGCGCGACGCCATCCTTGCCGATTTCCCGGACCTCAAGGTCGAATTGAGCGAGGAGAGTGACGCCCTTCGGTTCCAGGGCGAAGGGCTGTTTGCATCAGGTCGGTCGAACCTAGCACGCGACAAGGCGGCAATTGTCTCGAAGCTTGCCGAGCGGCTGGACGAAATCCTTCCCTGTTTCACCTTGGGCGACGCGTCGCGCTTCGACGAGGCCTGCAACCCGGCATTTGCGTTGGTGGAGGCTGTCCAGATCGAGGGCCATACCGACAACCGGGGAACAGACCAAGTCAACCGGTCCCTGTCTGCTGCGCGCGCCAACAGTACGTTCTTTGCCATGACCGGAGCAGCGAAAGGCGTGATGCAGCATCTGAATCTGAAGCGGCAGCCTGTACTTTCCGTCGCAGCCTACGGTCCTGACCGTCCCGTCACGACGAACGATACGGCCGAGGGCCGGGCCACCAACCGCCGCATCGACCTACGTTTCATCATGGTGACGCCGCAGGACACCGGTGGGATTCAGGTCATCCGCGAAGCCCTTCAGGCGGTAGGAGAGCGGCAGTGAGCAACGAACCGGCAAATGCGAACAGCATACACGCCCTACTTGGCCGGCCGAACCCGCTCCGAAAACGTGTTCTGCCGCCACTGGACCAGATCCGCCGCTCAGTTAAAGACATTCTCTCCCGATGGCCCGACGCCATAAAAACACCCGAGGATCGTGATCGCGAAAAGCTCGCCTTGAACATGCTCTTTCGTGTCCAGGACTGGAAATGGGAAAACATAACCACCCAGCGCGTGATCTCGGCCGCAGTGGCCGTCTTCGATGAAGAAAGGCGAACACGGTCGGACTTGGCACCCGTACACACTTTCTATCTTTCGGAGATTGCGACACGTCAACCCGGTGCCTTCCTTGACGGAATGGTTGGCGTCTACATCGACAGTTTCGAACCCGGTGCCTCCCATACACGGCTCCTCGCCCAGGCACTTGGGCAGCGCAGTACCGAACTCGGGGGGCGACATCGCAAACTGACTGAAACCTTGCCCTCGCTGTTTCGACCTGATGCAGCGCCACTGGACCTTGCGAGAATCATGCTAGGTTCAGACGACCCATATAAGGCTCTCAAATCCATGGGCCTTAGCAGCCCTCATACTTCGGGACTTGCAAAGGCCGCACACAAGACATTCGTCGAACGCCTGGCCCCGGAACTTGCAAAACCTGAAGCACGGTCCAAGCTCTTCAACTGGCTGACACCTGAAAACGGGCCGGTCCTTCAGGCGGGAGCCGGCCCTGCTGTCGAGGCCCTCCTGTCTGTCTGGCGCAACCGAACACCGACGGACGCTTTGCGCAACGAACTGTCAGAGCAGATCATTGCCGGCTGGAACGATCCGCGCCTGCATAACGGCGGCATCTGGTCTGGGTTTGATCCGGACTTGAAGTCCGTCCTACTGCGTTGGTTGACGCATCAAGACATGAAGTTCTTCTGCGATATGGTCACGGCGACTCAGGACAGCCACATGTGGCCACCGCGCAGGGACTTCTGGCTGAAACTCTATGACGACAAGATGATAGATGAGGCTTGGGTTGCTTTCGGCTCGGAGGCACGCCGCTATGCTCAACAGAACCTGATACGCAGTGGCAAGACAGACATGAACCGCCGTTTCGGCCGTCAGCTCGACCGAGGCAGCAGCACCTCACTATTGATCATGCGGATCGGCAACAAGATCGTCGTCGATGGATGCCATAGCTACAAGACACACATTTTCCGCTTGGACGATAAGGGAGCTCCGAAACTATACCAGCGCGAGTACTACTGCGATGACATAATGAGGGCATCGCGCAACTCGAAACCGCACAATTCAATTTACCATTGGTCTCAGTGGGTCCTCCAAAATGTCTGATACCGCGCCTATCCATACAGTATTCGACAATGCCATCGAGATCCGCTTCCCTCAGGCAAAGCAGGGGCTGCTCTCTCGCCTCATGGTCAAACCATCCGCGCGCAGTTTCACCGACTTGGCGCCTGAAGATCGCGACCTGCTTTTTGCGATTGGCGACCTGCGTGCATGGGAGGACAGTCACCCGGGTGAAGTCACGGTTGCACCGGATCTCCTCCGCATTTCCCATGATGCCGCGGCCAGCCTGTCTGCCGCGGCAGCCGATGCGCTGGGCCTGCCGCGCACCGTCGACCTGATGTTGCGAACGGATGTGACCGGTGTCCTGGGGCGTCCGGACTTCAAACTCCACTACGAATGGTTCCGCCAGGGGCAGCGCGAGACACCGAAGCGCACCGGCGCGATCCTTCGCTCATCCGAGGGGCCGCGCCGTATTCCGCTCTGGATGAAACGCGCGCTGGATCTTGCTGACGGGTTCGACGCCACCCAGCCCATAGAAGACCACTGGCGGGCCTTGGCCGAGTTCCGCCGTGCCATCGAGCCGGGTTCCGATATCGACTCGGAAATGCCTGCCAATCGCGAGATGGCCGGCCTTTCGATGACCGCCTTTCTGCGTGGCCTCGAGGTGCGCATCGCCGACCGCTTCTCCATCTCGCCGGACAAGGCTCTTGGACAGTTCGAAGTGGTGCCCTATTCCGCAGAGCGGTTGGAAAGCGCGGGTTTGACCGACGACATTTCGGAGGAAAACGCCGAACTGAGCGGAGAGGCGCTGGCCGTCTTCCAGTTCGGGTTGCACCAGCATGGCGCGAAACCGGCCTATCGGCTTGGCAACAACGCATACCTTGTCATCGACAAGGGCGCGGCACCGGTGCTTGAGGAAATGGTCCGCATCCAAAAAGCCCCGCGTGAAGAGCGACGCGCCTTTATCGAGAACCCACGTGCCTTCATCACTGAGGCCGTCAACCAGCACCTTGCCAGGACCGGGCAACTGGACGGGCTGGATGACGCGCAGCAGGCCGAGATGGTGGAGGCGATCGCCGGTCCAGCGCTGATCGAAAGCCGGGAGTACTCGGACCGGGTAACGGGGGTGATCGTCTACAAACGCACCTCGGAGATGGGCGAAGGCAGTGGCACCACGTGGCTGCCCGAAGCTTTTGCCCAGCACCTGGTCGAAGCGATCCAGTCCATGCCTGAGCCCGAACTGAGGGCACTGCGCGACCACATGGCCACAGTTCTCGAAAGCGACACGGACACCTCCGCCGAGATCGCGGGAGAGACAATTCAGATCACCCCTGCCCGTCTTGCCGCCATCGAGGGCGAGATCCAGAGACGTGAGGCGCTCGTCGCCTTCCGAGAGGAAGATGGTGAGAAACCAGATGAAGCCGAGGGGCCGATCATCCTCGAGACCAAGGAAAACTTCGATGAACTGACCTGGGAGGCCAAACTTTCTCCGCGCACGCCTTCCATCCCCATCGTTCTGCCCGAGACCATCCGCACACCGCTCCGCGAGCATCAGCAGGTCAGCTTTGACTGGGCGATGGAGGCCTGGAAAGCGGGACTTCCCGGCATTCTGAACGCCGACGAACAGGGCCTTGGAAAGACCCTCCAAACCATCTCGTTCCTCGTCTGGCTGAAAGAGCACATGAAGCAACCCACTGCGGCAAACCGGGGTCCGATCCTCGTGGTTGCGCCGACCTCGCTGCTCCGGAACTGGGAACAGGAAGTTGGAATACACGTCGAAGGGCGCGGCTTCGGATCCCTGATCCGCCTATATGGGTCTTCGCTTGGCTCCCAGAAACGACACGACGCGCGCGGTACGGAGACACAATCCGGCCTTCCTCAACTGGATCTCGATTGGCTTGACGAGGCTTTCGAAGAGGGGCGCGCGCACCGCTACTGGCTCCTCACAACATACACCACTCTCGCCAACTACCAACATTCGCTTGGAAAAATCCCGTTCTCCGCGTTTGTCATGGACGAGATTCAAAACATCAAGAACCGGGCCACCCTGGCCTCCAAGGCCGTCGAGGCCATGAATGCGGATTTCCGGATCGGCCTGACTGGTACCCCGATCGAGAATGCGGCTATCGACCTCTGGACCATTATGGACCGGATAGCACCGGGCTGCCTCGGGTCCGGATCGGAGTTCAAGGCACAGTATGCGACGCCTGACTCCAAGAACATGGCTGAGCTCCACGCCCGTGTTTTCAAGCCGCGCGGATCAGTGCCGCCACTCGGCCTCCGCCGCCTGAAAGATGAGGTTGCGCGTGACCTACCAAAGAAGCGCCGTTTCCTTCATCCGCGCCTGATGCCCAAGGTGCAGGCTGACGCCTATGACCTCGCGCAGGTTAAACTCGCCAATGGCGGGCCTGGAGCCGCGCTGAAGATGTTGCACCACATCCGCTCTGTCTCGGTCCACCCCGGAGCGGCGAAAGCAGTGCCGCCCGAGGAGTTCATTTCTCAGAGCGCCCGATTGGATGCGGTGATCGATATCCTGCATCGGATCAGGGACGCGGGAGAACGCGTGCTGGTCTTCATCGAACATCGCGACATGCAGTTCCGCTTTGCCGAAATCGTCCGCCACTTGTTCGGGCTGGAAAAGATCGACGTAATCAACGGCGACACGCCTATTCCAAGACGTCAGGAAATCGTCAACCGCTTCCAGCGTCACCTGACGGCGGACGGGGGTTTCGACATGCTCATCCTCGGACCAAAAGCAGCTGGCACCGGCCTGACCCTGACCGCAGCCACCCACGTCATTCACCTGTCACGCTGGTGGAACCCGGCGGTCGAGGAACAGTGCAATGACCGCGTCCACCGCATCGGCCAGGCGCGACCTGTCTCGGTCCATATCCCGATGGCACTGCACCCGGAGCTGGGAGCTCAGAGCTTTGATGCCCTCTTGCAAAGCCTCATGCAGCGCAAACGCAAGCTCGCAGAACAGGCGCTCTGGCCCATGGGCGACAGCGCCGCGGATGTATCCGGGCTGACCGCAGCCGTAGCGTCCCCCGAGCGAGGCCAACACGCAGTGATCGCGGACAGTATGGCCGAACAGTTTCGGCGCGACGGATTACCGATACCCAACCCTGATGCTCAGGGCGCCTGGGAACTGTCATGATTTCCTGAACAGAAAGACAAGCAGATGATAGTTAAGCGTGGCCTGATAATTGACGAACCGTGGATCGGGCACATTCTCGAAGGCCGAAAAGACTGGGAAATGCGTTCGCAGGCAACGTCGCATAGAGGATGGTTCGGCCTGATCCGCAAGGGGAGCGGGCTGGTTGTGGGTCTGGCAAGGCTCGTCGATTGTGGAAAGGCTCTCAGCCCCTCCGAAATGATTGCTTCGCAGGACCATCACCGCATCCCGGACTCCATGATCCGTAGCGGTGCGGTCTCAAAATGGGTCGTCCCCTGGAAACTTGCCAACATCCAACCACTTGAGCACCCGGTTTCCTATGAACACAAGAGTGGCGCGGTTATCTGGGTCCTGTTTTCGGATGAGGTTTCAACCCGCTTGGCTGAAGCACTCGAAGCAACATCGACGATTGCCTGCAACACCATCGCGACTCCAAGCCCTACGCTCGACACGAGCCTTGTCATGAAGGCCTCGGGTCACCCGACCACAGACGCTTCATTCAGGCAACAAACACCAGCAGCGCCGGCACATCCTTTGCCCGAAGCCCCACGGCACCTTCTCGGCCGAAGCCTGATAACCGGTGGAAACCTTCGGAACAGTCACTTTTACATTGGAGATTTCCTCGACAAGTTCCCAGCCGACAGCATCGGCGGAAGCAGCAAGGAGGATGCAGGCTCCAGAGATATCACCGTGGATTGGGGTGGCCCCTCAACGGTAATGACGGACATCGACCGAACCAAACGAATGTTCCGGAAGCGCGGCTGGGTACGGCAGTTCTTTTTGGCTTCCGGAGCACGTGAAGGCGACACGGTCGTTGTTAACGCTTCCGCACCATACCATGTCCATGTCCACGTTGAACGCGGGTCCAATTCCTGAACTCATCAGTCTGGAAATGGAGCATTGCACACCGTCAGTCGAAAAAGACCACATCCGTCAATTTCAACTGGCGGGAGGTGGCTCGGTTGATCCGAGCAGGATCAGCGCGCAGGTCGCCAGCCTGCCTTTCGCGCCTCGGCCTCCGAGCAGAACCAGCGCTCTCCCTTGGTCTCGTTGATCCGGGTGCGGTCGTACCATTCCGTTCCCGGAAGGTGATAGATCCGCTGCCCCTTGGAATTGATGTTGCCCTTGATGGCGCATTCGGCTGGGTCTGAACGCACCGGGGCGGCCGGTGATGTCCGCTGACCTTTGCGCCAGAGGTCGGGACGGGTAAACCGGCCTTGCCAGATGCCCAGCCCCGCCTCTCTGGCGGCACGTTCCTGAGCAACGTAGTCATGCGAATACTTACGGTAGGCCACCGCCCAGCCCTGTGCCACCATCCAGGCGTTGAGGTCACGACCATCCGCAGCGCAGGTAGCGATCAACCGCCCGTAGCGGTCGGTGTCGCTGACGAGGCAAGAGGCGACGGAGCGCCCGATCTGGTCAGCAAGCGCGAGGGCGGATTTCTGACCGCAACGCCATATCCGATCCTGGGCGTCGTGACAGGACTGACCGCTTTCAGGCGCATCGATTCCGTGCAGGCGGATACGGATGCCCCGGATTTCAATCGTGTCGCCGTCAATCACGCTCGCGCGCCCGTCCACCTCCCCGGGCTCGCCAGCAATCAAGGGGACGGCCAGGGGAAAAAACAGGCAAAACAGGATGGATTTCAGAAGTCGCGTCATCGGACCATGCATGATTTGGTTAATATTTGGTTAAGCAGCGCGGGAATCCAAGTCTCTGCCGCGGCGGGCACCGCCCCGTGTCAGGAGGTCAGGACGCCCCAGTCCCGCAATTGATCGCGCGAGAGCCACAGGATTTCATCGGGGGGAACGGAGGAGCCCGCGATGAAGAAGTCCTCGCTCACGCCGGCCTCCTTCATCAGGGCGACAAGCGTTCCGGACAGCAACTGCGCGTCGCCCTCGTTGGTCTGCGCGCCGACAGAGCGCCATTGGTGCACGCCGACACTGCCCTCCTGCGTGATCGACCGGCTTTGACCGGCCAGGAAAAGCAGGGTGCAGGCACTGGAGCATTCGCCGGTCACGACCGCGTCGATGTCCTTGTCCTTCAGGGCAGAGAACCCCCGCATCGCATCCTCCAGCGATCCGCCGGGAGAGTTGAACAGGACGCGGCTGGCGCCGTTGTCCACGGCCTCGATCAGGCGGTCCACGCTTTGCGCGGTGACTTCGCCGGAAAACACATAGGCCGCTCCGCTCGGGTCCGGTGTCGCCGCGGCAAGATCCGGGTTCCCGTCCAGCCACGGGCAGGCATTGAACAGGGCCAGGTGGTCCGCCCGGCTGATGCCGACCTTTGACAGTTCGCTGGCATTCGGGGCCTCGATCTGGGGAGACGCGGAAGGCAGCTTGTTGCCCAGCGAGACCCTGACCGTCATGCCATCCGCGAATTCGCTGATGTAGCACCAGGCATTCTCGAACTGCGTATCGGTGCCCTTGTTGAAGTGATGTCCGGCAATCACCTCGAACAACCGGGTGCCGAGCTTGATTTCCTTTTCCCGGAACAGGGTGAAATTGGTGGTGACGACGGCTTCCTCGGACCCGGTGCCCCCGCTCGGTTCGGGCATGTTGGGCCAGACCGCTGCTGGGGCGGGCGTCGGAGCGGGCGCTGGGGCGGGCGCTGCCACCTCGACCGGCGACGGCTCTGCGCGGCTGATCCTCTCTGCCCCCGCGTCCAGGACCAGCGAGACCGCAAAGCCAATCGCCAATGCCAGCATGGAAACCCCCGTCAACACGATGAAGGCCCGATGCGCCTGCGCCTTCAGCAAGGCCGTTCTGGCGCTTGCATCTGCCGCGGCCACCGCTTCGTGCGTGCGGGCGGTCGAGGCCTGGGAAAGCCGGTCCGAGGCGGCCCGGATCTCACGCGCAGGGGTTTCGAGCCGCTGCGAGATCGCGTTGATCACCTGTTCCAGCATTTTTGTGTCATGCTGCTCGCGCATGATCATCTCCTTTTTCGGATCGTTCGTTCTTGCTTGCCGACAGAAGGGTGTGCCCGGACCTGCTGTCCCGGGGGCTTGCCACCCCCTCGTCTGCGGGCGGGCTGCTCGCCGGAAGCGCGTCCGGGGCCGCAAATCCGGAGGCCAGTTGATCGCGCAGGGCCCTGGCCGCCTCGGGCGGCAATGCCTCGAGAATCGCATCCAGTTCCTGTTCGAGGTCATTTCCGACCGGCACCGGCACGTACACATGGTGCAGGACCGGAACCTCGACCTCGCGGGTGACCTCGACCTCCTTCTCGACGATCTTCTCGACCGCCACCTCCTGGATCCGGACAACCGGTTGCACGCCCCGGACGTGGAACCACTGCGAATACATGGCAACGCTGGCGCCGGTCAGCGACGCGACAACGCCCAGCACAGCGCCGAAGATCGCCCCAATGGCCTTGGCCTGGTTGTCCTGCACCTCCGACGGCTCGACCCCGAACACGAAGGACGCCCAGCGATGCATCTGCGACAGTTGCGCGGCATATGCGATTTCCCGTTGCGCAACGACCGCCTCGGCCTCCAGCGCCTCGATCTGGCGGGACCGCTCTGCCTTGTCTGACTGGATGTCTTGCAGGGTCGCGGTCCGCTCGTCCGCCCGCCTGCTGCTGTCACGCTCGAAGGCGGTCAGGGCCTGTGCGGCCGCGTCGCGCTCGGCCTGTTTGCGCGCCACGTTTTCGAGGGCCTCCGGCGACGGTTCGGTGATCGAGCCTTCGATGGCCTGGTTGAGTTTCAGGATCTCGGCGTCGAACTTGGCACGGGCAGCATCGACGACTGTGACCTTCTTGGGCTGCTGGCGAATGACCCGCTCGGCATAGCTTCGCATGTCATTGCTGAGCGATGCATCCGATGCGCGCGACCGCAGGTCATCCATGTATTCCTGCCAATCCGCTCCGGCCTGATCGCCCGCCTCGTTCTGCTGCTGGATGAGGTTCGCCAGCTGCGCCTTGAGCTCGCGGGTTTCCTGGCTTTCAAGATCGGCGCGCGCGTCCTGCAAGGCCCTGTCGCGAATGGCCAGCGCCTGTTCGAGCTGCGCCATCCGCTCGGCATCGGCGCGGGCAATGTCGTCTCCCGTCAGGTCGTCCTGGCCGGAATGGCGCAACTGCTCGATCTCCCCAAGCAAGGCCGCATGATGATCGCGCGCCACGCTGACGGGATGGGTCGTGACATGAGCATAGCGTTCAATTCCGTTGAACACGGTCTCAAAGGAAATGACCGATGCAACCAGCAGCCCGCCAAGCGCCAGGTAGCGGGCCATGCCGCGCGCGTGAAAGACCACGGTCGCGGCCGGAATCTTGGCCAGTTCGACCGCCGAAAGCACCACGAAAACGCCGAAGACCGGAACCGCTTGCAGCAGGCTTGTTCCGCCCGGAATGCTGGCCGCCTGAGCGAAGGCGACGCCAAGGCCCACCGAGACCAGCACGATTTCGATGAACCAACCCAGCCAAAACAGCTTGGTGGCCCATTTCTGGTTTTCGGCCCGGAGCTCGTGGGCTTCCCTTTCGGAAACAGGTGTTTCGACCCCGTCGTGACGGGACGCATCAATTGTCATAAGCGGCCTCATGGTAGCGTGGCGCGCCGTGGCCATCCCCCCGGACGACAAGCAGCGCCTTTACACTTTCTTAACTAACCATGAGGGGTGTCAAAAAGAGACGTGGCCATCGTCCCTGGGCTCCAGTCGCCACCTGTGTGTCGGTACACCGGAAGTGGATATACCTGGCCAGATCGGGAGCGCGTCAGTGGGAGCGCAGTTTCCTGTACTTGGCAGAGCGCGGCCCATCAGTTTCGAAGTATCGCAGTTCGAAGACGCGAGCCTCATGCAGGACCTGCCGCCAACCGCGACAGCCGTATCGTTTGGGCGCCTGATCGGGATAGCGTTCGGCGATCCATTCGCCAGCGTCCTTCACAGGAACCCAACCATCGACCGCCAACGTATCGGCCGCTTCATTAAGGGCGTCCACAATCCCCGCGAAAGGCCAGTACACCGTGCCATCCGGGAGGATGCCGTTGACGATCAAGTTCCGGATTGCGTCGGACTGGAGATACTCGGACATCTGCTGTTTAGCTCGAAGCAGATCATCTGTCCAAGCGCGCAGTTGTTCGAGATGATGATCGATCCAGTCCTGGGCTTGGATCAGGGCATCTCGCGCAGAGGGACACCCTTCCAGGGTTCCAAGGTCATGCTGCTCGATGAAGTTGTGGACGAGGGTGTTTCGCATGCTCACCAGGTCTTTCAAATCGCAGACCAGTTGCCCGAACTCCGCGTCCGGGATGCCGATATACATCCTCATACTGCACGGGGCTTCCTCATCGGTGATGTCGTCGGCCATCTGGCGTTGTTCGGCGGTCGCGTCGGAAACGATGCATGATCCGAGCATTTCGCCAACAAGAGCTCCGAGCGTTTTGCGGGCGGTCTCGGTGATCCGCGCCTCTCGTACCGCCTGCAGGGTTTCCGCTGACCCCGAGAATTCGTAATGCGCCATGATCCCCTTCAACAGGCGCTCATAGTTCTGAAATGTCAGCAAACACCGGCCCAGCAATCGCTGGATCTCATGCTGCTCCGCTCGCAACATATCGTCAGTCGCGGCCGTCATGGCGCACATGATCTCCAGATTTCATATGCCAATCCTGCACCGGCCGGCATTGCTCTTGAGCCGGAGAGATACCCACGCCAAAATGGCAAGAATTAGGAAGACTCATTCTTGCGAACGCCCGCGACGGAGGCGGCTATCAGTGATCCGCTCGCAGCCACCTGTATCCGCTGGGCGGTAAAGAGTATGAACTCTGCAAAAGGGCCCAGGTTTCTCTTTTCGCTCATAGTAGAGCTCAGAGCCAAGTGCCACGTTCTGCTCTTTGGGCGGACTCCGTTGAAAAACTCGTTCGTTTTGGCGCTGTCGTTCGCGCGATTTCGTTGATTTGATTGGTTTAAGCGGAGGTGGCCCCCGCTTGTTATCCTGCGGCTGGCGTCATCGGCTTGAGCTTGGCCAGTTTGCGGAGGTTTTGGGCGGTTGCTGCGAGGGTGGGCGAGAAGGCACAGGCCGCGCATATCCGGGCGATCAAGAACTTCGCCGCCTATCTCGGGCACTCGCCTGATAAAGCGACGCCGGAGGAGCTTCGGTCCTATCAGCTTCAGATGACGGATGCCGGGGTTTCGGCCACGACGTTCAACGTGCGGATTTCATCGCTGCGGTTCTTCTTCGGCATCACCTGCGTGTGCGAGGACATGAAGCGCTACATGCAGTTTCGGGCCAAGCCGCGGAGATTGCCGGTCGCCCTCAGCGTCGAGGAGGTGGGCGACCTGATGGCCGCTGTGCCCGGGCCGGGTCTGAAGTACCGTGCTGCCCTAGGCATCAGCTATGGGGCCGGCCTTCGCGCCGCCGAGGTCTGCAACCTCAAGGTTACGGATATAGACAGTGACCGGATGCTGATCCATGTCGATGACGGCAAGGGCGGCCGGGACCGCAAGGTCATGCTGTCGCCGGGCTTGTTGGACCTGTTGCGCGACTACAGGCGCGAGGCACGGCCGGAACGTTGGTTGTTTCCGGGCAAGCCGAAGATCAATCCGATCTCGCCGCGCCAGCTGAACCGGGCATTCACCTCGGCCAAGCATATGGCGGGGATCAACAAGCCCGCGACGCTACACACGCTCCGCCACAGATTCGCGACGCATCTCTTGGAAGCAGGAACGGATGTGCTGGTGATCCAGGTCCTGCTCGGCCATGCCAAACTGACCACCACCGCCTGCTACGCGCATGTTGTCACGAAGACGATCCGCTCCACCGTCAGCCCGTTCGAACGTCTGAAGGAGCTTCAGGATCATACCCTCCGACGCGGGTTGGAGTGACCGGCGTCGGACGTGACCCGACCGAGGCTGGAGATCGCTGACATCTTTCGAAGGTTTGGCCCTGCGTGGCGGCGGGCCAACGCCGGGCATGTCAGCCTGACCCAGCTGAAGGTGATGTCGGCGATCGAGGCTTGCGGGACCGAGGCGCTTGGCGGGCATGTTGCGGGCTGCGCCAAATGCGGCCACCACCATATCGCCTACAACTCCTGCAAGAACCGGCATTGCCCGAAGTGTCAGGGGCCCGCGGCGCGCGACTGGATGCCGGCACGGGTGGAGGACCTGCTGCCCGTCGAGTATTTCCACGTCGTCTTCACCATGCCGGCCGAGATTGCTCAGGTCGCTTACTGGCCCGCATCGAAAAACCTTCAGGGAAGCCGCCATTCGCTGCTCTTGCGAAAGCATCCGGTCAAGGCGTGAAAGCGGCCATTCGCGCTTCAGATTCAACAGTCCCTATGCTGCGACAAGGAGCAACGACAGCTATGCAGCGAAAACGTTATGCGGGGCAAGCAAGCCTAGGTACCCCGGATTGTTTGGGTCATTCCATTGGGCCTTCGTGCTCTACCAAGGGACGATGGGCGCCGCGAGGCGAAGCCTAGCCGACAATGCAGGTTATGATTGCAAATCAACATCTCATCGCTATGCTCACACACAGTGGGTAGCTGGCGGGAGCAAGTTTGAAAGTAACGATATACGATAGGCAGGTACGCGATTCATTCTTCAAAATCGCTGCGGGCATAGGAACCGCGCTCTCCACATTGCTACTTTTTGTAAGTATACCAGACGAGTGTAAGCTCTACTCACTTATCGGTTTCGCACTAGTCCTGTTCATCATTTACCTTGTGATATGGTGGGGCGCCAATAGTCTAAAAGAGGTGGCTATCAAAATAGATGGCACAACAGTGACGGTTAAGTTTGGGGATATCTTTAATGAAGAAGGGTTGAAGGCTATCGCATTCAACGAATATTTCGACACGATTGTAGATAATACTTTGATTAGTGATCGCTCTCTAAATGGCATATTCCTAAACTCGAAGTTGAATGGAACCATTCCAGAGTTAGATGCGGAGATTGAGCGCTACCCATTTGAGGAAGGAGAAATCTTACAGAAAGAGGTGCCTCGAACCGCCGGAAAGACAGTAAAATTCAGGTTGGGCACGATCTTTGTCAAAGACGACTTTCTCTTGACCGCAATGTCTAAGTTCGACTCTAGTAATCGGGCTAATCTCACTATGCCGGAGTACTTGGAGTTTCTAATAAATTTTTGGGACAGAGTGAACAAAGTTTATGCGCAACGCTCTGTAGTGACGCCCATATTTGGATCAGGAATTACACGCATCCGCGGACACAGGAATATTAGTGATGAAGATCTGCTAAAAATAATGCTGTGGACTTTCCGCATTAGTGAAATGCGCTTCAAGTACCCTGCCAAACTTACGATAGTCGTTCACGCTAGCAAGATTGATCAAGTAAATTTGCTCGACCTAAAGTCGCTGCGGAATGGTGTATAATGCCCTCCTCTCACCTCCAAGTTAAATTCGAACTTCGAACTTCGAACGTGCTCTATGTAGATTGAGGCCAATATGGTAAATCGAACTGGAACCTACATCGCATTTGACGGACTCGGGCAGCAAGACCCTACAAAATCAGATTTCCGGTATTACGCCACGATCCAGGGATGGAGCGCCTCAAAAAGCTCAGATTTTCGCCTTACCAATAGTCATGAGAAGGCAAGTGCCGTCCGGGACACAAGTAAGCTCGCCACCTTGCAAGCCAGCATAAGACAGAGGCTTCAGGCTTCCAAGAACATGTTAATTGTGCTGTCGAATGATACGCGAAAGAGCGGCAGTGTGCTATCTTGGGAAATTGAGAAAGCAGTGGATAGCTACGATCTTCCTTTAATCATTGCGCATACAGGTTTTGACTATGTGATGAACCCGAAAGGTTTATCGGATCGTTGGCCTGCAACTTTGGCCACCAGATTGAATAATGGATCAGCGAAAGCAATCCACATACCCTTCAAGCAAGACGCTATTTTTGACGCCATTCAGCGCTTCACAGTAAATGGAGAGAAATTGAACGGGTCCTTTACGTATTACGATGAAGCGACCCATAGGCGGTGGGGTTATATCAGATAGTGCTCCTTGGGAAGTTAAATGGTCAGCATTAAAACCTGGGTGTTTATAGCCCGACTTTCTTCGATAGCTCGTCGCTGAGTTCTTCAATCAGGTCAGCAAACTCTCGCACTGCGGAGTCTCGGATCATAATTCTTTGCCCTGCAGCATAAGTTTGGTCGCCGCTTCGATCAATGTAGTCCTGATCTACAATTCCCTGCTGATGAGCGAGAAGATGGCGCTGTTGGAAGTAAACCCTGAGCTGGTCAAGTTTGTCTTGTCCGATTAGATCGACGTAGGCATACCCAATCTCCGCGCTCCACAGGTCCGACCCCACATCAAGATTTTGGAAGGCATTGCGTCGAGCCGTCTTTCCGCTCTGACTTTCGTATAGCTGCTCGTTCAGCCTCTGGAATGACATTACCGTATCTTGGACGGCCTTCTCCAGGAGCGTTCTGATCATAACCTCGGCCTCATCACGACCGAGCGTGTTCCGCAAGGTTTCCCCAAGTCCTGCGGCGGTGCGGATGGTATTCAAGGTCTGCGTGAAGGTGTGGCTTGCAGAGTTCGCACCACAGCTTGGACAAAAGTATGCAGCGCCAACGTAGGAATAGCGGCAACCGCAGCTCTCACAGGCGGCACGAAGCCGCATCGGCTCCGCAGCTGCTAGTGGCACAAGCACTGCGTCCCGTCCGCCTTTCACGTCCAAGGTGATACTCAGGAAGGAGTGGCGGTTCTGGCGGCGCTTCGACGCCGCCGCGTCCGCTCTCATCGCTTTGTTCATAGAGTTGGTGATTGTGCCGAGCGCGTAGTCTCGGGCGGCCTCAACCTGGGCCCTCGGATACCAGGACTTGGCAGGAGCCACATGCCCGCAGGATGGACAAAACACCTCCTCGTCTCGAACGATGTTCGACCAGTCATCACCATGAATCTTGAAGAGGAAGAGGCATGGCTCGGAAGGGCATTCCTTGTCGAGATACCCTTCGGAGTCAGGCTCGATGGGGACGGATATCTCCTTCATCCGTCCAAGCCTTTCGAGTTCACGCTGTAAGTTTTTGAACATTTGACTCGCTTCATATTGTGTTTCTTAAAACTTATAATACCTCATATAGAAGCGCGCGATCTAGTGAATTCAGTGCTCCTCTCATGGCTATATGAGCCCGAGCTTCTGGTCTCCCGGATCAGCAACCTTGAAGATATGAGGGCCGATCGCAATGGTTTTTGCCGCCCACAGCTTGGTAGAAGCGGACCTTGGCGCATCCGCAGCGAATTAGCGCTCCATCCGCGTTGTGTGAATTCACCCGTCGTTTGATTTCGCCCCCTCGGCGAAAGTCCGGTCTCACGGACCGCAACGCAGCGGTCGAGGCCGCTGGTCAATGGCCGCTCTGGGCCGCTTGCCACAAGGTATCAGCCTCGATACAGAATCCTACGGATATCTGAGATTGATCGATTTTGCCCCCTCGATTGATAAAGTTAGTGGCCGAGGACGTGACCGTGGATAATTGAGTGGCACTCTGGGCAAACCGGAAAAAGCCATGTAACAGCCAGAACCAGTTGCCATTCTGACTTCTGGTTTTGTTGACAAGGTATCGGTCGACGATCAGCATGGCAGTACCCAACGGCTGGCTAGTCGTGCAGTCCAATGCCACGGCCCGTATGAAAATAGCCCGGTATCTCTACCAATGGAGCATCAGGTTGAAGTGCTGGCCTCTGAAACCTTGCATGACATGGTCACAGTGTATCGTCGGTCCGATTTCACGCCCCTGCCGTGAGGGATATCCATACTCTGCCGTATGTTTTGCCTTAATGAACTGGTAAAGGGAGAAAACCCGATGCTCGATAGCCTGACATTCCGTGCTCTGAAGGAAAAGCAACGTGCCATCCGCACCGGGTTTCCAGAAGCCATGGGTCTGCGCATTCATCGTGCCATCAGCTGGATAGGTCGGGCAGAGGCCTGCGGCGAAGATGAGGATGCTCGTTTTATCTTTTTGTGGATTGCCTTCAACGCAGCATACGCAGACGAGCGGGAATTCCAGTCGGTAGCACTCGGTGAACGTTCTGCCTTCTCGGAATACTTTGGAAAACTGGTTACGCACGATGAGGGGCTCCGGATCTACAAGGCGCTATGGCAACGGTTCTCCGGCCCTGTTCGAATGCTGATGCAAAACCGCTTCGTTTTCAACCCGTTCTGGCAGCATCAGAACGGGATAAAAGGGTTCGAGGACTGGGAGGACAAATTCCTGATATCCTCGCGCAGTTTTGGGCAGGCGTTTCAGGATGGCGACTGTGTTCGCGTCCTCAGTTTTGTCTTTGACCGCCTTTATGTTCTACGCAACCAGCTAGTGCATGGCGGATCGACCTGGAACAGCGGAGTTAACCGAGCACAGGTGCGCGATGGTGCAGCAATACTCTCTTTCCTGCTCCCGGTTTTTGTTGACCTGATGATGGACAACCCGAGGGAGGATTGGGGGCGACCCTTTTATCCAGTGATCAACTGAATGTGTAGCGCGAACGGCAGTGTCAGGTTAGCCGCCAAAGTGGCCGGATGGTTCCCGGAGAAGCACCTGTACCTTGGCGTTAAACATGACCACGCCATACGCATCGGCCTTCGGAATGTCGTACATTTCAGAATCGCTTCCTAGTCTTTTGCGGGTTGATGTCCTCGGCCCTGAACCGCGCCAAGGTATTGTTTTTGTGCGCTCGTCTGGCCGACCGGACATCCGGACCGTTCGACCAACCGGCATGGCAGGGCTTCGTCCTTCAAGGGCGCCATTCAGTAAGTGGGTCCTTCCGACGAAGATTTGATTGTCGCGGGTGGCGCGGAGCGCGGTATTCGAGAGTTCTGCGCGGTCTCTATAGAACACCCGCGCTTTGTGGCTGTTATGCTCACTTTATTCCCGGAGATTGTGCGGCGAGTTCGTCATGTTGGGCCAAACAGTCCAGGTCCACGCATCTGCGCACAAAACGGAAAACTGATGCCAAGAAATCCGAGTATCCGCACACCGGGACTGCCTGGCGACCGCTCATTCCGGCATCAGTAGAATTTTTTTCACGGAATCCGCCCTGGGGACACCATCTACCGGAGTGTCCATGTGTCCTTTGGTGTCCATTGACCGAAAACTTTAATGGACATGGTTTTACCCCTTATTTTTATGGCTACTGTCCATGTGTCCATTAAATTATTTGGTTTGGAGAATATTGAGAGAGAGAGGTGTAGATATAGACATTGAATCACCCCCTCCTTCGTTTGACAGGCAACAATGGTCGAATCCAATGGACACACGGACACAGAGCCGGCAAGTTATTGATTCTTAATGGGTAATTTGTGGCCGTCAAGAAACTTCGCCTATTGGCCGATTCAATGGACAACCCAGCCATCGACCCGGTAAGTGCGCCGGGAAGCCGCCCTCCCCCGTCGTTCGACCAAAACTAGATCAACTCTGAATCGAAAAAAACCCGGCTCCAGGGCCGGGTCTTTCAGGGCTAGCGGATGATCTCGATCATCTGTCGCGGGATCACTGGTCGGATCGCTTCGAACGCATGGAAGGACGAGTCAAAGACTCGGACGCTGACCCGCGCCTTCGAACCCTTGCCCCATCGCCGGGAGGGGCGGACCAGAATGATATGCCACTTTCCCTCCAATTCGTCGTTGACCCACTGTTGGGTAATGATCGCCGCTGTGGGAACGGTGTCCTCGTACCCGGGCACTTCTTCGGTGAAATACTCGAGCAGGTCCTCCAGGTCCCCAGCGTAGATTCCCGTCTCGTCCAGCGCCACGCGCACATCGAAAGGGGCGACCAGCCGGTCTTTCCAGTCGAACAGATCGCGGATTTCATTGCTCGGCGCAGTCATAAACAATTTCATGCCTCTGGTGCTCTCCTCAGTTCAGTAGATCGTCAATTTCTGTGTCCCGGGTTTCGGGGTCAGCGGGCGCGGCGATCCACTCGGCGTCGTCGTTAGTCCGGCGGAACCAGACCGCCCGTTGCTTGTGAAGCACGACCTTGCCCAAATCCGTCCAGCCGGGGATCAGCTTGAGCGCCTTCCCGTAGGTCCGCACCTCGGCGTTGCGATACGGCTCCAGCACTGCCTCCGTGTGCAGCGCTTCGAACGCCTGTTTCGCCGTGACCATGTTGCGGATGAACCGCTCGCCACTGTCCGCCTCGTCATCGAACTCCCGGTCGAATTGGGAGTGCGAATGCACCTCCATCTCGTCGCGGTTGACCGGGCGGTCCAGCCATTCCTGGATGAACTCTGCGATAACCTCGGTGGCCGTCTTGCGGCGGCTGCCCTCCGCAATCTGGCGCTGCTCACGGATCGCCTCGTTGGTCTTGAGGCCGAGGTGCAAGTCGCCGTGCGGGTTCGCCTTCCGCATGTCGAGATACGCCTGGTAGGCTTCCCCGATCAGCAGATGGCGCTCGCTCATCAGCTTGTCCTGGTCGATCAGGTTGAACTCGTCGTAGCGCGGGTGGACCTTCCAGACCCAATACCGGCGCACCGAGGTCGGGTCGGTCAGGTAGTCGTTCTCGTTCGACGTACCCACCATGACGGACTGCCGGGGAAACTCCATCTCGCGCTTGGCGTAGGCAAGCCTGATCTTGTCCACCGGGGAGGAGAGGAACGACTTGAGCAGGGCCGAGTCCGAGGACTTGGCCTTGACCATCTCGTCCATCTCCAGGAACCACGCCCCGCGCATGGCCTCAACCGTGCGCTGCACGTTGTCCAAGTCCACGCGGAACTCGTGGCAGAACCAACCGGAGATGCCCTTGAGCCAGGTCGATTTCCCTGCGCCGGTCGCGCCCTCAAGGATGAGCATCTGGTCGAACTTGCAACCCGGCTCGTAGATGCGGGCGACGGCCCCGGTGAAGAACCAGCGAGCGGACTCCCGGTGGAACGGTGTATCCGGGCAGCCGAAATAGTCGATGGCAATCCGGTCCAGTTTCCCGGTCGGCGCGCCCGCTTTCAGCCAGCGTTCGTAACACGCCTGGATGTAATCTTTGACAGGGTGAATCGGGTTCATGCGACCCGCGATCAGCACGGCTTCCTGGATCGACTGGCTGGAGAAATCGGTCTCGTAGCCGTTGCGCGCCTTATTGGCCGAAGCGATCAGCTTGACCGAGGCGTCGTCGGCATCCTCCCAGCGGCGTCCCTTCTTCTTCTCGCCCCCGACCAGTTCCCGAGACGGCAGGGCAATCAGCTTCGACCGGATCGGCTTCACGCAATATGGGTCGTGGGTGAACTCGTTGTAGGCGACGGCGCGCGCGATCCGGCCATCGTTCGAGCAGATCAGGGCGATGTTGTTCAGCACCGGCTCCAGTTCACCGTTGGCCTTGCGTCGGAAATTCGCCGTCCACGCCAACTTGTCCTCGTCCTTGCCCTTGTCCTGCTTCTTTTTCGGCTTCTCGTCCTCGTCGGCGTCATCGAGCAGCCCGTCAAACGCATCATCGGCCTCCGGTTCCTCGTCGTCATCGAAGCCCCCGAGTAGATCGTCGATCGAGGGGCCGTCATCGGCTTCGCCCTCGTCGTCCTCGAACTCGTCGTCCAGTTCCTCGCGCATGTGGGCGAACAGTTCCGCCGCGACGGCCTTATCTGCCTTCGCCAGTTCCATCATCGCCTTCGATGACGGCAGGTTCGAGAGCGAGGTGTTGGGCGGGGCGTCCTTGTCGAGGTGTCCGAACTTGTGAACCCGCACCATGTCCCAGGCGTTCGCCGCGCCCTCGATCGGGTCGGAGCCGTGGTTGGAGTAGATGAACAGGCCGCCGTCATAGACGACCGCACCGTTGGAGCCGGTGCCCAGGGCGAAGGTGTAGCGGGTCTCGGTCGAACTGTCGCCGGGGGTGTAGACCTCGGGGATGAACTCCGCGATCGCCTCCTCGATGTCATAGGTCCGGCAGAACGCGCCGATGTAGCCCTGCTTGTCGCGCGGGTCCTCCATCTTACGGTTCGGGTCCACCTTGCCCCGGTTGGTCTCCGCCTCTTTGTGCGGCAGGAGGGTGTGGTCCTCCCAGAACGGGTACTCGATCAGGAACTCGTCCACGTCGAGCAGTTCGCCCTCGTTCTCGTCGGTCCAATACTCCTGATCGCGCGACCGGGACGGCAGGTACATGACCTGGTTGGCCTTCATCGACACGATGTCGGGAATCTCGATCCCCTCCTCGGGGTCGTCGGCCAGCAGGGTCGCCAGGATACGGGTCAGGGCGTTCGCCTCGTCCAGCGTCACCTCGCGCGAGAGCGGGATGCTCATGCGGACGCGCGGCTTCTCCGGGCAATGCGACCGGGTGGTGTGCATGTGCCACGCATACTGGTTGATCGGCGCTCCACCGTCGCGGATGTGTTCAAGCTGTTCGATGGTCACATAGTCGAGGTCAAAGGCAACCATCGTGCGACACAACTGGTTCGGACCCTTGCGGCGTCCGTCCTTGAACAGCGCGGGCATCCAGTTCCCGGCGGCCAGCTTCTTCTTGCCCTGCTGGTCTTGATCCAGCTTCTTGTATTGGGCATAGGTGCAGGACGTATCGACCAGGACCTTCTCGGGGTCGAACATCGCCCGGAAGGTGCGCCACGTCTTTTGCTTGGTCGTGACTCGACCGAGGCTCGTGCCGTTACCGACACTGATCCTGATGATTACGTTTTCGAGGTCGGCCATAAGCACGTCCTTATTCATGAGTTGTGATCGGCAAACCTGCCGTCACAGCATTGTCGTTGGGTTGGAATGCGGTGGTTCGAGAGTCCTTCGTCAAGGACGCTCAGACGAAACCTTGGAACAGCCGCTTGCCCAGGTCGTTCGGAAGGGTCTCAGGAACAAGCCGGCAAGAAAACTGCTTCTCGGTGATGTCCCATTCCAGCCTTGCGAGCAGCGCAGCATCAGCTCCAATAGATTTCGCGAGCTGCTGCCTGTGGGTGTTTTCCAGCATCGCGAAGAGATGAGCAGCCGGGAGATCGAAACCGAGGTTCAGAAGCTCGCTAGACCGCGAATACGCCAGTGCTTCGAGCGTGTCGGGGCAGATGGTGTGGTTCCAATGCAGCTGGTTTTCGTCAGACATGACGCTCTCCTTCGACTTTAGACGCATCAGCCGCGACGAAGCAGCTCTCTATCCAGGCATCCAAATCCATCTGCCGGTAGACGACGCAACCGTTCATCTTCGCGAATTTGGGCCCGTCGGACCGACGATGGCGCATACGCAATTTGGCAAGCGTCGACTCGGACAGCCCGAGGTATCGCGCCGCCTCTGCAGGTCGCAGATAGACATGGGCCGGAATGCCACTTTGCAACTGTTCCGGAGAGTATTCCTGCATTCTTTTTTGCATCATTTCACCTCATGGGATGGCTTCTATGTGCCTATCTTTCCATGAGATTGATGATGACCGTCTCCCACAAAGTATGTTTTAAGGGGGACGCTAAATCAGCTCGGTATCGGGCTCGTCGTCAAACTCTGACTGGACCATTAAACCCCAATAATAATTGAGTTCTTTTTGCTTGAGCTTTGATCCCCAGATCTTGTGGATCCGATGTATGTCGAGCTTGCCAATCTCAGTCCTCTCCAAGGCGATCTGTACAATCTCGCTCGCAGATTTCTCTGTTTTTCGCATTCGATCCGGATGGTGCGACAGGACACGCCGGTGTGTCGCCTTGAGATCAGATGCCCTCAAGACTTCCTTCATCGCCATCAAAATGATGATGTCCCTGCCCCAGTTCGACCGACGGCCAGAGCCCGGTCCAACTGGTTCGAAGTCTTCACAAAGGAAGTCCTGAACGAGGCGAGACATACTTGGCGGCGGCAAAGCACCAGCCTCCATTCGCTTTGCCACAATGAATTTCACCAGACGAAAGACATCTTCGCTGCGCCTTGCTTCAGCGCACAGCTCATCAATTTTTTCTGCGGGTACCTTGGGGAACGGATGATCTCCCGATCGGTACCTCACGCCATATTTGTACCAGGCAGTTACGTAACCCGGTCGGCTGTTCAAAAACTTATGTTCGATGTCCCGATTGATTGCGTCGACTGTCTTATCGATGATGTTACGTTCATCCACCGCGTCCATGAACTAGCGCTCTTTTTCAACTGATGTTCGCCTAAGCATTTCGGCACAAATGACTTCCATCGCGGGTCGAAGCGCATCCAGACTTGGTTTCACATAGCGTTGACCTGTAATGGACAAAGGAGTGTGGTTCAAAAGACGACCCACGATTTCTTCGAGTACTCCGGCCTCCATGGCAACCGTGGCGAATGTCCGGCGGTGGGCATGCGGGCTCCATTTCATCCGTTGCGGCGCGCTGAGGCGACCATCCATCCGTTTCGGCGACGGAAACACCCATTGCCGATGCAAACCCTTCATGGGGGCGAGGATCTCGTGATGCAACTGCAGGATCGGCAGATCGAAGCTGCGTCCGTTTTTGGTCATTGGCAGATGGATACGGTCCTCGTGCACGTGCCTCCACTCCAAGGTCAATGCTTCGGTCTTTCTCAGCCCTGTGAAGAGCAGCAGCTCATAGAACACGGTATGAATCGGGTTGTGCAGCCCCTCGATCTCGTGCCGCCACTCCACCAGGTCGTCAATGATGGTCCCAGCTGGCTGCTCATCATACCACTCGATCGCCAAGGTCGGCGATTCCGGCAGATCGTGAACACGACGAGCATGGTTCCAGACCGTCCGAAAATACTTCAGAAGATGGTTAGCCGTCGATGGGGTGGCAGCAAGAGACCTATGGCGCTCCACGACCATCGATTTGGTAATCTCATCGAGTGGCAGGCGCAGCCAATCCTTGAGATGAAGCTCGAACTGCTGACGCATAGTCAGCTTATGCGTATCGGACCGGAGCTTAGGACGCGCCAGATAGGCTTCCATCGCCACTTGCAGGGTCGGAGCACCAATCTGGATTTGCTTTCCCGCACCCCTGCCCCATTCAAGCGCAAACCCGAGAGCGGTCTGTCGGGCCACCTCCGCTGTGATCACCGGATAACGCCCGATTAGCACCCTCCGTGTCTGACCACCGACATCCTTTTGGTAGTACCACGTCTTGGCCTTCTTGCCGACGAAGAGCACGAGGCCTCGGACCTCGCTATCCCAGTGTTTGTCTGTACCCGATTTTGTCTGTGGAGCCTTGCGGGCAAAGGTCTCTGTGAGCTTTGGCATTTTGTCGGCTTTTTGTCGGTATCAGCAGGAAAATTGCGGAACCCACCGGAACACAGAAGAACAACATAAGTCAATAATAAGAATGACTTGAAATCAAAATGAAAGGATAGGAAAAGTAGATTACTAGCTTGGAAGGCAAGGGTCTTACCATTACACAACGCCCGCTCGACGTGGTTGGACGTATGACATCGTTGTTCCGAGGTCAATAGTCTGTCTTTAAGGTCTAGTATTTTGCCGGCTATTCACGTCCCGTAGATTGACTGCGGACCGGGCAGGCCGTGAACTCAGACGGGGTGGCAGCCGGAGATGGCGCAATCGATGAAGCCTTCGTCATCTATCAGCCCACAGGCCAGACGCTTTGGGCGCTGATCGATGGCGCAGCGCTGGACGAAATCATCCTCCGTATCTCGGGGACCGGTGAGACGTTCGATCTTTTGTGAAGTTCCCCCTCTGCTAATAGTCGAATAACATTGGCCGCCGCGGCCGACATCGACAGATGCGTTGCAAGGTCAACCGCGAACGAGGCCAGTAAGGCCCTACAGCGCTTGTCAGGGCGCTCGCTGCACCGTGGACCTAAAGCAATAAATCGAAGACTTCACTTCCGATCCGTAGAGTGATCTCCCCCTGCGCTTCACCATCCACCAGCGCCCACATGATTTGACCCGTAGGGCGATAAATCACGAAGGCTTCCCTCACCGCATCGTCGCCCGATCGCTCCCCTGCAGTATTTTCAGTATGGGCGAAGTTCACCTGGAACTGTTCACGCGTGGCAGACGCGTTGCCAAAAAGCAGAATATCGCCCTCGGCGGCGTCATAGTCCTGAACCCAGTCCGATCCGTGGCCTTCCACACCGGCGTGATAGAACTTGTCGGCTCCGGCGCCGCCATTAATCCGATCAGAACCGAAGCCGCCATTCACGAAGTCATTTCCAGCACCCCCAAAAACCAGATCCGAGAAATTGGAGCCGGTGATCACGTCATCGCCATCCTGACCTTGCAACTCGTCGACCCCTGCGCCACCTGCGATGGTGTCGTTGCCATCCATACCGTAAACGAGGTCGTTCCCAGCACCGGCGTCGACGCTGTCGTTTCCAGCGCCTGCGAAAATGACGTCGCGAATGTCGATCAGGGCGAGGCCACCGAGGATCGTGTCATTGCCCTCGCCGCCGTTCAAGGTGTCCGAGCCTTCGCCACCATTCAGCCAATCATCCCCCAGATCTCCAATGAGACGATCATTTTGAGCAGCGCCAGCCAAGATATCGTTATCCGCCCCTCCGTTCAGCAGGTCGTCCCCCTCTCCCCCGTCCAGAACGTCCTGTCCGATGCCGCCTTCAAGAGTGTCCGCACCCTCTTCCCCGAACAAACGGTCATTGCCCTCATCGCCCGTCAAGAGATCGTTGCCAGCCCCTCCATAAAGCTGGTCCCATCCTTCGCCGCCCGCCACGGTATCAGAACCACCCCATGCCAGAACGACATCCTGTCCGCCTTCGGCATGGATGATATCCCACGTTTCGCTGGCCCGGATGACCTCATGGCGCTCTGTGCCGTGGATCTCGCCGGATCCGAACACGCTCTCTGCAATGAACAGGAACGTGTCCGCATCGCAATTCAGCACCACGGGCTCTTTGTCCAAGAAGTAGAACGGGTTGTTCAGGTACACGCTGAACTGGCCGATGCCCAAAGGGCTTCGATAATCGATGGCCATCTGCAGGGCCACTTCCGAGATGAAGAAGCTGATATCCTCAATCCCGAAGGTCGCATTTTCGATGACCATCATATCTTCCCACGAGGGGTCGCGGATGGTGACGCCATCGATCTGGTCCGGCCGCCCGACAATGCTGTCGAAGCCAGGACCGCTATCAACGACTGCGTCACCAGTCCCCAGCAGGAGAAGATCATTGCCGATGCCGCCATAGTAGGCACCGCCATCGCTTAGGAGGCCGTCCAAGGTATCGTTGCCGACTCCACCCTCCAGAACATCCCATCCACCACCGCCAACCAGAAGGTTGTCCTTGTCATCGCCAATGAAGTTGTTGCCCAGCGATCCTCCGACGAGGCCTTCAATCGAGATCAGACTGTCTCCATTGCCCTGAACGGATGCAGTCAGATCGATCGTGCCCCCGACGTCCAAATATTCCGCGATATCGAAGCCGCTGCCTCCGTCAAGGACATCGGCCCCGAGCCCGCCGACAAGCACATCGTTTCCAGGGCCCGCCTCGATGGTGTCGTCCCCCCGCCCACCCGACAGCGTGTCAGCGCCGCCAAACCCGAAGAGGACGTCTTCATAGGCCCCGGTGTCAAAAACATCCGCCCCATCCGTCCCCACGAAAATGTCGGCGCTATCTTCGCCGACGATGGTGATCTCGACCTCTGCCGTGCTGACCCCGTTCAGCTCATAGGTGAAATGTGCGGTCGTGGTGATGCCTTCGGGAAGATGCGAAAACGCGTCCAGCGGCAGGAAACTGAACGTGCCGATGTCGTTGACGTGGATACGTCCGCCTTCCGGAAGATCGACATCGCGTGCGATCAGCGTCGGCTGGCCGTTCACGGCGGTGATCGTGTAGGTGCCGGAGAGATCGTAGTCAGGCCCGAACCCGTTATCGGTCAGCAGGTTTCCGTTCGCAACGCGACCGGATTCCAGGATCCGAAATTCATCTCTCTCGGCGACGGGGCTGCCAAGCTCATCGAGAACGACAACCTGACGCGTGTCGCTGCCAGACCGCCCAGTGTGGTCCGTAACCTGTAGAGAGGCAATCCGCAAACCCTGGTCCGCGGAGAGGTCAACCATGACTGACCGCAGAACGTCCTGCACCTGCTGCTCTGTCGTGCCCGGCAAGAGATCGACGACAAGGGCCTCGCTGCCCAGAACCCTCCCCGCTGCCGCAGAAAGCGTGCCGATAACCACATCTCCGTCTCTCAGATCGAACCCGTCGGTGTTGATCGATCCCGCGATCGTGTCGGCCAGATATAGAAGGTCGGTTTCTTCGGCGTAGTGCGAGAGGCTCAGGATCAGCTGACCGCCATTCCAATCAGGGTCCGAGAACTCGAAAGCGGGATCGAGCTGTTCCGCCGCCTGGTCGACAGACAATCTGAGAATGGTGCCGTCAAAGTCCGGGCTCGGGGTATAGCCCGGATTGTTTGCCGCGAGGACAACGCCGCTCCCGAAGTTCCCGAGCAGGACATCCAGATCGCCGTCGTTGTCGACATCGAAAAACGGTCCTGCGGTGCCTGACTCGACATAATGCCGCTCCCCGCTGTCTGAGAAGTGACCGGTGCCATCGTTGATCCAAACCTCGAGCGGCGGTGCGGGCGAGATCGCGTAGGATGCAATTGCATCGAGATCCCCATCGCCGTCTATGTCCCCCAGCAGAACCTTGCCCGCGTCTCTGCTGAGAAGCGAAGCGCCACCATCCGTGAAGACCCCCGTGCCATCGTTCAGCAGCACTTTGTGGACGTATGCCTGAGGATCCGTGCCCGTCGGGGACACGACAATTAGATCGGTATCCCCGTCGCCATCGAGGTCCCCGAGCGCGGCGAGGCTTTCATCTTCAGATGCCACCGGCGTCGCGGAAAGAGCGAAGCCGCCCGAACCATCCCCCACCCAAAGATCGATGAGCCGTGCCGCCTGGCTTCTATTGCCCACCACGGCATCGAGCACCCCATCACCCGTGACATCCACGAGCATGACCTGAAGGCCATAGTCCGCCCCAAACTCCTGATCCGTCCTAGTGAACTCACCTAGGCCGTTGTTGAGCCATACCTTCGTTCCGCTCAAACCCACGACGAAGGCATCGAGATCACCGTCATTGTCCAGATCGCCCAGGTCCACACCGGACACGTGCTGATGGTAAATGGACTGGCTGCCCCAGGAAAACGTGCCGGATCCGTCGTTGAAGAGGTTTGCCGAAGAATAAGCGGCCCGAAAGATGTCGAGATCGCCGTCACCGTCAAGATCCCCCAAGCCTTGCTCAGGTGAGCTGTAATACTGCGCAGGCAAGGCCGCCTTCGCGAAAGTGCCGGACCCGGCATTCAGAAAAATGTTTGCCCCGCCGACAACATCCAAAAGGCCGTCATCATTGACGTCCCCGATCATCAGATCGGACCAACTCTCGACCGAGAGCCTCGTTGCCGTCAGAAAGAAATACTGAAACTCAGAAGCCAAGACACATCCCCCCACAAGATGCGACGGTCCGTCAGGCACCAGGTCCCCTTGCCTGACATTCCGCGGATGACGCGCGCAGCTTACTCTCAACCATGTTGATTTCCGCTGAGAATTGACCCGGTATTTTCACCGAGATTTGACCCACCCTCAGTATGCTTTTTTGTTTATGACCTGGTCAATGTTGCGGTCTCCCTGAACCGCCCCGGGTTTACCGGAGAGTAAAACCCTCGAAGGATGAGCCCCATGACAAAGCAGAGATTCACCCCCGCCTATCCAGCCGAACTTCGCGAACGCGGTGTTCGGCTGTTCCGAGAGAACCGTGCCGATTATGCCAGCGACACGGCGGCGTATCGGGCGATTGCACCGAAGCTGGGCTGTTCGCCCGACAGTCTGCGCGCCTGGTGCCAGCGGGCCGAACGTGACGCCGGACAGCGGGCCGGGCTGACGAGTGCAGAGAAGGATCGGATCAAGGAACTGGAGCGCGAGGTCCGTGAACTGCGGCAGGCCAACGAGATCCTGAAGAAGGCCAGCGCGTATTTCGCTGCGGCGGAGCTCGACCGCCCGTTCCGCAAATGATCGCGTTCATCGATGATCAGCGCGGTGTCCATGGTGTCGGGCCGATCTGCCGGGTTCTGGGGATCGCACCATCGACGTATTACGCCTTCAAGGCAGTGGAGCGTGATCCGGAACGGGCATCAGGCCGGGCCAGGCGGGACCGGCTGGACATGGCCGCCATCAACAAGGCCTTCGATGGCAGTCGGGGCCGATATGGCGCGCGCAAGGTTTGGCATCAGCTGGGGCGCGAAGGGCGCGATATTGCCCGCTGCACGGTTGAGCGGCTGATGAAGGTCATGGGCTTACAGGGTGTTGTCCGCGGGAAGAAGGTCATCACGACCAACCCCGACACGGCACAACCTTGCCCGGACGACAAGGTGAACCGGGCCTTCGCGGCAGATATGCCGAACCAGCTGTGGGTCAGCGATTTCACCTATGTGTCAAGCTGGCAGGGTATGGTCTACGTGGCTTTCGTCATCGATGTCTTCGCCCGAAGGATCGTCGGCTGGCGCGTCTCGACTTCGATGACCACCGGCTTCGTTCTCGACGCCCTGAACCAGGCCATCTGCCAGAGAGCGCCGTCCGAGGCCGACAAGCTGATCCATCACAGTGACCGGGGCAGCCAGTATCTGTCGATCCGACACACCGAGCGGCTCGCAGAGGCAGGCATCGACACATCGGTCGGCAGCGTCGGGGATTCCTATGACAACGCTCTCGCCGAAAGCACCATCGGCCTGTTCAAGACCGAGGTCATCAAGTTCCTCGGCCCCTGGAAATCGGTCAGTCAGGTCGAATGGGAAACCCTGAAGTGGGTCGACTGGTATAACAAGACGCGCCTGCACAGCGCCATCGGCTACGTCACGCCGAACGAAGCAGAGGAGACCTTCTACGCAAACTTGAACACTGACGAAAAAGCAGCCTAATCATTGAACCAATAACTCTCCGGTAAACCCGGGGCGGTTCACCTTTGACCGGGGACGCGACTTCGCCGCTTGGATTGGTCTTATTCCCCGACAATACAGCACCGGCGGGCGAACGGTGCTTGGACGGATCTCAAAGCGCGGCAGCCGATACTTGCGTATGCTGTTTGTTCAAGCCGCAAATGTTGTCCTGATGCGGCCCCATCACTGGCCCAACTTCAGCTTGGGCGACTGGCTCTCCCGGGCAGCGACACGCATGCATCGCAACAAGCTGGCCATCGCCCTCGCCAACAAGCTCGCGCGTATCGCTTGGAGCGTATTGAGGCACGGGACGCCGTTCGATGTCACAAGAGAAAAGGTCATGGCCAGCGTTTAAGACCGGCCCTGATCCGACGGAGTTCGCGAACGAGAGAAAGCATGGAACGGAAACCACACGCTCCCAGAGTCTGAGAGCCCAAATGGCCATCACGGCCTGTCCGCTAATGAGACCACGGCGCGAGCGTAACCCCAAAATGGCCACGGCCCGCGTGCCGATCCACAGGCCGGATACATATCAGCTATCAGCGACTTCCGAGGACATGCCAAACCTCACTTGCGAACAGCAGCCGGTTCATACAATTGGGCTCTTCTGAGACATCTGAGCGGTTCAGTCAGATGTCCGCAAAGCTGCGCTGAGAAGCCATTCGAGACGACGGGACCGCGTGACGACGTCCGCTTTGGGGCCTGGACGACCGCTTCTCCCAGCACCTGCCATTCGGCACTGATGCCTCCGATGTCTCAGATGCCGGACAAAGTGGTTATTCATCGCGGGCACAAGACGCGCCGATCCAAGATGGATTGCTCGCGCCAGAAAAATCGCCATTCGAATCCCGTCGGTGCTAGACTTCCTTCGAATTGAAGGGAGAACGTATCAGCATGCGGATTGCCTCTTTGATTACCTGCGCCGCATTGACCTGCTCGAGTACTGCGATCGCGGGCCCTCTTCACGACGCCGCTCGGACCGGCGATACCGCTGAGATCGAGGCGCTTCTTGAAAGCGGTCTGGATGTCGACACAGTCGAAATGGTGACGCCGCTATTGATGGCGGCGCTCAGCAATCAGTTGGAAGCCGTGCGCCTCTTGCTTTCCAAAGGTGCCGATCCGGACATCGCAAGTTCCGCTATGGGAACAGCGCTGCATGCGGCCGCCCAGCGAGGCTTCGCCGATATTGTCCGCGTGCTTTTGGACGCTGGCGCAAATCTCGAGTCCCGAAATCCGGACCGGTACACACCGCTTATGATTGCCGCGCTCAACAATCGGGCGAACGTCGTTGCGGCACTTCTGGAGGCCGGTGCCGACATCGACGCGGTGGGTATCGCGCGCGATAACGGTATGGGCGGCAATGGCAAGGTCAACGCGCTCCACGTCGCTTCCTTCAAAGGCGAGACCGACGTGTCTGCCATTCTCAGGGAAGCTGGTGCCGGGCCGCGGCCAATCGACTATGCCGCCGACGCGGTTTCCAACGCCGATCCCCAGCGTGGCCGGCAACTGGCGAATCAGTGGTGCGGAAGCTGTCACAAGGTTGAATCGGAAGATGAGGTCATCATCAAACCGGAAATGGGTCTGTCACTTGTGGGTATCATAGGGCGCCCCGTCGCGTCGCGAGATGACTACGATTACTTCCCGGCCCTGTCTAAGGTTGCGGAGGCATGGACCTGGACGCCCGAGCGACTTTACTCGTTTGCCGCAGAACCCATGCTCACCATTCCTGGTACCAGGATGCGTTGGAATGATGGGTGGACGGAAGCCGATGTCGCTCATATCGTCGCCTACTTCGTGTCCGCTTCCAACTAGCGACGCGCCGTTCAATATCGCGGCCACCAATGTCAGTTCGGGCTCTCCCGAGACATCCGAGCAAAATGGTCAGATCACCGCTCTATGGCAGCAAGCAGACTTTGAAGCTGCCAAATCCGCTTAGCCGCGCCCGAACGACGGCTTCCAAGGACACCAGACATTCCCCGAAATCGAAGCTATGACCCGGTCGCGGACGAAGCAGACTTCGCAGTTGCGAACTTTCTACTCGGGCAGGCGGATGGTCCGTGGGCTGGTCTTGAAGTGGTGAAAATGGAAACCTCTGGTCATCAAACAAGGCTACGAAAGCGATCTGCCCGGCTCAACCAAGTTTGCTCTAACAATGTCCCGCCCGGATTCTTGGCGTGACGCACCAATCCTAATTACGTAATTTGTTTCATAGTGAGGTTTCCGCCTTGGAGTCGCTATGTCTAGCGCGGAGAGTGCATGAACAACCTAGCACGCAGGACTTTCCTGATTGCCGCCGGCATGCTGTTTGCGGGACCTCTACTCGCCGATGATCGGCTTGGCAAAGTGCGGCCTCGCGTGGGTTTCCTTTCGCCGGTGTCTCCTGGCAAGCGCGATAAAGCCTTCGTTTCTGGCATGGAGGCCCTGGGCTGGATACCCGGCGATACCATTGATATCGACCTACGATTTGCAGAGGGACAGCCGGCGCGCCTGCCCGGACTGGTGGATGAGTTACTCGCCCTGAAGCCGGATGTGCTGGTAGCAGGTTCAACCATCGGAGCACGGGCAGCGATTGAAGCCGAAGCTTCGGTGCCGATCGTATTTGCCGGCTCGAGCGATCCGGTTGCCGCTGGGCTGGTGAAGAATCTCCGACACCCGGGCGGAAACATTACTGGATTCTCGCTTGCTTACGGCGATGGATTTGCAGGGAAATGGCTGCAGCTGCTGAAGGAGACAGTCCCCGAACTTCGTCATGTGGCCTTGATTTGGAGTTCGAGCAATCCGGCGGCGCGGCGATTTGTCGAGGAGGTAAGCAGGGTTGCAGCCAAGCTGCAAATACAACTCGAAGTCTACCACGCCAAGGATCGCACAGAACTGGATGCCGCGCTCTCGTCTGTCGAAAGCAGCGGTGTAGGCGGTTTCATTGTGGCGCCCAGCCCGTTTGCCGTGTCAGAACGTAAACTTCTTGTGGCGTTCAGCGATCGCAACAGACTGCCAGCAATCTATTTTTCAGAAAGTTTTCCGGACGATGGTGGTTTGATGTCCTACGGGCCGGACATCCCGGATGTGTATCGGCGCGCTGCCGCGCATGTCGACCGTATTCTCAAGGGGGCTGATCCGGGAGAGCTACCGGTTGAGCGTCCGAATAAGTTCGACCTGGTAGTCAACCTGCGTGCAGCCGAAGCGATCGGTGTGACCATCCCAGTCTCGCTCTTGTTGCGCGCCAACCGGGTGATCGACTGATGCCGTGACAATCTGAGGGCCGGCAGATTATGTTTGTGCCAAAGTGACAACAAGGATTAAGCCCCCTGCGGCGGTGCCGTAGCGGAGTTGTGTATTGCCGGGCGCGACGAAGCGGTACTATTCCCGTTAGCTCTTGAGACCGCTAACCCGCAGGATGGTGACGGGCTCGCCAAATCCTTTCAGAGTCCGCTCACCCAGTTCTTCGAACACTGCTACGTTTCCGGCACCGTTCCGCACTGGCCCGCTCACTAGGGTCTCACCGTTCCGGGCAATGTCGCACAGGCGAGAGGCGAGATTCACAACCGACCCGATTGCGGTGTAGTGATACTGGTCTCGAGTACCGATGTGGCCAAGTGTGGCGAGCCCGGTAGCGATGCCAATGCCGAAGCCCAAGTTCACTCCGCGATCATTCCAAGACTCCAAGAGAATGGCCAAGTCCGCCTGCATGGACTGAGCCATTCTCACGGCCTTTTCGCTGTGGTCGGGGCAGGGCAACGGGTCATTGAGGAACGCCATCAGGCCGTCGCCGGAAAAATAACCGATGGTCGCTTCGTACTCGAGCAAGCGGTCGCCGACGGCAACATAAAATTGCTCGAGCACCTGCAGGGTCTCGTGCGGTTCGGCGAGCGATGAGTAAGCGGTGAAATTACGCAGATCACAGAACAAAACCGTCACTTCGCGCCTATGGCTTGAAGTGATTTCGCTGTTATCCGAGGCCACGATAAGGTCGGCCAAGTGGGGCGAAAAATAGCGTTTCAGCACGCTCACACGACGCACTTTCTCATAGGATTCGTGCAACCGGACACTCATGTCGTTGAAATCTTCGGCCAGTTGCTCCAACTCGTCGCCCGTGTGCAATTCGATGCGTTGATCGAGTTCACCAGCGCCGATCCGCGCAGCACCTTGCTGTAGCGTCTTCACTGGTCCGACGATCCGCCGTGCGAGCAATAGCCCCGCCAGCGCTGAAATGACGATGCCGAGGATGACTAAAACCGCACTTCGCCGCAACGAAGCGTAAAGAGGTGCGAATGCCTCGGAAAGCGGTGACTCGACGATAACCAGCCAGTCTAGACGTTCGATCATGGCAAATGCGGACAGGACGCGTATGCCGTCGAGGCCAGTGGTAATCACGCCCAGTTGCGGGATATCACTTCTGCTAGCATCCGTTCTTACCAGCAAATTCTGCGAGTAAGAAGACAAGTCGGTCTTGCGGAGCACCAGCGAGATGTCACGGTGGGCGATCAACATCCCGTTCGAGCCGACCAAAAAAGCGCTGCCGCCCTGACCCACATCGATTTGCGATATCACGTTCCATACCATTTTAAGGTTAACCTCGGCGATGATTACGCCAGGGTTCTTGCCTTGGTCGCGCAGTCCCACGGTCATGTATGGTTCGGATTCATCTCGGAAATAGACCGCTCCGAAATAGAAACCCTCGCTCTTTGCGGTCGTAAAATTCTCCCGTCCGGAGAAGTCCGTGCCGCGGTCCAACTCGTCGATGGCGACGCGGGATACTGACAGCCGTTCTCGTCCCGAGGCGTCAATGAATGCAATTTCGGTTATTTCGGGCACCTGCCGCAGGATTCTTTGGAAATCTTGCCGCCGCTGCTGTACCGCTGCGCCGCTGTCTAGGTAGGCCGCATGCGTTAACCAGCCCATTTGGGCAAGAATTTCCCTGGAAAAGCGCTCAATGACAACGGCGGCGCCGGCAGCCTTCTCTCGTTGCAATTGAAGCAGTGCAAGTTTTTGCTCTGGATAGGAAAAATACATTTCGAGCGAACCGGCAAAAACCAAAGCTCCGGATACCAACCCTCCGATCAGCAACGCGTACTTTCGGAAGAGCCCTGAACGAAAAAAGAGCGACCCCAATTGGCTTTCGGGACGATCGGCAGAGGGCGAATCCGCACCTTCCGAGGACGCCGCCATGGGCTGTCCGTCTAGCTGGCGGTCGTCGTCCCTTTCAACCACCCTCTCGCGCTCCTGCATAGGGAAACTACAAGTAGTCTAAAGGGATTTCGCATCTCCTGGAAAATATCAATTGCCATACCGTAAGCTAGAGTTCTGGTACAAATCTACGAACAGAAAGGTTTTCGGCAGTTAAACCGCCTGAACATTAAGAGCGATCGGCTACTTCGGGCTCCGAGCCGACCTGCAGCGGCGCAGCGGACGAGTCTCGAAGGGAGCCCCGAAAGCCGTCATTCGCAACAGGCGGGCACTTTAACTTTTTCAGAGGGATGGGTCGACTTCCGGACATTCGCCCATCCGGTCCAACTCGCGCTTCAACCGACGGTTCTCGGCTTCATGATCCACACCCGGCCTCTTTGGCGCGGGATCACCGAACAGCTTCATCCATTTGTACAGAGAATGCGTGCTGACGCCCAAGCGTCGAGAAACCTCCCGAACCGGATACCCGCGCACTACGATCTGATGCACCGCATCGCGCTTGAACTCGTCGCTGTAATTGCTTGTCCCCATCTCGGCCTTCTAGCCTCACAGTTAGGCGGCAAAGCGTCTACAAATCTAGGGGCACCTCAGAGGTGCCCTCAGTCTGTAAACTCTCGGGCCCGTTCGCGCAGAGAAAATTTCTGGATCTTGCCGGTCGAAGTACGCGGGATTGGCGTGAAAACCACCCGACCGGGGACCTTGTAAGGCGCTAGGTGGTCACGGCACCAGGCCCGGAGCGCGCCCTCGTCCACATCATGCCCCGGTTTGAGCTCCACAAAGGCGCAGGGGGTTTCTCCCCATTTCTCGTGTGGCATGGCGACAACAGCCGTGGTGGCCACTGCAGCATGGCGATAAAGCGCCTCCTCAACCTCGATTGACGAAATATTCTCGCCTCCCGAAATAATGATATCCTTGGAGCGATCCTTGAGCTGGATGTAGCCGTCGGGATGCATCACGCCCAGGTCGCCCGAGTGGAACCAGCCGCCGTCAAAGGCCGCTAGCGTGGCTTGCGGATTGCGGAAATAGCCCTTCATTACCACGTTGCCACGGAACATGACCTCACCGAGGGTTTGCCCGTCGCGCGGTACCGGCTGCATGGTCTCGGGATCAAGCACGTCGAGCCCCTCTAGCGCGAGATAGCGCACACCCTGGCGTGCCTTCAGCCGCGCCTGATCCGCCGGAGGCAGCAACGACCAGTCGGCATGCCAGTCATTGACCACCGCGGGTCCGTAGGTTTCCGTCAGCCCATAGAGGTGGGTGACGTCGAACCCCGCCTCCTTCATGTCGGCCAGCAGCTTCTCCGGCGGCGGCGCGGCGGCGGTGAAGAACTGGACCGTGTGATTGAGGTTGCGCTTTTCCGCCTCGGGCGCCGAGATCATCAGCGACATCACGATGGGCGCGCCGCACAGATGCGTGACGCCCTCGTCCGCCAGCGCGGCCCAGATCGGCTCGGCCCGGACCTGCCGCAAACAGACATGGGTGCCGATGATCGCCGACAGCGTCCAGGGGAAACACCAGCCGTTGCAGTGAAACATCGGCAGCGTCCACAGATAGACCGCATGTTTCGCCATCGAGGTGGTCAGCGCGTTGCCCTGCGCCAGCAGATAGGCGCCCCGGTGGTGCGAGACCACGCCCTTGGGATCGCCGGTGGTGCCAGACGTGTAGTTGATCGAGATCGCATCCCATTCATCCTCGGGCATCAGCCAGGCGAAATCCGGATTGCCGCGCGAAAGGAACACCTCGTAATCGGCCACGTCCAGATCCGAGCGCGCACCGTCAAATTCCGGATCGTCATACTGGATCACGACGGGCGCGACCTTGGCCAGCGCCAGCGCGTCCTGCAACAGCGGCATCAGCTCGCTGTCCACGATCACCAGCTTCGACATCGCGTGATCGAGTTGAAACGCGATGATCGCCGCGTCCAGCCGGGTGTTGATCGAATGCAGCACCGCGCCGCACATCGGCACGCCGTAGTGGCATTCCAGCATCGCGGGGGTGTTGAAGAGCAGCGCCGAAACCGTGTCGCCGCGCCCGATGCCGTTCTTGGTCAGCGCCGAAGCCAGCCGCCGGGACCGCGCATAGAACTCGGCATAGCTGCGCCGCAGGCGCCCGTGCACGATGGCCGTGTGGTCGGGGAACACAGTCGCGGCGCGTTCCAGGAAGGTCAGCGGCGTCAGCGGCTGGTGGTTCGCCGGATTGCGGTCGAGATCGGTGTTGTAGAGGTTGGTCATGATCAGGCATCCTGCCACTGAGGGCTGCGTTTTTCGATGAAGGCACCAATACCTTCCTCGGCATCGCGAGCCAGCATGTTTTCGACCATCACCCGTGTAGCGTGGTCATAGGCGTCCTTCAGGGTCATTTCACGCTGTTCGTAATAAGCGCGTTTGCCGGTGGCGAGCGTCATGCTGGATTTCGCAGCGATCTTGGCCGCGATTTCCAGCGTGGTGGCGCGCAAAGCGTCCGGAGCAACCACCCAATTGACCAACCCAATCTCGGCGGCGCGGGTGGCGGATGTCATATCGCCAATCAGTAGCATTTCCATCGCGTGCTTGTTGCCGACATTGCGCGACAGCGCCACCATGGGGGTTGAGCAGAACAACCCGATATGCACCCCCGGTGTGCTGAATTGCGCGGTGTCCGCCGCAACCGCCAGATCGCAGCTGGCCACCAGCTGACAACCCGCCGCGGTGGCGATCCCCGAGACCTCGGCGATCACCGGCTTGGGGCAGTTCACAATCGCCTGCATCGTGTCCGAGCACATGCCGAGAATTCTGGTGAAATAGGCCCGCCCACGATCCGGCCCGGCCCGGCCCGAAGTCATTTCCTTGAGGTCATGCCCGGCGCTGTAAGCCGGTCCGTTCGCCGCAAGGATGATGACCCGCACCTCAGGATCGCGGCACGCCTCGGCAAAAGCCGTGCTCAGCGCGGTCAGCATCGACTCGGATAGGGGATTACGCCGTGCGCCGTCATTCAGGGTCAGGCGAAGGATGCCGCTGGCCTCCAGGTCGCGTAAAAGGATATCGCCGGTTTGCATGGGGAGTGGGTCTTTCCGAGGTCAGAGGATCTTGATTTCGACGCAGTCGGCCAGCGTGTTGGCGATGAAGCAGTAGCGATGCGCGCGATGCTGCATCTGGGTCAACTCTTCATCGCTGACCGAGAAGCCGGTGTCGAAGCGCACCACCGGGTGCAGGTCGATGCGCGTCACGGACATCTGCCCCTTGGGGTTCTTGCCCAGGTGCGCCTCGGCATAGTCGTGGTAGCTCGCCACCGGCCAGCCAGCCTTGGCGCAAAGCGCCAGGAAGGTCATCATGTGGCAGCTCGACAGCGCCGAGGCCAGAGCCTGCTCGGGGTTGGTATTGGCGGGATCTCCGCCCCAGTCGGGGGCGGAGTCTACGGTAACGTCATACTGGCTGTTGTACTGAACCACATGCGCGTTCGAATAGGCCCCGGTCCGAAAGACCGGGCTGGCACGGTGCCAATGCAGTTGGATCGCGAGGTCGGACATGGTCTGGTGCTCCTCTTTCGTCCAACCGCTCAGGCAGCGGCGATCTTCTTTTTCGGGTCGTAGAACGGGAACTCGACCATGGTGGCGCGGGTCAGGCCCGATTTGGTCACCACTTCCACGTCCGAACCCAGAACAACGTGCTCCGCCGACACCATCGCCAGCGCGATGTTCTGCTCCAGCCGCGGCGAATAGACGGCCGAGGTCACCTTGCCGATGGTCTCGCCATCCTTGTTGATGGCCCAGAACGTGGTGTTCGGCCCCTGCAGCGGATCGCAGTCAAGGATCAGACCCACCTGCTTGCGGGTAACACCCTCTTCCTTGATGCGTTTCAAAGCGGCCTTGCCGATGAACTCCGCCTCCATGTCCAGGTTGACCAGCCGGTCGAAGCCCAGCTCGAACGGGTTGGTGTGGATATCGGCGTCGGCATGGTAGGAGAGCATGCCACCTTCGATCCGGCGGATCGACGAGGTGTGGCCGGGCTTCAGCCCGTATTCCAGGCCGGAGGCCATGATCCGCTCCCACAGCGCATCGCCTTTCGAGCCGTCACGCAGGTAGAGCTCGTAGCCCAGTTCGCTCGACCAGCCGGTGCGCGACACGATCAGCGGGATACCGTCCAGATCAAGTTCGCGCAGCCAATAGTATTTCAGGTCCATGATGCCGTCGCCAAAGAGCGCACGCATGATCTCGCCCGACTTCGGCCCCTGCAACTGCAGCGGCGACACGTCGGGTTCGGTGATCGTGACATCCATGCCGGAGTGTATCGCCACGCCTTGTGCCCAGAGCAGGATGTCGCTGTCGGCGAGCGAAATCCAGAAGTGGTTTTCGGCTAATCGCAGCAGGATCGGATCGTTCAGGATGCCACCTTCGGCATTGGTGATCAGGATGTATTTGCACTGACCCACCGCCATTTTCGACAGGTCGCGCGGGGTCAGCATCTGCACGAATCGCGCCGCATCAGGGCCGGTGATCTCGACCTGGCGCTCGACCGCCACATCGCACAGGATCGCATCGTTGACGAGGTTCCAGAAATTCTGTTCCGGATCGCCGAAATCGCGCGGGATATACATGTGGTTATAGACCGAGAAGCCCTTTGCGCCCCAACGCACAGTGGCGTCGAAATAGGGGGATTTACGGATCTGGGTGCCGAAGCCGAAGTCGTCTGCCTGGGTCATGTCTTTCGCCTTATTGCACGTGACCAAACCGGTCATCTGGTGTGAAAATCTGGCGCGGTTCTATGTCGAAGACGCACAAACATGGGGTCTGAAAAACGCAAGGCCCGCAGCCCGAACAGACCAATTTCAGGCCTTCCCAAAGACCGTTTTGACTCGCGCTGTCACTTAGCGTCACGAGCGATCAGTTTTCCGACATTAGGTGGTTGAGACTTGATTCTGCGGGTCGCGATATAGGTCATGTAGCGGTCGATTCCGATATCGGCGGACAAAAGCGCGTCCATCAGGTTTTGAAACCCTGCAAGGCTGGGCGTAAACACGTGCATCACGTAGTCCATCCCACCCCCCGTTGCGACGCATTCAGTGATCTCGTCCATACCCCGTATCATTGCCTCGAAACGGTCGAAATCGGCCTTGCGATGATGGGTGAGCGAGACGGTGACGATCACTTGGGTGAAGTCCACGACCTTTTCGAGCGCGATATCCGCGCGGAAGCCGATGATGTACCCGGCCGCTTTCAACCGGGCCAAGCGTGCCCAGCATGGCGTGGGTGATAAGTTCACGATCTCGGCCAGCCGCGTCTTGCTAAGCTGCCCGTGTTTCTGCACCGCGCTTAGGATGCGGATATCTGTTGCATCGAGACCGGGTTTGGTCATGCACTTTGGCCCTTCAATTAGCTTTGACGTTACCTTTAGCAAGAAGGACTGACACGCAACATCCTCTTGGTAGTTATCTCGCTGCCCCATTCTGGAATGCGTGTTGGCGTCTTCCCAGCCTCAAACGGGCTTGCTGCATCAGCGTCGCGCCGGTTAGTCATGCTCAACCGAGCACTGGCAGGGACAAGGCAATGCATATGCAGCGAAAGCCCGGTTCGGCAGGCTGCACCGTAGCGACAGAGCACCGAGGTGGGCGGCGCTATGGGCCGCCCGCGAAGGGCGGCCCGGCCGATCAAATCTCAACGGCTTCGGAAATGGCCAGCGCGTCCTCAAGCTCGACACCGAGGTAGCGAACGGTGCTGTCCATCTTGGTGTGGCCGAGCAGAAGCTGAACGGCGCGCAGGTTGCCGGTCTTGCGGTAAATTTGCGCGACCTTGGTCCGGCGCATCGAATGCGTGCCATAAGAGCTCGGTTAAAGACCGATCGACGTTACCCAGTCGCGTACGAGCCGAGCATACTGGCGGGTCGAAATGTGGAGCCTCTCGTGGAACCGGCCGGGCCAGAGGTATTCCGAGCCGATCATCGCCGGATCTTCGAGCCATGCGGAAACCGACTTGCGGGTGCCTTCTGTGATCTCGAAACGCACCGGCTTCTTCGTCTTGGATGGCCTGATCTGACTGGTCCAACTTGATTGTTAGTGCATGACTGGCCTCTGGTCCATCTGGACGATGGTTTCA
>NZ_JAOWLB010000021.1 GCF_025751555.1 Ruegeria aquimaris
GATCACGTCGCGCAGGTCGCCCTCGCCCGGGCCGCCGATGAGGATGTCATCGCCATCGCCACCGTTGAGCGTGTCGGCGCCCAGACCACCATCCATACTGTCATCGCCGCCCTCGCCCAAGAGCCGGTCGTTGCCGTCGAGGCCGGTGATGGTGTCCGCGCCCGCCGCACCGGTCAGGATGTCGGCCTCGGGCGTTCCTGTCAGCACGAGGCCCGAGTCGGATGGCTCTCCCAGACCTTCGATACGAATGGTGAACTCGTCGCCGAAGCCATCCAGCATGTAGCCAAATCCGTTCGGGAAAATGGCCGCGAAATGGGCGTTCAGGGATTGGTTCGGCGTGTCGCCTTCGAAGGCGACCGAGGCGGTGACGGGATTGCCGCTGGCATCGAACTGGCGCAGCAGCGCCTCTTGCCGGTAGGGGGTGCCGCCGATGGTGTGATAGACGATGGCATAGCCGCCATCCGACAGCGGGAATACCAGCCCGTCATACTGGCCGCCATCGTGCAGGTCGGTATTGACCAGCTCTGGTGCGCGGACAACCGTGCCAGCGGCCGACAGGATCGCCTGGAACAGTTCCGGGTCGGCATCCACACCGTCGCGCTGATTCGACCAGGTGACGACAACGCGACCGTCATTCAGCACGGCGGCATTGACGGTATCCGCCGCGGGACGGGTCAGGGTGGCGTTGTCGGTTCCGCCCAGATTGATCTGCGGCCGAAGCTCGGTGCCGTCCATGCCAAAGACCCGGGAAAACACGTCGCCGCTTTGCACATCCTGATAGATCAGGTGCAGCGTGCTGCCGGACACCACCAGTTTGGCCGAGGATACCTTGACCCCGAGAAAACCGAGATACGGCTCGCCCGTTGGGGTGATGTCGATGGCGATGGCCTCGGCCGTGCCGGTGTTCAGGGTCAGGTGCAGCGCCTCGGGATTGGCGCCCTGCATGCCGAACCAGACCTCGGCGATCTGGCCACTGGGCAGATCCACGATGCTGTTGGTGTTGGGGCCGTCGGGGTCGAGATAAATCTTGCCGGGTTCCGAGGGCTGCGGCGTGCCATCGGCGGCAAAGCTGCGCTGGGCGACGAATTTCGGATTGGCGCTGGGCGTGTCGCGCTGAACGATCGGGCTGTGGCCCTCGTAATGCAGGGTAAAGCCGCCATCGGCATGCACCTGCACATGACGCACGGTGGTGGTATAGGGCAGGGCGATGCCCATAAAGGACCATCCGGAGAGTTCATCGGCGGAGGCATCGGTCAGGCGCTGTTCCTCGATCAGGAGAGTGCCGGTGTTGTCATAGACACGGAATGTCGAATCCTGGCCCATGCCGTTGATCAGGCTGTCATTGAAGACGAAGAGCTTGTTTCCTGCGGCGATGGCATGGCGAAACGGGTTGTCTGTCAGGTCGTCAATCAAGCCGTTGTATTGAATAGTCACGTTCTATTACTCCACCAAAATGACCCTTGGAAAAAGCCCAAGGGTTTGAAAACGAATATGAATAAGGAAAGAATTAGATGAGGGTCCGCGGCGCGCGCAAGTCTGATTTTTGCGGTTGCCGTTGCGTCATCATCTGCCGGGTCCCGATGCGGGGGCGCGGGTGGGTCAGAGACAGAAAAGCCCCCAGGATCAGGATCCTAGGGGCTTGTCATGGTGCCCAGGAGAGGACTCGAACCTCCACGACCTTGCGGTCACTGGCACCTGAAGCCAGCGCGTCTACCAATTCCGCCACCTGGGCAGGTGTCGTGAGGCGCCGTTTAAGCCGCGGCGCGGGGGGCGTCAACCGGATTTTGCGGCTGGTGTGAAAGTTTTTTGTCGTGGAGGGGCGGCGGCGTTCTTGGGGCGGTGATTTGTGGGGGAAACAGGGGGCTTGGCGGGCGTGCGCGGCACTATTGCGCCTTGTTTGCCCGCCCGTGCGGGGGTAGATCGGATCAAGACCCAAAGTCAGCAGGAGCCTTCTCATGTCGAAACTGGTCACGATCTATGGAGGATCGGGTTTTGTCGGGCGCTATATCGCGCGGCGCATGGCAAAAGAGGGGTGGCGCGTGCGCGTTGCGGTGCGTCGGCCGAACGAGGCGATGCATGTGAAGCCTTATGGCGCGGTGGGCCAGGTCGAGCCGGTGCTGTGCAATATCCGTGACGATCACTCGGTGGCGCAGGCGATGCGCGGGGCGGATGCGGTGATCAACTGTGTCGGCGTGCTGAACGAGATGGGCAAGAACGGGTTCGAGGCGGTGCAGGCCGAGGGCGCGGAGCGGGTCGCGCGGCTGGCGGCAGAACAGGGCGTCGCACGCGTGGTTCATGTCTCGGCCATCGGGGCCGATGCCGACAGTGACAGCGCTTATGCGCGCAGCAAGGCCGAGGGCGAGGCGGGCGTGCTGCGGCACCGGCCGGATGCGGTGATCCTGCGGCCGTCGGTGATCTTCGGATCCGAAGATCAGTTCTTTAACCGGTTTGCGGGCATGACTCGGTTCGGGCCGGTGCTGGCCATCGTCGGCGCCGATACACGGTTCCAGCCGGTCTATGTCGATGACGTGGCGCGGGCGGCGGTCAAGGGCGCGCTGGGTCAGGCCGAGCCGGGTGTGTACGAGCTGGGCGGGCCGGATGTCGAAACCTTCCGCGCGTTGATGCAGCGGATGCTGGGTGTGATCCATCGTAAGCGGATCATCGTCGGGCTGCCGTTTCTTGCCGCGCGGATCATGGCCGGGATGCTGGATCTGGCGAAATTCGTCAGTTTTCAGCTGTTCCCGAACAACATCCTGACGCGCGATCAGCTGAAGAACCTGCGTCGCGACAATGTGGTGAGCGAGGGCGCCAAGGGGTTTGCGGATCTGGGCATCGTGCCCGAGACGATGGAAGCGGTTCTGCCCAGCTATCTGTGGAAGTTCCGCCCCAATGGCCAGTACGACGACATCCAGGCCTCGGCCCGGAACCTGCGCGCCTAGGTATAGGCGATCGCCAGCAGCACCAGCCCCAGCGCCATGCGGTAGATCACGTAGGGCGTGAAGCTGACCGAGCGCAAGAGGCGCATCATCAGGCTGAGCGCGAGCAGGGCAGAGACAAAGGCGAATGCGGCGGCGATGGCGCCGTCGCGCGCAGCCTGAGCATCGGCGGTAACCGCCACTTCGGTCCCCAAGAGCACGCCCGAGGCGATGATTGTCGGGATCGACATCAGCATCGAGATGCGGGCAGCATCGCCGCGCGCATATCCCAGCCGCCGGGCGCCGGTGATGGTGATGCCGGAGCGCGAGGTTCCGGGGATCAGCGCCAGTACCTGCCACAGCCCCATGACCAGCGCGTCGCGGAAACCCCAGTCGGCCGTGTGCTTGAGTTGCGGGCCGGTGCGATCCGCCCACCACAATACCAGACCAAAGCCCAGCATCGTCCAGCCGATCACGGCGACCGAGCGCAAGGCGTCGCTGAACCCGGTGAAATGCAGGATGGCACCCGCGATCACGGTGGGACTCGTCGCCACGATCAGCCCCATGGCCAGCCTTGCGCCCGGCGTGTCGGTCTTGCCCGTCAGCGCGCGGGGCAGGCCGGACAGAGCCTCGCGCACATCGGCCCAGAAATAGAGGACCACGGCGCAGAGCGTGCCGACGTGAACCGCGACGTCGATAGTCTGACCCTGATCCTGCATACCGGTGAGGTGTGGCAGCAGAATCAGGTGGCCCGAGGAGGAGACCGGCAGGAACTCGGTAATACCCTGGATGAGCGCCACGAGAATCAGTTGGAGGAGGGGCATGGGTGTTGGATTTCCGCGCGAAACAGGTTGCTTGCCGGGTATAACTGGCCCTTGAGAAAAGGGAAGTTGCCATTTAGGTCCGATATGGTACCTAAAATTTTGGAAAATTGCAGCATGGGTCGAGATTTTTTTGCCAGAAAGGTAAAATAGGTCAGCATAATTGACTTTTAATCCGTTCGGCCCTCATATACCAAATCGCGCAACAGGAAATTCGTGGAGTTCACCCCCGTGGCCAAGCAACCGATGCTGAAATTCGTGCAGATCGAACGTGACATGCCGGAAAAGCGTGCAGCCGCTGCGCGCAAGGAGGATTTTCACGAGATCTATGCCGAGTATGCCGCAGCCAAGGCCGCCGAGCAGGCGAGCCGGTGCAGCCAGTGCGGCGTGCCTTATTGTCAGTCGCATTGCCCGTTGCACAACAACATCCCCGACTGGCTGCGTCTGACCGCGACCGGGCGGCTGGAAGAGGCGTATCAGACCAGCCAGGCCACCAATACCTTTCCCGAGATCTGTGGCCGTATCTGCCCGCAGGACCGTCTGTGCGAAGGCAATTGCGTGATCGAGCAGTCGGGTCACGGTACCGTGACCATCGGCGCGGTCGAGAAATACATCACCGATACCGCCTGGGACATGGGCTGGGTCAAGCCTGCCTCGCCGGTGACGGAGCGCAGCGAAAGCGTGGGCATCATCGGGGCGGGCCCCGGTGGGCTGGCCGCAGCCGACATGCTGCGTCAGGCCGGTGTCCAGGTGACGGTCTATGACCGGTACGACCGGGCCGGGGGCCTGCTGATGTACGGCATTCCGGGCTTCAAATTGGAAAAGGACGTGGTCGAGCGCCGCAACCGGCTGCTGGCCGATGGCGGGGTACGGTTCGAGCTGAACTGCGATGTGGACGCGGCCAACTTCGCCGAGATCCGTGCCGCCCATGACGCGGTGATCATCGCAACCGGCGTCTACAAGTCGCGCGACCTGTCGCTGCCGGGCAGCGGTCTGGGCGGCATTGAAAAGGCGATCGACTATCTGGCGGCCTCGAACCGCAAGAGCTTTGGCGATGCGGTTGCCGATTTCGACAATGGTCGGCTGAATGCCGATGGCAAGAGGGTGGTGGTTATCGGCGGTGGCGACACCGCGATGGATTGTGTGCGCACCGCGATCCGTCAGGGGGCTGTCAGCGTCAAATGCCTCTATCGTCGGGACCGGGCCAACATGCCGGGCAGCCAGCGCGAGACCCAGAACGCCGAGGAGGAAGGCGTGGTCTTTGAATGGCTGTCGGCGCCCAAGGGGTTCACCGGCGATGACAAGGTCACAGGCGTGATGGTGCAGAAGATGCGCCTGGGCCAGCCCGATGCCAGCGGCCGCCAGTCGCCCGAGGTGATCGAGGGCGCCGATTACGTCGAAGAGGCCGATCTGGTGATCAAGGCGCTTGGGTTCGAGCCCGAGGACCTGCCCACCCTGTTCGGTCAGCCCGACCTGCCGGTCACCCGCTGGGGCACGGTCAAGGCCGCGTTCCGCACCGGCGCCACCGAGATGGAGGGCGTCTATGCGGTGGGCGACATCGTGCGCGGTGCCAGCCTGGTGGTCTGGGCGATCCGTGACGGACGCGACTGTGCCGAGGCGATCCTGGAAGGGTTTGGCGCCAAGACCGCCCTAGCGGCGGAGTAAGGTGCCGGTCCTGCAATCGAAGACCCCCTTTCACAATCGGGAGCGAGGCCCGCGATGACGGAACTTCACGGAGAATGCATGTGCGGCGCGGTGACGGTCACCGCCACCCCGGCCCGTGCGGCGCTGGGCGCCTGTCACTGTGACATGTGCCGCCGCTGGACCAGCAGCGCCTATGTCAGCTTTCCGGTGGAGCCGGGTTACGCGGCGCTGGGACCGGTCGAGGTCTATCGCTCGTCGGATTGGGCCGAGCGGGCGTTCTGCGGCACATGCGGCTCGGCCCTGTGGTACCGGATCACGGCCGAGGGACAGATGCATGGCCAGACCCAGATGGCGGCTGGCCTGTTTGAAAATGCGGGCGGCAGCGCCCTGAAACTTGAACTTTATATCGACAAGAAGCCCGAGGGATACGCGTTCGCAGGTGAACGTCGGCAGATGACCCAAGCAGAGGTCGAAGCCATGTATGCCCTGCCTGATCAAGGAGACAGCCAATGACCAAATACGATGCCGATTGGGTGCGGGCCGAAGAAGCCAAGCGCAAGTGGATGGCCGAGAACGGGCTTTATTCCGAGGAGGAGGAGCATTCCTCGTGCGGGGTTGGTCTGGTTGTTTCGGTCAACGGCAAGAAAAGCCGCAAGGTGGTCGAGGCCGGGATCAACGCGCTCAAGGCCGTGTGGCACCGGGGCGCGGTGGATGCCGATGGCAAGACCGGCGATGGCGCGGGCATCCATGTGCAGATCCCGGTTCCGTTCTTTTATGACCAGATCCGCCGCACCGGGCATGAGCCGCGCCTGGACCAGCTGGTCGCCGTTGGCCAGGTGTTTCTGCCGCGCACCGATTTCGGCGCACAGGAGCGGTGCCGGACCATCGTCGAGTCCGAAGTGCTGCGGATGGGCTACTACATCTATGGCTGGCGCCATGTGCCGGTGGATGTGACCTGTCTGGGCGACAAGGCCAACGCCACCCGCCCCGAGATCGAGCAGATCCTGATCTCGAACTCCAAGGGGGTGGACGAAGAGACATTCGAGCGCGAGCTCTATGTCATCCGTCGTCGTATCGAGAAGGCGGCGATTGCCGCCGGGATCTCGGGCCTGTACCTCGCCTCGCTGAGTTGCCGGTCGATCATCTACAAGGGGATGATGCTGGCCGAGCAGGTGGCGGTATTCTATCCCGACCTGATGGACGAGCGGTTCGAATCCTCGTTCGCGATCTATCACCAGCGCTATTCCACCAACACCTTTCCGCAGTGGTGGCTGGCGCAGCCGTTCCGCATGCTGGCCCATAACGGCGAGATCAACACGCTGAAGGGCAACCTGAACTGGATGAAGAGCCACGAGATCCGCATGGCGAGCTCGTATTTCGGCGAGATGGCCGAGGATATCAAGCCGATCGTGCCGGGCGGGTCTTCGGACTCGGCGGCGCTGGATGCGGTGTTCGAGGTGCTGGTGCGCGCCGGGCGCAACGCACCTATGGCCAAGACGATGCTGGTGCCCGAAAGCTGGTCCAAGCAGGCGGTGGAACTGCCGCAGGCCTGGGTCGACATGTATTCCTATTGCAACTCGGTGATCGAACCCTGGGACGGCCCCGCCGCGCTGGCGATGACCGATGGCCGCTGGGTCTGTGGCGGGCTGGACCGCAACGGTCTGCGCCCGATGCGCTATGTGGTGACCGGCGACGGGTTGCTGATCGCGGGGTCCGAGGCGGGCATGGTGCCCACCGACGAGGCAACCGTGGTGGAAAAGGGCGCGCTGGGTCCGGGGCAGATGATCGCCGTCGATATGGCCGAGGGCAAGCTGTACCACGACCGCGCGTTGAAGGACAAACTGGCCGGCTCGCGCCCGTTTGGTGACTGGGTCGGCAAGATCAACAATCTCGAAGACCAGCTTGGCGATGTCGAGGAGAAGCCTCTGTTCACCGGCGCCGAACTGCGCAAGCGGCAGATCGCGGCCGGCTACACCATCGAGGAACTGGAGCAGATCCTTGCGCCCATGGCCGAGGATGGCAAGGAGGCGCTGGCCTCGATGGGCGATGACACGCCCGCCGCGGTGCTGTCGAAACAGTACCGTCCGCTGAGCCATTTCTTCCGCCAGAACTTCAGCCAGGTGACCAACCCACCCATCGACAGCTTGCGCGAATACCGGGTGATGAGCCTGAAGACGCGGTTCGGCAACCTCAAGAACGTGCTGGACGAGGACAGCAGCCAGACCGAGATCATCGTGGCCGAGAGCCCGTTTGTCGGCAACGCCCAGTGGGAGACGCTGAAGAAGAACTTCAACGCGCCGCTGGTCGAGATCGACTGTAGTTTCGAGCAGGGATCGGCCGGGCTGGGCGCCGCACTGGCGCGCATCCGCGCCGAGGCCGAGGAGGCGGTGCGTTCGGGTGCCGGGCACCTGCTGCTGACCGATCATCTGTCGGGGCCGGGCAAGGTGGCGATGCCGATGATCCTGGCCACCAGCGCGGTGCACAGCCACCTGACGCGCAAGGGGCTGAGGACCTTCTGCTCGCTGAACGTGCGGTCGGCGGAATGTATCGACCCGCATTATTTCGCGGTGCTGATCGGCTGCGGTGCGACCGTGGTCAACGCCTATCTGGCCGAGGATTCGATTGCCGACCGTATCCAGCGCGGCCTGCTGGACGGTACGCTGACCGAGAACATCGCGCGGTATCGCGAGGCGATTGATCAGGGCCTGCTGAAGATCATGGCCAAGATGGGCATCTCGGTCGTGTCCTCCTATCGCGGCGGTCTGAACTTCGAGGCCGTCGGTCTGAGCCGCGCCATGGTGGCCGAGTATTTCCCCGGCATGACCAGCCGGATTTCGGGCATCGGCATCAAGGGGATTCAGGCTAAGGCCGAGGAGATCCACGCGCGTGGCTGGGACAGCGGGCTGGATGTGCTGCCCATCGGCGGGTTCTACAAGGCGCGCAAATCGGGCGAGACCCATGCCTGGGAAGCGACCACGATGCACATGATGCAGATGGCCTGCAACCGTGCCTCTTACGAGTTGTGGAAGCAGTATTCGGCCAAGATGCAGAGCAATCCGCCGATCCACCTGCGCGATCTTCTCGACATCAAGCCCTTGGGCAAGCCGGTGCCGATCGAAGAGGTGGAAAGCATCACCTCGATCCGCAAGCGGTTTGTGACGCCGGGCATGTCGCTGGGTGCGCTCAGCCCCGAGGCGCACAAGACGCTGAACGTGGCGATGAACCGCATCGGCGCCAAGTCCGACAGCGGTGAGGGCGGCGAGGATCCGGCGCATTTCGTGCCCGAGTCCAACGGCGACAACCCGTCCGCCAAGATCAAGCAGGTGGCCTCGGGCCGGTTCGGTGTGACCGCCGAATACCTCAACCATTGCGAGGAACTGGAGATCAAGGTGGCGCAGGGCGCCAAGCCCGGCGAGGGTGGCCAGCTGCCCGGCATGAAGGTCACCGACCTGATCGCGCGTCTGCGCCATTCGACCAAGGGCGTGACGCTGATCAGCCCGCCACCGCACCACGATATCTATTCCATCGAGGATCTGGCGCAGCTGATCTATGACCTGAAACAGATCAACCCGCGCGCCAAGGTGACGGTGAAGCTGGTGGCGTCTTCGGGCGTGGGCACCATTGCCGCCGGGGTGGCCAAGGCCAAGGCGGATATCATCCTGATCTCGGGCCATAATGGCGGCACCGGGGCCAGCCCGGCGACCTCGATCAAATACGCGGGTCTGCCATGGGAGATGGGCCTGACCGAGGCGCATCAGGTTCTGGCGATGAACAACCTGCGTGACCGGGTGACGCTGCGCACCGATGGCGGGCTGCGCACGGGCCGTGACATCGTCATGGCGGCGATGATGGGAGCCGAGGAATACGGTATCGGCACCGCCGCGCTGATCGCGATGGGCTGTATCATGGTGCGTCAGTGCCAGTCGAACACCTGCCCGGTGGGTGTCTGTACCCAGGACGAATCCTTGCGCGCCAAGTTCACCGGCAATGCCGAAAAGGTGGTGAACCTGATCACCTTCTATGCGCAGGAAGTGCGCGAGATCCTGGCCAGCATCGGCGCGCGGTCGCTGGACGAGGTGATCGGTCGCGCCGACCTTTTGGCGCAGGTGTCGCGCGGCTCGGCGCATCTGGACGATCTGGACCTGAACCCGCTGCTGATCACCGTCGATGGGGCACAGAACATCGTCTATGACCGCAGCAAACCGCGCAACGTGGTGCCCGACACGCTGGATGCCGAGATCGTGCGCGATGCCGCGCGGTTCCTGGAGGAGGGCGAGAAGATGCAGCTGAGCTATTCGGTGCAGAACACGCACCGGACGGTGGGCACGCGGGTGTCGAGCCATATCGTGAAGCGGTTCGGCATGCGCAACGATCTGCAAGGCGACCACCTGCATATCAAGCTGCGCGGTTCGGCCGGTCAGTCGCTGGGCGCCTTTGCCGCGCCCGGCCTGAAGCTGGAAGTGTCGGGCGATGCCAATGACTATGTCGGCAAGGGTCTGTCCGGCGGCACCATCGTGGTGCGCCAGCCGCAGGTCAGCCCGCTGAAGGCGGATGAGAACACGATCATCGGCAACACCGTGCTCTACGGGGCGACCGATGGGTATCTCTTCGCCGCAGGCCGGGCGGGCGAGCGGTTCGCCGTGCGCAACTCGGGCGCCAAGGTGGTGGTCGAGGGCTGTGGGTCGAACGGGTGCGAGTACATGACCGGGGGCGTGGCGGTGATTCTGGGTGGTATCGGCGCCAACTTTGGTGCCGGGATGACCGGGGGCATGGCCTATCTCTATGATCCCGAAGGCAAGGCGCAGGCGCTGATGAACATGGAAACGCTGGTCACCTGCCCGGTGACGGTGGACCACTGGGAGGCACAGCTGAAGGGCCTTATCGAGCGTCATGCGGAAGAGACCCGCAGCCGCAAGGCCGCCGACATCCTGCAACACTGGGACAGCGAAAAGGCGAATTTCCTTCAGGTTTGCCCCAAGGAGATGCTGAACAAGCTGGCCTATCCGCTGACGCTCGATACGCTGGCCATGCCCGCCGAGTAAGCTCGGGAAACGGCCCGCTGACATGCGACCGGGGTGTTCAAACACTCCGGTCGTTTTGCTGTCTTGGGCATCATGGTTAACATTTTGGGCAGGGCGCCACATTTCCGCCCCAATTTTACCGAAATCTGGATCTGAGGCAGGCGCGCGTGATGGCGCGCCCTATACGGACCCGGAAACCGGGCAGGGCAGAGATGGCAAACATCACGTTGACCGCGCAGAACGTGAACGGTGACCCGTTCGTGGATGGCGGAACGATCAACATCGTCAACAACTCGACAAGCGTTCTGACCTTTGTCGATGTCGACACACAGCTGAACGACCCGTTGTCGGGCGAATATGTTTCGTTTGACGGCGGGCTGACATTGCTGAGTTACCAGTATCTGGGTGTCGGCAACGTGCGCGGGGATCCGGGGCAAAGAGCCTCGTTCATCCGAATAGATCTGGGTAACGGCAGACACATGACCGTTGCCCTGGACATGAATGCCGATTTCGACGATCTGCCGGATTTGCAGAACGGCAATACCCAGCTGACCATTGAAACGCTGGATACGACCACGACCAACTGGTTTCCCGGCTTTGCCTGTTTCGCGGCGGGCACCTTGATCGAGATCGAAAGTGGCCCGATCCCGGTCGAAACCCTGCGCCCGGGCGATCTGGTGCGGACACTGGACAGCGGGTTCCAGCCGCTGGTGCAACTGGCGCAGACAACCGTCCGGGGCGACGGCGCCCTGGCGCCGGTGCTGTTTGCCGCCGGTGTCCTGGGCAATTTTCGCGACCTCTATGTCAGCCAGCAGCACCGGATGCTGATCACCGGGTGGCAGGCCGAACTGGCCTGCGGCGAAAGCGAGGTGTTTGTTCCGGCGAGATTGCTGGTGAATGGTGGCACGATACGAATCGTGCCGCGCCACAAGGTCACCTATTATCACCTGCTGTTCGCGCGGCACGAAATCGTGTTTTCCGAGGGCATCCCATCGGAAAGTTATTTTCCCGGCGCGTTCGAAGACATCGGGGATTTGGATGCTGACGACGCGGAGTCGAACATGTTCCGGGATCTCCCAATCACTTCAGACGCGGGATGGCAAACCGCCCGCCGGGTTGCGAAATCGGCCGAAGCACAATTTCTGTCGGCAGCCTGAGCCGGATGGCTTTGCCCGTTCAGATCGGCACAGAACTGCGCTAGAAAGCGGTTATGGCCAAGCGGACTGCGAATTCCAGAAAGAAAAAGGCCCGCAAGGCCGATAACAGGGTGCAACCCGTGAAATGGGTCATGCGCTGGGTTGGTCGGATTCTTGTGGGTGGTGCTGCCTTGCTTGTGGCGCTAGTGGTGCTGTTCACGCTGATCAATCCGCCGATCACCCACACGATCTGGAGCGAGTACCGGCGGCTGGGCGCGGTGGAGCGCGACTGGATGCCGCTGGAGGATATCGCCCCGGTGATGGCGCGGTCGGTGGTGGCGGCCGAGGACGCCAATTTCTGCCTGCATTGGGGTTTTGACGTCGAAGCGATTCGGGCAGCGATTGACGAGGGCGGCGGACGCGGCGCCTCGACCCTGTCGCAGCAGGTGGTCAAGAATGTGTTCCTCTGGCAGGGGCGCAGCTGGGTCCGCAAGGCGCTGGAGACCGGGATCACGCCGCTGGTCGAACTGGTCTGGTCGAAACGCCGCATCGTCGAGGTCTATCTGAACGTGGCCGAGATGGGCGAGGGCGTGTTCGGGGTCGCGGCGGCCTCGCGCCACTATTTCGGGGTGGAACCCGACAAGCTGAGCCCGCAGCAGGCGGCGCGGATCGCCGCCGTGCTGCCCAATCCGCGCGAGCGGTCGGCCGCGAATCCGTCGGCCAGACTGCGCAAGCGGGCGGCGGGGATCATGGACGGGGCCGCGACCATCGCGGCCGACGGGCGCGCGGCCTGTTTCGAATAGGGGCGGCCCCTAGGCGGTTTCGAGCCGGAATTTCAGGAACCGCACGCCATCATAGTCGATGTCGGCAAGCTGTGTCGCGCCCAGGCGTTTCAGGGCACCCAGATGCCGACGAGAGGGCGGCAGGAGAAAGGTCACGAAAGGGATGCGGTCGTCTGCCATTGCATGGGCGAGGGCCTTTTTCGCAATCGGCAATCCCAGCCCAAACACGTCGGGCTTCAACACCAGGCCGAAATCCCATTCCTCGCCCTCTTTCTGGAACCCGCCCCAGCCGACATAGTCGCCGTGGTTGAGAAAGGCCCAGTGACCGAGACCGTCGCGCTGCCAGCAGGCTTCCTTGGCCGCGACAAATCCGGCGCAGATCTCGGGCGTCCAGGGTTCGGTGAGCAGAGGCATATGGGTCGCGACGCGGGGATCGGACATATGGGCCAGAATTACGGCCGGGTCGATCTGGCCGAGCCGGGCAAAGCTGATATCGGGTTGATGGTGTTCTGGCATGGTCCGGGACTGTCCTGTTTGGCCGGGTCTGCGCCTGCGGCGCGGCGCGGTCAAGCGGTGGGGCGTCACGATTGCGTGTCGCGAACCGGCGGCGGCTTGCCCGCCATGCGCGTGGGAACTTGCACTTGCCGTGCTGGCGGGGCTATTGCTGACATGCAAGAATTGAAATCATCCGGATCACCATGGCGCGCCTGTTTCACGTTCCCCTTTCGCCGTTCTGCCGCAAGGTCCGCCTGTCGCTGGCGGAAAAGAAGGTCGAGGTCGAACTGGTCGAGGAGCGGTATTGGGAGGCCGACCCGGATTTCCTGCGCCGCAATCCGGCGGGTAAGGTGCCGGTGCTGAAGCTGGACGGGCGCATGTTGGCCGAAAGCGCCGCCATCTGCGAATATATCGAGGAAACCCGCCCGGATCCGGCGCTGATGCCCAAGGATACCGATGGGCGCTACGAGGTGCGGCGGCTGGTCAACTGGTTTGACGACAAGTTCCACAACGAGGTGACGTCTAAGCTGCTCTATGAACGGGTGAACAAGAAGGTCACCGGCAAGGGCTATCCCGACAGCCGAAACGTCAAGGACGGGGCGCGGGCGATCAAGTATCACCTGGATTACATGGCCTGGCTGCTGGATCACCGCCGCTGGCTGGCGGGGGACCAGATGACGCTGGCCGATTTTGCCGCCGCCGCGCATCTGTCCTCGCTCGACTATATCTCGGACGTGGACTGGAACCGGAGTCAGGTGGTCAAGGACTGGTATGCCAAGATCAAGTCGCGGCCCTCGTTCCGGTCGATCCTTGCCGATCAGGTGCCCGGGTTCCGGCCGCCGCCGCATTACGCCGATCTCGATTTCTGACCGGGTTTGGGGGCGCTGCCCCCGTCGCGCCAAGGCGCGACTCCCCCGGAGTATTTTGGACCAGAAAGAAGCATGGGCCGGGAGTTGAAGGAGAGGCTGGTCGCGCGCGCCCTGGAGGAAGGGTTCGTGGCCTGCCGTATCTGCCGCCCCGGGGATGTGCCGGAGGTGCCAGAAAGGCTGGCCGCCTTTGTCGGGGCCGGGTATCACGGGCAGATGGGCTGGATGGCCGAGCGCATGGAGTGGCGCGGCAATCCGGCGGCGCTCTGGCCCGAGGCGCGGTCGGTGATCATGCTGGCCGAGAGCTATGCCCCGGACGCGGATCCGATGGCGGTGGTGGGCCAACCCGACCGGGGGGCAATCTCGGTCTATGCGCGGGGCAAGGATTACCACGACCTGGTCAAGAAGCGCCTGAAACGGCTGGCCCGCTGGCTGATTGGTGAGGCGGGGGGTGAGGTGAAGGTGTTTGTCGATACCGCGCCGGTGCCGGAAAAGCCGTTGGGGCAGGCGGCGGGACTGGGTTGGCAGGGCAAGCATACCAACCTGGTGAGCCGGGATTGGGGCAACTGGGCCTTTCTGGGGTCGGTGTTCACCACGCTGGATCTGCCGGTGGATGCGCCTGAGCGGGACAATTGCGGATCCTGCACCGCCTGTCTGACGGCTTGCCCGACCGATGCCTTTCCGGCGCCCTACCGGCTGGATGCGCGGCGCTGCATCTCTTACCTGACGATCGAACACAAGGGGCCGGTGGACCCGGAGTTGCGCGGCAAGCTGGGCAACCGGATCTATGGCTGCGATGACTGCCTTGCGGCCTGTCCGTGGAACAAGTTCGCGGTGGCGGCGAGCGACCTGCGCTATGCGGCGCGCGAGGACCTGACCGCGCCGCGCCTGGCCGAGCTGGCGGGGCTGGACGATGCCGGGTTCCGCGCCATGTTCTCAGGTTCGCCGATCAAGCGGATCGGGCGGGACCGGTTTGTGCGCAATGTCCTTTATGCCATTGGCAATTCGGGCCTGCCCGAGTTGCGGGCGGTGGCCGCGCGGTTGGTGGGGGATGCCGATGCCACGGTGGCCGATGCCGCAGCCTGGGCGGTCGAGAAGCTGGGATAAGTGCCGCAAACAGGCGGGACGTGTCGCGGAAAGCCGGTATTGAGGCCAGAGCGAACGAGAGGGAGAACCGGGATGACACTGTCATTGGGCGTGGATACAGGCGGAACCTATACCGATGCGGTGCTGATCCGGGACGAGCGCGATGTCATCGCCTCTGCCAAGGCGCTGACAACGCGGTCGGATCTGGCCATCGGGGTCGGGCAGGCCATCCGAGCGGTGATGGAAGAAGCGGGTGTTTCCGCCGGGCAGATCGGGCTGGCCTCGCTGTCGACCACATTGGCCACCAACGCGCTGGTCGAAGGTCAGGGCGGCCGGGTGGCGCTGATCTATATCGGGTTCAGCCAGGGCGATCTGGACAAGCACGGCCTGCGTGAGGCGCTGAAGGGCGATCCCGCGCTGGTCATATCGGGCGGGCACAGTCATGCGGGCAGCGAGGCGGCGCCGCTGGACGTGGCCGCGCTGGAGGAGTTTCTGGCCTCGGGCGCAGGCGCGTCGGGATATGCAGTGGCGGCGCAGTTTGCCACGCGCAACCCGGCGCATGAGCTGGAGGCGGCGCGCATCATCGCCGAGCGGACTGGCGCGCCGGTGACTTGCTCGCACCAGTTGTCGGCCAAGCTCAACGGCCCGAAACGGGCGGTGACGGCGGTGTTGAACGCGCGGCTGATCGGCATGATCGACCGCCTGATCGGGCGGGCGCAGGATACGCTGGCCGAACTGGGGATCGATGCGCCGATGATGGTGGTGCGCGGCGACGGCGCGCTGATGAGCGCGGAACAGGCGCGGGCACGGCCGATCGAGACCATCCTGAGTGGTCCGGCGGCCTCGATCGTGGGCGCGCGCTGGCTGACCGGGGTCGAGAATGCGCTGGTCTCGGATATCGGCGGCACCACCACGGATGTGGCCCTGATCAAGGACGGGCGGCCCAAGATCGACCCGGCGGGCGCGCAGGTGGGCGGGTTCCGGACCATGGTCGAGGCGGTGGCGATGCGGACCCATGGCCTGGGCGGGGACAGCCAGGTGCATGTGATGGCCGAGGGCTTGCAGGGCGGTGTCTTTCTGGGGCCGCGCCGTGTGTTGCCGGTCTCGCTGATCGCCGCCGAGGCGGGCGAGGTGGTGCATGCGGTGCTGGACGAGCAGTTGCGGGCCGCGACCGTGGGCGAATACGATGTGCGTTTCGCTCGCCTGGTCCCGGGGGTACCGACCGATGGGTTGGGGCCGCGCGAGACCGTGTTGCTGGAGCGGCTGGGCACGCGGGTGCTGCCGCTGACGGCGCTGTTACGCACCAGGATGGAGCAGGGCGCGCTGTCGCGGCTGATCGACCGGGGGATCGTGCAGGTGTCGGGGATCACGCCCTCGGATGCGAGCCATGTGCTGGGCAGGCTCGATGCGTGGGATGGTGAGGCTGCGCGCAAGGGGCTGGAGCTCTATGCGCGCAAGCGGACCGGCAGCGGCGAACGGCTTGCCGGTTCCCCCGAGGCGCTGGCGCAGATGATCATCGACCAGTTGACCGAGCAGACCGCGCTGACCCTGCTGGAAGCCGCTTTTGCCGAGGATGACACCGATTTCGGTTTGCCGCCCGAGCAACTGGCGCGGCATGTCCTGACGCAAAAGGGGTTGGCGGGACATCGCGGGCTGCTAAAGCTCGACATGGCGCTGAACGTGGAGGTCGTCGGGCTGGGGGCATCGGCGCCCAGCTATTACCCGGCGGTGGGCGGGCGGCTGCATTGCGGCATGATCCTGCCGGAACATGCGGGCGTCGCCAATGCCATCGGCGCCGTGGTCGGGCGGGTGACCTTTCGCAAGTCAGGCACGGTGACGGCCCCGGCCGAGGGGCGGTACCGCGTGCATCTGGAGGAGGGGCCGCAGGATTTTGGCTCGGCTGAGGCGGCGCTGGGGCTGCTGGAGGAAGTTCTGCGGGCCGAGGCGCAGGCCGAGGCGCGCGCCGCCGGGGCCGAGGATGTCCGGGTGATCGTGTCGCGCGATGTCCGGCAGGTGCCGGTCGAGGGGCGCGAAGTCTTTGTCGAGGCGACGGTTACGGTCGAGGCCAGCGGGCGGCCGCGCGTGGCCGACGAGTGAGTTGGGGCGCGCGCATCGCGCGCGCGCCCCGCTTCTGTTTATCTGGTTATTCAGCAGCGCTGGCCCGTTTGGGCAGCACCCAGCCCTTGCGCGGGAAATGGCAGGTATAGCCGTTGGGATGCTTTTCCAGGTAGTCCTGGTGATAGTCCTCGGCCTCCCAGAAATCGCCGACGGGTTCCACCTCGGTCACCACCTTGCCGGGCCAGAGGCCGGAGGCGTCGACATCCGCGATAGTATCAAGGGCAACGGCCTTTTGCGCCTCGTCCACGTAATAGATCGCGGAACGATAGCTGGTGCCGATGTCGTTGCCCTGGCGGTTGCGGGTGGTCGGGTCGTGGATCTGAAAGAAAAACTCCAGCAGGTCGCGATAGGTGGTCTGGGCCGGGTCGAACATGATCTCGATCCCTTCGGCATGGGTGCCGTGATCGCGATAGGTGGCGTTGGCCACATCCCCGCCGGTGTATCCCACGCGGGTGGCTTTCACCCCGGGCAGCTTGCGGATCAGGTCCTGCATCCCCCAGAAACATCCTCCCGCCAGAACGGCGCGTTCAAGGCTCATGCGATATCCTCCACTTGGTCGATGTAATCGGCGTAGCCTTCTGCCTCCATGTCGTTGCGGTGAACGAAGCGGAGCGAGGCCGAGTTGATGCAATAGCGCAGCCCGCCCCGGTCGCGCGGACCGTCGGGAAAGACATGGCCCAGATGGCTGTCACCGTGTGTCGAGCGGACCTCGGTGCGGATCATGCCGTGGGTGCGGTCTTCGATCTCGGTCACATGCGCGGGTTCGATCGGCTTGGTGAAGCTGGGCCAGCCGCAGCCGGATTCGTATTTGTCGGACGAGGCGAACAGCGGTTCGCCCGACACGATGTCGACGTAGATGCCGGGTTCCTTGTTGTGCAAGAGCTTGCCGGTGCCGGGGCGTTCGGTGCCGCTGCGTTGCGTCACGTAGAATTCTTCGGGCGAGAGGGCGGCAAGGGCTTCGGGCGATTTGGTGTAACGGGTCATGGAACCTCCCTTCAGGGTCTTGGGCGCAGTATTTGAGATCGGATTGCCGAAAGCAAAGGGTTGTTTCATGCCGCTCGCGCAGACGTGCATTGATCCGGTTGCCTTTGTGAGACGTAGACTGTGGGAAAGGAGAGCCAAGATGTTTCGTATCGTTTTCCTGATCGTTCTTCTGTTCATTGGCCGCGCTGTTCAGGCGGCCCCTGTGTCCGGCGTGTTCCCCTCGATCGACGGCGGTACGCTGTCGCTGGAGGAGTGGCGCGGGCAGCCGGTGCTGGTGGTCAACACCGCCTCGCAATGCGGGTTCACGGGCCAGTATGCGGGGTTGCAGGACCTGTGGGAAACCTACAAGGGCAAGGGTCTGGTCGTGCTGGCCGTTCCGTCGGACGATTTCAACCAGGAGTTGGCAACCGCGGCCGAGGTCAAGGAGTTCTGTGCGCTGAACTATGATCTGACCCTGCCGATGACCGACATCCTGCATGTGAAAGGGGCGGGGGCGCATCCGTTCTACAAGGCGGTCAAGGCTGAAACCGGGTTCGAGCCGGGCTGGAACTTCAACAAGGTGCTTGTGGCGCCGGACGGCACCGTTGCGGCGACTTTCGGTTCGGCGGTCCGTCCCGACTCGGCACGGATGAAGCGCGAGATCGAGGCGCTGTTGAACTAAGGCTTGCGCGCGGCCGTCTGGCGGGACAGTTGCACCGCCAGGATGCCGGCGGTGGTGATCGCCACGCCCGCGAGGTCGAGCGCGCCCAGGCGCTCGCCCAGCAGAGCGGCGGCGATGGCGACGCCGAACACCGGGTTGAGGAAGTGGAAAGTCGCGGCCCGGATCGCGCCGATACGGTTCAGCAGCAGCACCCAGACAAAGGTTGCGGTCAGGCCGGGGATCAGTGTCGTATAGGCGAAGGCCAGCGCCAAGGGCAGCGTCGGATTGACATGCACGGTCTCGAATACCGGGGTCGCGATGAACAGCACAGCCGAGCCCACCAGCATTTGCAGGCCCACCACCATCATGAAGTTGCCGCCCGAAGTTGCTCCGCGCAGCGCCAGTGTGGCGGCCGCGAGCGCCAGCGCGCCAAGACCGCACAGGAACACCCCAAAGAGATCGACGCCCGCGTCGATCCGCGCGCCCATGATCAGGGCGACACCGACAAAACCGGCCAAGAGGCCAATGACACCGAGGCCTGGCAGACGCTCGCCCAGGAACACCCAGCTGGCCAGCGCCACCAGCAGCGGCATGGTCGAGGCGATGATCGCGGCGACAGAGGCCTCGACGGTCTGCATCGCGTAGAAATTCAGCCCCAGGTACAGGGCGTTCTGGCAGATGCCGAAGATGATGGTGGCCTTCCACTGATTGCGGGTCAGCCGCCAGGTCTGGCCCATCGCCTTTGCGATCAGCACGCCGATCAGCCCCGAGATCAGGAACCGGCAGGCCAGCGAAAAGAGAGGCGAGGCATCCGCGACGATGATCCGGGCCGAGGTAAAGGCCGAGGACCACATGAAGGCAAAAGCCAGCCCCATGGCGATGGCGCGCAAGTCCATGATCTCTCCACCCTCTGTGCAATCGGGCGGACAGTTTCGGAAAATCCGGCGATGTTCAAGGGCCGAGGTCCGGGATCACCCGAGATCGTGAATCGGCGGCGCCGGGAACAGCACGGGGCGGCGGGTTTGCAGGCTGCGCCGCGCCTCCTCCGTGAGACCCAACCGCACCAGCACGTTGACATAGGCCAGCTCGATCAGGTCGCGCTGGGCGCGGCTGCCGCCCAGACGCTCGTTTGTGGCCATGACCTGTGCCAATTCGGAGAGCGCGCCCGCCCAATCCTGACGCGCGATAGCGGCCCAGGCCCGGGTGACCGGGCGCACAAGGTCGCCGGCAAAGCCCTTGGCCGTCTCGGCGATATGGGCCAGCCGGTCGCCCTGACCGGCCATCGCATGGGCAAGGGCCGCGTGCATGTCGGCAAAGCTTTGACCGGTTTCGGGAAAAAACCGCGCGGCGAAATCGCTGATCGCGGTCCAGCGCGCCGGGTCCACCGCGATACCGGCCAGTTCGGCGCGATAGAGGAGGGCGGCGGTATCGGTCAGCACGTTGATCGGCAGGCCCTTGGCCGCGCCGGGACCGATGCTGCGATCCATCAGCGCCCACATCTCGGCCGCGTCACCGTCATGCAGGGCCCAGAGGGCCTGATGCCAGGACAGGTGCCCGTGCAGAACGGACCGGTCGTCATAGCCACGCATCCAGTCGGCCAGATAGGCCCGGCCAGCGGCGGTGTCCCCTGCCTCGTAGAGCGCATGCGCCTTGAAGTGCGAACCGTTGGCGTTGTCGGGGTTGAGTACGAGTGCCTTCTCCATCAGCCGCAGCGAGGCGTCGACCTGCCCGGTTTCGCACAGCGACAGGGCGTGCATCGACATCATCCACCAGTCCTCGCCGTAATGGGGCAACAGGGCCGAAGTATAGGCGAGCAATTCCGCCTCGCGCCCGACCTCGCCGGAAAAGCCGATGAGGCCAAAGATGTTGGTGCACAGCTGCGCGACCAGAGCGTCGCGCGGGTAGTCGCGGACATGGGCCAGAACCGCCTGTCGCGCTGCTTTTGGCTGCCCGCTCAGCAACAGGTTCATCGCCTCGATATGCTGGCGCTCGCGCCGGTCGGCCAGTGGCGCAAGTTCCGCTGCCTGTGCAATCGCGGCCTTTGCCCCCGGCATATCGGCGGACATCATCCGCGCCCGGGCCAGGGCCGCGTGGCCAAGCGCAAATCCGGTGTCCTGTTCGATGGCCTGTTCGAACTCTGTTGATGCCCCGAACTGACCGGCAAGGAAGAGCCGGACGCCCCGGTCATAATGGTCTGCCGCCGCCGCACTCTCGGTCGTGATCGGATTTCCGTAGGCGTCTTGTCTGGTCATTTGTGTTCTCCGGGTCGGGTGTGTCGGATGGGGCTGGGGCAGTGGTTAACTCCCGGCCATGGCGGCGATGGGCGGTTCGGCGTCGGAGGGCAGCGGGCAGATATACCCCTTTGGCCCAACCCGGGCGCCAAGGTCGTCCCAGGCGCGTTTGCGCAGGTCGGCGTCCCGGATGACATCGGCTCCGGTCGCTGCCATGACGGCAGCGGCATGGGTCATGCCTTTCAGCGCCAGCGGGCTCTTGCCCTGGGCCACCATCTGCCACGAGTGGAACGGGGTGCCGATGGCATAGGTCGCGCCCCAGAGCTGAACCGTGGGCACCACCCAGCTGACATCGGCCACGTCGGTTGATCCGGCCAGAGGGGGCACCGGTGTGCCCTCGGGCACCACGAAATCGGGCAGGGCAAGATCGGTGCGCGGGCGCATGCCGACGCTTTCATAGGCGGTGGCGATATCCTCCTCGGTCATCGTGGCCTGGAACCGGGCGGCATAGGCGCGGTCCAGATCGTCGAACGGGGGCGGACCCAACAGGTCGAGATTGCGCTGCATGGCGGCGCAGAGCGGGTCGTTGGGGATCAGGTTGGACACGGCGGCCAGCACCTCGTCCTGCACCTCGGTCTCGGTCATCAGCGCGGCGCCCTGCGCCACCTTGCGCACACGGGCCAGCAGTTTCAGCATCTCGGGCGCGGTCTTGTCCCGCACCACGTAGCGGACCTTGGCCTGGCCCTGCACCACGTTGGGCGAGATGCCGCCGCCATCGATGATCGCGTAATGGATGCGGGCGCTGTCGGGCATGTGCTCGCGCAAGTAGTTGACGCCCACGTTCATCAGTTCCATCGCATCGAGCGCGCTGCGGCCCAGATGGGGCGAGGCGGCGGCATGCGAGGCGCGGCCGGTGAAGGAGAAATCGACGCGGGCATTGGCCAGCGAACTGCCCAGCATGACGGCGGGTATTGAATGCGGGTGCCACGAAATCGCGATATCGACATCGGCGAATGCGCCGTCGCGCACCATGAAGGTCTTGCCCGCGCCGCCCTCTTCGGCGGGGCAGCCATAGTACCGCACGCGCCCCGGCGTGCCGGTGTCGCGGAGCCAGTCGCGCAGGGCGATGGCCGCCAGCATCGCCGCCGATCCCAGCAGGTTGTGGCCGCAGCCATGGCCGTTGGCGCCCTGTTCCATCGGCTTGCGCTCGGCCAGGTCGGCGACCTGGCTCAGCCCCGCCAGCGCGTCATACTCGCCGAGAAAGGCGATCACCGGGCCGCCCTCTCCCGCCTCGCCGATCACGGCGGTAGGGATGCCAGCGACGTTTTCGGTGACGGCAAAGCCCTGGCGTTTCAGCTCGGCCACATGGGCGGCGGTGGAGCGGGTTTCGGCATAGCAGGTCTCGGGCGTGGCCCAGACGGCATTCGAGAGTGCGTGCAGATCGGCCTGGGCGCGGTGGACATAGGACCAGACGGGATGTTCATTCATGGCGGGCCTCCGGTGTTGCACCGCAACCCTGCGCCGGAAAAGGCCCGAGGTAAACATCCGTGTCCCTTGGGACGCAACAGGCCATGTTGTGAAACCGTGTTGGTCCGGGTCAAGCGCGGGCGTACATGATCTTGCCGGGGTGACATGAACCTGCTCTCGAATTCCTTGTGTGGTTTTAAGATCCGAACGTATGCTGAGAGCGACACATCTCAGAAAACCGTTCATCGTGTCGTACTTGCAAGGAACCTGCCTATGCCGATGCGATGGATTATCCTGCTGGTGCTGTTCTTCGCGCGAACGGTGATGGCGTTCCAATTCCAGTCGATAGCGGCCTTGTCTCCATTCATCATGGAAAGTCTCGCTATTACTCTGACAGATATCGGTCTTTTGATCGGTCTCTACCTTGGTCCCGGGGTCATTGTTGCGGTTGGTGGCGGTGCTGTGGCGACCTGGTTTGGCGACAAGCGGACGGTTGCGACCAGTCTGGTGCTAATGGTTCTGGGCGGCGTGATGGTGGCCTATGCCTCAAACCTGGGATGGGCCGTGGCGGGCAGAATTGTTTCCGGAGCAGGCGGGGTCGTTCTGAACGTCCTTATGACCAAGATGGTCATCGATTGGTTCGCCGGGCGGAATGTTTCAACGGCTCTGGCGATTTTCATAAGTTCCTGGCCGATAGGGATCGGTCTGAGCCTGCTGATACTTCCCGCGCTGGCCGCTGGCACCGATCTCCAGACAGCATGGACCGTGTTGACGATCTGCACGGTTCTCGCGCTTTTGTTTTTTGTGTTTATCTACAAGGGACCAGAGGGTGCAGTAACCGGCAACGCGCCGATCAAGTTCACCTCTCTTCCCTGGGCACCGCTGGCATTGGCTGCGGCGCTGTGGGCGCTCTACAATGCAGCATTCGCCATGATCTTCAGCTTTGGAACGCTAGTTCTGGCAGATCGCGGGATGCCGATCACCGCCGCAAGTTCCGCCATAAGTCTCTACATATTCGCGGCCTCTCTCTCCATTCCGTTGGGCGGATGGCTGGCAGATCGGACCGGGCGCGCAAATTGGGTCATTCTGGCAAGCCTGACTGGCAAGATGATGGTCTTTCCAGCGGTTCTCTATCTCCCGGAGACCTATGTCCCTGCGATGCTTGTCTTGGGCGGTTTGTTTGCCGGATTGGCGCCCGGGCCATTGGTCGCGCTGCCAAGCCTGGTTCTTTCCGCCGAAGCGCGTGCCTTCGGTACCGGCGTTTTCTACTCGATGTATTATCTGATCATGATGATCGCTCCGACACTGGCCGGGGGGCTTTCGGATTATCTGGGCGATGTGAATGTGGCGTTTGTCCTGGGTGGGGGCATGGTTTTTCTCGCCCTAATAGCATTTTGGGTTTTTCGGCGAACCGTTTCATCGCCACAGGTTGCCAGTTGAAAGATAGCCAGAGATTCTTGTGACACGAGTCTGCCTAAGGCTTGCTAGGGATCAAGTTGATCTGCGGCACGTGCTCAATGAAAGTCAGCTAAGCCCCGCGTTGCGGATCGGCCCGGTACTGCGATTTCGCCCAACGAAAAAGGCCGCCCCATGGGCGGCCTTGTCGTTCGGGTCCGGTGCGGATCAGCCGTTGACGCTGTCCTTCAGCGCCTTGGCGATGGTCACCTTGACGACCTTGTCGGCTTCCTTGGTGAAGGTCTCGCCGGTGGCCGGGTTGCGCACCTGACGCTCGGGGCGCTCGCGGCAATAGATCTTGCCGACGCCCGGCAGGGTGACGGCGCCGCCGCCTGCCACTTCGCGGGTGATCAGCGCGCCGATGGCGTCCAGTGCCATGCCAGCGGTTTTCTTGTCACTGCCCATTTCCTCGGCCAGTGCGGCGACGAGTTGAGTTTTGGTCATAGGCTTTGCCATTTCTTGGTCTCCTTTTTCGTGCCCGATCCTTTGGGCCTCATCGCGGCAATCTAACTGTATCTTGTGATCAAACACAACGAATAGTAGCGTCGAAAATCCCAAAAATATGGGGATTTCGGCGTTTTTTCGCACTCAGAGGAAGGCAGTTTCGTCGAAAGAGCGCAGTTTTCGACTGTGCAGGCGTTCCAGCGGCATGCCGCGCAGCGCCTCCATCGCCCGGATTCCGATGCGCAAATGGCGGCTGACCTGCGTTGTATAGAACGAGGATGCCATGCCGGGAAGCTTCAATTCGCCATGCAGCGGTTTGTCGCTGACACAAAGAAGTGTGCCATAGGGAACCCGGAACCGGTAGCCATTGGCGGCGATGGTGGCGCTTTCCATGTCGAGCGCCACCGCGCGCGACTGGCTCAGGCGCTGCACCGGGCCGGATTGGTCGCGCAGTTCCCAGTTGCGGTTGTCGATGGTGGCGACGGTGCCCGTGCGCATGATCCGTTTCAGGTCATAGCCGCTGAGTTCGGTCACCTCGGCCACCGCCTGTTCCAGCGCGATCTGGATCTCGGCCAGGGCCGGGATCGGCACCCAGACCGGCAGATCGTCATCCAGCACGTGATCTTCGCGCAGATAGGCATGGGCCAGCACGAAATCCCCCAGCGCCTGGGTGTTCCTGAGGCCCGCGCAATGGCCCACCATCAGCCAGGCATGCGGGCGCAGCACGGCGATATGGTCGGTCGCGGTCTTGGCATTGGACGGCCCGACACCGATGTTGACCAGGGTGATGCCTGAGCCGTCGGCGCGTTTCAGGTGATACGACGGCATCTGAGGCAGCTTGGCGGGCGTATCCAGCGGCGCATCGGCCGTGGTGATCTCGACATTGCCGGTGCTGACAAAGCTGGTGTAGCCGCTGTCGGGGTCGGCCAGCTGGGCGCGGGCATAGGCCTCGAACTCGGAGACGTAGAACTGGTAGTTGGTAAACAGGACGTGGTTCTGGAAATGCGCCGGGTCGGTGGCGGTGTAATGCGCCAGCCGGGCGAGCGAGTAATCCACCCGCTGCGCGGTGAACAGCGACAGCGGGCCCGCGCCGTCCTCGGACACATGGGTGCCGTTGACGATATCGTCATTGGTGGTGGCCAGATCGGGCACGTCGAACACGTCGCGTAGGGTGAAACCAGCGGCTCCCTCGTGCGGGACGACCAGATCGGGGGCATTGGCCACCGCGAAATGCAGCGGGATCGGGGTGGACGAGGCGCCGATCTGCACCGGCTGGCCGTGGTTGCGGATCAAGAGCGCGATCTGCTGGGTCAGGTAGGCGCGGAACAGGTCGGGCCGGGTGACCGTGGTGGCATGGGTGCCGGGGTGCGAGACATGTCCAAAACTCAGTCGGCTGTCCACCTGCGCGTAAGATGCGCTGGTGAAGCGGATTTCGGGGTAATAGGCGCGATAGCGGGTGCCGGGGTCTATCCCCTGCATCGCCGCGGCGAAGCTGTCGCAGAGAAACCCGGTGGCCTGCGCATAGAGCTGTTCCAGCCGTGCGACGGCCTCGGCCGCGTTGGTGAACAGGGCCGGTTCCGGGGTCTTGGGGGTATTCAATTGGGTCATGCAAGCGGTTCCAGCAGGTCAATCTTTTCAAAGGTGCGGACATCGACCAGCCCCAGGTCCGAGATGCGCAATTCGGGGATTACCACCAGCGCCAGCAGCGAGTGTTGCATATAGGCGTTGTTGAGCGTGCAGCCGCAGGCGACCATCGCCTCGACCATCTTCTGCGCCTTGGCGGCGACCTGGGCGGCGGGGCTGTCGGACATCAGGCCCGCGATGGGCAGTTCCACCAGCGCCAGTTCCCGGCCCTCGCGCCAGATGGTGATGCCTCCGCCGACCTCGGCCAGCCGGTTTGCGGCCAGCGCCATCTGCTCGCGGTCGGTGCCGACCACGATCATGTGGTGGCTGTCATGCGCCACGGTCGAGGCCATGGCCATGCGGCCCTGATAGCCGAAGCCCGAGACAAAGGCATTGGTGACACCGCCGGTGGCGCGGTGGCGTTCGACCAGCGCGATCTGGCAGACATCGCCCTCGCCCTCGACCAGCCCGCCGATGATCGGCAGTTCCGCTTTCAGCGCCTTGGTCGGCGCCTGGTTTTCCACCACGCCGATCACGTTGGCCCGGACCCGGTTGGCGCCGGTTGGCGCCTTGATCTCGAAATTGGAGGCGCTGAGCGCATGGCCCAGATGCACGGTATTGCGGGCCGTATCGGGCCAATTGTAATGCGGGCAATCGACGGCGATCTTTCCGTTCTCGGCCACCACCTGCCCGCGCGCGATTACCATCTCGATGGGCAGGTCGCGCAGGTCCGAGGTCAGGATCACATCGGCCCGGCGGCCGGGTGCGGTCGAGCCCAATTCGCGCTCCAGCCCGAAATGGGTGGCGGTGTTGATCGTCGCCATTTGCAGCGCCACCAGCGGGTCGCAGCCACAGGCGATGGCATGGCGCACCACCCGGTTCATATGTCCTTCATGCACCAGTGTGCCCGAATGGCAATCGTCGGTACACAGGATGAAGTTGCGCGGATCGAGCCCCTTTTGCGTCACCGCGGTGATCTGGGTTTCGACGTCGTACCAGGCGCTGCCCAGCCGCATCATGCTGCGCATGCCCTGCCGGACGCGGGCGATGGCATCGGCCTCGCAGGTGCCCTCGTGATCGTCGGCCGGGCCGCCCGCCACATAGGCGGCAAAGGCGGGGCCCAGATCGGGCGAGGCGTAATGCCCGCCCACCGTCTTGCCCGCGCGCTGGGTCGCGGCGATCTCGGCCAGCATCTTGGGGTCGGCATTGGTGACACCGGGAAAGTTCATCATCTCGCCCAGACCGATGATGCCGGGCCAGGACATCGCCTCGGCCACGTCCTCGGGCGTGATCTCATACCCGGTGGTTTCCAGCCCCGGCGCCGAGGGGGCGCAGGACGGCATCTGGGTAAAGATGTTGACGGGCTGCATCAGCGCCTCGTCATGCATCATCCGCACACCGGCGAGGCCAAGGACATTGGCGATCTCATGCGGGTCGGTGAACATGGTGGTGGTGCCATGCGGGATGACGGCGGCGGCAAACTCGGCCGGGGTCAGCATGCCGCTTTCGATATGCATGTGCCCGTCGCACAGGCCGGGGATCATGTAGCGCCCGTTCGCCTCGATGATCCGGGTTTCCGGGCCGGTGCAATGGCTGGCATCGGGGCCGACAAAGGCGATGCGCCCTTCGGCAACGGCGATGGAGTGGCCGGGAAGCGCCTCGCGCGTGTGCACGTTGATCCAGATACCATCGCGGATGATCATATCCGCCGGTTCGCGGCCTGCGGCAACGGCGATCAGTCGGGGGGCCACATCGGCCCAATCGGGGAAAGTCTTGTGTTCCATGGCGCAGCTTTTCCGAAACCGCGACCGGGTGCAAGCCCCGCCGAAAGGGTTTCATCAAAGCTTCGTCATTGCGCGCTTGACAGCGGCAGGCGGTCGGCGTGACCCTGCCGGAATGGATTATGAAACGGTAGATGCAGATGGGTTCGGGCGGTCGCTCAGGGGGATCGGGCTGAACCTGTTGGTGCGGGATGTTCCCGCGGAATGTGCCTTTCTAGAGGCTGTTTTTGCGATGAGGTCGCATCAGGTGACAGCGGATTTCGCCATTGTCACCTATGGTGCGCAGGTGTTCCAGTTGCACAGCGACGGCACCTATCATGCCAACCCTCTGCTGGGGCTCTTGCCGGAAAACCCGCCGCGCGGCGCGGGGATCGAAATCAGGCTCTATGAAAGCCATCCCGATAGGGCGGTGGAACGGGCCGAGGCGTTTGGCGCGACGGTCTTGCAGGTCCCGACCGACAAGCCGCATGGCCTGCGCGAGGCCTATATCCTGTGCGACAACGGCTATGCATGGGTGCCGAGCCGGCCCAAGGACAGTGCCTGACCGCAGCGCGCCAAGGGCGCGCTGCCCGGCACAACGGGAGGAGGTGTCGCGCCAGCGGCATCGACGACGGGCGGGAGCGCCCCTTTCCCGGATCACCCGGCCTCGCGGGCGATTTCGGCGCGGATCCAGTTGGCAAAGGCCACCGCGCCGGGGGTCTCCTCGGCCTGCGGCGAGAGGAGCAGGTAATAGGCCTCGGGCATTTGCACGCTGTGATCGAAAGGGGCGATCAGGCGTCCTTCGGCCAGCAGGCGCGATACGATCACCTTGTGCCCCATGCACAACCCGCCCCCGGCCATCGCGACGGAAAGCCCGACCATATAGGTGGTGGCATAGGTGATCGGCGGATTGGGCCAGGGCAGGCCCACGTCCTCGGCCCAGCTTGCCCAGTTCGACAGCAGGTTCGAACAGTCGTAGAGCGGCTGTTCATGCAGGTTTTCAAGCGTGACCGGATAGCCCGGAACACAGACCGGGAAATAGCGATCCGTTGTCAGCAGCTCGGTCCGCACCGTATCCGCCGGGCGCAGGGAATAACGGATCTCGACCGCCGCGCCCTCGGCCATTTCGCGCGGCTCCCAAAGCTCGGTGAAGATGTTCAGATGCACTTCCGGGTGCAGCGCGCGGAACCGGGGCAGGCGCGGGCCCAGCCAGTTGACCGCGAAGGTGATGTTGCATTGCACCTGCACCGTGTTCTGGTGGTCGCCGGTCACCGCGCGGGTGCCCCGGATCAGGGTGCGGAACGCCTCGCGCACCACCGGCAGATAGGTGATCCCGGCCTCGGTCAGTTCCAGCGCCCGGGGCCGCCGGTGAAACAGCGGTTGGCGCAGGTGCGATTCCAGCGCCTTGATCTGCTGGCTGACCGCGCTTTGCGTCATGTTCAGATCGCGCGCGGCGCCGGTAAAGGACAGGTGGCGGGCGGCGGCCTCGAAGGTGCGCAACCAGCCCAGCGGGGGGAGGGGGTTCTGCATACCATAACCCTGCCATAAGCATGGCTAATGCGAAACGGGAGAATTTTTCGTTGGTCAAACCTGATGTCAAAAGGCAGGTTTTGGACAGTCACACCGCCAGCCCGAGATCAGGAGCAAACCCATGTCCGTCACCAGCCTGCGCCTCAATATCGACCACTGGCAGGAGCGAGTCGATCTGGCGGCCTCGTTCCGCTGGATCGAGCGGCTGAACATGCATGAAGGGGTTGCCAATCATTTCAGCCTGGCGGTGAACCCCGAGGGGACGCAGTTCCTGATGAACCCCAACCAGATGCATTTTGCGCGCATCCGCGCCTCGGACCTGCTGCTGCTGGATGCCAATGACCCCAAGACGATGGAGATGCCGGGCGCGCCCGATCCCACCGCCTGGGGCCTGCATGGCTCGATCCACCGCCGCTGCCCGCATGCGCGTTGCGTGATGCATGTGCATTCGATCTTTGCCACCGTGCTCGCCAGCCTTGCCGACAGTAGCCTGCCGCCGATCGACCAGAACACCGCCACCTTTTACAACCGCTATGTCATCGACGATGAATTTGGCGGGCTGGCGTTTGAAAGCGAGGGCGAGCGCTGTGCCTCGATGCTGAGCGACCCGAAGAAGCGGGTGATGATCATGGGCAACCACGGGGTTCTGGTGATCGGCAGCGACGTGGGCGATACGCTGAACCGGCTCTATTACTTCGAGCGCGCGGCGGAGACCTATATCCGCGCCTTGCAGACGGGCCGCCCGCTGCGCGTGCTGAGCGACGAGATTGCCGAGAAGACGGCGCAGGAGCTTGACGACTATCCAGGCCAGGCCGAGGCGCATCTGCGCGAGGTCAAGGCGGTGCTGGACGATGAAGGCTCGACCTACGCCAGCTGACACTTTGAAAATCGCAACCTGCCTGCACCGGCCCGTGGGCGCCGGAGCATGGCGCTTGTCCAGAGACGAGGAAAAACGATGACCGATTTCAGTCAGGACCCGGAAGCGGCGCGCTGGAATTATCGCCCCGTGAACCCCGTGGGGCTGAATCCGCTGTTCACCTGGCCGCCACGTCCGGCAGCGGTGCTGCGCTGGTATCGCGGCGCGTGGCTTCAGCTCACCTCGCTGACACTCTGTCTGGCGTTGGCCGTTGCGGCCTATGCATGGTTCCTGCCGCCGCTTGAGGCGATGCAGAGCTTTGCGCCCGGCTGGATGTTCCGGGTGTGGCTGTTGAACATGGTGCCGCAGATTCTGGTGGCGGGCGGCCTGCACTGGTGGCTCTACATGCGCAAGGGTCAGGGCATGTACAAGAAGTTCGACCGCCGCGACCTGACCCGGGACAATGGCACCTTTACCTTTCGCAATCAGGTCTGGGACAATATCTGGTGGACGCTGGGCAGCGCGATGACCGTCTGCACGGTCTATCAGTGGCTGATCTACTGGGTCATGGCCAATGGCTGGGTCCCCACCGTCACCTGGGCACAGGCGCCGGTCTGGTTCGTGGTCTGGATGTTCTTCATCCCGATGTGGTCGGGGCTGCATTTCTACTGGGTGCACCGGCTGGAGCATCACCCGAAGCTCTACAAGCATGTGCACGCGGTGCATCACCGCAATGTCAATATCGGCCCGTGGTCGGGCATTTCGAACCACTGGTACGAGAATATCCTCTATTTCACGACCTATTTCATTCACCTCGTGGTGCCCTCGCACCCGCTGCACCTGCTGTTCCATATCTATTTCCAGCAGGTCAGCCCGATCCTGTCGCATTCGGGGTTCGAGAAGATCAAGGCGGGCGAGACCGAGGCCGCCAAGACCGGGGATTTCTTTCACCAGTTGCACCACCGGTATTTCGAGTGCAATTACGGCACGTCCGAGATCCCGTTCGACAAGTGGTTCGGCACCTTTCACGATGGCAGCGCCGAGGCGACCACACGCACCCGCGCCTATAAGAAGCAGATGTATACCTGAACCGGTCGACAGGTTTCACAAGGGCCGCCCGCTTGGGCGGCCTTTCACGTTTTTGCCGATGGGTGCGCCGGGTCTTTACCTTTGCCCCGCGCCTCTGCTACAGGCGCCCGGTCCGGATCATCCGGGCGCCGGTCGCAGCCTACCCGGCTTATGAAAACAAGGGACCTGAATGTGAAGACACTTGTCATCTGCTCCGGTGGATTGGATTCGGTATCGCTGGCCCACAAGGTGGCCGCCGAGCACGATCTGATCGGCCTTATTTCTTTCGACTACGGTCAGCGCCACCGCAAGGAACTGGACTTTGCCGCCCGCGCGGCTGCGCGGCTGGGCGTGCCGCATGACCTGATCGACATGCGCCAGATCGGCGCGCATCTGTCGGGCAGTGCCCTGACCGATGATGTGGACGTGCCCGACGGGCATTATGCCGAAGACACCATGAAGATCACCGTGGTGCCCAACCGCAATGCCATCATGCTGGCCATCGCATTCGGCATCGCCGCGGCCAAACAGGCCGACGCGGTGGCGACCGCCGTGCATGGCGGCGATCACTTCATCTATCCCGATTGCCGTCCCGGTTTTACCCAGGCGTTCGAGGCGATGCAGGCGCAGGCGCTGGACGGTTATGCCAATGTCCGGCTCTACACGCCCTTTGTGCACGAACCGAAATCGGCCATCGTGAGCGAGGGCGCGCGCCACAACACGCCCTTTGCCGATACCTGGTCCTGCTACAAGGGGGGCGAGGTGCATTGCGGCCGCTGCGGCACCTGTGTCGAACGGCGCGAGGCGTTCCATCTGGCGGGCGTCACCGATCCGACCACCTATGCCGACCCCGAATTCTGGCGCGCGGCGGTGGAGGGGCGCTGATGTACCGGATCACCAAGGAGTTCCATTTCTCGGCCTCGCACCAGCTGTGCCATCTGCCCGAGGATCACCCCTGTGCCCGGCTGCACGGGCATAACTATATCGTCGAGGTTGAACTGGCTGCTGCCGATCTGGATGCCAACGGCTTTGTCCGCGATTACCGCGAGTTGAAGCCGCTCAAGACCTGGATCGACGATGCGCTGGACCATCGTCACCTGAACGAGGTGTTCGGCCATGACATGGTCACTTCCGAGCGGCTGGCGAAAGAGGTCTATGACTTCTGCAAGGCGCGCTGGGCGGAGACCAGCGCCGTGCGGGTCAGCGAAACGCCCAAGACCTGGGCCGAGTACCGGCCATGAGCACGCTGCGCATCGCCGAGATATTCGGCCCCACCATTCAGGGTGAGGGCGCGGTGATCGGCGCGCCCACCGTGTTCGTGCGGGCGGGCGGTTGCGATTATCGTTGTTCCTGGTGCGACAGCCTGCATGCGGTGGACAGCGCCTATCGCGACACATGGGCGCCTATGACCATCGAGGAGGTCTGGACCGAAGTCGTGCGTCTGTCGGGCGGTGTGCCGCTGACGGTCTCTCTGTCGGGCGGCAACCCGGCGATCCAGGATTTCGGCCCGCTGATCGAGATGGGCAAGGCGCAGGGCTATCGCTTTGCGCTGGAAACCCAAGGATCGGTCGCGCGCGGCTGGTTCCGCGAATTGTCGCCGCTGATCCTCAGCCCCAAGCCGCCCTCGTCCGGCGAAACGGTCGATTGGGACCGGTTCGCCGACTGTATCGCACGGGCGCGCGATGCGGTGACGGTGATCAAGATCGTGGTGTTCGACGAGGCAGATTATCTTTGGGCGCGCGAGGTGGCGGCGCGCTATCCGACCCTACCGGTCTATCTGCAACCGGGCAACCACACGCCGCCGCCGCCCGATGCCGAGGATGCCGCCATCGACATGGACGGTATCATGGCGCGGTACGAATGGCTGATCGGGCGGGCCCTGGCCGACCGATGGTTCACCCCCACAATCCTGCCGCAGCTGCATGTGCTGGTCTGGGGCAACAAGCGCGGCGTTTGAGGCGCCGAAAGGAGCAAGACAATGGCCAATCAGGATATCTATGCGAACCTGACCCAACTGGGTGGCAAGACCGAGCTGCCGAACTCGCCCGAAGAGGCGGTGCTGGAAAAGGTGCCCAACCCGCAGGCAGGCACCGATTACGCGGTGCGCTTCACCGCGCCCGAGTTCACCTCGCTCTGCCCGCTGACGGCGCAACCCGATTTCGCCCATATCGTCATCGACTATGTGCCGGGCGACTGGCTGGTGGAAAGCAAGTCGCTGAAGCTCTATCTCGGCTCGTTCCGCAACCACGGCGCGTTTCACGAGGATTGTAGCGTCTCCATCGGCAAGCGGCTGGTCGAGTTGCTGGCGCCGAAATGGCTGAGGGTCGGGGCCTATTGGTATCCGCGCGGCGGCATCCCGATCGACGTGTTTTATCAGACCGGGCCGGAATTGCCGGGTGTCTGGATCCCCGATCAGGGTGTGCCGACCTATCGCGGGCGGGGCTAGGTTCAGGCCCTCTAGGACTTCTCAAACAGCGCAATATAGGCCATGTCGTCCTTGTGCGGGCCTGCGGCCAGATCGCCATAGATGCGGACCCGGGGCAGTTTGAGGTTCTCGATCTGCCCCTGCTCCATCCGGCGCAGGGCGAGATCGAAGCCTTTCTCCTCGAAATGCTTGGCATTGATCGAGATAGCGAATTGCGCGCCGTGCCGGGCGACGCGCAGGAGCGCAGGCAGAACCTCGGGGCCCAGATGACCATGGGTGAAGGTGCCTGACGAGACGATGCCGGAGTAACTCTCGCGCGGGGCGGGGATGCCCTGGTTCAGGTCGGTCTCGATGGCGTCGCGATAGATGTCCTTGCGCATGGCGCGGTCCAGCATCTCGGCGCTGATATCGGCGGCGTCGATGGGGCCGACGCCAAGCCCGGCCAGAATTGCGCCGCAGAGGCCGGTTCCGGCCCCAACATCCAGCACCGGACCTTGACCACCTGCCGCCACAAAGGCGCGCGCGGTGTGCATCGGTAGCTGGTAATCCTCGCGCGCGGCAAAGCTGTCGTCATAATCGCCCGCCCACTCGGCATAGAGTTTCCGGTTGTCCTCGGGCGATTGCAGGCCATAGGCCGCGTTCAGATCGGGTGTCTTTGTGCTCATGTACAATTGAAGGCCCAAGTGCGGATTCGAATCAAGTGCGGCGATCATGCGCTTGATTGTTCCGGCGGCGGGTCGCAACTATGGGGCATGACAGGCACGCTTCTTTCGTTTGGACATGGATATTCGGCCCGGGCGCTGTCGCGGCGGCTGGCGCCGCGGGGCTGGCGGATCATCGGCACCAGCCGCAACCCCGAGCAGATGGAGGCGATCCGGCAATCCGGGGCCGAGCCGGTTCTGTGGCCCGGCGGCGATGTGTCGTTCGACGGTGTCACGCATCTGCTGGTCTCGACCGCACCGGACGCGGCGGGGGATCCGGTGTTGGCGGCTCTGGGAGAGGAAATATCCAAAAGAGCCAAGCAGTTTCAATGGGTTGGATACCTTTCCACTACGGCGGTCTATGGCGATCACGACGGCGCCTGGGTGGACGAGAGCACACCGGTCGCGCCAACGGCGGCGCGCGGGCGCTGGCGGGTGATGGCCGAGGAGCAATGGCAGGCGGTGCCCGATCTGCCGGTTCACATCTTTCGGCTGGCCGGAATCTATGGTCCCGGACGGGGGCCGTTTTCCAAGCTGGGCAAGGGCGGACTGCGCCGGATCATCAAGCCGGGACAGGTGTTCTCTCGCATACATGTCATTGATATCGCTCAGGTTTTATCCGCTTCCATGGCACGGCCAAACCCCGGCGCGATCTATAATGTTTGCGATGATGAGCCGGTTCCGCCGCAGGATGTGATTGCTTATGCGGCCGAGTTGCAGGGGCTGCCGCTGCCGCCCGCCGTCAACTTCGACGAGGCTGACCTGACCCCGATGGCGCGGAGTTTCTATAGCGAAAACAAGCGGGTACGGAACGACAAGATCAAGCAGGAGCTGGGGGTCGAACTGAAATACCCCAACTACAAGGTCGGGCTGGAGGCGCTGGCGGACGAGGGCTGAACCGGGCCTTTGTACCGGAAATCGACCGTTTTGTACCGGTCCCGGGACGGCGATTGACCGTTTTGTACGCCGATTTCCGGCCTGAAACCGGAAAGGATCAGGGCTTGGGCGGCAGGACGCCCCGGTCTTGCAGCACCTGCAAGATATCCAGAATGGTCCCGGTGCTGACATCGGTCGAGCCGCGCAGGGAGAGGCCCAAGCCACCTTCGCCGATCTCGGTGGTGCCGCCAGTGTCGTATCGCGGTTCCAGCGATGCAAGCTCGGGTGGCAGTTTCGGACAGACCGGGTGGTTGGCCATCAGGCGTTCGACAACCGCCACCAGCAGATCCCCGGCCTTTGCCGAGGCCTGTTTCTGCGCGTCGGTGAGTTCGACCGCGCCGGTGAGGTCTATGGCCATGTCCGCCAGGTTGAGGGTGACGCAATTGTCCTCGACCCGGACCCCGGCGGTGACGGTCAGGGTCATGTCCTGTGACAAGACCAGCGGTCCCCGGTCAGTGGCCGTCAAGCCTTCGCGCGCGCAGGAATACATGTCGGCGGCAAGCGTGCCCGAAAACATGAAATTGCCACCCTGAGCGGCCAGGTCCATCCCGCGAATTTCGGCCTTGAGGGTGCACAGGTCCACCAGCGTATGCCCGTTCACGATCCCGGGCAGGGTGGACTGGACGTTGGTCAAGTCGAGCAGCGCATCGGTTCCGATGCGGGTCGGGCCACGCTCGGTCAGTTGCAGGCTGAGCCCGTAGGGAATCTTGCGGTCGAGAACCGTCAGGTCATTGTCAAAGGTCAGGTCAACCTCGTTGGCCGAGACCTGGGGCGCCAGCATCGTGAGGGCCAGAAGCGCGATGGGGGTCCAAACAGTTTTCATTGGTTTTGCGGCCCCAGAATGCCGCGGTCTTTCATGACCCGGACCAGATCGAGGATCGTTGCGGCGCTGGTGTCGACCGAGCCGCTGAGATTGGCACCAAGGCCGCCCGCGCCGATCTCGCGGATACCGCCGGAGGTATATCGCGGTTCGAGACTTGCGATTTCGGGCGGGAGTTCGGGGCAGACGGGGTGGTCTGACAGTGCCTCTTCGGCCTTTTCGACAATCAGGCGTTCGGCCAGTTCGGTCAGGCCGAACAGGTCGGCGGCGCCGCCCAGCAGCCCGAGGGGGTCCAGTTGCAGATCGACCAGACTTGCCCGCATGCATGGATGGGTGACAACCGTCCGCGCGGTGGCCTGGAAATTCACGTTCTGGCCAAACAGGAGAAACCGGCGGTAATGCACCTTTGGGTCCTTGGTGTTGCATCCGAAGAACTTGGCCTGAAACTGCCCGCGCACGGAAACGGTGTCGGCCTTGGCCGAAACGTCCGAGATGGCAACCGCGAATTTCTGTTTGCAGTCCTCTTGCAGGACGCTGGAGAGCAGGGCGGGCGCCTGTGCCTGAAACCCGCGCAGGTCCAGATACGCGGCCACCGACATCCGCGTCGGGTTGACGTCGCCGAGACGAAGGACCATCGAATAGGGGATTGGCGCATCTTTTATGGTGAGCTGTTCGGTCACCTTGAAGGACACCTCGCCGGCCGCAAGCCCATGGGCCGTGAACAGGGTTGCTGCTGCGGCCATGGCGCAGAATTGCCAGGCTTTTCGGGACAAGTTTGCCAGTCGGGCCTTTGTGGCACGCTCCAAAGGCCGGGCGGTCGGGACGTTTTTGGAGGAACGCGGCGGCATGGTTTTCCTTTGGAACAGGGCCAAGGTGGTTGCCGGTCATTGAAGGCGACCTGTGACGACGGGTCAAGGTAGCGCGCATGGATGGCCGGAAACCTCCGGGGTAGGCGGGCCGCACTCTGCGGCGAAAACAGTTGACGCTGACAGGGTCACTCATGCAGCCTTTAAGAAAAGGTAAAGAACTTTCTACAGAATATGTTCGCAAACAATGGAAAAGGGGGAGGACATCCATGTCATCCAGACTTGCAAGATCTGGCGTGGCCATCGCCGCGCTGGCACTGTGCGCCGCGCTGTCGCCGACAGGGGGCTGGGCCGGAACCACCATTGTCATCGGGTTGCAGCAGGAGCCGACCTCGCTGGATCCGACGGCGGATGCGACCGCGTCGATTGACGGGATGCTGACGCAGAACCTGTTCGAATCGCTCACCACCGTGAATGAGGCGGGCGAGGTGCTGCCGCAACTGGCGGAAAGCTGGACGGTGTCCGAGGACGGGCTGACCTATACCTTTGACCTGGTGGATGGGGCCACGTTCCATGACGGCACCGGGTTCGATGCCGAGGACGTCAAGTTCAGTTTCGACCGGGCGATGGCGGAGGATTCGGTCAACCCGTCGAAAGGCCTGTTCAAGCCGATTGAAAGCGTGACGGTTGTCGACGCGGGCACGGTCGAGATCAAGCTGAAGCAGAAGGACGCGTTTTTCCTGTTCAACATGGCGCAGGGCGACGTGTCTATCGTGGCGCCCGAGTCGGTTGAGGCCAATAACGCAAACCCGGTCGGCACCGGGCCGTTCAAGTATGACAGCTGGACGCGGGGCGACAAGCTGGTGCTGGTCAAGAACCCCGATCATCGCGATGCGGCTTCGGTGGCGCTGGAACGGGTAGAGTTCAAGTTCATCTCGGATGCGGCGGCGGCCTCGGCCGCGCTGCTTGCGGAGGAAATCGACGCATTTCCCGGATTTCCGGCGCCTGAACTGTTGCCGCAGTTCGAGGCCGATCCGCGGTTCAAGGTGGTGACCGGATCGACCGAGGGCGAGGTGATCCTGGCCATGAACAACGCGAAGGCGCCGTTCAACGATATCCGGGTGCGGCAGGCGGTGAGCCATGCCATCGACCGGGGCGAGATCATCGACGGGGCGATGTATGGGCAGGCGGTGCCGATCGGCAGTTTCTATCCGCCGCATGGACCCGCCTATGTCGATCTGACCGGCACCTATCCGCATGACACCGCCAAGGCCAAGGCGCTGTTCGAAGAGGCGGGGGTTGCCGGGACGACCATGACCTTGCGGGTGCCGCCCTTCCCCTATGCGACGCGCTCGGCCGAGATCATCCAGGCGCAGCTGGCCGAGGCCGGGATCGACGCCAAGGTGGAGAATGTCGAATGGGGGTTCTGGATCGACGAGATCTACAAGAAGCTCAATTACGACATGACGATCATCGCCCATACCTCGCCCAACGACATGGGCAATTTTGCGCGCGGGCCGAAATATTTCTATGGCTATGACGATGCGGGCTACACCGACCTGTGGAACCGGATCAGCGCCGAGGCCGATGACGCGGCGCGCAATGCGCTGCTGGCGGAGGCCCAGAAGTACCTGGCCGATCAGGCGGTGCACGGGTTCCTGTTCCAGCTGCCGCAGCTTGGGGTCTACAAGACCGGGGTCGAGGGGTTCTGGGATTCGCGTGCGGTGCTGTTCCAGCCGCTGGCGGGTGTGTCCGTGAACTGACCGGAAAGGCGGCGCGCCGGGTGATCCGGCGCGCTGCTGCCGACTGATGGGGTACTTCCTTTTCCGCCGCACGATCAGTTTCGTCTTGACCCTGCTGGCGGTGTCGGTGGTGGTCTTTGCGGTGATGAATATCCTGCCGGGCGATCCGGCGCTGTCGATCCTGGGGCTGGATGCGACCGAGGATGCATTGGCCGCGCTGCGCGAGGAGCTGGGCCTGAACGAGCCGGTGCTGAGCCGCTATCTGCACTGGATCGCGGGGGCGGTGCAGGGTGATTTCGGCATCAGTCAGTCATTCCGCGTGCCGGTGTCCGAGCTGATCGCCGAGCGGCTTCCGCTGACGGTGTCGCTGGCCATCTCGGGCATGGTGGTGACCGTGATCCTGGCGGTTGCGCTCGGCGTTGCCGCCGCCGCCAACCATGGCAAGGCGGGGGACTGGGGTATCATGTTCCTGAGCCAGCTGGGCATCGCGGTGCCGGCGTTCTGGCTGTCGATCCTGTTGGTGCTGCTGTTCGCGGTCAAGCTGCGCTGGCTGCCGCCCGGCGGGTTTCCGGGCTGGTCGGAACCGGCGGCGGCGGTGCGGTCGCTCATCTTGCCGACGGTGGCGCTGGCGCTGGTGCAGTCGGCGGTGCTGGCGCGGGTGACGCGGTCCTCGGCGCTGGAGGTGATGCGGCTCGACTATATCCGCACCGCGCGGGCGATGGGGTTTTCGCGGCGCAGGGTGTTGTGGCGGCATGTGCTGCCCAATGCGCTGATCCCGATCGTGACCATCGTGGGCCTGCAATTCGCGGCACTGGTGACCGGGACCATCGTGATCGAGAACGTGTTCTATCTGCCCGGTCTGGGGCGGCTGATCTTTCAGTCCATCGCCAATCGCGACCTGCCGACGGTGCAGGCGCTGGTCATGCTGTTTGCCGCCATCGTGGTGACCGCGAATTTCATCGTCGATCTGCTGTACCTGGCGATTGATCCCAGGCTGAAGGCGCGGTCATGACGAGACTGCCGCCAAACCTGGTCATCGGCGCGGTGCTGGTGGCGCTGGTGGCGGGAACCGCCGCGCTGTCGCTGGTGTGGACGCCGCATGACCATACGCTGCTGAACATCCGGGGCAAGTTCGCGCCCCCGTCCGAGCTGCACTGGCTGGGCACCGATCAGCTGGGGCGGGATGTGTTCTCGCAGCTGATGGTGGCGGCGCGCAATTCGGTGGCGGTGGCGCTGATCTCGGTCTGTCTGGGCGGGGTGATCGGGGTTGCGCTGGGGCTTCTTGCCTCGGCCATGGGGGGCGTGGTCGAGGATGTGATCATGCGCATCGCCGATATCGGTTTCGCCTTTCCGGCGCTGTTGTTCGCGATCATGCTGGCGGCGGTGTTCGGTCCGTCGCTGATGGTGGCGATCATCGCCATTGCGTTCATCAATATCCCGGTATTCGCGCGGGTGACGCGGGCCTCGGCCAACCAGATCTGGACCCGCGAATATGTCTATGCCGCGCGGGCGGCGGGCATGGGGCGGGTGGTGATCTCGCGCGATCATGTGCTGCCCAATATCGCGGCGCCGATCATCGTGCAGGCCACCATCGAGTTTGCCATCGCGATCCTGGCCGAGGCGGCGCTGAGTTACCTGGGTCTGGGGGCGCAGCCCCCGGCGCCGTCCTGGGGGCGGATGCTGTCCGAGGCACAGACGCTGATGTATCTGGCGCCGCAACTGGCGATCTATCCGGGGTTGTGCATCGTGACGGCGGTGTTGGGGTTCAGCCTGTTGGGGGACGGGCTGCGCGACATTACCGACCCCAGACTGGTCCGGCAGCGATGATCGAGGCAGCGGGGCTGACGGTGGATATGGGGGCCGGGCAGGCGGTGCGCGAGGCATCGTTTGTCATCGCGCCGGGCGACCGCATCGGCATCGTGGGCGAATCGGGCTGCGGCAAGACCATGCTGGGGCTGGCGCTGATGGGGATGGTGCCGGATGCGGGCCGCGTGAGCGGCAGCCTGACGATTGACGGGACCCAGATGGTGGGCGCGGGCGAGGCGATCTGGCAGAAGCTGCGCGCCCGGCGGGTCGCGATGATCTTTCAGGAACCGATGGCGGCGCTGAACCCGATCAAGCGGGTGGGCGAGACGGTGATGGAGCCGATGATGGTGCATCTGGGTCTGGGCCGCGACGCGGCCCGCGCCCGGGCGCTGGAGCTGTTCCGGGAAGTGGGCATCCCCGATCCCGAGGCGCGGCTGCGCCAGTTCCCGCACGAGATCTCGGGCGGGCAGCGGCAGCGGGTGCTGATCGCGCTGGCGCTGGCCTGTGATCCGGGGGTTCTGATCGCCGACGAGCCAACCACGGCGCTGGATGCCAACGTGGCGCTGCGGGTGACGCAGCTGCTGGTCGGGCTGGCCGAGCGGCGCACCATGGGGCTGGTGTTCATCTCGCATGACCTGGCCGCCGTTGCGCGGGCGACGGAGCGGGTAATGGTGATGTATGGCGGCGATATCGTCGAGCGGGGGGCGACGGAGGAGGTGCTTGCGCAGCCCCGGCACCCCTATACGCGAGGGCTGCTGTCGGCGCGGCCGAGCCCCGGCAACATGCGCGCGACGGGTGGGCGGCGCGGACGCCTGCCGACCATCCCCGGCAGCGTGCCGCCCCTGGCCGAGCTGGCGCCCGGCTGCCGGTTCGCAGGCCGCTGCCCGGTCGAGCTGGATATGTGTCGGGGCGAACGGCCACCGCAACGGGGCACCATGATCTGTCACCGGTCGGAGGAGGGCGCATGACGCTGCTGTCGGTCGAAGCGGTGACGCGGCGCTATCGCCTGCCCCGGCGGGCGCTGTGGTCGCCGCCGCCGGTGCTGACGGCGGTCGATGCCGCCAGTTTCACGCTCGACGCCGGGCGGACGCTGGGCGTGGTGGGGGAATCCGGGTCGGGCAAGTCGACGCTGGCGCGCATGGTCATGGGGTTCGAGCGCCCGGACGCGGGCCGTATCCTGTTCGACGGGCAGGATCTGGCGGCCTTGCCGCCCGCCGCGCTGCGCCGGTTGCGGCCCCGGTTCCAGATGGTGTTCCAGGACCCCTATGGCAGTCTGGACCCGCGCCGCACGGTGGGCTGGTCCATTGCCGAGCCGTTGCGCGCCACCGGGGCGGAGGAGCGCGGCAAGGTGGCCGAGGCGCTGGAGCATGTCGGCCTGCGCCCGGCGGATGCGGGGAAATACCCGCACGAGTTCTCGGGCGGGCAGCGCCAGCGTGTTGCCATCGCGCGCGCCATCGTCACCCGGCCCGCGCTGTTGGTGGCGGACGAGGCGGTGTCGGCGCTGGATATGTCGGTGCAGGCGCAGATCCTTAACCTGCTCATGGACTTGCAGGATGAGCTGGGGCTTGCCATTCTTTTCATCAGTCACGATCTGGCGGTCGTGAGCAGCATCTGCGACCACGTTCTTGTGATGGAACATGGCAAGACGGTGGAGCAGGGTGCGGTGGGGCAGATCATGCGCAACCCCGGGACCGCGTACACGAAATCGCTTTTGCAGGCTGGCGGACTATTATGACACGTATCGTTCATCTGACCGATCTCCATGTCTCTCACCCCGATGTGGGCGACCCTTCGTTGCGGACCGATACGGTGGGCATGCTCAGGCATGTGGTCGGCCTGATCAACGCGATGGACCCGGCGCCCGATCTGGTGGTGGCCAGCGGCGATCTGACCAATACGGGCGCGGTGCAATCTTATGAGTTGCTCAGGGAGATCCTGAGTGGGCTGGTGCCGCCGCTGGTTCTGGCGCTGGGCAATCACGACAAGCGGGCGGCGTTTGCGCAGGTGTTCGGGACCGGCACCGGCGATGGGCCTTATTTTCACGACCGGGTCGTGTCGGGTCTGCATGTGATCACGCTGGATACTTTGGTGCCGGGGCGGGTGGCCGGGCGGATCGACGCCGAACAGATCGCCTTTCTCGACGCTGCGCTGGACCGGGCGCCGGACCTGCCCAAGCTGGTGGTCGCGCATCACCCGCCGCATATGGACGCGCGCACGCTGCCTTGGGCCAGTCTCGACCCCGAAAGCTCGCGCGTGTTTGGCGAGACGCTGGAGGGGCGGGGCGTGGTCGGGGTGCTGTCGGGGCATGTGCATCTGGACCAGGTGCATCACTGGCGGGGGGTGCCGGTGGTCACCTGCATGGGGCTGAATTCGACGGTGGATATCCTGGAGCAGCGCGACATGCGCATTGTCGAGGGCACCAGCATGGGCCTGTGCATCTTGCGGCCGCACGGGTTGTCGGTGGCCTTTGCGCCGCTGTCGCCGGAGCGCCGCGAACTGGCGGTGCTGGAAGAGGCGCGGTTGCGGGCGTTCCGATGACGATGATCAAGCACCCCAAGCGGCATCTGATCCTGCCCGGCGTGCAGAACCTGCGCGATCTGGGCGGGTATCCGACGGCTGACGGCAAGCTGACGCGCTGGCGGCGGGTGCTGCGCGGCGACGGGCTGCACCGGATCACGGCAGAGGGGCTGGATGCGCTGGGGAGTGAGGGGCTGACCTCGGTCATCGACCTGAGGTCGGCGGCGGAACTGGCCGAGGAGCCGAACCCCTACCTTGGGCATCCCGACGTGCTGTTCCATCACCAGCCGGTCTATGACGATCTGGCGCCCACGATGCAGCGCATCCGGGCGGGCGATCACGACGATCCGCTGGTGCCGTTCTATCTGACGGCGCTGATCGAGCGGGGCGAGGCGGTGCGCGCGGTGCTGGCGCGGATTGCTGTGGCGCCGAAAGGGGCGGTGCTGTTTCACTGCACTGCCGGCAAGGACCGGACAGGGATCATCGCGGCGCTGCTGTTGGGTACGGCGGGGGTGGAGCGCGAGACCATCCTGGCCGATTACGCGCTGACCGGCGAGTTCATCGCGGCGCTGGTCGAGGAGCTGCTGGAACGCACGCGCCAGAACGGCGGCGATGCCGAGGCGCATGCCCGGTTCCTGGCCTGCGCGCCGCCAACCATGGCGGCGATGCTGGACCATATCGACCGGCGGCACGGCTCGATTGCGGGCTACCTGAAGGATATCGGGTTGGAGCCCGGCGATATCTCGGCCCTGCGCGAGCGGCTGCTGATGGGGTAGGGCGGCCAATCCGCGGACTGGCTGCCAGCGGCGGTGCATCCGAATGCGAGGTTTTTCAGCGGGTTTGTAACAGGGACACGCCGCGACGGGACTTTGGCCCCATCGTTGTTTGACAGGCGGGTATGCATCAACGTTTCGTATTCCCAGTTCGAATGGGGGAGAGTCTCTGGCCGTAGAAGCGACATTTGATGAATAAGCTTACGGACCCTTGGCGGATCGTTAGGCTTGGCACAGATGTGATGCTTGGTCGGGTGCGAAAGATGCGGGTCAGTTTGCCTCTCGCCTTTCGGTGAAGGAAGAGATGGACGACGACATGATCATTGCAATCCAAGTCCGCAAGAACCTGATGCACCAAACGACACGCACCGTTTCGGGATTGCGCTGGCTGTTGGGGATCACGGCCGCATTGGTCTTGGTGTCCTGTTCGCCGCCGCCGGAACTTATCGGTGTCGACAATCCCAAGGTCCCGGTCGCAACGGTGCAAGCGGCGACCAAACACAAGATCTTTCTGATGACCACGCGGCAGCAGACCGAAACCGTGGGCGCCCTGTTTTCCGATCAGCGCGCGCCGGAGCTTGGACTTGCCTCGGTACAGGTTTCAATCCCGCCGACGCATGTTGTCGGCGAGTTGGAACGGGCGAAGAGACTGCCGCCGGACCCCAGAACCGAATTTGCGGTCGTCGAACCGACCGTCTACGCGTCGGACGACGCCTTTGTCGCTTCGCTCAATCGGGAGCTGGCGAAAATCCCGAGAGGACACCGGGATATCCTGTTTTTCGTGCATGGATACAACAATACCACCAGCGATGCCGTCTTGCGGCTGGCCCAGTTCGTCGAGGATAGCGGTTTTCAGGGAGTTCCGGTGCTTTTCGACTGGGCTTCGGCGGCACGGTTGACGCGCTATGTCTACGATTTGAACAGTGCGCTGATTGCGCGACCGCGATTTCCGGAAATCGCTGCAATCATGGCCCGGACCAACGCCGAAGGATACGACATCCTGGCCCATTCCATGGGTGCATTCCTGACCATGGAGGCGATGAAGGACGCCGTGCAAACCGGCAGGTTCAACGCAACCGGCCGGCTGCGGACCATCATATTAGCCTCGCCGGATATCGACCTGGACTTGTTTCGATCTCAGCTGGAACAGATCGACACGAAATTCGACCGGTTCTTTGTTCTGTTGTCAGAGGACGACAGCGCCTTGAGCATCTCGCGCAGGATTGCCGGTGGCGTGCCACGGGTGGGCGCATCGAACATTGACGAACTGGCCAAGCTTGGGGTTATCGCCATTGATCTGTCAAAGATCAGCGATTCAAGCTCGGGGAGCCATTCCAAGTTTGCGGGATCTCCGGAAGTCGTGCAATTGATCGGCCACGGGTTGAACGACAAAAGCCGCTTTGACCGGAACCAGCGGGCGACACGGCTGGGCGATGTTCTTGGGGGGCTTCCGATTATGGTCGCATTCGAATGAAGCCATTTCCGGCTGGCGACGCTCCCTGGTTGCGGATAGCGCCGACTGTTTGATTGATCGGTGATCTGGGCATGTTTAACCTACGCCCTCTTCTCCCCGATCTTCGCCACGCCCAGCACCTCCAGAACCTTGGTCTCGATCTGGGGGGCGTTCATGCCTGCGATGGCGTACATGTCCTCGGGGCTGGACTGGTCGATGAACGTATCGGGCAGGACCATCGAGCGGAATTTGAGCCCGTGGTCGAAGACGCCTTCGTCCGAGAGCAGTTGTGCCACGTGGCTGCCGAAGCCGCCGACGGCGCCTTCTTCGATGGTGATCAGCGCTTCGTGGTCGTGAGCCAGTTGCAGGATCAGGTCACGGTCGAGCGGTTTGGCGAAGCGGGCGTCGGCGATGGTCGGGGTGATCCCCTTGGCGGCCAGCGCCTCGGCGGCCTTTTGAACCTCGGCCAGCCGGGTGCCGAAGGAGAGGAGCGCGACGCGGGCGCCTTTCCGGATCATCCGGCCCTTGCCGATCTCCAGCACCTTGCCCTGTTCGGGCATCTCGACGCCCACGCCCTCGCCGCGCGGATAGCGGAAAGCGATCGGGCCGTCGTCATGGGCGGCGGCGGTGGCGACCATGTGCACCAGTTCGGCCTCGTCGGCGGCGGCCATGACCACCATGCCGGGCAGGTTGGCCAGATAGGCGATGTCGAAGCTGCCCGCATGGGTGGCGCCGTCGGCGCCGACCAGCCCGGCGCGGTCGATGGCGAAACGGACCGGCAGGCGCTGGATCGCGACGTCATGCACGACCTGATCGTAGCCGCGTTGCAGGAAGGTCGAATACATCGCGCAGAAGGGTTTCAGCCCGCCTGCCGCCAGCGCGGCGGAGAAGGTCACGCCATGCTGTTCGGCGATGCCCACGTCGAAACAGCGCGAGGGGTAGCGTTCGGCAAAGAGGTTCAGCCCGGTGCCGTCGGGCATGGCGGCGGTGACGGCGACGATCTTGTCGTCGCGGGCGGCCTGATCGACCAGCGCCTTGCCAAAGACCGAGGTATAGGAGGGCGCGTTTGACGGCGCCTTTTTCTGCTCGCCCGTCACCACGTCGAATTTGGCGGTGGCGTGGCCCCGGTCGCGGGCACGTTCGGCGGGGGCATAACCCTTGCCCTTTTTCGTCAGCACATGCAGCAGGATCGGGCCGGTGGCGCGCGCCTTGATGGTGCGCAGGACCGGCAGGAGCTGGTGCATGTCATGCCCGTCGATGGGGCCGATATAGGAAAACCCCAACTCCTCGAACAGGGTGCCGCCGACGGCCATGCCCTTGAGCATTTCCTTGGCGCGCTTGGCGCCCTCGCGGAAGGGTTCGGGCAGGAGCGAGACCGCGCCCTTGGCGGCGGCTTTCAGCTCCTGGAACGGGGCCTCGGCATAGAGGCGGGAGAGGTAGTTCGACAGCGCGCCGACCGGCGGGGCGATCGACATTTCATTGTCGTTGAGGATGACGATGAGGCGCTTCTTCAGGTGGCCCGCGTTGTTCATCGCCTCGAAAGCCATGCCGGCGGACATGGAACCGTCGCCGATCACGGCAATGGCGTCGCCCAGCCCTTCGGGCGTCACGCCGCCCAGGTCGCGGGCGACGGCAAAGCCGAGGGCTGCACTGATCGAGGTGGAGCTATGGGCAGCGCCAAACGGGTCGTAGGGCGACTCGGAGCGTTTGGTGAAGCCCGAAAGACCATCCTTCATCCGCAGTGTGCGGATGCGGTCGCGGCGTTCGGTCAGGATCTTGTGCGGGTAACACTGGTGGCCGACATCCCAGATCACCTTGTCGCGCGGGGTGTCGAACACCGCGTGCAGCGCCACGGTCAGTTCCACCACGCCCAGACCCGCGCCCAGGTGGCCGCCGGTGACCGAGACGGCCGAGACGGTCTCGGCCCGAAGCTCGCCCGCGAGCTGGGTGAGCTGCGCGTCGGAGAACCGTTTCAGGTCCGCCGGACGGGTCACCTGGTCGAGAAGCGGGGTATGCGGGCGGTCAGACATGGTGTCCTTTGCGGTTCAGTTCTCGCGCGCAATAACGAAGTGGGCGGCTTCCTTCAAGGTTTCGGCGCGGGCGCCATAGGGGGCGAGGGCATCGCAGGCCTGCTCGACAAGGTCGCGGGCGCGGCTCTTGGCGGCGTCGAGACCCAGGAGCGAGACAAAGGTGGCCTTGCCCGCGCTGGCGTCCTTTTGCAGCCGCTTGCCCGCCTTTTCAGCATCGCCTTCGACATCCAAGATGTCGTCGGCGATCTGGAAAGCAAGCCCAAGCGCGCGGGCATATTGGCGCAAGGGGGCCGGGTCGGCCCCACCCAGCACGGCACCGGCAGCGGCGGACCATTCGATCAGCGCGCCGGTCTTGCCCGCCTGAAGGTGGGTGATCTGGTCCAGTGTCAGCGGTTCGGGCGCGGTTTCGGCGGCGATGTCCAGCGCCTGACCCAGCACCATGCCGCGCGCGCCCGCTGCCTGTGCCAGCGTGAGCGCCAGGGTGGCGCGGACCTCGGCGCTGCCTGTCTCGGGGCGGGTGCAGAGTTCGAAAGCCAGCGAATGCAGCGCGTCGCCAGCGAGAACTGCGGTGCCCTCGTCCCATTTCACATGGGCGGTGGGGCGGCCCCGGCGCAGGTCGTCGTCGTCCATGCAGGGCAGGTCGTCATGCACCAGGCTGTAGGCATGCAGTGCCTCGATGGCAGTGGCGGGCCAGATCGCGCGGGCCTCGTCCACATCATGCAACCGGGCGCTTTCCAGCACCAGAAAGCCGCGCAGGCGCTTGCCGCCCTCGGTGGTCCAGGCCATGGCGCGGGTGATGTCGAGCGGCTCCAGCGCGCCCAGCACAGTGTCGAAACTGCGCTGGATCAGCGCGGCGTCCTGCGCCAGCCTTTCGCCGAACATGGTCAGAGACCTTCGACCGGCTTGGTGCCCGTCGGCTGGCCATTACTGTCGAGCGTGATGGCGGCAACCTTTTCCTCGGCGCGCTTGAGCTCGTCCTCGCAGCGTTTTTTCAGCGCCGCGCCGCGTTCGTAGAGCGCGATGGACTGATCCAGCGCCACATCGCCGCGTTCAAGCTGGCCGACCACGGTTTCCAGCTCTTTCATCGCCTGTTCAAAGCTCATCTGGTCGACGGGGGTCTCGGTCATGTCGCGGCCTTTATCAATTCCTGTACATGCGCGCGCGTGGCGGCGGCGAGGGCGTTCAGATCATAACCGCCTTCGAGAGTCGAGACGATACGGCCCTGGCACAGCTCTTGCGCCAATGCGCACAGCTCGGCGGTAAGCCAAGCGAAATCTGCGGTGGACCAGTTCAGGTTGGCCAATGGGTCGTCCTGATGGGCGTCGAACCCGGCCGAGATGATGATAAGCTCGGGCTTGAAGGCACGCAGGCGCGGGAAGGCCTGGGCCGTGTAGGCCGCGCGCATCTCGGCGCCGCCGGTGCCGGGGGCCAGCGGGATATTGACGATCTGGCCGTGGGCGCCATCCTCGTCCGGGCGGCCCGAGCCGGGCCAGAGCGGCATCTGCTGGCTGGTGATCAGCAGCGCGCGCGCCTCGTCCCACAAGAGGTCCTGGGTACCGTTGCCATGGTGCACGTCGAAATCCACCACCGCCACACGGCGCAATCCGTGATGGTCGAGCGCGTGTTTCGCGGCGAGCGCGGCATTGCCGAAGAGGCAAAAGCCCATCGCGGTTTCGCGTTCGGCGTGGTGTCCCGGCGGGCGGATGGCGCAAAAGGCGTTCTGCACCTCGCCGCCCAGCACCATGTCGACGGCGCGCACCACCGCGCCTGCGGCACGAAAGGCGGCATCGACCGAACCGGGCGACAGGAAGGTGTCGCCGTCGATCTGGGTGAACCCCTGGTCGGGCCGGGCATCGCGGATATCGGCGATGTAGCCTGCGGGATGGATGCGCAGCAGGTCGTCTTCGGCGGCCAGCGGCGCGGTGACGCGGCGCAGGTCGAGCGGTTCGAGGGCGTGAAGCACATGTTCGAGCCGGGCCACCCGCTCGGGGTGGCCGGTGGGGGTGACATGGTTCAGGCAGTCGGCATGGGTGATCAGGGCGGTTGTCATGGCGCGCACGCTAGCAACGCGCGGGCGGCTCTGCAAACGCTCTGTCCCCTCGGGCTCAGTTGATCGGCGCCAGAAGTTCGGGGGCGGTCACCAGTTGGCGCACGCCGTGGCTGTGATCCTCGTTGAACACGTTGCCCTTGGCGCCCCAGCGCTGGACCGAGCTGTAGGAGAGTTTCATGCATTCGGGCCGCACGCTCCATGTCACCTGCATGGGCGAACAGACCTCTTGCGTGTAGCTGGGTCCGGTGGTGGAGCCGAGGAAGACCACGGGCTGACCGGTGCCCGAGGGCAGGGATTTGGGCTGGTGCAATCCGCCCGCCATATGGCCGTCATAGGCGAAGGTGCCGAAGTCGGCGGCGCTGTCGTCGTTGACGATCAGGAACACCTGCGATTCGACCCGCAGGGAGGGGTTGGTGCAGGCCTCCGAGAAGCAGGAACCCAGCGTCGGGCCGGGATCGACATCGCAGGTGGTATAGACCCAATGCACCTCGATCGTGTCGCCGGGTTTTACGCCGTGGAATGTCTCGTGCCCCTCGGGCGTGGCCAGTTCGGCGGCGGACAGGCTGTCGGTGCCATTGCATTTCCAGCCGCCATGTTCGCCCTCGCCACCGGGGAGCGAGAAACCGGGCCCCTTGTGTTCGGCATTGGTATGCGTGTGGATGTCGCAGAGGTTCATCGCGGAGGTTTCGGGCGCGTGGGGAAAGCTGACCGTGTTGGTGCCGATGGCGCTGGCGATGTCGCGGGGGGTTTGCGGGCCGAAGCCCTGACAGAGGGTCTGGGCGCTGGCGGGCAGGGCCAGCGACAGCAGGGCGAGAGACAGAAGGCTGGTGCGTTGCATGAATGGAACCCCGATTTAACGAATGGGGTAAGGTTATCACGAAAGTAGCGGTTCTTGGTGAAAAAGCCTGCGCTAGTCGGTCGCCAGCATATAGCCCGCGCCGCGCACGGTTTGCAGGTAGCGCGGCTGTTTCGGGTTCGGCTCGATCTTGCGGCGCAGGCGGGTGATCTGCACGTCGACCGCGCGCTCCTGGGCCTGGCCTCGGTCGCGGCCCAGTTCCTCGACCAGCTTGCTGCGGGAAAACGCCTCGCCGGGGCGGGCCGAGAAGATCTTCATCAGTTGGCTTTCGGTGGCAGTGAGGCGGACCAGTTGGTCACCCTGCCACATCTCGCCCCGCTCGATATCATAACGGATGGGACCCAGTTGCAGGAATTTCGGGGCGGCCTCCTGTGCCAGCGTTTCCGGTACGCGGCGCAGGATGGCGTTGATCCGGAGCAGGAGTTCGCGCGGCTCGAAGGGTTTGGCGAGATAGTCGTCGGCCCCGGCCTCGAGCCCCGCGATGCGGTGTTCGGTCTCCCCGCGCGCGGTGAGCAGCAGGATCGGGGTGGCGAGGGTTTCGCGCAGCGACCGGGTCAGGCTGACGCCATCCTCGCCCGGCATCATCACATCCATGACGATCAGGTCGAAGTCGAGACCCGAGAGCACCCGGCGCGCATGGGCGGCATCACGGGCGGCGGTCACGAGGAAGCCGTTGCGCATCAGGAATTTCTTGAGCAGGTCGCGGATACGCTCGTCGTCGTCGACGATCAGCAGATGGGAATCGAGTGTGGTCATGTGGCGCTGTCCCGCAGGTTGGCGTAGGTGCGGCGCATCTCGCGGTCCATCATCGCCTCGAGCACCTGGCGGAACCCGGCGACGGCGTCGGGCCCGGCCTCTTTATAGGCGCTGCGCATGCGGATGCGCTGGGCGTCCGAGAGCTTGGATTCGAGCGCGGCGCCTTCGGGGGTCAGGAAGAGGTGCCGCTCGCGCTTGTCCTGGGTGCCGACCCGGCTTTCGACCAACCCGTCGGCGATCAGGGTGCGCAGGACCCGGTTGAGCGACTGTTTGGTGACTCCGAGGATGGCCAGCAGGTTGTTCACCGTGGTGCCCGGCGCCCGGTTGATGAAGTGGATCGCCCGGTGATGGGCGCGGCCATAGGCCATTTCCGCCAGAATCCGGTCGGGATCGGCGGTAAAGCCGCGATAGGCGAAGAACATCGCCTCAATCCCCTGACGCAACTGCTCGTCGGTCAGGAACAGCAGGCTTTCGCCGCCAAAGCTTTGGGCGGGCCGCGCGTCGGACATGATGTGCCTCTTCCTTGGTTCGGGGCAGCTTATGTCAGTCTTGTTGACATTCCAATACGGAACAAGTATCGAGTCGCAGTTTTTGCGCAACTTTGTGTCCGGATCGGACTTAAGCAGCGCAATTTTCGGAAAAGGCCTGGGCTGGAGGATGTGGCATGGCGGCTTATGACGATCGCGACGGCGTGATCTGGATGGATGGCGAGTTTGTTCCCTGGCGGGATGCCAAGGTGCATATCCTGACGCATGCGATGCATTACGCCAGTTCGGTGTTCGAGGGCGAGCGGGCCTATAACGGCAAGATCTTCAAGAGCCGCGAACATTCCGAGCGCCTGATCGCGAGCGCCCAGGCGCTGGACATGCCGATGCCCTATTCGGTGGATCAGATCGAGGCGGCCAAGGAGGCGACGCTGAAGGCCAGCGGGCTGACGGACGCCTATGTGCGGGCGGTGGTCTGGCGCGGGTCGGGCGAGGATATGGGCGTGGCTTCGGCCCGCAACCCGGTGCGGATGGCGATCGCGGTCTGGCCCTGGGGCGCCTATTACGGCGATGCCAAGATGCAGGGCGCCAAGCTGGACATCGCGGAATGGAAGCGGCCCAGCCCCGAGACGATCCCGGTCCATGCCAAGGCGGCGGGTCTTTACATGATCTGCACCATCTCCAAGCACAAGGCCGAGGCCAAGGGGTGCTCGGACGCGCTGTTCATGGACTGGCGCGGCTATGTGGCCGAGGCGACCGGTGCCAACGTGTTCTTTGTCAAGGATGGCGAGGTGCATACGCCGCTGGCCGACTGCTTTCTGAACGGGATCACCCGGCAGACGGTGATCGGGATGCTCAAGGACAAGGGCATCACCGTGCACGAGCGCCGCATCAAGCCGGAAGAGATGGAAGGGTTCGAACAGTGCTGGCTGACCGGCACCGCCGCCGAGGTCACCCCGGTGGGCCAGATCGGTCCCTATACGTTCGAAGTGGGCCAGATGACCCGCGATATCGCGGCGGAGTACGAGGCGCTGGTACGGGCGTAAATCGCGACCTGTTTATTGGGGAAAGGGCGCCGGATGATCGGCGCCCTTTTTTCGTTCAGACGATTTCGGTCGTGACCACGACGTTGCCGCGGGTGGCGTTGGAATAGGGGCAGATGGCGTGGCCCGCATCGGCGATGCGCTGCGCCTCGGCGGCATCGACGCCGGGCATCGAGACCTTGAGCGCCACGGTCAGGCCAAACCCACCCTCGGCACGGGGGCCGATGCCGACTTCGGCGTCGACCGAGACATCGGCGGGCACCTTGGCCAGCGTCTTGTCCTGGGTCGTGGCGAATTGCATCGCCCCGATATAACAGGCGGCATAACCGGCGGCGAACAGCTGTTCGGGGTTATGGCCCTTGCCGTTACCCCCCATCGCGGGCGGGGTGGCGAGCACCAGGTCGAGGCCGGATTCGGCGACTTGGGCCTGGCCATTGCGGCCACCGGTGGCCCGGGCATGGGCGGTATAGACGGGGGAAACGGTCATGTTGGGCTCCATAACATCGAGTGCGATTATATCGTGTACGATTTAAATAGAGACACAAGCCGAGAAATGCAAGACATTGCGAAATAATCGCGCGCGATCTATATTGGGGGGATGCTGGACCGTGCCCTGACCCTTGATGAATTGCTGTGCTTTTCGCTCTATTCCGCCAATCACGCGATGGGGCGGCTGTACCGCCCGTTGCTGGCGCGGTTCGATCTGACCTATCCGCAATACCTGGTGCTGGTGGCGCTGTGGCAGCAGGACGGCCGCAAGGTGAGCGATCTGGGTACGGAATTGCAGCTGGAATCGAACACGCTGACGCCGCTCTTGAAGCGGATGGAGGCGGCGGGGCTGCTCAGGCGCGCGCGCAACCCACAGGATGAGCGCAGCGTGATCGTGACCCTGACTGACAAGGGCCGGGCGCTGGAGGGCGAGGCGGCGGACATCTCGAACTGTATCCTGGCGGCGGCGGATGCGGACCTGGCCGAACTGGCCGAGCTGCGCGACCGGCTGCACCGGCTGACGGCTCGGTTGCGCGAGGCCGGATAGCGGCCCCGCGCGTCAGGTGGTCACCGTGACCACCCCTTTCATATGCGGGTGATAGGCGCAGAAGTAGGGATAGGTGCCAGGGGTGTCGAAGCGGATCACCGCCTGCCCGCCCTTTTCCAATTCCTCAGTGTCCCAGTTCACCTCAACATCGGTGGCGGTATGTGGGGCAAAGTCGTGATTGATCCAGCGTACGGTTTCCCCGGCCCGGATGGTGACTTCGGCCGGTTCAAACGCAAAGGCGCGGATATCGACCACCACCGGGCTAGAGCCCGATGCGGGGAGGGCGGAACCCACGATCGCCCCCCCCGCACCGAAGCAGACCTGTCTGCGGGTCAGCCGCATTTCAGGCCGTTCACCATCTGCTCGGCATGACCTTCGTGCACCTTGAAGGTGACAAGCGCCTCGGACAGCAGATCCTTGAGCGGTTCGACGGTCACGGTCGGGATGAACACGCCTTCGACCGTCTGGTTGACCACCTGATGGTAGCCGAGTTCGTTCTGGGCATAGGCGCAGTCAAAGGCCTTGCCGCTGAGCGACATCAGTTCGGCGCGCTTGTCGGCGGCACCCTTGACCAGCGTGCGACTCAGATCATTGTCCTGCGGGGTGACCTTCAGCTTGGTGATCAGGTCACCGGCGGCCACGTTCACCGCGGTATGGTCGCGGATCATGGTTTCGGCGAAGGCGCGGACCTCGGCATTGTCGGACACGGCCAGCGCCAGATGCGCATAGCGGATGTCGATCTGACCGGCGGTATAGGCGGTATGCGCGATTTCGAGGTCGTTCATCTTGTCTGCTGCCTGGGCCGTGTGCGCCGCGAATCCAACGGCGAGAGTGGCGGCGAGGGTAATGGTTTTCATGTTCTGTCTCCTTTCAAGGTTTCTGTGAACCCTGAAATAATCGATTTCCCTGTGTGTTGAATGCGCGTGAGGGTAAAGAACATTGCAGATCGTTCAGCTATCTGGACGGATTGGGAAAATTGTGTATTCTGGCGGCATGTTGGACCTGCTTAGCGATATCCTCACCCGCCTGTCCCTGAAGGGGACGCTGTATTTCCGCACCTCGTTCACGCCGCCGTTCGGGGTGCATGTGCCCTCGTATCAGAACGTGGCCCGGTTTCACTTTGCCTATCGCGGCGAATGCATGGTGCATGTGCCTGCGGCGAACGAGACGCTGCGGCTGACCCAGGGCGATCTGGTGCTGATCCCGCACGGGGCCGAACACATGCTGATGTGTCAGCATTCGCGCCCCGATTCGGCGCTGCCGCTGGATACGGTGCTCAGCCGGTCGGGCTATCGCGGCGAGGGGGTGCTGGTCTATGGCGGCGACGAGGACGATCAGGACACGCAGCTGATCTGCGGGCATCTGACCTATGGCATGCATGGCCGCTCCTGTCCGGGTCATACCCTGTTGGAGCGGCTGCCGCCCTATATCCTGATCCGCGATTATGGCGAGGAGCGGGGTGTCTGGCTGGAGGCGACGTTGCGGGTGATCGCGGCCGAGGCGGGGCGCGACCGGATGGGCAGCGACCTGATCGCGCTGAAGATGACCGAGGCGCTGTTTGCCCAGGCGATCCGCGCGCATCTGGAGACGGTGAGCCCGGATGATTCGGCGCTGGCGGGGTTTGCCGACCCCAACCTGTCGCGGGCGCTGAGCGCGTTTCACCGCGACCCGGCCAAGGATTGGACGGTCGAGGGGCTGGCGCGGATCGCGGGCCAGTCGCGCACCGGCTTTGCCCAGCATTTCGCCGCCAAGATGGGAATGACGCCGATGCAATACCTGACCTCGTGGCGGATGCAGATCGCCTGCGAGGGTCTGGTCGACAGCCGGTTGAGCGTGGCCGATGCCGCCGAACTGGCGGGATATGCCTCGGAAGCGGCGTTCAGCCGGGTGTTCCGCAAGCAGCTCGGGGTATCTCCGGCCGCCTATCGGCAGCAGTTCGATAGTGCGAAACGGCAGACTTTGGCTGCATCCTGAACGATCTGGCTTAATTTTCGAACTCTGGATCATTCAGCGTTCGTACTTCTGTCTCCATATCAGGGGCATGCCGCCTGTGGGCGGTTCAACCAACCTGATAAGGACCCCAAACATGTCTATCCGTTTTGTGACACGCACCGTGCATGCCTATCTTGACTATCCTGTCGCGCTGGCCCTGATGGGTCTGCCCGTGATCCTGGGCCTGGGCGCCGAGAACCCGATGGCGCTGTGGCTGTCGGTGATCACCGGCATCGCCGCCTTTGTGCTGACCCTGCTCACCGACCACCATCTGGGTGTCTGGCGGGTGCTGCCCTACAAGTTTCACCTGGCCGTTGATCTGACTGTCGGCATCGTGTTCCTGCTGGCGCCCAGCCTGTTCGGCTTTGCGGGGCTGGATGCGCTGTTCTACTGGATCAACGGCGCGGCTGTGGTGACCGTGATCTCGCTGAGCACCCCGGAGGCGAAACCGGCGATGTAAGCCGGTGACGGCCCGGCCGTTCACATTTACCCTGTGACGGCAGCGATCCGTCACAATATCATCGTGAGAAGTTCAAGATTCTGAGCCGCTGGTTTTACAAACCGGCGGCTCTCATGCGGCCTATCAATCGCGCGGACCGGAGGTTTCGGCCGCCAGACAGGAGAGCATTCGCATGACACGACTTCTACGCCCCTCGCGCCGGGCCTTTCTGGCGGGTGGCACCGCATTCACCGCGACGCTGGCCATGCCCTCGATCAGCCGCGCCGCAGCGCGCCCGGTCTTTACCCATGGGGTGCAATCCGGTGACGTCGATACGATGTCGGGCATGATCTGGACCCGCGCCGACCGCCCGGCAAAGGTGATGATGGAGGTGTCGAGCACCGAGAGCTTTGCCGACGCGCGCCGCCTGTCGCCGATGTTCGCCACCCCTGAGAGCGATTTTGCGGTCAAACGGCTGGTTGATGGCCTGCCCGCTGATCAGGAGGTATTCTATCGCTTTGTCGCCGCCGATCTGGACGATATCCGCGCCGTGTCCGAGCCCATCACAGGCCGGTTCCGCACCGCCCCCACCGCGCGGCGCGACATCCGGTTCGCCTGGTCGGGCGATACCGCTGGTCAGGGCTGGGGTATCGACGACGAGGGCATGCGCACCTATGCCACCATGGCGCGGCACCGGCCCGATTTTTTCATCCATTCCGGCGACACGATCTATGCCGACGGCCCGATGAAGGACGAGGTCGAAAAGGACGGCGCGGTGATCTGGAAGAACACCACCCTGATCGAGGAGAAGCGCAAGGTGGCCGAGACGCTGGCCGAGTTCCGGGGTCAGTGGAAATACAACCTGATGGACGAACATGTGCAGGCGATGAACGCGCTTTGCCCGACGTTTTTCCAGTGGGACGACCATGAGGTGGTCAACAACTGGTCGGATGCCAAGGACCTGAGCGCTGACGACCGCTATTCCGAGAAATCGGTGCATGTGCTGCAAAGCCGCGCGGCGCGGGCGTTCCACGAGATGACGCCGCTCAGGATCACGCCCGCCGAGCCGGGCCGGGTCTATCGCAAGATCTCCTACGGGCCGATGCTGGATGTGTTCTTCCTCGACCTGCGCAGCTATCGCGGGCCCAACGGCGCCTCGATGGAGGAGGAAATCACCGATCAGAGCCGTATCCTGGGCGCCGAGCAGCTGGCCTGGATCAAGCGGGAGCTGGCGGCATCGACCGCGACCTGGAAGGTGATCGCATCCGACATGCCCATTGGGCTGATCGTCTGGGACAACTGGAAGGAAAAGGCGGGTGCCGAGGCGATTTCGAACGGTGATCACGGCCCCGCCAAGGGGCGCGAGCTGGAAATTGCCGACCTGCTGCGCTTCATCAAGAGCGCGGGCGTGCGCAACACGGTCTGGTTCACGGCGGATGTGCATTACACCGCCGCGCATCACTACAGCCCGGACCGGGCGCAGGTCCAGGATTTCGATCCGTTCTGGGAGTTTGTCTCGGGCCCGCTGCATGCCGGAACCTTCGGCCCCAACGATCTGGACCGGACCTTTGGCCCCGAGGTGAAGTTCGTCAAGGCGCCGACGCCGGAGCAGGGCGCGAACCTGCCGCCCAGCATGGGTTTGCAGTTCTTTGGCCTCGTGGATATCGACGCGGCCAGCCAGCAGATGAAGGTTCGCCTGATGGATCGCGGCAATACCGAGCTGTGGTCGGTCACGCTCGACCCGGTTCTGTCGGCGCTCTGACGTTTGCCACGGGCCAGAAAATTGAAAATTTTCTGGTGACAGAATTTCTGCGAAATTCTGCGGCTGGCCCCGATGGGGCCAGTCAGCGTCTGGCGCGGCCTTCGCGCAGAATGGTGTAGATGCCGCCCGCGACGATGATGGCGCTGCCAATCCAGGTGGCGGCGTCTGGCGTTTCGCCAAACACGACAATGCCTAGGATCATGGCAAAGACCAGCCTTGTATAGCGGAACGGCGCGATGACCGAGATTTCACCACGCCGCATCGCGCGGGTCAGGCACTCGTATGCCAGTACACCGAACAGGATCGCGGCACCCAGGTGCCGCGCCGTACTCCAATCGGGAAAGGCAGCGCCGCCGGTCCAGCCGAGCGCCAGCGCACCCGAGACCACCAGTGCGCCAAAGCCGTAGACGCCCAGTTGCGCGTTGCTCAGCCGGGCTCGCGCGGCGCGGGTGGCAAGGTCGCGCCCGGCAAAGCCGATCATGCCGAGGACGGCAAAGATCGAGGCGGGGACAAAGCCCTGCATCCCGGGGCGCAGGATCAACAGCACGCCCGCCAGCCCGATCAGGATGGCGACCCATCGCCGCCAGCCCACCGTTTCCCCCAGAAACAGCGCCGCCCCCATCGCCACCACCAGCGGTGTCGCCTGAAGGATGGCGGATGTGCTGGTGAGCGGGGTCAGCGCCAACGCCAGCGTATAGCAGATGCGGCCCATCACCTCGAAGCCCGAGCGGATCGCGAGCGTCCGGTCGGGCCGGACAAGCGCGGCCTCACCCCGCAAGCGGGCCAGAAGGGCAAAGATGCCCATGCCGCCCAGCCCGAAGAGGATCAGCACCTGTCCGACCGGCAGGACCGCGGTGGCGGATTTGACGAACATATCCTCGAGCGCGAAGGCGCCCATGGCGGCCACCATGTAGAGGCTGCCGCTGAGGTTTTCGGCCTGCCGGCTCATGGGCGTCAGAAATCCACGCCGCGCTGCGCCTTGATCCCGGCCTCGAACGGGTGCTTTTCGACCGTCATTTCGGTCACCAGATCGGCATAGTCGCGCAGCGCCTGCGGCGCGTCGCGCCCCGTCAGGAACACGCTGGTCCGGCCCGAGCGCGCCTTGAGACCGTCCAGCACCGTATCGACCGAGAGGTATTCGTAGCGCAGCGCGATATTGATCTCGTCCAGCACCACGAGGTCATAGTCACCGCTTTCCATCAGTTCGCGCGCCTTGCCAAAGGCGGCGGTGGCGGCGGCGATGTCGCGGTCGCGATCCTGGGTGTCCCAGGTGAAGCCCTCGCCCATCGTGTGCCAGGTCACCAGGTTATGTTCCTCGAAGAAACGCCGCTCGCCGGTCTTCCACTTGCCCTTGATGAACTGGACCACGGCCACCTTTTGCCCCCAGCCCAGCGCCCGGATCACCACGCCGAAAGCGGCCGAGGATTTGCCCTTGCCCTTGCCGGTGTTGATCAGCACCAGCCCGCGCCCGGGGTCGACCGCCTCGGAGACTTTCTTGCGGTGTTCGGCCTGTACGGCCTTCATTTTTTCCTTGTGGTCCTGCGCGTCGGTCATCTGTGTTCCTTTCCCGGTTGCGCGCTACCCTAGGGCGTGGCGCGGAAAGGTAAAGGTCACGCCTTGGGATTGAGCGGGCGCGTCTTCACATTGTCGAGGCCCAGTTGACGCTCGCGCCAGATCACCACCACGTTGCCCGCGATCACCAGCAGGGCGCCCACCAGCATCACCAGGGTCGGCAATTCGTCGAACCAGACATAGCCGATGATGATGGCGAACAGCATCGAGGCATAGTCATAGGGCGCCAGCATCGAGGCCTGGCCAAAGCGGTAGGAGGAGGTGACGAGGATCTGCGCCACCCCGCCGATCAGCCCGGTCAGGATCAGGATCGCGGCCTGTTCCGGGGTCGGCATGGTCCAGCCGAAAAACGCCGTCAGCGCCGAAAGGAGCGTCGCGGTGAGCGAGAAGTAGAAGACGATGGCGGCGGCGTGATCGACCTGCACCAGTTGCCGGATATGGATCTGGACAAAGGCGCGCGCCACGGTCGCGCCCAGCACGCAGAGCGCGCCAATGGTGGCCGCCTGATCCAGCGAGGCGCCGGTGCCCAGACGCGGCCAGAGCATGACGATCACGCCCAAAAGGCCCAAAGCGACCGCGCCGATGCGCACCAGGCGGATGGTTTCGCCCAGCATCAGTGCCGCGAGAATCAGGGTAAAGATCGGGGTGGCATAGCCGATGGCCGTCACCTCGGGCAGGGGAAGCAGGCCGAGGCCGGTAAAGGTCAGCCCCATGGCGCTGGTGCCCAGGAGGCCGCGCCAGAAATGGCCCATGGGTTTCTTGACGATCAGACCCTGCCGCAACTGGCCCCGTGCGATCAGGTAAACCAGGATGACGGGGATCGCGAAGAGCGAGCGGAAGAACACCATTTCGCCCGGCGGGAAATCGGCTGACAGCGCCTTGATCATCGCCGACATCACGGTGAACAGCACCAGCGCGCTGAGTTTCAACGTGATGGCCAGGACCGGTCGATGCGATGTTAAGGGGTTTGCCATGGCGCGACCCTGCGCCTTTGGGGGGCAAAGATCAATCGCTTGATTTCTGCTATCGGTAACAGTCATTGTGCAGGTGCAGAAAGTAAGTGGGAGCACAGGGTATGGATCAGTTATCAGCCGCGTTTGGACCGCAGGTGTTTGATGTTCAGGGCGTGGGCGCGTGGCGATCCCGGTTCGCGGTGACCGATCTGGCAACCCGCTGCTTTGGCGCGGTGGGCGCGGCGCTGGGCGAGGTGATCGAGGCCACGGGTCTGGGGCCGCGTCCGGCGGTGACGGTGGACCGGCGGCTGGCCTCGCTATGGTATTCCTGGTCGATCCATCCGCAGGGCTGGCAGATGCCCGGTGCCTGGGACCCCATTGCGGGGGATTATGCGGCGGCGGATGGCTGGATCAGGCTGCACACCAATGCGCCGCATCACCGGGATGCGGCTTTGTCAGTGCTGGGCTGTGCGGCGGAACGGTCGGAGGTGGCCGAGGCGCTGCGCGGCTGGCAGATCGACGCGCTGGAGGCAGCGGTTGTGGGCGCGGGCGGGGCGGCGGCGGCGATGCGCAGCCGCGACGCCTGGCTGGCGCATCCGCAGGGGGCGGCGGTGGCGGCGGAGCCGCTGGTGCATTGGGCCACGCGCACCGGTGCCTTGCGCGATTTCGGCGGTACACGGGCGCGGCCGCTGGCGGGGCTGAGGGTGCTTGACCTGACGCGGGTGCTGGCGGGGCCGATGGCGACGCGAACGCTGGCCGGGTACGGGGCCGAGGTGCTGCGCATCGACCCGCCAAGCTGGTCGGAACCGGGGGTGGTGCCTGATGTGACGCTGGGCAAGACCTGTGCCCATCTGGATTTGAAACAGGCCGCTGACCGGGCCCGGTTCGAGGCGCTGCTGGCGGGGGCGGATGTGCTGGTGCATGGTTATCGTCCCGGCGCGCTGGATGCGATGGTTTCCCGCGAGCGGCGTTTGGAGCTGGCGCCGAACCTGATCGAGGTGAGCCTCTGCGCCTATGGCTGGACCGGGCCATGGGCCGGACGGCGCGGGTTCGATTCGCTGGTGCAGATGAGTTGCGGCATTGCCGAGGCTGGCATGGGCTGGGCCGGAGCGGAGAAGCCGCATCCGCTGCCGGTGCAGGCGCTGGACCATGCGACGGGGTATCTGATGGCGGCTTCGGTCCTGTCGGCGCTGGCGCGGGCGGCGCGGGGAGAGGGCGTGTCCTCGGCCCGGTTGTCGCTGGCGCGCACGGCGGAGCTGCTTTGTGGCCTGGAGAAGGGTGAGGATGGCCCGGCGATTACCGGCTCTACCCCCGATGACCTGTCGGATTGGGACGAGCAGACCCCTTGGGGACCGGCGCGACGGCTGAAACCGGCGCTGAGCGTCGAGGGGGCGCCAATGCGCTGGGACAGCGCGGCTTGTGAGCTGGGATCGTCGCCTGCGGCGTGGCGCTGATCAGGTCAGCCACCAGAGGAGGCCCGAGAGGGTGAAGAAGGCCAGCGTGGTTGCCGTGAGCAGGGCGATCGAGGCCATGCCCTCGTGCCCCAGTTCCTGTGCCAGAACGGCGTAGATGCCGAACATCGGCATCGCCGCCGACAGGATCAGCGCGGTGCGCATGTCGGCATCCATCGGCAGACCGATGGCGACGACCAGCATCACCGCCAGCAGGGCCAGCGCCGGGTGCAGCAGCAGTTTCAGCGCCGAGATCTGCACCGCATGCCAGCGGCTGCCGCGCCAGCCGAGGCCCGCCAGCGAGCCGCCGATCACCACCAGCGCCAGCGCCGAGGCGGAGGCGGCCAGCATCTGCATCAGCCGGGTCACGGCCTGCGGCATCGGTACGCCTGCGAGGCTGACCACGAGACCCAGGAGCAGGCCGATCACCATCGGGCGTTTCAGCACGCCCCAGAGGATGCCGGCGATCCGCTGGCCGATGCCGCCCTGCGCGCGCCCGCGCGCCATGTCCATCAGGATCAGGCAGGCGGGGATGATCAGCACGTTTTCGACCAGCATGTTCATCGCCAGGATCACGCCCGCCAGATCGGGAAAGGTGAGCAGCATCACCGGATAGCCGACAAAGCCGGAATTGGGACAGGAACTGCCCATCACTGCCACCGCGCGGCGGGTGGCCTCGGTGCCCGACAAGGTGAACCACAGGTAGCTGAGTGCCACGGTGCCAAGCCCGGCGGCGGCAAAGGCCAGCATGTAGCCGGGGTGGAACACCTCGGCCACGTTGCGGCTGGCCACCGCGTTGAAGAGGAGCGCGGGCATGGCGATGTCCATCACATAGCGGCCCAGCACCCGCATGTCTGCGGTGCTGAACCAGCCTTGCCGGACCACCAGAAACCCGATGGCAAGTGCGCCGTAGATCGGAAAGGTGATGGTCAGGATCTGACTCATGCCGTGGTCCATTCGGCAGGCAGCGGCGTGCCGATCTCGGCCGCGAAATCGTCGAGAAAGCGCAGCATCAGCGCGATGCGGGCCTGGGCCAGGGCGCGGCCCTTGATGGTGAGCATGCCTTGCGGCAGGGACAGCAGCTTTACCCGCCAGTGGTCGAGCGAATAGAGCGCATCGTCGGGTGCGCGGTGTTCGCAGAAGGGATCGGCGGGGTCATAAAGCGCCCGGCCCAGCGAGCCGGAGACCGAGAAGTTGCGCGCGATGCCGATGGCACCCAGCGCATCGAGCCGGTCGCCATCGCGCAATATGCGCGCCTCGTCAGTCTCTGGCGGGATCCCGGCGGAGAAGCTGTGCGCGGCGATGGCGTGGCCGGTGGCCGCGATCTGTGCCTCGTCAAAGCCCAGGTCGCGCAGGATCGGCGCGGCCTCCTCGGCCGAGCGACGCGAGGCGGTGTGGCGGTCGGGCGCGTTCTTGGGCAGGTTCACCAGATCGTGCAGGTAGCTCGCGGCGAGAAGAACGGTCATGTCCGCTTCGGGTCCGGCGATGGCCTGCACATTGACCCAGACCCGGTCCAGATGGGCGAGATCATGCGCCGGGTCGGTCGCCATGCGCTGGGCGACGATGCCGCGCAGCGCCTGGTGCAGGTCAGCCGATATGGCCACGATTGGCCCCGATCTGGCCCCGGTGCAGCAGCAGGTGATCGAGGATCACGCAGGCCATCATCGCCTCGCCCACCGGCACGGCGCGGATGCCGACGCAGGGATCGTGGCGGCCCTTGGTGATGATCTCGGTCTCTTCGCCCGATTTGGTGATGGTCTTGCGGGTGGTCAGGATCGAGGAGGTGGGTTTGACCGCAAAACGGACCACGATATCCTGCCCGGTGGAGATGCCGCCCAGAATGCCGCCCGCGTGGTTCGAGCTGTATTGCGGCCCGTTCTGGCCCATGAAGATCTCGTCGGCATTGGCCTCGCCGGTCAGTTCGGCGGCAGCCATGCCCTCGCCGATCTCGACGCCCTTGACGGCGTTGATCGACATCATCGCGGCGGCCAGATCGGTGTCGAGCTTGCCATAGACCGGCGCGCCGAGGCCCGCGGGCACGCCGCGCGCCACAACCTCGATCACCGCGCCGACCGAGCTGCCGGACTTGCGCAGCCCGTCGAGATAGTCGGCCCAGTCAGCGGCGGCCTGGGCGTCGGGTACCCAGAACGGGTTCTGTTCGATCTGTGCCCAGTCGAAGCGGGCGCGGTCGATGCGGTGCGGACCCATCTGCACCATGTAGCCGGTGATCTGGACATTGGGGGCCAGGGCGCGGATGGCCTCGCGCGCGAGGCCACCGGCGGCCACCCGCGCGGCGGTTTCACGGGCCGAGCTGCGGCCGCCACCGCGATAGTCGCGTATTCCGTATTTCTGGAAATAGGTGATGTCGGCATGGCCGGGGCGGAACTTGTCCTTGATGTCGCCGTAGTCCTTGGACCGTTGGTCGGTATTCTCGATCATCAGCTGCACCGGGGTGCCGGTGGTCTGGCCCTCGAACACGCCCGAGAGGATCTTGACCTCGTCGGCTTCGCGGCGCTGGGTGGTGTATTTGTTCTGACCGGGTTTGCGGCGGTCGAGCCAGTGCTGGATCATCGCCTCGTCGATCGGCACGCCGGGCGGGCAGCCGTCGACCGTGGCGCCAAGCGCGGGTCCGTGGCTTTCACCCCAGGTGGTGACGCGGAAGAGATGGCCAAAACTGTTCATCGACATGGGCGTGCTCCTTTGCGCGATGTGCTTAGCGGGCTGTGCCCCGGGCCTCAAGGGGTTTGCGGGGTGGAAAGGGAGGAGGGGGCGCTGCCCCCCGTCTCCGCGATGCGGAGACTCCCCCCGGAGTATTTTGAGCGAAATGAAGGATCAGGCCGCTTGCGCCAGTCTTGCCCGGGTCGCGGCGATCTGGAGCGCGGCGCGGGCGACCTCGCGCCCTTTTTCGACGAAATGGGCGGCGAATATGGCGTTGTGATGCGCGGTTTCCTGATACTGGTGCGGGGTCAGCGAGACAGACAGGACCGGAACGCCACTGTCGAGCCCCGCGCGCATCAACCCGTCGACCACCGCCTGGGCCACGAAATCGTGCCGGTAGATGCCGCCATCGACCACGAAGGCGGCGCAGGCCACGGCGGCATAGCGGCCGGTCTGTGCAAGGTCGCGGGCGAGCAGCGGCATCTCGAACGCGCCGGGCACGTCGTAGATGTCGACCTGTTCCGCCGGGATGAGGTCGAGAAAACCGTCGAGCGCGCGGTTGACGATATCGGCATGCCAGTTGGCCTTGATGAAGGCATAGCGGGTGTGTGTCATCATGATCTCCATTGGTTAGACACGTCACCCAAGGCGATCACGAACGGATGGGCGCACGCGGGGGGCGTGGCCTGGCCGTGCGTTCTCTTTCATCCGGACTGTGACCGTCGGCTCTGGCCTCTCACCAGATCTGCTGACACTCTTCTGCTGGCTCCACGATTTGTCCGAAAACCGGTTCCCACTCTTCGGATCGTGGACGCGGGAAAAGCCGCTCGCGGGCTCGCGGGGCTGGCCCGCATACCGCCGGTGGGGAATTTCGCCCCGCCCTGAGAACGAGGGAGAACTTGCCAAGGCGCGCATGCCGCTGCAAGACGGAATCGACAAGAGAGGAGAACCGCAATGCATCCCAACCCGGCGTTTCGTGGCGAGAGCACCGCGCGCAATCTGGAGTTTGCCCGGGCGCGCGGCTTTGGCGTGCTGGCGGTGGCCGCCAAGGGGGCGCCACTGATCAGCCATGTGCCATTTCTGCTGAATCCTGACGGGGACGTGGCGGAGCTGCATCTGGTGCGGTCGAATCCGATCGTGCGGCTGCTGGCAGAGCCGGTTGCGGCGCGGTTGGCGGTCAGCGGGCCGGACAGCTATGTCTCGCCCGACTGGTACGGGGTCGAAGAGCAGGTGCCGACCTGGAACTATGTCGCGGTGCATCTGGTCGGACGACTGGAGCTGCGGCCACAGGAGGAAATGCGCGGGCTGCTCGACCGGCTCTCGGCCGAGTTCGAGGCGCGGCTAGCGCCCAAGCTGCCCTGGGTTGCGGACAAGATGCAGCCTGAGGGGTTGGTGCGGATGATGCGTATGATCGTGCCCTGCCGGTTGCATGTCGAAGATGTGCAGGGAACCTGGAAACTGGGCCAGAACAAACCTGATGCCGCGCGGATGGACGCGGCAGAGGCGATGGAGGACGCCGGGGTCGGGTCCGAGGTCGCGGCGCTGGCGGCGTTGATGCGGGCGGTGTCCTAGGCCGACAGCCCGGCGGCGCGGGCGATTTCGGCGGCGACGAAATCGGGGTCCTGCATCGGCATGAAATGCGTCAGGTCGGGGCGGTGGCTGTCGGTACCATGGGCAAAGGCCGCCGCCAGCCCGGGCCAGGTGGGCGAACGGGTGAAATCGTGCATCGTTTTCAGGTCGAACGGGTCCGAGCGCAGCACGCGCACCGGGCAGGTGACCCGTGCCACATGGTCGAAGATGCCCGGGTTGGAGAAGGCGGCGGCATAAGTCGCGGCCTCGGTCTCCGGCGCGCAGGCGAGCGTCAGCCCGCCCTGGCCATCGGGGCGCAGGGCGTGATCGCAATAGGCGTGCAGCGCTTCGGGCGTGAAGAGCGCATAGGGGCTGCGGTCGCGGAAGCGGGCGAACATCTCGGCCGGGCCGGTGAAGGTGCGCTTGCGTTGGGCGGCGGGGTGTGGGCCCGCGGCGCGCATGATCCGGGCGCCGGTTTCGTAAAAGGCCGGGTCCATGATCACCGGGTCGATCAATACCAGCGCGGTTACCCTGTCGGGGCTGAGCGACGTGGCCTGGGTCAGGGCGTGGCCGCTGATGGAATGGCCGATCGCGACAAGGTTGCGCAAGTCGAGCGCATCGAACAGGGCGGTGAGGTCCTGGCCGATGATCTGCCAGTGATCGAAGGGGCCGCCGGAACTGTGCCCGTGGCCGCGCAGGTCGACGCAGATCGAATGCACGGGCGGCAGGCGGGCGATCACCGGGTCCCAGACACGGGCGTGAAAGCCGGTGGCGTGCGACAGGAACAGGGTCTTGCCCCGGCCGCGCAGCTCAGGGCGCCGCTCGACATAGGACAGGGTGATGTCCCCAATCGGGCAGGACTTGCGGTCGGGGAGGGAGGGAGCGTCCATCTGGATACCGGTTGCAGAGGGTGCGGCCAGCCTAGCGGCGCGGGTGCGGCATGCTCAAACACGACGTCAGGTCATGTTCGGGGGTTGATTTGGCGGGCGGGCCGGATACCACTTGGCGGAGCAACGGCCCTTGCGGGCCGCGACCCCCGAAGTCAGGAGAATGCGGCATGATGAAACTCTATTACAGCGCAACCTCGCCCTATGTGCGCAAGGTCATGGTTCTGCTGCACGAGGTCGGCAAGCTGGGCGACGTCGAACTTGAAAGCGCAAGCGGCACGCCGCTGGTCCCTGCCGTGGCGCTGTTGGCCAAGAACCCGCTGACCAAGGTGCCGGCGCTGGAACGGCCCGAGGGGCCGACCCTGTTCGACAGCCGGGTGATCACCGCTTACCTCGATGCGCGCTACAAGGGCGGGCTGTATCCCGAGGGCGACGGGCGCTGGAACACGATGACGCTGGAGGCGCTGGGCGACGGTATCACCGACGCGGCGCTGTTGATGACCTATGAAGGGCGGCTGCGGCCCGAGGACAAGCGCTGGGACGACTGGACCGAAGGGCAGTGGAACAAGATCGCCCGCGCCTGCGCCGCGCTGGAGAGCCGCTGGATGGCGCATCTGGCGGGGCCGGTGGACATGGGGCAGATCGCGGTGGCCTGCGCTCTGGCCTATGTCGATTTCCGGCATGACGCGCGCGGCTGGCGCACCGGGAACCCGGCTCTGGCGGCGTGGTTTGCCGAATTCGAATCGCGTCCCTCGATGGTCGAGACGCGCCCGCCTGCGGCCTGAGGCGGGTAAATTATCCGGGTCGAGCTTGAAATTGTGTGGCTCTGCCGCGACATGAAAGGCAAACTGCGGCGTCCTGCGCGCCTATGACCGCTGGACGAACCGATTTCTCCCGGATAGATACCCGCCCTGAGACACCGCATTTCCGTGCGGTGTACATGCATGTTTGCCCGGACCCGGGCGCTGGAATCGGAGAAAACCTCGTGTCCCACGCAGAAGATCACGAAGGCACCCGCAGAGATTTCCTCTACTACGCCACGGCTGGCGCAGGTGCCGTAGCCACGGGAGCCGCCGTTTGGCCCCTGGTCAACCAAATGAACCCCTCGGCCGACGTGCAGGCTCTGTCGTCGATTCGCGTGGATGTGAGCGGCGTCGAAGTGGGCACCCAGATCAGCGTGAAGTTCCTGGGCAAGCCGGTGTTCATCCGCCGCCGCACCGAGGAAGAGATCAGCGAGGCGCGGGCCGTCGAGCTGGGCGAGTTGATCGACCAGAGCGCAGAGAACCCCAACAAGCCGGGCGCCGATGCCAGCGACGAAAACCGTTCGCTGGATGAAAGCGGCGAATGGCTGGTGATGATGGGTGTCTGCACCCACCTGGGCTGTGTGCCGCTGGGCGATGGCGCCGGCGATTTCCACGGCTGGTTCTGCCCCTGCCACGGCTCGCACTACGATACCTCTGGCCGGATCCGCAAAGGTCCCGCGCCCGAGAACCTGCACATTCCGGTTGCAGAGTTCGTCGACGAAAACACCATCAAGCTGGGATAAGGAAGCGCGCTCATGGCCGGTATTCCGCACGACCATTACGAACCGAAGACGGGCGCCGAGAAGTGGCTGCACAGCCGCCTGCCCATCGTCGGCCTGATCTATGACACCATCATGATCCCCACCCCGAAGAACCTGAACTGGTGGTGGATCTGGGGCATCGTCCTGGCCTTCTGCCTGGCGCTGCAAATCGTCACCGGGATCATTCTGGTGATGCATTACACGCCGCATGTCGACATGGCATTCGCCAGCGTCGAACACATCATGCGCAACGTGAACGGCGGCTATATGCTGCGGTATCTGCACGCAAACGGTGCCTCGCTGTTCTTTGTCGCGGTCTATATCCACATCTTCCGCGGCCTGTTCTACGGCTCGTACAAGGCGCCGCGCGAGATCACCTGGATCGTCGGCATGCTGATCTATCTCTGCATGATGGGCACCGCCTTCATGGGGTACGTGCTGCCGTGGGGACAGATGTCGTTCTGGGGCGCAACCGTGATCACCGGCCTGTTTGGCGCGATCCCCTTTGTGGGCGAGGCGATCCAGACCTGGCTGCTGGGCGGGCCCGCCGTGGACAATGCCACGCTGAACCGCTTTTTCTCGCTGCACTATCTGCTGCCCTTCGTCATCGCGGCGCTGGTCGTCGTGCATATCTGGGCCTTCCACACCACCGGCAACAACAACCCCACGGGTGTTGAGGTGCGTCGTGGCTCGAAAGCCGAGGCCGAGAAGGACACGCTGCCGTTCTGGCCCTACTTCGTGATCAAGGACCTGGTGGGCCTGGCCATCGTGCTGGTGGTCTTCTGGGCGATCGTCGGCTTTATGCCGAACTACCTGGGCCACCCCGACAACTATATCGAGGCCAACCCGCTGGTGACGCCCGCGCATATCGTGCCGGAATGGTACTTCCTGCCGTTCTACGCGATCCTGCGTGCCTTTACCTCCGAAGTCTGGGTGGTGCAGATCGCCAGCTTCGTGACCGGCGGTATCATCGACGCCAAGTTCTTTGGCGTGCTGGCGATGTTCGGCGCGATCCTGGCCATGGCGCTGGCGCCCTGGCTCGACACCTCGTCGGTCCGTTCGGGCAAGTACCGTCCGATGTTCAAATGGTGGTTCTACCTGCTGATCATCGACTTCTTTGCCCTGATGTGGCTGGGCGCGATGCCGGCGGAAGAGCCCTATGCATCCTTCTCGCTGATCGCTTCGGCCTACTGGTTCGGCTACTTCTTCGTGATCCTGCCCATCCTGGGCGTGATCGAGAAGCCGCTGCCGCAGCCGGCCACGATCGAGGAAGACTTCAACGCGCACTACGGCACGGCGTCTGACGCCACTCCGGCCGAGTAAGAAGAGGGACCGGAACTCATGTTCAAGAAACTAGCAATCGGTGCCGCTTTTGCCCTGGCGCTTGCTCCTGTCGCATCTTTTGCGGCAGGCGGCGGCGAGCAGCATATCGAGGATTTCCAGTTCTCGTTCGAAGGCCCGTTCGGCACCTATGACCAGAACCAGCTGCAACGCGGCCTTCAGGTCTATACCGAGGTCTGTGCGGCCTGCCATGGCCTGAAATACGTGCCGCTGCGCACGCTGGGCGACGAGGGTGGCATCGGCTGGACCGACGATCAGGTCCGCGCCTATGCATCCGAAACCTTCACCGTCTATGACCCGGAGCTGGAAGACGATCGCCCGGCGATCCCGACCGATCATTTCCCGGCCAACACCGCCGCTGGCGCCCCTGACCTCAGCATGATGGCCAAGGCGCGCGCGGGCTTCCACGGCCCCTACGGTCTGGGCATCAACCAGCTGTTCAAGGGCATCGGCGGCGCGGAATACATCGCCTCGCTGCTGACCGGCTATACCGGCGAGGAAAAGGAAGAGGCAGGTTCGATCCTGTACGAGAACACCGCGTTTCCGGGTGGCTGGATCTCGATGGCGCCGCCGCTGAGCGACGAGCAGGTCGAGTTTGCCGATGGTCATGCCAATGACCTGCACCACATGGCGGCTGACGTGTCGGCCTTTCTGATGTGGGCCGCAGAGCCCAAGATGATGGCCCGCAAGCAGGCCGGTCTGGTCGGCGTGATCTTTCTGACCATCCTGGCCAGCATGCTGTACCTGACCAACAAGCGTCTGTGGGCGCCGCACAAGGGCAAGAAGCACTAAGCCTCTCTTGCACTTTGGTTTCGGAAACCCCGCACCGCCTGGTGCGGGGTTTTCTTTTGGCCTTTTGGGACGTGATTGCCATCACGGCGACCGTTCGACCCATCAGCAGGCGCTTATTTCAGAAAAATAAGCCCCTGTTCGATGGTGTGAATGCCGGAGCATGGCCAGTTTCGGGGCAGACGGCGGATGGTCCGCCTGTCCCAATCTCAGGAGATGTCCCATGAAACACTTTGCCCTGATCGCCGCGCTCGCCCTGGCCGCCAGTCCGGTTCTGGCCTTTGATCTGACCACCGACACCCAGCTGGGCAGCACCCCGGACGAGATCCGCATCAGCCTGAAAGACCTGGGCTATGACGTTCGCAAGATCGAGGACGAGGACGGCAAGATCGAGGCCTATGTGGTCAAGGACGGCAAGATGGCCGAGGTCTATGTCGATCCCAAGACCGGCAAGGTCAGCAAGATCGAGATGGAGTGATGACGGATGGCCGGGACACCGGGCGGGCGCGACGGCGCCCGCGAGATCCGCGTCTGGGACCCATTGGTGCGGCTGACGCATTGGGGGGTGGCGCTGGGCGTGCTGGTCAACAGCGCGCTGACCGATCCCGATGGCGCGCTGCACGAGCAGATCGGCTATGGCGTGCTGGCGCTGGTTGTGCTGCGGCTCTTGTGGTGTATCGTTGGGCCGAAACCGGCGCGCTTCACCGCCTTTCCGCCCAATCCTTCGGCTGCGCTGGGGCACCTGCGGGCGATGCTGCGGGGCGAGCGCAGGGTTCACCTGTCGCATAATCCCCTGGGGGCACTGATGGTCTATAACCTGTGGCTGACACTGCTGGCGCTGAGCGCCACGGGCATCATGATGGGCACGGTCACGTTTTTTGGCGTCGACTGGGTCGAGGAGGTGCATGAGGCGGCCTTTGGCTGGCTGATGGTCTCGGTGGCACTGCATGTGGGCGGTGTGCTGTTCGACCAATGGCGCACCGGCGTGCCGCTGGCCCGCGCGATGGTGACCGGGCGCAAGCGGATACAAGCGGAACGGCTGGACGGATGACCGCATGGCTCCGTCCCCTGATGCGGCCCGGCGGTGCGGATGAGCGCCGGGCCGCGATCCTGGCCTGGATGATCGTGTTGCAGGGCCTGTGCGCCCTGTTCTTTATCGGTGATGTGCTGGCCGATCTGCGGGCCGGAGTTGCCGACGAAGGCGCACATCTGTGGCTGGAGGGGGGCGTGGCGCTGGTTCTGTGCATCGGGCTTGGCGTGCTGATGTACGAGTTGCGCCAGTTGCTGATGCGGATAGAGCGCGTCACCTCCACCCTGCGCGCGGCCCGTGGCGAGATGGCCGAGGTGATCGAGGGATTCTTTGCCGATTGGGGTCTGACACCCGCCGAGCGTGAGGTGGCGCTGATGATCCTCAAGGGGCTGGATAATGACAGCATCGCTACGGTTCGGGGCCGAGCGGCGGGCACGGTGCGGGCGCAATCGGCGGCGATCTATGCCAAGGCGGGGGTCGATGGGCGGACCCAGTTCCTGAGCCTGTTCATGGAAGAGCTGCTGGCGGATCCGGAATAAGGGAGGGGCGCTGCCCCTCTTGCCCTGCGGGCAATTCACCCCGGAGTATTTTCGACCAGAAAGAAGCGCGAGGGTGTTGGCGGCGTGGTGAGGGTCGCAAGCACCTTGGCTGCATTGGCCTGTGGGGCGGCGGTGCCGTCGAGCTCCAGATCATAGCTCAGACCGCCGTGGACATGTGCATGGTCGCGGGCGGCGCTGCCAGCGGGGCGGTCGCCGCGCCGATGCTCTCGCCGGGTCAGGGCTTGCAGTGGGACATGGACGCCGATGAACAGGAGCGTATGGGCGGCCAGCAGATGTTGCAAGGTTGGATGCCAGCCGGGCGTGTCGAGAATATGTTCGAGGATCAGATCGTTTCCGGCATCGGCGAAGCCTGCGACGGCGCGGTGGAACCCGTCAAAGAAACCTGGGCGCGCGGTGGACCAGGCCTTGTAGGCGGCAGGTGTCCAGGCGCCGCTGTCGCGCAGGTGATCAATGGAGAGATGCAGCCACGGCCGGTCTGATGCGGACCGGATCGCGGCGGCGATCGTCGACTTGCCGCTGCTGGACGGGCCATGCAGGAACAGGATGGTCGCCATGGGGTGGTTCAGGCCAGAAGCTGGCTGCCCGAGGTGCCGGTAATCGTGGCAGTGACGATCTGGCCTTCGGGCTGGGGTGTGTCGAAATGCACTTCGGTGAATTGTTCGGTGCGGCCCATGTGTGGGCTTTCCATCAGGATGCGGTGGTTGCGCCCGACCTGTTGGGTCAAGTGCAGCGCCACGCGCCTGTCGCCTGCGGCGCGCAGGCGGGCGGAGCGGTCCTTGATGGTCTTGCCGTTCACCTGGCTGGGGATTTTGGCGGCGGGCGTGCCCTCGCGCCGGGAATAGGGGAAGACATGCAACCAGGTCAGGTGACAGTCGTCGACGAGCCGGAGCGAGTTTTCGAAATGCGCCTCGGTCTCGGTCGGGAAACCGGCGATGATATCGGCGCCGAAGGTCATCTCGGGGCGCAGGCGCCGGGCCTCTTCGGCAAAGCGGATGGCGTCATCGCGCAGGTGGCGGCGCTTCATCCGTTTCAGGATCAGGTCGTCACCATGTTGCAGGCTGAGATGCAGATGTGGCATCAGGCGCGGTTCGGTGGCGATGGCCTGCATCAGGTTCTCGTCCACCTCGATCGAGTCGATCGAGCTGATCCTGAGGCGCGGCAGGTCGGGCACCAGCCGCAGGATGCGCATCACCAGATCGCCCAGTTTAGGGCTTGCGGGCAGGTCGGCGCCCCAAGAGGTGAGGTCGACCCCGGTGAGCACCACCTCGTTGTAGCCGCGATCCACCAGCCGCTTGATCTGGTCCACCACCACGCCCGCCGGAACGCTGCGCGAGTTGCCGCGGCCATAGGGGATGATGCAGAAGGTGCAGCGGTGATCGCATCCGTTCTGCACCTGAACATAGGCGCGGGACCGAGTGCCGAAGCCGTCGATCAGGTGACCGGCGGTTTCGGTCACGCTCATGATGTCGTCGACCTGCACCGCCTCGGTCTCGCCGATGAAATCGGCAGCCATGCTCTTCCAGGTCTCGGGCCGCATCTTTTCGGTATTGCCGATCACCGCGTCGACCTCGGCCATGGCGGCGAAGGTTTCGGGTTCGGTCTGGGCGGCGCAGCCGGTGACGATCAGGCGTGCGGTGGGGTTCTCGCGGCGCAGGCGGCGGATCTCCTGACGCGCCTTGCGCACGGCCTCGGCGGTGACGGCGCAGGTGTTGACGATGACGGCATTGTCGAGCCCCGCCTGGGCCGACAGTTCCTTCATCGCTTCGGTCTCATAGGCGTTGAGACGACAGCCGAGCGTGGTGAACTTTGGCGCGCTCATCCCAGGCTGGCCAGGAATTCGGGCGTCAGCGTGGCGCTGAAGACATGCATGGTGGGGCCGGTCATCCAGACCCCGTCCTCGCGCCAGTCGATCCAGAGCGTGCCGCCGTCGAGGTCGATCTGCACCTTGCGGCCCGTGAGGCCCCGGCGGGCGGCGGCCACGGCGGTGGCGCAGGAGGAGGAGCCGGAGGCCAGGGTGATGCCGACGCCACGCTCCCAGACCCGCATGCGGATACGGTCGGGGCCGATCACCTGGGCCACCTGCACATTGGTGCGCTGCGGGTAGAGCGGGTGATGCTCGTAACGGGCGCCGAACTCGGCCAAATGGATCGCTTCGGCATCGGCGACGAAGAACGTACAGTGCGGATTGCCCATGCCGGTCGCGGTCGGGCCGCCCTCGATGGGCAGTTCCAGCGTATCCATCTCTTCGGCCAGCGGGATCTCGTGCCACAGAAGTTGCGGCGCGCCCATGTTGACCGAGGTCAGCCCGTTGCCCGCATCGCGCGCATAAAGATCGCCCCGATCGGTTGTCAGGTGCAACTCGGTCTTGCCGGTCTCGTCCATCAGGTAGCGCGCGATACAGCGGGTGGCATTGCCGCAGGCGGCCGAGGTCGAGCCGTCGGCGTTCAGAAACACCAGATGCGCGTCGCCGCTGCCCGGTTCGATCAGCGCCAACTGGTCGAACCCAACGCCGAAATGGCGATGCGCGATACCCTGGGCCATCGCCGGCGACACCGCGACCGGATGCGTGCGCGCATCGACAACGACAAAGTCGTTGCCCAGCCCATGCATCTTCATGAAGGTCAAACCGGTGTTCTGCTGCTGCGTCATGGCGGCCATATAGCGCCGGGCCGAAAAATATTCCAGCCCGCTGGAAAGATTCCGGAAAAAAGGGGTTGACCCCCCTCTGCCACCTGCCTAATTAGGCCGCCTATCGGGTCGCCGGATACGCCGGAAACGAAAGCGACACGAGGCGCAAATAAGCTCTTGAACCCCTTTGGTGAATCGGCTTAGAGAGCGCCACGGATCGAAAGATCGAACAAAAGAGTGGGCCGTTAGCTCAGTTGGTAGAGCAACTGACTTTTAATCAGTGGGTCACAGGTTCGAATCCTGTACGGCTCACCACTGTTTTCAAACACTTACGAGGCTTTGCCACGTCTATCGCCTTTGATGGGTAAGCGCAGGGTAAGCGTACACGCTGCAGAGTTCCGAATTTCGTTGCCATTTTTTCTGCTGTGCCTCAGCCTTGGGTAAAACGAGGAGGAGAGCATGGGCCACATTCGGCTGGGGACGTTACCGCAGTCCAAAAAGTGGCGTGACGTCGTTGCCCTTCTCAACTCAGACGCCCCGCTAGAGCAGATCGCACAAGCGGCGGCAGACGCCTCAGAGAGGGATCTGAAGCGGGCGTCCGACGATCCGATTTTTCAACATGTCTCGAATCTTCTTGTAACCCTTCCGTTACAAGCACGCTCTCCATCCTTCTTGGAATTTGTCACAGGCCTTGGCCTGAGTGAGGAGAACCTGACATCCGTCACGGGCCTGCTTGCAGGGCTAAACTCTGTGATAGATGCTCAGGCGTATGAACTTGGCCGTGCGTCTGATGCTGGGGATATTGCAAAGGCCGCGTTGTTGGAGACCTTGTCTGTCCAGCTTAACGGCCGTTTGCCCTCGCTCTTTGAACCAACGCCAGCAGAAGTCCGTCGCGCATTAGCAGGATTTTCCAGTGGTCAGGGCTTTGCAGTCCTTGCGCGAGATTTCTTTGCGCGTCTGACATATCGATCGCTCGACTATTACCTCAGCAGGGAACTGGCAAACCATACTGGCGCTGGGAAGCGATTTGCGTCAGATGCCGAGAGAGTTGCGTTCCAGCAGGCGCTCAGACAACACGCATTTGAAGCGTCGCGCATCGTCCAAGAGTTTGCGGGCGGGTGGTATGGTAAGACCGTTTGGAAGGAGCAGTCGCTTGACCAGGACGCGATAAACAACTTCACTCGGTTCGCCTTCACGAAGATGCGGAGGGAACTGGGGCGTCGCCGTGCCGCCTGAATACAAGGTCCGCTGTCTGCCACCTGTGACCCGCAGCGGTGGGGATGAGGTCCTGCGGTTTGATTTGGATGGTGAAGAGCGCGCCATCTCATTGAAGATCTCGCAGCTGACGCAGCGGATGGTCGCCGGTCTGCCCGATCGCACATTGGACCTGCTGGAACTTGCCGCCCTTGTCTATGCCGTTGATTCATCAGTGAGCAGGGGCGGGCTTGCGCTGCAGAATATGGGTGCGAAATGGCACCGCCGGTTCCATATCGAGATGGCCGTTCGAGACTTGGCGTTCTGGGAACAATCTGATGTCTCAGCGGCGTTGGAAGAGCTTCTGGCGTTCCTGAGCGGTGACACGTTCACATTCACATTCGGTGTGAGGCAGCATTCGGACGCAGAGCGGAACCGGTTCTTTAAGTTCGGTGAGGAGTCGGCTTGGTCCGCAGACCGTATCCTAATGTTTTCGGGTGGCTTGGATTCGTATGCCGGGGCTCTAGAGGAAACCGTGCGCCAGGGTTTTAGCGTTGCGTTGGTGAGCCATGCATCGTCGACCAAGATTGAGCGCGTTCAAAAGGACTTGCTAGCTGCGCTGCGCGCGAAGCTGAATCCCGACTTGTTCCGGCATGTCCCGGTGCGGATGCAAATGGTCGGTGGTGTCAAAGAGGGAAGCCACAGAAGCAGATCTTTTTTGTTCGCCATCCTTGGCGCTGTCACTGCATTTGGATTTGTGAGAACGGCGGTGCAAAAGTCTGCCACGGTAGCGGCGGGATAGGCCTGCTGCGGGCGGTGTAAAAACCGGCCACTT
>NZ_JAOWLB010000022.1 GCF_025751555.1 Ruegeria aquimaris
CCTCGAATGCCGCCGTCTCTCCAGCGTGTCCAGCCGTCTCTCCGACCCGTCCGCAGCACCTCAGCGCCGCCGGTGAAAGGGGTTCTAGGCCCAAGCCCAAAGAGTCGCAAGCGCAAAACGCACAGAAATCCGAAAAAAGTGAAAGTATACGTATTATCATATACTTAGATTCCAAAAAACACCAATTCCTCCGTGCTTTTTGGGTCCCCCGGAATGGAATCATAGCTGTCGGATAGATCCCGGCGATCTGTCTGGGAAATAGGAACACAACATATAGCGGGCGCCATGCCGATTGGCACAATCGAGCGACTCAAATGCGTGGCAAAACGTTGGTGCTCAACACCCATCGCCTTGCGAAAGCCAATCGAAGAACACTCTGGCTTCGGGCTTGTGGTCCGCAGAAGGCATCAGACAGCAATGGTATCCGCGTTTCGTTCGGATCACACGCTCGCACGCAACGACCAGTGTTCCCGCCTCGATCATGTCGTCGACCATATGACGCCAGCCAAGACCGATGCCGGTGCCGTTCTGTATCGCACGCAACAAGACCATGTAGCTGTAGAGCCGATCCATCGGCTTCGGCTCTGGCACGGTCAGCCCGGTCCCGCGAAAGTATCGGCTCCAGTCCGACGCATGATTGGGGTTGCTCATGTGCAGAAGTCGGCTTTGCGCCAAAGCCTCCAGGGTCAAAGGCCCACCCGAAAGGAAATTCGGAACACAGACCGGCACTAGTTCCTCATCGAAGATTCGCCGACATTCGCGACCGGACAATCCGGTTTCGCCAAACACCACCGCGATGTCGCAGCGGGCCGGATCAAAATCCATGTTCTGGTCCCGAGTCAGGAACTCGACCTGAATGTCAGGATGTTGTACCTGAAACTCGCCCATACGGGGCAACAGGTAAAGCGAGGCAAAGCCCAGCGCGACATTCACCACAACAACATCCTGACGCTTGCGTGCAGACAGCGCGTCGAGCCCGTTTCTGATGGCCAACATCCCCTCGCCGATCGCGGCAGCAAGGGACTCGCCAGCGGGCGTCAACGTCAGGCGCGGTTTCGTCCTCAGGAACAGCCGGACACCCACCCAATCTTCGAGAAGAGCAACCTGACGGCTCACTGCAGGCTGCTGGACATTCAACTCACGCGCGGCAACGGAAAAGCTGCGGTGACGCGCGGCTGCATCAAAGGCGGCAATCTGGTGCAGCGGCAAGGGACGGCTCGGCTTCATCATTCCCCTCGTGAATGATCTTCATTCACATTTTCAGGCTACCCTCGGAAAATCAACCGGATACTCTGGCCAAACATCCCTCTGCGGATGAAGATACATGCCGTGTCCTGTCGCGGCTATTTTGGCGGATAGGCAAAACGCCTGACTTGGACAAGAAATGCGAGGGTATCGCGTGCAAGCCTTAGGACAAGGAATGCCGAAATGGCTTGCCGCCCAGCCATGTCAGACAGGGGACATCCCCTGATGGCCCGACGCGCATCCCGTGGCACCGCGGCGCCTGCCGGGCGTCCGTCGACACGGGCGGTCGGTGGGTCCTGGGCCCCTCTTGCAAACGCGGATGCACATCTGATCGCCGACGCAGCTTTTGACATTCTGGAACGGGTCGGCCTGTCCGAGGCCCCGCCAGACGTAAGCGCGCTGGTATCCGAGCATGGCGGGCGATCACACGATGGCAGGCTGATGTTTCCACGCGAACTGGTGGAAAACATGCTCGCCCTCTCCCCGAAAACCGTCACCCTGTGCGGACAGGCACCGGAAAACGATCTGATCGTAGGCGGCACCGAGACCCACCCGGGGACAGGGGGCGCCGCCCCCAACGTTGCCGATCTGAATACCGGCGACATCCGTCCGTCCAGCCTGTTGGACCTTCGGGATGCCGCCCGGCTTGCCGATGCGTTGCCGCATGTGCATTTCTTTTCGCGGTCATTGGTGGCGGGCGATATTTCAGATCCGCTGGCGCTCGACCTCAACACCGCGTTTGCGTCGCTTTGCGGCACTAGCAAACATGTGATGGTGCAGGCCAGCGACCTGTCCCATGTTCCGCATATCGCCCGGATGTGCCACTTGATTGCCGGGTCCGAGGACGCGTTTCGCGCCCGACCCTTCCTGTCGCTCAACATCAATCATGTCGTGCCGCCGCTGCGGCTTCATGCCGAAAGCGCGCGGGTTCTGATCGAGGCCGCGCGCCTTGGCATTCCCGTGCACGCAAATGTATTTGGCCAGCTTGGCGCCTCGAGCCCGGTGACTTTGGCCGGATCGGTGGCTCAAACCCTGGCCGAGGCGCTGGCCGGTATCGTTCTGGCGCAGCTGGCCGCGCCCGGCGCGTTGGTCATCGCGGGCCCGCGCCCGATGATCACCGACCTGCGTACCGGCGGCTTCTCCGGTGGGTCCGGCGAACAGGCGATGGCCACGGCCATGGCGGTACAGGTGTTGCGTCTGTGGTCCCTGCCCTGCTCGGTCATTGCGGGGGCCACCGACAGCAAGTTGCCGGACCACCAGGCCGGATATGAAAAGGCGCTCACCGTTCTGACCGCGATGCAGGCCGGGGCGCATCTGGTGACGCAGGCGGCGGGCACGCAGGCCGGATTGATGGCAGTCGATTTCTCGGCCATGGTTGCGGATAACGATATGCTGGGTGCGCTGATGCGGGCCAACATGCCGCCCGTCGTTGATCAGACGACCCTGGCGCTTGATGCGATTGCCGATGTGGCGCGGGGCGAAGGCCACTATCTGGGCCGTCCGGAAACCTATGCCCGGATGCGCAGCGATTTCCTCTATCCCGAGGTTGCCGATCGCAGTTCCATCACCGATTGGCAGACAGCAGGCGCAACCGATATGGCAGCCCGGGCGAGGCAACGGGCCATCGCGATCCTGCGCGATCACCACCCGTCGCATCTTTCGTCCGAGATGCGCGTGACTCTCTTGCAAGCTTTCCCAAGCCTAAAGGCGTGATACGATGGAATACCGGTCTAAACTCGAATTCAAGGGAGACCGCGTGCCGGTTCCGGCGAGCGAAGTGACCGCTCTGCTGATCTCGATCTTTTCCCGTCTTGGCTGTTCGGATGACACAGCGCGGTGCGTTGCCGACCATCTGGTCGACACCAGCCTTTGTGGCATGGAGAGCCACGGGGTCATGCGCACCCTGCAATATGCCGAGCAGATGCGGACAGGCTATGTGACGGCCAATACCCAGACGTATGTAACGGATAATGGACGTGGGGGGCTGGTTGTCGATGGCGGTGGCGGCATTGGCATACCGGCGATGCTGAAAGCCTATGAAACCGGCATGGACGCGGCTCTGGCGACCGGGATATCGGCGCTGGCAATCCGGAACGTCGGCCATACCGGGCGACACGGAGCCTTTGCCGATATGGCGGCCGAACGGGGGTTCCTGACGATCTGCGTGGGCGGCGGCAACCGCCAGACCTGGCGGCAGGTCGCACCGCATGGCGGTGCAAAGGCCATGTTGCCGACAAATCCCTGGTGTATCGGCATACCGGGTGGACCGCGTGGCCCTGTTGTTCTCGACTTTGCCACTTCGAAGATCGCTGGCGGCTGGATTTATGCGGCCCGTTCCGCCGGGGCGCTGTTACCCGAGGGTTGCGTCATCGACCGCAACGGCAACCCCACCCGCGACCCCGAAGACTACTTCGCGGGTGGCGCCATCCTGCCCTCGGGCGAACACAAGGGGTATGGGCTGGCGCTGATCGGGGAATTGATCGGCGAGGCGATGCTGGGTCCGTCCACGACCGAATGCCACTGGCTGCTGATTACACTGGATACCAGTCGGTTTCGCAGCGGTCACGCCATGACCGCTGCCGCCGAAGAGGTGCTTGCCGAATTGCGCGACTGTCCTCCTGCCCCCGGCTATGATCGGGTGGAAATCCCTGGCGAACGCGAGCGGGCATATCGTGCGGCCTCGGGCAATGTCCTGCATATCCCGACATCGACCTGGACCGACATTCAGACCCTGTCAGCGACCCTAAGCTAACATCTGCCGCTGCTCCTCGTGATCGACAAAGGGGGCCAGGCTGAGCGTGAAGTGATCGAGGAAATCCAGAACCAGCGGCGACAGGCTGCCGGTGACAGGACGTATCAGAGACAGGCGGTGCGAGAAACGTGGCGCAAATGGCCGGATCACCAATCCCTGGTCGCGAAACTGTTCCGCGTCCAGCGCCGACAGAACCGCCGCCCCGTACCCTTGCGCCACTATGGTGCAAGCGGCGGTGAACTGGCGCACTTCGATCCACGAGTTCATCTCGACGTCACAATCGGTAAAAGCCTGCGCCAGGCGGCGAAAGAACGGGCTGTCGCGACGGGAATGGATCAGCTTTTCGCCGCGCAGGTCATGCGGGGTGATCTCATGCTGCGCCTCAAGCCGATGCCCCCGGGGCAGAATGCAGACCGTACGAATGGGAATGTCGGTGCTTTCGGTTGCCGGATGTCCGCCAAAGCCATCGGTAATCGCGCAATCGTATTGCTGTCCGACGATCCATTCCAGAATCCGTTCAGGCCTATCCGGTTCGATGGTTACGGTGACCCCTTGGCGGTCTTTCAGAAACTCGGTCAGGACCTTTGGCAGGTGACTGGTGGCAAATCCCGGTAGGCAGGCGATCCGCAAATGCCCGGCGGTCCGGTCCTTGAGATTCTGGCGCAGATCCTCGAGATGGCTCAGCCCCTCGAAGACGCGGTTGATCTCGACCAGCATGTAGCGCGCTTCGGGCGTGGGAATCAGGCTGCCGCCCTCGCGCACGAACAGCGGAAACTCCACCGATGCGGCGAAATCCGAAATCAACCGGCTGGCGGCCGGTTGCGAGATTCCCAATTGCTGCGCTGCACGAGTAATCGAGCCGGTCTGGGCGACCGCACGAAACGCTTCCAGTTGTCTGAGCTTGAAATTCAACGTCTTGCCTCTTTTGCACATGCAGAAATTTGTTTCGCCTCCACACAGACATAACATTTTGCTATTATTTTGTTCATAAAACTTTTGCTTGAGTTATTTTTTTTGCTGCGCAACGATCCGCGCATCCATGAAACTGGGAGGTTTACATGACCTGCAAGATCCTATCCTTCAGTGCCTCGGCGCTGGTCCTGACGGCCGGAATGGCCTTTGCGCAAACCGAAATTCAATGGTGGCACGCGATGGGTGGCACCAATGGCGAACGCGTCGACAAGATCGCCGCCGACTTCAACGCCAGCCAGTCCGAGTACAAGGTCGTGCCGACCTACAAGGGCAACTACACCGAAACCATGACCGCCGCCGTCGCGGCCTTCCGCGCCAAGGAGCATCCGCATCTGGTGCAGGTGTTCGAGGTGGGCACCGCCACCATGATGGCCGCCAAAGGCGCCATCTATCCGGTCGAGAAGCTGATGGCAGACGCGGGCGAACCGTTTGACAAGTCCGACTATCTGCCTGCGGTGATCTCGTACTATCAGACCCCGGATGGCGAATTGCTGTCGATGCCCTTCAACAGTTCCACCCCGGTGCTGTGGTACAATGCCGACGCTCTGAAGGCCGCTGGTGTCGAGGTTCCGAAAACCTGGGACGACATGAAAACCGCCGCGCAGGCGCTGGTCGACAGCGGCATGGATTGCGGTTTCTCCTTTGGCTGGCAGTCCTGGGTGATGATCGAAAACTATTCGGCCTGGCACAACATCGCCATGGGCACCAAGGAAAACGGCTTTGCCGGCTTCGATACCGAGTTCGAGTTCAACAACGAAGCGGTCGAGAACCGGTTGGCCGATATCGCCGAGATGGGCAAGAGCAAGCTGTTCAAATACGGTGGCCGCCGGGGCGACAGCCTGCCGATGTTCACCAATGGCGAATGCGGCATGTGGATGAACTCGTCGGCCTATTACGGCTCGATCAAGAGCCAGGCCAAGTTCGAATTCGGCCAGACCATGCTGCCGCTGGATACCGCCGTGGCCAGCGCGCCGCAGAACTCGGTCATTGGTGGCGCCACCCTTTGGGCGCTGGCAGGTCACGATGCCGAAGAATACAAGGGACTGGCCAAGTTCCTGACCTATCTCTCCTCGGCCGAGGTGCAGGCCTGGTGGCATCAGGAAACCGGTTACGTGCCGATCACCACCGCCGCATATGAGCTGAGCAAGACCCAGGGCTTCTACGACCAGAACCCGGGCACCGACACCGCCATCCAGCAGTTGAGCCTGAACACGCCGACCCCCAACTCGCGCGGTCTGCGGTTTGGCAACTTCGTGCAGGTGCGCGACGTGATCAACGAAGAGATGGAGGCGCTCTGGGCCGGGGACAAGACCGCGAAAGAGGCGATGGATGCCGCCGTATCCCGCGGTAACGACCTGCTGCGCAAGTTCGAGCGCACGGCCAACTGATCGGGGAAACCCCAAGACGGCATCCGGCGGAGATCTCCGCCGGATGTCCTGCCTTCACCGCGCAAGGCACATAAGACGAGGCCCGAATGCTCAAACGTGTCCATTTTCCCAGATCCGTGCTCCCTTACCTTCTGGTCGCCCCTCAGATCCTGATCACACTGGTGTTCTTTATCTGGCCCGCCAGTCAGGCGGTGTATCAATCCTTTCTGATCGAAGACGCGTTCGGCCTGTCGACCGAATTTGTCTGGTTCGAGAATTTCGAACTTCTGGTCGACGATGAGCTTTATCTGCAGAGTTTCGGGCGGACGATCTTCTTTTCCGCTGCGGTGGCGCTGCTGTCGATGTCGGCGGCGCTGGTTCTGGCGGGTTTCGCCGACCGGGTGGTGCGCGGCGCGACCACCTATCGCACACTGATGATCTGGCCTTATGCCGTGGCGCCGGTGCTGGCAGGTGCGCTCTGGGTGTTCATGTTCAACCCGACGCTGGGCATCTTCCCTTTCCTACTCGATATGGTCGGCATCGACTGGAACCACTACCTAAACGGGACCCATGCGATGATGCTGGTGATCTTTGCCGCAGCATGGAAACAGATCGCCTATAACTTCCTGTTCTATCTGGCCGCCATGCAATCGATCCCGCGTTCGCTGATCGAGGCGGCGGCGATCGACGGCGCCGGGCCGGTGCGCCGCTTTATCGATCACATCTTTCCGCTGATCTCGCCCACCACCTTCTTCCTGCTGGTGATCAACGCGGTCTATGCCTTCTTTGACACCTTCGGCATCATCCACGCGGTGACACAGGGCGGACCGGCCAACTCGACCACGATCCTGGTCTACAAGGTGTTCAACGACGGGTTCGTCGGTCTCGATCTGGGCGGCTCGGCGGCACAATCGGTGATCCTGATGGTGCTGGTCATAGCAATGACCGTGGTCCAGTTCCGCTATATCGAACGCAAGGTGGAATACTGATGGTCGAAAATCGCCCCGTTCTGAACGTCATCACCCATCTGGTGCTGATCCTCGGCATCGTCATCGTGGCGCTGCCGATCTGGATCACCTTTGTCGCTTCCACCCATGACGCGGTGCGCATGACACAGGCGCCGATCCCGATGCTGCCGGGCGGGCATTTCTGGGAAAACTTCACCCAGACCCTGCTCGGCTCGGGCCTGAGCGGGACCGAGACCGCGCCGGTCTGGCGGATGCTGCTCAACAGCCTTGCCATGGCGCTGATGATAGCGCTCGGTAAGATCGCGATTTCACTGATCTCGGCCTTTGCCATCGTCTATTTCAAGTTTCCGTTCCGGATGATGTTCTTCTGGCTGATCTTCGTCACCCTTATGCTTCCGGTCGAGGTTCGCATCCTGCCCACGTTCGAAGTGGTGGCCGATCTGGGCATGCTGAACAGCTATTGGGGCCTGTCGATCCCGCTCATCGCCTCGGCCACGGCGACGTTCATGTTCCGGCAAGTGTTCCTCACCATCCCCGACGAGATGCTGGAAAGCGCGCGGATCGACGGGGCCGGACCACTACGGTTCTTCTGGGATATCCTGATCCCGCTGTCCCGCACCAATATCGCGGCTCTCTTCGTGATCCTCTTCATCTACGGCTGGAACCAGTATCTGTGGCCACTGCTGATCACCACCGATACCGACATGACCACCATCGTGATGAGCATCAAGCAGATGCTGGAAGCGGCAGAACAATCCCCGCAATGGAACATCATCATGATGACCGCGCTCCTGGCGATGCTGCCGCCGGTCTTCGTGGTCGTCGCAATGCAAAAGCTCTTTGTTCAAGGGCTGACCGAGACAGACAAATAGGCAGGACATCATGGCATCCATAACACTCAAAGACCTAGTGAAAGCCTATGGTGACACCGAGGTCCTGCATCACGTCGAGGGCGAGATTTCCGATGGCGAGTTCATCGTGGTCGTCGGCCCCTCGGGCTGTGGCAAGTCCACGCTGCTGCGCATGGTGGCGGGGTTGGAAACCGTCACCTCGGGCACGATCCGCATCGGCGACAAGGTAGTGAACCAGCTGGAACCTGCCGACCGCGATATCGCCATGGTTTTCCAGAACTACGCGCTCTACCCGCATATGTCGGTGCGCGAGAACATGGCCTATGGCCTCAAGATCCGGAAGATATCCAAGGACGAGATCGCCCGCCGGGTGGAAGAGGCCGCCGACATCCTTGAACTGCGCCCCTATCTGGACCGCAAACCCAGGCAATTGTCAGGCGGCCAGCGTCAGCGCGTGGCTATGGGCCGCGCCATCGTGCGCAACCCGCAAGTGTTCCTGTTCGACGAGCCGCTGTCGAACCTCGACGCCAAGCTCAGGGTGCAGATGCGGCTGGAAATCCGCAAGCTGCAACAGCGGCTCGGGGTGACCTCGATCTATGTCACGCATGACCAGGTCGAGGCGATGACACTCGGCGACCGGCTGATGGTGCTGAACGGTGGTTACGTGGAACAGTTCGGAACCCCGATCGAGCTGTATGATCGCCCCGCCACCACCTTTGTGGCGGGCTTCATCGGCAGCCCCGCGATGAACTTTCTGCCAGCCACCGTCAGTGCCGGTATGGCGACCCTGGGCAACGGCGCGCAACTTGCAAACGCCGGTGCGGCCAACGGCGCAGTGACACTGGGTGTTCGCCCCGAACACCTGCTGCAAGACGATGCCGGACCCGTGCGGGTCACCGTGGAACTGGTCGAGCAACTGGGCGCCAATTCACTGCTGCATGGCAAGCTTGAAGGCACTGACATCGAAATGGTTGTCAGCCAGCCCGGGCATATGTCAGCCGCGGCCGGAACGGTCATGGGTTTCGCGCCTGCGGCCGGGGCCTTGCATCTGTTTCACGCCGAAACCGGCAAACGGATCGAGCCATGAGCCGGTTTCCGCAGCTTACCCCGTTTACCGGGGACGACGGGATCGTCCGCATCATCGGTCATCGCGGTGCAAGGGGGGTGATGCCCGAGAACACGATCGAAGGCTTCGATTTCACGCTGTCCATCGGTGTGACCGCGCTGGAGTTCGACGTGGTTGCAACAGCCGATCGGGTGCCGGTCGTCACGCACAACCTGCACTTGGCAAATTCCGCGACGCGCGACGCACAAGGCAAGTGGCTGACCGGACCCGAGCTGCGTGTCGCTGATCTGACCCTGGCCGAGCTTAAGACACTGGATGTGGGCGGTCTGGATGGCCGAACTGTCTATGGTCAACGCTTCCCGGATCAGGCTTTCATGTCCGGCGTCCGCATCCCGGCACTGTCAGAGTTGCTGGATCTGTGCAGCAAACCCGGCAGCGAAGCCTATCTGCTGTTCGAATTGAAATCGGACCCCGACCTGCAAGACGAAGCGGTCGCCCGGGCTTCGCTGGTGGCCAACTCCGTTGCTGAGGTGCGAAAGTTCGGGTTGGAGCATCACACCGTGCTTCACAGTTTCGATTGGAAACTGCTTGACGAATGTCGCCGACAGGCTCCAGAGATGCCCACCTCTTACCTGTCGCAACTGCCAGAGAACGACGACGATCCCGGCGAGGATTCCGCCAAGTCCGTTGGCCCCGATTACAAGAACATGACGGTATCGGTGCCACGCGCGGTCGCTGATGCGGGCGGGCAGCTCTGGTGCCCGTATTTCATGGACGTGACGCCTGAACTTGTCGCCGAAGCCCATGCCCTGGGCTTGCCCGTCTGCACCTGGACCGTCAACGAAACGGCAGACATAGACCGGATGATTGACGCAGGCGTCGACGGGATTGTCACCGACTATCCCGGCCGGGTGCAAAGGCACCTGCTGAACCGCGGCCTGCGCTGGGAGTAACCTCAGAATGAAAAGCCCCGCGCATAGGCGGGGCTTTCCGGTCTTGGCTGCCCTGGACAGTCAGATGTCGAACTTGACACCTTGTGCCAGCGGCAGCTGGGCGGAGTAGTTCACGGTGTTGGTCTGACGGCGCATATAGGCTTTCCATGCGTCCGAGCCACTCTCGCGACCGCCGCCGGTCTCCTTTTCGCCGCCAAACGCCCCACCGATTTCCGCGCCCGACGGGCCGATGTTCACGTTTGCGATGCCGCAATCCGATCCGGCCGCCGACAGGAATTGCTCCGCCTCGCGCATGTTCAGCGTGAACACACAAGACGACAGGCCCTGCGGCACGTCGTTCTGGATTTCGACCGCCTGATCGAATTCGTCGTAACCCAGAACGTAAAGGATCGGGGCAAAGGTCTCGGTTCTTACCACCGCGCTTTGTTCCGGCATCTCGACAATCGCCGGGGTCATGTAGACGCCAGCCGCCGGTACGCCGTCACGCACCCGCTCGCCGCCAAAGACGGTTCCGCCCTGGGTACGCGCCGCATCCAGCGCGGCAACCATGGCGGCGCCTGCGCCCTCGTCCACCAGCGGGCCAACCAGCGTGCCCTCGGCCAGTGGGTTGCCGATGGGCAGACCGGCATAGGCCTTCTTCAGGCGTGCAACCAGTTCGTCCTTGATCGAGTTATGGGCGATCAGGCGGCGCAGTGTGGTGCAGCGCTGACCAGCCGTGCCCACGGCCGAGAACACGATGGCGCGAACCGCCATCTCCAGGTCCGCCGACGGCCCCACGATCATCGCGTTATTGCCACCCAGTTCCAGGATGCACTTGCCAAACCGGGCCGCCACGATGGGCGCAACAGCACGCCCCATACGGGTGGAGCCGGTGGCCGAGATGATCGGCACATCCTCGCTTTCGACCAGAGCCTTGCCTAGGTCGGCGCCACCGATCAAGGTCTGCAACAGCCCTTCGGGCGCGTCGCCGAACCGCAGGGCGGCCCGGTCAAAGATCTTCTGACAGGCGAGCGCCGTCAGCGGGGTCTTTTCCGAGGGTTTCCAGATCACCGGATCGCCGCAGACAATCGCCAATGCCGCGTTCCACGACCAGACCGCGACCGGGAAGTTGAAGGCCGAGATCACACCGACCGGCCCTGCTGGGTGCCAGGTTTCCATCATCCGGTGACCGGGGCGTTCGCTGGCGATGGTCAGGCCGTAAAGCTGCCGCGACAGGCCCACGGCAAAATCGCAGATATCGATCATCTCCTGCACTTCGCCCAAGCCTTCGGAGGTGATCTTGCCCGCCTCCCAGCTGACCAATGCGCCAAGGTCATCCTTGGCCGCCCGCAGCTCTTCACCCAGCAGGCGGATCAGCTCGCCCCGGCGCGGGGCGGGCACGGTGCGCCAATCCTTGAACGCCGACTTGGCACGCGACAGCACCGCGTCCATCTCGCACACTGGCATCTCGCGTATTTCGCCCAGCAGGCTGCCATCGATCGGCGAGGTGACGCGGATCTTGCCACCCGTCCGTTCGGCGGCAGTGATCCCCAGTTTCTCCATCACGCTATCTGCGGTCATCACTACATCTTTCATGTCTCAGGCTGCCTTGCTTTGCTTGGTGACATCGCCCGCCCGGTAAAGGCGGCCGAATTCGGTTTCGAGGAAGTCAGCGAACTGCACCTGTTCCTGCCGGATGAACCCTTTGGATGGCAGCGTGCCGGTCCGCATCAGGTCAACGACGCCCAGAACGCCGGCGGCAGTGGTGACCTGGATCGCGCTCCAGGTCTGGCCGTCGATCACCCGAGAATAGGACTTGTTGATCAGGCTCTTTTCGCGCAACTGGCCACCGATCCGACCCTTGGCGGTGCAATAGACCAGCACCACGTCCTGATCAGTGCGCGGCAACGCGGTCTCAAAGATATCCTTGAGCAGATCGCGGCGCCGCTCCAACCCCAGATCGTTCAGCAACAGACGCAGGATATCGCGGTGCCCGGGATAGCGGATCGAGCGATAGGACACCGCCCGCGCCTTGCCTTCCAGCGTTTCCGGCAGGGTGCCCAGACCGCCCGAGGTGTTGAAGCATTCATATTCCACCCCGTCATGGCCGAGGATCTCGTAATCCTCCAGCGGCGCCGTCTTGACCAGTTCGCCGTTCACGATGGCATCGCAGGGGTTGCAGTATTCGTTGATCAGCCCGTCAGTGGACCAGGTCAGGTTGTATTTCAGCGCATTGGTCGGATAGAGCGGCAGCGCCCCCACCCGCATGTGCAGGCTGTCGATCTCGTCAAACTCGGCGGCCAGCGCCGCCCCGGCAATACCGACGAAACCGGGCGCCAACCCGCATTGCGGCATGAACGCGGTCTTGCCTTTCTCCGCCAGCGCGCGAACGGCATTGGTGGCGGCCACATCCTCGGTCAGGTCGAAGTAATGCGCGCCCGCCGCCTGCGCGGCCTTGGCAATGGCAGGGGTCAGAAAGAACGGCGCCGCTGAAATGACCGCATCGAACCCTTTCAACCCCTCGGCCAGCCCAGCCTCGTCCTTGGCGTCGATCTGCTTGGTGGGCACGCCCATCTTGTTGAGCACCGACAACGCCGCCAGATCGTGATCGGCCACGGTGACGGTATAGTTGGGCGAAGTCTTGAGCAAAGTGGCGATCATCTGGCCGATCTTCCCGGCCCCGACGACGCAAATATTCCAGCGCATGGCACGTCTCCTTGTTTGCGCAACAGGATGACGCTTTTGCTGTTCGATCTGTAGGGAGCAGAGTGTCGGAATGACTCCTCATCCCGTCAATTTGACGGCAAACCTAACTTTTTGTCAGATCCGGTCGATACGCCGTCCAAATACGACAAAGGTGTTCGTCCGTTGAACCCCCGGAATCGCCCCCAGTTCATCGACAAGAATGTCTAGGTCCTCGATACGCGGCGCCTCGGCCGACAACAGCAGGTCGAACTCGCCATTGATCGACAGGCAGAGCTTGATCTCGGGATAGGCTTCCAGCCGCTTGATGATGCGCGCGGTCTCCTTCTGCTGCACTTCCAGCAGCACCACGACCTGCACCTTGCTGTCATCCTGCGGCTCGCGCAGAACGACGGAATAGCCCGCGATCACGCCGCGCGCCTCCATCCGGGCGATGCGTTCGTGCACGGTGGTGCGCGCCACGCCCAGTCTCGTGGCGATCTTGGTCGTAGACTCGCGAGCATTGTGTTGCAGTGCCGCGACAATCTGGCGGTCGAGCTTGTCCATGTTCCTTCCTTGCCCCGCCACATGGGGCGGGTGCAAGAAAATACATACTCGACTTTATAGCTCCAGGATGGTCGACCCGGTGGTTTGCCGCGCCTCAAGCGCACGATGGGCATCGGCTATCTGTTCCAGCGGAAAGCGCTGGTCGATGCGGATCTTGACCTCGCCACCGGTCACCTTGCCAAACAGCCGCCGCGCCATCGCCTGACACGCCGCATGGTCGGCGATATGGGTGAACAGCGTCGGGCGGGTGATCTTCAGGCTGCCCTTCTGCCCCAGAATGCCGATATTCACCGGCGGCACGGGCCCCGAGGCATTGCCGAACGAAATCATCATGCCCAGAGGCTTCAGACAGTCGAGCGAGCCCTCGAACGTGTCCGCGCCCACCGAATCCATCACCACGTCGACGCCCTTGCCACCGGTCAGTTCGCGCACCTTTTCGGTAAAATTCTCAGTGCGGTAGTTGATCACATGGGTCGCACCATGTGCCTTGGCCAATTCACATTTCTCGTCGGACCCGGCGGTGCCGATCAGGGTGATGCCTTCGGATTTGGCCCATTGGCAGGCGATCAGGCCGACGCCACCGGCAGCGGCATGAAACAGCACCGTATCGCCCCGGCTGAGCGGCGTTGTGCGGTGGAACAGGTAGTCGACCGTCAACCCCTTGAGCATCATCGCGGCACCTTCGTCGAAGCCGATCTCGTCGGGCAGCGGGCAGACCTGTGCCGCCGGCATCACCCGCGCCTCGGTATAGGCGCCCGGCGGGGCCGAGGCATAGGCCGCCCTGTCGCCCACGCTCAAATGCGTTACACCCTCACCCACCGCCTCGATCACGCCCGAGGCTTCCATGCCCAGCGCATGCGGCAATTGCAGCGGATAAAGGCCCGTGCGCTGATACACGTCGATGAAATTCAACCCGCAGGCCTTGTGTCGGATCCGCACCTGCCCCGGTCCCGGCTCCCCCACGGGCCGGTCCCGCAATTGCAAAACCTCCGGGCCGCCGAATGCCTCGATCACTACGGTTCTTGCAGTTTCACTCATGTCTTTCCTCCCGCTTTGCGCATTACCCTAGCAGGCAGAAGGACGTCGGCAAGAGCACAGGCCGAAGGGAATGGGCCGGACTTAGCCGACTTTGAGAACGATCTTGCCGATATGGCCCGAACTTTCCATCCGGGCATGGGCCGCGGCCGCATCCACCAGGTCAAACTCGCTGTCCATCACCGGCGCGACCCGGCCCGCCTCGATCAGTGGCCAGACCGCTTCCAGCAGGTCCTGGGCGATCTGCGCCTTGGCCAGGTCGCTTTGCGGACGGAGCGTACTACCGGTAATCGTCAGGCGGCGCACCATCATCAGGGCAAAGTTAAGCTCGACCACCGGCCCTTGCAGGAACGCGATCTGCACCAGGCGCCCATCATCGGCCAATGTCTTGATATTGCGCGGGATATAGTCGCCCCCCACCATGTCGAGGATCAGGTCGGCGCCGCCTTCGGCCCGCAGGATCTTGACGAAATCCTCATTGCGGTAGTTGATCGCGCGTTCGGCACCCAGGTCCAGGCAAGCCTGGCATTTCTCATCCGATCCGGCGGTGGTGAAAACCCGCGCGCCAAAGGCATTGGCAAGCTGGATCGCAGTCGTGCCGATGCCGCTGGACCCGCCATGCACCAGAAAACGTTCACCGGCCTTGAGTCCGCCGCGCGAAAACACATTGGACCAGACGGTAAAGAAGGTTTCCGGCAAACATGCCGCCTCGCGCAGGCCCATGCCCTGGGGCACTGGCAGGCAATGTGCGGCGGGTGTGGCCACGTATTCGGCATAGCCACCCCCGGGCAGCAGGGCGCAGACCATGTCGCCACGCGCCAGAGAATCGACACCGGGGCCAACCGCGACCACCTCGCCTGAACATTCCAGCCCCGGCAGGTCGCTGGCACCCGGCGGCGGGTCATAGGCCCCCGCCCGTTGCAGCGCGTCGGGCCGGTTCACTCCGGCATAGGCGACCTTGATCACCACCTGCCCATGCCTGGGCACCGGCATCGGGCGGTTGGTGAGTTGCAGAACTTCCGGCCCGCCGGGCTTGCTGATTTCAACCGCGCGCATCTGCTCGGACATGAGACCTCCTCAGGTTGGATTGATCGCGAGGGCCTTGGCCGGCCCCGCCAATTTTGTTTCCTTCACCCCAGCGAGCCGGGCAGATCATCGCCACGGCGAGGCGCGCGCAGCTGCCCGGCCAGCCAGTTGGGACCGGCAAGCAAGGGCTTCAGTAGCGGGTTCTTCTGGATATCCGCCTTGAACTTCTCGAACTGCATCACGTTGTCGATGCGACGGTCCAGAAACTCCCATGTTGCCTGGTGATCCGGGCTTTCATCGCCCAGCCAATAGAGCACGGTGGAAGAGTAAACCGCTGAAAGCGTTGCCCTTTTCGTGTACCAGTTAACGTCTTCCGAGGTGTCGCCCAGTGCCGTCCAGATCGCGTCGCAGGTGCCCCAGATCGCCTTGGCGCCGTCGGCCGCATAGGCGGGCAAGGCAAACAGGGTGGCGCCCCGGCGCACCGCCTCCTTGTCCGTCACCGCCTCCAGCCGGAAGCGGACGGCTCTCGCGATCCGGTCGCGAAAGCGCAGCTCTGACAGGTCCTCGGCGGCGAGGCGGTCCAGCATCGCGGCATCGCCGCGCGCGTGATAGGCCAGCGCCAGATCGACCGCGCCGCGCGGGCAGAGCGCGCGGGCGTACCCGGCGTCCAAACCGGTGTCGGCCACCGCCGCGCGAAAGGTTTCGTCGGTCCAACCGTCAAAGGCCACGTGGGTCAGGGCGGCGTCCAGCAGCCGGTCCTTGGCCTGTTCATAGGACATGGTCATGGCACATCTCCTTGTTTCTCCCCCTATCTAGACAAGTTGTTCCCGCTTTGCTATACGCCGGGCTCCTGCAATTCCTTGCAACTCAACTTAGAAAGGTGGTGAAAACCACATGCAGGTTAGTGTTCGCGACAACAACGTCGATCAGGCGCTCCGTGCCCTGAAGAAGAAGCTGCAGCGCGAAGGCGTTTTCCGTGAAATGAAGCTGAAGCAGCATTTCGAGAAACCGTCCGAGAAAAAAGCGCGCGAGAAGGCTGAAGCGATCCGCCGTGCCCGCAAGCTGGCACGCAAGAAAGCACAGCGCGAAGGCATGCTCTAAGGCATTCGCTCTCGTCCGGCTTTGGATGACACTATTTGACGACCCCCGCGGCCCCGCCCCGGGGGTTTGTCGTTTGTGGGGGTTTTGACCGTTTTGTACGCGCTCCGGCAGGTGGATTGGCCGTTTTGTACAACGCATGACGGTGGTTTCCAAAGCAACTCGCATCCGGCCGCCCCACCGGTTCGAAGATCGGCACGCGTCGGATCGCTGCGCCCGATCATGGCACGGGAAACGGGAAAGAGCGTCTGCGATATTCTCGACCTGCCTTGAAGAGCCCGCGTCGCGCCATGTAGGTTGAAGCGGGGGACGGTGTTCGAGGGAACAACCCTGTCATGGCGATTGTCCAAGAGGGTCGGGTTTGAAACTATTCAACGAAACGGGAAGCAAACCTCCGCTGATAGTCGCACCCACCATCGGCGGCAGTTCCTATGCGCGCGGCCGAAGTCTCGCGGCTGAACTTGGGGAAGACCAGCCGATTGTCGCACTCGACCGGCTGCAAAGGGAAGGATTGTTCTTAGCCGATCTCAGTGAGATGGCCGAAATCCATCTCAGGCAACTCGAAGATATCGGTATTGACGATGCGTTCCATCTTGTCGGGACGTCTTTTGGAGCACAGCTTTGCTACAAGATCGCAACGCTGATGGATCAGGCCGGGAAAACACCCGGACAGATCCTTCTGGTCGATGATGATGCCGATGTCCATCGACGCCGCTTCGGCATCGAGAAAGAGAACCACGCGTTGCAAAACCCGATTGCCGCCGGACGGCGCGCGGTGGATCGCAACATGCTCGAGTTTTTCAGCGGCAAGGTGACACTGATCAAAGCCGAACACTGGCTGGGTGAACGGCAACCGGGCGCCGCTTCGGATTGGGATTACCTGGCATCCGGCGGCGTGGATGTCTTCGAATTTCCCTGCACGCATACCGAGATCTGGCAGACGGCCTGGGTTTCGCAACTTGCCGGAGTGATAAAACAAAGCCTTGGGAGTGATGACCCGGCCCCCTGCCCGGCGCACAATCCCCTTGTTCACCATCCCTCCCGTCGCCCTGAGTTACCCGATGCGGCCATCACCGCGTTTCGACTGTCCAAGCAGGGCGATCTGAACGGCGAAGTCGAGCATTACGAGAGCGTGCGCAACAACCTGCCGGAATGGGCGCTCATAAACCTTGCATCCGCCTATCGGCAGCGAGGGCAGATCAGACAGGCGATCGAGGTTCTCGAACAGGCGGCAGGCGGCATGGTGCGGCCATCCAACAGCCACTTCGAGCTTGCCCGCATCTACGCGGCACGCAACAATTCGGGCGCGTCTCGCACCCTCGCCTCCAGGGTTTCGGCGTTGCAAACGCTCGACGCCTCGGATTTTCAGGCGCTCGGCAATATTCTGCACCAATGCAAGGACACCAAAGGAGCGGAGGCCGCCTATCGGGAGGCCATTGCCCTCGATCCTGTCCGGACAGAATGCCACCGTCGCTGTACCAGGCTTTTCGTCGATACCGGACGCCTGCCAGAAGCTGTCGCCCTGCTGGAGGAGGCGATCGACGCACAGCCTCAGGTCGTATTTCTCAAAGAAGAGCTGGCAGAGATGCTTGTGAAATCAGGGCACGACGACCGCGCTGAAACGATCCTGCAAGACGCGCTCGACCAGGACCCCAACCGGCCCAAGGCGGCCAAGCTTCTGGGGGGAATATACACGCGGCGGCGCAAGTTCTGCGATGCGATTGTGGTGCTCGGAAAGGCCGCTGACACGCATAAGGGGAATATTGCGCTGAAATCCGCCCTGGCTGATGTCCATCTTGCCAAAGACGATCCGTGTTCGGCGCTGGAGTGCTTTCAGGACATCGTCACAATCAATGAGAGTTTCGTTCCGGGCTGGCTGGGTCTGTCCAATGTGCTCCAGAAGCTGGGGCGTGAAGAACAGGCAATCACGGCCTTGCTGGGCGTTCCGGTTTATCTTCGCAGCAACACTGAACTGCGGTGCAGGATCAGTGAGCTCTTGTTTTCGCTGCATGACAAGAAGCAACTGGACCTGTGCGGAACCGGGGAAGAGCCAACATCGACAATGCCTGATGGCGGCCGATTCAAGCAGGCGGCTTGGCAATGAATTCAGCGGCTGATCGGCTGCGTGGCGCTTACCGCTGCCGCATCACGCCAAGACCCCGGCGGCGGACGAGGCGGCGGCCGCGTATGGTTTCGCGGAACAGGATCAGAAGGCCCGAGCCGACGATCAGCGTCAGCCCGATCCAGGTGGACAGGCCCGGCAGCACCCCGAACACCACATAGCCCCACAGCACCGCCCAGGGCAGGTAGGTGTATTCGAACGGGGTGACGACGCTGGCCTCGGCCATGCGATAGGCCTGGCTGAGCGCGAAGAAGCCGATGCCCGAAGTCACCCCCAGCGCCGCCAGCGCCAGCCAGTCCATGGGCGCGGGCGCGATCCAGTCGCGGTAGAGAAAGGCGAGGCTCGGGTGCGGTGAGGCGGTTTCCAGCCCCGAGAATACCAGCCCCAGCACGGTGCCGCCGACGATATAGACCAGCAGGGTCACCAGAGTCATGGTGCCGCCATTGGTGCGGCTGCCCAGGCGCCGGGTGGCGATGATCGAGACCGCATAGAACAGCGCCGCCGCCAGCGCCAGTAACGCCGCCGGTTCGAACACCGCGGCCCCCGGCTGCACGATCACCAGCACCCCGGCCATGCCGAGCAGCACTGCCAGCCAGCGCCAGATGCCGATCCGCTCACCCAGGAACACCGCCGCCAGCAGGGTGACAAAGATCGGGGTGGAGAAGGTGATGGCCGCCGTCTCGGCCAGGCCGATGGCGGCCAGCGCCATGTAATAGACGAGGTAGGACGAAAACGCCGCCACCGCGCGGGTCAGTTGCAACGGCCATGAACCGATCTTGAGCGGCCAGAGCGCGCCTTCGTAGCGGGCCATGGCCATCGCCACCGGCAGGGCAAAGACCGAGCGCCAGAACACGATCTGATGCACCGCGAAATCGCTGCTGAGGCTTTTGATGATCACGTCCTGGATCGGAAAGATCGTGGTGGCAAGCAGCAGGAACAGGATGCCGGTCAGCGTGGTCGCGCCTTCGGGCTGATCCGCTCCGGCGGTTGTGTTCGGATCGGCAGCGGTCATCACGTTCTTCCCTTGGTACCCGTCGTATTTCGCCCCGGATAGAATCGGCGGTCTTGTCGACGGGCGACAGCGGGGTCGCGAACCGGCCCGGAGCGCGCGGGCGGTCCCCGGTTTTCCGCTCAAATCACAGCGAGGCGGTTGCCAGGTTCCGCCGGTGGCGCGCCGGGCCGACGCGCTGCGCCTTTTTCCGCGCGATTCGGAAGGGCCGGAAAGCGGCCTGGCGCTTGGAGCCGGAGAAAACCAAAGGCCCCGTTCCCGCCCCGATTGTCCCAAGGCAAGAGAGAGCGGCCAGTGAGGCGCAAACAGGATGGAGACCAAAATGTCGGTGGCAAGCACATTAGAACGTCAGATGCTGACCTTGATCAACCAGGAGCGCACGGCGGCGGGGCTGAACCCGGTGACGCTGGAGCTGCGGCTGAACAGCTCGGCCGAGCTGCACAGCCGGTGGATGCTGGACAGGGATGTATTCTCGCACACCGGCGCCGGGGGCAGCTCGCCGGGCGACCGGATGGAGGACGCGGGGTTCGTGTTCTCGGGCAACTGGACCTGGGCCGAGAATATCGCCTGGCAGAGCGAACGCGGCGCGCCGGGACTGGCCGATGATGTGATCGACCTGCACACCGGGCTGATGAACAGCCCCGGCCACCGGGCCAATATCCTGAACCCGGATGTGACGGTGATCGGGATCGGCATCGACCAGGGCGACTACAAAGGCTGGGACGCGGTGATGGTGACGCAGAATTTCGCCCGGACCGCGGCGGCAGTGCGGGTGGATGCCGGATCGGGCCTGATCGGCGGCGCCGGCGCTGACAGGATCTACGGGACGGCGGGTGACGACCGGATCGAAGGCGGCGGCGGCGACGATGTATTGGTCGGTCGGTCCGGCCATGACACGATCGATGGTGGTGCGGGCAATGACCGGGCCTGGGGGAGCGACGGCAACGACAGGATGACCGGCGCGGATGGCCACGACAACCTCAACGGCGGCAGTGGCCACGACTGGCTGTCGGGCGGCAATGGCAACGATACGATCTCGGGCGGGGGCGGCAACGACCGGGTGCGGGGCGATGCCGGCAACGATCTGCTTGGCGGCGGCGCGGGCAGCGACACGCTGGCCGGAGGCAGCGGCGCCGACCGTCTTTGGGGGGTCGATGGCAACGACTGGATCTGGGGCGGGTCCCAGAACGACCAGCTTTATGGCGGCACCGGCAACGACACGCTGATCGCCGGTCCGGATGACGATCTGCTGCGCGGCGAGGACGGGCGCGACCACCTGAACGGCAGCGCGGGCAATGACGATCTTGCGGGCGGCGCGGGACCCGATCTGTTCGTGTTCAGCGCCGGGCGCGACATTGTTCGCGACTTTGGCGCCGGAGGCGAGGCGGACCGGATCGATCTGCGCGCGGCGGCGGGCATCACGGGGTTCGGCGATCTCTTTGCCAACCACCTGAGCTTTGCCGACGGCAATGCCCTGATCACCGACGCCATGGGTGAGGTGATGGTTCTCGAAGGGATCGGCCGCGGCATGCTGGAGGCCGGGGACTTCCTGTTCTGATCCGGCCCGTCACCAGCGGACCGGCACGGTGAGAGGCCCCCGGAAAGCCCAGCCGCCGAACCGGGCCTCGCCGTTCAGGGCGAGGCCCGGGAACCGTTCGAAGAGGAGCGGCAGCGCCACATCTCCGATCAGCGCCCTGGAGGCCCAGGCCCCGGCGCAGAAATGCGGCCCGGCGCCGAAGGAGATCGCCGGTGCGATATCCTGATCCAGATCGAAGCGGTCGGGATTGGTGAAAACGCTCTCGTCGCGATTGCCCGATCCGAACATCAGGAATACCCGGTCCTCGGGCTCCAGCGTCACGCCCTGCACCGTGGCGCGCAGCGCCACCCGACGCGGCGACATGCCGATGGGCGAGATCCAGCGGGCATATTCCTCGAACGCGCGCAACCAGGGCACCGCGCCCGATTGCAGACGCGCCAGCGCCTCCGGGTGGCTGAGTACCGCCCAGGCGGTGCCGGCGATGGCATCGCGCGGCTCGTTCTGGCCGCCGGAGATGGCGAGCTTGATATTGGCACGGGTCTGCGCATCGCTGAGACCTGCGCGGCGCTGCACCGAGAGCAGCGAATGGTCGGGGGCGGCATCCAGCACAGGGATCATCGCGTCGATATGGGCGTCGATCGAGGCGGTGCAGTCATGGCAGCGCGCCTCGACCGCGGGATCGCCCGCGTAATTGGCGCAACCGTCGATCATGCCCTGGCTCACCCGATCCATCTCGACGGCGGCCATGTTGGTCAGCCCGGTGATCGCCTTGAGCGCCTCGGCCGAGACGGGCATGGCATAGTCGCGCACCAGATCGCAGGCGCCACGCGGCGCCAGATCGTCCAGAACCCGCTCGGTGGCGGCGCGGAACTGCGCGGTCCAGACCTGTTTCACCGTCCTAGGCGAGACGGTGGGAAAGATCGCCTTGCGCTCGGCCATATGCGCATCACCATCCTTGCGCATCATGTTCTGGCCCATCAGCACGGTCATCAACCCCTGCGGCTGGTCCGAAGAGAACACCTCCACCCGCTTCTCCTGCTCGAAAATGTCGCCGCGCCGGGTGATCAGCGTCGCGCCCAGTTGCGGCACATAGGCGATGGGCGCCTCGGCCCGCATCCGTTTCAGATCGGGATAGGGATCGGCCCAGAAGGCGCCCGGGTCGATTTCGTAGACGGGTGCATCCGACATGGCGCGACTCCCTGTTGTCATGTCAACATCTGATCACTCTGCGCAGAGCCTGTTGTCGTGTCAACACAATCGCTCTAGGCTGCGGTGGCATCAGGATCAGGAGCCCATGACCATCGACCTTTCCGACGACCTGTTCCTTGTCCACCCCGACGGCACGGCTGACGGCCCCGCCGCCGCAACGCTCAGCTTTACCCGCTCGCCGACGGTCCTGCTCACCTTTGCCGGGAACCGGTTCACCCGGGCGGCAGCGCGGCATTACCAATCGGAATTCGGCATCGGTGCGATGGACTGGCGCATGCTGGTGATGCTGACGCGCGAGCCGGACAGCTCGGTCTCGCATGCCGCGCGCACCATCGGCATCGACAAGGCGGCGGTCAGCCGCTCGCTGCGCCGCCTGGAAACGCTGGGGCTGGCTGCAGCCCGGGACGGCGACGAACGGCGCCGCCACTGGACCCTGACCGAGGCCGGGCGCCGGATGCATGGCCGTATCCTCGACAGCGCGCTGGAGCGCCAGCGCCGCCTGCTCGACGGCTTCACGCCAGAGGAGGTCGACGCCTTCACCACCTATCTGCGGCGCATCCTCGACAATATCGAAACGCTCGGCGCCACCGATCCCTGAGCCCACCCGCCGCTTCATTTCGCTCGAAGTACTCCGGGGGGAGCGCCGCAGGCGCGGGGGGCAGAGCCCCCCTGGCCCGGGATTCAATAGACCTTCGGCACGTAGAGCTCGTCAGGCAGCACCCGGCGTTCGTAATCGGGGTTATACTTGCGGTCCGGCAGCGTGACCTTTTCGTGCGGCACATCGGAATAGGGGATCTTCGACAGAAGATGCTCGATGCAGTTCAGCCGTTCGCGCTTCTTGTCATTTCCCTCGACGATATACCACGGCGCCTCGGGGATGTTGGTGCGTTCGAACATCGCCTCCTTGGCCTTGGTGTACTGTTCCCAGCGGATGCGGCTTTCCAGATCCATAGGCGACAGTTTCCATTGTTTCATGGGATCGTGGATGCGCATGAGGAATCGCATCTGCTGTTCCTCGTCGGTGATCGAGAACCAGTATTTCAGCAGGATGATGCCCGAGCGCACCAGCATGCGTTCAAACTCGGGAACGTCCTGAAAGAACTGTTCCACCTGGTCATCGGTGGCAAAGCCCATCACCCGTTCGACGCCCGCGCGGTTGTACCAGGAGCGGTCGAACAGCACGATTTCGCCCCCGGCGGGCAGGTGCGGCACGTAGCGCTGGAAATACCACTGGCTCTGTTCCCGGCGCGAGGGTGCGGGCAGCGCCACCACACGCGCGACACGCGGGTTCAGCCGCTGGGTGATCCGCTTGATCACCCCGCCCTTGCCGGCGCTGTCGCGCCCTTCCATCAGGATGCAGACCTTGGCGCCGGTATGTTCGACCCAGTCCTGGACCTTGATCAGTTCGGCCTGGAGCCGCAGCAGGTTGCGGAAATAGGTCTGCCGGTCCAGCATGTCGGGATGCTGGTCCTTGTAGATCTTGCGGATCTCCATCGAGAGCATCGGCTCGCTGAACTCGATTTCGATATCCTCGTCCAGCGAATCCTCAAGTTCGGCTTCGAGCCATTCCATCGACGGATCGTTGGTTTCCTTGGTCAAGATAAATTCCTTTCGGCTTTCTGGCTGGGCATCACCCGTAAGGGCGTGGGATGAAAATCTGATGTCATATGGACCGGCCCCTGTCGTTGCGGGAAATCAAACCGCGCGAACCGGGATCTGAAACCAGACATGGGAAGGCGGGCGGCGGCTGCAAGGTCTGCCTCTCAGACCGGGAGCGCCGTGGTCTTGAACACGGTCCTGAGGGCGAACGAGCTTTGCATCTGGGCCACGCCAGGCAGACGCGACAGGTATTGGCGGTGGATGCGAGCAAAATCCTCGGTGTTTTCGGCAACGACCTTGAGGATGTAATCGGCGGTTCCGGCCATCAGGTGGCATTCCAGCACGTCCGGGATGCGCGACACCGCCTTTTCAAAGGCGTCAAGCAGTTCGTCGGCCTGGCCCTGAAGCGTGATTTCGACAAAGACTGTGGTCGGCAGCCCCATCTTGCGCGCATCCAGCAGGGCGACATAATCGCGGATATAGCCGTCAGCCTCTAACCGCTGCACCCGCCTGTGGCAGGCAGAGGGGGACAGATTGGCCCGTTCCGACAGGTCCGCATTGGACATCCGACCTCTGGTCTGAAGGGCCGCGAGAATCTTTCGATCTGTCGCATCAAGGCTCATGCGCGCACATCCTTTGCGTGTTGATGATCATAGTTCGAAGAATATCGCAAAAAACATGCAAATGACGAGTGGAGTTTCACAGAAATTGTTTGCGTGATCTGCCAAAACATTGGGCAGATTGCGAACGGAGGACGCGAAATGAAAATCGGATGCCCCAAGGAAATCAAACCTCAGGAGTTCCGTGTCGGCATGACCCCGAACGCCGCGCGCGAGGCGGTCTCGCACGGGCATGAGGTGATCATCGAAACCAATGCCGGTATGGGTGCCGGGTTCGAGGATGCGGATTACGTCGACGCGGGCGCCAAGATCTTGGGCACCGCGGCAGAGGTGTTCGCCGCTGCCGACATGATCGTCAAGGTCAAGGAGCCGCAGGCCATCGAGCGCAAGATGCTGCGCGAAGGCCAGCTGCTGTTCACCTATCTGCACCTGGCGCCCGATCCGGACCAGACCCATGACCTGCTGGCCTCAGGCGCGACCTGCATCGCGTATGAGACCGTGACCGACCGCAACGGCGGCCTGCCGCTGCTGGCGCCGATGTCCGAGGTTGCCGGTCGTCTGGCACCGCAGGTCGGCGCCTGGACCCTGCAAAAGGCCAATGGCGGCCGCGGCGTCCTGATGGGCGGCGTTCCCGGTGTGGGTCCGGCCAAGGTTCTGGTCATCGGCGGCGGCGTCGTCGGTACCCACGCGGCCAAGATCGCGGCTGGAATGGGTGCGGATGTGACCGTGCTCGACCGCTCGATCCCGCGCCTGCGTTACCTCGACGACGTCTTTGGCGGCACCTTCAAGAACAGCTATGCCAGCGCAGGCAACACGATCGAGCTGGCCCGTCAGGCCGACATGATCATCGGCGCCGTGCTGATCCCGGGTGCGGCCGCGCCCAAGCTGATCAGCCGCGCACAGCTGAGCGAGCTGAAGCCGGGTGCGGCGCTGGTTGACGTTGCGATCGACCAGGGCGGCTGCTTCGAGACCTCGAAGGCGACCACGCATCAGGACCCGATCTATGAGGTCGATGGCATCATGCATTACTGCGTCGCCAACATGCCGGGCGCGGTTGCGCGCACCTCGACCATCGCGCTGGGCAACGCCACCATGCCCTTCATGCTGGCGCTGGCCGACAAGGGCTGGAAACAGGCCTGCGCCGATGACGTGCACCTGCTGAACGGCCTGAACGTGCATGCCGGCAAGCTGACCTATGCCGCCGTTGGCGAGGCGCTGGGTCTCGACGTCGTGTCGGCGAGCCAGTTGGTCCAGTAAGCGGTCTGACCGGCCTGACAGTGCAAGAGTGGAGAACCCGTCGGCTGGTCCGGCGGGTTTTTTCGCCACCGGGGGCAGCAAACAGGCTAGGTGCGGGACGAAAAGACCGGGTAATGGCTGCTGTAGCGCCAACTGCGGGCCAGGTTGTTCTTGCCCGCGATGGTGCGGTCGGAGACATGCTCTGACCACAAGGACAGAAGCACCGCGCGCGGCCCGTCGCCCTTGGGCATGTCGATCTCGACGATCTTGCCTGTCTCGTCCTTCCACATTGCAAACGAATGGCAAGGGCCAAACTTGCCTTGGCGATTTGCCCGGTCGATAAGCCCGTAGGAGGTCATGGTCAGCACCGAACTGCCGGGATCGTCGGCAAGGTTCGAGGCATATTGCGCGGGCCAGCGGTTCCGGATCTGCGGACCGTCCAGCAGCAGCGCAAAGATCAGGTTGGGCGCGACCGAGCGCAGGATCTCGTGGCACGGGTCGGAGCGCGCCAGTTCCTCGCAGATCAGGACGGAGAACACCGACCGCTTTCGGAAGCGGTGGAAATGCACCTCGCGACGGCCCAGGGGACAGGATTCCCACCAATACTTGATCTTGGGGTTGAGCGAGGAGGACAGCGCATAGGTTTCGACCTGACTGCGATCCATCCGCCAGCGATGGTGCTTTCTGCGGCTGGTGGTCCGGTGCAGATCGGCGGCGCCGTACCAGACCCGGGTCAGGACGTGGTTTCCCGGTTCGGGTGCACACCCGTCCGCCTCGCGGCAATTGTCGCTGCTGCCGGAGATTATGAATTCCAGACCCGGTTCCACTTTCTTGAGACGGGTGCACAAGTCCTCGAACAAGGCGTAATCCACCGCATATTCGGGCAGGACAATGCCATTTACACGCCGCGATTGATCTTTTGCCGATTTCAGAAGACTCTCGCAGTTCTCCAGAAACAAATCGCGCTTTTCCTTGCCCTTGATCCAGGTCTGATCGAGGTGAAAGTTGTCCCAGTCCTTTTTCCAGTAATGCAGGTTCTTTTGCGTCTGCTGCGTATCCTCGTGGGGACAAAAGCACTTGGCCTCAAGCGTCGCGGGCTCGGGTATCAGCAGGATATCGAGCGTTTCCTGATCTTCGCCGTTTGCCGGTTCGGGCAGGTCGTACCATGAACAACGCACCTCGCCGCGCCCCGGCAACAGGCTCAGGTTCCGGGTCAGGTTGCGCAGGGTCGCGCCGACCGGCGCCACCCGGACCTTTGGCAGCACGCAGACGACCGAGCGGTCAGCCAGGAGCGTGAGCGACGCGGGCGGACGGGGTGTTTCCATTCCGCTCGCCCCGCCACGCCGCCAGCGCATCCTGGTGAGCTTGTCATCCTCACGATAGGGGGTCAGATACCAATCCTCGACAAATTCCTCGAACGGGCTGCGCTTAAACGCGCCAACGGGGTCGCGCAAAATCCGGTTGCAGGCCATGTCGGAGATCATCACCAGCTTCAGCGCCCAGCGCCACCATTTGCTGTTGTCCGCATCGTCGCCCAGATAGGAACCGGGGGTGACGGGATCGCCCCAATGGCGGATCAGTTGCCGCCACAGGACCTGAACATATTTTGGCGGAAAACCCTTTGGATTCTGTTCCGCATCGCGCCACATTTCACCCGCCGTATCGGCCAGTTTGCGGTCGGCTGTGGACAGTACGAATTGCCCGCCGCTCAGGTCGTCCTTTTCGGCAAACGGGGAAGGTTCGAAAAACGCGATGACGCCGCCGACCTTTAGCAGATAGGCGGCGACCGCAAAAACATCCATTGGGTGAGGTGGGCAAATCTCCCATTTCCATGTCAGGGAAATGGTTCCATCCACCTTGTAGTCGGGCAATTCCACCGAACCCGTCGGCAACACATTGCGGATAACCGAACCAACCGTCTGATCTTTCACACAAAAATCCCCGATCACAATAAATGGTTGAAAAACGAAACCCAACCCTCAACCATTTGTCAACGATTTCGTGATACTCTCCTCCGGACTGGTTCTGGAAAATGCCGCACCGGGGCCATATTTACGCTTGGCACCCCATGTGGTATTAGGATCACGTCGATACGACGCATTCTGACCGGCTTATGGTTAACGAAGAGGCGCACGATGCCCAGCAGAACGTCTGACAAACTGCGGCAGCAGCAGGTCGAACGAGCCAAACGCTATGAGAAAACGCACGAGTCGGCGGTTCAGGGTTACGCCGAATACGTGGCCAGGCAGGCTGAGTTGCAGGGGTTTGCAGAGTTGGGCTTGCCGGTGGATGACGACTTTACCGAAAGCGTGCGCGAGGCTGCCGAGGACCGGTTTCGCAAGGCTGCCCTCTGACATCCGAACATTTGGCGCTGCGCGCAGGCTTGGACCGTGTGCGGCTGTCGTGCCACCGCCTGCCAACTCTCAGCCCAGCAAGGCGTGATAGAAGATGCCGGGCAGCTTGAACCAGTTGGGCTTGTACTGAAACGCCGTCAGCGCTTTGCCGATCTTGTGCTGGCGGGTGTTGGTGATGAAGAACGGCGGCCGCGGCAACAGCGAGAATTGCCCTGACAGCAACCCGCGCGGAAACGGCCGCCAAGGCGCCCGGACCACCGTGCGCTCGGTCTTTTCCAGCATGAAGGCGTTGTGGACCGTGCCGATGCCGGAACCGATATCGTCCAGCGTGTGGCCGGGAAAGGCGCCCCAGGGGCAGGCCGCGATCAGAAAGCCCAGCCCGCACCAGCCATTGATGCCGATGGTGCCATAGCGCAGTTTCGCCACGATCTGTTCAAAGCGCTTCTTGCCGATCTGTTTAATGGTTTTTGGGTGGATCAGGATCTGGCAGCCCAGCGTGCCCCAAAGCTCGGTATTGGCATAGTCGATGGCCGCCTCGAGATAGGCGGCGGGATCGGGGGCCTCCAGCTCCTTGATGCTGAGCGCGGGGGCGAACACCTCGCACGCGGCGTTGAAGTGGTCCTCGCCCAGTTCGCCCACGATGAGCGCCGGGGCGTTCGGGCCGCGATCCACCCTGTCGGCCTTGCCCGCGTAACGGGCATAGGTTTCCAGCCGCTGCTCGGCGCCGGGATACCAGGCGGGGCGGGTGGAACTGGCGGCCACCGTTTTGACCGCGTCCACCAGCCGCGCGCCCTTGTCCCAGCCCTTGGGCAGGATCAGCGCCTGGCAGGCGATGCAGTTGTGGCCTGAGTTGTGCAGCTTCATCGTGGCGATGTTTTCCGCCTGAAACCGGATATCGGCCGGGGTCCACGGCCCCGGCACCACGATGGTCGGGCTGACCGAGCCAAGCTCGGACGTGAACCGCTTGGCGTTCCGGGGGGTACCGGCCTTGCGGTTTCTTGCGCCCTCTTCGCCGGTGCCCCAGACGATGGCGTCATGGGTGGTATCGGCGCCGGTGATATGCAGCTCCTCGACAATGGGATGGTCGCACAGATAGGCGCCGCCCCTGGCGTCGCCCTTGACGATGCGCAGGAAACCTTCGTCGATGAAGAGTTTCATGGCGATCCTGTAATAGTCGGTCAGGTAATCGTTGACCGGGTTCATCTTGAGGATCACCACCTGGTTTTCCAGGATCAGCTTTTGCAGCACGTCGAGCGGAGTGATCGCGTTCACATTACCCGCGCCCAGCACCAGCGCGACCTTGCCGGTGCGCTTGGCCTCGGGCTGGCCATAGGCGATGGCGGCGTGATCCCTCAGGTTTGCGCGGGTCACGCCCTGCTGCATCCAGACCTCGGCCGACACGCCGGACAGCAGCAACCGGTCCCAGATCGAGTGCGGCAGCACCTTGACCGCCAGCTGGCCGGTGACCAGTTCGCGGGTCGGCAGGTGGTCGAGAAACGCCTTGCCCTGCATCTGCGACAAGGTGGCGATCAGGGCATTGCACCCCGCCATGCAGGCATAGGGCCCGGCGATCCATTCCTCGCCAGCGACGGCGGTACCGGGGATCAGCCCCTTTTTGCGGGCGGCTGTGTCGGCCCAGCCCTGGGCCACCTTCATGATCCCGTCCTTCATGCCGGACAAAAGGCGGATGCGGTCGGCGACCGGCGACCGCGCCCAACGATCCTTGGCCGCGTGCAACTCGGCCAGGGCGGTGTCGTAGGCGTCGTAAAGGTTATCTTGGTCTTGCAGGTCCAGTTGCGCGGCGTCGAGCACTTCGGAGTCCTTTCCAGGTCAGGCGGCGTGATCGGCCTTGATCATGTCGGCGCATTTCTCGCCGATCATGATCGAAGGCGCATTGGTGTTGCCCGATACCAGGAGCGGCATGATCGAGGCATCGGCCACGCGCAGCCCCTCGAGCCCGCGCACCCTGAGCCGGGGATCGACCACCGCCATGTCATCGACGCCCATCTTGCAGGTGCCGACCGGGTGATAAACGGTGTCGGCGCGGTTGCGGATGTGCTGTTCCCACTCGGCATCGGTGGTGGTGTCATGCACCCCGAACAGCTCCTTGTGCCGGTACTTCGCCATCGCTGGCGCCTCAAGCACGGCGCGGGTCATCTTGGCGCCCTTGATCAGGGTTTGCAGGTCGCGATCGTCGCTGAGGAATTTCGGGTCGATGCCGGGATCGGCCATCGGGTCGCCCGATTGCAGGAAGACCTCGCCGCGCGAATGGGGACGCAAGACGCAGACATGGCAGGAATAGCCATGACCCAGGTGCAGCTTGCGCGCGTGATCGTCGACAATGGAGATCACGAAATGGGTCTGCACATCGGGCCGGTCGAGGCTCGGGTCGGTCTTGAAGAAACTGCCCGCTTCGGCGATGGACGAGGCCACCATCGAATTGCCGTCCTTGCGCCATTTCAGGATCTCGCCCACCAGTTTCGCGGTTGCGCGCAGACCGATGCCGATATTGTCGGTATCGCGGGTCTTGTAGGCGAGGATGAAGTCGATGTGGTCCTGAAGGTTCTGGCCCACGCCGGGCAGGTCATGCACCATGTCTATTCCGTGCGGGGTGATGTCCTGCGCCCGACCAACCCCGGACAATTGCAGCAGTTGCGGCGACTGGAACGCGCCGCCGCAGAGGATCACCTCCTTGCCCGCAAGAACCTGTTTGTCCTGCTTGCCCTGACGATAGGCGACGCCGATAGCGCGCTTGCCTTCGAACAGGATGCGGGTCGCGCGGGCCTTGGTGATGACGGTCAGGTTGGGGCGCTGGTCCATCACGGGATGCAGATAAGCGGCTGCCGCCGAACAGCGTTCGCCGTTCCTGTCGGGGGAATGAAAGATGCTGGTCTGGTAGAGGCCCGCGCCTTCGTTATTGCCGGTGTTGAAATCCTCGGTCCGGCGGATCTGCATCTGGGTGCTGGCCTCGATGAAGGCCTCTGAGATCGGGCGCGGCGCCTTCTGGTTCGAGACATGCAGCGGGCCGCTGTCGCCATGCATTGCGTCGGCGCCGCGCACGTTGTTTTCGGCCTTTTTGAAATAAGGCAGGACGCTGTCCCAATCCCAGCCGTCGTTGCCCAGATCGGCCCAGCTGTCATAGTCCTGTTTCTGGCCACGGATATAGAGCATTGCGTTGATCGCCGAGGAGCCGCCCAGCGCCCTGCCGCGCGGCTGATAGCCCTGGCGCCCGTTCAGCCCCGGTTGCGGCACCGTCTTGAAGGCCCAGTTGTTGATCTTGCCATAGCCCGGCAGCATCCCCACCACGCCCAGAGGCGCGCGGATCAGGATGTCGCGGCCTGTCCCGCCCGCCTCGAGCAGGCAGACCTTGACCTTGGGGTCCTCGCTGAGACGCGACGCCAATGTCGCGCCCGCGGACCCGCCGCCAACGATTACGAAATCAAAGCTCATTTGTGCTTCCTCCCCGCGCGACCCGATCGCAGGAGAGGCGCGGATCTGCTTGATCTGCGGTCTCCACAGGGGTCGCATGTTGGAGTAGTGACAATTTTTGGACGTTTGTCCAGTTTTTTCGGGTCAGGTTTGTGACGAGCCCGGCCTCTGGCATGGATTTGGCGCGCGACGCCGCACGGCACGGACAACACGATCAACGGCGCACGTGTTCACGCAAAACCGGGTTCTGCATCGGATGAGAGAGAATAGAGAGAGGGTGGTAGCGTGAGGCGGACTTGAACCGCCGACCCCAGCATTATGAGTGCTGTGCTCTAACCAACTGAGCTATCACGCCGCAACCACGGGCGGTGACTACCCAAGCGCGGCGGCGGTGTCAAACGGATTCCGGGGCGTCAAAGGCAAAATTTTCCCGGCCGGTTTTCGGGCGTCTCCGGGGTGCGGGGGCGCTGCCCCCACCGCCGCAAGCGGCGGTTCCCCCGGAGTATTTGAAGCGAAATGAAAGACCTGCCCCGCAGAGGGGATCAGCCCTTTTTCTGGATCTCGACCGAGTGCGGATAGGGAATCGAGATGCCACCCGCGTCGAAGGCTTCCTTGATCTTGCGGGTGAGTTCGAACTTCAGTTCCCAATAGTCGCCAGCCTTGCACCAGAGCCGGGCGGTGAGATCGACGGAGCTGTCGCCCAGATTGGTGACACGGACCCAGGGCGCGGGGTCGGACATGACCCGCGCGTCGGCGCGTGCGGTGCCTTCGATGATCTTCATCGCGGTGCCGGCGTCGTCGCCATAGTCGATCCCAAACACCAGATCGACCCGGCGCGTGTCGTGGGCCGAGAAGTTCATGATGATCGAGCCCCAGGCCTTGCCGTTGGGCATGATGATCTGAACGTTGTCGGGAGTGACCAGTTCGGTGGTGAAGAGATTGAGGTCGCGCACGGTGCCAGCCGTGCCGCCGATATCGACATATTGGCCCAGCTTGTAGGGCCGGAAGATCACCAGCATGACCCCGGCGGCAAGATCGCTGAGCGTGCCCTGAAGCGCCAGCCCGATGGCCAGCGATGCGGCGCCCAGAATGGCGACGATGCTGGTGGCCTGGATGCCGAAGATGCCCAGGACCGCGACCAGCACCATGGCCAGGATGCCCCATTTGACGGTGCTGGCCAGGAAATTGCCCAGCGTCGGATCGATATGAGGCGTTGCGTTGACCCGCTTGCGCACCATGTTGCCGACCGCTCCGGCAATCATCCAACCGATTATGATAACGACGAGCGCCTTGCCCGCGTTGAGAATAAGCGGCCACAGCATGTGGGCCTGATCCATGTATTCCTGCATTATTCACCTCTCCTTTCAGCCTCGCACAAATGGCAGGGCCGCCCTCACCCGGAGAGCGGCCCCGATCCGCGTGCGGTGTTCAGCGTTTCAGAGCGTCGCGGATTTCGAGCAGGACGTCCAGTTCAGACGGCCCTGCGGGCGCCGCGGGCGCCGCGGCCTCTTCCCTGGCGGCCGCGTCCTTGGCCCGGTTCACCGCCTTGACCAGCAGGAACACCACCCAGGCGATGATCAGGAAGTTGATTACCGCCATGAAGAAGGCACCATAGGCAAAGACCGAGGCCCCGGCCTCGCGCGCGGCGGCGAGCGAGTCGTAGGCGGCGCCGTCGCCGCCCAGCACCACGTAATTGTTGGTGAAATCCACCCCGCCGGTGAACAGGCCGATGATCGGATTGATCAGATCGTCGACCAGCGATTTCACGATTGCGGTAAAGGCGGCGCCGATGATGATGCCGACCGCCATGTCCATCACGTTGCCCTTGGCGATGAACGCCTTGAATTCCTTGAGCATGTTCCGTTCCCCTGGATGTCCCATTCTTGTTGCGGGCCCTCTGGCCCGGCACAGGAATACCCGCTGGCGCCCATAAATCACGGGGAAAATTCGCATTCCGGGCATAGCTTTTCCGGTGCTCGGACCCGGGCGCTGTTCGTCAGGGCACAGACCGTATGGAACCGGCGCACAGACCGGGGCCTTAAACCGGCGGACCCGCACCCCTAGCTTGAGGCAACGAGAGTCCGGGATAAGGAGCCCCCGCCATGTTCGATCTCAACGAATTCCCTGTAAGCCGCCGCTGGCCGTCGCAGAACCCTGACGTGTTGCAGCTTTACTCCTTTCCCACGCCGAACGGGATCAAGGTCTCGATCCTGCTGGAGGAGTTGGGCCTGCCTTATGAGGCGCATACCGTCACGCTGTCGGATTCGGATGTGAAAAGCCCCGAGTTCCTGTCGTTGAACCCCAACAACAAGATTCCCGCGATCATCGACCCGGAGGGGCCGGACGGGCAGCCGCTGGCGCTGTTCGAAAGCGGAGCGATCCTGCTGTATCTGGCGGAGAAGACAGGGCGTTTCATCGGTGAAACCGCCGCAGACAAGGCGCGCGTCGTTCAGTGGCTGATGTTCCAGATGGGCGGGGTCGGTCCGATGTTCGGCCAGCTTGGGTTCTTCTACAAGTTCGCCGGAGCCGAGATCGAGGATCCTCGCCCCCGTGATCGTTATATCGCCGAGGCGCGGCGGATTCTGGCGGTGCTGGACGGGCAGTTGGCGACGCGGGACTGGATCGCGGGCGATTACTCGATCGCCGATATCGCCATTGGCCCGTGGCTGCGGGGGCTTGACTATTACGGCGCGCGCGAGGTTCTGGGCTGGGACGGGTTCCCGAATGTGGTGGCCTATCTCGACCGGTTCCTGGCGCGGCCTGCGGTGCAGCGCGGGCTGACGATCCCGGCGCGCGAGGAGTGATCCCTGTCAGACCCGGCGCGACAGGGGTAGAAAGACAAATACGCCCAGTATCGCCAGCACGATGACAAAGGCGGCAAATTCGAAAGCGGCGGACACTGTTCCGGCGCTTTCGGCCCATTTGCCGCCCAGACCGGGCAGGATCGCGAAACAGGCGTAATAGACGGTGTAGAACAGGCCCATGCCGATGGCCCGCTGTTGGGGTTTCAGAACGCGGGCGGGCAGGCTGATCAATCCCGCGACCGGTATGCCCGACAAGAGACCGATCAAGGCCATGGTGATCAGCATCGGCGGGACGCGGGGAAACAGGAACAGGGCGAGGCCAAAGAGGCTGAGGCCGGTCAACAACACCGCCGCGGGCCGCCCGGTGCGATCTGTCAGCCAGCCGCCAAATGTACCGGTCACGACAACGGTCCAGGACACGATGCTGATCGACAGGCCCGCCAGTTCCAGCGACATCCCCCTGTCGACAAGCGATGTGGGACCAAAGGACAGCAAGGCGGCAAGGCTGGCGTTGAACGCGCCCCAAGAGAACCCGGCAACAAGCACGGCGGCAAGAATAGCGCCCTGCGGCACGGCCCGGGCAGGTGTGCCTGTGGTGACGGGTTCTGTGTCGGGGCGGCGATAGAACAGGAAAAAGGCGACCAGGGCCGTCGCGATCAGGCCGGTTTCGACCTCGAACGGCAGCGCGACGCCACCTTGGGCCGCCAGCCAGGGCTGTACCACAAGCGACAGGCCGATACCGGCAGGCCAGGAGTTGATGAAGATCACCATGGCGGTTGCGATCTGGCGATTGGCGAACCAGTCGAGCACCAGCTTGCTCATCAGGACGTTCATCAGGATGCCACCGATACCGGCCATCAGCCGGGCGGCGCTGAACACGCTCAACGGCGGTTGCAGCGCCATGATCAACGACCCGGACGTCATCAGCGCCAGTCCGAAGAGGATCACCCTTTCATCGCCGAACCGGCGGGCGATGCCGCCGCCCGGCAGGGCAACCACCACCCCCGGCAGGAAATAGAGCCCCACGATCCAGCCGAGCCCGGCGATATCCAGCGTGTAAGTGTCAGACAGCACAGGACCGATGCCGCCGATGGTCGCGAACTGAAAGGCCATGGTGCAACGCACCAGAAACAGCAGGATAAGAATACGCCAATGCAACGCCATCGTTCCCCCTCCGACAGCAAATGCGACCAGCTTCAGGATAATCCGTTGTCCGTCAACGAAAATCGCGTGAGGGTCAGGCGGGCAAGATCCCGGTCAGCACATAGCGCAGGACGGCGACCACCTGCGCGGGCGTCTCGGTGACGGCGAGCGCAGCCGCGTGCACCTCTTTCAGCGCGTGCTGATCTTCCGGCGGGCTGAGCACAATGATCGACTTGCCCAGCGCGGCGGCATAGCCCGCGTCAAAAGCCGCGTTCCACTGCTTGTACTTGTCGCCAAAGCGGACCACGACCACATCCGCGTCTGATATGCCTTTGCGGGTGCGGATGGCGTTGAGCATGGCGCCCTTGTGGTCGTGCCAGTACTTGTTGGGTTCGGCACCCAGGATCGCCACGCCACAATCGTCGCTGGCGGCATGGTCGGTAACCGGGCTGGCAAAGCTGACATCCAGCCCCTTGGCACCCGCCACGATCTGTTCGCGCCAGTCGGTGTGGATTTCGCCCGAGAGGTAGATTTTGAGGGTCATCCGGGTCTCCTTTCCGCTGGCCCCGACCCTAGGGTCGGGGGCCGCCGGGGGCAACCCCGGTCGGTCAGCGGCGGCGGGCGACGAGGAAGCGGCGCGGGTCCTTGGCCGGAAAACTGTCCTGTTCGATCAGGTCGAACCCGGCGCGGATCACCGCGCGGTCCAATTGCTCTTCGGTCAGAAAGCGCACCGACGGCGCCTTGCCCAAAAGTTGCATCAGCGGCAGGGCGAGGCGGATCGCGTAGAGCTTGAAACTGTTCCGCCCGGTTCCGACACAGAAGGTTTTCGAGATGAACAGCCCGCCGGGTTTCAGCCGGTCACGGATGGCGGCAAGGCTGGCATCCAGATCGTCGACCAGATGCAGCAGGTTGAAGGCAAGTGCCGCATCAAACGAACCCTCAGGCGGGTTTTCCGCCTGCGCCTCGACAAGGTACATGTTGGTCACGCCCTGCTCCGCCGCCTTGCGGCGCCCGACCGCCAGCATGGCCGGGGCACTGTCGCTGGCCACGATCTCGGCCACGTTCGGGGCAAGCCGCAAGGCGGTGGTGCCGGTGCCGCAGCCCAGTTCCAGAACCCGGTCGCCCGAGTTCAGGTGGGCGGCGGTGCGTTCGATCGTATAGTCATAAGATGCCATGTCCGCGATCGGGGTGCGGGCGTATTTCTCGGCGATCCGGTTCCAGAATGTTACGCTGTCAACCATGGGTGTCTCCTTTTGCCGGAAGAATAGATATGCGCCGAGCCATTAGAAATTGCCGAAATTCGCAGTTTGCTTATACAGGAATGCATGAGCGATCTGACCAAGCTGGACTGGAACCATATCCGCGCTTTTCTGAAAACCGCCGAGGCGGGGTCTCTGTCGGCTGCGGCGCGGCGGCTGGACCTGACACAGCCGACCCTCAGTCGGCAGGTGGCCGCGCTGGAGCAGGATCTGGGCGTAATGCTGTTCGAACGGATCGGGCGGACACTGGTGCTGACCGAGGCGGGGGCCGACCTGCTGGAACATACGCGCGCCATGGGGGCGGCGGCGGACCGGGTGGCGCTGGCAGCCTCGGGTCAGGCGCAATCCATCGAGGGGCGCGTGCGGATCACTGCCAGCGACGTGATGTCATCCTATGTCCTGCCCGAGGCACTGCGCCGCATCCGCGACCAGGCCCCCCGGCTGGAGATCGAGGTAATCGCGGCCAACGATATCCGCGACCTGATGCGGCGCGAGGCCGATATAGCCATCCGCCATGTGCGCCCCGAGCAGCCCGACCTGATCGCCCGGCTGGTGCGCGAGGCAACGGCGCATTTCTATGCCGCTTCCGATTATCTCGACCGGCGCGGGCGCCCGCTGACCAAGGCTGATCTGGCGACGCATGATTTCATCGCCTTTGGCGATGTCACCGAGATGCTCGGCCATTTGACGCCGATTGGCCTGCCGCTGACGCGCGCGAACTTCCGCCTTGGCTCGCAAAGCGGGGTGGTGGCCTGGGATTACGTGCGGCAGGGTTTCGGCATCGCACCGATGGGCGATGACGTGGCCGCCGCCACGCCGGGGATCGAGCGGGTGTTGCCCAAGATGGAACCTCTGCTGTTTCCAGTCTGGTTGACCGCGCATCGCGAGTTGCATACCAGCCGACGCATCCGGCTGGTGTTTGACATATTGGCGGATTACCTGAGCGCATGAGACAGGAAAGGGCGCGCCACACGGGTGCGCCCTTTCCTGCGTTCAGGAGGGGATCAGCCGCGCAGGGTGCCGCCGGTGGCCTTGGCGACTTTTTCGACGATCTTGGCGCTGACGGCCTCGATATCCTTTTCCTTCAGCGTCGCCTCGGTCGGTTGCAGGCGCACGGTGATGGCCAGCGATTTCTTGCCCTCGCCCAGCGAACCGCCGATGAACTCGTCAAAGACGCGCACATCCTCGATCAGCGCCTTGTCGGCACCTGCGGCGGCATTGACCAGCGTCAGCGCCTCGACATTCGCATCGACCACGAAGGCAAAGTCACGCTCGACCGCTTGCAGGTCGCGCAGGGCCAGCGCCTCGCGCGTGGTGCCCGATTTACGGGGCAGCGGCACTTCTTCGGGCCAGAGCACGAAGGCGACCGCCGGTCCCTTGACATCCATCGCCTGGAGCACGCGGGGATGCAGCTCGCCAAACACGCCCAGCACCTTTTTCGGGCCAAGGCAGATGCGGCCATGGCGGCCCGGATGCCACCAGCCCTCGGCCCCGCGCAGGATCTGCACCTTGGCGGGCGCGCCCATGGCGGCCAGCACCGCCTCGGCATCGGCCTTGGCGTCATACACATCGACAGCGCGCGCGGCGCCATGCACGTCCTTGGGGCCGGTGCGACCCACCAAGAGGCCCGCGATCTGCGCCCGCTGTTCGCCCGGCTCGCCGCCATGGAACACCGGCCCCGCCTCGAACAGGGCCAGATCGGCAAAGCCGCGTGCCTGGTTACGGGCAGCGGCAGCCAAGAGGCCCGGCAGCAGGTCGGGGCGCATATGGCTCATTTCCGACGAGATCGGGTTTTCCAGCATGGTGGCGTCGGTGCCGCCGCCAAACAGCGCCGCGGCGGCCTGGTCGATGAAGGTGTAGCTGACGCATTCGTTGTACCCGAGCGAGGCCGCCGTGCGGCGCGCCATCGACAGGCGGCGCTGCTGCGGGGTCATCACCGGTTTGGGCACACCGTCGGTCAGGCGGGGCAGCGGCCTGCCCACCAGCTTGGTCAGCGAGGCGATGCGGGCGACCTCCTCGACCAGATCGGCCTCGCCCTGCACATCGGGGCGCCAGCTGGGCACATGCGCCATGTTGCCTTCGAGCCGGAAGCCAAGGCGCGTCAGCGTCTGGCGCTGCTCGCTCTCGGGGATGTCCATGCCGACCAGCGACCGCACCCGCTCGGCATCGAGCTTGTAGGCGCGGGAATGGTCGGGAACCGCGCCCGCGATCACCACATTGGATGCCTCGCCGCCGCAGATATCGAGGATCATCTGGGTCGCGTGTTCCAGCCCTTCGAGCGTATATTCCGGATCGACGCCGCGCTCGAAACGATAGCGTGCGTCCGAGTTGATTTTCAGCGCCCGGCCCGCCAGCGCGATCTGCACATTGTCCCAATAGGCGCTTTCGAGGAAGACATTCACCGTCTCCTCGGTGCAGCCGGTGGCCTCGCCGCCCATGATCCCGGCGATGCTCTCGGGTCCTTCGTCGTCCGAGATCACCATCATGCCGGGCTGGAAGGTGTATTCCTTCTCGTCCAGCGCCTTGAGCGTTTCGCCCCCCGCCGCGCGGTGGACGCGCAGGTTGCCCTTGACCTTGTCCGCGTCAAAGACGTGCAGCGGGCGGTTGTGGTCATAGGTCATGTAGTTGGTGATATCGACCAGCGCCGAGATCGGGCGCAGACCGATGGCGCGCAGCTGGTCCTGCAACCATTGCGGGCTGGGGCCGTTGCGCACGTCGCGGATCAGGCGGCCGGTGAAGAGCGGGCAGCCGTCGCGTGTATCCTCGTCGATGGTCACCTTGATCGGGCAGTCGAAATCGCCCGGCACCGGCGCATAGGCACGGATCTTGAGCGTGCCGAGGCCACGGGCGGCCAGGTCGCGGGCGATGCCCGCCACGCCCAGAGCATCGGGGCGGTTGGGGGTGATGGCGATCTCGATCACCGGATCGACCTTGGCCGGGTCGTTCTCGGCCAGCCAGTCGATGAACAGCTCGCCCACTTCGCCCGAGGGCAGCTCGATGATGCCGTCATGTTCCTCGGACAGTTCCAGCTCGCGCTCGGAACACATCATGCCGTGGCTTTCAACGCCCCGGATGTTGCCGACCGAAAGGGTCACGTCGATACCGGGCACATAGTCGCCCGGTTTCGCCAGCACCACGGTGATGCCTTCGCGCGCGTTGGGGGCGCCGCAGACGATCTGCTTGTCGCCCTCGTTGGTTTCCACCACGCAGACGCGCAGGCGGTCGGCATCGGGGTGCTGCTGGGCGGCCTTGACGCGGGCCAGGGTGAAGCCCGCCAGCCGCGCGGCGGGGTTTTCGATGCCTTCGACCTCGAGCCCCAGATCGGTCAGCGCCTCGGCGATCTCGTCCACGCTGGCGGTGGTGTCGAGGTGGTCCTTCAGCCAGGAGAGGGTGAATTTCATGTCGTCGTCCTGTCCTTGATACGAGGTCAGCCCGCCGCCGGGTCCGGTACGCTGCTGCCAAGGTTCATTTGGGTCACAAGGGGCTTTAGCGGATTAGAGCAGGCGGGAAAAGAGTACTTGGCGTCCCGGTGGTGCGCCGCGCAAGCGCCAGACCGCGGGATGGCGATCCTTGGGTCGTGCGGGGCAGTTTATGTCGGCCAAGTCCGTATGACCGCCGAAGTGCGCGCTGGTGGCCCAATATCGCCAGCCCGTGCGGGCGGTCTGGCGCTTGCGCGGCGGCCTGCGGCCTTGATTCCGCGCAGCCGTCGCCCCCTTACCTGCTCAAACCCCCATGCAGGTTCGGCATGTCGAGCGCGGCAAAGCCGTAATGCCGCAGCCAGCGCAGGTCAGAATCGAAGAAGGCGCGCAGGTCGGGGATGCCGTATTTCAGCATCGCCAGACGGTCGATGCCGATGCCAAAGGCAAAACCTTGGTACACATCCGGGTCGATGCCGCCGGCGGCGATCACCTTGGGGTGCACCATGCCGGAGCCGAGGATCTCCAGCCAATCGTCGCCCTCGCCGATCTTCAGCTGGCCTCCCTCCCAGGAACAGCGGATGTCGACCTCGGCCGAGGGTTCGGTGAAGGGGAAATGCGAGGCGCGGAAGCGCAGTTCGACATCGTCCACCTCGAAGAAGGCCTTGACGAATTCCTCGAGCGTCCATTTCAGGTTCGCCATCGAGATGCCTTTGTCGATGGCCAGCCCCTCGACCTGGTGGAACATCGGCGTGTGGGTCTGGTCATAGTCGGCGCGGTACACGCCGCCCGGGCAGATGACGCGAATGGGCGCGCCCTGCATCTCCATCGAGCGGATCTGCACCGGCGAGGTATGGGTGCGCAGCACATGCGGCGGACGGTTGTCGCCCTCGGCGCGGTGCATGTAGAACGTGTCCATCTCGGCCCGCGCCGGATGATGGCCGGGGATGTTGAGCGCGTCGAAATTGTACCAGTCGGTCTCGATCCGGGGGCCTTCGGCGACGGCGAAACCCATCTCGGCAAAGATCGCGGTCAGTTCCTCGCTGGCCTGGCTGATCGGGTGCAGCGTGCCCTCGCGGCGCGGCCGGGTGGGCAGCGTCACGTCGAGCCATTCGCTGCGCAGGCGTTCATCGAGCGCGGCATCGGCCAGCGCCGCCTTCTTGGCGGCCAACGCGCTGTTGATCTCGTCCTTGAGCGCGTTCAGCGCCGGGCCCGCGGTCTGGCGTTCCTCGGGCGTCATCTTGCCCAGTTCGCGCATCATCAGGGCGATCTCGCCCTTCTTGCCCACGGCGGCGACACGGATCGCCTCGATCGCGGCCTCGTCGGCGGCCTCTGCGATCTGGCCCAGATATTTGGCTTTAAGATCGTCCATGACGGTTCCCTGAAATTGCTCCGGAACCTGCTATCGGCCAATGGGCGCGATTGCAAGAGAACGACGCCGGGAAAGGGCCGTAATCTGGGCACCGTCGCGCGCGCGCCGCGTCAGGCGCGCTCGAGTACTTCGACGGAGAGGATCGTGGGCAGGTGGCGGGCGATCTCGGACCATGTCTCGCCCTCGTCTGCGGTGGCAAAGACCGAGCCGCTGTTGGTGCCGAAATAGACCCCGGCGGGATCGCATGTGTCGCCCGCCATGGCCTGCCGCAGGACTGTAAAGAAACAGGCGCTCTGTGGCAGGCCATTCCGCTGGTCCTGCCATGTCGCCCCGCCATCCGCCGAGCGCCAGACGGCGGCGGCAGCATCGGGCGGATAACGTCCGGCCTGATCGCCGTTGAGCGGCAAGGTCCAGATCATCCGCCCGTCGCGCGGATGAACATGGATCGGAAAGCCGAAGGTCGAGGGCAGGCCGGGGGTGATGTCGTCCCAGCTGCGGCCGCCATCCGAAGACCGCCAGACGCCGTGATGGTTCTGCTGGTAAAGCAGGTCCTCGGGACCGGCGGCGCGGCGCATGTTGTGCACGCAATGGCCGGTTTCGCCGTCACGCGGCGCGGCCGGGTGGTCGTGATGCCCGCAGGCCTCGGCATTGGACAGGCGGTTACGGCGTTCCCATGTCGCGCCGCCATCTTCGGTGGCGAACACTCCGGCCGCCGAGATCCCGACCCAGAGTTTGCGGGCATCGTCTGGGTCCGGCACAATCGTATGCAGCGTCAGCCCCGCAGCGCCGGGATTCCAGCTTTCGGCCGAGGGATGATCGGTCAGGCTGTCGATGCAGCGCCAGGTCTCGCCCATGTCGTCACTGGCCAGCAGCGTGGCGGGTTTGGCTCCAGCGTAGAGCCTGCCATGCGCCGCGCAAAGGGACCAGATTTGGGTGAATCCGTCTGCAAAAGGCAGCGGGCTATCCGTCCAGCCGATCATTTCGGCAAACTGGGGATCGTTGGCCGCCCAATCGTCCAGCGTTCCCCTGGTGAGGCGCGTCAGGGACCAGCTTACCCCTTTGTCATCCGATCTCCAGACCCCTGCCCCATGGAAGTCGCTGCCGCCCCCGGCCCATATGGTTCCGGTACGCGGGCAGCCGATCACATGGTTGATGGGCCAGCCGTCGCAGAACGGCCCCGCGACCGACCAGCGCTTGCGGCCGGGCTCTCCTCGCAGGATGAACGTACCCTTGGTGGTGCCGATCAGGATGTCCGGTGATGTATCGTGCATGGCCCTGCCCGCGATTGCCGATCCCCGACGATAACACGCACAACCTCCCATGGCATCGATTCCCGAAGCACCGGCCCCGTCGAGCGTTCGTGTCGCGAAACCTCTGGCGTCCGTTCGCCGGAAAGACGAGAAAGGTCTGGACGCTACTGCGAGGAGAGCCCGATGCGCCCCATAACCGAAATGGCCGAGCTTGAGGGCCTTTATGGCGCGGCGGTGCCCGCGTCGCTGACCAAGGTCCGTACCCGGCTAAGCCCGCTTTACCGCCAATGGATCGAAACCGCGCGGTTCTGCGTGGTGTCGACGGTCGGCCCAGAGGGCACCGATGCCAGCCCGCGCGGCGATGACGGCCCGGTGGTGCGCATTCTCGATGACAGTACCCTGTGGCTGCCTGACTGGCGCGGCAACAACCGGATCGACAGCCTGCGCAACATCGTCCGTGACAATCGGGTCAGTCTGATGTTCATGGTGCCCGGCTGTCAGAACGTGGTGCGGGTGAACGGCGCCGCCTTTCTGACCGCCGACAAGGAGGCCCGCGCCAGTTTCGAACGCAAGGGGCGCCAGCCTGCAACGGTCATCGTGGTCACGGTGGGCGAGATGTATTTCCAATGCGCCAAGGCGCTGATGCGTTCGGGTCTCTGGACGCGGGGCGACGAGAGCGGGCTGGTCCCCACGGCGGGCCAGTTCCTGCGCGAACAGGACGCCGGGTTCGCCGCCGAGGAGTATGACGCGGGCTATGCCGAATATGCCAAGCCGCGGATGTGGTAAGAGGCGCGCGGCCAGCGGGACGGCACGGGTCGAGCGGACGCTTGACTGCGCAGAGCGCCATGTTGGCGCCACGCCGCACCACGCAATGAGGCTAGGCATCAAAATCACCTTGCGGTAATCAGAGGTGATGGAAGCGGCCGCCAAACTCAACACTTGGATGATGACAACCGGGCGCCGGTCGGGTGATCCGATCGAGATCGTCTCGCATCTTTGCACGGCGCTGACCGACGCTGGTGTGCCGCTCTGGCGCGTGAACATAGGCCAACGCTTTGCCAACCCCTTGCTGATCGCCTGGGGCGTGGTTTGGACGCCGGACGGGACCGAAGTCTATGATGTGACACATGCGCGGATGCTGACCGACGGGTATATCGGCAGCGCGTTCGAATACATCCTGGAGAACCAGCGCCCTCTGCACAAAAGCCTGCGCGGCCTGGACCCGGCGCGCGACCATGTCTCATACCTGGAATTCGCAGCCGAGGGCGGGACGGACTACTATGCCACCTTGCTCGACTACGGAGATGGTTCGCAACACGGCTGCACCTTTGCGACGCGGGCCGAGGAGGGGTTTTCAGCCACCGATCTGGCCCTGATCGAAGCGGTAAAACCGGGACTGTCCTCGGCGATGGAGCCGATCACCATGCGCAAGTCGACCCGGAGCCTGTTGCGCACATATCTGGGTGATGGCCCTTCGACGGCGGTCTGGAACGGCGCCATCAAGCGCAGCAAACGCAGCACGCTTGACGCCGTGATCATGTTTTCCGATCTGCGGGGATTCACGGCCTTTTCCGACACGCAGAGCGAGCAAGAGGTATTCGACGCGCTGGACGGATATTTCGAAGTGGTGGTGCAATCGGTCGAGGAAAACGGCGGCGATGTACTCAAGTTCATGGGCGATGGTGTTCTGTCTGTCTTCCCGATCTCTGGCACTGCGGAAACGGCCGAGCGATGCCGACAGTCCGCCATGGCAGCGCAGGCTGTGCTTGCCGGTCTTGCGGCATTGAACGCGCGGCGCGGCGCAGAGGGCAAGGGGGCGCTGGAGGTCGGCATCGGCCTGAATGCGGGTCAGGTCAGTTATGGCAATATCGGCAGCCAGGGCAGGCTGGACTTCACCGTGCTTGGCGGCGCGGTCAATGTCGCCAGCCGGGTCGAGGGGCTGACCAAGGCGGTCGGCGCCCCGGTTCTGGCCACGTCTTCGGTGGCGCGACACGCGCCGGATCTCTTCGTCTCGCGGGGTAGGCATGCGGTACGCGGGCTGAAGGATACGGTCGAGATCTTCACGCTTCGCGGCAACGCCCCTTGATGGGGGAGTAGACTGTCGCCGCGTCGAATAGAAGTTGAGCTGCGGCCCAGTCGGGCGATGCTGCCACCCGCCAGAAACGAAAAGACCGCCCCGGAGGGCGGCCTTTCCTTCACTGTCTCTCGTCTGATGCGAGCGATCAGGCGGCCAGAGCGGCCTGGGCCTTGGCGACGATGGCGCCGAAGGCTTCGGGCTCGTGCACGGCCAGGTCGGCCAGAACCTTGCGGTCCACTTCGATGCCGGCCAGGTTCAGGCCATTGATGAAGCGCGAATAGGTCAGCGCCTCGTCATGGCTGCGCACGGCGGCGTTGATCCGCTGGATCCACAGCGCGCGGAAGTTCCGCTTGCGGGCCTTGCGGTCACGGGTTGCATACTGGTTGGCCTTGTCGACGGCCTGGGTCGCCACCTTGAACGAGCTCTTGCGACGGCCATAGTAACCTTTGGCGGCCTTGAGGACTTTCTTGTGACGGGCGTGGGTTACGGTTCCACCTTTAACGCGGGACATCTCTTCAATCTCCTCTTAGCGGTCGTAGGGCATGTAGCCCTTGACGATCTTGGCGTCGGGGGCGGACAGGGTCGTGGTGCCACGGGCGTCGCGGATGAACTTGGTGGTGCGCTTGATCATGCCGTGACGCTTGCCGGCCTGGCCGGTTTTCACCTTGCCGGTCGCGGTCATCTTGAAGCGCTTCTTGGCGCTCGACTTGGTCTTCATCTTGGGCATTTCCGTCTCCTTTTTGGGTTCGGTTTGCGCGCGACTCGGCATGCCACACCGGCCGGTCGCGCGAATAGAGGCGCCGTTTACGCAGAAAGCGGGGGGGAGGCAAGCCCTTTTTGCCCCGTATTGGCCAGTTGCGCCCTCAGTCGCGGGGCGGGTTGCGGGTGATCCGGGCGCCCAGCGCATTCAGCCGCTCGTCGATCCGCTCGTATCCGCGTTCGATCTGCTGGGCGTTGTTGATGATCGAGGTGCCCTCGGCCCCCATGGCGGCGATCAGCATGGCCATGCCGGCGCGGATATCGGGGCTTTCCATCCGGGCGGCGCGCAGTTTCGCTGGGCCCGAGACCACCGCCCGGTGCGGATCGCACAGCACGATGCGGGCACCCATGGCGATGAGCTTGTCGACGAAGAACATCCGCGATTCGAACATCTTCTCGAACATCAGGACCATGCCGTCACACTGGGTGGCGGTGACGATGGCGATAGACATGGTGTCAGCCGGAAAGGCGGGCCAGGGCTGGTCCTCGATCTTGGGCACGTGGCCGCCGAAATCGGGAACGATACGCATCTCCTGGTTGGCAGGGATCAACAGGTCGTCGCCCTCGGTGGTGCAGCGGATGCCGAGGCGTTCGAACCCCATCAGGGTCGAGCGCAGGTGTTCCACCCCCGCCCCCGCGATGCGCAGGTCAGAGCGCGTGACCGCAGCCAGGCCGATGAGCGAGCCGACTTCGATATGATCGGGTCCGATCCGGTGTTCGACCGCGCCAAGGCTGTGACCGCCGTGAATGGTCATGCAGTTGGTGCCGATGCCTTCGATCTCGGCCCCCATGGCGATCAGGAAATGCGCCAGATCCTGCACATGCGGCTCGGATGCGCAGTTGCGCAGCACGGTGGTGCCGCGCGCAGCCACGGCGGCACAGAGCGCGTTTTCGGTCCCGGTGACCGAGGGTTCATCTAGGAAGACATCGGCGCCCACCAGATCGCGGGCGGTCAGCACATAGGCATCGTTCAGCTCGATCTCGGCGCCAAGCTGGCGCAGGGCCAGGAAATGGGTGTCGATGCGGCGGCGTCCGATCACGTCGCCGCCCGGCGGCGGCAGCGTGATCTGGCCGCAGCGCGCCAGCATCGGACCGGCCAGCAGGATCGAGGCGCGGATGCGCGAACACAGGTCTGGGTCGAGTGCGGTCGGGCGCAATTCCTTGGCATGGATGCGCAGGGCATTACGGTCGGTCCATTCGGCCTCGGCCCCGACCGAGCGGATCAGGGTCACCAGCGCCTCGACATCGCGGATACGCGGCACGTTGGTCAGGATCACCGGATATTCGGTCAGCAGGGCGGCGGCGACGATGGGCAGCGCCGCGTTCTTGTTGCCCGACGGCGAGATCGTGCCAGACAGGCGCCGCCCGCCTTCGACGATGTATTCGATCCGCTCCTTGGGGTGCGATACGGCCATGCCTGATGCTCCTGCCTTGTTATTTGCCCGCCCTAGCAGGCGCGTTGCCGGGTGAAAAGACGCCCGATGCCGAATTCACGGTATCATCCGGGCGACGACGCCAAAGAAGACCTCGGGGATGTCGGCCAGCGCATAGCCGCCGGGGCGCCAGCGGCTGGCATAGACCATCATGCCGACCGACACCGCCATCGACACCAGCCCCGCGACCGGGCGGCGCCCTTCGCTATAGGCCGATACGCTGGCCGGGATGGACAGGGCCGCAAGCACCAGCCCCATGACAAAGAGCGTGTCTGCGTCCATGATCCCTTCCTCCCTCGGTCAGCCTCAGGTTAACCCGGGTCGGTATTGTAGATCAAACGCTCGTCACAGGGCGCGACACGCAGGATGTTGGTGGTGCCCGGCACGTTGAAGGGCACCCCCGCCGTCACTACGATCTGATCCTTTTCCGAAGCGAACCCACCTGCCCGCGCAGCGCGCGCGGCATTGACCACAGCGCCCTTGAACCGCTCCAGTTCCGGGGTGATCACGCAATGACAACCCCAGCTGAGGCACAGTCTGCGGGCGGTGTCGAGCAGCGAGGTCATGGCGATGATCGGCACGCCCGGCCTTTCCCGCGCGGTCAGCAACGCGGTGGTGCCCGACTGGGTGAAACAGCAGATCGCCTTGATATCGGTTTTCTCGGCGATCTCGCGCGCGGCGGCGACGATCCCGTCAGCGATGGTGCTGCCCTTGGCGGTGCGCGAGGCGGCGATGATCTGGGTATAGGTCGGGTCGGCCTCGACCTCGATTGCGACTTTGTCCATGGTCCGCACCGCTTCGACCGGGTAATGACCGGCGGCGGACTCGGCGCTGAGCATGATGGCGTCGGTGCCCTCGTAGATGGCGGTGGCCACGTCCGATACCTCGGCCCGGGTGGGCATCGGGCTTTCGATCATGCTTTCCAGCATCTGGGTGGCCACGATCACCGGCTTGGCGGCGGCGCGGCAGCGGCGCACCAGCCGCTTCTGGATGGGCGGCACCGCAGCGACAGGCAGTTCCACGCCGAGATCACCGCGCGCCACCATGATCCCGTCCGAGGCATCGAGGATCGCGTCGAAATCCTCGACCGCGGCCGGCTTCTCGATCTTCGACAGGATCGCGGCGCGGCCATCGGCCAGCGTGCGCGCCTCGAACACGTCGCGGGCGCGCTGCACAAAGCTGAGCGCCAGCCAATCGACGCCGAGTTGGCAGGCGAACTCCAGATCGTCGCGGTCCTTTTCCGACAGTGCCGCCAGCGGCAGCACGACGTCGGGCACGTTGACCCCCTTGCGGTTCGAAATGGTGCCGCCGGTGATGACGGTGCAATCGGCGAAATCGGGACCGCATTCCAGAACCTTGAGGCGGATCTTGCCGTCGTTGACCAGCAGATGTGACCCGGCCTCTAGCGCCTGAAAGATCTCGGGATGGGGCAGGCAGACACGCACCGCATCCCCCGGCGCCGGATCGAGGTCGAGCCGGAAGGCCGCGCCTTCGGCCAGGTCCTCGGACCCATTCTCAAAGGTGCCGACCCGCAGCTTGGGCCCCTGAAGATCGGCCAGGATGGCAATCGGGCTATCGAGATCCTTTTCCACCCGGCGGATGATCTCGTGCTTGGCGCGAATCTCGTCATGGGTGCCGTGGCTCATGTTCAGGCGGAATACGTCGGCGCCTGCCTCGTGCAGGGCGCGGATCATCTCGTAAGTGTCCGACGCCGGTCCCAGCGTTGCCACGATTTTCACTTTTCTCAGGCGACGCATGCCCCACAACTCCTTTGCCTCAAGATTGTTACCGCAAACATGCAGCAGGCCCGTTATGGCCCAATTCCCTTTTGCAGGCAACTGCCCTACACCTGCACCAAACTAGATGACAGGCCCATGACTTACACCCCGTTTTTTGTGCACGGCGAAGATCGCCCGTCCCGCTGGCTGATCACCTGCGACCATGCCACCAATATCGTTCCCCCCGATGTGTGTGGCGGCGACCTGGGGCTGGCGCGCGAGGATATGGAACGCCATATCGCCTATGACGTGGGCGCCTATGAGGTCTCGCGCCATCTGGGCGAGCTGCTGGATGCCCCGGTGATCGCCGCCAACTTCTCGCGTCTGGTGATCGACCCGAACCGGGGCGAGGACGATCCGACCCTGCTGATGAAACTCTATGACGGGTCGATCATTCCCGGCAACCGCCACGCGGACGCGGCCGAGCGGGAACGGCGGCTGAACATGTGTTACCGGCCCTATCATGACGCGCTGGCACGGCTGGCCGCGCGACCCGGCGCGGTGATCGTGTCGATGCATTCGTTCACCCGGCAATTGCGCGGGCGCGACCCGCGCCCCTGGCACATCGGCATCCTGCATACCGAGGACGAGCGCCTGTCGCGCCCGCTGGTGGCGCAGCTCAGGGCCGAGAATGACCTCTGCGTCGGCGTCAACGAGCCCTATTCCGGCGTCCTGCCGGGCGATGCCATCGACAAGCATTGCACCGCCTTCCGCCGCCCCAATGCCCTGATCGAGATCCGCAACGACCTGATCGGCGAGCATGACGGCCAACGCGCCTGGGCGGACCGGCTGGCGCCGATCCTGGAACGGGCACTGGTCGACAGCGGGCTTTGAACATCGGCAAGGTTGTCGCCGCCGGGCGCGGTTGCTACCTCTGCTGTAACAATCGAGGAGAGTTCCAATGGATCAGCAAACCGAGATCGAGATTCAGGCCGCCGCCTTTCGCCGCCTGCAACAGCACCTGATGCAGGACCGCACCGACGTGCAGAACATCGACCTGATGAACATGGCCGGGTTCTGCCGCAACTGCCTGGCGCGCTGGTACCAGGAGGCGGCCAATGCCAAGGGCATTGAAATGGGCAAGGAAGAGGCGCGCGAGATCTACTATGGCATGACCATGGCCGAGTGGAAATCCAAGTATCAGACCGAGGCCAGCGCCGAGAAACAGGCGGCCTTCGAAGTGGCGTTCAAGGAAAACGTCACCGACAAGGGCTGAACACGACGCCCTGCGCGGCGAGGCTGTCGAACTCTGCCGCGCCAATGCCCAGCTCGCCCAGCACCGCCCGGCTGTCCTGCCCATGGGCACGCGGCGGATGGCTCAGTTCCGGCCCGCCGTGGTCATAGAGAAACCCGGCCACGGTAAAGCTCTGCCCGCCCTGCGCCTGCACCACGCCACGCGTGGTGAATTGCGGCTCGTCCAGCGCCTGTTTCAGGTCGCGGACCCGCGCCGCCGGGACGTGATGCGCGTTCAGCAGATCCTCCCATTCGGCGGCGGGGCGGGTTCTGAGCACCTGTGCCAGCAGCGAGGCGTCGCTGTCCCGCCGCGCGCTGATCCTGTCGCGCGGGGTGGCTTCGATCTCGGCCGCAGCCTCGGGCGCACCGACAGCCCGCATCAGGCCAGCCATCTGGGCATTGGTATAGGCGCCGATCATCAGTGTGCCTTCGGCGGTTTCATAGGCGGCATAACCGGCAAGATTGGGATCGCGGTTGCCATGCGGACGCGGTGCGGCGCCGCTGGACAGCGTGCCAAAGGTGCTGGAGTTCATCAGCATCAGCGCGCAATCGCTCATCGCGACGTCGATCCGCCGCCCCTGCCCGGTCTGCGCCCGGGCAAACAGCGCCGCCGAAATCGCCAGCGCCGCCTGCGCGCCGGTGCCATAGTCGATCACCGCCGGGCCGATGCGCACCGGCGGGCTGTCGGCCTCGCCATTGGCGGCCATCACGCCGGTAAAGGCCTGTATCACCACATCATAGGCGGGATGCGCCGCCTTGTCCCCGGTGGCGCCATAGCCTGAGATCGCGCAATAGATCAGATCCGGCTTCAGTGCCGACAGACGGTCATACTCCAGGCCCAGCGCCGTCACCGCATGCGCGGTGTAGTTCTGCACCACCACGTCGGCCGTCTTGACAAGCCGGTCAAAGACTTCCCGCCCGGCGTCGGATTTCAGGTCCAGCGCAAGGGTCCGCTTGCCGCTCGCCTGCGCCTGAAACACCAGCCCCATGCCAGCGGCGTTCAGCGCCGGATCGGCGCCCTCAGTCCTTGTCATGTCGGGCCGGTCCACCGGCTCGATCTTGATCACCTCAGCCCCGAGCACCGCCAGTTGATAGGTGCAGAATGGACCAGCAAACACATGGGTCAGATCAAGAACCCGGATCCCCTCGAACGGTCGCATCGTGCCTCCTGTGGTCTATTGCCAGCCTGTCGGTCCCGCACCGCGCTGGCATGGCCACCGGCGTCATTTCCGCGTCGTTTCCTGACCATATCGACGCCTGCTGCCGCCAAAGCCTCGGCTCCGGATCGGCAAGGCTTCTCGAGCAGCGGTCGCTAATGCGACGCTACCGGCCCTGCACCGTTTTGCGGAGTGTCTGGCAAACCGGCCTGACGAAGACGATCGACAAGGCATTCCATCCGGTCGTGGTCTTCGTAAAGCTCCTGCGAACGGACATATTCGATGGACAGCGACGGGTCGTCGGTCAAGGCCTCGCCGATCAGGATCCGCGCCCGTTCGATATCGCCCCGCGCGATCCGTGCCGCGGCCCGGTAAAAACGGGTGCGCCGGGTCTGAAACGGAAGGTCCAGCGCAGCGCGGTTGACGTCTTCGAACCGGCCCAGTGCGTAAAGCGCCGCGATCCGCTCTTCGACCACCCAGACCGGCAGGTACGGGTCCAGTCCTTCGGCCCGGTCCAGCAAACCGAACGCCCGCTCGGGTTCGCCGGCGAAGGTGAAGAAAGCCGCGCAACGACCCACGATATAGGCGTCGTTCGGGGCCAGTTCCAAAGCTTTTTCATGATGGCGACGGCTGCTCGCATAGTCGCGATGCCGCTTGATCAGAACGATACCCAAAATACGGTGCAACTCGGGATCTGACGGATCCAGTTCGAGCGCCCGCATCAGCAGTTTCTCGGACTGGCCGAGGTCGAAATCGGGCAGGTACGATCAGGCGCAAACCTCCATCGCCAAGGGGCGGGCAAACCCGGGATCGGCCTCTTGTGCCTTGCGGAACCAGCCGATCGCCTGACGGGCATGGCTGTTGTAGATGCCGCTCAGCCGGTGCTCTTCGAGGCCGCGCAGATAGAACTCGTAGGCGGACATGTTCTCAGGCCGTTTCTGCCGGGCCGCACCGATTTCCGCATGATCGATCCGGCCCGATACGGTTGCCGCAACCCGTGCGGCGATTTCTTCCATTGCATCCAGCAGTTCATTGAACGGGCGCTGGATGCGTTCGCTCCAGATCAGTTCGCCGTTCCGGGTGCCGCTCAGCTCGATCGACAGCCGGACCCGATCGCCAAGCTTGCGAATGGTGCCCGACAGGACATAGCGCACTCCAAGACGCTGGCCGACGGCGGTCGGATCGTTGGTGTCAACCGCATGGCTGGCCGTGCGGGAACTGACAAAGAGAGGACGGATCAGGCTGAGTTCGTGAATCAGGTCGTCGGTGAGACCATCGGCCAGAAAAGCCCGATCCTCGTCCGCGCCTGTTGTCACCCGGAAGGGCAGCACCGCCACCGAGTTTGGGCGCAGCGCAACGGCGGGCTCATCGCGGGTCGGTGCAATCTGATAGACATGGCGATCCGCACTTTGCGACACGCGATAAACCCGCACGGGTTCGGCGATACCTTTCAGGTGGCGCGGTTCCAGCGTTTCGAACTTGCAGGATGAAACCTTGACCACGTGGGTAAACAGCGTTTCCGAAACGTCAATGGCACCGGGATCGGCCGTGGCCTGCAATCGTGCGGCCACGTTCACACCTTCGCCCTTCAGATCGTCTCCATCCGCAACCACATCGGCGACATGCAGACCGAACCGCATGTCTTCGGCTGTGTGTTCACCACCGCCCCCCAGACGGGCACGGGTTTCGATGGCGGCGCGCAACGCGCTGACCGGGCTGCGGAACTCGGCCAGCACGGAATCGCCCGCCGTGTCGAAGACACGACCACCGGCCCGTTCGATACACTCCCGCGCTATACCAAGCACAGAGGAGATACGCACAAGCGCACCTTCCTCGTCAGCCTGCAAAAACGCAGTCGACCCGACGAAATCGGCGATCAGGATGGCGGCAAGTCGGCGTTCCATAGCACGATGATAGGGCCGCGCGCCGTTGATTCAAAGCGCCTTAGATCGCCGTCTTGCGCGCCTCGTCGAGGTAGATCTCGCGCAGGCGGCGGGCGATGGGGCCAGGGGTGCCATCGCCCAGCGCGACGCCGTCGATCTCGACCACCGGCATGACAAAGGCGCTGGCCGAGGTGGTGAACGCTTCGTCCGCCGCCTTTGCTTCGTCGATGGTGAACAGCCGCTCCTCGACCTCCATCTGCGCCTCTTTGGCCAGACGCATCACCGCCTTGCGGGTGATCCCGTGCAGGATGTTGTTGGACAGCGGCCGGGTCACGATCTTGCCTGCCTTGACGAAATAGGCGTTGTTCGAGGTGCCCTCGGTCACAAAACCGTCTTCGACCAGCCAGGCGTCGTCGCAACCGGCCTTCTTGGCCATCATCTTGCCCATCGACGGATAGAGCAGCTGCACCGTCTTGATGTCGCGACGGCCCCAGCGGATATCCTCGATCGAGATGATCTTGGCACCTTTCCTGGCCGCCGGATTGTCGGCCAGGCCGGGCTTGTTCTGGGTGAACAACACCAGCGTCGGCGGGGTATCGGCCGAAGGGAACACAAAATCCCGGTCGCCATCCGACCCGCGGCTGACCTGAAGATAGACCAGCCCCTCATCGATGCCATTCAGTTCCACCAGCTTGCGGTGAATCTCCAGCAGCTCTTCCTTGGTGCAGGGTTCGGACATGTCCAACTCGTCCAGCGAGCGTTTCAGGCGCACCGCGTGGCCCTCGAAATCGATCAGCTTGCCATCCAGAACGCTGGTCACCTCGTAAACCGCATCCGCCATCAGAAAGCCGCGGTCGAAGATGGAAACCTTGGCCTCGGTCTCGGGCAGGTATTCGCCATTAACGTAAACGGTACGGGTCATGTGTGGCTCCTTTGGGACATGCCGCGTCTTGCGGCGATTAAGGGTCTGCGTCAAGCCCGGCCCGCCTGCGGAAAACGCAGGTCGGTGACATCGACAACAAAAAACGGGAACCAGGCATCGGTTCCGAAATGATTGCCCGCCTCGACATGAGTCGGGATGCGGATGCCGGAGAAATCTTGGTCATTGGAAAGAAAGGCACCAAAGGGCTGTTCGCGCCAAACGCCTTCGGGGTTTGCATTGCTCCAGCGGGTAAAGGCGATCTGTACCGGCGCGCCCGCGGCATCCACCGTGAGGTCGATCGCCTGCTCCATCCCCAGATGCTCGATCGTCACGCGGGCCGAATTCTCGTCAATGCCCGTCCAGGTAACACCCGGGCGCGGAAGGACCGCAGCCGGTGTCCACATCACCGCCTCGGCGGCATAGCGGCCAAAGGCCGAGCGACGATGATCAGCTGTGCCGCCATAGCGCGCGACCGGCACCAGCCCGGCCAGCCAGAACCGGGTCCAGCTGCCGGAATCCGAGCCCGACAACCGACGCAGGCCGCGCCCGGTCCGCATGGACCAGACAAAACCATGCGGGCTGGCAAGGGTCTGCCGCGCCGTCATCGGCATGTAGCCCGGGCGCGCCTTGTCTCCCATGCCGAACTGGCCCTGCATCTCCAACTCGGCAACGCTGAAAAGTTCGGCATTGGGCGCAATAGCCCAGTGAAAGAACCGGCGTGCAGGCTCTGGCAGATCGGCCACGATCTGCGGGTCGAACCGTTCGGGCGCGGCGGGCTGAAAACGGGCAAGGCGCAGTGCCTCGCCCTCGTCCGCGCGCAGGTCGCGGCGGCGCCACAGCGCCAGGACAGCCAGACAGGCAAGACACGCACCAGCCAGTCCGATGGCCCAGGCCGCCATTGCACGCGCGCCTCAGCCCCAGAGCGCCGCGCTGGGCGGATGCACACCCGCCGCATCGAATTCAAGCGGCGTCTCGCGATCCTCGGCCAGAAGCAGTGGGCCGTCGAGATCGGTGACCAGCGCCCCCTGCGCCACCAGCGTCGCGGGCGCCATCGCCAGCGACGAGCCGACCATGCAGCCGACCATGATGCCATAGCCCTCGGCCAGCGCCGCGCGGCGCAGCTCCAGCGCCTCGGTCAGTCCGCCGGTCTTGTCGAGCTTGATGTTGACCACATCGTACTTGCCCTTGAGTTTGGGCAGGCTGGCCCGGTCATGACAGCTCTCGTCGGCACAGACGGGTACCGGGCGGTTCATGCCGATCAGCGCCTCGTCCTGCCCGGCCGGCAGCGGTTGTTCGACCAGCGCCACGCCCAGCCGTACCAGATGCGGCGCCAGATCGGCATAGACCTCGGCCGACCAGCCCTCGTTGGCGTCGATGATGATCTTGGCACCCGGCGCGCCCGCCCGCACCGCTTCCAGTCGTGGCATGTCGTCGGGAGTGCCCAGCTTGATCTTCAGCAGGGGCCGATGCGCATTCTTCTGCGCCTGCGCCCGCATCGCTTCGGGCGTGTCGAGCGACAGGGTATATGCGGTGATCTCGGGCCCCGGAACCGGCAGGCCTGCCAGTTCCCACGCCCGCTTGCCCGCGCGCTTGCACTCCAGATCCCAAAGCGCGCAGTCAACCGCGTTGCGCGCGGCCCCTGCGGGCAACAGATCCATCAGCGCGGCACGCGTGATGTCCTCGGGCAGCCCGGCAATCTGCGCCTCGACCGATTCCAGTGTTTCGTCATAACGGGCATAAGGCACACATTCGCCCCAGCCCTGATGGGCGCCATCGGACACCCGCACCGTCAGAACCTTGGCCTCGGTCCGCGACCCGCGCGAGATGGTGAATACCTGCGCCAGCCGGAACACGTCGCGCGTCACCTCGATCTGCATACCGCCCGTTCCTTTTCACTTTGCCTCAAATACTCCCGCCGGAGGCACCTGTCGTCGGCCTCCGGCGGGTCGTTCAGATCACACTGCGGCCAGCGCGTCCACCAGCTTGCCGGCGCCAAAGCGGAACGGATCGGTCGCGGGCAGACCCATGTCGGCCTCGACCTTGGCAAGATAGGCGCGCGCCTCTTCCTCGCCCAAGTGCTGGGTGTTGACCGATACGCCGATCACCTGGCAGTCCGGGTTGCCGACCTTGGCCAGCGCCAGCGCGGTATCGCGCACCGCCTCCAGCGACGGCAGCTGATAGCCGGGCAGGCCGCGCATATGGGCGCGGGTCGGCTCATGGCACAGCACCAGCGCGTCGGGCTGGCCCCCATGCACCAGGGCCAGCGTCACGCCTGAGTAAGAGATGTGGAACAGGCTGCCCTGCCCTTCGATCAGGTCCCAGTGATCCTCGTCATTATCCGGCGTCAGCCATTCGATGGACCCGGCCATGAAATCGGCGATCACCGCGTCCAGCGGCACGCCGTCGCCGGTGATCAGGATGCCGGTCTGACCGGTTGCGCGGAAGGTCGACTTCATGCCCCGCGCGCGCATCTCGGCATCCATCGCCAGCGCGGTGTACATCTTGCCCACCGAACAGTCGGTGCCCACGGCCAGGCACCGCTTGCCCTTGCGCTTGACGCCATTGGCGATCGGGTACTTGACCGAGGGGATGCGCACGTCGTGCAGCTTGCGGCCACAGGCCTCGGCGACGGCAACCAGGTCGGGTTCATCGCGCAGCAGGTTGTGCAGGCCCGAGGCCAGGTCGAACCCCTCTTCCAGCGCCATGACCAGAACTTTCTTCCAATCCTGGCTGATCACGCCGCCACGGTTGGCAACGCCGATCACCAGGGTCTTGGCACCTGCCTCGCGGGCCTGGGCCAGATCCATGTCGGTCAATCCCAGGTCGGCTTTGCAGCCTTCCATACGGAATTGGCCCACGGCATTCTCGGGCCGCCAATCCTTGATGCCCTGCGCCACCTTGGCGGCCAGTTGGTCGGGGGCATCGCCCAGAAACAGCAGATACGGGGTTTCGATCATTGCGGTGCACTCCTTTGATTCCGAGGTAGACTAATGGCCCCGGGCAACGAGCATATTGCGTTCTCATTCGCCAGCCTCGGGTCGATTGGACGATTCTTGCGTCAAATGGCGGAATTTCACAAAATTCTTCGAAGTTTTCAAACTGATTAAACATTCATCAGCAATTCTCTCTGCAAGAGCGAAGATTTCGCGCGGGCAATGCTGCGACTGCACAAAGGCGCTTGCGCAGGGGTGCGCAATTTAATACCTCATGGGGCAAAGAAATCGTAATTTCATTACTCCCGGAAAGGTCCAGCCATGAGTTTCCGCATCCAGCCCGCCGCGCCCGCGCGCCCCAATCGCTGCCAGTTGTTCGGTCCCGGCTCGAACACCAAGCTGTTTGCCAAGATGGCGGCCTCGGCGGCGGATGTGATCAACCTCGACCTTGAGGATTCGGTCGCGCCCAGTGACAAGGAATTCGCCCGCGCCAACGTGATCGAGGCGCTGAACACCGTGGATTGGGGCAACAAGTACATGTCGGTGCGGATCAACGGGCTGGACACGCCCTATTGGTACCGCGACGTGGTGGACGTGCTGGAACAGGCGGGTGACCGGCTGGACCAGATCATGATCCCCAAGGTGGGCTGCGCCGCCGATGTCTATGCCGTCGATGCGCTGGTCACCGCGATCGAGCGCGCCACCGGCCGGACCAAGCCGATCAGCCTGGAAGTGATCATCGAATCCGCCGCTGGCATCGCCCATGTCGAGGAGATCGCCGCCGCCAGCCCGCGTTTGGAGGCGATGAGCCTGGGCGCGGCCGATTTCGCCGCTTCGATGGGCATGCAGACCACCGGCATCGGTGGCACGCAGGAAGATTACTACATGCTGCGCGAGGGCGCGAAATACTGGTCCGATCCGTGGCACTGGGCGCAGACCGCCATCGTCGCCGCCTGCCGCACCCATGGCATCCTGCCGGTGGACGGGCCGTTCGGCGATTTCTCGGACGACGAAGGGTTCATCGCGCAGGCGCGCCGCTCGGCAACGCTGGGCATGGTCGGCAAATGGGCGATCCACCCCAAGCAGATCGCGCTGGCCAATCAGGTCTTTACGCCGTCCGAGGCTAAGGTCACTGAGGCGCGCGAGATCCTGGCCGCGATGGAAACCGCCAAGGCCAATGGCGAGGGTGCGACCGTCTACAAGGGCCGTCTGGTCGATATCGCCTCGATCAAGCAGGCCGAGGTCATCGTCCGCCAGGCCGAGATGATTGCCGCCAACGGCTGAGACGGGCGCAGAGGCCGGGCCGGCCAGTGACCGGCCCGGACTTCATGTCACACCAACCGCACCGAAATACCGCCATCGGCCGACATCGCCGCGCCGGTGACAAAGCTTGACCGGTCCGACAACAGAAACAACGCCGCCTGCGCTATTTCCTCCGGTTCGGCCATCCGCTTCATCGGATGCAGACCGGCGATAAAGGCATGCGTGTCCGGATCGTCACCCGCCATCGCGGTCTGTGTCCCCCCGGGCAGCAAGGCGTTGACCCGGACACCTTCCGCCGCGTGATCCGAGGCGAGCGACTGCACCAGGCCGACAAGCCCGGCCTTGGAGGCGGCATAAGCGCCCATGCCCGGCATCCCTCCGTTGTTCACTCCGACAAAGGAGCTGGTGAACACCATCGCCCCACCGCGCGCGGCCAAGGCTGGCGCTTGCGCCCTGGCCGCAAAGAAGGCGCTTGTCAGATTGGTCGAGATGACGTCGGTCCAGTTTGCGGTGGTCATCCGGGCGATAGGACCGATTTCCCCCATCATCCCAGCATTGTTGAAGGCGCCGTCCAGACCTCCGAACCGGGACTGCGCCAACTCGACAAGCCTGTGGGAATAGATTTCGTCCGTTACATCCCCGGCCAGACAGACGGCCTGGCCACTGGCCTGCGTGATCTGCTGCGTCAATTGTTCCAGTTCATCCCTCCGACGCGCGCCCAGAACAACGTTCGCGCCTTCACGCGCAAACAACAGTGCCGCACAGGCGCCAATACCGCTGCTCGCGCCGGTGATGATGATGGTCTTGCCGTTCAGTTCCATGGTCATGCCCTTTCTCGGTTGCATGGTCATGGAATAGAGAGAGGGCGGCCCGACGGACGACCCGTTTCCTGCTCTCGGCGCAGCGGTGAGAAGAAAAGCGCAGGAAACGGGTCGGGACTGGACAGCCGAACTCCGCTGCCATCTACTCGGCAGATCGCGACCTGAGGCCCCGAATGACCGACCTGACCCTGTTCCACACCGCCGAGGTGCATCGCGCCACTTTTGACGCGCTTGCCGCGCGGATCGCGCCCGACGCGCGGCTTGACCATGTCGTGCGTCCCGACTGGCTGGCGCGCGCGCAGGGCGGTATCGGCGATGACCTGGCCGCAGAGATCATCCGCACCATTGCGGCCAAACCCGCCAGCCTGTGCACCTGCACCACGATCGGCGCTGTCGCGGCAGAGGCGGGCGCAATCCGGATCGATTGGCCGATGATGCAGGCCGCCGCCCGCTGCGATGGAGAGGTCTTGCTGGTGTTCTGCCTGGACAGCACGAGGGTCCCGTCAACCGCGCTTCTGTGCGAGGCATTTCAGCAGGAGGGCCGCCCCGCGCACCATCGCGCGCTGGCGTTGCCCGAGCTCTGGCCGATGTTCACAGCCGGTGACAGCGACGGTTTTGCGCGCGCGATCGCCAAGCGCATCGACGCCGAACTGGACCTGTGGCCTGACATCGCTTGTGTCGTACTGGCACAAGCCTCGATGGCCGGAGCTGCGGTTTATACCCGTGCCCCCGTGCCGGTGCTATCCTCGCCCGACCTCGCGCTCAGGGCCGCATTCGGCCTTACAACGCCCTAGGCCTGGAGCGGCCCCCGTGTCCGGTCAGTGACCGAACACATTGTTGGGCACCCATTTCATCCCCTTGCCCTTTTGCCCCCAACGCATCATCAGGCACGAGGTATTGAGCCGGTTGAAATAGGTGATGTCGACCTTGTACCAGCCCGCCTGCGGCACCTCGACCTCGGACACGATGGTGCTGTCGCAGGTCTGGCGACCGTCGAACAGGCCAACCTGCTGACCGCCGATTCGCGCGTCGATCCCGTCATTGGTAAAAAAGTCGATCTCGTAGACCCCGGGGCGGTCGAACTTGATATAGCCGCGGATCGCCGCCGCAACGTTTTCGTCGCGCGACGATGTCAGGGTGTTCTCGCCCTTGCTGGTATCGCGATAGTCGAGCCCACGCAGCGCCTTGCCGCGCTGCGCCCCCGACTTCAGCACAGACCGCGCATCCGACAAGTATTTGATATGCTCGCCTTCCTTGGCATAGCCATAGCTCACGGACAGCCCGCCCTTGAGCCCGCCCGGCTGCGGATTGGCCGGCTGCAACTTGAGCGGCGCCGCCGACAGGGCGCTGGCAAGCGTCAGGCCAAGCCCAGCAATCGCACCTATCCAGATGGATTTCATATCATGGTCTCCCGGTTGTTCACATGTCGCGCCGGTCTGCCCGCCGTTATCGCGCAACGAAATCGTGATCAGCCTAGGGTTCAAATTTTCGTGCCGCAAGGGGTGCGTGCGTCCAAAGCTCCCCGTCGCGGGATCACGCCCGCATGTCCTTGGGCGATCCCATGACCACGTAGGTGGTGATCGAGTTCACATGCGGCAGCGTGCCCAGCACGTCGGTATGAAAGGTCTTGTAGCCAGGTAGATCGGCGCATTCGACCCGCAACAGGTACTCGATTGTTCCGGTGATATTGTGGCATTCCACCACCTCGGGCGCGAGCGAAACCGCGCGCTCAAAGGATTCCTGCGCCGCCTTGGTATGCTCGCTGAGACCCACTCCGATATAGGCCATAAACCCCAGACCCAGGGCCGCCGGATTCAGCACCGCGCGATACCCGGCGATCACCCCGGCGCGTTCCAGATCCTGCACCCGGCGCAGGCAGGCCGAGGGCGACAACCCCACCTTCGACGCCAGGTCGAGATTGCTGATCCGGCCATCGCGTGTCAGTTCGCGCAATATCTTGCGGTTTATCTCGTCAATCTTGATCATTAGTTGCGCATATTGGGCCGAAGCTCGCAACAACGCAATTTCATTCTGCGATTTCAAGAGCAGATTTTGCGCATGACCCATGACATCCTGATCGCTCTCGTCCTGTTTGCCTTTGTCTCTTCGATCACGCCGGGACCGAACAACCTGATGCTGATGGCCTCGGGGGCCAATTTCGGGTTCCGCCGCACCATCCCGCATATGCTGGGAATCGGGCTTGGCTTTACCTTCATGGTGCTGATGGTGGGGGCCGGGCTGGTGCAGGTGTTTGACGCTTGGCCACCCAGCTATACCGTGCTCAAGACCTTCTCGGTGCTCTACCTGCTTTGGCTCGCATGGAAGATCGCCAATTCCGCCCCCTCGCAGGCCGGGCGCAGCGCCGGGCGCCCGATGACCTTCTTGCAGGCGGCGGCGTTTCAATGGGTCAACCCCAAGGCCTGGGCGATGGCGCTGACCGCGATTTCGGCCTATGCCCCGGGTCAGACGCTGGTAGCGGTGCTGCTGGTCGCCGCGATCTTTGGCGCCGTCAACCTGCCCTCGGTCAGCACCTGGACGGTGATGGGTCAGCAAATGGCGCGCATCCTGACCAACCCGCGCCGATTGACCATGTTCAACTGGTCCATGGCCCTTTTGCTGGTCGGCTCGCTCTACCCCGTGCTTTTCCCCGGCTGACCGGAACAGGGTGCCCGCTGCACCTGCCGAGTTGCATCCGGCGCGACCTGAGGTCATATAGCGTGAAACGCCGCGACGAGAGGGCACCATGACCCAGTACCTGGATTTCGAAAAACCGCTGGCCGAGATCGAAGGCAAGGCCGAGGAACTGCGCGCCCTGGCCCGCGCGAATGCCGAGATGGACGTGGCCGAAGAGGCCGCCGCGCTGGATGCCAAGGCGGTCAAGCTGCTGGACGAACTCTACAAGGACCTCACCCCCTGGCGCAAATGCCAGGTGGCGCGGCACCCCGACCGCCCGCATTGCCGCGATTACATCGAGAAACTGTTCACCGAATACACACCGCTCGCCGGCGACCGCAACTTTGCCGACGATCTGGCGGTGATGGGCGGTCTGGCCCGGTTCAAGGACCGCCCGGTGATGGTGATCGGCCACGAAAAAGGCTCGGACACCAAGTCGCGCATCGCCCATAACTTTGGCATGGCCCGGCCCGAAGGGTACCGCAAGGCGGTCCGCCTGATGGAAATGGCAAGCCGCTTTGGCCTGCCGGTGGTGACCCTGATCGACACCGCCGGGGCCTATCCCGGCAAGGGTGCCGAGGAACGCGGCCAGTCCGAGGCAATCGCCCGCTCGACCGAAATGTGCCTCAAGATCGGCGTGCCGCTGGTCTCGGTGGTGATCGGCGAGGGCGGCTCGGGCGGGGCGGTGGCCTTTGCCACAGCCAACCGTGTGGCGATGCTCGAACATTCGATCTACTCGGTGATCTCGCCCGAAGGTTGCGCCTCGATCCTGTGGAAGAACGCCGAAAAGATGCGCGAGGCCGCCGTGGCGCTGCGCCTCACCGCGCAGGATCTGCTGAAACTGGGCGTGATCGACCAGGTGATTGCGGAACCGCGCGGCGGCGCCCATCGCGACAAGGGCAAGACAATGGACGCGGTTGGGACCGCCATCACCGCGATGCTCAAGGACCTCGACGGCAAGGACAGCGCCGCGCTGATCAAGGACCGCCGCCAGAAATTCCTGAACCTCGGATCCAAGGGGCTAGCCGCATAAGAAAAGGCGCCACGCGCGCCCTTTCATTTCGCCTGAAATACTCCGGGGGAGTCGCCCATCGGGCGACGGGGGCAGCGCCCTCCCCCTTTTCCGTTAGCGCAGCATCCGCAGCAGTTCGACCGAGGGTTCGCCGGTCACTGGCAGCCCCTTGGCGCGCTGATAGTCGGAGATTGCCGCCGTGCTCTTGCCGCCGATGACACCATCCGCGCCGCCGGTGTCGTACCCGGCCGCGCTCAGGCGGGTCTGCAACTCCTTGCGCTCCTCCAGCGTCAGGCCGGTCTCATCCGGCCCGAACGAGGCCTTGAACGCTCCGCCGCCCTTGAGCCGGTCGGACAGGTGGCCCACGCCGATGGCGTAGCTGTCGGAGTTGTTGTAGCGCTTGATCACGTTGAAATTCTTGAACACCGCGATTTTCGGCCCCGGCACCTGTGGCTGCAACACGGCCAGCGGCGTGCCCGAATTGGCGGCGGCAGAGCCGACCTCGCCGCCCCAGGGCTGGCCGCGCACCCAGCCCGCATTAGCCAGATAGGCGGCGGTCGAGGCCAGCGCGTCGGTCGGATCCTCGGACCAGATGTCGCGCCGCCCGTCGCCGGTGAAATCCACCGCATAGGCCAGGTACGAGGTCGGGATGAACTGCGTATGGCCCATCGCACCCGCCCAGCTGCCGGTCATGTTGCGGGGTGACGTATCGCCGTTTTGCAGGATCTTCATCGCCGCGATCAGCTGCTTTTCGAAAAACGCGCCGCGCCGCCCGTCATAGGCCAGAGTCGACAGGGCCGAGACGATCGGCACATCGCCGCGCCGGGTGCCATAGCGGCTCTCCAGCCCCCAGATGGCGGTCACAACCGCCTTGTCGACCCCGTAATGTTGCTCGATCCGGTTCAAGAGCGCGCCGTGCCGGGCCAGCATCTGCTTGCCGGTGGCGATCCGCTCGTCCGAAGCGGCGATGGCCAGGTAATCTTCCAGCGAGCGTTTGAACTCGGTCTGGTTGCGGTCCCGTTCGATCACCTTGGGGATGTAACCCGCGCCGCGAAACGCGCTGTCGAGGGTTGAGGCGGAAATGCCCTGCGCCGAGGCCCGCCCCTTGAAAGAGGTGACCCAGGCGCTCCAGCCAGCGTTGGGCACGGTGGGCCAGTTTTCCGCCGGTGCGGCGGTAGGCGCGGTCGTGGCCCCGCCACAGGCCGATAGCGTCAGCGCGCCTAAGCCGAAAGTAAAGAAGCGACGATCAATCATGGTGGATCCTGCTCGATTGTTTTGCCGCAGGATACCGCGATCAGCCGCGCCAGACCAGCAAGCGTTTCTCGATTTTGCCGATGGCCCAGCTGGTCAGCACGCCGAGGCAGGACAGAATGACCACACCGGCAAAAAGCCGCTCAAGATCGTAGAGCGCGCCCGCTTGCAGGATATAGGCGCCAATCCCGTGTTCTGCGCCCAGCATCTCGGCCGCGACCAGCAGGATGATGCCGATGGCCAGCGACACGCGCAGCCCGGACAGGATACCGGGCAGCGCGCCGGGCAGCACGATCTTGCGCACGATAGACCACCAACCCAGGCCAAAGCTCTGCCCCATGCGAATGAGCCCCCGGTCGACATTGTCGACCGCGCCATAGGTGGCCACCACCGTGGGCGTGAAGGTGCCCAGCGCGATGAGCGCGTATTTCGACCCTTCGTCGATGCCGAACCAGATCACGAACAGCGGTAGCAGGGCGATTTTCGGGATCGGGAAGATCGCCGCCACCAGCGGCACCAGCCCGGCCCGGATATAGGAAAAGAGCCCAATCAGAACGCCCACACCAACACCCGCGCTGATGCCCAGAACCGAGCCCACCGCCAGCCGGCTGAGCGAGGGTAACAGGTGGGTCCAGAGCGCGCCGGAGCGGGCCAGATCACCCAGCGTCGCGGCCACGTCCGAAGGGCGCGGCAGGGTCAGGTTGGAAATCCAGCCCGTCCGCGTGCCCCATTCGATCAGGAACAGCAGCAGCAGAAACACCGCGATGCCGGTGCCGCGCCGCGCCTCGGGGCGGAAGCCGCCACCACGAAAGGGAACCCGGATCTCAGGCATCCAGCAACTCCTGATCGGCGGCCATCGCCTCGTCCCGCATCAACGCCCAGAGATGAGCTTGGATCGCCTCCAGCCCTGCGTCACCGGCCTGTCGTTCCGAAAGCGCGCCCGGTACCTCGATCACCTCGCGCACCCGGCCCGGACGGCGCGACAGTACCGCGATGCGGTGGCCCAGGCGCACAGCCTCGGCCAGGTTGTGGGTGACATAGACGCCGGTAAAGGGCTGCCGCTCCCACAGGGCCACCAGATCCTCCATCAACAGCTCGCGCGTCTGCGCATCGAGCGCTGAGAGCGGCTCGTCCAGCAGCATAACCGCCGGGTTCACCGCCAGCGCCCGGGCAATGGCGACCCGCTGTTTCATGCCGCCTGACAGTTGCCGGGGTAATGCATCGTGGAAATCCGACAGCCGGGTGCGCGCAAGCACATCCTCGATGATCGCACGCACCCGGTCACCCGGCAGGTGGTGATCTTCGAGCACCAAGGAGATGTTGCCCGCCACGCTACGCCAGGGCAGCAGGGCGAAATCCTGAAACACATAGGTCAGCGGGTTCAGACAGCCCTCGGGCGGGGTGCCGCCTTGCAGCACCTCGCCCCAATCGGGTTGTTCCAGCCCGCCCAGCATTCTGAGCAGGGTGGACTTGCCACAGCCCGACGGACCGACCACACACAGGATCTCGCCCGCCGGGATATGCAGCGAAACATCGTCCAGCACCACCATGTCGCCATAGCGATGGGTCAGACCGCGAACCGCAAGTTCCATGTGCCGTCAGATCATCGGCACATAGGAATTGTCGACCAGCATCTCGGTGGTGATGCTGTCCTTGACCAGACCTTCGGACTTGAACCAGCCCAGCTGATCCTCGACCGAACCCATGTTCAGGGCCGAATCCTTGTTCAGGCGCATCGCGCCGTTGCGAATGGACTTCTCGGCCTTCTCAAAGGGTTGGTCGGCATAGACATATTTGTGCACCAGCTTGACCATCTCGACCCCGGCCTCGTCACCGGCAGTCTTGTCCACCAGGGCCGCGTTGAAATCTTCGGCCCCGCGCGAGAAGGCACGCAGGAACGCCTCGGTCTGCGCCCGTTCGCCGGATGCATTGCTGGCCGAGGTAAACACGGTGGTGACCTGATAGTCGGGCAGGTAATCGGCAACCATGCCGATATGTTTCACCGCACCGCCACCCGAGAGAGCCTTGCCGATATGGGGTACGATGGTCCACGCATCGACCTGACCCGACTTCATCGCGCCGATGATCGCGCCCACCTTTTGCAGTGGCGTGAACTTGACCGAGGCGCCCTCGGCCGCCGCGATCTTGGCGCCCATATAATGAAAGGACGAGCCCGGCTGCGTCACCGCAAAGCTGCGCCCATCGAGCGCGGCGGCGCTGGTCAGCCCCGCGTCGTAAGCCGCGTTCGAGGCCAGGATCATCTGGCCGTCGATGCCCTTTTCCTCGCTCAGCGCGCCGCCGATCACCTTGGCCGCGCCCTTTTCCGCCAGGCTGATCAGGCCGCCGGTGATCGCGGTGACCGCGTAATCGGCATCACCGCTTGCGATTGCCACCGCCATCGGCTGGGCCGCCTCGAAGAACTTGAACTCGACGTCCAGCCCCTCTTCGGCAAAGTAACCGCGCTCGAAGGCCACAAAAGACGCCGCGTGGCTGGTGAAGCGCAACGCGCCGACCGTCATCTTGGTATTGGCCAGGGCCGGTGTTCCCAGCATCGGCAGGGTGGCGGCGCCACCAATCAGCCCCAGCGCACCGCGCCGCGAAAACGTGCTCATTATCTCTCTCCCCGTTGAATATACCTGTACATTAAGACCAAGCCGAAGTCGCACGCAACCGCGCGTCGTCAGGTGACCAGAAGCCGGAGGCCCTGGGTGACATCGGTCCGGACCGCCAGACGCAGACCGGGCTCGTCCCCCGCCCTCAGCGCAGCGATGATCAGCTTGTGATACTGCGGCGGGTCGGTGCGGCGCAGGCGGCCATAAAGCGCCCGCATCGTCGGCCCCAGTTGCAGCCAGACGGTCTCGGCCATGGCCAGCATCGCCGGGGCCTGCGCCCGCAGGTAAAGCGTGCGGTGAAATTCCAGATTGGTGCGGATGTAACCCACGGCATCGCGTTTCGACACCATCTCGGCCACCGAGGTGTTGATGGTCTGAAGCCGGTCGATCAGCGCCATATGGGCGCGCGGCAGGGCGCGGCTGGCCAGTTCCACCTCCAACAGCGCGCGCAGCGCCGCCAGTTCCTCGATCCGGTCATTGCCAAGTTCCGGCGTCGAGACCCGCCCCGAACTGGACAGGAACAGCGCTCCTTCGGCCACCAGCCTGCGCACCGCCTCGCGTGCAGGCGTCATCGAGACGTCGAATTCCTTGCCGATCCCGCGCAGGGTCAACGCCTGACCCGGCGACATCTCGCCATGCATGATACGGGTGCGCAGGGTCCGATAGACCCGGTCATGGGCGGCGGCGGTTATGGTCTGTTCGGTCGGGCGTGGGCTTTGCATGGGACCATGTGATCACATCCACAAGCCGCGTCAACCCGACCCGATCATCCGGGCAGACCGGCATTCCGCAGCGCCTGTTCCAGGCGCCTCAGGGTTTCGCCCTCGCGATAAGGGTAAATATCCGGCAGGTTCGCAACCCTGATCCCGGGTTGAAGCGCCAGTACCTCGACCACTTCCCATTCGGCATCCTCGATCCGGCCCATCTCGGCAAAAATGGCGCCCTGCAACAAGCGCTGACGCAACGCCTCGGGGTTTCTTTCCAGCGCCTCGGTGCTCCATTCCAAAGCGGCTTCGAGATTACCGAGGCTGAAATGCACCTCCGCGATTGCGTTCAGGTAGGGAAACGGTGCCCGCGGGTTCAGGCGCATGGCATATTCGAACCCGGCGAGCGCCCGTTCGGGATCGCCGGCATAGTGCCAATTCCACGCCTGCATGCCAAAACCATCGGCGTAGTTCGGATCAAGCTCCACCGCTCGCGCGAAGGAGGCGTCGGCCTTTTCGAACTCGCGGCGGAACATGTGGACCAACCCCAACGAGGCATGGACAGAGGGCAATTCGGGGTCGATCGCCACCGCCTGGCGCGCGAGCCGGTACGCGGTTTCCAGCGACTCGGCGCTGGCGGTCAGCGAGACGCCGGTCCGATTGGTATAGGTCGTTGCAAGGATGGCCTTTGCCAGCGCAAAATCGGGATCCAGATCCAGCGTGGACCACAAATAGGCCTGAGCCGTCTTGCGCGATTCATCGTTGAACCGCCAGATCTCCTCCCAGGCGCGCAGGAACAGGTCATAGGCCTCCAGATTGTCGGTATGGCGTTTCGACAACCGCCTCCGCTGGTCCTGTGTCAACTCGATCTTCAGCGCGTCGATGATCTGCGAGGCGACCTGATCCTGCAAGGCGAAGAGATCGCTGAACTCGCGATCCAGCCGACCGGCCCATAGCTGAAACCCGGTCGTTCCGTCGACCAGATTGGCATTGATGCGAACGTGCGCACCGGCGCGCTGCACGCTGCCCTCGACCACATAGCGGACACCCAGAACCTTGTGGACGGTCTGGGCGTCCATCGCTTCTTGCCGGTCGCGAAAGGAAAAGCTTGTGTTGCGGGCAATAACCAGCAAGCCGCCGATCTGGCTGAGATCGTTGATCAGGTTGTCGGTCATCCCGTCGCTGAAATAGGTCTGCTCGGGATCGCCCGAAAGATTTTCGAAAGGCAGGACAACCAGCGAAGGTCGGTCATCGGCGACCACCGCACCAACCGGCGGTGGCACATCAGCGTTCCAGAGCCGCAGGTCGCCAACCAGCAAGGCATAGACCGACCCGGCGACGACCGCGCAGGCGGCCAAGGCAAGCGGCAGCCAGCGTCGGTGCCGGGAATTGCTGGCGGGCCGGACCGCCTCGGCTTCGCCGCCATCGGTCGACAGGTGAAACACAGCCACCGGCTCGGCCACGTTCTTGACCATTTGCTTGCCGCCATCGACAAACCGGTATCCACCCCGGCTCCGGGCCTGTTCGTACACGCTGTGCGACACGGCGATGCCGCCCGGACGCGCCAGACCCTCAATCCGCGAGGCGACATTGACCCCGTCACCATAGATGTCGTCTTCCTCGACGATGACCTCACCCAGATTGATGCCGATCCTGAGTTTGAGCGGATGGTTCCGCATCCCGGTCTGGATATCGCGGGCGCAATCCAGCGCGCCGGTCACGCTGGCAAACTCGGCCAGCGCCCCGTCACCCAGCAGCTTGACCAGCCGTCCGCCATGCCGCGACAGGGCCGGTTCGACATGGGAACGGCGCGCATCCAGCACCAGCGCCAGCGTCCCCGATTCATCCTCGCCCATCAGGCGGGTAAACCCGGCGACATCCAGCATCATGATGGCGGCCAGCCGTCGCTGTTCCTGTCCGGTCATGCCATTCCCAACTGTCTTTACGATGGGACATCTTAGCAAGTCGCACGCCGCCGACCAACTGGCTTAGAACTGATGGCTATGCAGCTCGGCCCCATTCTCACGCAGCCAGCGGCGCGGCGCCTCATAAGGGCCATGGATACGCGTGACCTCGGCCCAGAACCGGGGCGAATGGTTCATCTCAGCCAGGTGCGCCACCTCATGCGCGGCGACATAGCGCAACACCGCAGGCGGCGCCAGGATCAGGCGCCAAGAGAACATCAAGCCACCATCGGCGGTACACGACCCCCAACGAGACCGCGTGTCGCGCAGGCTGATCCGGGTATAAGGACGCCCCAATTCGGCGGCATAGAAATCGCAGGCCGCCACCAGCCGGTCGCGCGCCATCTCCCGCAGGAACCTGTGCAAACGCGCTGCCAGCGCGGTTTCGGGCACCTGGATCGTGCCTGCCTGCCACAGCACACGCGCGCCCGGTGCGGCCTCGATTCGCGTTGGTACCCCTTCGATCGGAATCGTGCCCCCCAGAACCGGAACAGACCGGTCAGGTTGCACCGCCAGGTGTTCGCGGATCCAGGCTTCCTTGCTGCGGGCGAAATCGATGGCCTCGCGCTCGGCCACGCCACGCGGCAGGGTCAGCGTAACCCGCCCATCCAGCTGGGAAATCCGCAGACTGATGCGGCGCGCCCGCGCCGAACGCCTGAGCGTCAGCGGCACCGGAGGTGTGCCCGGAAGATGATGCTGCCCCATTAGCGCGCTCCCCTTGGCCTAAAGGCTTTGACACGCCCCACCTCATGTGGCACGAGGCCGGAATCGTCTTTGCGACTCACCAGATATCAAGGGGATTTCACATGCCCAAGGAAGAATGGGGTGTAAAGCGCGTCTGCCCGACCACCGGCAAGCGGTTTTATGACCTGAACAAGAATCCGATCGTCAGCCCCTACACGGGCGAGATCGTTGAACTGGATCTTGGCAAAGGCCGCATGATCGCGGCGGATGCCGAGGATGCGGCATCGCGCAAGGCCCGTCAGAACACGGATGATGATGACATCGTGCTCGATGATGATGACGACAATGTCGACATGGACATGGACGACGACATCCTCGAAGACGACGACGACGAGGACAACGTCTCGCTCGATGACATCACCGACATGTCCTCGGACGAAGAATAATCCAGGCTTCGGAAACGGCGAAAGGGCGGGTTCAAACCCGCCCTTTTCGTTTGTGCGGGCGGCGGGCGCATCGCCGGCCCGGCGCGCCAAGATTTTCCGGAATGGCGTATATTTTTGACTTGCACTCTCCTGCGGCCTCTCTTAAACGACCCTCACCGCAGCGGCCGCATCGGCGCTGACCGGATCGGGGCCTTAGCTCAGTTGGGAGAGCGCTTGCATGGCATGCAAGAGGTCAGGGGTTCGACTCCCCTAGGCTCCACCAAACTTTCAAATCCGTACGGAACCAACGGCTTGAACTGCGTGCGCCGGCGTTCTTGGCGACCGGTTTGTTCGCGTCCCCACCTTCGCATTACGGCTTGCCCGACCGCGCTGCGACTCGCGGTCAGGGCCCGTGGTGGCCCGACAGGCGTTTGAGTCCTGCCAAACGTGTCAGTCAATCCGGCGGATCAGGAACTGGTTTCCGGTGCCGCGCTTCATCTCGAACCGCTTGAGGTCCGCCAGCAGGTCGCTCAGCTTGCGCTTGCCATAGCTGCGGGTGTCGAAATCGGGGTTGGCCGCAACGATCAACTGACCGATCCGGCCCAGGGCGAACCATTCGTCGTCCTGGTCGATCGCATCCATGGCGCGGATCACAAGGCTGGTCGGATCCTCCAGTTTCTGCGCGGGGCTGACGGACGGCTGCGGCTGACCCGACTTGGTCTTGGGCTGCGGCTCGGGCATCAGGTTCTCGACATAGATGAAGCGCTTGCACGCCTTGACGAAAGCCCCCGGCGTCTTGCGCATGCCGATGCCGAACACGTCCAGTCCCTGTTCCCGGATGCGGCTGGCCAGGCGGGTGAAATCGCTGTCCGACGAGATCAGGACAAACCCGTCGAAGCGGCCCGAATGCAGGATATCCATCGCGTCGATCACCAGTGCGATGTCGCTGGCGTTCTTGCCGGTGGTATTGGCGAATTGCTGATGCGGCACAATCGCCAATGCGGCCAGCGTCTCCTTGTTCCAGCCTTGCGGCGCGCCGCCTGAGAAATCGCCATAGATCCGGCGGATGCTCGCCTCGCCCAGGGTGGCGATCTCTTCGAATATCGCCTCGGCATATTTGGCCGAGATATTGTCGGCGTCGATCAGGACAGCCAGAAGGGGGGTATCGTTTGCCATCCGCGGACAGTGGACGGGTTCCGGGCCAAGTGCAATGGGGGGGCCGGCGGGCCTCTTGGACTCAAGGCATGAAAAGATGCAGAAACACCGGGTTATCCGATCCTGGGCCGGTCACCACAAACAGGTTGGCGAATTCGGTCTGGTCGACCGAAATCTCGTCCAGCACGCCAAGGCGCGCGAGGATGCCGGGAATGGTTTCGGCATGGGCGACAACCAGCACCCGGTCGTCCTCGTGATCGAATTCAAGCGTATCGACCAGACCGGCAATATCGGTTGCGGGCCACGCGCTGGCGCGAAGGTCAAGCGCCTCGGCGATGATCGCCCCGGTTTCCCGCGTGCGCAGCGCGTCCGATGTGATCACCGCATCAAGGCCCGCATGTCGCAGCATCCGCGCCCAGCCCGCCGCCCGGTCCCGCCCCTCTGGCGTCAGCGCGGGTTCATCGCCGGAAAGCTCCTTTTCGCCATGCCTGATGACATAGACCGCCTCTTGTGCTGCAGCAGGCGTGGCGACGGCGAACAGCAGAAGCAAAGTACAAGCTGTGCGGATGGACATGGCACCCCCGGACCGCAAACCATGGGACCAGTGTTCCAGCCTGATCACTGAAAATCAAGCCGGGCGCGGTAAATCGCAGGCAACCGCCCTGCCCCGCGCACGGGACAGGGCGAGATGTTCAGTACACCACGACGGCGCGGATGCTTTCGCCCTTGTGCATCAGGTCGAACCCCTTGTTGATCTC
>NZ_JAOWLB010000023.1 GCF_025751555.1 Ruegeria aquimaris
AAAACGCCCCCGGACGCTGTACAAAACGGTCAATCCACCGCCGGGGACAGGTACAAAACGGTCAATTCGCGGCTTTGGCCGGTGATCGCGGGACGGGGTGCCCGGACCACTTTGGCGGCCTTGATCTTCCCGCCGGACCTCCCCGGTCCCGCTGGGCGCGCGGTTTCGCAGGCTCTCCTCAGCCATGACAGGTGGTTGGCCGATGCGCCGGAAACGCCCGAATGCGCGATCCGGCAGGGCCGCCGCAGGCAGAATCAGGATTTTATGTAAATTCTCCAGATATTTTGCTAGTCTGGTCGGAACAGATTTTGAGATCGGTTTCTTTTCAGGTGTTCTGACAAGGGTTTCAGCCCTTGCCAAAGGGGGGAGTAAAGTTTCATGGCTAAGTTCAAGGGAAACAATGGTGACGACGCGATCATCGGCACCGCGCTGGACGACGATATCGACGGCCAGCACGGCAACGACACCCTGAGCGGTCTCGGCGGCAACGACAATATCCGCGGCCAGCACGGCATGGACGATATTTCCGGCGGCGACGGCAACGATACCCTGGTCGGTCATCACGATGCCGATACGGTCCATGGCGGCGACGGCGATGACGTGGTGTTTGGCGATGTCGGCGGCAACGGCCCGGGATCGAGCTACTGGAACAGTGCCGACGGACCCGGGGACGGCGACAGTTCCGATGACCTGGTCGATGGCGGCGCCGGCAATGACTATGTCTTCGGCGGCGGCGGCAATGACGAGGCGATCTATGACCTGACCGAAAACGCCGGTGCGATGGACTATTACGCCGGCGGCAGCGGCATCGACACGCTGACGCTCACCATGACGCTCAGCGACTGGTTCCGTATCGAGGTGCAGAACGACATCGCCGCCTTCCTGAATTTTGTAGCAGTCAATATCGACCCGCTGACCGGCGAGGCCAACGGGCAAGGGTTCGACTTTGCGGCCTTCGGGCTGACCGCGCGCGAGTTCGAGGATATGCGGGTCTTTGTCGACGGGGTCGAGTTGAGCCCCGAGGACGACCCGGTCACCGCCAATGACGACAGCGCCTCGCTGACCGAAGACGATGGCGATACCGCGCTCGGCAATGTTCTGACGAATGACGTGGTGCCCGATCTGGTCTATCAGGTGGCGCTGGTCTCGGGGCCTGCCAAGGGTGTCCTGACCTTCAACGAAGGCCTGCCCGGAGCGCCCGATGGCAGCTTCAGCTATGATCCGAACGGCGAATTCGAATATCTCGCGCTGGGTGAAAGCGAGGATGTCACCTTTGTCTACGAGGTGACGGATGCCAATCGCGACACCGATCAGGCCACGGTGACGATCACCGTCAACGGGGTGAATGACCCCCCCGTCGCCAATGACGATGCGGTCACCACCGATGAGAACACCGCCGTCACCGTCGATGTGCTGGCCAATGACACCGATGTGGATACCAGCGACACCCATACGGTCGACGCGGTCGCGATCGCGTCGGGGCTCGGCTCTGTCTCGATCAGCGGCAACCAGGTCCATTGGGACCCGGGCACCGATTATGACTATCTCGCGGTCGGCGAAAGCGCGCAGGTGGTGATCGACTATGACATGTCGGACAATAACGGCGGCACCGACAGCGCTCAGCTGGTCATCACCGTCGACGGGGTGAACGACGATCCCGTCGCCAATGACGATGTGGCCACGACCGACGAGGATACGCCCGTCGATATCGACGTGCTGGCCAATGACACCGACGTGGATGCCAGCGACGACTTGATGCCCTCCGCCTTCTCGGCCCTGCATGGCACGGTCGATCTGAACAATGACGGCACGCTGCGCTATACGCCGGATGCCAACTACTTCGGGCCGGACACGCTCAGCTATACCGTTTCGGACGGGAATGGCGGCAGCGCCAGCGCCGAGGTCGCTATCACCGTGCATCCGGTCAACGACCCGCCGGTTTCGCTCGACCTGCCAGAGGTGGCGAACGAGGCGGACGGGCCGTTCTACATCATCCAGCTGGACGATCAGGTTCTGGATGTGGACGGCGACAACCTGACCTTCTCGTTCATCAATATCGACCGTGGCGCCACCCCGATCCCGTTCGAGGTGTTCGGCGCTAACAATGAATTCATCCGGATCAATGTCGAGGCGCTCGGGCTGGACACAGGTGACAGCCTGAGCACCCAGTTCCGCTATCGGGTCAGCGACGGCAACGGCGAAACAGATACCGGTTTCGTGCCGCTGACCATCAATGGGGCCGATGACACGCCGCCACCGGCAAACCGGGCGCCGGAGGCTGATGCCCATAGCATCGACGCCAACGAGGGTGGCGGCACCATCGTGATCCCGATTTCCAGCTTTGCCAGCGATCCCGATGGCGATGCATTGCTTGTGACCGCGCTGACTGGCACGGTCATGGGGGTACCCGGCAGCAACGTCGCCTTCAGCCAGAGCGAGGGCAATATCCTCATCGACCCCAGGCAATTCTTTGTCCAGGAAGGCGAACCGGTGCCCGAGGATTCAGGCGACCTGATCCTGTCGGGCGGTGAACTGGCCAACCTGGCGCTGAGTTTCACGGTCGAAGATCCCGCCGGGTTGAGCGCGTCCAACGTGATCACCCTGAACCTGACCGGGGACGAGCCGGATCTCACACCCCGAAATGTGGCCCCGACCGCGCTGAACATTCCGGGCGCGCCGGGCTACCCGAGCGTACCCGATTTCCCGAGTCCAACTCCGGGCACGGTGGTGGTGGATGACCCCGCCGTCACCACGTTCACCATCGATTTCGACGATCTGATCGGGGATCCCGACAATGGCCAGCCAGGCGATCTGGCCGCTGCGCTGGTGGTGACCCCGGGAAATCTGGTGATCGGCGGCAGTGACGGCACACCGATCACCGTGCCCTATAGCTTCGACGACACCACCAATGAAATGGTAATCACCCTTGCCAATTTCGGCCTTGCCGATGGCGAGAGCGTGCTGGCGACAATGACATACGAGGTGGCCGAAGGCCCGGATGTCACGCGGGGCCAGATCGCGATCAACTTCACCAACCCCGCGCCGGATACGCCGCCAGCCCCCGACAACCGGGTGCTGGATTTCGAATCTTTCGCCGCCGATCCCGGCTTTGTCATCCCGCTGGGAACCCTGAACGCGCCGGTTGGCGGCGACGCCCTCGTACCGAATTACCAGGGCCTGATCTTTCAGGGATCGGCCGCAGTGATCGAGACCAACGAGCTGGGTGGCGGCAGCGGCCGCGATACCGGCTCCTCGGGACTCGTCAACGGCCAGACCACGCCGGGGGAGGATAGCCACAATGTGCTGGTCGGTACCTTCAACACGCTGCGGGTGCCGGTGACCGATCCGGTGACCGGCGAACCGGTGCTCGACCGCAATGGCGATCCGCTCTTCGAGACCGTGCGGGACAATGATTTTGCCATGCTGGCGCCGGGCATGAGCTTTGGCATCGGTGATCCGGGGCTGTTCTACACTCAATTGCCTGCCGGCAGCACGCCCTCCCTGCCAACCGTCCTGCCCGAAAGTGTGGACAACACTTTCAATCTGGACGGGCTGTCGCTGAACGTGATCGGCAATGACGGGGTAACGGTCACTGCAACCACCTATCGCCTTGCGATTGTCGAGGGAGAGCCGGCTGATTTCGGCGGGGGCAACAATTATTACTATGCCCTTGTCGCAGCCGATACGTTCAACTTCACCGCCGACGCATCGACCCCGGCCGAAATCATCGATTTCAACACCGTTGCCGGGCCGATCACCGATGTGAGCGCCTTTGACGATATCTATGCGATCAGCTTCGCCACCGATGATGGCAGCGCCATGGTGTTCGACGATATCCTGTTCACTGTCTGAAACAGGCTTGGGCCGCTCCGATGGGAGCGGCCCGGGACCCGGACCCGCTCAGAGCAGCAGGTTGTAATACTCGGGTGAGCCGTCGATCTGCAGACGGATCGCCGCCTCACCCTCGCCATCGACCAGCGCCCAGATGATCTGCCCCGTGGGGCGATAGATCACAAAGGCCTCCTTGACCGCGTCGTCGCCGGCGCGCTCGCCCTCGGCATCCGCGGTATGGGCGAAGTTCACCTGGAAATCCGCGCGCGTGGCACTGCGGTTGCCAAAGAGCAGAACGTCCCCCTCGGCGGCGGTGAAATCCTGCACCCAGTCCGAGCCGTGACCCTCGACACCCACGTGAAAGAACTTGTCGGCCCCGGTGCCGCCGTTGATCCGGTCATGGCCATAGCCGCCATTGACGAAATCATTGCCGGCACCGCCATAGATCAGGTCGGAAAAGCTCGACCCGGTGATCACATCGTCGCCGTCCTGGCCCTGGATCTCGTCGACCCCGGCATCGCCCGCGATGGTGTCGTTGCCACCCATCCCGAACAGCAGGTCGTTCCCCGGGCCGCCGGTGATCCAGTCGTTCCCCTCTCCGGCATAGATGATGTCGCGCAGGTCGCCGCCGGAATTGCCCCCGATGAGGTAATCGTCCCCGTCGCCGCCATTGATCGTGTCCGACCCGTCGCCGCCGTCGATCGTGTCGTTCCCGGCTTCTCCGGCCAGGCGGTCGCTGCCACCATGGCCCTGCAGGACGTCGTTGCCCGCGCCACCGGTCAACCGGTTGTCGCCGTGATCTCCGGAGAGGCTCTCCCCCCCGGTCCCGCCGCCACCGGTACCCCCACCTGTTCCGCCGCCGCCTTCCCCGGCGCCGTCGCCATCCTCGACGGCGACATTGCCCGTGGGCAGGTGCTGGGCATTCAGGATCATCCCGGTCGTGAACATCTCGGGTGTCAGACGTATCCCGGAGGCACCGGTCAGTTCGACCCAAAGAGCGCCAAAGCGCAGGATCACACCGGTGCTGACCGACGCGAAGGTGACCTGCCCGATATCGTAGAGAAAGGGCAGGGTGGACAGGTCAAGCCGATCCCGGCCGGGATCGAAATCCAGCACCCGGCCAAGCCGCCCCTCGGCATCGGCGCGCCCGGGACGGAAGACGAATGTATCCGCGCCGCCACCGCCGCGCAGCCGGTCGGCGCCGCCGCCCGAGATCAGCACATCGTTGCGATCGCTGCCGGTCAGTTCGGCGCCACTGCCATTCCCTTGCAGGATCAGTCCCAGCGCGGAGAGATCGGCCCGGATCTGGCTGATCCCCGGCTCGGCCCCGGAACTGCTGAAAACCTGCAACTCGGTCCCGATCACCACCGCGTCCAGAGCGCTGACATTGGTCAGGGTCGCGGCCCGACTGTCGGCGAGGCTGTCGAGATGCAGCAACCGCCCGTCGGGCAGCAGCGCAAACAGGCTGATACCGTCATCGGCGCCCGCCGCCAGCACGAACTGCCAGTCGCCCCAGCGGGCACTGGCCAGCCGGGTGGCATCGTCGAACCGCGTCATCCGGGTGTCGCCCACATGGTCGGTGGCGGTCAGCGTACCGTCGGAGCCGACCCGGTACACGCTCAGCGAGGCGCTGCCCGCGGCGGCCAGAACCGCAAAATCCTGCCCGGCCAGCCGCAGGGTCTCAAGTGCTGTCGGGGTGGCAAAACCGGGGCCTTCGGGGCCGCCCGCGCGGTCGAGCAGGGTCAGCCGCCCATTGCCCGCAACCTGATAGCTGAACAGGCTGCCACCGCCCTCGCCGCCGGTCCCGGCGGCCAGCAGGATCCCCCCGGCGGTCAGCGCCAGGGCGGTAAACCCCGCCTCCGCCTCGTTCATCCGGTTGAGCGGCGCAAGCTGCCCCGTGGCATCCAGCGCATGGGTGGCGATCTCATCCCCGATCCCCGGCAGGGCCACGACCACCGTCCGGCCGCCGAACTCTCCGGCAACCGCGGCGCGCGCCGCCGCGATCGGGCTGCCGCCCGGCAGCATCGCCTGACCCGCACCGAGGCTTTCCGTCAGTTGATACGAGATCCACATGGGCAGGCCGGTGCCCAGCGGCACCACCCGGGCGCCGCCGCCGGTCTCCAGGGTCAGCAGGTCCACACCCGAGCCGCCGACCCGACCCGGGCCATAGGACTGCATCGTCTCGAACCGGGCCATTGCGCCGCCGGACAGACGGAACGCGCCCAACCCGCCACCGGTCTCGGTCGCCGCCAGAACATGTGTCACGCCACCGGCCTCGACGACCTCGAGATCGGCAATGGACACCTCGAAGGGCAGCCCGGACAGATCGAGCAGCCCCTGGAATTGCAAAGACAGCACCCCCGTGCCCTCCGCCCGTTTCACCCACCACGGGGGCAGGGTGGACGGGCCCAGGGACGCCGGGCGGATCGGCAATGTGGCGAAACCGGGGAGGTTGTCGCCGAATTGATCCGTATTTTCAGTGTATTGATGACGATATTGCCTGCCGGGCGGCATGGCCCGGCAAGCATCTGTCTCAGATCAGCAGGTCGAAGACATCCGCCCCGATCTGGAGATTGATCGCGGACTGGCCGCCACCATCGACCAGCGCCCACATGATCTGTCCGGTGGGCCGGTAGATCACGAAGGCCTCCATCACGTCGTCATCCCCGGCACGCTCGCCCTCGGCGTTTTCGGTATGGGCGAAGTTGACCTGGAAATCATCCCGGGTGGCCGAGGCGATGCCGAAGAGCAGTACATCGGCCTCGCCGGCGCTGTAATCCTGCACCCAGTCCGATCCGTGACCCTCGACTCCGACATGAAAGAACTTGTCGGCGCCGGTACCGCCGTTGATCCGGTCGTGCCCGAAGCCGCCGTTGACGAAATCGTTGCCATCGCCGCCATAGACAAGGTCGGAAAACGCCGAGCCGGTGATCACGTCATCGCCGGTCTGGCCCTGCAACTCGTCGACACCAAACCCGCCGGCAATGGTGTCATTGCCCGCCATGCCAAAGATCTGGTCGTTGCCCGCGCCGCCGTCGATCCAGTCATCGCCGCTGCCGCCATAGATCACGTCGCGCAGATCGTCCGGAGAGCCGCCGCCGGACAGCGAATCGTCGCCCTCGCCGCCATTGATCGTGTCCGATCCCTCGCCGCCGTCGATACTGTCGGCGCCGTCGCCGCCGCGCAGGGTGTCGTTGCCGCCGCCGCCGTCGATACTGTCGTCCCCGCCGCCGCCATCGACCACGTCGTCGCCGCCACCCGAGGTCAGCGTCTCATTACCCTCACCGCCACTCAGCGTGTCCGAGCCACCGCCACCGACGGTGGTGCCCGGTTCGGGGAACAAGTCATTGACCAGAACCGCCTGGTCGTTGAAGCCCAGCTCCTCGATGCCGACCAGCGTGTCGGTGCCCAGCGAACTGACCACCTGGATCGCGCCCGAGGCCAGCTGGGTGATGGTCGCATCATCCCGGTTGATGCCCCAGAACTGGGCGCTGTCAAAACCGCTGCCGCCATCGATCGAGTCATTGCCGCCGTCGCCGACCAGGGTGTCGTCACCGCCACGACCCAGCAGGGTGTCATTGCCACCCCGGCCCCGAATCTGGTTGTTGCCGCCATTGCCCGCCAGCATGTCGCTGGCTTCGAGCGAGCCGTTCACATCCTCGATCCGGGTCAGCGAATGGCTGAAGGTGGTGCCGCGCCAGATGCCGGTGGCGGTGCCCGCGGCCAGGTCGACATCGACCGCCTCAACCCGGTTGCGGTCATAGCGCACCAGGTCGCGGCCAGCGCCGCCGTCCAGCGTGTCATCGCCGGCCATCAGGATGAAGCGCTCGTCGCGGGCCGAGCCGGTGATCTGGTCAGTGTGCATCGAGCCGCGGATTTCCCCCGCAAAGCCGGTGACCGTGTCGTTGCCGCCATGGCCGTCCTGGATGATGCCGGTGGCCAGATCGGCCACGATCCCGCCGGGCGAGGCGCGGTAATCCAGCCGCACGGTGCCGTCGCTGGCACCAATGTTGATCCGGTCGTCACCGCCCAGGCCACGCACCTGGAGAAAGCCGCGATCGGCACTGGTCACGTTCAGCGTATCGGCAAAGGAGGTGCCATGCACGCCCAGCCCCCCGCCCAGGATCGCCTCGGCCGGGTTCAGCAGGGTGGTGGTGCCGCCCGCGCCCTTGTCGATGCGGCCCACATTGGTGGTGCCGTTGATATCGGCGGTGATGCCCGCGCTCAGCCCGTCGCCATGGGCGATATCGACATAAGAATCGCTGCTGCGGGTGTCCGACAGGTCCACCACATCCCTGCCTGTGCCGGGATCGACATAGGCCCCGGTATAGCCGCTTTCGCCATCGACCAGCACCAGGTCGTCACCGCCTTGGGTGCGCACCTCGTCATACCCGCCGCCGCCGACGGTGACGTAATCGTTGCCCCCGCCGGTGGTCACCTCATTATCGGCCGGATCCATGCTGGTGACGGTTTCGCCGCTATGGATCATGCTGACCGGCGCAAGCGGGATCGAGGCGCCGGGCGCAAACGGGCCGCTGGTGACCGGACCGGCGCCGGTGATGGTGCTCTCAAAGCTGTTCCAGGCCGCGACCGGGTCCGCGGTGTCGGGAAAGTCCGGCAGCAGGGCACCGCCCAGGCGGAAATACCAGTCCTCGGCCGGTTGGCCCGGCGGGCCATAGTGGAAGCTGATGAAATATGTGGTCTGTCCGGCGAAATGAACCTGACCGGCATAGCTGTCGGTCTCGTCCAGCTCGGGCCCCAGCAGATCGACGCCCAGCATGCCGGACACATCGCCGATGATCAGGGGGAGCGGCTCGTCGGCGGGGTCTGGCACCGGGTTCGCGGGGTTCTCGAACCGGTAGATCAGGTTCGGCAGGGTCCCGTCGGGCATGGTCACGGTCAGGGACGTGTCGGTGACACTGGTCACATTATCCGCCAGGTCATAGGTGACCTTGTAGCCCAGCAATGTATAGCGCGTCATATACTTCTCCCCAGAAGCAAGTGTTTTTCTTGATCTATTTTGGAAAGGTCACGGGGGAAACTTGCAAAATCAAGTACTGGCGGGGCCGGGCCGGGCAGGTCGCTCGGACCTGTTGCATGACGTCCACGCCTCCTCCGCGACCAAACGCCGTGTCAATGATCTGAACGCTTGACGCACGAGAATCCGCATGTTTCCCTTGACCCGTAGTAAAAGACTTCCCGGCTGTCTTATGGCGGGAAAAATTTTGATTGATCTATTCCGCGCCGGAACGGGCGGGACCAAGTGGATGCGGCTGCGGGCATATTTTGGCCAGAAGGCAAGGCGCGGCGCATCCGGACAAGCGGGTGCATGGTTCAGGCAGGCCCCGCAGGATTGCACGGGAACTGGGGAGTATCTTGTCCAGGGATAAGGTCCAATCGACACGGTCAGCGGGCATGTCTGTCCGGCTCCGGGACGGGCTGCGGTTCCGGGCGGCGGGTTCCCGGCCTGTCCGGTCGCGCCGCATCCTGCCGGTCTGCGTGTTCCTTGTCACATCGGCCACCGCGCTGTCCGCCGGGGCGCTGGGGCCGGGGTTCAGTCTTTTCAGGGCCTCCGTTTCGGGAGAATGCGGCATGATGCAGGGAGCCAGTGCAATGGTATCGAAAGCCGCTTACGAGATCTGCACGCTGGATGCCGGTCCGGCGGCGTTTTCGCATCCGGATCTGCGGCAGCTTCACGCCTCGCTGGCACCCGGCGAAAGCCGCGATGTCACCGACCGGTTCCTGCGCACGGACGAACGCTGGCCCTATACCGATGTGCGGGGGCCCGGAGCCAATACCGATCCGGATCTGCCCGATCCGTTTCGCGCGACCTATCTGATGAAGGCGGACGATCCGGCCTTTGACGGGCCGCTTCTGTTCGTCGCGCCCGCCCAGATCGAGCATAGCCTGGGGACAGCCGGGGCGGGCGAGACACGGCCCGATATCTGGACCATCACCGCCGGCCCCTATGCGCCGACGGTCTATGGCCGGGTCCGGACCAGGGAGGGCAAGCTTGCGGATTTTGTCGCACATCCAACCCGACCCGGCACAGAGATTTTCGGCACCGCCGAACGTCTCGAATTGAGCCGAATGATCCGCCGCCAGCTTGGCGGCACGTAAGACATTAAGACGATTGTGTTTCTGAAAGGGGGAAACAGATATGGCCGGTACAACCAGTGTAACGCCAAGAACCACCAACACGACCCTGCGCGGGCTGGAAGGCGAGACCAAGTGGAGCACCAACTCGCTGACCTATGCCTTTGCCACCTCGGCGGACAGCGCTTCGGCCGAGGCCGAATTTGCGGCGGAAACCGGTGAGACGCTCAACTATCTCGATGCCAGCGACGCCAGCGAAAATGCGCAGCGGATCGCGGTGGCGGATGCGTTCACCGCCTTTTCGCGGGTGGCGAACCTGACATTCTCGGTGGCCACGAATTTTGCCGATGCCGATTTCAAGATCGTGGGTGTCGACAATTTCGGGGCGGGCGGGCTATCGACCTTCCCGGGCACCAATGCCAAGGGCACATCGACCACCGATTTCGAAAGCTGGAACTTCTTCAACACCACCAGCTTCTGGACCACACATACCACCGAAACCGGCGCCGGCAGCTATATGGGCCGGGTGACGATGCACGAATTGCTGCACGGGCTGGGCATCGCGCATCCGCATGATGACGGGCACGGGTCGACGGCGATCTCGATCAACCAGAGCCCGCGCTCGACCACCGACAACCCGCTCGACAACGAGCGCTATACCATCATGTCCTACGAGCGGGGTGGCACCAATTCGAACTTCGCCCTGACCTATGGCCATGCCCTGACGCCAAGCGCCCTGGACATCGCGGTGCTGCAAGGACTCTATGGCGCCAATACCTCGACCCATACCACCGATACCGCCTATAACCTGACCGACCGGGCCACCACCGCCTATGATGGCGACGGATCGGATGGCAGCGTGTCGATCGGGCGCGGCTTTTATTCGATCTGGGATGCCGGAGGGGATAGCGACTCGATCCGCTATGGCGGCGACCAGCGCACGGTGATCAACCTGAACGCAGCCACGCTGGATCCGGCCGGAAATGCCGATATCAACGAGCTGATCCAGGGGATCAAGAAATCCCAGATCTATTCCGATCTGCCGACCGATTTCAAACTGGAATACCAGGGCGACGCCACCCATGCAGCTTCGGCCTATTATGCCGGCGGCTTCTTCTCGCGGGTGTTCACCAATTCCACCACCGGCGATCTGGGCGGCTATTCCATCGCCAATGGCGTGGTGATCGAGAATGCCGAGGGCGGCGCCAAGGGCGACCTGCTGGTCGGCAACACCGCCAACAACACGCTGGATGGCAAGGGCGGCAACGATGCGCTGTTCGGCTTCGACGGCAATGACACGCTCAAGGGCGGCGCCGGCGATGACGAGATGACCGGCGGCGATGGTGACGACCGGCTCGAAGGCGGCGAGGGCACCGATGTGGCGATCTTCTCCGAGGCCTGCCGCAACTACGAGATCACCCGCGACGACGCGACCGGCGTGGTCACCATCCGCCATACGGATGGTTCGATGGTGGATGGCACCGACATCCTGGTCGGGGTCGAGACCGCACGGTTCACCGATGGCGAGATCGACCTGACCGCCGAGGAGATCTCGGATTGTCCGCCGCTCGACTTCATCTTCCTGGTCGACCTGTCGGGCTCGTTCTCGGACGACCTGCCGAACTTCGTGAACTCGGCCAAGCAGATCGCGGCCGACCTGCGCGCCGAAAACCCCGATGTGCAGTTTGCGATCGCCTCCTTCGTCGACCGTCCGGTCAGCCCTTACGGCGGTTCCGGCGACTACCTCTACCGGGCCGAACTGGCGCTGACCGATGATGTGTCCGCCTTTGAAGCGCGGCTGGACGGGCTGTCGACCTTCTTTGGCGGCGACACTCCCGAGGCACAGTGGGTGGGCCTATGGCGCGCCGCCAACGGCGTTGGCCTCAGCCTGCGCGATGGCTCGTCGCGGGTGATCTACATGGCCACCGACGCACCGGCGCATTCCGCTGCGGATTATGGGCTGGACGAAAGCACCATCCGCGCGTTCCTGGAAACCGAGGGGATCGATGTCGAAGGCTCCAGCCCGGCGGTCGCCCCAGAGACGGCCTCCGGCACGACAGCCGGGTCCGGCAGCGGCGAGGGGGACGAGCTTCCGGGCGAGGCCCCCGATGGGTATGACGGCGAAGGCGCTCCGCCCGAACTGGGCTCTTTCGAGGATCTGCTGATCTCGGCGGTGGGCGATGCGTTCCGGGATCTTTCGGCAATCCCGATCATCGGCACCACCGGAGGCACCGAAAGCACCTATCGCGAGGCGCTGTCCGGGCTGGGCAGCGAGGGTGTGGTCGTCACCACCACGCGCGACAGCCGCGACGTGGCTGATGCGGTACGCGCGGGCCTCGCCACCATCGGCGGGTCGGTCACCGAACTGGGCACCGATACGGGCGAGGAACTGACCGGGACCGAAGGGGCCGACGTGATCCTGGGCCTGGGCGGCAATGACACCATTCTGGGGCTGGGCGGCAACGACAATCTCGACGGGTCTGCCGGCAATGACTCGATCCTGGGCGGGGATGGCGATGACATCCTCAGCGGTGGCTCGGGCGACGATATCCTGGACGGCGGCGCCGGCGACGACACGCTTAACCCAGGATCGGGCACCGACCTGCTGCTGCCGGGCGAGGGCCGCGACCTGATCAGCGGGCCGGGCAGTTCGCTGACCGGCGACCGGGTGGGGCCGGGCTTTGGTCCCGAGGATGCGATCATCCTGCGCACCGAGACCCTGTTTGGCACGCCGTTCCGCGACTTCACCCCCGGCGGTACACCGGACGATCCGGGAACCACCGGCCTGCTGCTGGACCTCGACGACGACGGCTCGCAGGAATTCGGCCTGTTCTTCGACGGCGACCTGACCGGCGCCGGGCTCGAAGCGCGGCAGATGGGCACTGATATCGGCATCGGTATCTTCGACTTCACCGGCGGACCCGGCGATGACGTTCTGACCGGCAACCTGCTGGACAACGTGATCACCGGCGATGCCGGGAACGACCGGCTGCTGGGCCTGGGTGGCAACGACACGTTGCGTGGCGGCGATGGCGCCGACACGCTGAACGGCGGCGACGGCGACGACCTGATCGAGGGCGGCGCCACCGAGGCCGACCTGCGGGATCAGATCTTTGCCGGGGCCGGCAATGACAGTGTCGACGGCGGCCATGGCAACGACCAGATCTTCGGCCAGGATGGCAATGACACCATTGCCGGCGGCTTCGGCGTTGACGAGCTGGAAGGCCAGAATGGCGATGACGTGATCACCGGTTCGGCGTTTTCCGATCTGGTGTTCGGCGGTGCCGGGGATGACTTTGTCAACGGCGGCTTTGGCCATGACCGGATCAATGGCGGACTTGGCGCCGACAAGTTCTTCCATGTCGGTGTCGAGGGGCACGGCTCGGACTGGGTGCAGGATTACAATTCGGCCGAAGGCGACGTGCTGCTGTTCGGCAACGCGTCCGCCACCCGCGACGATTTCCAGGTCAACTTTGCCCATACCGCGAATGCCGAAGGCGAGCGGTCCGGCGATGACGACGTGATGGAGGCCTTTGTCATCTACCGGCCCACCGAACAGATCATGTGGGCGCTGGTCGATGGTCAGGGGCAGAGCTCGATCAACCTCAAGATCGGCGGCGACGTGTTCGACCTCTTGGCCTGATCCTTCCGGGGCGCGCCGGCGCAAACCCGCGCGCCCCGGATATACGCGCGGGGTTTCATCCCGTTCTGTGCCACCCGCTTTGTCGGGTGGTACATTGATTTGAGAAGATCATTGGCGGCAATCACAACGGTGGGGGCGAAATTTCATGGCAACCGGTTTTGCAGGAACGGTTTTTCTCGGCCCCGAGGGGCTGTCGCAATTCGGGCGCAAGGTCCGCTCGGTCGGAGACCTGAACAATGACGGCATCGCCGATCTGGCGATCGCGGCCCCGGCGGCGGGCAATGGCTATGCCGGGCCGGGGGACAGTGTCGATCAGGCCGGGATCGTCTATGTGATCTACGGGCAGTCAGGCGATCTGGCCGCCAGTTATGATTTCGCCTTCGATGGCGGCCTGAGCCCGGATGGCACGTTCTTTTCGGTGATCGAAGGGGATCTGGCCAATGGCCGGCTGGGCGAGGCGCTGAATGCGGCCGGCGATATCGACGGCGACGGGATCGGCGATCTGGTGGTGGGCTCGGACCGCTATGGCGATGGCGGCGCGGCGTTTGTGATCTTTGGCCAGGAAGGCGGGCTGGCGCCCCGCACGGTGACGGGCAGCCTCGATGCCGCGGTGGGAATAAGCCTGCCGGGTCCCACGGGCGCCCAGTTCGCGCTCGAGGCCGAGGGGATCGGCGATTTCAACGGCGACGGGCATGACGATCTCTACATCTCCAGCCAGAACGACAATCAGGTGATCATCCGCTTTGGCACCGGCAGCGGGCTGGGTGAGACGCTGATCTTTACCGGGACGGATGCGCGCGGCGCCCCGGTGGGCGATCTGAACGGCGACGGCTTGGGCGATATCGCGATCAAGGCGCAGGGCACCGGCGGCATGTCGGTGCTTTTTGGCAGCACCGGCTGGACCCCGGGAAGCATCGCGCTGGACGGGCTGAGCCTGACCGGCACGGACGGCTTTGTCTTCGACAGCGGCTCTCCCTGGGTGACCGAGGGGCTGGGGGACGTGAATGGCGACGGGCTGGGCGACATGCTGGTGCTGAACACCTCTGGTGAGGCGGCGCTGATCTTTGGCTCGGACAGCGGGTTTCCGACCAGTTTCGGTCCCGCCGACCTGGATGGCAGCAATGGCATGCGGCTCATCGGGGCGGGTGTCTCGTTCCAGATCGGCGGGGTGGGGGATATCAATGGCGACGGGATCCGCGATTTTGTCCTGGGCAGCCAGAACGGCGGCACCGGTACCGCCTATATCGTGTTCGGGCAGAACACAGGCCACCCGGCCGAGCTGGACCTGAGCACGCTGAATGGAACCAACGGTTACCGGCTGCATGGGGTGAACTCCAATGACAACCTTGCCGGCGGGCAATTGGGAGATTTCAACAATGACGGGTTCGCCGACCTGATCGCAGGGGCGGCCCGGTTCGACAACCCGGGCGCGGCGGGTCGGACCCCGACCTTTGACGTGGGCGGCGCCTTCATCATCTACGGCGGCCCTGAAAGGCTGCGCGCCTTCGACGCGGCGGATGGCGTGACGGACGGGCTTTTGTCTCTGTCGGAAATCGGCACCGTGATCGAGTTCGTTGAGCCTGATCCGGTGCCTATCGGCGGCGGCGGCACGGGCGGGGCCATCATCGGCACGCCCGACAGCGACGAGCTCAATGGCACCGAAGGCGATGACCGGATCGAAGCCCGGGACGGCGATGACGTGATCTTTGCCAATGGTGGCAACGACCTGCTGCTGGGCGAGGCGGGGGTCGATACACTGCTGGGCGGCGAGGGCGACGACACGCTCGATGGCGGCGCCGGGAACGATGACATCTGGGGCGGGCGCGGCACCGATACCGCCCGGTTCAATGTGGCCAGCACCGAGGTTTCCGGCGGATTGAGCGGCGCGGTCTTCACGCTGATCTCCTCCGAAGGCACCGACAGTGTGCGCGAGGTTGAGTTCTTTGAATTCACCGACCGCACACTGAGCCTCGTGGAGCTGCTGGATCTGGTGTCGGGCGGGGGCACCGGCCCGATCGAAGGCACGCCGGAGGCCGATGTCCTGACCGGCACGGCGGGTGACGACACCATCACCGGCCTCGACGGCAACGACCGGCTGTTGGGCGAGGCGGGCAATGACAGTCTCGATGGCGGCCTTGGCGCCGATACGCTCAACGGCGGCGATGGGAATGACACCATCCTCGGCGGCCCGTCCGAGGGCGATCTGCGTGACGTGATCTTTGCGGGCGAGGGCAACGACTCGGTCGATGCTGGTGCTGGCAATGACCAGATCTTCGGTCAGGGCGGCAATGACACCATCGCGGGCGGCTTTGGCGTCGACGAGATCCAGGGGCAGGACGGTGACGACGTCATCACCGGTTCTGCGTTCAGTGACCTCGTGTTCGGCGGCGCCGGGAATGACTTCGTCAATGGCGGTTTCGGGCATGACCGGATCAACGGCGGCACTGGCGCCGACAGGTTCTTCCATGTCGGCGTCGAAGGCCACGGCTCGGACTGGGTGCAGGATTACAATTCGGCCGAAGGGGACGTGCTGCTCTTTGGAAACGCGCTTGCCCGCGCCTCCGACTTCCAGGTGAACTTCGCGCACACGCAAAACGCCGAGGGCGAACGCGCGGGCGACGATGCGGTGCAGGAGGCTTTCGTGATCTATCGCCCCACCGGACAGATCATGTGGGCCTTGGTCGATGGCGCGGGGCAGGACAGCATCACCCTTCAGATCGGGTCGGATGCGGTTGGCATCACGGTCGATCTTCTGGCGTGATCCGGGAACGGCACGAGACAGTCGCGCCGCAAGGCGATCCGCAGGCCGGGATCTGTACGCCAAAACTCGCCGCGGGCTTGATCATTGAACTGGCCCGCGGCTTCGCCTATGCACGGGGCAAGGGACCGTGCGCAGGATTTTCTCAAGGATTTTAAACGGAAAAACACCGCTCCGGGCTGTTGCAAACACCTGGTCGGGAGGGCCGGGTCCCTCTCGAACGCCGAAGAAGAGGACGACCAGTTGGGATTGAAAAACTTGTTCAGGCGGGGGTCCGGCCGACCCAGGATCGCGGTTGCCGCCATTTTCAAGAACGAAGGCCCCTATGTCCTGGAATGGGTGGCGCATTACCGGCTGCTGGGCTTTGACCGGATCGTCATTGCAGACAACAATTCCACCGACGAGACGACCGATATCCTGAAGAAGCTGGATGCCGCCGGGATCGTCACGCATCTTCCCTTTCCCGGAGAACCAGGAAAGCCACCCCAGATCTGGTCCTATCTCAGGATGTTCCTTGATCACGGCAAGAGCGTCGACTGGATGGTCTTTGTGGATGCCGACGAGTTCATCGAACCGGTTCCCGGCACCCCGGCGCTGAGCGACTGGCTGACCACCCTGCCCGCCGATGTCGGCGCGGTCGCCCTGAACTGGAAAGTGCACGGATCGGCAGGGCGCAGGGAACCGGGCGAGGGGCTGGTGCAGGAACGGTTTCCGACGCGGGCGCGGGACGAACGGGGCATCAACGCGATCTTCAAATCCATATGCCGGTGCACTGCGTTCAAGGACCCGGTCAATCCGCATCTGTTCAACCTCAAGCCCGGTTTTCGTTATGTCGACAGCGCCGGAAACGACCTGGTCCAGACAGAAAAACCCGGAGTGGCGGTCAAGCCGGTGTTCGGGTCGTTCTTCGTGCGCCATTACATCATCAAATCCGAAGAAGAATTCCGGACACGCAAAGCCCCGCGCGGCTTTGCGGACAAGCTTGACGCCGCGCGGGACATGGAATTCTTCAAGGCGGTGGATCACAACGAACTGTCCGACCCGGTCGACCCGCGCTGGGTGACCCGGGTAAAAGAGGAGATCGGTCAGCTTCAGAGCCGCATTTCCAGGTTCTGATCATGGATTGCCGCCGCCGGGCAAAACAGACACCTTGTGTGTCTGTTTTCAATCAGCTTCATTTTTTGCCGGTTTGTTGACCCATTTCACATTAGACTGCCGGAAACCCGAAACCGACATTGATTGAGGATACACATGGCAACGTTCAACGGTGACAATGGTAACAATGATCTTCTCGGCACCAACAATGACGATATCCTCAACGGTCTGGGCGGTAATGACACGCTGACCGGTCTGGCGGGAAACGATCTGCTCTCCGGGGGGGCTGGCAATGATTTCCTGGTCGGACGCGAAGGCAACGATACGCTCGATGGCGGCGCCGGAACCGACGAGGTTCTCTATTACCGCGAAACCGGTGCGAACGGGGTCAATGTCAACCTCGAAACCGGCGAGGCGACCGACACCCATGGCAACAGCGACCGGCTGATCGGGATCGAGCGGGTCTATGGCACCAGCCATAACGACGTGCTGACCGGGCGCAACAGCGCCGGCGACCTGCTGTCCGGGCGCACCGGCAATGACAGGATAGACGGGGGCGGCGGCAATGACACGCTGGTGGGCGGGGCGGGACGTGACTCGCTGATCGGCGGCAGCGGCAACGACATCGTGGCCTATTCGATGGAATCCGGCAGCAGTGGCGTGCGCGTCGATCTGCTGGCAGGCACGGCGACCGATACGTTTGGCAATACCGACACGCTCACCTCGATCGAATATGTGGTCGGAACCGACCGCAACGACATCCTGCTGGGAACAAATGTCGATGGCGACCGCCTGTTCGGCGGCGGCGGCGATGACTTCATCGATGGCCGCGACGGCAACAACCTGATCTTTACCGGAGACGGCGACGATCAGGTCGTTGTCGGGACCACCCAGGTCGATGCCCGCGATACCGTGGTGATCGAAGGGCATGGCAACAAGGTGATCACGGGCACCGGTGCCACGGGCACCCGTTATGCCCATCACCTGGTCTTTGACAATGACAGCGGCGTCACCGTGAACCTCGCCACCGGCATCGCCACCGCCACCGGGATGCGGGTCGATTTTTCCGCCGCGCTGTTCTTTCTCGAGGTCAACGGCACCTCGTATGACGATCACCTGATCGGCGGCAACACGCGTCACGACTACCTCGAATGGCTGAGCGGCAACCGCGGCAACGACACGATCGACGGCGGCGGCGGCAGCGGCAATACTGTCATCTACGATGACGAGGTCACGGTCGGATCCTTCAACCATGAGCTGGGACGGCAGGAATTCGGCAACCGCGGCGTGGTGGTCGACCTGGGCGCCGGCACCGCGACGGATACGTTCGGCGATACCGATACCCTGATCAATATCCATGATATCCGCGCCACCGGTTTTGGCGATCGGCTGGTCGGAAGCGCCGGCAACAACCGGTTCTGGGGCCTGGGTGGCAATGACACGATCGACGGCCGGGATGGCACCGACAGCGTGCATTACAGCGATGACACGCTGGGGGGCGGGACGGCTGGCGTGGTGCTGAACCTGGCGACGGGGACCGCCACCGACGGTTACGGGGATACCGACCGGCTGATCAACATCGAGGATGCGTTCGGCTCGGGCAGCAACGACAATTTCACCGGCAACGCGGTCAGCAACCGGCTCGAAGGCCTGGAAGGCGACGATACCCTGGATGGCGGTTTCGGCAATGACATCCTGCTGGGCGGGCTGGGCAATGACCATGTCATCGGCGGCGGCAATGATGACGAGATCTGGGGCAATGCGGGCAATGACACGCTGGATGGCGGCGCAGGCGCGGGCGATCTGGTGCAATATCGCGATGCCACGGCGGCAGTGACCATCAACCTGGAGACCGGCAGCGGCTCTGACGGGCTGGGCGGCACCGACACGATCCTGAACGTCGAGAACGTGCACGGTTCGGACCTGGGCGACCGCCTGACCGGCAATGGCATCATCAACCGGCTGTCCGGGTTCGAAGGGAATGACACGATCAGCGGCGGCGGCGGCAATGACATCCTGCTGGGCGGCAATGGCAGTGACAGCATCCTGGGCGGCGATGGCAATGACGAGATCTGGGGCGAGGCCGGCGCCGACACGATCGACGGCGGCGCCGGGTCGGGCGACCTGATCCGCTACCGCAACTCGGCCTCGGGGATCAGCGCCGACCTGCTGGCCGGTACGGTGCGGGACGGGTTTGGCGAGACCGACCGAGTGTCCAATGTCGAGCAGGTTCACGGCTCGGATTTCAACGATTTCCTGCAAGGATCGGACGCGGCCAACACCTTGCTGGGCTTTGAGGGCGCCGACACGCTGGCTGGCGGCGGCGGCGACGATGTGCTGTCGGGCGGCAATGGCGGCGACAGCTATGTCTTCTATGCCGGGGACAAGATCGACACGATCAACGACCTGGGCGCCAATGCGGGGGGCGACGACACCGTCTATATCATGAGTTACCGGTCCGAGAACGCCAACGTGGTGCTGGCCAACCCGACCGACCCCAACAACAAGGCGGTGGTGCTGAATTTCGGCAGCGACCGGGTGGTGATGGCCAATACACGGGACATCGGCGCCACCGGCGCGATCGAGCGGATCGTGTTCGGTGATGGCGAGGTCTGGAGCCAGGCGGATCTGGTGGCCCGAATCGGCCAGATCCTGATCCCGGCCTCGACCACGGCCACCGGGGGCGGCGACTCGCTGAGTGGCACCCGGAACGCCGATACCATTTCGGGGCTGGGCGGCGCCGATATCATCACCGCGCTGGAAGGCAATGACAGCATCGACGGCGGCACCGGCAACGACACGCTGCACGGCGGGGCGGGCGACGACACGCTCAAGGGCGGCAGCGGCAATGACCGGATGTCGGGCGGCGACGGCGCCGACAGGTTCATCGTCACCCTGGGCATGGGTCAGGACACGGTCACCGATTTCGACGGCGCTGTCGACCAGTTGGACCTGAGCGCGCTCAGCGCGGCCGAGCGCGCCGCCATCGTGATCTCGACCGATGGCGATGGCAACACGGTACACAGGCTGGGGGATGGCTCCTCGATCACCCTGGTGCCGACCCCGGTGAACCATGAGCCAACCGGCGCAGTGACAATCGGCGGCACCGCCCGGCAAAACGCCACCCTGACCGCGCAGACCTCCACTCTGGCCGATTTCGACGGGCTGGGCACCCTTCGGTACCAGTGGCTGCGGGACGGGGTTGCGATTGACGGCGCTACCAGCAGCGCGCGGATGCTGACCCAGGAGGATGTCGACGCCCGGCTGTCGGTCGTGGTCAGCTATACCGACGGGCGCGGCACCGCAGAAAGCGTGTCCAGTTCCGAAACCGCGGCAGTCGAGAACGTCAACGATGCGCCTGTCGGCTCCCCGGTGATCGAGGGCACGGCCCGCGAGGGCAACCTGCTGACCGTGAACACGGGCACGATCCGCGATACTGACGGGCTGGGCAGTTTCAGCTACCTGTGGCTGCGCGATGGCAACCCGATCGACGGTGCCACCGGCGACAGCCATGTGCTGGGACCCGACGATGTGGGCAGCACCATCCGCGTCCGGGTCAGCTATACCGACGGGCAGGGCACCGCAGAAACCCTGAGCAGCACCGCGACCTCTACCATCACCGGATCGGCCCTGACCCTGATCGGCACGCCCGGCAACGACGTGCTGACCGGCAATGGCGGCAACGACACATTGCGGGGGCTGGACGGCGCCGACCGCCTGGTCGCGCTCGAAGGCGATGACAGTCTGGAAGGCGGCGACGGCGCCGACATTCTCAACGGGGGCGACGGCAATGACACGATCATCGGCGGCGACACCGAGAATGACGTGCGCGACGTGATCTATGCCGGCGAGGGCGACGATACTGTCGATGCCGGATATGGCAACGATCTGGTCTATGGCCAGGGCGGCAACGACACCATCGCCGGCGGCTTCGGTGTCGACGAGATCCAGGGCCAGGACGGCGATGACGTGATCACCGGCTCCTCCTTCTCTGACCTCGTCTATGGCGGCGCGGGGGATGATTTCGTCAACGGTGGCTTCGGGCATGACAGGATCAATGGCGGCAGCGGGGCCGACAAGTTCTTCCATGTCGGTGTCGAGGGCCACGGGTCGGACTGGGTCCAGGATTACGCGGCCGCCGAAGGTGACGTGCTGCTTTTTGGCATCGGATCGGCCACCCGGGCCGATTTCCAGGTGAATTTCAATCACACGGAAAATGCCGAAGGCGAGCGCGCCGGCGACGATGCGGTCAAGGAAGCCTTTGTCATCTACAAGCCCACCGGCCAGATCATGTGGGCACTGGTGGATGGCGAAGGGCAATCCGCGATCAACCTACAGATCGGCTCGGATGTGTTCGATCTTTTGAGCTGACCCTTGTCGGGGGGCGAAGCGCCCCCCGACCGCTCTTTGGCGATGCTCAGACGCTCGGCTTCAGACCGCCCGTGGTCACGTGACATTTTGAAGATTGCACTCCTGTTTCTTGCCAACGGCGCACAGTTCTGTCGGCTTCCAACACGAGGGAAACAGGCTCTAACATGCTTGCTGAAGTGTCTACCCCATCGGAGTGGATCCGAGAGTGGTGAGGGCACTCTCATGGCTCATGAAGAAGCGCCCTCCGTTTCGATGGAGAACCTCCGCGCGGAAGTTCCGTGGTCTACTGCGCCTTCTGTGTTCCATACACGACCGGCACCGCCGAGGCGCGATCCTCCTGTGGCCTCAGATTTTGGGTTGATTACTCTAGGGATTTCCGCGCGAGGTTCTGCTGGCGCATCACCTCGAAGTGATAAGCAATCGCGTCGCCCACATCGTCAAAATAATGCAGCCGCCCATCCACCAGAACAGCACCTGCCTCGCACATCTGCCGCATCATCGGCGGCGCATGGGTGACCACGATCGCGCCCGCGTTGCGCATCCGCTCTTTGAACAGAGCCTGGGCCTTGACCCTGAAGTTCTCGTCGCCCACCGAGGTCACCTCGTCCACCAGATAGGTGTCGAAGGGGATGCCCATCGACACCCCAAAGCCCAGCCGCGCCCGCATCCCCGAAGAATAGGTACGGACCGGCTGATGAAAATGTATGCCCAGTTCGGCAAAACTTTCGACGAAGTAGAGCAACTCCTCGGTATCCACCCCATAGACCCGGGCAATGAACCGCACGTTCTGCGACCCGGTCAGGTCCTGGTGGAACCCGCCCGCCAGTCCCACGGGCCAGGAGATGGTTCCCGAGGTCCGGATACGCCCCGAATCTGGCTCGATAGAGCCCGCGATCATCCGCAACAGGGTCGACTTTCCCGCCCCGTTCCGGCCCAGCAGCCCCACCGACACTCCCGATGGAAAGGTGAGATTGAGATTGTCGGCGACCACCTTCTGCTGGCCGCGGAAATGGAACGCCTTGTTGAGGTTCTCGAGACGGATCATCGCTCGGGTCCGCCTATCTGCGGTCGCGCAGACTGTAATAGATCAAGAGCAGGATGAACCAGCTCACCATCAGGAACCCCGCCACTAGGAGCGTCAGGATCGACCGATCCGGTGCGGTTGCGGTTTCCGGCATGGTCGGCAGCAGATAGGGGGTGAGGTACCGGCTGGTGCGCTGCGCCTCGGACACGGCGGCATCATAGGCGCTCAGCGAGCTCAGATAGGTCTGTTCGGCAAAGCGCAGATCAACCTGCAGCTCCTCGTACTTGCCGACCACCTCGGCATAACCCTGCTCGGGGTCGCCGCTTTCGCTGGCCCCCTGACCGCCGACGCCGAGCTTCTTGCGCTCTTCACCGATCCGCTTCTCGATCACCTCGATGGTGCGGGCGATTTGCTCCAGGCGCGGGTCGTTGTCGCGAGAGGTCTGCGCCAGCTTGTCCCGCTCGATCAGCTCGGCGGCCAACTGGGTCTGCAGCGCATTCAAGAGCCCCATCTGCCCGGCGATATCCGCCTCAGGATCGACGATCTGGTTGTCGATCCGGAACGCGGTCAGCGCCTTGCGCGCCTCGATCAAACGGGCAATGGCCTTGTCGCGTTCTTCGGCCGCATAGCCAGTTGCGTCATCGCGGGCGATCGCACTCATCGCGTTGATCTTGCGGCTTGCCTCCTGAAACACCAGTTCCGCCAGGCGGTGCGCCTCTTGCGCGGTGAAGGCGAAGGTGCGCACCTCGATCAGCCGGTTGGAGCCGTAATAGACCCGCACCATGCTGGGCCAGTATTCTACCAGTTCCTCGATGCTGCTATCGGCCGACAGGGCAAAAACCGGGTCGTATTCCGGCCTGGAGAACACGGTGCGCAGATCCAGCTGCTCGTTGACATGTTCGACCATCTCCTGGCTTTGGATGTATTCATAGAGGATATCGGTATCCGACGAACTGGCCGAGGATATTCCCGCAAGCCCGCCCAGCACATCGAGCGCGGATTTAGTCTCCTCGGCGCGCACGGCAAAGCCCATGCGCGACTCGTACTGATCGGCCGCGACAAAGAACATGTACCACGCGGTCACGGCGACCGGGACGATCACCAGCAGCACGAAACTGGCAAGGATGCCACGGTGCCGGGGGCGCAACTGCGTGGTGCCCGCCATTGGCGGCACCTCGATCACTTGCGGCCCGGCCGGAAGGGCCGGGGCCGGTTTCGCTTGCGGCGCAGGAGCAGGCTGGGTCAATTCGGGACCTTTCCGAAAACCTTTGTATCCGGCCTCTTATACCACTAAGACGGCCATGAGAACCGCTCAATTGCCGCCGTGAAGACAACGTTTAGATGACCGCTCTCCCAGCCAAAACGCCACGCAACCGCCGCCTGCGGTCGGCGCGCACGATCCTGGCGCTGATGCTGCGCGAGATGGCCACCTCCTATGGCCGGTCGATCATGGGCTATCTCTGGGCGATCGTCGAACCGGTGGCCGCCCTGGCGCTGATGACGGTGGTGTTTTCCGTCTTCCTGCGATCACCACCGATCGGATCGAATTTCCCGCTGTTCTATGCCTCGGGTTTTCTCGTCTTCAACATCTATGTCGACGTGGGCAACAACGCCGCACGGGCGGTTCAGTATTCGCGGCCGCTGCTGGAGTTTCCCGCCGTGACCCCGCTGGATACTATCCTGGCCCGGTTTCTGCTCAACTTCCTGACCCATCTGATGGTCATCGCGATCATCCTGACAGGGATCATCGAAATCTACGATCTGCACCAAATCATGGATTTCCGCAAACTGATCCTGGCGCTCGTCATCGCAGGCGGGTTCGCGCTCAGCATCGGTGTCTTCAACTGTTACCTGTTCGTGGCCTACCCATCCTATGCCCAGATCTGGGCCATCCTGAACCGGCCGATGTTCATTGTATCGGGGATATTTTTCCTGTTCGACCAAGTGCCGCAGCCCTTTCGCGATATTCTCTGGTTCAATCCGATTGTCCATATCGTCGGATTGATGCGGGCAGGCATTTATCCGACCTACGAAGCGAACTACGTCTCAGTTACATATGTGATCGGAATTTCCATGGTGCTGAGCCTGATCGGACTACACTTGATCCGGCGCTACCTGCGGGACGCCATGAACCTCTGAGCAGACCCCCTCAGACCGGGCCGAGCGCGTTCAGCAAGGCCCGGAACCGCTCGATCATGCCGGCCTCCAGCAGATAATCCTGGCTGACATAGGGCGTATTGGCGACGGTGTGCTCCTCCAGCAGGCGCCCGGCCTTCGACAGGTTCTCGACCCGGTTGCCAAAGGTCTTCAGGAACATCCGCTCCAGATGGTCGTAAAGAAAGACCGGGTAGGGGCGCGCCTGTTGCAGGTAGGGCTTCATCCCGGCCTGGATCTCGGCCAGATCGTCGGCCAGTTCGTCCCGCTTGCGGGTCAGGGCAAACCGCACGGCCGGAGACGGCGTCCGTCCGGCAAAGGCCATCTTGTTCAAGAGCCGCAATGTCTCGGTATATTCCGGGGTCTGGCGGCGGTTCTCCCGTCGTTCCTCGGAGATATCGAGCTTGAGCCCAAGAACCTCGCGGCAAAAATGCGTGACGATGTCATCCCCAGCGGCAGTCATCATGTCGTAGGAAAAGATACGCAAGCGCCGGGGACCAAGCACCTTGGCCCAGGGTTCGAGACAGTTGAGGTAATTGAGGTAGATGCTTGCCATCGGGGCCGAGACCTGGTGATTGAGAAACTCCAGATAGGTCCGGCTGTTGCCATGCTTGACCAGTTCCTGCCAGACCGACGGCAAAAGGTGATCCCAGCGACGGGCGTAATAGACGATTTCAAGATCCTCCGGATCAAGCGCCTCGACCAGGATTCGCACCCCCTCGGCACCGATATGCGCAAGGTTCTCCGAGGAGAAGATCACCGTCCTGTTGTCGGGTAGCGCGGCTAGATTCTCGATCACGCCGGGCGGTACTTCGCGGAACTGCTGCAAGCGGGCAGGGATGCCATGGTGCCCCGGCAAAAGCAGCATCTCCGCGTGACGGCCAAAACCGGGATAGTCATATCCATGGACCAGAAGCGTGTCGCGATGCTCGAACAGGACCTCTTGCAGGCTACTGGTTCCGGTCTTGGCCGGGCCGATATGGATAATGAATTTTCTTTTCATCACTTTAACGCCAAACTATCTTTTTATGCGCAATCGGCCCGAAACCGGTTGCGCCTTGCCCACCCGTAATTGACATCCGGTACGCAATTTGACCAGTCCTATTCATGGCGAAGGGTGCCGGGGTTGGGTTTGACCCCCATATCCCCACCTGCTAAGCGCATGCAGATGTCGGACTAAAATGAACAGGCACGGACTTGTCTCGAATCAAACATGCGCTGCGGCTGATCTTCTTGTCACCTCGCCAGTTTCTCTATGTGCGCCGCATGAAGCGGAGCGGCCTGTTCGACCGCAAGTTCTATCTGGAAGTGAACCCGCTGATCCACTGGATCTTCCGGTTCTTTCCCGAACGTCATTATGTCCTGTTCGGCGAATCCGCCGGCCTTTATCCAAACCCCGATTTCTCTCCCAAGGCCTATCTCAAGCACAATCCCGACATCAGGTCGGGCGGCATGGCCCCGTTCGATCATTATCTGCGCGCCGGCCGCCACGAGCAGCGGGTGACCCGGGATCTGCCCTCGGATGGGGGCGGGTTGAGTATTCCGCTGCCAAAACTGCGCGGTGCCGAGGCGAACCCCGCCGATTACGCGGTGGTGGTCCATATCTATTATCATGACCTGTGGGAAGAATTCGAAGCCCGCCTCAAGATGCTGGATTTCGATTTCGATCTCTTCGTGTCGATCACCTACAAGGGCGACGAGACCGAGGCCTTGGCCGAGCAGATCCGCGAGGCATGGCCGCGGTCCCGCGTGGTCCCGATGCCCAATCACGGGCGCGACATCTTCCCCTTCCTCCACCTGATCAATGCCGGCCTGCTGTCGGGCTACAAAGCCGTCTGCAAGTTTCACACCAAGAAGTCGCCGCACCGCCAGGACGGCGACACCTGGCGGCGGCACCTGATCGACGGGATCCTGCCCGAGGCCGGAACCCGGGCGCTGCTGGAACGCTTCGTGGCAGAGCCCGATGCCGCCTTCTGGGTGGCCGATGGCCAGCATTACAACGATCCGCAATGGTGGGGTTCGAACCTGAACCGCACCACCGAGTTGCTGCAACGGATCGAGGTCCCGGTTGACAAGGACCGGCTGTCCTTCCCGGCCGGTTCGATCTACTGGCTCAAGCCCCAGATCGTGACCCTGCTGCGCGGCCTGCAACTGGGGACCGAGAATTTCGACCTCGAACTGGGGCAGACCGACGGCACCGTGGCGCATGCGATCGAGCGGGTGCTGGGGGTGATGACGGACGCGATGGGCATGCATATCCTGCAAACTTCGCAGCTGGCGGCCCTGCCCGCGCCGGAACCGGCCGCGCCCGGCCCCTCCTTCGTGTCGGCCTTCTACCTGCCGCAGTTCCACCCAACCCCCGAGAACGATGCCTGGTGGGGCAAGGGATTCACCGAATGGATGGCGGCAACCCGCGCCCAGCCGAATTTCGTGGGCCATGCCCACCCGGTCCTGCCCTCGGATCTGGGTTTTTATGACCTGCGCGTCACCGAAACCCTGGGCCAGCAGGCGGAACTGGCGCGCGCGGCCGGCATCGACGCCTTTTGTGTCTATCATTACTGGTTCGACGGGCGTCGCATCCTGGAAACGCCCATCGACCGGTTGATGGAGCGGCCCGATATCGCATTCCCCTTCTACCTGTGCTGGGCCAACGAAAGCTGGCGGCGCAACTGGGACGGGATGAGCGGCGAAATCCTGCTGGAGCAATCTTACGCGCCGGGTTTTGCCGCCAGCCTGGCCGAAAGCCTGGTCCCCTATTTCAACGACCCGCGCTACCAGCGCCCCGACGGGATGCGGCCGCGCTTTGTCATCTACCGGCCCGAGGACATGCCCGACCCGGCCGCCGCCGTGGCGGAAATGCGCGAAACCTGGCGCCGCCTGGGCGTGGGCGAGGTCGAACTGGGCGCGGTCCTGTTCCATATCGAGGGCGAAAGCCCGGTCGAGGCCGACCTGTTCGACTTCTGGGTCGAGATGCCGCCACACGGGCTGGTGGGGATGGACGATTACCTGTTCGGCGGTCCCGACGGCAACCGGATGCAGGCCGGTGTCATGCCGGCCTTCTCGGGTCTGATCTATGACTATGACGCGGTGCGCCGCAACAGCCAGTCCGCGCGCTACATGTCAAAACTGCCGGCCCACACGATCGCCGGAATCATGCCTAGCTGGGACAATACCGCCCGGCGCGGGCGTGATGCGCATATGGCCTATGGCGCCAATCCGGTCAGCTTCGAACGCTGGCTGCGGGAAATGCTGAAAACCCGGATTCCCCATGCCTACCGGGGAGAGTTGATGATCAACGCCTGGAACGAATGGGCGGAAAAAGCGATGCTGGAGCCGACCCAGCAATACGGGTCGGCCAATCTCGATGTCCTGAGGCGGAATCTATGATCGAGTTTCACGGCACCTGCCCCATATGCGGATCCACTGAGGGGTTCGAAAGCAAAGACAACTGGTTCCGCGACCACCTGTTTTGCCGCAGCTGCGGTTCGCTGCCCCGCGAGCGCATCTTCACCTGGGCGCTGGAGGTCTTCCGCCCCGAGTGGCGCGAGATGCAGGTCCATGAATGTGCCCCTTCCGAACGCGCCGTGTCACGCCGTCTGGCCGAGAAGTGCAAGGGCTACATCGGATCGCACTACTACCCCGATGTTCCGCGCGGCGAAACACGGGACGGCTTCCGCTCGGAGGACCTCGAAGCCCTCACCTTCGCCGATCAAAGCCTCCACCTCCACCTCCACCTGGACGTGATGGAACATGTCAACCGCCCCGACCGGGCGATCCGCGAGATGTGTCGTACCCTGCGGCCCGGCGGGCTCGCGATCTTCACCACCCCGGTCTATCACGATCAGGCCGAGAACGACCGCCGGGCAATCTATTTCGAGGATGGTGTCGAGCATCTCGCCCCGCCCGAGTATCACGGCAACCCGATCGACACCGAGGGCGGCGCGCTGGTCACCTTCCGCTTTGGGCGCAACTTCAGCAGCCTAATCCGGATGTGGGAGCCGAATTTCGCCGTCACGCACCTGATCCCCGAGGATCCCAGCATTGGTGCGGTGGGTGAGTTCCGCGACGTTTTCGTCCTGCGCCGCATCGGCTGAGGGTCGGCAATGAGTGCACAGGTCACGGTCCTGCTGGCAATCCGCAACGGCGGTACGGAGCTGGAACCGCAACTCGACAGCTACCTGGATCAGACCCTGAAACCGACCTGCATCCTGGCCTCGGATGACGGCTCGACCGATGACAGCCGGGCGGTGTTCACCCGCTTTGCCGAACGCGCCCGCGCGGCGGGCGTCACCTGTCAGTTGTTCGACGGGCCGCAACGCGGCCCCACCGCCAATTTCCTGTCGCTGCTGGCCCGGCCCGGGCCGGACACCACCCATGTGGCACTGTCCGACCAAGACGATATCTGGCTGCCCGGCAAGCTGGAGGACGCAGTCGCGCGCCTGTCCCCGCACAGCGGCACACCGGCCCTGGTCGGAACGCGCAGTTGGGAATGGGATCCTGACAGTGACCGGCGGCAGTTGTCACGCCCGGTGCCCGAGCCGCATGATTTCCGCCATGCGCTGGTGCAGAACTATGCCGGAGGCAACACCATGGTGCTGAACCGGGCCGGCATTGACCTGATCCAGAGCGCCCTGCCCCGGATCCGGGACGCAGCGGTGCATGACTGGTGGCTCTACCAGATGGTGTCCGGCGCCGGTGGGACAATCCTGCTGGGCGAGACACCGCATATCCTCTACCGGCAGCATCACCACAACCAGATCGGTGCCAATACCGGCTTCGACTCCAAGCTGCGCCGTTTCAAGGCAATGCTGCGCGGCACCTACCGGGGCTGGAACGACCTGAACGTCGCCGCGCTCATGGCCACGCGCGATCTGCTGACACCAGAGGCCTGCCAGATCCTGAGTCGGTTCGACGAAGCCCGTCACGGCCCCTTGCATAAGCGGTTGGCAATGCTGCGCGCCACCGGGCTGCATCGCAAGGGGCATGTGAACCAGGCCACGCTCTGGCTGGCAGCAATACTGGGCAAGATCTGACCCGGCCGGACAGGGCTACACGCTATACTTTGCCTTCCAGGCATAGAATGTGCCCTCCGGCATGCCGTGCTTGCGGCACAGGTCGATGCACTTCGCTCCGGCCTCATGCTCGGCCAGGATTCTGATGATCTGTTCTTCGCTGTATCGCGTTCGCTTCATGGTCCGTCCCTTCCCTGGGTCGGCCTCTCGTTCCAGGTGGGGGAAAAATCTCGTGGCAGGTCAGGGGCTTCGTGGCGGGAAGCACGGCATGTTCAAGAAGCTTGATCGGCGCCAAGTTCCTCGGCAACATGGACAGCAGGACGTTCTACTTGGGGAATGTCAATTGCATTGCCTTTCGCGGCGGAATACCGATCGGAAGAACAATATTGGGGCCACGCATGCCAGGCGATCTTTCGTTACTCGAAAAGACCCTCACCGCCGCGCAACGCGATATGGCGACGGTGACCAAAAAGGGCGCGTCACTGGCCGCGGCTCCGTACGGATCGCGGGAGCATCGGACTGTCACTCATGTGGACGACCGCGGTACGGTGACCGAATTGTTCGACACCCGGTGGAACTGGCATCCGGATCCGGTCTGCTTTGCCTATACCTACACGATCCGGCAAGGACGGGCCAAGGGATGGGGCCTGCACAAACAGCACGAGGACCGCTACTTCCTGCTGGATGGTCGGATGGAGATCGTCTGCTATGACGTCAGGCCAGACAGTCCGACGTGCGGTCAGATCAGCAAGATCGTACTGTCGCCGGAAAACCCGCGTATCTTCAGCATTCCGACCTTTGTCTGGCACGTAAACATCAACATCGGCTCCGGCGACTTGCGGGTGATCAATTTCCCCACGCAACCCTATGACCACACAAACCCGGACAAGTACCGGTTGCCGCTCGATACCGATCTCATTCCCTACCGCCTCGATCCCTCGATCGGTTGGTGATGGTGGAGCGCCCCTATTTTACTGTGCTCATGCCCACCAACGGGCGGGAGGACGTGGTCGGACATGCCATAGGCTCGGTCTTGGCCCAGACCGAAACGGATTTCGAGCTTCTGGTGGTCGGTGATGGCTGCACGGACGGGACAGAATCGTGCGTCCGTGCAATCGGTGACCCACGGTTGCGCTGGCTGGGTTATGACAAGGCGCCCGGTCCGGGCTATGGGAATCGCAACCGCGCATTGCACGAAGCACGGGGCGAGGTTATCGCCTTTGCCCAGCATGATGATCTCATGTTTCCCGATCATCTGCAGATCATGCGGCAGTTGTTCCGGCGCACGACGGCGATGTGGGCCTACAGCCGCCCGCTGTGGATCGACGACGACGGCTTTATCATTCCGTTTTTCGTGAACCTGACCGTGCCTGCGGCGCGAAACGCGTTCATGACGCAGCGCAACGTGATCCCGTCGAATTGCGTGGCTGCCCGACGGGACGCGTTGCTGGCGGTTGGCGGATTTGATGCCACAGCCGAGCGGGCAGGAGACTGGGTACTCTGGAAAGCCGTGATCGAGCAATATGGCCCCAACTCGATTGCCTTTGCCCGAACTCCGACCAGTCTGCATTTCCGGGCGCTCTGGAAGCCAGGTGAAAAACCGTGGGGGCCGCCACCCCTGAGCCATATGGCTGCCATGGCGCGGTTTTCGCCGCAATGGCCCCGCGCGCTGAAGCTGGATCTTGAACCGGGGATGCCACCACAGGCGCATGTCGCCGCGATGCTCGAGGCGGATACCGCAGGACTCGTCGCAAGAATTCGGGCCTCAACAGCAAATCTGCAGGATCACTTCGCCTGGATCTCGAGCTTCAATCCTCTCGAGGCCGGCGGAGGATAGAGAACGGCGCAGACGTGAAGAGGTGCTATGCCGAAGAGGAACGCGAACAGTTTGCGTGGGCGACGACAGGATACGGTGTCAGGCTGGGGTGAGAAACGAACTCAGCCCTGGCGCAGCATGTGCGCGGGCTGGTCCAGGAACCACTGGTAGGTTTCGGCGATCCCCTGCTCCAGACCGATGCTGGCCCGCCAGCCCAGCCGCGCCAGCCGGCTCACGTCCATCAGCTTGCGCGGGGTGCCGTCGGGCTTGTCCGGGTCGGTGGCGATGCGCCCGGTATAGCCGGTGATCCGCGCCACCAGCCGGGCCAGGTCAAGGATCGAGATGTCCTCGCCCGAGCCCACGTTGATATGGCTCAGCATCGGCTGGGTCTCGCGGCCATAGGTCCGGGCATCGAGATTCAGTACAAAGAGGCTTGCCTCGGCCATGTCGTCCACATGCAGGAACTCGCGCCGCGGCGTGCCTGTGCCCCAGATCACCACCTCGTCCAGCCCGTCCCGCGCGGCCACGTGGAACCGGCGCATCAGCGCCGGCAGGACATGGGAATTGTCGGGGTGAAAATTGTCGCCCGGCCCGTAAAGATTCGTCGGCATCACCGAGCGGTAATCGACCCCGTATTGCCGGTTGTAGCTCTCGCACAGCTTGATGCCCGCAATCTTGGCCACGGCATAGGGTTCGTTGGTGGGCTCCAGCACCCCCGTCAACAACGCGTCCTCGCGCATCGGCTGCGGCACCGCGCGCGGATAGATGCAGGACGAACCCAGTTGCAGCAATCGCGTGACCCCGGCGGCATAGGCCTGGTGGATCACGTTGCATTCGATCATCAGATTTTCATAGATGAACTCGGCCGGATAGCTGTTGTTGGCATGGATGCCACCGACCTTGGCGGCGGCCAGGATCACCACGTCCGGACGCTCGGTCTGCATGAAATCCCGCACGGCGACCTGATCGGTCAGGTCCAGGTCGGCATGGGTTCTCGTCAGCAGGGTAAGCGGCTCGCCCGCCTCCTGCCGCGCCGCCAGACGACGCAGGATCGCTCCCCCGACCATGCCCCGATGTCCGGCAATGTAGTATCGCATGATGTCAGCTTTTCTTGAATGGCTGGCCCTGTCACGCGTCGCAAAGGACACTGGCAGGTTCCGCCATCTTTACACCGAACAGAGTTCCGGCTGAAGAGCCGGGGAAGAAGAGAATGAACGCCGCTTCGACCCTGTTATTTCAAAAGAGAGGCCACCTGCTCCTTGGCATGGTCCAGCGTTCTCTGAAGCTCGTCGAGCTTCTCGGCGCGAAACCCCCGGACAATGGCCTTTACATCTGTTGTAGAAATGTCAGGGGTGCGTGGCACATAAGTGACCAGGCATCCCGTCTCTTCTCCAAGCGCATCGAACTTTCCGGCCCAGTCATCGCCCATTGCGAAGATGTCGGCCTTGAACCTGCGGATGTCATCGGCCTTCTGCTCCCAGGTATTCTCAGCGAACACCTCGTCGACATGGATGCAGGCCTTCAGTATCTCGACCCGAGCCTCGTGGCTGTAGATGGCGCTCTTGCCCTTGCGCGCGTTGAACTCGTCGGTCGAGCAGCCGACGATCAACCGGTCCCCCAGCGCCCTCAGGCGTTTGAGCAACCGAACATGGCCAATGTGAAACAGATCGAACGTACCATAGGTAATGACGGTTTTCATGTGGCGTGACCTCCAGTAATCAAATCATTCTGCATCAATGTCCCAGAACGCGGCGCAATCCGGCGACGCACCTGTCATGCTCTGCCCACGCCTCGTCCGATGTGAATTCCATGGCATCGACAAAAGCGCGCAAATGCGCGGCGCGCTGCGCCTGCAACAAGCTATGTGCCGTACCTTCCACCCTCAGGGTACCGAACAGGCGCTTGAAATCCATCGCCCAGAATGTCTGTTCCCCATCCGCCAGCCGGACAGTGCCAGCCCGTTCCTCCAGAATGCCGCGGCAGATCGAGGAAAAGCTCTGTTTCTCGGTACAACGATAGGTCCGGGCCGGATCCGGCGCATAGGCGTCAAGCGCGGACTGTTCAATCCCCTCGGGAAGCGAGGAGGATGTCTGCTGCAGGAACCGCAGGAACTCCCTCTCGAATTTCGGCCAGGGCGTGTTGTTGGCCCGCAGGAAGGTGGAACCGTGACTGTAGATGACGATGTTGTTGACGACATCGCCGTATTCTTTGCGAATGTCCTCTTCCAGCCTGGAGAAGGCACGCACCCGCAGATCACCGATTTCGACGAACCGCCCGGGGTGGACCCAGTCGGCCGGAACCTCCTTGACGTGATACAGGCCCCATTTTCCGGGGTTCCGGATAAATCCCTTGTCATCCACGATGGAATAGAACACGTCGATCTGGGCCCAGGGCACACTGACCTGCCGACTGTCCGACAGGGGAATGGACAGCGTGCGGCTGTTGCCCTGCTGCATCGACAACATGTGGAAGCCACCGCCCTTGTAGGGTCCGGGCTCCCAGCAGTTGAACCCAGTTTCCCTGAGAACCGGCAGGGCAACATCCTCGAACTGCCGCACCTGGTCCGGAAAGATCATGATGTCGAGATCATCCATCCAGTAGGGCATCTTGCGGTTCCGGACATAGCCGACCATGGATCCCGCAAACAGGTAATATCCGACGCTGCAGGCATCAAGGATTCCCAGCATCTGGGCATGAACATGTTGGGACAACTCGGTATACTGCTCGTATCGCGCGTGGGAATACCCGGCAGCACATGTGAAGACGCCTCGCTCTTCGGGCATGAAAAGAGAGGCGATCTGCGCGTCCAAAGTGATCTGTTCCATAAACCCTGCTGTTCCTGTTCAACTTTCCCGGCCTGTATGGAGACCCGCGACAAATACGTGTTCGATCCTGATCTGTCAGCGGTTTTCTACAGGAACCGGCACATCCATGCCATGGCTCTTCAGCAGGGCATGGCGACGTGCGGTTTTCAGATCCTCGGTAATCATCTCGGCGCACATTTCCTGCGCGGTGATCTCTGGTACCCAGCCTAGCCGGGCCTTGGCCTTGGACGGATCACCCAGAAGCGTGTCCACCTCGGCCGGCCGGAAATAGCGCGGGTCGATACGCATGATCACGTCGCCGGGTTTCAGCGCCGGGGCCTTGTCGCCCGCGATGGCGGTCACGGTGGCGATCTCGTCCACGCCAGTGCCGGAAAACGCCAGCGTAATCCCCAGCTCGGCCGCCGACCAGGTGATGAACTCGCGCACCGAATACTGCACCCCGGTCGCGATCACGAAATCCTCGGGCGCGTCCTGCTGCAGCATCATCCACTGCATGCGCACGTAATCCTTGGCATGGCCCCAGTCGCGCAGACTGTCGATATTGCCCATGTAGAGACAGGGTTCGAGCCCCTGCGCGATATTGGCCAGCCCCCGGGTGATCTTGCGGGTGACGAAGGTCTCACCACGCCGCGGGCTCTCGTGGTTGAACAGGATGCCGTTGCAGGCATACATCCCGTAGGCCTCGCGGTAGTTCACCGTGATCCAGTAGGCATACATCTTGGCCACCGCGTAGGGGCTACGCGGGTAGAAGGGCGTCGTCTCGCGCTGGGGCGTCTCCTGCACCAGACCGTAAAGTTCCGAGGTCGAGGCTTGGTAGAACCGCGTCTTCTGCTCCAGCCCCAGGAAGCGGATCGCCTCGAGCAGGCGCAGGGTCCCTATCGCGTCCACGTCCGCGGTATATTCCGGCGCCTCGAAACTGACCGCCACATGAGACTGGGCGCCAAGATTGTAGACCTCGTCGGGCTGGACCTCCTGGATGATCCGAGTCAGGTTGGAGGTGTCCGACAGATCGCCGTAATGCAGCCGGAACCGCGCGTGATCGGCATGCGGATCCTGATAGATGTGGTCGATGCGCTGGGTGTTGAACAGCGAGGCCCGGCGCTTGATCCCGTGGACCTCGTACCCCTTGTCCAGCAGGAACTCCGCCAGGTAAGAACCGTCCTGTCCCGTGATACCGGTGATAAGGGCTGTCTTCATTCTTTGTTCTCGTTCCCGCAATCCGCTGCGAAGCTAGTCCAGGCGGGCGGGAAAGGCCATGCCTGAAAAGAGTGCTCAACATTTTATATAGGACTGACCCAGTTCATGCTTCACCAGCGGGAAGCATGAATGACCACCTCTGCCATAACCTGCATCACGCTGTGGAGCGCGATCCAGAGGACAGACATCCTGGCGCAGGGTAGTGCGCAACCCCGCGCCGCAAGCACCTTGCCACCATTGGCAAACACTTTCACAATACGAGAAATCCTCAATTGTTTTCAGTGTCTTGAATTTACGGAGTCTCGAGCATGGTTGACGTGAAATTGCGGGGCGCCGTCGACGGTTTCTTTTCCGAGAAAATCCTGGGCGGCTGGGTGCTGCCCCCGAGCGTCGCAGATCCCGGCACAACCCAAGTGCGGGTGTTGCTTGATGGCCAGGACATCACGGCCACACAGGACCGTGTCTACCGAAAGGATATCGGAGCGAACTGCGGATTTCGGGTCGTGCTGACGCGACCGATCACGCCTGAACTGGTCGCGGACAGGAGGCTGGTGTTTCGGTGTATCGACAATGGAACCACACTGGGTGAAATCGCGATCCACGACCCGTCTTTCCAGAAGTTCTGCAGGAAACAGGAGGCAGAGCGGCTGGAAAAAATCGTTTCGGGATTGTCCACGACCGAGGCGGCAGCCTTTTTCGAAAAGTGGAGCGACAGGAACCTGCTGGCGCTGATCGACCATGCCGAACGCAGGCTTGGCAAGACCCCGCCGGATCCCTCGGCAGAACTGTCGCATCTGCCAGTGCAGGTGGGCCTTCGGTCACGATGCGGGACCGCACGCGTCGGCCGAGACGGATACCTGTTCCTGGTTGGGGGGCGTAACTCTCTGATAGATGTGTTTCAACGATCCGGGTACGAACCCGAGATCCAAACCTTTGTCCGGCGGTGGCTAGACCTGTTCCAGGCGCGCAAGGCCACGCTGGACACGGTCGGAGTGCACTACCTGCAGATAGTCATTCCCGAAAAGATCAGTGTACAGAGCCAGTTCTACCCGGAGTCGCTCCAGGTACCCAACCCGATCTATCGTGGCATCATGGCCGAGGCGGGAGCAGCAGACTGGATGCTGGATGTTCACTCGGAGTTCATGGCGGAGCCCGATCCGGCGGCGCTCTATCGCAAGCTCGATTCGCATTTCACCATCCAGGGCAGCATCCTGGCGACGCGGGCCATGCTGACCGCGCTAGGCGAGAGGTTCGACTTTCCCGACCGGTTCGAGTCGACGGTGCGCGGCGGCAACGACCTAGGGTCCAAGTTCGGTGGTCTTTTTGGACTGGAGGACCGCGCCGACATGGACGCCGCCACCAAGGCAAGCCTGCCGGGGCCGGTCGAGCGGGTCGAGACGCTGGTGCCACCCGACGGTAAGCATATCGGCATCCGGGCGGTGTTCCGCTGCGCGGGGGCGCCGATCAACAAGCGACTGGTAGTGTTTGGCAATTCGTTCTTCGAACGCGGCGCAAGCCCGCGCGGGCTCACCTGGTGGTGCGCCCGGCTGTTCCGCGAGTTCCATTTCGTGTGGAACCCGGAACTAGACATGGAATACGTCGAACAGGTCAAACCGGACATCGTGGTCTGCCAGACCATTGAGCGTTTTCTGATCGCTGTGCCTCCGAAATGAGGTGAGGCTGTGTGGAATTTTATCCCATGCTGCGATCCTTCCATTCATGTGAAAGGGTCGCACTATCAAACTCTGGGATTAAATACCTATCCAGATATCAAGCCCAGATGAATCCTTGCACATTCAGCATGGGTAATGGGTTTTTCTATTCCGCCCCGCAGACGCTCCCATTCCCCGGGAGTCGTAGCAAGCTCCAGCAACATCTTGGACCAGGCGGTCGGGTTGCCGGTCTGGACATGGCGTCCGTTGACCCCGTCGGTGACCTTTTCCGCCATGCCGCCGATGTCCGAGACGATCACCGGACGCCCCAGTGCAAACGCCTCCTGGATGACCATGGGCGAGTTTTCCCACCAGATCGACGGGACCACGACCCAGTCCACTGAGCGCATCCGGACCGGTAACTGCGTCATCTCGTAGGGACCGACCCATTCCAGCGTGCCGTGCTTCTCCAGCGGGGCGCGCAGATCGGCAATCTTCTCGCGGAAGGTCTCGGTCTGGTTTTCCAGGTTGGCGCCATGGATTTCCAGCACGAAATTCTTGCGTTCCTTGCGGGAGAGCCGGTTCGCGGCCTGCAGCAGGACATCGACCCCCTTGTACGGGTTGACCTGCCCGAAGAAGCCGAAGCGGTTTCGGGTCTCGCCTTCTTCCAGCGGGCGCGGCGGCAGCGCGACGGTATCGTTCTGGCCGTTCTCGATCACCGTGATACGCTCGGGGGCGATGCCCCAGTCGATGTAGCGCTGGCGCAGGAATTCCGAGGGGGCGACGAACTGGTCGACCAGGTCGAAGAACCACATGATCCGATGCTTGCGCAGCCAGAAATCCTCGGCCGAGAACTCGGGAAAACAGTTGTGGCAATCCTGGTAGTCGGAACTGTGGCACAGCCGCAGGCTGCCCCGTTTCACCATCTGGCCGTTCTGCAGGCAGATCCCCAGGTACTCGTGTAGGGTCAGCACGATCCTGATGTTCGGATCGACCCGCTTCACCACCTGCAGGAATTCGAGCCCGAGGTGCAGGTAATGATGGGCATGCACGACCGTCGGACGCAAGGCGCGCAGCAGTTCAGCGAAATAGCCAACGGTCTCGAACCGGTTTGCGGCACGGAAATTCACTACCTCCGGTGTCGACTGCTCCCAGAGATACTCCTTGTCGCGGCGCTTGCCGATCCGCCCCGTCGCGCCACGTCCCAAGTCGGCGCGGGCAAGGAACCAGGCATCCTCCACCTCCGGCTGATCCAGATAACCCTTGAACAGGTTGTAGGCTGCGATCTCGCCTCCTCCCTTGGAGAAGTCGGGATGCCCGTGGGCCATGACCAGAATGCGTTCTTTGTTCATCAAGGAAATCTCTGTCTGCAGGTAAATCGGATCAGGCGTACAGGAACTGCGGCCAGCGGTTCATGTGGCGCAGCGAATTCGCGACCATCACCCTGATCTTGAAGGAATCCGCGCCGATCTGCGAAAATGACTGCCGTTCCAGGTGAACCAGGGACACGGTGGGCAGGTAGCCGATGTCCAGCCCGGCCGCCCGGTAGCTAAAGCAGAGGTCAGAATCCTCGTAATCCCCGATCAGGTAGCCGGTGTTCCAGCCGCCCAGGCGTTCCAGTTCTTCGCGCCGCACCAGCATGCAGGCCCCGGTCGCCAGTTCCACCGCCTCCAGTTCCTTGCGGGGATCGAGGGCAGGATCCAGCCCCAAGTTAGGGTGGTGATTGATCCATATGCCGAGACTGTCCAACCGCTTGGATATCATGCCGCAATGCTGGATACCACCGTTGGCAAACAGCAGGCGCGGCACCACGACACCAAGTGCCGGATGCGTGTCCAGCGCGGTCACCATCTGCTCCAGCCAGCCCACCTGCTGTGGGAAGACGTCGCTGTTCATGAACAGAAGCCGAGGCGCCCGGGCCTGAGAGGCGCCCAAGTTGTTTGCCCCCGAGAAACCGCGGTTGACCCCGCCCCAGACCCAGCGGAACGAAAACCCATAAAGCTGGTACAACTCGCTGCAGGACGCGATGAACGCCTCCTTGATGGCCGGATCGTCAATCACATAGATCACTTCGGCCTTTTCCCGCATGTAGGGGTCGCGACTGAACTCCATCAACTGGTGTTCCACAAAATCATGGCGTCCATAGAGCGGTATGATCAGGCTGACCTCGGGACTGTCCGGCTGTGGACCCAGGTCCGCCCCAACGACCTCTTCAGCCGCCCAGCCCGCTTGTTCCTGCGCAATCAACGGGGCCAGGATGGGCCAGTCCACCCGCGACAGGCGTGTAACAAGATCGGGCAAGGGAGTCTCGACCCCCAACAGAATCTTCGCCGCTGCCTTGGGGGCCGCCGGCAGCAGCCGAGGCTTGGGGGTCTTTGTCAGGGTGAGGGTCGCAGTCCCGGACATCGCCAGAAGCATGCCCGGTCCGGAGACCCTGTTTTCCAAGCGTGCGACGAAACCCGCCCTGGAAACCTGCGCCTGCCCAGCGTCGAAATTGGCGGCCAGATCGGGCCGCGGGAAGCGGTACATATCCTGCAGCGCATGAAACGTGCCGTCCTTTTCCAGCAGGACGATCGCGACATCCTCGTCCCCGAGAATCCAGCCGTGGATGAAGCTGCCACTATCCGGGTGGGAAAACAGACCATCCACCGCCCCCCGGATCTCGATATCCTCTTCCTCGCCGGGCGGCAGGAATAGTTGATGGGCAATCCAGTCAGGGGATCCTGTTTCAAACCCGGCAACCTGCCGTTCCAGGATTGGCCTGAGGCTTTGCATGAAATTGTCCGGCAGATCGTCCAGCAGCGTGATGCCGGTCTGGTCCCCTCCATCGGGACGGGTCCAGTGCAGGATCACCTCACCCTCGGTATCTCCGCGCAGGATCGACAGGATGAACCCGGCATCCTTGGGGATCTGCTCACCATAGATCGCTGCGACATCCGGGCGGGAATAGCGTTCAATCCGGGTTTCGCATGTCTGCTCCCCGACGGTGGCCCCGATGTCAGAAACGCTACTGCCGCACCAACCAGCCACATATGTCCATCGGCCAATCTCGACGGCAAAATCCACGAAGAACAAACTGGATGAAGTTTCGGGGGTTTGACCTGCGGCTTGATTCAACTCAACGATACCTTCGTATATGGATGGACAGTCATAAACTGGCGTTTCGCCCCGCCAAATGCGCCTAGGGTTCCTTATCCTGTCGGGGCAGGAGTTTGAAGGGTTGTTTCGGTTTACAGGTTCAATACATGGGCAGGAATCGGAGGGCTGCACATTCCTTGACACACTCATGCCCGTTTGATCATCGATCATGAAAAGATAATATAAAACAGAATTATAGAATATACACGATCATTAATATAACATTATGCACATTATATGAGTGACTTTCTTGCAAAGAGACATACTCATTGCAAAGCATACGCGCACAGTCATCCGCAACACCTCCCCCGTGACGCTCAGCGCAAGGACTCCAAGGGGATTTGCGCCAACATGACGACAGAGCTCCCACTTGCATTCGTTTACAAACGGTCGTTTATATGCGATCCCCTAGATTGAAAATGTCTCTAGTTTCATGCCCCTGATCGGCTATGCCCGCGTTTCCACGGAAGACCAGACCCCCCTGCCCCAGTCAGAGGCGCTGAGATCCGCGGGCTGTACCGAGATCTTTCAGGAACAGGCCTCGGGCGGCAGTCGGGCACGGCCGGTGCTGGCCCGAGTGCTGGAGCGGGTCGGTAAGGGGGATACGCTGGTTGTTGTGCGACTTGACCGGCTGGCGCGCTCTCTTTCGCACCTGCTGGAGGTGATTGAGCAGCTTGAGGCACGGGGCGCCTTCTTCCGCTCTCTGCAGGACCCGATCGACACCGCCTCGCCGCAGGGTAAGTTCACGCTCCAGGTTCTGGGCGCCGCCGCCGAGTTCGAACGCGCCCTGATCCGCGAGCGTACGAAGGCCGGGCTTGCCTCGGCGCGGGCAAGAGGGCGGGTCGGCGGCAACCCGGGCCTACGCGCCCGGGATCCGGTAGCGCTGCGCAAGATGCGCTTGGCCCGCCAGATCGGCTACATGGAACGCCTAAACGAGACTGCGGCCGATTGGGCGCCGCATGTACACCGGATGCGCCCGGAAACGCCTTGGGAAGACGTGGTCCGAGTGATCAACGCGGCGCTTCCGTCCGAGCGGCGCTGGACACAGGCCCGCCTCCTGCGCGCGGTCAAAGCCTATGTCCGCGACGGATTTCTGCCGGACACCGTCCTGGGCCGAGCCCGGAGAATCGAGGCCGAAGATCGCCTACCCGCCATTATCGCCGCCATGAAGGGCGCGGACCCGGACATCACCCTGCAGGCCATCTGCGACCGGCTCGAGGCGATGCGCGAACGTACACCGCGTGGGCGCACCCGGTGGCAGCCCTCTTCGGTCAAGATGCTGCTGGACAGGGCCAAGCGGCTTGGATTCCTGTAGAGCCGGTTATGCCCCGGCCGGATCTTCTGCAGATCGGGTGTTGCCTTCGGTGGTGTTTGCCCTGAAAGCTTCGCACCAAACCACAGGACCGACCGAACACCCCATGCGCACAGCCTTCGTCACCGGCGCAGCCGGCTTCATCGGATACCACCTGAGCTTGCGCCTGTTGCAGACAGGATGGCGTGTGGTCGGCCTCGATTCCCTGAACGCCTATTATGACCCGGAACTGAAACGACGCAGACTGGCGATGCTCAATCGGCAGGAGGGTTTCTTGCCGGTGACGGGCAAGCTGGAAACCCCCGGCCTGCTGACAGATATCTTCGCCGCCCATCGCCCTGCCCGCGTGTTCCACCTGGCCGCCCAGGCGGGCGTGCGCCATTCGATCGAGGCGCCCCGCGATTATGTCGAGGCAAACCTTCTGGGCACCTACGAGTTGCTCGAGGCCGCCCGCGCCCATCCCCCCGACCATATGCTGCTGGCCTCGACCAGCTCGGTCTATGGCGCCAATGCCGCGATGCCCTATGCCGAAACCGACAAGGCCGACAGCCAGATGTCGTTTTATGCCGCCACCAAGAAGGCGAACGAGGCGATGGCGCATTCCTATGCCCATCTCTATGACCTGCCGGTGACGATGTTCCGCTTCTTCACCGTCTACGGCCCCTGGGGCCGACCCGACATGGCCTATTTCAAGTTCACCCGCGCCATCCTGAGCGGCGAGACGATCGACGTCTACAACAACGGCCGGATGCGACGCGATTTCACCTATATCGACGATCTGGTCGGGGCCATCCTGGGCTTGGCCGAAGCCGTGCCCGGAGAGGTCCCGGTGGGCGACCACGACAGTCTCAGCCCGGTGGCACCCTTTCGCGTGGTCAATATTGGCGCCAGCCAGCCCGTCGAGCTGATGACCTTCATCCGCGCCATCGAAACCGCCTGCGGCCGCCCGGCCGAGATGCGGATGTTGCCGATGCAGCCCGGCGACGTGCCCGCCACCTGGGCCGAGACCCGGCTGTTGCGCGACCTGACCGGCGCCGGGATGGACACGCCGCTGGCCACCGGCATGCAGCATTTCGTCGATTGGTATCGCGACTATTACCGGATCTGAGCCAGCGCAGCAGAGCAGCGTTGCAACAGAAAGCGGAACCGAAGATTGTAAACAGGCCGGAAGAGCAGCCCGGCACAACAAGAGAGGTAGGGGTTATGCGGATCGCCATGATCGGAACCGGCTATGTAGGCCTGGTCTCCGGCATCTGTTTTTCCGATTTCGGACATGATGTGATCTGCGTCGACAAGGACGCAAGCAAGATTGACCGACTGAATGCCGGCGAGGTGCCGATCTATGAGCCGGGGCTCGACGCGCTGATGGCCAAGAACGTGGCTGCCGGGCGGCTGAGCTTCACCACCGATCTGACCGTCGCGGTGGACGGTGCCGAGGCAGTGTTCATCGCCGTAGGCACCCCCACCCGGCGCGGCGATGGCCATGCGGATCTGACCTATGTGATGGCCGCCGCCAAAGAGATTGCCCAGGCCCTGACCGGCTATACCGTGGTGGTGACCAAATCCACCGTGCCAGTGGGCACCAACCGGCAGGTCAAGCAGACAATTTCCAAGGCCAATCCGCAGGCCGAATTCGACGTCGCCTCGAACCCGGAATTCCTGCGCGAGGGGGCGGCGATCGAGGATTTCATGAAACCCGACCGGGTGGTGGTGGGGGTGCAGAACGCCCGCGCCGCCGAGGTGATGGCCGAGATTTACCGACCGCTCTATCTGCGCGACTTTCCGATCCTGACCACCGATCTGGAAAGCGCCGAGATGATCAAATACGCCGCCAACGCCTTTCTCGCGACCAAGATCACCTTCATCAACGAGGTGGCAGGCCTGTGCGAACGGGTCGGCGCCGATGTCAAGGAGGTGGCCCGCGGCATCGGGCTGGACGGTCGGATCGGCAACAAGTTCCTGCATGCAGGCCCCGGTTATGGCGGCTCGTGCTTTCCCAAGGATACCGCGGCGCTGGCGCGCATCGGACAGGACCACGCCTTTCCGATGCGGATCACCGAAACGGTGATCCGGGTCAATGACGAGGTCAAGAGCCGCATGGTCGAGAAGATCCGCGACGCGCTGGACGGCAGTTTCAACGGCAAGACCATCGCGGTACTGGGGGTGACCTTCAAACCCAATACCGACGACATGCGCGAGGCGCCGTCGCTTACCATCGTGCCGACCCTGATCGGGGGAGGCGCCCGGGTGCGGGTCGTCGATCCGCAGGGAAAGGCCGAGGGCGAGGCGCTGCTGCCCGGGGTCAAGTGGATGGACGACCCCTATCAGGCGGCACGCAAGGCGGATCTGGTGGTGCTGTTGACCGAGTGGAACGAATTCCGCGCCCTCGACCTCAAGCAGATGGCGCGCAAGATGGAGACCCCGCGCATGGTCGATCTGCGCAACATCTACTCGGAAAAAGCCGCCCGCAAGGCCGGGTTCGAGCGCTACATCGGGGTCGGGCGCTAGCCCGATTGGTTACCGAAACGTTTCGCGCGCGAAACATCGCGGGGCAGGTGGGGGCTCTGCCCCGCCGCGTCAGACGCGGCTCCCCTGGGATATTTGGAGCAAGAGGAAAGACCCTGTCAAAGGGATTTGAGCCAGTCTTCCAGCATTTCGGCCAGGCGTTCGGAGATACCGTCGCCCACCAGTTCGATGCGCCCCTGATCCGGGGTGAAGCGCATTTCGATGCCCTGGGTCACCCGGGTGACGATCCGCTCACCGGCGGCCGAGTTCTGCGCGGTCGAGCGCAGCCTGGGCCGGGCAGGGGGTTCGGGGTCGGCCGGCGGGGGCGGTGGTGCCTGTCGTTCGGCCAGGGACTGGGCCAGAATGCGCATTTCGGCCGGGGCGCTGTCGCGGGGGCTGTCCTTGAGCCGCGCCTTGAGCAGATCGGTAAAGCCCGGATCGCGCACCATCTCGCGTGCCAGCGCCAGGCCCAGCTTCTCGGAAATCGCCGAAGGGAAGTAGAGCACCGCGTCGAATGCCTCGACCAGCAGGATGAAGGTCCCGATCTTGGAACGGCGCGAACGGGTGGTATTGCCAAACAGCCCCTGCAAGGCGGCGCGCTGATTGGGATAGACGCCTTCCTTCATCGCGCGCACCGCGATACGGGCGCGTTCGTAATGGCTGAGATTCACCCGGATCTCGTTTTCCTCGACCATCGCGACATAGGCGTCCTGCGCGGTCTCGGGCGCGATCACCATGGCGCGCACTGTGGCGAATTTAGGGTCTGAAGTCTCTTTATAGAGCCTGCGCAGCGCGGTCAGTCGCCGCCAGCCCGAGATCAGGCCATGGGTGCGCCCGCCAGCGGGATCGGGCAGGGGGACCACCTCGACCGGCATCTGCTGGCCGCGCGCCCGCAGGCTGTCGGTCAGCGCGGTCATCTCGTCCTCGTTCTGCTCCAGCCGGTCGCGCACCAAGTGGCGTTCGTCGATCACGTCAAGCGGCAGCAGCTCGATCATCCGACCTTCGGCCCGCGCCGTGGCCATGGCCTGGCTCATCTCGTCGAGCGCCGCCCGGGCCGAGGCATCGCCCGCCACCTGGGCAATCGGTGCCTGCCCCGCGCCCAGCGGCATCGACTTGGTCTCGGGCGCCCGCTGGCCGGGCACGGGACCGTCCAGGAAAACCGGTTGTGCCGGGCTCAGTCGCTTGCGTTTTGCCATCTCTACCTCCGGGTTTGCCCTTGTTAGGCCCTGTTATTCCGCCGCCGCCTGCGCGGCCAGCTCGTCGCGTCGCCAGACCCCCAGCAACAGCCGTTTGAACGCCGCATAGGTGGCGTCAAAGGTCTCGCGCCCGCGGGCATAGGTTTCGCGGTTGAAATCGCGGTAATCGGCCTCGTAGATGCCATGCACCCGTTCGCCCGCCTGACCGATCAGAGCAGTGAAATCCTGCCGGTGCGGCGACAGCGTCTTGCCCAGATAAGCCTGCATCAGAGCCGAAAGTTCGCCTTGCTGTGCCCCGTCGAAGCGCGTGACCACCGCGCGCACCGCATCCCATTCGAACGCCATTTCGGGCCGCCCCAGCGCGCGCGCGGCGAGATTCTCGCCATCCTCGATGCTGGCAAAGGTGGAATGCAGCATGTCGAAGAAGCGCCCGGTGGAATCGAACTCCAGGAACGAGGCGCCCAGCGGCACCAGTAGGATATCCGCCGCTGCCAGACCGTTGATGGTGAGATATCCCAGCGCGGGCGGCGTATCGATGAAGACCAGGTCATACGCGTCCAGCACCCCGTCGGCCGCCAGCCGGTCGGTCAGCGCGTCCCACAGCTTCCAGCCGCGCGCGGCCATGCGCCAGACCGGGATCTGGAACTCGGCCCAGTAGAGGTTCAGCTGCGCGCCGATCAGGTCGATATTGGGCCAATGGGTGGACTGGATCACGTCCTTGGCCGTCATCTTCATCGCCGCGCTCAGCGCCTCGTCCAGCGGCTGCGGCGCATCACCCCGGTCCAGCCGGCGTTGGTTCTCCAGCCGCAGATATTCGCCGTAATGACGCGCCAGCAGGGGAAAGGCGGTCTGCCACTCATCCTCGACCCGGCCGCCAAAGATCGAGGTCATGGAACCCTGGCTGTCGAGGTCGATCACCAGCACCCGGTAGCCATCCAGCGCCGCCGACATGGCCAGATGCGCCGCCGTGCTGGTCTTGCCCACGCCGCCCTTGAAATTGGCCACGGCGACCAGTTTCGCGGGCTGCCCCTTGGGGCGGTAGGGCAGATAGTTCTTGGCCTTCGACCCCTGCGCCCCGAAATGCGCCCTGAGCCGCAGCACCTCGTCCAGCGTGAACCACTTGGCGCCGCCCTCGGTTTCCGAACGGCCTTGCGGCAGGTCGGGGTTCTGTTTCAGCACCCGGCGGAAATGGGCCTGGGCCACCGGGATCAGATAGCGGGTGATCTCCCAGGTGGAAAACAGGCGCAGCGTCTTGCGCCCCTCTTCGTTCATGCCCCGGCTGGCCAGGTCGGCGCGGCCGCGGGTACAGGCCTCGGCAATGGCGGCAAACCCTTCGGTACCTGTGGGTAAGTCCAGCTCGGCCAGCGCCGCGTCCGGGTCGATGTTGAAATAGGGGGGCAGGGGGGTGCTGTCCTTGGACATGGGAAATCTGCTCGATGTGCTGTGTTTTCCTCATGATACCGGAAAAGACGGCACATGGAAGAAAAAGGCGCATGTCGCGCGGATTTTCTAAGCAAATTAAGGGGGTGGTGAGGCTGTTTTACCGCATTTCCATCGGGTTGGCGATTTTTTTGTAGTGTTAGATTTGTGTTATTCAATTGTTACGGGGTAGGTGATTTGCCATTTTTTTCTTTATGATCAATCGGTAAACCTGAATTTCAGGAGAGGACACGACTCTGAACCCCCGAAAGACTGACTCCGAACCCCCGATCAGGCGACTCCGAACCCCCGTTGTGCGGGCTTGTGGATAACTCTAGGGTGGTGTCACTAAAACCACGAAAGAAAACGAGTCGGATACCGACCGCAGAACGGGCACCGAAGGCAGGGCCATGAGCAGGGCAGTGACAACAATGGGCGCGGGGCTTTTGCCCGATCACCATCAGCAGGGCGATTTCTTCGTCTGCGATATCTTCGATGCGATTCCCAAGGACGACATCGCCAGCATGGAACATCCGCTGTTCTCGCTGGCGACCCGGCCCGACCGGCGCATCCTGCAGTATGATCACAACGGCACCGAGATCACCGTCACCCCCAGCGTGCGGGGCCTGGCCACCATCCATGACAAGGATATCCTGATCTTCTGCATCAGCCAGCTGATGGCGGCGCTGAACGCGGGTCGCCGGGTCAGCCGCACGGTGCAGCTCAAGGCGCATGACCTGCTGATCGCCACCAATCGCGAGACCAGCGGAGACGCCTATCGCCGCCTGCGCGAGGCCTTTGAGCGGCTGGCGGGCACCCGCATCACCACCAATATCGTCACCGGCGAGATCGAGACCACCACCGGGTTCGGCCTGATCGAAAGCTGGGAGATCGTGCGCAAGACGCGGGGCGGGCGCATGGTCAGCGTGGCGGTGACGCTTAGCGACTGGCTTTATCGCGCGGTGCTGTCGAAATCGGTGCTGACGCTCAGCCGCGATTACTTCCGCCTGCGCAAACCGCTCGAGCGGCGCATCTACGAGTTGGCGCGCAAACATTGCGGGCGTCAGCCGGCCTGGACCGTCTCGGTCGACACGCTGCTCAAGAAATCCGGCTCGGCCTCGCCCCGCCGGGTGTTCCGCAAGATGCTGCGCGACATGATCGAGGCCGGTCACCTGCCTGATTACGAGATGAGCGAAGAGCCCGGCGACCTGATCCGCTTTGCCCCGCGCGGCGGGCTGGTCGAGGGCGAGGCCCGCCCGCCGGCGCTGCGCGCCGAGACGCTGGAGGCGGCGCGCGCCCTGATGCCGGGTCAGGATGTCTATGCGCTCGAGGCGGAATGGCGGGGGGTCTGGGCCCGGTCGGGGGCGCCGCGGCTCAGGCGGCCGGACGGGGCTTTCCTCGGGTGGGTCAGAAAACGGTCAGGTCCGAAATAGATGCTGTTTTGAGGCCGGTTCGGGATTTTTGTCGACCAGCCCCGGTGACAGCCCGGAGCAGGCTTGGTAAGGGGGGCAGAGTTTCAGGACAACATTTGGAAGACCATGCAGATAGAAGAGACAAAGTTGCCCGGGGTGAAGATATTGACCCCAAAGCGATTTGGTGACGACCGTGGATTCTTCAGCGAAAGCTGGAACCGCAAGGTTCTGGCCGAGCAAGGGATCACGCTGGATTTCGTGCAGGATAACCATTCGATGTCTGCCCAGGTGGGCACCATCCGGGGGCTGCACTTCCAGAGCCCGCCTGCGGCCCAGGACAAGCTGGTGCGCTGTGGCCAGGGGGCGCTGTTTGACGTCGCGGTCGATATCCGCAAGGGCAGCCCGACCTATGGCCAATGGGTCGGGGTTGAACTGACCGCCGAGAATGGCAAGCAACTGCTGGTGCCAAAGGGGTTCCTGCACGGGTTTGTCACCCGCGCGCCCAACACCGAGATCTGCTATAAATGCACCGATTATTACGCGCCGGAATGTGATGGCGCGGTGCGCTGGGACAGTTGCGGCATCCCCTGGGAATTCGATGGCGACCCGGTTCTGAGCCCCAAGGATGCCGCCGCGCCTGCTCTGGCTGATTTTGACAGCCCCTTTGTCTGGGAAGGATAAGAACAGATGAAACTGCTGATAACCGGGGGCGCGGGCTTCATCGGGTCCGCCGTTGTGCGGAACGCGATCCGGGATGGTCACCAGGTCGTCAACCTCGACGCGCTGACCTATGCCGCCTGTCTCGACAATGTGGCCAGCGTGGCCGGGCATCCCGGTTACGGTTTTGTCCGGGCCGATATCCGCGACCGCGCGGCGCTGGATGCCGTCTTTGCCGAACACAGGCCCGACGCGGTGATGCACCTGGCCGCCGAAAGCCATGTCGACCGGTCGATCGACGGGCCGGGCGATTTCATCGAGACCAATATCACCGGCACCTTCAACATGCTGGAGGCGGCGCGCAAGTACTGGATGCAGGCGGGCAAGCCCGCGGGTTTCCGGTTTCATCACATTTCGACCGACGAGGTTTATGGTAGCCTGCCCGCCGATCCGGCGGTGATGTTCACCGAAGACACCGCCTATGATCCGCGCAGCCCCTATTCGGCCTCCAAGGCCAGTTCCGACCACCTGGTGCGCGCCTGGCACGAGACCTATGGCCTGCCGGTGGTGCTGACCAATTGTTCCAACAATTACGGCCCCTATCACTTCCCCGAAAAGCTGATCCCGGTGATCATCCTGAACGCGCTGGCGGGCAAGCCGCTGCCGATCTATGGCGACGGCTCGAACATTCGCGACTGGCTCTATGTCGAGGATCATGCCGACGCGCTTTTGCTGGTGGTGCAGAAGGGGGCGGTGGGCCGCTCCTACAACATTGGTGGCGAGAACGAGCGTACCAACCTGGAGCTGGTGAACACGCTCTGCGGCATCCTGGACGACCTGCGCCCGCGCGCCGATGGCAAGGCCTATGCCGAGCAAATCACCTTTGTCACCGACCGTCCCGGACATGATGCGCGCTATGCCATCGACCCGACCCGCATCCGCGAGGAACTGGGCTGGCGGCCCAGCGTCACCGTCGAGGAGGGGCTGCGCCGCACGGTTGAGTGGTATCTCGACAACGAGGACTGGTGGCGCGCGTTGCAGAACCGCGAAGGTGTTGGTCAGCGATTGGGGGTGAAGGCATGAAGATCCTGGTATTCGGAGAGATCGGCCAGCTGGGTCAGGAACTGATCCGCCGCGCCGGCGAAACAGAGCTCGAGATCCGCGGGCTGGATGTTGCCGATTTTACCAACCCTGACGCCTGCGTCGCCTTTGTCGAGGCCACCGATGCGGATGCGGTGATCAATGCGGTGGCCTATACCGCGGTCGACAAGGCCGAAGAGGACGAGGCCCTGGCCGAGCAGATCAACGCCACCACGCCGGGCGCGCTGGCGCGGGCGGCGGCGGCGCGGGGGCTGCCCTTTGTGCAGGTCTCGACCGATTACGTGTTCGACGGGTCGGGCGACCAGCCTTTTGCCGTCGATGCGCCGACCGGGCCGCTGGGGGCCTATGGCCGCACCAAGCTGAATGGCGAGACCGCAGTCCGCGCCGCCGGTGGCGTGCACGCGATCCTGCGTACCTCGTGGGTGGTGTCGTCCCATGGCCACAACTTCATCAAGACCATGCTGAAACTGGGGACCGAGCGCGACCGGCTGACCATCGTGGCCGATCAGGTCGGCGGCCCGACCCCGGCGGCGGCGCTCGCCGATGCCTGCTTGGCGGCGGCCCGGCAGCTGGTGGCGGATCCGTCGAAATCGGGCACCTATCACGTCTCGGGCGGGCCGGATGTCAGCTGGGCCGATTTCGCACGCGAAATCTTTGCCCAGGCCGGGATCACCTGCGAGGTGGTCGATATTCCCAGTTCGGACTATCCCACCCCGGCCAAGCGCCCGTTCAACTCGCGCATGGACAATTCGGCCACCGAGGCGGCCTTTGGCCTGCCCCGGCCCGACTGGCGCGCCGGGTTGACCGAGATCCTGGCCGATCTCGGTGCATTGAAACAAGACTGAATTTCCTTATTAGGGCCTGAAAAAGGCGACATATTCCAAGAGGTTGAAAGACAAGGCATGAGCAATCGCAAGGGCATCATCCTGGCAGGTGGCAGCGGCACCCGGCTTTATCCAATCACCATGGGGGTCTCCAAGCAACTGCTGCCGATTTACGACAAGCCGATGATCTACTATCCGCTCAGCGTCTTGATGCTGGCGGGCATCCGCGAGATCTGCATCATCACCACGCCGCAGGACCAGGACCAGTTCATGCGCACCCTGGGCGATGGCAGCCAGTGGGGGATTTCGCTGAGCTATGTGGTGCAACCCAGTCCCGACGGCCTGGCACAGGCCTATATCCTGGCCGAGGATTTCCTGGCCGGCGCCCCCAGCGCGATGGTTCTGGGCGACAACATCTTTTTCGGTCACGGCCTGCCGCAACTGCTGTCGGCGGCCGACAAGGAAGAGACCGGCGGTACCGTCTTTGGCTATCATGTCTCGGATCCCGAACGTTATGGCGTGGTGGATTTCGACGCCGCAGGCAAGGCCCGCGCGATCATCGAGAAACCCGAAGTGCCGCCGTCGAACTATGCGGTGACCGGCCTCTATTTCCTCGATGGCACCGCCTCGGCGCGGGCCCGCGAGGTCAAGCCCTCGCCCCGGGGCGAGGTCGAGATCACCTCGCTTCTCGAGATGTACCTGAGCGAGGAACAGCTGCGGGTGAAACGCATGGGTCGAGGCTATGCCTGGCTGGATACCGGCACCCATGGGTCGCTGCTGGATGCGGGCAATTTCGTGCGCACGCTGGAAAAACGCCAGGGGTTGCAGACCGGCTGCCTGGAGGAGATCGCCTATCAGCATGGCTGGATCTCGACCGAAGCGCTGGCCGAACGCGCCGAGCTGTTCAAGAAAAACGGATATGGTGCTTATCTCAAGGGGCTGCTGCACTGATTTCCTGAGAGGGTGCCGATGAATATCCTTTTTGTTCACCAGAACATGCCCGGACAATACCGGGAGCTGCTGATGTGGCTGGTGGCGCAAGGGGGACATCGCATCGTCTTTCTGACCCAGCGCAAGGATGCGCCGCAGATCGCCGGGGTCACCACCCGGATCTATGCGACCCATCACAAGGCGCCTGACAAGGCCTATGGCCTGTCCAAGGTCTGGGAAGAGGCTACTGGCGCCGGGTTCGGCGCCGCCATGGCGGCGCGCGAGCTGGACCGGGAGGGGTTCCGCCCCGACCTGATCCTGGGCCATACCGGCTGGGGCGAGCTCTTGTTCATGAAGCAGATCTGGTCGGATGTGCCGATCCTGGGCTTTTTTGAATATTTCTATAACGCCACCGGCGGGCTGGTGGGATTTGACCCCGATGAACCGGTCTCGGATCACATGCCCTTCCTGATGGAGGCGCGCAATGCGGTGCCCTATGCCGCGATCCAGCATGTGGATCTGGGCCATGTGCCGACCGAATGGCAGAAACAGACCTTTCCGGCCAGTTTCCACGACAAGTTCTATACCTGCCATGACGGCATCCGCACCGACCGGCTGGGCCCCGATCCGGATGTATCGTTGAACCTGGGTCGGCTCGACCGGCCGCTCACGCGTCAGGACGAGGTCTTTACCTATCTGGCGCGCAATCTCGAACATGCGCGCGGGTTTCATGTCTTCATGGCGGCGCTGCCGAAAATTCTCGCGGCGCGTCCACAGGCCCGGGTGCTGGTGGTGGGGGGCGACGATGTCTCTTACGGGCGGCGCAGCAAGCATCCCAAGGGGCTGCGCGCGGAACTGACCGAGAAACTGGGCGACCGCGTCGACTGGGACCGGGTGCATTTCCTGGGCCGGGTGCCCTATTCGGCCTATTGCCAGGTGGTACAGATCAGCCGTTGTCACCTGCATCTGACCATGCCCTTCGTGCTCAGCTGGTCGCTTTTGGAATCGATGGCGATGCAGGCCACCATCGTGGCCTCGGACGTACCCTCGGTGCGCGAGGCGCTGAGCCATGGTGAAACCGGGATGCTGGTGGATTTCTTCGACCCGGATGCGCTCGCTGATCAGGTGATCGACGTGCTGGCCAATCCCGGCGCCTATGCCCATCTGGGCCCGGCGGCGCGCGCGCATGTGGTGGGCAAATACGACTTTCTCACCCGCTGCCTGCCGGAGCATATCCGGCAGATGAACAGCCTGGTGCCGACAGACAGGCAAATCCCGCTGCCGGCCTGATCCGGGATGTCCCGGATCAGTTGGTGATATTGGCGGTGGCGCTGAACACGCCGACGAAGTTACCGATGATGTTCGACACGGTCAGCACATCGTTGATCGGCGATTCCGTGGCGATGACCAAGTCGTCGGGGTTGATCTGGAACTGGCGCGCCGAAAACAGCCCGTCCGCCGTGGTCAGGTCCAGAGAGAACACCACCCGCATGTGGCGCGGCCCGCGGTTGCCGGCCGCCACCGCCGACGAGGGGTATTCGCGTAGCACCAGGATACCCTTGGGGTCGGCCTTGCTGTCCTGCAATCCGCCCGCGATCGACATCGCGTCCATCGCCGACAGCTTGTCCTTGGTGAAGATATGCAGATCCTCGCGCCCGGTGGCGCCGAAGGACAGGAAATAGCGTTCGTCCTCTTCGACAAAGACCCGGTCGCCGCCCCTGAGCAGCGTGTCGTAGTTTGGGTTGTTCAGCAGGGCATCGACCGAGGTGCCATAGATCGAGCTGCCGCGCACCAACCGGATCTGCGGATTGTTGAGCGTCGGGCTGAGCCCGCCGCCTGCCGAGATCAGCCCCATCACCGTATAGTTGCGGTCGGGCATCGGGTAGGTGCCGGGTTTGGCCACGCCGCTGACCAGGTCGACCGAGTTGTTGCGCCCCTCGCGCATGTCGAGCTGGAGCTGCGCCGAGGGCACGATCGCCTCCAGCGCCGCTTGCAGGTTCTCGCGTGCCAGGTCCGGGGTCAGGCCGATGACGCTGATATTGCCGACATAGGGCATGAAGATCGAGCCGTTGGCGGCAACGGTCACATCCTGCAACTGCACCATCTTCTGTTCGGTCGAGGTCAGCAGCGAATTGTCGCTGCTGTCCCAGATCCGCAGCGTCAGCTTGTCGCCGGGCTGGATGATCTGGGTCTTGGCGCCCTGGCTGGAGCCGATCCAGCGCAGGTTCTCCTGCTTGCCGGTGGGCGGCCATTGCGAAACGGTCGGCAAAAAGGCGCGATTGACCGTGTAGAGCGCGAAATCTGCGTTTTCCGAGTCGGCCTGTTTCAGGATCTCTTCGCTGACCGGGGCACCGCCGGGCAGCCGGCTGCGTGAGCAGGCGGCGGGCAGCAGGCCGATGCTGGCCAGGAGGAGAAGGATCATAAGGTGCCGCATGAATACCGCCTGTCGGGAAAACGCCTTGATTTTTGGTGTCCGCAAGATACTGGCATAGGACAACCCGTCAACCTGAACAAAGAGTGTTATGTCATTTCCCGCCCTTCTGGTTCTCGGAGCCACCGGCCGTATCGGCCGGGTGCTGCGCCATTGCTGGGCGGGGCAGGGGGACAAGGTGCTGTGGCAGGGCCGATACCGCCCGTCCGGGGCCGGGGGGCACTGGGCGGTATACGATCCGCTGCGCGATATGGCCGCAGGCGAACAAGCCGCACGGGGCCGGTTGGTGATTCTGTGCCTGGCCGGGGTGACCCATGTACAGGCGGCCCGGGGGGGTGATTTCGAGGACAACCTGCGGCTGGCCGAGGCGGCGCTTCGTGCCGGTGCGGCCTCGGGCGCGCGGGTGTTGCTGGCCTCGTCGGCGGCGGTTTACGGCAACCGGCCGGGTCTGCTGGGCGAGGATTTGCCACTGGCACCGGTCAACGCCTATGGCCGGGCCAAGGCCCGGATGGAGGCGCGGGGCGCGGCGCTGGCCGCTGATCTGGGTGTTCCGCTGACGTCACTCAGGATCGGAAATATCGCTGGATTAGACTCTATTCTGGGGGGCTGGCGCACGGGATTCGAACTGGATGTGTTGCCCGGTGGCGGCACGCCCCACCGCAGTTATATCGGCCTGTCCGATCTGGCCGCGGCATTGGCCGCGGTGGTGGCCGCGCCCGAGTTGCCCGCTGTCCTGAACATCGCCAGCCCCGGCACCGTGGCGATGGGCGATCTCCTGGACGCGGCCGGGTTCGACTGGCATCCGCGCCCCGCCCCCGCCGATGTCATCGCGCGGGTGGAACTGGACACCACCCGCCTGGCTGCCCTGAGCCCGGTGGGCGCCGCGCCCGCCGATCCGGCCGGCATGGTGGCGGACTGGCAGCGGATGTGGCCCTGTCTGGCGGAAGGACAAGAGAGATCATGACCTGGAGCAAACGCCTGTTCGACCTGTTCTTTGCCTCGCTTCTGGTCGTGGTGCTGGGTCCGATCCTGCTGGGTCTGCTGATCTGGCTGCTGATCAAGGAGGGGCGCCCGATCTTCTATGTTGCCGAGCGGATGAAGGGGGTGGATGAACCCTTCATGCTGTGGAAGCTCAGGACCATGACCGTGGTCGACACCGATAGCGGCGTTTCGGGCGGCGACAAGAGCGCGCGGATCACGCCGACCGGCGCCTGGCTGCGCTCGAAGCGGCTCGACGAGTTTCCGCAGCTGTGGAACATCCTCAGGGGCGATCTGAGTTTTGTCGGGCCGCGCCCGCCGCTCCGGCAATATGTCGAACGTTACCCCGAGATCTACGGCAAGGTGCTGAAATCGCGGCCCGGCGTCACCGGGCTCGCCTCGATTGTCTATCACAAGCACGAGGCAGCCTTGCTGGAGCGCTGCGCCTCGCCCGAGGAGACCGACGCGGTCTACTCCCGGACCTGCGTGCCAGCCAAGGCCCGGCTGGACCTCATCTATCAGCGCCACCAGAACATGTGCTACGATTTTGACCTGGTATTCCAGACCATAGGGAACCTGTTCCGGAAATGAGCGAGAACCTGCTTTGGGTGTCGCCTCATCTTCTTTCAAACATGTACAATCTATCTGACGGCATTGCGTTTTCATGAGGTTCCGGCGTATCAGGAAGAGAACCGACCCTGCGGGTTCTAAATTGTTGTTTTGTATGAGGATGGATTATGATGCGTAAGGTTACGAAAGCCATTTTCCCGGTCGCAGGCCTGGGAACGCGCTTCCTGCCTGCAACCAAATCAGTGCCGAAGGAGATCATGACCCTGGTCGACCGGCCGCTGGTGCAATACGCCATCGACGAGGCGCGCGCCGCCGGGATCAAGGAATTCATCTTTGTCACCTCGCGCGGGAAATCGGCGCTTGAGGACTATTTCGATCACAACCCGATCCTTGAGCAGGAATTGCGCAAGAAGGGCAAGACCGATCTGCTCGATATCCTCAAGACGACCAACATGGACAGCGGGGCCATCGCCTATATCCGTCAGCACAAGGCGTTGGGGCTGGGACACGCGGTCTGGTGTGCCCGCCGACTGATCGGCAACGAGCCCTTTGCGGTGATGCTGCCCGATGACGTGATCGCGGCCGAAAAACCCTGTCTGCAACAGATGGTCGAGGCCTATGCCGAAACGGGGGGCAACATGGTTGCTGCGATGGAAGTGCCGCCGGAGAAGGCCAGCGCCTATGGTGTGCTCGATGTGGCCGATGACATGGGGTCGGTGGTGTCCGCCCGGGGCATGGTGGAAAAGCCCGAACCGGGCACCGCGCCCTCAAACCTGGCGGTGATCGGCCGCTACATCCTGGGTCCCTCGGTGCTGCGCAATCTCAACAAGATGAAACAGGGCGCCGGTGGCGAGATCCAGCTGACCGACGCCATCGCTGAGGATATCGAGTCGGGCACCCCGGTCTATGGCTACCGGTTCCGCGGCCAGCGGTTCGATTGTGGCTCCAAGGCGGGTTTCCTGCAGGCGACCGTGGCCTTTGCCCTGGCGCGCGAGGATCTACGCGATGATCTGAACCGCTATTTGGGCGAGGTCATGCAGACCTCGAAAGCGGCGGAATAAACGGAATACTGACGGATGAGCTATGTTCTGGTGACGGGTGGGGCCGGATATATCGGATCCCATGCCTGCAAGGTTCTGGCCGGTGCGGGCTATATCCCGGTTACCTATGACAGCCTGGTCACCGGCTGGCGCGACGCGGTGAAATTCGGCCCCTTCGAACAGGGCGACCTGATGGACCGGGCGCGGCTGGACGAGGTCTTTGCCGCTTATCGGCCTGTTGCGGTGATGCATTTCGCGGCGCTGAGCCAGGTGGGCGAAGCGATGGCGGAGCCGGGCCGCTATTGGTCCAACAACGTCACCGGCTCGCTGAACCTGATCCAGGCGGCGGTGGATGCGGGGTGTCTGGACTTCGTGTTCTCCTCGACTTGCGCCACCTATGGCGAGCATGACAATGTGGTGCTGGACGAAAACACGCCGCAGCTTCCGCTGAACGCCTATGGCGCCAGCAAGCGCGCGATCGAGGACATGCTGCGCGATTTCGAGGCCGCGCACGGGCTGCGCCACGTGATCTTCCGCTATTTCAACGTGGCCGGCGCCGACCCCGAGGGCGAGGTGGGCGAGTTCCACCGCCCCGAGACCCATCTGATCCCGCTGATCCTGGACGCGATCGACGGCAAGCGCGATGCGCTCACCATCCATGGCACCGATTACGACACGCCCGACGGCACCTGCATCCGCGACTATGTGCATGTGATGGATCTGGTCGATGCCCATGTGCTGGGGCTGAAATGGCTGGAGGCCGGCAAACCCAACCGGGTATTCAACCTGGGCACCGGCACCGGGTTTTCGGTGCGCGAGGTGGTGGACCATGCCGGGGGGGTGACGAATCGGCCGGTGCCGATGCACGAGGGGCCGAGACGGGCGGGGGACGCCACCAGGCTGGTTTCGGGTTCCGTGCGGGCGTCACAAGAGCTTGGCTGGTCTCCGGCCCGCTCGAACATGGCGACGATGATCGCCGACGCCTGGCGCTGGCATCAGAATGGGATCTACTTGCGCTGACCGGCGAAGCCCTTTCTGCGGCAGAGTGGCGCATCTTTCGGCGGATTCCCGCAAGTCAAGGGGACATGGCGATTTTCCGTTATTCAGCATTTTGAAAAACCGGCCAGTTGCGATAGGAATGAGATCAGAGTTTTTGAGGCAGTTTTCCAGTTGCGCGGTCATCGCATCCGTGTAGAGCAGGGTCGATATTCGAAATCGGGGCAAGGTTCCGTATTGCCTGCGCAAAGTATTTGAGAAAAGGGAGCGGCCGGATGTTTAGACTGATCAGTGCGCTGAGCCGCAGCCAGAAGGCATATGTGTTCATCGCCGTTGATCTGGCGCTCATACCATTGGCCCTGCTGTTCACCTATACGCTGCAATCCCTGCCAACGACGCCGGTCGAGACGCTGATCCAGACGGCGCCGGTTCAGCCTTATCTGATGGCCGCCGCGGCGGGCCTGTCGCTCTGGCTTGGCCTGCCCCATATCCAGCTCAATGCCTATGAGGGCCATGCCGTCGGCATGACGGCGGTTCTGGCCCTGCTGCTGGCCGGGGCCTCGGCCCTGCTGACCGAGGTCAGTGGCATAGCGCTGCCGCCGGGCACCCATGTGATGTTCGGGATCAGCTATTTCCTGTTTCTCGTGGCCGCCCGGGTTGTGCTGTACCAGGTTGTTCTCGCCATATACCGCCGGGCGCAGCCGCGGCGCCGGGTGCTGATCTATGGCGCCGGAACCACCGGCACCCAGCTGGCCCAGGCGCTGAAGGCGCATGACCGCATCGACCCGGTGGCGTTTGTCGATGACAATACCTCGTTGCAGGGCATGGTGCTGATGGGTCTTCCGGTGTTTCCGCCGGCGCGTATTTCCGAGATCGTCAAGGCCCGTGACATCAGCCGGGTGCTGCTGGCGATGCCGTCGCAGAGCCAGCCGAAACAGGCCCAGATCATCAAGCGGTTGCAGACCATGGGGCTGGAGGTGCAGGCGCTGCCCAGCTTTGCCCAGCTGATCGGGGAAGAGGCGCTGGTGGACAAGCTGACCCCGGTGGCGCCACAGAATTTCCTGGGCCGTGCGGCCCGCAGGGTCGCCCTGGAGGCGGATTGCGACAGCTACGCGGGACGGGCGGTGCTTGTTTCGGGGGCAGGTGGGTCGATCGGGTCGGAACTCTGCCGCCAGATCCTGAACTGCCGCCCGGCCAAGCTGGTGCTTTACGAACTGAGCGAGCTGGCATTGTATCTGGTGCATCAGGAACTGGAACAGCTGGCCGAGGATACAGGGATCGAGGTGGTGCCGGTGCTGGGCTCGGTCACCGATCCGCGCCAGGTGCGCAAGGTGCTGACCGATCATGGTGTGCAGGTGGTGTTGCACGCCGCCGCCTATAAACATGTGCCCCTGGTCGAGGCCAATCCGCTGGCCGGGCTGGCCAACAATGTCTTTGGCACCCAGACGCTGGCGCGCGAGGCCGCGGCGTTGGGGGTGGAACGGTTCATCCTGATCTCTTCGGACAAGGCGGTGCGCCCGACCAACGTGATGGGGGCGAGCAAGCGCTTGGCCGAACTGGTGGTGCAGGATCTGGCCACCCGTTATGCGTCGACCATCTTTGCCATGGTCCGTTTCGGCAATGTGCTGGGCTCCAGCGGGTCGGTGGTGCCGCTGTTCCAGGACCAGATCAGCCGGGGCGGCCCGGTCACGGTCACCGATCCGCGGGTCAAACGCTATTTCATGACCATCAGCGAGGCGGTGCAACTGGTGCTCAAGGCCGGATCCGAGGCGCGGGGGAGCGAAGTTTTCGTGCTCGACATGGGAGAGCCGGTTCCGATCATGCAACTGGCCCGCCAGGTGATCCAGCGCGCCGGCTACACGGTGCGTGACGCCGACAATCCCGATGGGGATATCGAGATCGAGATCATCGGTCTGCGGCCGGGCGAGAAGCTGGAGGAAGAGCTCACCCTGAGCCGGGATCTGATCGGAACCCGGCATCAGAAGATTTTCTGCGCTCAGGAAGCCAAGCTTTCGGAAATCGAGGTTGCCGCCTTGCTGCGCGGTCTGCGCGAGGCGCTGGCGGCCAGCGACGAATCTGCTGCCCGGCAGGTGATCCTGCGCTGGGTCGAGGGCTACAGTGTCTGGGACGACAATCGCAAGACATCGTGACCCTGTATTTTTGTCACGGCCGGTCTGCCGGGCCGGTCAACGGAATTGATCCTTGCCCCGGCTTCATGATCTAAGGGCGACAGAGGACGACAGGCAGGGGCGCCCGGGGTGAAGAGCAACGCAACATGCAGGCAGGGTCGGGCGCGGGCATGGGCCGCGGCGCTCTGTTTGACGGTCTTTGCGGCCACCGCATCGGCCCAGGAGGCGGAGGAGACGCCGCGTTTCAGGGTCGTACCACAACCCAGTCTGAACTTTTACGGGGTGCCCGGGCTGATCGACATGCCCTCGGGTGAGATGCTGCCCGAAGGGCAGTTCACCACCACGATCAGTTATTTCGGCGGCCAGGGGCGGTATACGCTGACCTTCCAGCCGACGCCCTGGATGTCGGCGAGCTTCCGCTACAACTCGATCCGGAACTGGAACCTTGCCGGGTTCCCTACCTACTATGACCGCGGTTTCGACGTGCGGTTCCGGCTGGCGCAGGAAACCCGCTATCGCCCGCAGATCACCCTGGGGCTTCAGGATTTCGCCGGCACTGGCATCTATGCGGGTGAATATCTGGTGGCCACCAAGACGTTTCAGACGCCACCGCTGGGTGCGTCGCGCCTGCCCGGGCGGCTGAAGCTGAGCGCGGGCCTCGGTTGGGGGCGGTTTGGCTCTTTTGGTTCCTTCGGCGGCTTCGGCACCCGACCGCCCTATGATCCGACCAATACCGGCGGCCAGCTCTCCTATGACCAGTGGTTCCGTGGCCCGATGGCGCTGTTCGGCGGCCTTGAATGGCAGATGAACGAGAAATGGGCGCTGAAGCTGGAATATTCCTCGGACGATTACGTGACCGAGACCCAGACCACTTCGGTGTTCCAGAAAAAATCACCGGTGAACTTCGGGGTCGAATGGCAGGCTAGCCCCCGGACCCGGCTGGGGGCCTATTACCTTTATGGGTCTGAGTTCGGCCTGAGTGCCCAGATCCAGCTGAACCCGAAACAACCGCCGATGCCGATGACCGTGCCGGCGCCGCAGCCGGTGGCGGTACGGCCCGACCGGGCCAGCAACCCCGAGGCCTGGAGCACCTCCTGGGCCGATGCGAAACCGGCGCCGCTCTTGCGCTCGCTGCTGGGACCGATCCTGAAGGATGATGGGCTGATCCTGGAAAGCCTGGATGTCAGCGCCGACCGGGTCGAGCTTCGGTTCCGCAACACCCGCTACATGTCGAACGCGATCGCCATCGGCCGGGCGGCGCGGGCGCTGGCGCGGGTCATGCCGCCTTCGGTCGAGACCTTTGACCTGGTGCTGGTGTCGCGCGGGCTGAGCCTGTCGCGGGTCAGCATCCGGCGTTCGGATCTGGAAGCGCTGGAATTCGATCCCGAGGCGCCGGATGCGATCCTGGCGGTGGCGGGTATCGGGGCGGCGGGGCCGCCATCCGAGACGGCGGTATTCGGGCGCGAGCTTTATCCCGATTTCAGCTGGTCGGTGGCGCCTTATTTCGCACCGGCCTATTTCGATCCGCAACAGCCGGTGCGCATCGATGTTGGCGTCGATTTCGGCGCCACCTATCAGCCGGCGCCGGGCTGGGTGATCTCGGGCCGACTGCGCCAGCGGCTGGCGGGCAATCTCAAGAATGGGCGGGTCTCGCCCTCGGCCCTGCCGCCGGTGCGCACCGACCAGGCGCTTTATGCGCAATACGGTACCACGCTGAACAACCTTTATGTGGCGCGCTACTGGCAGCCGGGCGAGGATCTCTATGCGCGCGTGACGGCGGGCTATTTCGAATACGGTTACGGTGGGCTTTCGACCGAGCTTTTGTGGAAACCGGTCAACAGCCTGTTGGCGCTGGGTGTCGAGATGAACTATGCGCTGAAGCGCGACTACAACCAGAGGCTGGGTTTCCAGGATTACAAGGTCTTCACCGGCCATGCCTCGGCCTATATGGATTTCAACAACGGGCTGCATGGGCAGATCGACGTTGGCCGCTACCTGGCTGGTGACGTGGGGGCGACATTCGGACTGGACCGGGTCTTTGCCAATGGCTGGTCGGTGGGGGCCTTCTTTACCCTGACCAATGTTTCAGCGGCTGAATTCGGCGAGGGGTCTTTCGACAAGGGGATACGGTTCTCGATGCCGCTGGGCTGGTTCCTGGGCAAGCCGAGCCGCAAGAGCATGGGCACGGTGATCCGCCCGATCCAGCGCGATGGCGGCGCGCGCCTGTCGGTGCCGGGCCGGCTCTACGATGGGGTGCGCGAGGCCCATCGCAAGGCGCTGACCGATCAATGGGCGGGGTTCTGGGAATGAGGGTTCTTGTGTCTCTTGGCCTGGCCGTTCTGCTTGCGGCCTGTTCCAGCGGTACCGAGGAAGCGCCGTTGCAGGTGCAGGTCTTTGCCAATACGCGCGACCTGATCCGGCAGCGGATCTCTCCCACCGATACCGGTCTGCCGCCGGTGACCCGGGCGCAGCTTGACGCATTGGATGGCCCGGCACTGGAAGTGACCCTCGAGGCACGCGGCACAGCAGCCTATCTTTATGTCAATGCAGAGCGGAACGAAGGCGCCGCCGGGCGGGTGACCGTCTGGCGGACCGGGGACAATTCCACCCTGGCCCTGCGCAACGGGGTGCTGGTGGCGACCCGTGGCCTGGGGGGCGATGTCCTGTCAAGCGAGATCCAGGCCAGCGGCAGCCAGCCTGGCCCGTCGGGCGGAGGCCCCCATGTGATGTTGATTCGCGGCGGCGACGAAGAGGCGCTGCGTCTGGTCTTGGTCTGTGATCTCGAAGATCTGGGTGCCGAGACGGTCGAGATCGTCGAACGGCGCTATCCGACCCGCCACCTGCGGCAGACATGCAGCGGCTCGGGCGGTGAAGTGGCCAATGATTATTGGGTTGAAGAGCGAGCTGGCGTCGTACGGCAGTCTCGGCAATGGGCGGGTCCCCATTTGGGGTATCTTCGGCTGCGGCAGCTTGCGCCTTAGGCGTTTTTTTTCCGAACCGTGAAAAAGTGCCGCTTTTCAGTGGACAGCAGCGCGGGATGCGTTGAAATGGTGTATGATCTGGTCTACAACGACGGCAAGTTCAGCCAAAAGGGGTTTGATTATGAAAAAGATGATTGTCGCTCTTGCAGCATGTGCAATGACGCTTCCCGCCATGGTTTCCGCCGATGCGCTTTCGGATGCGCGCGACGCGAATATCTGTGACGTAACCCGCGCAGAGTATCTTGAGGACGGCCGTCTGAAAGTGTGGTGCGTGCCCGGTACCGTGAACCCGGCCTATGCCGGTGCAGTACAGGGTGGCACAACCGGTGGTCTGACCGGCGGCACCCTGAGCCCGGCCGCTGCTGCCGGTATCGCTGCAGGCGTCCTGATCATCGCGCTGGCTGCCAGCGACGACGACACCACCACCACAACCACCACCTCGAGCGGGTCCTGATCCCTTCACTTGGTGTTGATGTGAGGATTCGAAAACAGGCCGCATATGCGGCCTGTTTTTCTATGCGCCGGACCGTCAGGCCAAATGGCTCTGCTTCTCAGGGACGGGCATAGATATCTTCGTACCGGATAATGTCATCCTCGCCCAGATAGCTGCCGGTCTGCACCTCGATCAGGACCATCGGAACCTTGCCCGGATTTTCCAGCCGGTGCACCGCACCGAGCGGAATGTAGACTGACTGGTTTTCACTGATCAGCCGGATTTCATCGTCGATGGTGACTTTTGCGGTGCCCTCGACCACGATCCAGTGTTCCGACCGGTGATGATGCGATTGCAGGCTCAGGGCGGCGCCGGGATGTACGTGGATACGTTTCACCTGGAAACGATCGCCAATGGCCAGGCTTTCGAACCAGCCCCAGGGGCGATGATCCTTGGGGAAGGTGATGGCCTGCTTGGCGTTCTTGGCCTTGAGCGCGGTGACCGCGGCCTTCACGTCCTGGGCGCGGCTGGCATCGGCCACCAGGACGGCATCGGGCATTGCGATGGCGATGATGTTGCCCAGCCCCAGGCCAACCAGTTCGAGGCCGCGGTCCTCGGACCGCAACAGCGTGTCGTGACAGTCGATCGCGGTCACCGGTCCGGATGTCGCGACACCCCGATCATCCTGTATGGACTCGCGCCAGATGGCATCCCACCCGCCCAGATCGGACCACCCGCCGGCAAAGGGCACCACGGCAAGATTGTCCGCCTTTTCCATCACTGCGTAGTCGATGGAGATATCCTCGGCCCCGGACCAGGCCTGCGGGTCGAGCCGGAAGAACCCCAGATCGGGGCGCCCGCCGTCAATCGCCGCCTGCACCGGGGGCAACAGATCCGGGGCATGGGTGCGGAACGCATCGACAATGGTCCGGGCGGAAAACAGGAATATCCCCGCGTTCCAGAGATAGTTGCCCGCAGCCAGCATGGCTTCGGCGCGGGCGGTATCGGGTTTCTCGATGAAGCGGGTCAGTTCGACCACCTTGTCGGAGGGCAGCGCTGCCAGTTCCAGGTAGCCGTATCCTGTTTCGGCATGTGTTGGGGCAATGCCAAAGGTCACCAGCTGACCGGCGCGCGCGGCGGCGGTGCCTCGGGCGATGGCCGCCTGAAAGGCGGCGGTATCGGGAATGACATGGTCGGACGGAGAGACCAGCATCAGGCCCTCTGGATCCGTCTTTTGCAGCCAGAGTGCGGCGGCCAGAATGGCGGGGGCGGTGTTGCGGCCTTCGGGCTCGATCAGAATGGCCGCCGGGTCCTGACCGATTTCCATCAGCTGTTCCGTCACGATAAACCGGAAATCGGAGTTGGTCAGCACGACGGGCGCTGCGAAATCCGCGCCGCTCATGCGCCGGACAGAGGCCTGGAACAGGGTGTTGTCCCCGATCAGTTGCACGAATTGCTTGGGATAGCTTTTGCGGGACAGCGGCCAGAGCCGCGTGCCCGAGCCGCCGCAGAGGATGATCGGGGTAATCATGACATGCCCGCCCTGTTGCCTGTCCGGTTGCACCGGTTTCCTTCTTGCTAACGGTGCCGGAGCCGCATGGCAACAGTGCGGCACCGGGATGGCGTTTCCTCAAATGTACCGATGATTAACACGGCGTGCGGACGTTTCAGGCGTTGATGATCTTTGCCGGTCACAAACGGGGCTGATCGACAGCAATCTCCCGGAGCGGACATGACAGAGACGTCGCCGAAACTTGGGCTGCCTTATATCCAGCCCGCCCAGGCCCAGAAACATGTGACCCATAACGAAGCGATCCGGGAGCTCGATACCCTCGTGCAACTGCGGATAGCAGAGTTTGGAACCGAAACCGCGCCGGGAACGCCCGCGTTGGGCGAGACCCATGCGCTGGGGCCGGTCCCGGGCGGGGCCTGGGCCGGGCAGGGGGGGAAACTGGCCACCTGGGACGGGGAGGTATGGCAGTTCCTGACGCCGCGGGAGGGGTGGCTGGCCTGGGATATCGCCGCTTCCCGTCTGCGCAGCCATGCGGGAGGAAACTGGGTCTATCCCGATCTAAACGGCGATCAGCTCGCCCGCCTCGGTATCGCTACCGCCGCCTCTGACACTAACCGGCTGGCGGTGGCCTCAGAGGCGGTGCTGTTCACCCATGTGGGCGGCGATCACCGGCTCAAGCTGAACAAGGCGGCGGCAGGGGATACGGCCAGCCTCCTGTTCCAGAGCGACTGGACAGGGCACGCGGAGATGGGGCTTGCTGACGACACGGCGTTTTCCCTGAAGGTTAGCGCCGATGGCGACAGCTGGACCCAGGTGATGCGGGCAGATCCCGGAGCGCTGCGGGTGGATGTGCCGATCACGGGGGTGGCTGTGCAATCCAGTGCGACCGATATAACAGCGGGTCGTTTGATGCGGGCGGACTACGGATATGGGCCAGGCAATATTCTGGGGGCAGTCAGCCAATCCGCCGACGTTCCGACGGGGGCAATCATCGAACGGGGGGTAAATGCGAACGGTGATTTTGTCCGGTTTGCAGATGGGACGCAGATCTGTACGCACGCAATCACACTGAACTATGTCAACTCAGAGCTGCTTTCTGCCACGTGGATCTATCCGGTTTCATTTCTAGCCGGTGCAACGCCGCGCATCTGCGGAGCCTTGAACGCTTCTACGTTTTCCGCTGCCCCAGGTCTGTCGGAAGTTGGCGGCGTGGCGTTCGGGTCTATAGCGGTGGCATCCACATCCGTTCAGCTACGGCGCATCTCGGGTCTGACCAACTTTGCATCTGGCAACACTGCGGAAATCCGGGTGACCGCCATAGGCCGCTGGTTCTAAAGAGAGAGAGTGACATGAAAATCAGGCTTTCCCCCAGTGCCGCGACGACAGGCTTGCGGCATCGGTCTCCGGTGACGTGCTGACGATCAATGGCGAAGATTTCGTAAGTGTTGTGACCTTCTCCCCGCGAAACCCCTCACCGTGATGTAGAGTTTGCGCCAACTCTGAAGGAGCAGACACATGCGAAAGAGCCGTTTCACCGAGGTGCCGATGATCGGGATTGCCGAAAGATTCCGAAATGCGTCACCCACCAAGGCGCCTTGTGGCTCCGGCGGGCAAGTGAAATGGTCACGATTTTCTGGGTTCATTTCGAAGCAGGTTTCATCCCATCGGTCAGTAGGTGGGTTCCGAGCGGGTTGTTCCCTTTGGGATTTGTTTGTGCGATAAGTATCTGAGACGAACAGCAGGAACAAAATCTCCCTCCATGCCAATCATCCGTACCGGTCGCGGCATATACTGGTTTGTACATGTTCCCAAATGTGCGGGAACCACGGTCGAGGAATATCTCGTACGTCGGTTTGGCCGGAAAAACATGGGGTTCTATGATCCTCGTCATATTGTTGATAGCGGAATGCGTTGGACTCGTTCGTCACCTCAACATGTCCATGCTGAGGCGATGTCGCGTCTTTTCCCGGATGGTTTTCTGGATGGCGTTTTTACAGTGGTTCGCGATCCGTCTGAACGGATACGATCCGTATTTCTCTACCAGCGTGATGTCGAACGATCGATCGGTGCGGATACCGGGTTCGAGGATTGGTTGAACGATCTGGTGGACCGTCGCCGCACTGATCCGTATTATCTGGACAACCATCCTCGTCCGATGGTTGATTTTGTCCCTGAAGAGGCCACGGTATTTCGACTCGAGGACGGGCTTGGCGCCTTAGTCGATTGGTTGGATGAGCGGATGAACAATCAAAATGGCCCGCGCGAGATTGTGCGCAGCCATACTTTGGCTGATAGGCTTGCCGCCACCGGGCAGAGTCCGGGGTCGGCAGTGGAATTGTGCACACAGACCCGTAGACGCATTGCCGAGATCTACGCTGCTGATTACGAGAGGTTCGGCTACAAAGTTGGGAAAACGTAGCGTGAAATGCCCGGATCAAAGCGTGTCGGGAGTGTCTGACGACGGACAGTGTCTGTTCCCTTGATAACGTACAAAGTCTTTCGCATCTGTGGATGCCCCCTTTTATGCAAGCGTTTTTTTGAACGGCTTGGGATGTGATCGGGTGCGGTCATCTGTCAGGCCTCTGTGTGCGGCGCGTCGTTGGCTGGGCCACGAGTGACCGCCTGAAGCGCGACCTCGCGGTCGCAGCTCTGCGCCGTGCTCTGGTCGCTAGCAATCCTGCGCCGGGACTGGTCCATCATTCCGACCGTGGGTCGCAAGACTGCTCTGTAGACTATCAGGCGCTGCTCCGAAAACGGGGCCTCCTGATCTCGATGAGCGGGCGCGGGAACTGCTATGACAACGCAATGGTCGAAACGTTCTTCAAGACCATCAAGTCGGAGCTGATCTGGCCGGTCGCGTGGCAGACACGCGCTCAGGCCGAAAACGCCGCCGCCAGATACATAGACGGGTTCTATAACCCCATCAGGCGGCATTCATCGCTCGGCTTCCAGAGCCCCATCGCCTACGAGCGAATGGCAAGGGACGTGAGCTAAACGCTCTCCACAAAAGCAGGGCAGGTCCAACATGATCCATCCTCCCAAAACAGGAAGAACCACAGATCGCCCATCAAGGGAATCCCAACGCTTCAGGTTTTCGGCAGGGTGCTTTAAGTGTCATCTCAAATCAAGCGGACATAATGGCCCGCAGTCACGCGATGCGGATTCCCCGAATAAGGTGGGACACGCTGGAAGCTGACCATGAACCATGGGCACTCAAGCACATCTGTCACTCTGGACCTGCATAAAGATGTCGCAGTAGGTCTCTGCCAGCTGGACCATGTCGAAGATGGGCGCCCGTTTTGCTGCAATGGCCGCCAGCTCTTTGCGGAGTGTTGTCTCGCAGATATCTTCCATGTGTTGGGCCAGTTCCGCAAAATAGGCGCGGCTGTCACGTAGATTCTTGAGGAGGATCCCCGCCACGCGCCCGTCTTCGTCGGTCATCATGGAGCGTATCTCGCCAATGTCTGTTGCGATGGCAGGAACATGTTCCTGTAAAGCCTGAATCAAACAGAGAGGATAGCTTTCTCCCTCGAAGCGAGAAGGTAGAAGCAAACAATCGGACAGGCGCAGGATTCCGTTGATTTCAGATTGATAGCCGAGGAAATGTACCCCCTCCAGATCCTCCGCGAGTTTGCGGGCGGTTTCTGTTGCTTGTCCCTCACCTACAAGCAGCAGGTGGATATTGCTCAGGTCACGCTTTTCGCGCAGATGACGGAAAGCATGGATCGCCGCGCGCCATCCCTTTCGCTTGACCCCTCGGGCAACCATGGTGAAGACGACGTCTGCTTCGGCGATACCAAGGTCCTCCCTAGTAAAAGCTGCCGGGCGGTCGTCGCGCGGCATGGCATTGGGGAGCTTGACAAAGTTGTCCCAGTCGACATCGCGTGTCTCGAAGAATTCAAGATTGCGATCAGCCGTATAGATCCACTGGTTCACGTTACGCAGAATCCAGTCCACAATCCCGTTGGGGGCCTCATCAAGACCGACGTAGGACCCATGCAAGGTAACCACATAGGGTTTCTCGACCGGTCCATCGTCAAGAACTGCGAGACTGACATCCGACGCAGCGACATGACTGTTGATCACCGAGACTCCGGCATTGTGCAAGAAGGCTTCGCGTCCGAATCGGATCATGTCCTGTACGTGATAGACGGGTATTCGCGGGTCTAGCTTGGCGCGCATGTCAGAGTTGATCTGGATCATGTCGACCGCTAACATCGAAACGGTCACGCCCGTTGCGGCGAGGGCATTGGCAAGGTTGATCGGAAAGAGCTCGCCGCCACCAGTATGGAAGCCCAGAAAATGTAGTTGTACATGTAGCTGTTTGCGCTTCGCTGCCATCAGCGTGTCGCGCTGCATCAACTCATCGAAGAGTCCAAAAGTCTCTTCTAGGCCGAAATGGTAGTACTGGGCTGCTACTTTCTTGAGAAAATTGTTGCGGGTCGCCGACGCTATACCCCAATGTCGCACCAGTTCTTCCAAAATGCGACGGTTCTCGTCGTAGTAATAGAGCTGGTGGAAGTTCGAGGCCGAGGTATTGGCGCCGTGCTGGCGGAACCATGCGATCGAACGCGGCTCATAAGCAATCTTTCCCGCGCCGGCGATATGGATGTAGAGATACCAGTCACCGCAGATTCGGAAGGTCCGGGCGGTATCCCAGACATGTTGTGGTAACTCCATTCGGCGGAAGACGCAGCCTCCCACGTTAGCGATCACGTTGTTTACCCCGAAGCCCCCGTTGAACCACTGCGCTGCCGGACGGATTAAGGTCTTGGACCAGATACCTGGCTCGGCGCTCTCGCGATAGCCATCGAGCCCCTCCATGAAGTCACCGGCTGCGTCGCAGAACTGAATTCGCCCAAAGGCGATATTCACCGCTTGGTCGGCGAAGGCCGGCACTACATGTCTCAAGAAGTCCGGCGCACAATAATCGTCGCTTTCGCAAATCCAGATCAATTCGCCGGTGGCCAAGCTCAGCCCCTTTTGCCACTGGGCGAAGACATTGCCGGAGTTGACTTCATTGAATTCAAGCCGCGCGTCGATTCCAAGTTCTGCCACGGTCTGGCGGATCACCTCTTGTGAGTTGTCGGGCGAGCAGTCGTCAAGAATGATGATTTCGAGGTTGTCATAGCTTTGCTCGGCGATCGACCGGATGCGTTGTGGCAGATATGGAGCATGCTTGTAATTGGGTACGATGACCGACACCCGGGGCCGGAAATCGCGTTGCGCTTTCTCGACATAGGATTGTGTTTCCCGGAGCTCGTGGCGGCCCCAACTGCACCAGTGCACGAATGGGTTTTGTTTCGACCGAGAGATATCGGGGTAACGTTCCAGGTACCACGTGGTGGAGAAATCTGGGCTGGGGTCATAGCCCAGCTTCCAGCCCGCCAACAGGTAATGCGCGGCCGGGTCTATGCCGCGCGCCGCGACATCGGGGTGGTGTTCCAGGTAGAACTCGGGATCGAACCAGTCACGTATGGCCGCGTGTTCCTCCTCCAGGCAGGCGCTCCAGTCGATCTGTGTCTCGTCAATGGCCGCCGTCGTCTTTGGGCATCCTGGGCGCTGTTCGGCCCGACCGTGCAGAACCCAGTGCACGAACGGATTGATATCCCCTCTGGCGATATCGGGGTTCTGCTCCAGGTACCACGTGGTGGAGAAATCTGGGCTGGGGTCATAGCCCAGCTTCCAGCCCGCCAACAGGTAATGCGCGGC
>NZ_JAOWLB010000024.1 GCF_025751555.1 Ruegeria aquimaris
CCGGTTCGCAAACCAGGCTGCATCGAGCTCCTGCTCAAGGGAAACCCTTCCTCACTGCAGACTTTTTCAGCGGCCTGCTAAACACGTCACACCTTAGAATTGCTGCAAACCTGTCCGAAAAGGTGGGACCACTTCACCCTGCCCTGCAAATTGCAACTGCACAATGAAGGGACTGGCGCCTCCGGGACAGTCTGGTGTCAGGATCAAAACGGTCTTCGAAGCTTTTCCGCAGAGTACGCGGCTGTCTGATCGGTTTTCTTCGGTAGCGAATTTAGTCGTTGACCAAATTTTCTAACATTTGTTAGGGTCGTGGAGAGTCTTGGTAAATAAACCAGGCAAACCTCTGAATTAAGAGGTGGGAGGAGGATTAATGCGAGGAAAACTCGTAACCAACGAAAAACCGTGCGGTCAGGCTATGCGCGCCTCCATGAGGTGTAGGGGAAAAGCACGGGCCGCAACATGACCACGAATAACGGGCACGTATCCTCACCGCTTGCGGTGCGTGGTGCAACTTTGAAATTTGGCGGTGTGACCGCGCTCGACGATGTGAGCATCTCCGTGGCCGACGATGAATTGCTTGCAATTATCGGACCGAACGGAGCCGGAAAAACATCACTTCTGAACGTGACTGCGGGCTTCTACCGTCCGCAGAAGGGCCGTGTCGAATTGTCCGGAGAGGACGTGACCGGTCTGCGTGTTGACCAGATCGCCCGGCGCGGTCTGGCGCGGACGTTTCAGGGCACCCATCTTTTTGCCGGGCAGACGGTGGTGGAAAACATTATGATCGGCCGCCACATGCTGATGAAATCGAATGTAGTCCAGGCCTTTTTCCAGTTCGGTCCCGTGATGCGCGAGGAATCGGAACATCGTGAAGCCGCAGAGGAGATCATCGATTTTCTTGAGATCGAGGCAATCCGCAACCGGCCCGTGGGCACGTTGGGGTATGGGTTGCGCAAGCGTGTCGATCTGGGCCGTGCATTGGCGCAGGAACCGTCGATCCTGCTGATGGATGAACCGATGGCCGGCATGAACTCGGAAGAAAAAGAAGACCTGGCGCGCTTCATTCTCGATGTGCGCGAGGCGCGCAAGATTCCGGTGGTTCTGGTCGAGCACGACATGGGCGTCGTGATGGACCTTGCCGACCGGATCGTGGTGCTGGATTTCGGGCGGGTCATCGCCGAAGGCACCCCGGAAGAAATCCAGAAGGACCCGGCTGTCATAAAGGCATATCTGGGGTAGCGGCATGGTCAAACAACGGACAGCAATGGTCTTTTCGGACCCGGCAGTGACACATAGCGAAACCCTGCCGCAGGTTTTGCTCGCGCGAGCGACATCAACACCGACTAACCTCGCCGAACGGCACAAGCGCCTGGGCATTTGGCGTGAGTTCACCTGGGCCGATGTTCTTGACAGGGTTCGCGCCCTTGCTCTCGGGTTGGAGAACCTGGGCTTGTCGGTCGGCGAATCCGTCATGATGATCGGTGAAAACGAACCCGAACATTTCTGGGCTGAATATGCCGTCCAGTCGTTAGGCGGCAAAGTCCTGTCTGTCTATCCGGATCAAAACGCCGAAGAAATTCTCTATCTGGCCGAAGACTCGCAAACGCGGATTTTTCTGGCGCAGGATCAGGAGCAGGTCGATAAATGCATCGAGATCGCGGGCAAGTACTCGGGCGCCCTGGCGATCGTTTACTGGGACGATTCCGGCCTATGGGGCTATGATCATCCCCTGTTGCATTCCTTTGAAAGTGTGAGCGCGGCAGGACGTCAGATCCACGCCAAGGAACCCGCCAGATTTGAAGAACACGTAAAACGTGGACGGGCGGACGATACCGCCTTGCTGTCCTATACCTCGGGGACCACGGGAAAACCCAAGGGCGTTGTCATCAGCCATCGCTACCTGTTCGACAACTGCTCGCGGGTGATGGGGGCAATCGAAATCGCGCCGGGCACCGAATACCTGACGTACATTTCGCCTGCCTGGGTCACGGAACAGATTTTCGGCCTGTCGATCGGTTTGATCGCGCCCATGGCTGTAAATTTTCCCGAAGGCCCTGAAGACGTACTGACCAACATTCGCGAACTGGCGGTTGACGCACTGGTGTTCAGCCCGCGCCAGTGGGAAAACCTCGCCTCCATCGTTCAGGCCCGGATGCTGGGGGCGGGCAAAATCCGCAATGCGATGTACAACTGGGGCATGAAGGTCGGCCACGACGTTTATGTGGAACGGCTTGAAGGACGCAACCCCAGCCTTGCCGCGCGCCTGCAGCTTCCCTTTGCCGAAGCGCTGGTGCTGCATCACCTGCGCGACAATCTTGGCCTTGGTAAGGCCAAAAACGCCATGAGCGGCGGCGCCCTGATGGCGCCTGACGTCTTTCGTATGTTCCACGCTATGGGGGTCAAGCTGCGCAACGTGTATGGCGCGACCGAAATCGGCCTTCTGACCGCGCATGTCGGCGAAAGCTATCAGCTGGAAACCAGCGGCAGTTGGATGCAAAGCAACACGAACTACGGCGAACCTCTGGAATACAGGGTCTCGGACGAAGGGGAGCTTCAGGTGCGTGGCGGATCGGGCTTCGGTGGCTATCACGGCAAGCCCGAAAAGACCGCAGAGGAGCTGACCGAAGACGGTTGGTACAAGACCGGTGATGCGGTGTCGATGACCGACGACGGCGAGCTTTTGTTTTTTGACCGTGTCAAGGACATGCGCCGCCTGGCAAACGGTCACAGCTATCCGCCGCAGTTCATCGAAACGCGGTTGCGGTATAGCCCCTTCATCAAGGACCTCATGACATTGGGCGACGAACGCCGGAATTTCGTCAGCGCGCTTATCAATATCGATATGGAAGTTCTCGGGCGTTGGGCGGAAGAGAACAAGATCAGCTTCTCGACCTACACCGATCTGTCGCAGAAACCCGAGATCCTTGACCTTATAAAAGGCGAAGTGGCGCGCATCAATGCGCTCCTACCCGAAGGCTCGCGCGTGGCACGTTTTGCCAATTTTCCCAAGGAGCTCGACCCGGATGAAGGCGAGTTGACCCGCAGCCGAAAGCTGCGCCGGGCCTTTCTGGAGGAGCGGTATGCAAAGCTTGTCGAAGCGATCTATGGCGGCAAAGATCAAACCGAACTCGAAATCGCCGTGACTTATCAGGACGGCCGTCAGGGCGTGCTAAAGGCCACGGTTCGCGTATCGGACGTCGAAAACGCATCAATAGCCGCCAAGCGGCAGTCCAAATCTTAAAGGAGGTCGGCGAAAGTGGTTTACTTCATCAATGACATCATTACCGGGGCTTTGATCGGCCTTCTGTATTCGTTGGTGGCCATGGGCTTTGTCGTGATTTACCGCGCCAGTAAAGTGTTCAACTTCGCGCAGGGCGAACTTGTGATCATCGGCGGGTTCATCGTCTGGTTCACAACAATGCAGGCCGGGCTTAGCCTCTGGTTGTCGATACCGTTGTCGCTGGTTCTGGCCGGCCTGGTCGGCTATGCGATCGAACGGATTTTCCTGACAAAGCTGATCGGTGAATCGGTGTTCTCGATGGTCATGGTCACAGTTGGCCTGCTGATCCTGCTGCGCGGTCTTGTGCTCCTTGTGTTCGGTCCCGCGGTAAGACCCTTCCCGATCATTTTTCCGCTGAAACCGTTATTCCTCGGCGATATGTTGATCCCGATGAACCTCCTGATAGGTGGGATCATCACCATTGTCGCCGCCGTCGGCCTGTCGTGGTTCTTCAACCGGACCCGCTCCGGCCTGCGGATGACAGCGGTGGCGGAAGATCATGTCGTGGCCTCGTCTATGGGGATTTCGGTGAAAGGCTCGATTGCCTTTGCCTGGGTTCTCGGGGCAATCCTGTCCACAATTGGTGCGATGATCTTTCTCAGCGGCAAATCGCTGACATTTCTGGCGTCTGACATCGGGTTCGCGGCCCTGCCGGTGGCATTGTTCGCGGGTTTGGAATCCATCGGTGGGCTGATCCTGGCTGGCGTGATTATCGGCATCGTCCAGAGCCTGACAACCAACTATCTTGACCCGCTGATTGGAGGGTCACTGGGCAGCGTTGTCCCCTATATCATCATGCTTGCCATTCTGCTGATCCGACCGACCGGCCTGTTCGGCTGGCGCACAATCGAACGGGTGTAATCCATGGATCCTTCCGGCGTATTCCCGACAAGCTATCGCAGTGACAGACGTATTGTCCGCACACGCTGGCAGGCGCTTGCCCTCGTCCTGTTCATGGGTTTGCTTCTGGCGGCACCCTATCTGGTGAGCGGGCGCATAATCGCCATTCTGAACATGATGATGATCAGCGCCGTCATCGCCGTCGGGCTTCAGATCTGCACCGGCTATGCGGGCCAGATCAACCTGGGTCAGGCGGCGTTTATGGGGGTCGGCGCCTATACGGCCTCGATACTGGCCTCGAAGACCGGCCTTACGTTTCTGCTGACCATTCCACTGGCCGGGCTCTCGGCTGCGCTGTTCGGCTTTCTCTTTGGCCTGACCGCGGCGCGGATCAAAGGGTTCTATCTGGCACTGACCACCATTGCGGCCCAGTTCCTGTTCCACTTTGCCGTTTTGAACCTGCCGTCAACCTGGCTGGGTGGATCGAACGGTATCACCGTGCCCCCGGCCGAGCTTTTCGGGCTGCGATTTGTCAGCGAAACCGCGCAATTCTATATGAATTTCGCAGTCACCGCGATCATGGTCGCGGGCGCGTTCGGGATCGTCCGGTCACGCTTCGGCCGTGCCTTCGTGGCGGTCAGGGACGATGACGTGGCCGCGGGTATCATGGGGATCAATGTCGCGGCCACCAAGGCCAATGCCTTCCTGATCGGTGCTTTCTATGCGGGTGTCGGCGGGGCGCTGTGGGCCTATCTGATCCGCTTCGTGGGGGTGGACCAGTTCACCCTGTTTCACTCGATCTTCTTCGTGGCCATGATCATCGTTGGCGGGATGGGATCCATCGTGGGGGCTCTGGTCGGTGTCTTCGTCATTCGCATCATCCAGGAAATCATTGCCACTGTCGGACCCAATATTGCCGACTCGGTATCATTCCTTGGCGGTGACATCGTGTTCGCTGGCATGAATGTCGTTCTTGGCGGCGTAATCGCCTTGTTCATGATCCTCGAACCCAAGGGGCTGATGCACCGCTGGAACATCCTGAAGTCGTCTTACCGTATCTGGCCGTTTCCTTACTGAGAAATAGAGCGGCTCTAAACCTGGGAGGAAGAATATGACTTACCAATCGAAACGAGGTCTACGTGGCCTGCTGACAGCGGGTGCCCTGGCTGTTGCGGCAACCATGCCGTTGAAAGTGCAGGCCGAAGAGACCTATAATCTGGCCCTGCTGTCGGACTTCTCCGGCCCCTATGCCGACATCATGCCCATCCTGGCCGGCGGACGCGAGGCTGTGTTCACCTGGTGGAATGAAACCCGAGGCCGGGAACTCGGCGTCAAGCTGAACTACAAGAACTACGAAACCCGCTATGACGCGGCACAGGTGGCAAGTCTCTGGCCCGGGATCAAATCGGAACTGGACCCGATTGCGGTTGTCGGCCTCGGCGGGCCTGACGTGGCGGCCCTTTCCGAACGCCTGCCGGAAGATAAAATCCCGATGTTTATGGCCACAGCGGCCTACGGTTTTGCCTGGCAGCCGGATGCCTGGATTTTCAACCCACGTCCGACCTATTCGCACGAAAGTGTCGGCTTTCTGAACTGGATGCGAGAACAGCGCGGAGGAGACGAGCCGCTCAAGGTTGCGATCCTCGCCTCCGAAGCCTCGCCGGCCTATGTCGACATGGCAAAGGGCCTTGAACTCTATGCCGAAGAGCACCCCGAGGAGATCGACCTCGTCGAGGTCATCTATACCGAAGTTCAACCCACCGATCTGACGGGGCAAATGCGCCGCGTTGTACGGGCCGGGGCCGAGGCGCTGGTCATCCAAACAAACACCTCTATCGTGGTTGCCGCGAAACGTGGGCTGCAGGCCAACGGGGCGAACATCCCGATCATGATGAGTTCGCATAACGGGCTTCCAGCCTCGGGTGGCGCGCTTGGCGGGCTTGAGCAACTGGAGGGGGACTTTGAAGCCTACGGCATGGCGATTGCGGCCGATGAGGACACTCCCGCGCGACAATTCTACGAGACATTGGTTGCCGATTACGGGCTCGAAGCACCTTGGAACGTCGTGACCGCGATGGGCATCTCTCAGGGCCTCTATACCGTGACCGTGATCAATCACGCGATCGAGGCGAACGGCGCCGAGGGCCTGACCGGAGAGATGGTACGTGAGGCGCTTTTTGCCAAACCCATAACCACCGAAGAAACCCATGGGTTCCTGCCGACCTTGTCCTTTACTCCCGAAGCACCGTTCCCATTGCAAGGTCTCAAAGTGAATGTGGGCACCGTCAAAGATGGGAAAATCACCATCGAAGCAACTGGTGTCGATGTTCCGCACGTAGAAAAATGGTGAACTACTCCGGGCGCCGCGATAGCGGCGCCCGTCCTGATCCTAAGCCCGGGCAATATGACCATGCTGGAACTCAACAACGTAGAAGTGACATATTCCGACGTCATCCTGGCGCTCAAAGGCGTGTCCATGACAGTCCGTGCGGGACAATGTGTTGCTCTGCTCGGTGGCAATGGCGCAGGAAAAAGCACGACGCTTAAGGCCATCTCGGGAACGCTCAAATCCGAGGATGGAACCGTTTCGGCGGGGTCCATCGTTCTGGACGGAACCCCCATTCAGAACATGGAAGCCTCGGAAGTGGTGAAAAACGGTCTCATCCATGTGATGGAAGGCCGGCGCGTTTTGCGGCATCTGACGTCAGAGCAAAACCTGATCGTCGGCGGACACATGGTGCCCAACTCCGCCGAGCTGAAAAAGCGCCTGGACCATGTTTACACCTTGATGCCCCGGCTTGCGGACCTGCGCAACCGCACCTCTGGCTTCATGTCTGGTGGCGAACAACAACTGCTGCTGATCGGCCGGGCCATGATGGCCAGCCCCAAGATCATCGCGATCGACGAGCCGTCGTTGGGATTGGCCCCGATGATGATCCGGGATGTTTATGAAGTGCTCAAGCAGCTCAAGTCAGAAGGCACGACCTTCTTCCTGGTCGAACAGAACAGCGCCGCGGCGCTATCGATCGCCGACTATGCCTATGTGATGGAGAACGGCCGGATCGTGATGGACGGCCCTGCCGACAAGCTCGCTGACAACGAGGACATCAAGGAATTCTATCTCGGCGTCACCGCATCGGGCGAGCGCAAAAGCTATCGAGATATCAAACACTATCGCCGCCGCAAAAGGTGGCTAGGATAGAAAGGAACGAAGATGAGTAACCTGCTTTCCATCAAGGGCCGTACCGCATTTGTAACCGGAGCGGGGCAAGGCGTTGGTCGGCAAGTCGCGCTTTATCTGGCGGAACACGGAGCCGGTGCCATCGTTGTCAACGATTTTCACGCCGAACGGGCCGAAAGCGTTGCCGCGGAAGTGGAGGCAGCGGGTGCAAAGGCTCTGCCGCTCGCGTTCGACGTCTCGGATTTCGACGCGGTTGGCGCGGCGTTTGCCGAAACGCAGACAACATTTGGCGGCGTGGATATTCTGGTCAACAATGCGGGCAACGCCGGGCCGACATCGCGGCTCGATGACCTGGTTCCGTTTTGGGAATCCGATCCCGACGAATGGCGCCGCTGGATGGCCACCAATTTCGATGGGGTGCTGAACTGCACCCGCCATGCGATGCCGCTGATGGTCAAAGGCGGCTACGGACGCATCGTAACCGTCATCTCTGACGCAGGCCGCGTCGGCGAACCGCATCTGGCTGTGTACTCCGGTGCCAAGGCCGGTGCAGCAGGTTTCATACGCGCCATTGCAAAGGGCGGTGGCCGCTTTGGCATCACCGCAAATTGCGTCGCCCTGGGCGGCACCAGAACCCCGGCAGTCGCTGATCTGATCCCCGACGCCGAGACCGAAAAGCGGGCGTTGTCGCAATATGTGATCCGCCGCCTTGGCGAGCCGGAAGATCCTGCCGGCATGATCCTGTTTCTTTGCTCGGATGCCGCCGGCTGGATCACCGGACAGACCTATCCGGTGAATGGCGGGTATTCCTTTGCCTGCTAGCGCCAAATGCGGGGGGCGGACATCAATCGGAGCCGCCCGCAAAGACGCTGTCATTGTCGGCGCCGAGCTCCGGAGGCAGGCCCGAAATCTCGGTGTCAAAGCCGTCGAACTTCAACGGCTGGACCAGAAAGGTTTCGGTCTTGCCGCCGTCATGCGCGATCTTGCGCAGCAGCTGGCGCGCACGCACATGGGGGTCGTCCAGCGTTTCCACCAGGGAATTGACCGGGCCCCAAGGCACCCCCGCCTTGTCCAGAAGATCGCCCCATTCGGCGCGTGTCTTGCCGACCAGAACCGCCGCGATTTCTTCGCGCAGCGCGTCCTTGCGGGCGACACGGTCGCGGCCTTTCAATGGCGCAAGATCCGCCCTGTCGATCACATTGCAGAACGGTTTCCAGAACCAGTCCTCATGCGCGATGGACAATGTCATGAGCTTGCCGTCCTTGCAGGTGAACACGCCATAGCCCGGCTCGGCGATAAATTCGCCCAGCGGCGTGCCGTTAGCGGCCGGAACAAGAAAAGCGGTCAGCATCGAAACCACCGCGTCAGACATGGACACGTCCACGTAACGCCCCTGTCCCGTCCGCTGGCTGGACACCGCCGCCGACAATATAGCGATTGCAGCGAAAAGCGCCGCGCCGACATCGGCCAAGGGGATTGCCGGCACCGGGCCGGGCTGCGCTGCATCGGCCTGATCGGCCAGCAGGCCACCAACCCCTTCATAGCTCAGGTCATGGCCAGCCCTGTCACGATAGGGGCCGTCCTGCCCGTAACCCGAAATCGATACATAAACCAGCCGCGAGTTGACACTACGCATGTCCTCGAAACCGGCACCCAAGGCCGCAAGCTTGCCAGGGCGGAACCCTTCGACGATGACATCCGAATCCTTGGCCAGTTCGCGAAACCGTGCCAGCCCCTCGGCCGATTTCAGATCCAGCGCAACGCTGCGCTTGCCTCGGTTCAGTGCCCGGAACAGGGGCGGAAACTGACGGGCCGGATCGCCGACACCCGGACGTTCGATCATGATCACCTCGGCTCCCATGTCGGACAACAGCATTGTGGCATAGGGACCGGGAAACTGTTCGGCAAGGCTGAGAATTTTCAGGCCGGCCAGGGGTGCAGTGCTCATATCAATCTCCAGCTCTTTTGTTTTCCACGTGCGGGTCCGCCCGAGTGCAGCGCAAATCGCCGCAAAAGACAAGGCGAAAAACCAATAATATGTATAATTCTCAGGAGCTTAGAATGAGTGAAGCGGAGCAGACACTATTTGTCGAGCGTGTTGACAGAACCGAATGGATTAGCTTCCAGCGCACCGAGCAACTCAACGCCATGTCAACACAGATGTTGCGACAGATGGCGGCCGCGCTGGAATCTGCGCTGGCCGACGATGCAGTGCGTACAATTGTCCTGACCGGTTCTGGCCGGGCATTCTGCGCCGGTGCCGATCTGAAAGAAGTTGCTGGTGCCAAACATGCCCCGGGCGAGCCGGATCTACTTGATCTTGTCGATCACACGTTTGGACTTATGCGACATGGACCGAAACCGGTGATCGCCGCAGTGAACGGGCTGGCCATGGCGGGCGGCTTGGAAATGGTGATGGCCTGCGACCTGGTCTTTGCCGCCGAAAGCGCGCAGCTGGGCGACGCACATTCCAATTTCGGGGTCTTTCCCGGAGCAGGCGGCGCGGCAATCCTGCCGCGCAGGATTGGCCTGAACCGCGCAAAATACCTGCTGTTCTCGGGCGAGAACGTCTCGGCACAGGACATGATGGATTGGGGGCTCGTCAACAAGGTCGTCGCGGACGAAGACCTGCGCGAGGCGGTGCAGTCTTTTACCAACAGGCTGGCAGACAAAAGCCCGTCCGTCCTGCGCCGCATGAAGACCGTCGCCAATCGGTCGCTGGACGTGGACGAAACCGCCGCTCTTACCGAAGAGATGCTGAATCTGCGCGCGCACATGCGATCCTGGGACATGCACGAGGGTCTGTCGGCCTTTAATGAAAAACGAAAACCGCAGTTTCGCGGATACTAGGTCAGGAGGACAAACGATGCAGGACATTTACGTCGTTGGCGTCGGGATGACGCCGTTCGGAAAGTTTCGGGACAAAACCATCAAGGACATGACCGGCGAGGCCGTAGCTGCCGCTCTTTCTGATGCCGGAGTGACGGCTGATCGCATCGACGGTGCGTTCTTCTCGAACGCAGTGCAGGGCCACATGGAAGGCCAGCACATGATCCGGGGCGAGATAGTGCTACGCGAGATGGGCATTCAGGGCATTCCGGTGGTGAATGTCGAAAACGCCTGTGCCAGCGCCTCGACCGGGTTCAAGCTGGCGGTCGATTTCCTTAAGGCGGGCAATGGCGACTGCAGTCTCGCCGTGGGTGCCGAAAAGATGTATTCCGACGACCGTGCGTTGATGTTTTCGGCCTTCGACAGCGGCTGGGACGTCAGCAACGGCGAAGAGGTCGCGCAACGGCTGGCCGATCTGGGTGCAGGGGTCGAGGAACCCGAAGGATCGAAATCGCCCAAGCCCTACAGCGTGTTCATGGATGTCTACGCAGGCTTCGCCCGGCTGCACATGAAGACCTTTGGCACAACTCAGGAACAGTTCGCCGCCGTCGCCGCCAAGAACCATGTGCATTCCGTGCATAATCCACTGGCGCAATACCGAGAAGCCATGAGCGTCGATCAGGTATTGGCCGCGCCGCCGATCACCTATCCGCTGACCCTGCCGATGTGCGCCCCGATCTCGGACGGGGCCGCTGCGGCCGTTTTATGCACCGGCGAGGGGATAAAACGTCTGGGCCTCGATCCCGCCCGCGCCATCAAGGTCAAGGCCGCGATCCTGCGCTCGGGCACCGACCGTCCGCCGGAAGATTACAAGAACCACCTGACCCGGCTTGCCGCGCTTGAGGCCTATGAGCAGGCCGGGATCGGCCCCGAGGATATATCGGTGGCCGAAGTGCATGACGCCACGGCCGTGGGCGAAGTGATCCAGATCGAGAACCTCGGGTTTGTCGAATTCGGCGAGGGCGGTCCCGCCAGTCTGCGCGGCGAGACAAAGATCGGCGGACGCATTCCGGTGAACCCCTCGGGCGGGTTGGAATCCAAGGGCCACCCGGTCGGTGCCACAGGGATAGGGCAGGTTTTCGAACTGGTCACGCAACTGCGCGGCGAAGCTGGCGCGCGTCAGGTCGAAGGGGCAAAGAACGCCATCGCCGAAAACGGCGGGGGGTTGCACGGGGTAGAAGAAGCGGCCGCCTGCGTCACCATTCTTGGCCGCTGAAACAAGGAGACGAACCATGGAAAACGTGATCGCCGCCGCTCAGGCAATCTATACAGATGAGCAACGCATGTTGCTGGAAAACTTCCGCAAGATGGCCGAGGCAGAGTTCGCGCCGCTGGCCGAGAAATACGAGAACCTCGGCCACCCGCCCGATGCGAAAACCCTGAAGTCCCTGTTCGCCAAGGTCGAGGAATTCGGGCTGATCAGCGGCCTGATCCCCGAAGAGGACGGCGGTGCCGGAATCGACCGCATGACCTATGGCATTCTATACGAGGAACTGGCCCGGATATGGGCCGATCTGGCAATCGCGGTCCTGATCCAAGGTCACGCGGTGTTTGCGGTCAACCTGCTGGGCGACGCGGCGCAGAAAGAAGCCTATCTGAAGCCGCTCCTGCGCAGCGAACGCATCTGTGCCACCTGCATTTCCGAGCCGGAGGTCGGTTCCAACGTGCGCGAGGTCAAGACCCGTGCGGAACGCAAGGGGGACAAGATTTTCGTCACCGGACAGAAGCTCTGGATTTCCAATGGTGCGCAGTCGGACTTTGCCATCGTTGTCTGCAACCTGGACGACGGGGTTTCCATGGTCATCGTCGACCGCGACACTGGCAAATACGAAAGCCGTGAGTTGCGCAAGATGGGACTCGTCGGTGCATCGACCTGCGAATTGTTTTTCGACCGGGCCGAAACCACTGTCGAACATGTTCTCGGTAATGCAGGCGGGGGCCTGTTCCAGACTTTGAAGCTGTTTGAAAGCGCCCGCGTGTTTGTCGGCCTGACCAGCATTGGCATTGCCCAGGCAGCACTGGAATGTGCCGTCAAATATGCGCAGGAACGCGAACAGCACGGCAAGCCCATCGGCGGGCACCAGTTGATCCAGGGCTACCTGGCCGACATGGCCACGCACCTGGATGCAGCGCGCCTGTTGTGTCAGCGCGGCCTGCAGCTTCTGGATTTGGGCGTGCGGTGCGACACACAGACCTCGATGGCGAAATGGTATGCGACGGAAATGGCTGTCGAGATTGCCGGCAAGGCCGTCCAGATCCACGGCGGCAACGGCATCACCAAGGAGTTTCCCGTCGAACGGCACTTCCGCAATGCCAAGATCATGCCGATCCCGGACGGGACCACCGAGATCCAGAAACTGGTCATCGGGCGTAACCTGACCGGGCTGAACGCGTTCTGACGGTTGAACTGAGCTGAAATGAAATGAAATGGGAGCGGCCGGGAAATCCCGATCGCCCAGCATATGCGGGCATCATCCGGTTATGGCCAGGCTCAGCCGTCCTTATCGTTGACGATCAACTCGGCATTTTCCGGCAACTCCGCGACCACGCCCACCGCGTCGGCGCGGATTCTGGCCTGCAGTTTGAAGGCCTCGGCGGCGGCCTCTTCGGCAGCGGCCGTGTCGGCACCCTCATCCAGCACCAGCGAAAGCCGGATCATGTCGCGGTCGTTCTCGCGCGTCACAACGGCCTGTGCAGACTTGGCGCCGGGTGTCGCGATCACGACTTCCTCGATCACGCGGGGATAAACGAAGATCTCGCGCACCTTCACTGCCGCGCCCACCCGGCCCTGCAACGCGGACAAGCGGCCGACACTGCCATCTTCATTGCTTTCCAGAGCAAAGGCGCTGTCGCCGGTGCCGAACCGGATCATCGGCCAACTAGCATCGCGCGCAGTCACGACGACCTCGCCCGGCTGGCCGTGCGGCACTTGGTCACCGCTGACCGGATCGCAGATCTGCACCACGCGATCGGGATGCACCAGATACCCCTCGCCGCCATCCTCATAGGCCACAAGACCCAGATCGGCAGTCGCATAGGCGGCCCAGGTCGACACGCCGTACTCGGCTTCGATCCGGCGGCGCTTGGCCATCCAGTCGCCCATCTCTCCACCAAGGAAAGCGGTCTTCACCTTCCAGGCGTCGCGGCCGTAGGTTTCGATCACCCTATCCGCCAGCGTCAGGAAGAAGGCTGTCGAGGCGCAGATAGAGGTCACGCCGGTCTCTACGATGATCTGTGCCTGAAGCTCGGTATTGCCCACGCCACCGGGAATAACAGTCGCCCCGACCGATTGTGCCGCTTCGTCAAACAAAAGCCCCGCCGGTACCAGGTGATACATCCAGGTGTTCAGGATGATGTCCCCTGCTCCAACGCCGGCGGCCTTGAACAGCAGGTCCAGGCCGTGCCCGCCGCCCGAAAGCGCCGGTTCGAAGATCGGGCCGGGTGAAACATAAATTCTTCCGACAGCCTTCATGTCCGTGGCCAGAAACCCGCCGAAGGGCGGGTTGTCACGCTGGATTTTAAGAAGCTCTTCTTTCTTCATCACCGGCAGACGCGAAAGATCTGCCAAAGATGACACGTCTGCCGGATTGAACCCGGCAGACGTGAAACGTGATTTTAGGCCTGGGGCCTTTTCGGCTGCGGCAGCATAGGCTTGCGCTATGTCACGGTAGATATTCTTGGACATGACTATGCCTCCTCGGCCATTCGTGGATTAAAGCGGGCAATCCTTACGGAAGTTCGGCGCGCGCTTCTCGCGGTGCGACAGCACGCCCTCCTTGACGTCTTCGCTCATGAAGCCCAGCATTTCCAGCGCGGTCGAAGCATCAAAGATCGGTCCGGCCTGGCGCAGCCAGTTATTGAGGGAGTACTTGGTCCAGCGGATTGCGCTTTGCGAGCCATTGGCCAGCTCAACCGCCGTATCCAGGGCAATCTGTTGCAGTTCATCGTCTTCGACACACATCGACACAAGGCCAATACGTTCGGCTTCTTCGCCGGACACCGGCTTGCAGGTCATCAGGTAATATTTCGCCTTCGCCATCGAGGTCAGCAACGGCCAGATGATCGCTGCAACGTCACCTGCGGCGACACCCAGGCGCGGGTGGCCATCGACGATCTTGGCCCGTTTGGCTGCGATTGAGATGTCGGCCAGGATGCCCACGACAAGTCCTGCACCCGCTGCGGGGCCATTGATGGCCGAAATGATCGGCTTGTTGCAGTTGATGATGTTGTAGACGAGATCCTTGGCCTCTTTCCACGTCTTCATGATCTCGTGCGAATTACCGATCATGTTTTCGATCAAGCTGAAATCGCCGCCCGCCGAAAACGCTTTGCCGGCACCCGTTACGATCACGGCGTTGATGTCGGGGTCGCGGTCGATGTCGATCCACATATCCGTCATCTGAGTGTGCGTTTCGGCATCGACCGAGTTAAAGGTCTCGGGACGGTCGAACGTGATGCGCAGGACGCGATCCGCCGGGTAGTCGAATTTCAGCTTGTGGTATTTTGCATAGCGGTCCGACATGGGTCTTTTCCTCCGTAGGGTATGGGTTCAGCCAGGCAGTCCGAGGACGGCCTTGGACAGGATGTTGCGCTGGATCTCGTTCGATCCACCGTAGATCGTGGTCGGTCTGGCCTTGTAGAAGCTGGCCAGGACATCGACACTGACATTGCCGACCTGAAGCGGGCCGATAGAGCCGCCATCGGGCCCGGCCGCCTCGATCATCAGTTCGGTGATGCGTTGGAAGCACTCGGTCACCCAGATCTTGAGCATCGAGACATCCGCGCCCAGCGTCTCGCCCCGCTTGAGCTGATCCGCGAAACGCGCATAGAGTGCCGCGTGGTCCTCGACGTCAAGCGCGGCTTGCGCGAAACGATCACGGAACGCCGGATCGTCAAACGCTCCACGGCCCCGGGCGAAACTCTCAAGCTGACCCAAGGCATTCTGGGCAAGGTTCGGCGCACCGATGAAGATGCGTTCGAAACTCAGCAGCGCCTTGGCCATCGTCCAGCCCTTGTTCAGCTCACCCACGAGGTTCTCGCGCGGCGTGCGGGCATTGTCGAAGAAAACCTCGCAGAACTCGGTTTCACCAGACAAGGTTGTAATCGTCCGCACCTCGACGCCGGGCTGATCCATCGGCGCTAGCAGGAAACTTATACCTTGCTGCTTTTTCGGTGCGTCCGAATCCGTGCGCACAAGCATGAAGATGTGCGTGGCATCATGCGCCATGGTGGTCCAGATCTTCTGGCCATTGATGACGAAGTCGTCGCCGTCGAGCTCTGCGCGGGTACGCAGGTTGGCCAGATCGGATCCAGCCCCGGGCTCGGAATAGCCCTGACACCAGATGTCTTCGCAGCTGAGAATCCGCGGTAACCAATAGTCTTTTTGCGCCTGGGTGCCGAACTTGATGATCAACGGGCCGACCATCTGCACGCCCATGTCGCGCCCGCGATTGACGCCCCAGCGTTGTTGCTCCTCATAAAAAATCAACAGCTTGGCGGCGTTCAAGCCCATACCGCCATATTCGGCGGGCCATGCCGGGGCAACCCAACCCTTTGCGTGGAGCTTGCGGTGCCAATGCTCTATTTCCGCGAATTTCGGCCGATGCGGAAGGTGGCGCAGATTCTCAGGATATTCGGTCTCGAAGAATTCGCGGGCTTCCTTGCGGAACTCCGCATCACCCATGGCGTTCCAATCCGTCATTGTGCGGCTCCCTCCCCTTCGCGTGCGTCGAACCAAAGCCGTCTGTGATAAGCGTCGTCACCCAACCAGGCTGACAGAACCAGTGCCCGGTTCAGGTAAAGCCCGATGTCGAACTCGTCAGTATAGCCGACCGCCCCATGCAGCTGGATCGCATCGCGCGTGATTTTCTTGGCTGTTGTCACCGCGCGTGCCTTGGCCCGGCTGGCAAGCCGCGCCCGCACCTTAGGATCGGATTCGCTGTCCATAAGAGCCAGGGCTTCGCGCACCCCGGCCTGCGCGACCTCGCATGTCACATGCAGATCAACGGCACGGTGCTGAATGACCTGGAACGACCCGATGGGCTTGTCGAATTGCTCTCGGGTCTTGATGTACTCCAGCGCAGTCTCGAAGGCGCGCTCGCTCAGACCGACAAGTTCGGCGGCGGCAAGCGCTGCTGTATCATTGACTGCCTCATCAAGCGCGTCCGGGACCGCAACACCGCCAGCCATTTCCTCGGCCGGGGTTCCCGCAAAGGAAAGCTCGCCCATTGTGCTGCCGTCGGCCTGTGTGAGCTTTTCGACGGAAAGCCCGTCTGCTCCGGCCTCTACCATGACCAGAACCGGGCCGGTGTTTCCCTTCGCCAGAACAAGGAAACCCTGCGCTTCGGCCGCGCCGACAACCCAAGCCTTGTTGCCGGTCAGCTTGCCGTCCGCATAGCGGCAATTCTCCTCGGCGGGCCCGCCATTCGGGCCGCGTTCCTGCCAAGCCGTGGCAAGAACTGTATCGCCCCCAATGAGCCGTCCGATCATGTCGTGATCCGGACAAAGGCGACGCAGCAGGCCGAGGCTCAACCCGACAGTGGCCACCACAGGCTCCGGGGCAAGGACCCGGCCGACCTCCTCGGCGATGACGCCGCAGGCGGCCAAGCCCATGCCCAGCCCGCCGTTTTCCTCGGGCACGGCGACACCGAAAACTCCAGCTTCCGCAAGTTCCCGGATCATTTCGCCATCCCATCCGCCGCCGGAATCGCGCAGCTTTCTGGATCGACCAACGCCGCCGGCGCGGTCAAACAAGGTGCGAACGCTTTCGCGCAGCAAGCGTAGTTCTTCCTGATTTTCTGATTCCATGTCAGTCTGTGTCATTGTGCTTTCGTTGAATCATCACGGGAGTGTCCGTGGAAAAGACGATCTCTCCCTTGGGGTTCCTGGCAGTAAGTGAATAGTGCATGACACCCCTGTCCGATTTGCTCCGGGAAGGGGTGACCGAGTTCACGGTCATTTCGATGTCCAAGGGTTCATTCGGACGCACAGGCCTCAACCAGCGCAGATTGTCGAACCCAATGCCTCCGATATTGGCGACATCGACCATCAATTCGGCCATGATGGGCTTGAATACTTCAAGCATGGTCTGAAACCCGGAGGCGATAAGGCCTCCATGTATACCCGCCGCATAGTCTTCGTCGGTGTGCAGCCGCTGCGGATCCCACTCAAGGGCGAATGCCTTTATGGATTCGGTACTCATTGGCGCGCTGGTGAAGCGAAAGACCTGCCCTGGGTGAAAATCTTCCAGATACCTCAAGAGGCAGCTCCATTCGAGAATTTGGGATCGTAGCCTGTAGAGCCCCCCGCAATCCGAACACGATTGAATTCCTCAAGTTTCGGGTATGTTTCCTTGAAGGCCTTCAGGAATTCCTTCATCGGCGCATCGAAGAAAAGCCCACGGTCATTCACATATTCCATGTGCCGTTGATCTTTTTCGTCAAACTCATGAAAAAGTGCATCGTGATACCCGTCAAAAACCAATGGCTTGACGCCGAAGCGCTCGCACAGCTCGATGTTGAATGCCGGTGTAACCTTGTAGGTTTCGCTGCCCAGCCAAAGCTGGACGTAGCCGTGATAGATGAACAGATCGGTACCCATTAGCTCTTGCAGCTTGGGGGTGTTCAGGTGGTTGCGCACATCGGCAAATCCGAGGGCCGCCGGAATGCCCGCAGCCCGCAGGCAAGCCGCCAGAAGGATTGCCTTGGGGACGCAGAACGCCGCCTCTGCCCCAGCGATCCGGCTGGCGCGGTAGGAATCTTCATCCAAGGCAAAACAATAGGGGTCATATCGAATGTCGTCCCGAACCGCCTCGAACAGGCGGATGGCCTTGTCACGCGGGCTGGCGTCGACGGGCAATTCGCGCAACGCAGAAGACGCGAATTGCTGCACTTCAAGGCTGTCGCTTTCGACAAAGTGCGATGGCATCACGTAACGCTCTGCTTCGGCTGGCAGGTCATCCCTAGACTGCGCCATCGACTCCTCCATTTTATTTTCTAACATTTGTTAGATTAATGTCTGTCACCATTCGCGTCAACAGAATTTATTGTGTGTCTGGTTGCTCAGCACCATAGTCCTCATTGCTCTCTCCTAGAGAAGCAGCCCTCCCTACTGTCTTTCGGGAAGAGCGGAATTCTGGCGCGATCGGCAGCGGCAGAGACTGCACTTCCTTACCCGCAATATTCAGTTTCCGGTCAAATACCCCGCGGGCAGCAAAATTTGGGTCAACCGAGGCTTCGGCCGGCGTTTTCACAACGGTGCAGCAACAATCGGCTGCCGCCAGCAATGGCTCCCAATGTGTCGAGGGTTTGCTTCCAAGGCGCCGCCCAACCTCGGCACTGCAGGCTTCCGGATCGCTCCAATCGTCACGCAACTCCGGAGGCTGACCGATAACATTACAAAACGCCTGCCAGAATTTTTCTTCAAGCGCCCCGACGGCGATTTGCCGACCGTCTGCTGCGGTATACAGGCGATAGCGCGCCAGCCCGCCTGTCAGCCGGCTTCCACCGCTTTCAATGTTCCTGCCAGAAACAACACCTTCGGCATGCGCCCAATATGCGAATGCGAAAGCGCCTTCCGACATGGCAATATCCAGATGAACGCCCTGCCCGCTTTTTTGCCGCGCCATCAAGGCAAGCAGTATATTCACCACTGCGGGGTAGGTTCCGCCTCCGATATCAGCGACAAGACCAAAGGGCATCGTCGGGTGGTCATCGGGGCCACGGCTCAGTGACAGAATGCCCGCGTCGCCCACGTAGTTCAGATCATGACCGGCCACGGCGGCCTTCGGACCCGTTTGACCGTAGCCGGTGATTGAACAATAGATGATACCCGGATTGATTTCGCGCACCGCATCATATCCCAGGCCAAGCCGATCCATGACGCCTGGGCGAAACTGCTCTACAATAACGTCCGCTTTTTCCAGCAACGGGCGCAAAACAGCCTTGGCGCTTTCGGACTTCAGGTCGATGGCAACCGATCTTTTCCCCTGGTTCAACACGGCAAACCCAATGCTTTCGCCATCTATTTTTGGCTCGGTCAGGCGCGCGTCCTCTCCCGTGACGGGGCGCTCGAATTTTATCACCTCGGCTCCGGCCTCGGCCAGCATGAGCGTGGCCATCGGCCCCGGAAGCAGGGTGCTGAAGTCCAGCACCAGGATATTCTCGAGTGGCTGAACCATCGCTGTCACCTCATGCCAAGCGGGCGGCGCCATTGTTCAGTACGACGACGCCCCGTTGGGGAATAGAGGCGCGGAAACGGGCCTCGCCGGCCTCTTCCCAAATCTCGAACCGCACTGTCTCCCCGGGATAGACCGGAGCTGAAAACCGAACATCCAGCCCGACCAGACGTGCGGCATCATAATCCAGCAGGGTCTTGAGAATCGCTCTGGCCGCCAGACCATAAGTCGCCAGCCCGTGAAGGATAGGCCGGTCGAACCCGACCGACCGCGCCACATCCGGATCGGCATGCAAAGGATTGTAGTCGCCGCTAAGCCGATAGATCAGTGCCTGTCGCGGAAGCGTTTCGATATCACAGATGTGGTCCGGTTCCCGCTCTGGCAGAACCGCAGGCGCCGGACCGGGCCTGTTCTCACCTCCGAAGCCGCCATCACCCCGGCAAAAAGCCGACATCGCGGCCCGCGCCAGTTTTTCACCGCTGTCCGCGTCAAAAATCTCGCGGCTTTGGTAAATCACCGCGCCTTTACCCTCACCCTTGTCGGACATGAAGTCGATTTTTGTGCGCCCGACGATATTGCCCTTCACAGGCAGCGGTTTGTAGATATCCAGCCATTGCTCGCCGTGCAGAACCTTTTGCCAGTTCACGCCGGTTTTGGGATTGCGCAGCCAAAAGCCCGGATAGCCCATCGTGACCGCCATCGAGGGAACCGCCTTCAGACCATCCTCATAGACAAAGGCAAGTTCTTTCTTGTCGGCCGGATCCTCGCCGAACCCCAAGCCGAGCGCGTACAGGATGGTATCCCGCTCGGTCAGTGTCTGTTGGATCTCCTCGAAATCCCAGCTTGAAAGAGCTTCAAAATCCAATGGCATGTTGTTTTCTCCCGTTGACCGCCGTCAAAGCGCGTTTTGTGACCCCAAAATCGCCGTAACCTGGCTGGACAGAACACCGCCATTGCCATGGGCCAGGGCCAGGTCGATATTGTCGAGTTGCAAGCCCGGGGCATCACCGCGAATCTGGCGCGCGGCTTCGATCACCGTGAAAATCCCGTACATTCCGGGATGCACGCAGGACAACCCCCCGCCATTCGTGTTCACCGGCAAAACACCACCGGGTGCGATGCGTCCACCCTCCACGAATGCCCCGCCGTCGCCCTTGGCACAGAAACCGAGGTCTTCGAGAAACAGGATGGTGTTGATAGTGAAGGCATCGTAAAGCTCGACCGCCTGGATATCCTTGGGTGAGACTCCAGCCGCGGCAAAGGCTCGACGGCCCGAATCGCGGGCGGCGGTCACGGTGAAATCCTGCATCTGCGAAATTTGGCGGTGCGAACTTTCCGCTGCGCTGCCCAGCACATAGACCGGTGGCTTGGGGAAATCCTTTGCCCGTTCTGCACGGACCATAACGATCGCACCGCCCCCATCGGTCACCAGACAGCAATCCCGCACGGTGAGCGGATCACCGACCATGCGTGCGCCCAACACATCCTCGCGGCTGAGCGGCCCGCGCTCGAAAGCTTCGGGATTGTGTTGCGCCCAGGCCCGTGCGGCCACGGCCACATCGGCCAGCTGCTCGCGGGTGGTGCCATATTCATGCATGTGCCGGGCCGCCGCCATCGCATAGGCGGAAATCGGATAGCGCGGGTTGTACGGCGCCTCATAGGCCGGCGGGCGCGAGGCCGTCACCAGCTTGCCCGACGCCGTGCGTTGGTTGGAGCCGTAGACGATCAGAGCGACATCGCACAATCCGGCCTCGAGCGCCATCGTTGCGGATGTCAGGTAGTTCACAAAGGATGATCCGCCCGTCATGGTTCCGTCGAGGAACCGGGGCTGAATACCGAGGTATTCGGCCGCCATCAGGGCAGGCATGCTGTCTTCCATCATGGTGCAGAACAGGCCATCCACGTCAGACAGCCTCAGCCCGGCATCCTTCAGCGCCGCAAGCGCGGACTGCGCCATGACATCGTAAGCCGTAAACCCGTGCGCTTCGCCGAACCCGGCGTGGCCGGTGCCGACAATAGCGGATTTTCCTCGCAGGTTGTTTGTCATGGTTTAAACCTCCGAGGGCTTGAAGAATACGGCAGGGGTGCCATCGGCATCGGCCACAAAAGCGGTAACTGCCATATCGATCTTGACTCCGTCGGGGGCGATCCCGTCGACCCGGCTCATCATTCGCACACCTTCCTCCAGTTCGACCATGCACACGTTGTAATCGCCACCGCGCTCGGGCTTTCGACGCACAACCGTGGTGGTATGGACCCGGCCTTTTCCGCTGGCCCGGTGCCAGGAAATTGCGTCGCCATGACAATGCGGGCACATGACCCTGGGAAAGAAGTGGTAGCGCCCACAGCCGTCGCATTTTGGAAGCAGAATTTCCTGATTTACGAGTCCGTTCCTGAAAATTGCGTCAGGCCCCTTGCCATCCAACATTTAAATCATCCCTTCTGCTGTTCGTCTCCGGCTGAGCACCAAACGAGTTGATTACGTTTCTAACGACTGTTAGAAAAAGTCAAGCCCGAAGGATCAAACAGCGAGAACATAATGACAGGAACAAATTCAGGTCCGCTTTCCGGCAAGCTCGTCATCGCACTTGAACAGGCGGTGGCGGCACCCTTTTGCTCTTCGCGGCTGGCCGATGCCGGGGCGCGCGTGATCAAGATCGAGCGCAAGGGCACGGGCGATTTCGCGCGCGCCTACGATACCGCGGCGGGCGGCGAAAGCGCCTATTTCACATGGCTGAACCGGGGCAAGGAATCGGTCGCGCTTGATATCAAAGCCGACGAAGACCGGGAAATTCTCTTGAACATGCTTGAAACCGCAGATGTGTTCATTCAGAACCTGCTGCCCGGAGCTCTCACCAAACTCGGGCTCGATTCGGCCACACTGCGCGAAAAGTTTCCGCGCCTGGTGACCTGTGACATCACGGGCTACGGTGAAGACGGCCCTATGCGGAGCGCCAAGGCCTATGACTTGCTGGTTCAATGCGAAAGTGGTCTGGCTTCGGTAACCGGTACGCCTGATGGGCCGGGCCGAGTTGGTGTTTCGGTCTGCGACATTGCGACAGGAATGACGGCCCATGCCGCAATCTGCGAGGCCCTCATCGAGCGAAGCCACACAGGCAAGGGCAGCGGTGTCTCAGTGGCGATGTTCGACGTGATGGCCGATTGGATGGCGGTTCCGTTGCTTTACTACGATTACCTGGGCAAACCGACGCCGCGCGTCGGGCTGAACCACACGGTCATCTGCCCATATGGCGCCTATCAATGCAAAGATGATGAGCTTGTGGTTATCACCGTCCAGCATTCCGGTGAGTGGGCCCGGTTTTGCGAACACATCCTTGGCGACGCGACACTGGCGAGCGATCCGCGGTTTCATGACAACACGGCGCGAATAAACAACAAACCCGCTCTAGAATCGCTCATCAAGGCTGAGTTCGCCTCTCATGACCGTTCTGAGATGCTGAAGCGGCTCGACGCGGCGGGCATTGCATTCGGGTCTGTGAATGACGTGGCCTCCCTGTCCGCACATCCCCAGCTCGACCGTTCCGCCGTCTATACACAATCTGGCCAAATCAACGTCCCTATGCCGCCGATTCGGCGAAGCGGGGGCATTTCGACCCTGGGCCCCAGCCCCGCATTTGATGCGGATGGTCGCGCCATTCGTGCCGAGTTCATCGCCGGCCCCAAAGATTAGGATACCCCCCATAAATGACTACTGCACAGAAACCGGCAATTCTCGATGGCATTCGGGTTATCGACCTGACATCGGTGGTCTTTGGCCCCCTGGCTACACAAATGCTGGGCGACCTCGGAGCCGACGTGATCAAGGTGGAAAGCCCGGAGGGCGACCTTTTGCGCCAGGTTCAACCATCGCGCCATAACCTGATGGGCGCGGCCTTTCTGGGGACCAACCGCAATAAACGCAGTGTTGTCCTGGATCTCAAGACAGAAGCCGACCTAGACCAGCTGCGCCGATTGTTGTCCGATGCGGACGTGATGATTTCGAGTATCCGGCCTGCAGCGCTTGCCCGTCTGTCACTCGACCCCGAAACTCTGCGGCGCGAAAATCCGAATCTGATCACGGTTTCGGCAACCGGATTCGGGCAGGATGGGCCTTACGCGGCGAAACCCGCCTTTGACGACATTGTTCAGTCTGTGTCGGGCCTTGCAAGCCTGACGACTCTTCGAGATCCCGAAGCAAGTCCCGAGTATGCTCCGACCATACTTGCCGATAAACTGGGCGGTGTGACGGCGGCCTATGCCGTCATGGCGGCCCTTTTTCATCGTGAACGCACGGGCGAGGCTCAGCATGTCGAGGTGCCGATGTTTGAAACTCTTACAGCGTTTCTTCTTGCCGAACATTTGGATGGTGCAACTTTCGAAGAAAACCCGCAGGATTTCGGCTATGCCCGCATGCTGGTGCCCCATCGTCGTCCGGTAAAGACCGCAAACGGGTTCATCACGATCCTCCCTTACACCAACTCGCAATGGGCGCGGTTCTTCAAGGTGGTCGGGCGCGATGACATGGTCGACCACCCCTGGGTCACCGATATGGATGTGCGTAGCCGCAACATCGGCGCGGTCTACGATCTCGTGGCGCAGATCGCTCTGACCCGCACAACCGAAGAATGGTTGGATCTGATGGAACAGGCCGACGTCCCCGCCATGCCGGTCCGCAGTCTGTCGGACCTTCCAGGCGACCCGCATCTTGCCGCAACCGGGTTCTTCCAGAAAATCGAGCACCCAACCGAGGGTCCCCTCTGGACAACGCGCCCGCCGGTGCGCTTTTCGGCCACCCCTGCAAGGCACGACTTCCGGCCTGCTCCCTGCTTGGGTCAGCATAACAACGAAATCCTTGAGTCACGCAAAGAGTAACCCTGCGTGGCCTCGATACCGGTCAGATATCCATGGAACGGGCAATAAGTTCTTTCATGATCTCGTTGGTGCCGCCATAGATCATCTGGACGCGGCTATCGGCATAAAGCCGGGCGATCGGGAACTCCATCATGAAGCCATACCCGCCATGCAGTTGCAGGCATTCGTGCATGACCTCATTTTGGGTCTGGCTGCCCCACCATTTCGCCATCGAAGCAGTGGCAGGATCAAGCTGACCCGCTTCAAGTTTGGTAATTCCATCGTTAATGAAACTACGCAGCAGTTCCGCCTTGGTTTTACATTCGGCCAGCTTGAAACGCGTGTTCTGAAAATCCATGATACGGTTCCCGAACGCTTTGCGATCCTGGACGTATTTTACCGTCTCGGCGATAGCGAAGTCGATGAATCCAAGCGCGGTGACACCGATCATCAAACGTTCCCAAGGCAATTGTTTCATCAGTTGATAAAACCCTTGCCCCTCTTCGGTGCCAAGCAGGTTGCTGGTCGGGATGCGCACATCCTCGAAAAACAGTTCCGCGGTGTCCGACCCCTTCATCCCCAGCTTCTTCAGGTTCCGGCCGCGGCGGAATCCTTCGGCATCTTCGGTTTCCAGTACGATCAGCGACACGCCCTTGGCGCCCGCGCTGCGGTCGGTCTTGGCCACGATCACGATGAGGTCTGCTGTGTGACCATTGGTAATGAAAATCTTGGAACCGTTGATCTTGTAATGGTTGCCATCCTTTTCCGCATAGGTCTGGACGCTCTGCAAATCTGACCCCGTCCCCGGTTCGGTCATGGCAATTGCCGCTACGCTTTCACCGCTGATCAGCCGGGGCAGCCATTTCTTTTTCTGCTCCTCGCTGCCGTAGGCATCAAGGTAATGTATCACAATGGACTGAATACCATAGCCCCAACCGGTGTCACCGGTGCGGCCCTGTTCGTAGACCGTGATTGCATCAAAGCCAATGCCCCCGCCGAACCCGCCGTAGTCTTCGGCGACCGAACCGCCCATGACGCCCTGTTCCCCAACCGTGCGCCAGAACTCGCGGTCAACGATCCCTTGCTCGGCCCATTTTTCAACATTCGGTGCCATTTCGGCGTCAAAAAGCTTGCGGGTACTGTCGGCAAACATCCGGTGCTCATCTGCGGCCCAGGCCGAACTCGTCGTTATCAAGGACATGTAGAATCCTTTCATCATGATTGGCATTTCCAAAAAACCTAACATATATTAGAATTTTCGGAAGGCGTTCAGCGCTAGGAAAACGCAACGTTATCGTTTTGCGTTCCGACCCTCTAATCGGGCGAAGCCCTTGAAGAAATTGCTTTCGCAAGAGCGCTCTGACGGTTGGGAAGGTTCACAAGCTCAGCGGCAACAAGACGGTCGCCGCTTTTCAGGTGCACCTCCAGGGATGGTGACCCTTGTGACGCATCGCTTCGCACCAGATCGTAACCGGCCGCTATTCCAACGGCCTGCACTTTCATGTCCTTCAGATCGGACCAGAACCGTGGCGGAACAGGAATCGGGCGTTCTTTGTTGCAAATGGCGGCTGCCGCAATCTGAGCCTGCGTGGTTGCATTGTGGACTGTTTCGACGCGCATTTTTCCAGGCGCGAACGGGTTGTCACTGTTGGCACAATCCCCGATGGCAAATATATCGGGGTCTGATGTTCGCATGTCTTGGTCGACGCATATACCTTCATCACATTCTATGCCTGCTGCCTCGGCAAGCTCCACATTCGGAGTGGCGCCGATACCCGCAAACACCAGATCGGCCTTCACCTGGGTTCCATCTTCAAGATTGACCGAAGAAATACGGTGGTCAACGGTGTCGAACCCCTCAATCTTCTTATTGAAAAGGAATTTCACCCCTGCATCCGTTAGCTGCTGAGTGACGAAGTTGGTTGTTGCGGGCGAAGCCACACGGGCCATCGCACGCGCGGCGGCCTCTACAACCGTGACCGACTTTCCAAGATCAACCGCGGCCGAGGCGACTTCGAGCCCGATGACGCCGGCTCCGATGATGACGACGTCGCGGCAGGCGGTACTGATCAAGGCCTGGCGCAGTCCCGTTGAATCGCCGAGGTCTCGAAGATAGTGGATACCTTTCAGGTCCGAACCCTTCAAATCAAGACGGCGAGGCGAGGCGCCCAAAGCAAGAATCAAGGTGTCGAATTTCGTCGTTTTCCCATCTGAAAATCGAATTCTCCTTTTTTTCCTGTCGATCTGGGAGACTTTCCGCGCGCGCATGAGTTCAATGCGATTGTCCTCGTAAAAGGAAAGCGACCGCAGGAGGGTCGGTTTGGGCCTGTCGGCGCCAGACAACCAGACCTTAGAAAGTGGTGGGCGCTGATAGGGGAGCGCCGCTTCCTCTCCGACAAGTTTTATGGCGCCTTCATATCCATTCTTTCGCAACGCGGCCGCAGCGTTTGTTCCGGCAACTCCGTTACCGATGATCACAGTTGTTTTCATGCTATCCCTTCTCCATGGATGTGCTGGGCGATCAGATGAGGTCCATCGAGCGAGCGATTGACACCGCCTCGGTACGGTTGTTGGCCTTAAGACCGCGCAGAATTTTCCTGAAATGCCACTTTACGGTGTCTTCCGTGACATGCAGGCGTGTTGCTATTTCCTTGTTGCTCAGCCCGAGCGCTGCATGCTGCAAAACACCGACTTGCTTTTGACTGATTGGGGCTGAGCCGGTTGCAACGAAACGCTCGTTGGCTTGCACGTTGCGCGATGGCTTCTCGACCATGGCAACCTGAAGTTCCGGTTGATCCAACAGCGCTTTCGTTTCGGGACAAATAACACGTAAAAAGTGGCGTCTGTTTATCAAAGTCCTGAACGCGCCCAGTTGTTGCGCCTTGAGATTGGCATCGGCGATCCGTTTACGCGCCTGCTTTCCTTCACCCATCAGGTAAAGCGTGGTCGCAAGCGTATATTGCGCCCGAATTTCCCCGCGTTGGTCCCTCACTGCCGCAAAGTTCGAAAGAGCTTTTCGCGCCTGCCTTTCGGCCAGGCCCAATTTGCCGTCACGCAAAAACCTCGAGGCTTCCAGTAACGCGCTTTCTGCCTGAACGGCACGATTTTGGTTCGGTAAGAATGGGTGATCGTCGAATGAAAGGCGTTCGGCAACGCGCGGAGGGTTCGTCCGGGTTCCCATGGCAAAGACTTCGATGCCCAGCCGAACCAGAATATCCAACCTTTTCAAGCCACGGTCTTTCGCCAGCAAGCGGCAACGCTCGAGCAACAAAAAGGCTCTGGATTTGTCCCCTTGACGAATGTAGATTTCAGCTGCGCTTCGCGCCGTGTTCCAAACGATATCTGTCACACCGTATTCAAGTGCGAAATTCAAGGCCGCTTGCATTGTGTCTTCGTCGGGTGCGATCGACTCCTCTTCTGCCATTATCTGAAGCTCTAGGGCCGCGAGCATCCCCTTGACAAAGGGGGTGCGCGCATAAGCGACGTTTTCGTCCTCTTTGAAACTTTGTATTTTACTGCGTGCGCCATATACGTCGCCAATGAACATCTTGGCCTGAACCTCGGCGGCGGCAAGCCAGCCGAACGCATAGCGGTGATGGGTTGCACCACTTATGACGGCGGCCGATGCAATATTCTCGGACAGGATGTCAAACTGCCTGTCGGAAGCAGCGATAAATGCTCTGCACGTCTGCGCTGCGGCCTGCCCGACTGGGTTGACCGCCCCGTAAGTCTCAATCCAGGCTGCGCAGCTTTCTTCGCTTTCCTGGAGTTCGTCATGTGTGGCAAGGCCAATGGCCCGGACGAGTGCACCCCACCCACTCGGATCTTGCGGCCCGGTGGGATTGGATCCCTGTAAGGCGTTCAGATCATCAAGCAAATTCTGCGCTTCTTCCGCACGTTGACTGAAGTAAAGCACCCAAGCATATGCGATGGCCAACGACGGCATCTGAAAGAGTTTGGCCCGCGGAATGCCCGTGAACCAGGTTGCCAGCGCTTCAATCTCTCCCTGCCTCAGGGCGAGGTCCAACAGAGCCTGGTCTGTAAGCCGTTGGGCCCAACTGTGATCATGCGCCCGCAGGGCAACATCAACCACCAGACGATACTCTTTCCTTCGCCAATGCCAGAGCGCGATGCGCTTTAGAAAATACTGTCGCCGAGACCCGTATGTGTCGATGAAGCGATTGCGTAGGTACTCTTGAAGCGCGCGGTTCATTTCGAAGTGTTCGGGCCTGTGAGTTCTAAAAGCCAAAAGCCCGTGGCGAGAAGCGAGTTCCTCCAGTTTACGGCCCGAATTTTCGACCTTGAAAACATAATCGCTCGCCTCTGCTGTAATTTCCTCCAGCCAACTGGCGTTAATCAGGAAATCGCGGAGAGACTGCGGGATATCTGCCAGCACATCGGTTTCAAAATATGTCCGAATCTCTGCCAGGTGAACAATCGATTCGCAGGCTGCATTCAATTTGCCGGCTAAGGCACAAAGATACGGCCAGCCATCCGTCAAACTGAATATCTTCTTAACTTGGCCAGTTTCCCTCGGCAGGATTGAACATGTTTCGTCAAAGGTGAAACTCAACTCTCTCGGGCCGATTGGCACTACATGTGAAAGAACCAACAAGGTTGTCAGGGTTCCGGGCAAGCGTTCACCCACGATCAGTCGGACGGATTCCGGAGTTTCCAGGATGATTGTTTTCAAAAACCTCTGGGTAGTAGTTGATCCGGTCACGCTATCCAGAAAAATGGCAACGGGATTCTCGCAACTTTTCAGCAAACGCAGCGCAATGACTTCTTTACAACGCCCGGTGTCGATGTCGGATAAATTCGAAGGTGAAAGCACCGCTATGATCGCGCTTGCAATAAGCGCGGCTTCAGAGAGGCCTTCCGACCAAAAAGACGAAAGATCCAGATAGACGCTGTGTTCGCCCCGGTCGGTTGCCGCCCGGGCGCCTTCGGCGATCTGCACAGACTTGCCAAAGCCGCGGGGCGCCTTGAGAAGGAGGCATTTGGTGCCAGGGTGCCCCGCAAGGTCCAGCCGGTCACGTCTCAGACAGCCCTCGGTCAACTTGTCCCGACGAACATTCATCCGTTCCAGAAAATCGAATACGTGCTTAGAATTTGCACCGAGGGGCGTGATCATCCTTCCCTCCCCGAAGTTATGCGTCGCTAGCGTCCTATCTACCTACCCTTACCTGATAGACTTCAAAACTACACGAACGTGTAGTTGTTCAGTTGTGTGCTGACGGACATTGGTGTCGTCCAATGCCTACCGGCTGGAACGAACGACGCCAAGCGTATGAGCTTCTGACCACCGCAGGGCGTGACAATGGCCTTCAAGGGAGGAACAGACTGATGAAGGATCTGAATCAAGCGGCGACGGCTGAGGCCGGAACCGACGAAGCATATGTTGATAAGAAACGGTATTTTTGGATTTTGTCCGTATTCTGGCCGGCAACGCCGCTGATCGGACTTTACCTGGTAGCGGAAACCGGGTGGAGCATCTGGTACGGAACCGTCCTGATTCTGTGGTATCTGGCCGTGCCTTTGCTGGACGCGATGTTCGGAGAGGATTTCTCGAATCCCCCCGAATCGGCCGTGCCTGATCTTGAAAAAGACCGCTACTATCGCGTGCTCACCTATCTGACCGTGCCCATGCACTATGCGGCTATGGTCGGGTCCTGCTGGTGGGTTGCCACACAGCCGATGAATGCGTTCGAGTTCATCGCGCTGGCTTTGTCGCTGGGTATCGTCAATGGATTGGCGCTGAACACTGGGCATGAACTGGGCCACAAGAAAGAAACCTTCGATCGCTGGATGGCCAAGCTCGTGCTGGCTGTCGTGGGCTATGGTCACTTTTTCATCGAGCATAACAAAGGGCACCACCGCGACGTGGCAACCCCGAAAGATCCGGCCACCTCGCGCATGGGTGAGAATATCTATTCCTTCGCGACGCGCGAAATCCCCGGAGCTTTCAAACGTGCCTGGGAGCTTGAAGAGGTGCGCCTTGAAAGAAGTGGCAAAAGCGTCTGGAGCCTGGACAACGAGATCCTTCAGCCCCTGATCATCACTGTCGTTCTTTATGCCGGACTGCTGGCGTTCTTCGGTCCCATCATGCTCATCTTCCTGCCTATTCAAATGGCGTACGGATGGTGGCAGCTTACGTCGGCCAACTACATCGAGCATTATGGGCTGCTGCGCGAGAAACTGCCCAATGGCAAGTACGAGCACCAGAAGCCGCACCATTCATGGAACTCGAACCATATCATGTCGAACCTGATCCTGTTCCATCTGCAACGGCACTCGGACCACCACGCGCACCCGACGCGGTCCTACCAGTCGCTGCGCGACTTCAAGGATCTGCCGGCTCTGCCTTCGGGCTATCCTGGAATGTTCCTTGCGGCCATGTTCCCGTCGTGGTTCCGATCGATCATGGATCATCGCGTCATGGACTGGGCAAAAGGTGATCTGAACAAGATTCAGATCGAGCCTGGTATGCGCGAATACTATGATCGGAAATTCGGATCGGTCGCACCGGCACAACCTACCGCTATGCCCGCCGAATAAAGACCACTCATGGTGCGTTAAACGTCAGGGTTGGCCCTGCTGGGGCTAACCCTGACCCGCCAAACAGCGCCTTGCTCTCAGTCTAAGACAAGGCAGCACCAACAACCGACAGAAATACTGGTAAGACGCGCGTGTTTGGCTGCCAAAGCACGCGTGCAAGGGAGGAATGAAAATGGCAAAGTATCAATGCCCTGATTGCGGATACACTTATGACGAGGTTCTGGGCCACCCGCACGAGGGATTCCCGCCAGGTACACCTTGGTCACAAGTGCCCGAAGACTATGCATGCCCCGATTGTGCCGTGCGCGACAAAGAGGACTTTGTCCTGATCGGCGCCGCCCCGACCGGCGAGACTGCGACCTCCGCGCCGACCCCAGCACCTGCCCCCGCACCCGAACCTGTGGCTGCCCCGCAACCACCTCAGCCTGCTCCGGTGGCGCAGGCCGCCCCTGCCGCCGGGACGGTTTATCGGAAATGGCTCTGCATTACGTGCGGCCACATCTATGACGAAGCCCTCGGCGATGAGCATGAAGGTTTTGCGCCGGGAACATTATTCAGCCAGATCCCCGACGATTGGTGCTGCCCCGACTGCGGCGCCACGAAAGAGGACTATGTCCTCTATGAAGAGAAGTAGGAGATTGATCTTGAACCAAGTTGCATCAATTTCCACAGGAACATCAAATGCGGGCGACATCCGGGCAGCGTTTGACGCCCAGTTGCGCGCACAACTTGTCCGGCGCGCCGATTTTGACCGCAAGGCACGCGTTGCACAACTGGATCGCTTGGCCGCAGCCGTCAAACGGAACCAGGACAAGATCATCGCGGCCTGTGCGGCTGATTTTCGCAAACCCGCTGAAGAAGTAAAATTGACCGAGATTTTCCCTGTGCTTCAGGAAATCCGGCATACCAAACACTATCTGAAGTCGTGGATGCGCCCCAAGCGTGCGCGCGCAACTTTGGGCGTATTCGGCACAAAGGCACATGTCCGCCCCGAAGCCAAAGGTGTATGCTTGATCATCGCGCCTTGGAACTATCCGGTGAACCTTTCGCTTGGTCCGCTGGTCTCGGCAATTGCGGCGGGCAACAGCGCCATTATCAAGCCGTCCGAAATGACGCCGAATGCGTCCCGGGCCATAATCGACATCGTGGAAGAAGCCTTTACGCCGGATCTGGTCAAGGTCATCGAAGGTGACGCCTCGGTTTCCCAGGAACTTCTGTCGCTGCCGTTCGATCACATATTTTTCACGGGAAGCCCGGCGATTGGCAAGGTCGTCATGGAAGCGGCGGCGAAAAACCTGACCTCGGTGACGCTGGAACTTGGCGGCAAGTCGCCCACCATCGTCGGGCCCAACGCCAATATCAAGAAGGCCGCGCGCAACATCGTCTGGGGCAAGTTCGCAAACAACGGACAGACCTGTATCGCACCGGATCATGTTTATGTGCACCGTGACATCGCAGCCGCGTTCAAAGATTCAATTCGGGCCGAAATCGGCCGAGTCTATGGCAAAACGCCCGAAGCGCAGAAAGCAACACCCGACTACTGCCGGATCGTGAACGAGCGGCATTTTGACCGGGTGCGCAACCTGATCGAGGATGCCCGTGCCAAAGGCGCAAGTATCCTTCAGGGTGGTCAGGCCGATGCAAGCCAGAAATTCGTCGCGCCGACCCTGATTTCGGAAGTCTCCGATGATATGGAGATCATGCGAGAAGAGCTGTTCGGACCAATTCTGCCGATCATTGAATATGTCGATGTGGACAAAGTCATCGACAAGATCAACGCGGGTCCCAAACCGCTTGCTTTGTATGTTTTCGACAAAAGCAAGAGCTTTGCCGATCAGGTCATCTCGCGCACGTCTTCCGGTGCCGTGGGCGTAAACCTTACCGTGGTGCATTTTCTGCACCCGAACCTGCCTTTTGGCGGCGTGAACAACTCCGGCATCGGGGCGGCTCATGGTGAATATGGCTTCAAGGCCTTTTCCCACGAAAAAGCCGTGATGGAGGAGAAGCACTCGATCACTCACATGCTTTTCCCGCCTTACACGGGCTTTGTACGCCGCCTCATCAACATCGTGGTCCGCGTGCTTGGATAACAGCAGCCCAGAACCAATAGGGAGAGAAGAAATGTACGACTATATCATCGTCGGCGCCGGATCCGCCGGTTGCGTTTTGGCCAACCGGCTGTCGGCAAACCCGGCAAAACGCGTCGCGCTTATCGAGGCAGGGCCAAAGGACAAGAGTCCTCTGATACACATGCCTCTGGGGATCGCTTTGCTGGCCAACAGCAAAAAGCTGAACTGGGCATTCGATACCGAACCGCAAGAGCACCTGAATGGCCGCAAACTGTTCTGGCCTCGCGGCAAGACGCTGGGCGGTTCGTCCTCTATCAATGCCATGGTGTACATCCGCGGTCACAAGGCTGATTATGACTATTGGGCGTCTCAGGCGGGGACTGATGTCTGGGGTTGGGGCCGCATGAAAGACCTGTTCAAGCGGATCGAAGACAACCATCGTTTTGGCGCAACCGACGCGCATGGCAAGGGCGGGGAGCTATCCGTTAGCGAACTGACAACCGCGAACCCCCTGAGCCGAGATTTCGTACAGGCAGGACGCGAACTGCAGATCCCTCATAACGGCGACTTCAACGACGGCGAACAGGAAGGCTTGGGTATGTACCAAGTCACGCAAAAGAATGGGCGGCGCTGGAGCTCGGCGCAAGCTTTCCTGCGCGGGGCTGAAGCCCGGTCCAATCTGGAAATCTTTACCGACGCCCGTGTGACCCGCGTCGTCATGGAGGACAAGACGGCAACGGGTGTCACCTTACAGCAAAGTGGCGAATATCGCCAACTGCGTCTCAATGCCGGCGGCGAAGTGATCCTGTCTGGCGGGGCCGTGAATTCGCCTCAACTTCTGCTTCTGTCTGGTATCGGGGATGCCCAAGAAATTAAACGGCATGGTCTAGCCGTCGTTCACGACCTTCCCGAGGTTGGCAAGAACATGGCCGACCACCTCGATGTAACGATTATGCATGCTGCTAGCTCACGGCGCCCGATCGGGGTCGCGCCCAGCTTTCTGCCGCGTGGCATTGGTGGTTTGTTCTCCTACATCTTCAGACGTAAAGGCTTTCTCACGTCGAATGTTGCGGAAAGCGGTGGATTCATCAAGTCGTCCCCTGATCGCGATAGGCCAAATGTGCAGTTTCACTTCCTGCCCACCTATCTGAAGGATCATGGCCGAAAGATCGCTTTTGGTTATGGCTATACGCTTCACATCTGCGATCTTTTGCCCAAGAGCCGCGGCTACATTGGCCTCAAGAGCCCGGATCCAATGGACGATCCTCTGATTCAGCCGAATTACCTTAGCGATCCTGAAGATCTGGAAACGATGGTTGCGGCGTTCAAAGCCGGGCGCAGGATACTCGAAGCGCCGGCAATGTCCGCGCACAGCAAATACGAAGTGCACCCCGGCAAATCCGTCCAGACCGACGACGAGATCGCCGCGTTCATTCGGGAAAGCGCAGAAACAATTTATCACCCCGTCGGCACGTGCCGGATGGGTGCGGACAAGGATTCGGTTGTCGACCCCGAGCTGAAGGTTCGGGGCGTGTCGGGTTTGCGGGTGGTGGATGCCTCCGTCATGCCAAGTCTTGTCGCCGGTAATACCAACGCTCCCACAATGGTCATTGCTGAGAACGCCGCCGAGATCATCCTGGGACAGGTGCGTATTTTTGACAGGAGTCGGACAGTTGCCTGAGCGCGGTGATGGAAAACAGGTAAAAACAAACCAATGCCATGGGTGCGACGGAGCTTGTTGCAAATCTCTGCAAGCTGTCACCAGCAGCTTGCAGCCTGCCCAGAAAGACCAAAACCAAAATTCCAAATTCGATGAGGAAACCAAATGCGCGGACAAATGATGGCCATGCCGCTGACCATCCATTCACTAATTGATCACGGCGCCCGCTACCACGGAGATACCGAGATCGTTTCAGTGGAAACGGACGGCACGAAGACAAAGATGACCTGGAAAGGTATCTCGGATCGGGCGCGGCAACTCAGCTCTGCGCTGGCAAAACTCGGTCTCTTCAAGGGGGATCGCGTGGCAACGATTGCTTGGAACAATTCGCGGCATCTGGAGTGCTACTTTGGCATTTCCTGCGGCGGCATGGTGTGCCACACGATCAATCCGCGCCTGTTTCCCGAGCAGCTAATCTATATCATCAACCACGCGGAAGACCGGGTCATCTTTTTTGACAAAACTTTCCTGCCCCTAATCGAAGGGATCAGAGAGCATCTGAAAACTGTCGATACCTTCGTCCTTTTGTCCGAGCGTGACGACAATGCGGCAAGTAAAATCCTCGGACTGGTCTTCTACGAAGATTTCCTGGCCACGGGGGACGAAAACGTCGATTGGGTGGATGTCGATGAGAACGACGCATCGAGCCTGTGCTATACCTCCGGCACCACAGGAAACCCCAAAGGTGTGCTCTATTCCCATCGGTCCACAGTTCTGCATTCGATGGTCGCGGCCCTGCCTGACACGCTGAACATTTCTGCGCGCGAAGTGATGCTGCCGGTTGTTCCAATGTTCCACGTTAATGCCTGGGGTATTCCTTATGCCGCAGCGATGGTCGGTGCCAAACTGGTCTTGCCGGGGCCGGGTCTTGACGGCGACAGTCTCGCACGGCTGATCGACGACGAAGGCGTAACGGTCGCGCTTGGAGTTCCGACGATTTGGCAAGGTCTGCTTGCATCCCTGGAAAAACTCGGATCCAGCGCCAAGTCGCTCAACAGAACCGTGGTTGGTGGATCGGCATGTCCGCCATCGATGATCGCCGAATTCCGCGACAAATATGGCACCGAAGTCATCCACGCATGGGGCATGACGGAAACCTCGCCTCTCGGGACTGCCAATGCCCTGCTGGAACGTCATGCTAGCATGACGGAGGAAGAACAGGCGAAAGTTCGTGAAAGCCAGGGCCGCCCGCCCTATGGTGTCGAGCTCAAGATCGTCGACGATGAAAACAACACACTTCCAGAGGATGGTGTAGCTCAAGGCAACCTTCGCATTCGCGGCCATTGGGTCGTGGACAACTATTTTGGTGCGGAACCCGGTACCACGCTGGAACCCGATGGCTGGTTCGAAACCGGAGATGTTGCGTCGATTGATGCGGATGGCTTCATGACAATCCGGGATCGTTCCAAGGACATCATCAAATCGGGCGGTGAGTGGATCTCTACCGTCGAACTCGAAGGTATCGCGGTAGGTCACCCCGGCATCGCTGATGCCGCTGCCATCGCCGCAAAGCACGAGAAATGGGACGAGCGTCCGGTTCTCGTAGCCGTCAGAGCGCCCGGAACAAACGCGTCCGTGGAAGACATTCTTGCCTATTTTTCTGACAAAGTGGCCAAGTGGCAGATTCCGGATACGGTTGTTTTCGTGGAAGAGTTGCCTCGCAACGCAACAGGAAAGGTGCTGAAGAACAAGTTGCGAGAGGCACACGGGGACGTGCTTCTGCCTGCTTGAGGGGCCTACGCAGAACAGCACGCAGTTTGTGTAATACAAGAACATTAACGGAGAAAACATGGCAGATATTGTAATTCTGGATGGCGTTCGAACCGCCATCGGGACTTTTGGTGGCGCACTTGCGGGAACGTCCCCCATCGACTTGGGAAGCATCGTCGCCAAAGAGGCGATAGCGCGCTCGGGTATTGAACCGGAACAGGTTGAGAACGTGGTTTTTGGCCATGTTATCAATACAGAACCGCGCGATATGTATCTTAGCCGCGCGGCTTCTATCGCGGCTGGTGTGTCGGAAGAGACCCCGGCAATGAATGTCAATCGTCTCTGCGGCTCCGGTCTGCAGGCCATTGTATCGTCGGCCCAGTCGTTGATGGCAGGTGATGCGTCCTTTGCCCTTGCTGGTGGCAGCGAAAGCATGAGCCGCTCGCCCTATATCGTGCCGACCATTCGCTGGGGAAAGAAAATGGGGGACGCCGGTGCAACCGACATGATGCTCGGCGCGCTCAACTGTCCGTTTGGTACCGGGCACATGGGCGTCACGGCCGAAAACGTCGCCGCCGAGTACGACATCACGCGCGAAGCTCAGGATGCGTTTGCCCTGCAAAGCCAGGAACGTGCTCTGAAGGCGATCAACGAGGGATATTTCAAATCCCAGATTGTTCCCGTGGAGGTCAAGGTCAAACGCAACATCGTGGCTTTCGATACGGATGAGCATCCAAAGGCGAGTACGACAGAGACGCTCGCAAAACTGCGTCCGGCGTTCCAGAAGGACGGAACGGTAACCGCAGGAAACGCCTCTGGCATCAATGACGGTGCGGCGGCGGTCGTTCTGGCCACTGCAGATGCCGCGAAAAAAGCAGGGTTGAAACCGCGGGCGCGCCTTCTTGGTTATCACGTCGCAGGGGTTCGTCCGGACATCATGGGCATCGGGCCGGTGCCGGCAGTTGAGGGGGTTTTGAAACGGACTGGGCTGACGATTGCTGACTTCGACGTCATTGAATCAAATGAAGCCTTCGCGGCGCAAGCTCTTGCAGTAAGCAAGGTGCTTGGCTTGGACAACGACAAGGTGAACCCGAACGGCGGAGCGATCGCGCTTGGGCATCCAGTCGGTGCTTCAGGGGCAATCATCTTTGTCAAAGCGCTCTACGAGATGGAACGCACCGGCGCGAAACGCGCACTGGTCACCATGTGTATCGGCGGCGGGCAGGGAATCGCCGTAGCTATCGAAGCCTTGTGATTCTGGAGTTTCAGGATCGAGGCCCCGTCAGATGGATAAGATTTCACCACTAACAAAGGCCCGCCGGATCTGGCGGGCCTTTCGAATTTCGTAGGGTGTGCTTCAGCGCACCGTTTCTCAGAGCTTGTCGATCAGTTCGGGGACGGCGTTGAAGAGGTCGGCGACGAGGCCGTAATCGGCAACCTGGAAGATCGGCGCCTCTTCGTCCTTGTTGATCGCGACGATGACTTTCGAGTCCTTCATGCCGGCGAGGTGCTGGATCGCACCGGAGATGCCGACGGCGACATAGAGCTCAGGCGCAACCACCTTGCCGGTCTGGCCGACCTGCCAGTCGTTCGGGGCGTAGCCACTGTCGACGGCGGCGCGCGAGGCGCCAACGGCGGCACCGAGCTTGTCGGCGAGTTGCTCGATCAGGGCGAAGTCCTCTTCCGAACCCACGCCACGGCCACCGGAGACGACGACGCCGGCCGAGGTCAGCTCGGGGCGGTCGCTTTCGGCAACCTTGTCTTCAACCCACGAAGACAGGCCCGGATCGGCGGCAGCCGACACGGTTTCCACGGCGGCGGAACCACCTTCGCCTGCGGCATCAAAGGTCGAGGTCCGGAAGGTGACAACTTTCTTGGCATCCGACGACTTGACGGTCTGGATCGCGTTGCCGGCATAGATCGGGCGCTCGAACGTGTTGGCGTCAACCACACCTGAGACGTCCGAGATCAACATGGCGTCCAAGAGAGCCGCGACGCGGGGCATCACGTTCTTGGCGTCGGTGGTCGCCGGGGCGACGATGTGTTCGTAATCACCGGCCAGCGCCACGATGGTGGCGGCGGTCGATTCCGCCAGACGGTGGCCCAAGGCCGCGTCTTCGGCGACCAGTACCTTGCTGACGCCGCCGATCTTGGCGGCAGCTTCGCCAGCGGCAGCGGCGGATGCACCCGCGGCTAGAACAGTGATATCCCCCAGCGAGGACGCTGCGGTGACGGCCTTGGCGGTGGCGTCTATCGCCAGTTCGCCGTTGTTGACCTCTGCGAGAAGAAGAACAGCCATTACACAGCCCCCGCTTCTTTGAGTTTCGCCACGAGCTCGTCGACCGAGCCCACAATCTCGCCTGCCTTGCGTGCTTCCGGCTCGGTCGTCGAAACGATCTCGAGGCGGGGCGTGACGTCGACGCCATATTCGGCAGCGGTTTTCTCATCCAGCGGCTTTTTCTTCGCCTTCATGATGTTGGGCAAGCTCGCATAGCGCGGCTCGTTCAGGCGCAGATCGACGGTGACGATGGTGGGCATGGAAACGCTGATGGTCTGCAGACCGCCGTCCACTTCGCGCGTCACAACGGCCTTGTCGCCGTCGATGTCCACTTTCGATGCGAAGGTGGCCTGGCTCCAACCGAGCAGTGCCGACAGCATCTGGCCGGTGGCGTTCATGTCGTTGTCGATGGCCTGCTTGCCGCAGATCACGAGGCCGGGCTGCTCCTCCTCGACCACCTTGGCGAGGATCTTGGCGACGGCCAGCGGCTCGATGTCGGTGTGCACGTCATCCGCGGCGACGACGAGGATCGCGCGGTCGGCACCCATGGCCAGCGCGGTGCGCAGGGTTTCCTGCGCCTGCTTGACCCCGATGGAGACGGCGACGACTTCCTCGGCCTTGCCGGCCTCTTTCATGCGGATTGCCTCTTCGACGGCGATCTCGTCGAAGGGGTTCATCGACATTTTCACATTGGCAAGATCGACCCCGCTGCCGTCCGCCTTCACGCGGACTTTCACGTTGTAATCGATCACGCGCTTCACAGGCACCAAGACCTTCATTTTGCGTTCTCTCCTTGGGGTTGTTGGAATTCTTCAGTGATCTCAGCGATCTTCAAATGCGGGAGTCCGCTTTTCCGAAAACGCCTTCATGGCTTCCGGAAAGTCATGCGCGCAGAGTAGAACACTTTGCGCATCGCGCTCGATATCGAGCGCCTCAAGATAGCTGGATTCGGCCGCAGCGCGCATCACCCGCTTGGCTGTCTGCACACCAAACATCGGGTGCGCAGCAATTTCGCATGCAATCTCCAGCGCGCGCGCCTCGACCCGACCGGCCGGCACACATTCCTCCACCACCCGCAATTCCTTAGCAGTAAGGCCGTCGATTTCTCGGCCGGTTAATACGAGCATTCGAGCCACCCCCGCACCAGCGCGCTGTTGCAGCAACCAGCTCGACCCGGTGTCGGGGCAACCGCCGACCCGCGCGAAAACCTCGCACAGCCGGGAATCCTCGGCAGCGACGACAAGATCAGCCGACATAGCCAGGCTCAGACCGGCGCCGTAAGCAACCCCACAAACGGCCGAAATTAGAGGTTTGCGAAACAGATAAGCCGCCCGTCCCCCGTCGTGAACGCGGTCGACCATCTCGGAAGTGGCGCGGGCGCCCTTGGCGACCTCGGTCTGAAAGCCGACGAGATCACCGCCACTGCTGAAATGTTCGCCGCCGGTCATGATCACGGCACGGATCGTGTCGTCCTGTTCGGCCTCGCGCAGGCATGATACAAGATTATCGACAAATGCAATGCTATAAGGGTTGCGCTTCTCCGGCTGAAGAAAACGCAGGATACCGACCGGGCCTTCCCGGTCTAAACGCATCAATTCGGCCATGTCAGACTCCTTCAGGTTCCGGTCCAGACAGGTGCACGTTTTTCAGCGAACGCCTTGGGGCCTTCGATCGCGTCGTTGCTGGCGTAAACCACCTCGTGCAGGCGCTTGCCCTCTTTCAGGCCACCCGCACAACCGAGGTCCATGGTCGCGCGAACGCCGCCTTTGGCCGCAATCACCGAAAGCGGGGCCGCGCTGGCAATGCGTTTGGCAAGGTCGAAGGCCCGTGCGCGGACGGCATCGGGAGTGTCTTCGATATAGTTGGTGAACCCGTATTCGTGCAGGCGCTCGATCGGCATCAAGTCGCCGGTCAGAACAATTTCCATAAGGATGGGCTGCGGCAGCATGGACAGTGCTGGCGATGCCCAAGGCGATCCACGACCGATCTTTACTTCGGTGATACCGACCTTGGTCCCCTTGAGACCGACCCGCAGATCGCAATTCAAGGTCAGCATCATTCCGCCCGCCATCAGTGACCCGGTCATCGCCGCGATGATCGGTTTCTTGCAGGCGCGCATGGTCTCGTGAAACGGGTCGCGCATCTTGGTCAGAATATCGACGCCCTCATCGCGTGCAATTTGTGCGGCTTCCTTCAGATCCAATCCGGCGCTGAACACGCCGCAATCGGCCGAAGTCAGAATGGCCACACGAACGCTGTCATCCGCCTCGATCTTCTCCCAAGCGTCGGTTAGCCCGTTCGTAGCCGCGACGGAAAGCGCGTTTTTACGTTCGGGCCGGTTGATACAGACGGTCGCAATTCCGTCTTCGATCTTCACGTCAATGGGGCTCATGATACTTGCTTCGCTTTCTCGGGAGAGTCTAACAGTGGAAAGGTTCCCCGCGACGTGTTTGCCGCGGGGAAGCCCGGTCTTATTCGACTTTGAAAGTCGCGGAGCTGTGCTTGATGACATCCCACACAACGTCGAGATAGTCGGCGCTCCAGTCGGTCAGCGGAACCCAGGTTTCGCCATTCCACTGCTCGACCCGAGTCTTGCCGCCACCACCGTGGTCTTTGTCGGTCACTGTAACCGGGGCCATTATGCCGTTTCCATCGAAGTTCTCGATCGATTCATAGGCATTCTTCATGCTTTCCGGTGTGATCGGCCAACCGTTTTCGGTAATCGCGATACGAGCGGCTTCGAATCCGACCGAGTAGATCGCCATGCCGGTGTTGTAGTACACGTCGCGCACGAGGCTCTCGGGTCCGCTGCCCTTGCCATTGGCATAGTAGTTGTCCAGCATCGTCTTCACGATCGGAACTTCCTGGCCACCGGCCACGTTGGTCCCGCGCAGGATGCCTTTCGCCTCTTCCGCGCCGATGTTGGCGATATCCACTTCGTTCAGCCAGTTCACCGAAAGATAGCGGTCGATCGGGAAACGATTACGTCGCATTTCCTTTGAAGCGACAACGTGCCCACCGGCCAGCAGCCAGCTGATCACGTAGTCGGGCTTGTCGCGGCGTATATTGCTCCATGCACCAGCCTGGTCGGAACCGGGCAGCGGAACCGGATAAAGTTCCAGCTCGAACCCTTCTTTTTCCGCGAGGGTTTTCAGGATCTCGATCGGTTCCTGACCGAACGGATAATCCAGGTAGATGAAGCCAATCTTGGCATTGCTCAGATCTCCGCCCATTTGACCTTTGACGAATGCGACATCATTCGCTGCCTGCTGCCAATAGGTAGGACCGACAGGAAAGACCCAATCGAAGGCTTCACCATCAACGGCATCACCGCGGCCTACAAACGACTGCATCAGAACATTTCTGTCCTTCATCGCGCGCGGAAGAACGGCGTTCGTAACAGGTGTCGAAAGGAAGTTGAAGATGAATACGCCTTCGCGCTTCAACTGCTCGTAGCATTCCACTCCGCGCTGCGGCTCGTTGCCGTGGTCGCGAACGACCACCTCGACCGGATGGCCTTCGATGCCGCCGTTCGCGTTGACATGCATCGCCAGATCCTGAGCCGCCTGAGCCACTTGCGGCGAGATGAACGTGTAGGACTTGCTAAGGTCGAAGCAGGCGCCGAAACGGATCGGCTCCTTGTCCTGCGCCGAGGCCACCGTCGCGCTCGCTGCCAGCGCGGTAGCGAGGGCCGCTGCCTTAATGTGCTGTTTGACTTTCATGTTATCTTTCTCCCGTTAGTTTGGTTTAGGGCGACGATACCGTTTAGTAAGCGCTGCTGCCGCCCCGCGAAGCGCCACCCCTCCTGCTATCAGCCATTCACTGCTGGTATTTTGAGGAACTGTCCTTAACCACATCCCACACGACGTCGGTGTATTCAGAGATCCAGTCGGTTTGCGGCACCCAAGCCTTTCCGTCCCACATCTCGATCCGGGTCTTACCTCCTCCGCCATGATCTTCGGCCGTCACCGTAATGGGTGCCATCAGCCCGTTCGCGTCGTATCCCTCAAGCGACTCCAATCCCGCTTTGTAGGACTCTGCGGTAATCGGAAGGCCTTCGCGTTCTGCCGCAATACGCGCGGCCTCGAACATGATCGAATACATGGCCAGTCCCGTGTTGTAGAAAACGTCCTGCGTCTTCTCAATCGGGCCAGTTCCCTCACCCTTGTCGTAGAGCTCGGCCATGATCTCCTGATAGAGGGCAACATCCTGACCGCCCACAACATTGGTACCGCGCTTGATACCCTTGGCAGTCTCGGTGCCAATATTGGCGATATCGACTTCGTTCAGCCAGTTGACGGAAATGTATTTGTCCATCGGGATGCGGTTCCGCGCCATTTCCTTTGACGCAACCGTGTGAGCACCACCGAGCATCCATACGATAACGTGGTCCGGGTTGTCGCGGCGGACTTTGGACCAGACGCCAGCCTGGTCGGAACCGGGCAGCGGAACAGGATAAAGCAGGAGTTCAAAGCCCTCTTTCTCGGACAGGGTCTTTAGGATTTCAATCGGCTCCTGGCCGAACGGGTAGTCGAAGTACATGAACCCGACCTTGACACCGGAAAGATCGCCACCGTGCACCTGCTTGATGTAGGCGATGTTGTTAGCTGCCTGCCCCCAGTAAGTCGGGCCAACCGGATAAACCCAATCGAAAACCGTGCCATCAACGGCGTCGCCCCGCCCAACCAGAGACTGCATCAGAATTCGCTGATCTTCCATCGCTCGAGGCAGAACCGCCAGCGACACAGGCGTGGACAACGTATCAAAGACAAAGACGCCCTCTCGGCTGAGCTTGGAATAGCACTCGATCCCGCGTTGCGGTTCGTTGCCGTGGTCACGCACGATGACCTCGACCGGTTCCCCGCCGATGCCACCCCTCATGTTCACCAGTTTGGCAAGATCCTGCGCCGCTTGGGCCACTTGCGGGGTTGCAAAGGTATAGGCCTTGCTCAGGTCATAGCAGACTCCGATTTTGAAGGGCTCCGCCATGGACGCGGCACCAAACACCAAGGAGCCGACCGTCGTCAGACCTGCTAAAAGTTTATTCACTCTATTCATCTTATCCTCCCAAGTTGATGTTTTTGACCGATCCTAACTCAGCCAACGCTTGCGTCGGCTGTAGTGCTTGACTTCGTGGAAGTTCGTGCCTTCGCCCCCGCCAAGATAGAACTCCTGGATATCAGAGTTGGCTTTAAGCGCATCGGCTGCGCCGTGCATAACGACGCGACCGTTCTCGATCAGATAACCTTCCGAAACGATTTCAAGCGCGGCAAGGGCGTTCTGTTCGACCAGGAGAACCGACAGACCTTGCTCTTGATTGATCTGTTTGATGATGCCGAAAATCTCTTCGACGAGGAATGGCGCAAGGCCGAGACTCGGTTCGTCCAGCATCAGCAGACTGGGCTGGGTTACCAGAGCTCGACCAATGGCAAGCATCTGCTGTTCTCCCCCGGACAGATATCCCGCCTGCGAGTTCTTGCGTTCGGCCAGCCGGGGGAAGAAGCTGTATATCTTTTCCTTCTCGGCGTTCAGCGTCGCTTTGGACATGCCCATCGGCGCGGCTGCGGTCAGGTTCTCGTCAGGGGTCAGATGTTCAAAGACCCTTCGCCCTTCGATAACGTGACAAATACCCATCTCCACGCGTTTCTGCGCGAGCATTTCGGTAATGTCCGTTCCTTCGAACTTGATCTCGCCGCGGCTGATACGTCCGCGCTCGGCCTTCAAAAGACCGCTGATTGCTTTCAACGTGGTGCTTTTTCCGGCTCCGTTCGAACCCAAGAGCGCTATCATTTCGCCCTTGGGCACTTGAACCGAGACACCTTTGATCGCGAGCAACACGTTGTCGTACAACACCTCGATACTGTTCATCGACAGGATGTTCTGGGCTTCAACTTTCTCTTGCATCGGCATTTCCCTTATTTCTTGAACTGATCGAAGGGCCAGACCATCAGGTAGTCTCTGATGTTGCCGTAGAGTTTTCCCAAACCGAGTGGTTCGATCAGAAGAATAATGACGATCAGCGCGCCATAGACGGCGTTCGGTATATGAGCGAGAGTTTCAACGTTGATCTGCATGCCTAGCCAGTCGCTCAGCGAGACGACGAAACCATTCACGATTCCCGGTACAAGAAGGATCAAGGCAACCCCGAGATAGGATCCGATGATACTGCCGAGGCCGCCAACGATCACCATCGCAAGCACCTGGATCGAAACGGCAACCGAGAATTGCTCAGGCGCGGCAAGAAAGAAGAAGGTGGCAACAAGCAATGCACCGCTGACGCCCGCGATGAAAGACGAAGTCGCGAATGCCAGAATTTTGTAGTAGAAACTGTTCACACCGAGGATCGCGGCTGCAAAGTCTTTTTCACGTACAGCGACCAAAGCGCGACCGAGTCCAGTACGCTTGAGATTAAGCATGAAGATCGTCACCAACACACACCAGCCGAAGGCGACATAGTAGAAGCCGGTATCAGTGGTAATCTCTTGCCCGAGCAGCGCCAATGTCGGTGACTGGAGCGACGCGTGTGAGCCCCCCGAGATCGCCGGAGAGTGGGTCAGAACCCAGTCCATCGCGAATTGCATGGCGAGAGTAGTGAGAGCGAGATAGAGGCCCTTGACCCGCAAGGCGGCAAAAGCGAACAGGCTGCCGATCACAGATGACGTCAATCCGCCAACGAGGAGCGCGAATTCCCATGGTACCCCGAAACGCGCAGCGTGGATCGACGAATATGCTCCGACGGCCATGACTGCAGCATAGCCCAAGTGCAGTTGGCCGGCCCACCCGGTCACCAAGTTCAATCCAAGCGCGGCAGACGTCCAGATCAGCCACGGAAGCATGTAACTGTTCAGATAGAGTGACGGTATGATGAATGGCGCGGCAATGCCGATCAGGAACATGAATGCAGCAAGATTCCGGTCAGCAGGTACCTTGAAGATACGGCTATCCGACACGTAGTTGGCGTGATGGACGCCAGAAAGTCTGTAAAACATGCCTTACACCCTTTCGATGTCGTGACGACCGAACAGCCCGTGCGGACGGATCATGACCGTGAGAATGAGCACAGCGGCGACGATAAGTTCCCGGCTCCCGCCTCCGACAAGAGGATCGAGGAAATCAGCGCCAACGTTTTCGACGACGCCCAGAATGATGCCCGCGATCACCGCGCCTAGGATACTGTCGAGACCACCGAGAACGGCAACCGTCAGACCCTTGAGAAGCAATAGCGACAGCGCCTGATCGACACCCTGAATCTCGCCCCAGATAACGCCCGCGGCGACCGCAACAACAGATGCCAGCGCCCAGGACAAACCAACTCCGCGTTCAACGGAGATGCCGACAGACCAAGAAGCCATGTAATCATCCGCAATCGCCCGCAATTTGATGCCCGTCCGGGTACGGAAGAACAACATGAAGGCGACAAACAAGGCGAGAGCAACACCGGCACCGACCAGATGGATGCGACTGATGAAGATGTCGCCAAGAAACAGCGGATCATAGCTGACGCCCAGTTCCATCGAACGCGACGTCCCGCCCCAGATCGCAAGCGTTGTACCCCGAAGGAAAATGTCGAGTCCAAGTGTCAGCATCAGGATCATGACGACCGGGCGACCCGCGAGACGACGCAGGGCAACGCGTTCGATGCCGAATCCAAGGCCGAACATGATCAGCGCAGCAAGAGGAATGGCCAGCCACAGCGGAAGACCTGCGTCATGCGAAAGGGCGAGAACCACATAGGCGCCGACCATGGTCAGCCCGCCCTGCGCCAAATTGGGCACCGACGAGGCTTTGTAAATCAGCACAAGGCCGATAGCGAAGAGCGAATACAAAAGACCCGTCAAGACTCCGTTGATCGCAAGCTCAGATAGAAAGACCCAGTCCATTTATACCTCCCTGATAGGAAGGCTTCTTTCGACCTTCCCTACTTCCCCGGTCTCGTAAGTCACCTGCGCGCTTACGTGGACCTCTTTTGAACCGTCGTAGAGCGCTGCGATCACGTCGGCATAGCGTTCCTGAACGACCTTCCGCCGCAGTTTTCGAGTTCGCGTGATTTCGCCATCGTCCGGGTCGAATTCTTTCGGCAGGCTGACGAAGCGTTTCAGTTGCAGCGGTTCGGTGACGGCCTTGTTCACCCGATGGAAGGCTTCGAGCAACAGCGCAGCCACCTCATCCCGCTGGGACAGATCAGCGTAGGAGACATAAGGCACGCCGTTCACCTCTGCCCAGTGCCCCACCGCTTCGAAATCGACGCAGACCATCGCCGTCAGCTCGTCCAAACCGGCTCCGATTACAGCGGCGTCCTTGATGTAAGGGCTGAATTTCAACCGGTTCTCAATGTAGTTGGGCACATAACGTTCGCCGCCCGCCGTGTGCATGACCTCGGACACACGCCCGAGCACAACGAGATGCCCGTCATCCTCCAGATAGCCGGCATCGCCGGTATGCAGCCATCCACCCTCCAACGCCTCGGCAGTAGCTTCGGGCTTGTTGAAATAGCCGTCGAACACACTGTCCGAGCGCAACAAGATCTCGCCGTCATCGGCGATTTTGACCTCGACGCCCGGAGCCGGCTTGCCGACCGTATGAAGGCGCACCTCGCCAGCCGATTGAATCGCATTGATCGCGCTGTTCTCGGTCTGGCCGTAAAGCTGGCGGAGTTTGATCCCAAGGGCGCGATAGAAAACGAAAGTATCTTCGCCGATTGCCTCGCCACCGGTGAACGCGTTCCTCAGCCGGCTCATGCCGAACTGGTCCTTGATAGGGCCGAAGACGATAGCCTCGCCAAGAATTCTGCCCAGACCTTCCAGTGCCCCGCCGCTTTTACCATTCAGCTTGCGGGTTTCGGCCGCAATGGCTCGGTCCATGAAGAAGTGGTAAACCTTCTTTTTCAGCCACGTCGAGTTTTCGATGCCGACCTGAATCGTCGTCAGCATCTGATCCCAGCTTCTAGGTGCCGCCAGGTAAAAGGTTGGTGCGATCTCGCGCATGTCCCGGACGACTGTCTCCTGCCGCTCGGGCACGCTTACGGTGAAACGAAGCAATAGGGCAGCCGCGACAGTCAGGGCGTAATCGCCCACCCAGGCCATCGGCAGATAGGCAAGTATTTCTTCCTTTTCGCGGAATGCCCCGGCGGCATGGCCATTTCGTGCTGCGGCCAGAACGTTTTTCTGACTTAGGACAATGCCCTTCGGTTTGCCGGTCGTACCCGATGAATGCAGAAAAATGGCCGGATCTTCGGGCTTTGCACGTTTCAGGAACTCTTCACGAAGGTTCGGATCCTCGTTGAGATCGTGACGCCCAACCTCCGTCAGGTGATCCCAGGACATGAGACCATCGACCTCATAAAATCCAAGCCCCCGGGCTTCATCGTAGATTATGTGCGCGATGCTCGTGGCGCCCGCATCCCGAAGCTCGAGTATCTTGTCCACCTGTTCCTGGTCTTCCGCAATCGCCGCGACAATTTCGACCTCGCCCAGAAAATGCTGAAGCTCTTCAAGCGTTGCACCGGGATAGGCCGGCATCGCGTAGGCCCCAAGCAACGAGACCGCGAGCATTCCAGCGTATAGACGTGCGCGGTTGTCGCCCAGAATGAGAACAGCCTTGCCCGGCTTGACGCCGAGTTGCTCAAGTCCGGCCGCACAGGCGAGGATTTCGTCCGCATACTCGGCCCATGTGGTTTCTTTCCAGATGCCGCGCTCTTTTTCGCGAAGCGCAACATCGGACCCATGACTTGACGCGTTGCGCGCCAGCAGTTCACCGATCGTATCGCCGGCGGATGAATGCAGAGTTGCCCCGTCAGCCATGCGAGCCTCCAATATATGCCTCGATGACCCGAGGATCTTTCACAACTTCTTTCGGAATTCCGCTGGCAATCATCTCACCGTAGTTCAGCGCTAGCATCCGATCGCAAATGCCGGTGATGACATCCATGTGGTGTTCGATGAGCAATACGCTGACGCCGCGCTCGGCCCTCGCGTCCAGAATGAAGCGGCACATATAGCCCTTTTCTTCCTGGTTCATGCCGGCCATCGGTTCGTCTAGGATCAGCATCTGGGGCTCTGCCACCAGGGCCCTTGCCAGTTCGACCCGTTTTTTCAGGCCGATGGGAAGACCGTCTACCAATTCGTGCCTGATGCTTTCGAGTTGAAGGAACTCAATGACTTCCTCCACAACCTTTCTATTCTCGATCTCTTCAGGCCGTGCGGCCCACCAATAGAAAGCGGTGCGCAACACCCCTGGGTTCATGTGGATGTGACGCCCCAGCAGGATGTTGTCTAAAACGCTCATTCCGTTGAACAGGGCGAGGTTCTGGAACGTTCGGGCGACTCCGAGTTTCGCTACCTTATGTGGCGCGGTACCGGTGATGTCTTTGCCCGACAACCGGACTGCACCTTCGTTCGGCGGGTAGAACCCGGTGATCGCGTTTGTAAGCGTCGTCTTGCCGCTGCCGTTTGGACCGACCAGTCCGAATATTTCGCCTGGTTTTACTTCGAGATTGACACCCGTAACGGCGACAACTCCGCCAAATCGGCGCTCGATCCCAGTGCACCGAAGTATCGGTTCGTCACCTAATTGAAGGCCTGCTGTTTTGTTATTGATCATCATTGATTTGCCGCTTCCTCCCCGCTGTCGTCACGATATCCGGAAGTAATCCGGACGGCCTGTCGGCCAGGGATCCCCCCACAACTGCTGTCCACCATCGATATTCAGAACTTCACCAGTCACGAACTTTCCGGACCCGGCCGCCAAATAGACGACACCTTCCGCGACATCCCATTCGTCCCCGGCATGGCGCATCGGATTGGAATCCTGAAAAGTTTGCGCACCATCCTCAGGGTAATTGTGAAAACCGTTGCTCTCGCAGCATCCCGGAGCCAGACAATTCACCCGAATGTCATGCGGAGCCCATTCCACAGCGACCGATTTCGAAAGGTATATCACTCCGGCTCGAGCCGCGCAGGTATGTGCAATGCCGGGCATTCCCCGCCAGATATCCGCAACGATATTCACGATCGAGCCGGGCTGCTTATGCTCGACCCAGTGGCGCGCCGCGGATTGCATCATCCACCAGGTGCCGTTGAGATTGGTGTCTATGACCGCATTCCAGCCCTTGGGACTGAACTCCAACGCAGCTTGCGGAAACTGACCCCCAGCATTGTTCACCAAAACGTCAATCGCCCCGAATTCCTGGTTCGTCTTGGCGAAAAAATCCTCGACCTGCTCAGGCTCCCGGATGGTCATGGGCATAGCGAAAACTTCGCCCCCGAAACCTCCGAGGAACTCTCTGGCCGAAGCTAGTTTCCCTTCGTTGCGACCATTGATCGCCAGATTGGCCCCAAGCCTTGCGAACAGGGCAGCAATTGCCAGCCCCAATCCGCCTCCAGCGCCGGTCACCACAACGGTTTTGCCGGTGAATAAACCGCTTGCGTAAACGGTTGCACGTTTAGACAGGTCCTCTCTCGAAGACCCAAACTGCGTCTTATTCATGACGCCTCCTCCCATTCCCCGCTAGGGGTAGTTGCCGCTAATCTAACGTACGTTAGAAAATCGGTCAATACAACTTTGCCCAGCAGCCCCCGTTCGCTGTCTTCGATCAGTAAGACTTTGGAAGTCCGAGGGCTTTTTCTGCTATGAACGACAAAAGCATCTGCGGTGTCACCGGTACGATGCGGAAGAGCAGAGCCTCCCGCACTAACCGTTCCACGTGATATTCCTTGGCGTATCCGAATCCGCCAAATGTAATTTGCGCGGCTTCAGTTGCCTCGACTGCGGCGTCAGCGGCCAAAAGTTTGGCAGCGTTCGCTTCGACGCCGCAGGGCTCCCCCGCATCGTAGAGGGCAGCAGCATGCATCACCATGAGATTGGCAGATTCCACCCTCGCCCAGGCTTTGGCGAGCGGATGCTGAACCCCCTGATTTTGGCCGATCGGGCGGTCAAAAATCACACGTTCGTTTGCATAATGCGCCGCGCGCGCCAGTGCGTTGCGCGCAATACCAATGCATTCGCCGGCCACCAGGATGCGTTCGGGATTCAACCCGTGCAAAATCTGCCTAAAGCCTTTGCCCTCCTCCCCGATCAGGTCCTCAGCCGGAATCGGTAACCCATCAATGAAGACTTCGTTCGAATCGACAGCCTTGCGCCCCATCTTCTCAATTTCGCGCACATCGACAAAGGTCCGGTCAAGGTCAGTATAAAAAAGGCTCAGCCCCTCGGTCGGGTCGGTCACGTCCTCAATCCGGGTCGTCCTGGCGAGAAGCAGCATCTTGTGTGCAACCTGTGCCGTCGAAATCCAGACTTTTTGTCCGTGCACGACATACCTGTCGCCCTGACGCACCGCCATTGTCTTCAGCTTTGTGGTATCAAGCCCCGTCGTCGGTTCGGTTACGGCAAAGCAGGCCTTTTGCTCGCCCGCGATCAAAGGGGCCAACATCCGCGCGCGCTGCTCATCGGTGCCATATTTCACAACCGGATTCAGGCCGAAGATATTCATGTGTATGGCTGAGGCCCCGCTGGCCCCGGCCCCCGATTCCGCGATCGCCTGCATCATGATGGTCGCTTCGGTGATGCCAAGACCGGCACCACCAACCTCTTCGGGCATCGCAATCCCCAGCCAGCCGCCGTCGGCCATGGCCTTGTGCAAATCGTGCGGGAACCCTCCGTTGCGATCCCGCTCCAGCCAGTACTCATCGTCAAACTGCGCACATATCCGCAATATTTGCTGGCGAATTTCTTTCTGCTCTGATGTCATACGAAATGTCACAGTTATCCCTCCTCGCCTGCCAAACCCACATGCCCGGCCTCACGCAGAGCGGCAATTTCGGCATCTTCAAATCCCAGATCACGCAGAATTTCACTTGTGTCGGCTCCAGGCGGGCGCCCAAGCCAACGCACTTGGCCCGGCGTGGTGCTCAGGTGTGGAATTGGTCCGACGACCTGCGTTTTTTCATCCTCGACGGAAACGATGTCCCTGCGGTGAAGGATCTGCTCATTCGTCGTGATTTCCTCAACACTCAGAACCCGCGCCGCGACTGCGTCATGTCGGGCGAATTCCTCTTCAACCTCTTGTAGTGTGCGTACAGTGACGAAGTCATTGATCGCATCGAAGACCTCGGCCATATGCCGCGACATCTGGCCGAGGGTGGCGAACCGCGGGTCATCGGCCAGCGCGTCACCACCAACGGCCCGCAACAAACGCCGGGCTGTTTCTGCGCTGCCCGCCGAGACGGTCAGCCATACCCCGTCTGATGTGCGAAACATTCCACCAGGAGCGAAATCCATCGGTTGCCGCAAACCGTTGCGACGAGGCGAAAGCTTTGCGCCTGTCAGTGCGGGCACTGGATAATCCATCAACCTCAGAAGAGCCTCGAAAACCGCAAGGTCGATCACCTGACCGCGCGCCAGTCCCTTTTCGCGCGCAAAGAGGGCGAACATGATTCCCAAAGCGCCCATCAACCCGGTGGTGCTGTCTGCGGCAGGAAACCCAGGATGCATCGGTGGCCCGTCCGGAAAGCCGGTCAGATGGGCCAGACCGCTCATCGCTTCAGCCGCGCGCCCAAAGGCGGGCTTCTCACGCATCGGCCCATCCTGCCCATAGCCCGACACGCGCAAGATCACGAGGTCGGGGTTCCACCCATGCAATTGTTTCGGACCGATACCCGCACGCTCCAGCACGCCGGACCTGAAATTTTCTATCAGGACATCCGCAGTTTCCACAATTCTGCGCAATACGTCCCGCCCTTCGGGGCTCTTCCAGTTCAGACTCAAGATTTTCTTGTTACGGCCCAGGGTTTTCCACCAGGCACCAACCCCGTCTTCGGCTTTCGGACCGAGATCGCGCATCATATCCGTGCGACCGGGCGCTTCGATCTTGATGACCTCCGCACCGAAATCGGACAGCAGCGTGGCAGAAAGAGGTCCCGCTATGACATGCCCAAGTTCGACAATGCGTATACTTTCAAGCGGTTCATGCATGCTGTCACCTTTTCGCCAGATACTCTGGCAATCAATATCTAACATTTGTTAGATTTTCAAGACTGCAGATATCGCTTCGAAAAGTTGGCGGTTCGCAGAATTCATCAAAACAGATGGTATTTAACCCCCACCAACATACAGCCCACTGCCGGCGTGAATTCGGGTTGTTGTCGAATGTCTCTGCTTTCCTAAGAAAGCGCCTTGCGTACTTTCGGCGCGACACGGGTTCCGAAGAGTTCGATCGCCTGCATTAGGGCAGCGTGATCGACCGCGCCAATGGCCATCTGCAACAATATACGCGAAAAGCCGAAGAGTTCGTGAGCAGCAAGGATTTTGTCCACGACTTCATCTGGCGAGCCCAGGAACAACGATCCGCCGGGCGCTGCAGCAGCTTCGATCTGTTGTCGGCCCATCGGGGGCCAGCCACGTTCGGCCCCGAGCCGGGTCATCACCTCAGCATAGGTCGAGGCGAAGTTTTCCAGCGCCTGATCCCGTGTCCTGGCGACGAAACCGTGGAGGTTGAGCGATGTTTCAAGCCCGCCGGCATCATGCCCGGCTTGTGTGGCCGCACGACGATACAGGTCGAAAAGGGGCGCGAAGCGTGCCGGCTGCCCACCGATGATGCCGAGTGCGAGCGGTCGACCCATCTGACCGGCCCGCACCACGGATTCCGGCGTTCCCCCGACCGCAACCCAGATCGGCAGATTTTTCTGTACCGGGCGCGGGTAGACACCGCGTTGCGGAACCGGAACGGTATGCGTCGTGCCGGGCCAATCCAGGATCTCATCATCGTTGGCTGCCAAAAGCTTTCCCAGCTTTTCAATGAAGAGCGCGTCGTAATCGTCCAGTTCCTGACCGAAAAGCGGAAAGCTTTCTATGAACGATCCCCGCCCGACCATCACCTCGGCCCGCCCGCCCGACAAATTGTCAAGCGTGGAATACTGCTGAAACACACGGATGGGGTCTTCTGAGCCCAGCACCGTGACGGCGCTGGTCAGGCGAATGTGCCGGGTTCGGGTCGCGGCGGCGGCCAGCACCATCGCTGGCGCCGAGACGGCGTAATCGGCCCGGTGATGTTCGCCCAGCCCAAAGACGTCGAGTCCGACCTGATCGGCCAGTTCGATCTCTTCGACAAGGTGGCGCAGCCGGGTTTCGGGGGACACGGTCTCCTCCATTACCTGGCTCGTGCCGGCATCGCCAAAGGTGTAAAGCCCGATTTCCATGTGATTCCATCCTTACGCATGGGTCAGAGCCCCAGGGTCGCGTTCAGCGGTGCCATCGCCTTCTGCCAGCTTTCCCGCGCCTCCAGCCGCTCGATCCAGGCGGCGACAGCAGGCCTGTCGTCAAGTGAGATCCCGGCCTGCCTGCGATACATGAAGGTTGTGGCCAGATAGAGATCTGCAAGGCTGAGGGTGCCCAGGATCCAGTCCTTCTCGGCCAGCCCCTGCTCCAGCACGTCGAGGAACTGATCGGAAGCCTTGCGCTCGGCCTCGATCACAGCAGCGTCCGGCTCGCCCATGCCGAACTTTTCCTTAAGAAACAACTCGAAGGACAGCTTCTGCATCGCAGGTCCTAGATGGATCGCCTGCCACCAGGCCCATTGTTCCATCAGCCCGCGCGACTTCGGGTCGGCCGGAACCAGCCCTGCTTCCGGCCTCAGGCTGGCCAGATAGGCGCAGATCGCGCGGGATTCCCACAGCACGAAATCCCCATCCTCAAGCACCGGCACCTTGGCGTTAGGATTGCGCGCCAGGAAGTCAGCGGCACGGTTGTCACCCTTGAAGACATCGACCTCGATGATTTCGAGGTCGGCCCCCAGTTCGAAGGCCACCGCACGCACGCGCAGGGCATTGGGCGAAAAGTTAGCGTTGTAGAGCCGCATGTCGATGCTCCTAACTCTGCGGGGCCAGCAGTGCGCCCCGGTTCGCCAGCAGGAAGTCGCGCACCGTCTGGCCCGGCTGGCCGGTCAGGGTGTTCAGGTCATCGCCCGCCACATCAAGATATCCCTGCGCAATCGCCTCGTCGAAAGAGACGAAGACCCGCGCCATGAATTCCGGCAACCCGTTGCCGATCATCGCTTGCACCAGATCCTCGGCAGGCAAGGCAATATAAGGAATATCCTTGCCAGCGACCTCGGACAGGATCGCCGCGACCTCGGCCTGGCTGACGGCTTGCGGCCCAGTAATATCAAGGGTCTGCTTGCCAGTGGACGTCATAAGCGCCGCCGCCGCCGCACGGGCGCAATCGGCGCGCGTGACATAGCCGGTCTTGCCTTCGGCAGCGGCGGCATAATGACTGCCCATTGCGATGCTCTGTGGGCCACCCATCAGCAGAAGGTCGGTATAAAGATTGTTGCGCAGAATTGTGTAATCGGCACCGCTTGCCGCGATCAGCTTTTCGGTTTCCTCATGGTCGGAAGAAAATCCGATCGGGCTGTCCGAAGCCGGGTTGGTGAGCGACGTATAGACGATATGATTAACACCCGCCGCCTTTGCCGCCGCGACGGCATTGGAATGGGCAACCAGCCTCTTGCCTGGTTCAAGATCGTCGGTCGAGATGATGAGAAGGCGCTTGCCACCTGCGAAAGCGGCTTCAAGCGACGCCGGATCGTTGAAATCGCCTTGGCGCGTCTCGACGCCCTTTGCCTGCAGATCGGCCACCTTTTCTGGATTGCGCGACACCGCAACAATCGGACTGGCGCCGGCCTCGACCAGCAGTTCGACGACCTGCCGACCGAGCTGGCCGGAAGCGCCGGTAACGACAAGGGGTCCGTTTTGAATATTGCTCATGGTTTATCTCCTATGAAGTGATGTCAGGTGATGGGCCGTCTGCCCTTATCCGTGGATTTGGATGGGTGCAGGGTTCGCCAGCTTGCCGCGGGCGAAGCCCCAACTGGTGTGCAAAACCCGCAGCATCACATCAATCTCGGCCTCGTCGCGCGGGGCGAAAGCCATGACCGCGTTGGCCGGAATGACGCCTTGCCGCGCCATCGGATGCGACTCACCCCAGCCCTTGGCGATCAGCTCCTCGACCACCGGCAGCGGCAACATCAGATGCGACGAGCCATCATAGCCAGGGTGCACGTGAGCAAATTCGCGACCGATCATGAAGGCCTCGCGCGGGCCGCAGGCGTGCGCGTGTGGCAGTACCAGCGCCTCGGCGCCCGGCACCGAGATGCCGGAAGGGCGGCGTTCGACGAAAGGAAGTTCGAAGGCGCGGCGCTTGAACTCCGCGTGGATCTCGGGCGGCGAGTTCTGACTCACCTGTTCATGGGGGGCGCAGTCGGTGGTCGTCGGACGCGGACCTGAGCGCGACGGCAATTCGAAACTCATGGTGTCACCCGAACCGGAAGGCGCTTTCCACCGCGCCCATGACATGATCTTCCAGCGTCTTGGTGCCGCGATCCTCCCCGGCTGCCCCGGCCACAACATGCAGCGGGATGAGGTGTTCCTCGCGCGGGTTGGCCTCGCGCGCTCCAGGGGCCTGATCCCATGTCGCCAGCATCGCGTCGCGTCGGACGGGATCGCCCTGCGTGACAGCGTCTGTCAGCCACCGATCAAAGTCGGTCCCCGCGACAGGTCCGGTCGCGCCCCCGCGCATTGCCCGCATCATCACGCCCATGTTGTGATAAGTGTTGCCCGACCCGATGATCAGAACCCCCTCGTCGCGGAGGGGCGCCAGTGCCCGGCCCGCCGCCAGATGCGCCTCCGGGTCGAGGTCGGCGCGCAGGGAAAGTTGGACTGTGGGAATGTCGGCCTCCGGGAACGCCACCTTCAGTGGCACGAATACCCCATGATCGTAACCGCGTGCCGGGTCTACGCCCGTCTTGAACCCTGCACCTTCCAGAAGGTCGCGCACACGGGTGGCCAGCGCGGGATCGCCCGGCGCTGGCCAGGTCAGTTGATAGGTATGCGGCGGAAATCCGTTATAGTCGAACAGCAACGGCGGCGCGGGGTTGGTCTGAACGGTAAAGACCCGTTCCTCCCAGTGGCCCGAAATCACCAGGAGCGCCTTGGGCCTTACCGGCAGGTCCGCCGGGAAAGCCTCAAGGAACCGGCGCTGCCGGTCCCAGGTGTCGGGCGGGTTCCAGTCCATGAAAAAGCACGGCCCGCCTCCGTGAGGAAGAAATACCGCAGGTTGCCTGTCCGTCATGTCATCATCCTTTCCATATCCGGGCGCAGCGGAACGCCCCCGATGCCGCGCGGGGTCCGATCAATTTGCCGCAGCGGAGAATGCCGGAGCATAGGCCGATTTGACGGCGCGCACGCGGTTTGCGGTCAGCCACGACACGATCAGGAGAATCCAGGCCACTACAGCAGGTGGCCAGCCCGGATCGCCCGCGCCAACATGTGCCCCGAAGGCCAGCATCGCCGAGGGGCGCCACAGGATGATCACCGCGCCGATGATTTTCAGGATCGCCAGCGGCCAGATGATGTAGGTGGGATAGCCCAGCACCTCGCGATACATGCCCACGACCATGTCATAGGACGAGATGTAGAAACCCGCGCCGCCCAGATAGACCAGCCCCACAAGCCCGGTCGCGATCCAGTAGACATACCGTACTGTCTTGTCATTCATTGCTATTCTCCTAGCGGTCCCCAACTTGAGCATCGATCTTTTCCGCTGTAAGTGTGTTTAAAGACCATGCTTCTGAAACGTAAGTAGGCACTTTAAAGTAACCGACCTCCTTTAGCCGAGAGGAACGCCGCAATGAAAACCGTCCTTCCCCCATCCTGCCCAATGGAATCATTGCTGAGGGTCATTACCGGCCCCTGGACGATTTACATCCTGTGGGTCCTGTCCGAGCAGGGGCCGCAGCGTTTCGGCGCGATCAAACGCCTGGTGCCCGGTATTTCCACGCGGGTGCTGACCGAAAGGCTGCGAATGCTGGAACATTCCGGCGTTGTCTGGCGCGAGCAGGCGATGACTATCCCACCCGCCGTCACCTACGGACTCACCGAGCGCGGGGCCGAGTTGCGCGGCGTTCTCGATAAGCTTGGCGCCATCGCGCGACGCTGGGAGGCCGAAGGTGCCTTTGCCAAGGCTTCGCCTGCGGCGGAATGACGGCGCGCAATTCTTCCGCCGGAAGGCAATGCACTGCTTGTCCGTGCAGCCTTTATGAAAAGGCCCGGCGCTCTACGAGAACGCGAGGTAAGCGATCCTTCATCGCGGCGTAACCCTGTTCGATGGCGGTTTCGGCCTCATGGAACGCGAGAACGTTCAGATGTGACAGGTTCAGATCGACCATCACGTTCGGTGGATCGCCGGCAAGGCGACTACGGCGGATCTGGTCGATCATCACGTCGAGTGCCGTTGACAACACCTCGATATATCCCGGAGGCTGAGGTGCCGCTTCCGAGCCCTTCGCCAGATAGGCTGCCGCAACGGGCTGGAACTGCCGTGGCAGCTGGCCGATCAGCACCTCGGCGTTGACCTGTGGCAGCAGGCCGCGCCGGGAAGAACTGCTGTGCGAGGAAAGATTGCCGGCATTCGGATCGACGGCAATGACGATATCAACCCCGAGCGCACGGCAGGCCGAGACAGGGATCGGATTGCTCATGCCGCCGTCCATCAGCCAGTGGTTGCCGTGGCGGACCGGCGTGAATATACCGGGAATGGCGATCGAGGCCCGAACCGCGGGCAGCAGGGCGCCATCGCGCAGCCACACTTCGCGCCCACGGTAAAGATCGGTGGTGACCGCGATGAAGGGCCGGTCGAGATCGGCGAAGCCGGGGCGCAGGCCGAGTGTCTCCAAATTCTGCAGGACCGTGTTTCCGGCCACCAGCCCTCCGGCCCGCAAGTCGAGGTCGATCATCCGCGCCATCGAGAAGGGCGTGACCGTGCGCGCGAAATCCTCCAGCCGGTCGAGCGCCCCCGAGCAATACGCGGCCCCGACAAGCGCGCCCATCGAGGTGCCCGCCACGACATCCGGACGCATCCCTGCGTCTTCTAACGCCCGCAGCACACCGATATGCGACCAACCGCGTGCGCCGCCGCTACCAAGGGCCAGCCCGATCCGAACCATGCGCTCCCCCTACTTCCGACCGTTGCGCCAGATCGACCAAAAGAGGACGAGACCGCCGATCACCGCCCCGAAGAACCCCAGCATCGCGAAGCTGGCCAATCCGACCGGCAGGTCCGCCCCCGAAGCCGCCGTCACGATTGAGGAGCCGACGGTCAGCGCTGCCACGATCACCGCAAGCGTCAGATGCGTGAGTGACTGGCGCATTTTCTCGACGATCTGCTCGATCTCGGCCAGTTCCACCCGAAATCCCAGCCGACCGCGCCGCGCTGCGTCCAGAATCTGCGTCAGATCGCCCGGCAGGCGCGCGGCTAGCCGGGCGCTTTCTCCAAGGCTGTCCCGGGCAGTGCGTGCCAATGCCTCGGGGCCGTGGCGCAGCCAGACCAGCCGTTCGAGAATCGGCCGCGCGGCGGCGACCATGTCAAAATCGGGGTCGAGCTGCCGCCCCATCCCGTCCAGTGAGACGAAGGCCTTGACCAGTAGCGTCAGGTCAGGCGGTAGGGCTAGATTGTGTGTGCGCATCAAGGCGGTCACGTCGAAGACGAGCTCGGAGAGATTCAACGCACCGATCGGCAGCCCGTGCACCCGGTCGATGAACCCCTCGATCCGCACCTCCAGCGACGGATCGTCTTGTCCATCGGCCCCTGCCCAGTCGCGCAAGATCCGCGTAACCCGGTCGGGTCGCCGCTCGACAATTCCGTAGAGCAGATCGACCAATTCGTCGCGGCGCCGGCGCGACAGGTGCCCGACCATGCCGAAGTCGATGAATACGAGTTGATTGTCGGGAAGGTAGAATACGTTGCCGGCGTGCGGATCAGCGTGAAAGAAGCGTTCCTCAAGGATCATGTGGAGAACAGCATCTGCCCCGCGCGCGGCGATCCGCTTCAGGTCCAGCCCGGCGGCGCGCGCAGCTGTCAGATCGCCGCCTGGAATGCCCTTTACTCGCGCCTGAACATTCATGACCTCGCAAGTCCACTCCCAGAACACAGGCGGCACATGGATCCCGTCCCGGTCGCGGAACCCGGCGGACACCCGCTCGGCATTGCGACATTCGCTGGCCAGATCCATCTCTGCGCGTATCGAGCGGGCGAATTCGTCCAGGATTTCGTGCGGGTGATAGCGCGCGATCTCGGGCCATTCGGCAAGTGCCACGCCGACGGCATGGCGCAGCAGCCGCAGGTCGGCCTCGATCACCCGGCGGATGCCGGGGCGGCGAATCTTGAGGATTACCTCCTCGCCCGAGGGCAGCCGCGCGCCATGCACCTGCGCGATTGAACCCGCGGCCAGGGGTTCGGTGTCGATCCGGGCGAAGATCTCCGATAACGGTTGACCCAGTTCGGCCTCGACCTCGGCGGCGAGTTCTGAAAATGGCACGGTGGGCACCCGATCGCGCAGGCGTTCTAGCTCCGCGATGACATCAGGCTCGAAGAGGTCGATCCGGGTGGACAGGATCTGCCCCAGCTTGACGAATGTCGGCCCCATTTCTTCTAACGCTCGGCGCAGCCGCTCAGCTGAGGTCAAGCCGTCGCTATCGGCATCACCGGTTCTCAGCGATCCGGGTTTGAGCCACCGGCGCGAGAGGCCGGCGCGCTCCAGCATCTCGGAAAAGCCGTATCGCGCCATAACCGTGACCAGATCGCCGAGCCGCCGCAGATCGGGCGCGACACCCTGTGCAGCGGTCATGCTCAGGCATCCTCTTCGGGCGGCTCCGTCCGGTCCTTGTCATGCCTAGGCCCCAGAGCATCGGCCAACCCGGCAAGGATGCCGCTGCCGATCGCGGCGATGGTTGCCGCGCCGGCCCGCGCCGTATGGGCAAGGTCTCCGGGCCTTGGCGGGACATGTGGAGCATTGGGCCGTTCTAACGCCGCGAGCGCCTCGCGCACCGCAGCGCCGGTCCGCGTGCCGGTGCGCCGCAGATGTTCGGCCAGATCGCCGATAATGCGCGCCGAGACTTTTGTCCCGCTTTTCACTACCGAGGCGAGCGCCTCGAAATAGAGCCGGTCCAGTGTGGCCAGGTCATCGACGGCGCGCCTCAGATCCTGTTCGGAAAACGCGGCTGCCTGGCTGCGCGCCTCTTCAATGGCCAGCTTCGTGGCCATAGCAGCACGTTCCAGCGCATCGTCGATCCCGTCAACTGTCTGCCGAAGCGCCTCAACACTTTCGGCCCCGTCTCCCGGCACGGCCTCCGCTGCCCCTTCAAGGACAGAGCGCACGACATCGCGGACCTGACCTTCTTCCAGAGACCGGTTCGACAGTGCGCGCATCACCACATCGCGCACCGCCTCGCGAGTGGCCTGAGGCCCCTCGACCGCCTCGCGCCCTTGCCGCCGGAGATCGGAGGCATCGGTTTGCGGCCCCTTTTCGACTTCCTCTGTCATAAATCTTCCCTTCCTGTCTGCATTGCCCGTTGATATTACACGGCTTAAGTAAAACCAATAAATCAACCGGACCTTTCTATTCGGTCTTGATTCTCAATGCGAACCAATCGAACTTTAGCACTGCCAACCGTCGCGCAATCCGTTACGCTGCGCCAGCGCGGACAGCACGTCGCGTGTAGCCCGACACAAAAGGACTATGGACGGCGGGAGTGGGCAAAACGTGGTGGTCAAGCGGCCCGCTTTGAGACTTCTAGCCTTCGGTCAAGAACAGCAGCCCGAGTA
>NZ_JAOWLB010000025.1 GCF_025751555.1 Ruegeria aquimaris
GTCCGACACGGCCTTCCGAAGCCGCTCATTCTCTTTCTGGAGCCGTTTGAGTTCCTTGAGTTGGTCGGTTCCCATACCGCCATACTGCTTGCGCCAGCGGTAATAGGTCTGCTCAGTAATGCGCACTTCGCGGATCGCATCCACGCGCTGCATCCCCTGGCCGACAAGCACATCAACCTGCCGCAACTTCTGAACTATTTCCTCGGGCTTGTGCCGCTTGTTTGCCATTCTCTGTCCTCCGTTCCCTATACATAACGGTGGACCTAGGCAGCTGGGGCATTCCAGCCCGGCTGGAAAGCGGTGCGGACGAACCGGTTTACACGCTCGAACAGAAGGGGCGCCTGACCTATCTGGCGGTTTGTACCGGCTGCCACGCCTATGACGGCGTGCTACATGGCCCGTCGATGCAATCGATCCAGGCGCTTTATGATGGCGACAAGTCTGGCATGGTCGCCTATATCAACAACCCGGAACGCAAGCGTGAGGATTTCCCCGAAATGCCGCCCCAGAGCTATCTGGGAGCGGAGACCCTGGATGCCATTGCGCAATACATCCTCGAAGACCTCGGGAAGTAGGGCGGTCTAAAACGGCAGGGCATCCGAAGACTGCCGAAGCCGGCAAAAGGCAATCCTATTCTGCCCGACCTGTCCGTCGGGCACCTCTGCTGGGCCTCGCCATAGGTGAGGTCCATACCGATCGAGAGCGGTATGACGCCCCGGTTGCTTGGTGCTGCATTTGCTGCAACGGTTCAACAATCAAGCGCTTGCTTGAACCAACCGGGAATACCTCACCGGCTGACGCTGGCAAACTTCTATCCCGATCTGGAAAGATCAGACGTGGCCGCCAAACCAGAACAAGTCGATCCCTGAAGAAGTTGTGCGTATTGGGCGCTCCTTTGGAATGTAGAATGCCAACGATTTGCTCTTCGTTGAAACGGCGCTGCTTCAGCGCTTGTCGCCTCAAATGAAGAGCACGCTGACCTGGAAGCAAGGCTTTTTGAGTAGAACATAGAAGTGGCTCTACGACAGCAGGTCGAACACCTCGCTGCCGATTTGCAGGTTGATCGCTGACTGCCCCTGACCATCGACCAGCGCCCACATGATCTGACCGGTGGGGCGATAGATCACGAAAGCCTCCTGCACCGCATCGTCGCCCGCGCGTTCGCCCTCGGCGTTCTGGGTATGGGCGAAGTTGACCTGGAAATCGGCACGGGTGGCGGTCGTGTTGCCGAACAGGAGCACGTCCCCCTCGGCAGAACTGTAATCCTGCACCCAGTCCGAGCCATGTCCTTCGACACCGACATGGAAGAACTTGTCCGCCCCGTCGCCGCCGTTGATCCGGTCATGGCCGAAGCCGCCATTGACGAAGTCATTCCCGGCGCCGCCGAACACGAGGTCACTGAACGCAGAACCGGTGATGACGTCGTCACCGTCCTGACCCTGGATTTCATCGACGCCAAAGCCGCCCGCAATGGTATCGTTGCCGCCCTGGCCAAAGACCTGGTCATTGCCCGCGCCCGCATCGACGCTGTCATTGCCCTCACCTGCAAAGATCACGTCGCGCAGATCGCCCTCGGACGGGCCGCCGATGATGATGTCATCGCCATCGCCGCCGTTGAGCGTATCGGCGCCCAGACCACCATCCATGCTGTCATTGCCTGCCTCGCCCAAGAGCCGGTCGTTGCCGTCGAGGCCTGTGATCGTATCGTCGCCGGAGCCGCCCTGCAGCACATCCGCCTCGGGCGTGCCGGTCAGCGACCTGCCCGCCGAACCGCCATCCGCCAGAGCCGTCATCTCGGCCAGCGTCAGGCTGCGATCGGCGAACTGAAAGGATTCGAACCCGGTGGCTTGATCGCTGCCCTGCGACGAGACGATGGTGAACGTGTCGCCAGAGCGGGTGACCGTAACGTCATCGACATCGACGTCGAACCCGACCGTGTCGGTCCCCTCGCCGCCATCCATCGTGTCGTCGCCCAGACCGCCGGAGAGGCGGTCATTTCCAGCCCCACCGTTCAGTTGGTTGTCGCCGTCCGATCCGATAACGATATCGTTGCCAAAACCGCCGGCCGCGTTCTCGATCACGGCGCCGAACGCGATGGCCACGTCCTCGTATGAGCCGAAACGGGAAAAGCTGCCCGGCATCAGGTTGAGCGCGACCGGACCGGCATGAGTTGAGGCATCGAGCCAGTCTTCGCCCCCGGCGTCCCAGATTACGTCAACGCCGGCCACGCGGGGGCCGGTGTAGCGGTCGTCTCCGGTATTATAGCCCGGGTTCGCCCCCCACCGATCCTGCAAGGCCAGGACATCGAACAGGCCCATGCTTTGCGGATCGGTAGAGGTGTCAGGGTTGTCCGTATAGGACATGACCGTGAACTTCCGGTTGTCGTACTCGTCTGGCAGTGGAGGGTTCACAACATCGCCGGATCTGCTTTCGTCAAACGAGTGTTTCAACCCCAGCGCGTGCCCTAACTCATGCAGGATGAGCCAGTGCCAGCGCGATGTCAGCTCCAGCGTGTTGTCATAGACGGCGAAACCGTCATAGTTTGCCAATGTGCCATCGGACCATGCGGAATAGCTGTAACCACCGTATCCAACGGTCGTTCCGGGGATGTCGACTTTGCCGATGTTGATATCGGGATCCGAAGCGCCCGCGACTTCGGTGAACTGTACGTTGAGAAAGGTCTCCAGATGGTCCAGCGCCAGACGGATCTGGGTCTTTTCCGCCGCATTCAGGAGCTGCCAGCCGCTGAAGGTGCGGGCCAGGTCCGGGGGTTGAACCATCGCTTCGAACTGATAGGTGAACGAGTAGGGCAGCTGCGTCGAGGTATTGATCGGCCCTGAAAGCAGCGAAAAGGGGAACTGTAGCCCTTGTAGGATTTCCGTTTCGGTCAGCACTGGGTTCTCGTATCGGTTTCTTTGTTGTTTCCGGCGCGCTATTCAATCTTGTGGTCCGGGCTACTGCAGAAAACTGTCACAGGGCGCCAATAGCGCAGTTCGCTATAGCAGGTCGAACAGATCATCCCCGATCTTGAGATTGATCGAGGACTGCCCCTCGCCATCCACCAAGGCCCACATGATCTGGCCCGTCGGGCGATAGATCACAAACGCCTCTTGCACCGCGTCGTCACCGGCGCGTTCGCCTTCGGCATTCTGGGTATGCGCGAAGTTCACCTGGAATTGGTCCGGTCTGGCGGACTCGTTCCCGAACAGCAGCACGTCACCCTCGGCGGCGTCATAGTCCTGCACCCAGTCCGAGCCATGGCCCTCGACGCCCACATGAAAGAACTTGTCCGCGCCGTCGCCGCCGTTGATCCGGTCATGGCCGAACCCGCCGTTGACGAAATCGTCACCGGCGCCGCCGAAGACCAGATCCGAGAAGCTCGACCCGGTGATGACGTCATCGCCATCCTGGCCCTGGATCTCGTCGACCCCGGCGCCACCCGCGATCGTGTCATTGCCCTCCTGGCCATAAACGAGGTCATTACCGGCGCCCGCGTCGACGCTGTCGTTGCCTTCGCCCGCAAAGATCACATCGCGCAAGTCGCCTGTGGCTGGACCGCCGATGAGGATGTCATCGCCGTCGCCGCCATTGAGCGTGTCGGCGCCAAGGCCGCCGTCGAGACTGTCATTGCCCGTATCGCCCAGCAGCCGGTCATTGCCTGCTTGCCCCTGCAAGACGTCGTCGCCCGCAAGTCCGTAAAGCGTATCCGCGCCGGCATTCCCGGTCAGTGTATCGTTGTCGGGAGTGCCGGTTTGGTCGATGGGAACAAGGCTGAGACCATTGTCATGGATCCAGACGCCATGACCCGAGAAGGCCAGGATTTCGTCAACACCGTCGCCGTCGAAATCAGCCAGCGCCAGGGCTTCGTTGCCGCCACCTATGGTCTGGTCGTCAGGTCCAGGTGAAAACCTGCCATCCTCTTGGTAAAAGATGCGATGCTTGTTCGGATACTGCATCTGAATCAGCAGGTCCTGATCGCCATCAAGATCGAGATCGGAAAAGATCAGCCGCGACGCCCAGCCGTTGGGGTCGATTTCACCCGCGAAATCGGCGGGATCGAACCAGTCGGTCGTGCGGTCCGAGAAACTGCCATCGGGTTGCTGGATCAGGACCTGGATGCCGATCCCTGTGTAAAAAGGATCGGTGTCGGTGGCCAGTGTGACGATATCGGGGCGGTCATCGCCGTTCAGATCGAGCACCTCGAGATCGACCGTGATCGCCTGATCCAGGGTGGTCTGGTTCGGCAGCGAAGTCATGACAAAACCGAACCCGTTATAGCGGGCGATTTTGTTGGTAAGTCCGGCCTGAAACCCTTGATCCGCACCAAGGATCAACTCGCCTTTCCCGTCGCCGTCCAGATCGGCTATCGCTGATGCGGTGTAGTCCCGGATGCCAGGCAGGGGCAGCGCGCCGATTGTGGGGGACCCGTCAGGTTGTACCGTCACGATATAGGCACCGTTCACGCCGAGGTTTCCGACGAAGATATCGGTCAACCCATCACCGCTCAGATCGCCCGCAGCGACGGAATGGGTAAAATCCTGCTCGCGCGAGTACTCGGCCGAACGATTGATCCAGCCCCCGGTGCCGTCCGAGATCAGAACCGTGTTGACCTGTCCGGGAAAGGGATGGGTATCCAGACCATGATCGGCGACGAAGATGTCGTCCCACCCATCACCGTTCAGATCCTGTACGATCAGTCCGCGTCCAAAATCGACCTGTAACGGTGTCCCGCCACCGTACCGGGCAGAGACGTCTTCGACGGTACCGTCGGCATGGACCGTGAAGATAGGCATGTCCAGCCATTCACCGCCGGGAACGGAAAACCGTGTGACGATGATCTCGGGTTGCCCGTCACGATCCAGATCGCTTACCTGGGTCCAACCGGCATAGTTGTAGTCCCGTTCGAAATAGAGGTCGGCCAGATAGGTGAACATGGATGCCTGCATGTGCTATTCTGATTTCTGAATATTTTTCACGAAAACCAGGCCGCAGGCAACCTTTGTAAACACGAAAGGTGGTATCAGAGAAACTGCGCCAGAAGGATGCGGAACGTTTGCAGCAGTTCGTCGCGCGTTTTCCGATCTGCCCCGATCTGACCCTGCATCAGATATCGGAATGCGCCGTCCAAGAGCGCATAGTACAATTCAACGTTATCGGGCTCGGGATGCCCGGCTCTGTCGAAGGCCTGGCGTACAATGTCGATCAACTTAGCTTCGATCGCGGCAACGGCAGGCCTGAAGGCGTCGTCGAACATGGCCTGAGTGCGAATATCGTACCACAGCCGATGGATCATTTCGTCATCAATGATCGACACGACCAGAGCATTGGAGAAATTGTCGATGACCGCTTGGCGCCCTTCGGCCGCGTCCAGTGCGCGAATGATGTTTTCGACGAAAAACTCCTTGTAGATCGCCACGCAGTGGATGATCAGGTCGGTTTTGTCTGCGAAGTAATAGTGAAGCATGCCCAGCGACACATCGCTTTTCTCGGCAATGTCACGCAAAGAGGTATTGGCGTAACCCAATTCCTTTAGCGCCTCGATAGCGGAATCCGCGATCTGGCGCTTTCTCTCCAAACGTTTGGCAGACTTGCGGTCAGCGCGCTCGTCCGGTTTCGCGGGCAGGTCATCCATATCGCTCCAATGTCGCGAAAATGGATGAGTTGCAAGTCATTCAGGTCGTCCCTGATGCTTTGCCCGGCAAGATCCGAGAAAGCAACTGGCCGACTGTCCGATCTGGCCGCCCCGTTCCACAAGGTCCAGGGCGACCGACGGTTTGTCAGGCGTCCCGGTCGATCAGGACATTGCCGAATTGCTCGCGTAACTTGTTTTTCAGCATCTTGCCGGTGCCGTTCAGGGGAATGGCATCGGTAAAGACCACCGCATCCGGCACCTGCCACTTTGCGACCTTGTTCGTGAAATACGAGATGATTTCTTCCTCGCTTGGGCTGGCGCCATCTGCCCGGACAGCGACAATCACCGGACGTTCGTCCCATTTCGGGTGTTTAGCACCGATGGCCGCCGCCATGGCGATGCCGGGATGCGAGACGGCGATCCCCTCCAGATCGACCGAGGAAATCCATTCGCCACCGGACTTGATGATGTCTTTGGTGCGATCACGGATCACCATATAGCCATCTGCGTCGATAGTGGAGACATCGCCGGTGTCGAACCAGCCGTCATCGGTGAGCGCGCTGCTGTCCTTGCCGAAATAGGTGTCGACGACCCAGTGACCCCGGCATTGCAGCGCGCCTTCGGTCTTGCCGTCATGGGGCACTGGATTACCCTGGTCGTCGACGATGCGAATGTCGATCCCAAAGGGCGGACGCCCCTGACCGAGGCGCAGCGCGGCCATGGCATCCACCTCCAGATCAAGATGCTTGGCCTTGATCTGGTTGGCGGTTCCTAGCGGAGATGTTTCGGTCATGCCCCAGGCGTGGATGGTCTCGCAATCGTATGTATCGCGGAACGTGGCAATCATCGACGGCGCGGCCGCCGAGCCGCCGATCACGTTGCGCTTGAGGCTGGCCATCTTCGACCCTGACTTGGCCGCGGCTGCGAGCAGCATTTGCCAGATTGTCGGTACGCCCAGGGCGAGGGTAACCTTGTGATCGTCGATCATCGACAAGAGGCTGTCGCCGTCCAGCCCCGGACCGGGCATGATCAGCTTGGCACCCGTCATCGCGGCGGCGTAGGGGATGCCCCAGGCATTGGCGTGAAACATCGGAACCACAGGCAAGACCGTCTCGCGCGACGACAGGTTCAGCCCGTCCGGCAGCGAGATCGCGAATGTGTGGAGCATCGTCGAACGATGATAGTAAAGCACCCCCTTGGGGTTACCGGTCGTGCCCGAGGTGTAGCACAGCGAACAGGGCATATCCTCGCTGAGGGCGGGCCATTGATAGGCGTCGTCGCCCCCCAGGATCAGATCATCGAAGAAGATCGCGCCAGGGACGGCGGCGGCGACCTCGGGGTCATGCGGGCCCATATAGATGAAATGCTCGATCGTCTTGAGATGGGCGCGCGTGCCGACGATCAGCGGCATGAAGGTCTTGTCGAAGAAGATCGCCTTGTCACCGGCATCGTTGCAGATGAAGATGAACTGTTCGGGGAAGAGGCGCGGGTTCAGGGTGTGGCACACCATACCCCCACCTGAAACCGCGAACCAGATCTTCAGGTGCCGATGGTTGTTCCAGGCCAGCGTGGCAATCCGGTCGCCGTGTTCCAGACCCATCTTGCCGAGCGCCGATGCCAGCTTGCGCGCCGAAGCATCGACCTCGGCCCAGTTGGTTACCGTGATCTCTCCGGTGGTTTCGCGGCTGACGATCTCGGTGTCGGCATGGTATTTTGCGGCATGCACGATCAGGTCGCTGATCAGCAGCTCTTGTTTCATCATCGATCCCAGCATGGGCAAACTCTCCTGAAAATATCCCTGGGACACAGGTCGCCTATTTCGGAGCCGGTTGAAAAGGCGTTACGCTGCGTACATTGCCGGGACCACACTGGCGCATTTCGCGCGCGTCAATCGCATTCCGCGTTGTTGGCATGGGTTTGCAATGATCAGGTGGGCAGTGTGCGGCCCTGAGTAAAAAAACCGGCGCGGTGGGCGCGCCGGTTTCCTGAACCACTTTCCGGGTCGCGCAGAGCGACCGCCGGGTCGTTCTTGTCTTAGCCGAAGACGCGGGTCAGAGCCGCGTCGACGGCATTGGTGATGGCGTCGATATCCTCGGCGGTGGCAATCAGCGCGGGCGAGAAACACAGCGTGTTGTTGCGCCCCGGGATCGAGCGGTTGGTCACCCCGATGATCACGCCCTGCGCCATGCAGTCGGCCACCACGGCCTGCGCCTGTTTCTCGGTCACCGGTTCCTTGGTCTCGCGATTGGCCACCAGTTCGGCGCCAAGGAACAGGCCCTTGCCGCGCACATCGCCGATCACGGCGTGCTTTTCCATCAGCGCATGCAGGTTGCCCAGCATCCGCTCGCCCATGGCGGTGCAGTTGCCCAGCAGGTCCTCATCCTCGATGATGCGCATGTTTTCCAGCGCGGCGGCGGGGCCAGCGGTACAACCGCCAAAGGTCGAGATATCGCGGAAATAGTTCAGCGGATCGTCGCTGTTGTCCTTGAACATCTCGAACACTTCCTCGGTGGTCACCATGCAGGCGATGGCCGCATAGCCCGAGGCGACGCCCTTGGCCATGGTCACGAAGTCGGGCTTGATGCCGTATTGCTGATAGCCAAACCAGGTACCGGTGCGGCCTATGCCACAGACTACCTCGTCGATATGCAAGAGCACGTCGTATTGCTTGCAGATTTCCTGCACCCGCTCCCAATAGCCTTCGGGCGGGGTGATGACGCCGCCACCGGCGGTCACCGGCTCAAGGCACAGCGCACCGACGGTCTCGGGGCCCTCGCGCAGGATCACCTCTTCGATCAGGTCGGCGGCGGCGCGTCCGAACTCGGCGCCCGACAGATGACCCAGCCCCAGTTCTTCCTTGCGGTACTCCATGCAGTGGGGAACCTTGACGAAGTCCGGCGCAAAGGGGCCATACTGCGCGTTGCGCTCGTCCTGGCCGCCCGCCGACATCGCCGCCAGGGTCGAGCCGTGATAGTCGCGGTCGCGATAGAGGATCTTGGTCTTCTTGCCGCCGTATTTCTTGTGCGCGATCTGGCGCACCATCTTGAACGCCTTCTCGTTCGCCTCGGAACCCGAGTTGGTGTAATAGACCCGGCTCATCCCCGGCATCTTGGAAATCAGCTTCTCGGCATACAGCGCGCCGGGAATCGAGCCAGCCGAGTTGGCGAAGTAGCACAGTTTCATCAACTGGTCATAAACCGCCTTGCAGATGGACTCACGGCCATAGCCCACATTCACGGTCCAGACCCCGCCCGAAACCGCGTCGAGATGTTCCTTGCCCTTCTGATCCCAGACCCGCATGCCCTTGCCTTCGACGATGATGCGCGGATCGTTGGTTTCAAAGGGTTTGTGCTGAATCAGATGATGCCAGATATGGGCGCGGTCGGCCTCGACCACGCGACTCAGATCGTTTTCGTTGAACGTGCCGTCCATGACGTGCCCTCTTTTTTGCTGTGCGGTTCCGCAGTGGGATAATACAGAAGAACCCGAGGTGGGCTTCAGAGTCCAGAGACGTCAATTCATGGGCAACCGATAGGGCCAGAATTTTACGTCCCATATATCCAAAAAATGACGCTTTCGTAAGGTAAATGGTCGCTCGATTCAGGGCAACGCTCGGAAAACAATAGAAGTTTCCCTATTTCGAAAGTCAAAATCCGGACATTCAAAAGCTGCGACTCAGTCGTGTGGCCCGAAAAATTCGTTGATTGGATGCGGGTTTTCCATTCGGATCATTGCACGCCAGAGATATCCTTTGGCCGACAAGAGACGGCAAACCGTCCTGAACCTTTGATCGCCGCGCAACGTGGCAACAGGGAGAAGATAGAATGACAGGAAAGACAAAGTTTCTGGGTGCCGCCGCCGGGCTGGCGATGATGGCCGCAGCGTTTCCGACGCTGGCCACCGCAGCCGACGGTGAAATCACCGTGGCTTACTTCCTCGAATGGCCGATGCCGTTCGAATATGCCAAGCAGAAGGGCACTTATGACGAGGCACTGGGCGTCAAGGTCAACTGGGTCAGCTTCGAAAGCGGTGTGAAGATGTCGGCGGCCATGGCCTCGGGCGATGTGCACCTGTCGGTCAGCCAGGGCGTACCGCCCTTCGTGGTTGCGACCTCGGCCGGGCAGGACCTGCAAATCCTCGACGTGGCCGTGTCCTATGCCGACAATGACAACTGCGTCGTGCGCTCGGAGCTGGAAATCGACAAGGACAATGCCGGTGAACTGGCTGGCAAGAAGGTTGCCGTGCCGCTGGGCACCGCCGCCCATTATGGCTTCCTCAAGCAGATGAACCATTTTGGCGTCGATGTCGCCAGCATGGATATCGTCGACATGGATCCGCCCGATGGCGCGGCAGCCATTGCCCAGGGCGCGGTCGACATGTTCTGCGGCTGGGGCGGCTCGCTGCGCCGCGCGCTGGAGCATGGCAACGTGCTGCTGACCGGCGACGAAAAGACCGAGCTGGGTATCCTGGTGTTCGACGTGACCTCGGGCCCGGCGGGCTGGGTCGCGGAGAACAGCGAACTGGTCGCCAAGTTTCTCAAGGTGACGGCGGATGCCAACGCCATGTGGGCGGACGAAGCCAACCATGCCGAGATGCTGCCGCTGATCGCCAAGGATGCGGGCATGGATGAAGAGGCGACCGCCTCGACCATCGCGACCTTCAAGTTCCCGACGATCGAGCAGCAGCTGAGCGGCGCCTGGCTGGGCGGCAACGCGCAGACCTTCATGAAGGGTGTGGCAGATGTCTTCGTCGAGGCGGGCAGCATCGATAGCGCGCTGGACACCTACGAGAACGCCGTGAACACCGGGCCGCTGACCGCGGCGGGCAGCATGTAAGCCAACCGGATGACGGGCGGCGGGGTGTCCCGCCGCCTGCATTTTGCATATCGTCCGGAAACGGCGACAATTACCCCTGTAAATATCTCCAACAGGAAAGGCGGGCCATGTCGGGACTGTCTATCGAAAACATATCCATGCGCTTTGACTTGCCGAACGGCAGCTCGGTGCAGGCGCTGAAGAACGTTTCACTGCACCTAAAGGAAGGCGAATTGATGAGCGTGCTCGGCCCCTCGGGCTGCGGCAAGACGACTCTTCTCAACATCGTTGCCGGGTTTCTGGCACCGACCGAGGGCCATATCGCCATGAACGGGCACAAGGTCCATGGCCCCGATGCCGAACGCGGCATGGTGTTCCAGCAGGGTGCGCTGTTCGAATGGATGAACGTGCGCGACAATGTCAGCTTTGGCCCGCGCATGAAGGGCCAGCGCGAGGCGGAGTATGGCAGCCAAGTCGATCACCTGCTTGATGTGACGGGCCTTGGCGACTTCAAGGACAAGGCAATCTATGAGCTCAGCGGCGGCATGCAGCAGCGCGTCGCGCTGGCCCGTTGTCTGGCAAATGATCCGGATGTCATCCTCATGGACGAGCCGCTGGGCGCACTGGACGCGCTGACCCGCGAAAAGATGCAAGGCCTGGTCCTGAAGCTCTGGAAGGAAACCGGCAAGACCATCATCCTGATCACCCATTCGGTCGAAGAGGCCTTGTTGCTGGGCGAACGGCTGCTGGTCATGGCGCCGCGACCCGGACGCATCCACAAGGAATACCGCCTGCCTTATGCCGATATGGGGGTGAATGCGGATCTGCGTGAGGTCAAGAAATCCGAAGGCTATTCCCAGACGCGCGAGGAAATCCTCTCGATGATCTGGGACATGGAAGAGGAAATCATGGGACGCACGGAGGCAGCACAATGATCGGCCTGATTATCCTTGCGGTCTATGTGGCGATCTTTGTCGGCTCGTTCCTGGCTGTGCGCTTCTTCGTACGCAAGACCACCAATGATTTTACCTCGCTCAAGACCGTCACCTTTGGGGATGAAAGCGCGGTTACGTCGAACCGGATTGCCTCGGTGGTGTCGGTTCTCACCATCTTCCTGATCTGGGGATCGTTCACCGGGTCGAAATATGTGCCGTCCTTCCTGCACGCGCCAGCGCCTTTTGTCGGCGACACCTCGTTTGTCTACACGCTCGAGGATGCCAATGGCGCCCGCGACGACGCCACCGTTCATGTCAAGGTCTACCCCTTTGGTGAAAAGACTGAGGATTTCGATGTCGATCCAGGGCCGGGTTTTGCCAAGGATGACGCGGTGTCGATGACCGCCTCGCGCTCAACCACCATAATCTTTGACAAGAATGACGAGGCCAAGCGCAAGGACGGCGCCAAGGTCGTGGCCATTGACGGTACCCCGATTGCCGAGGGACAGTCGATCAAGACCGGCTCCGGACAGTTTTCGCTGACCGACAAGGGGGCAATCAGTTTCCGGCCGCCCTCGGGATTGCAGATGGAGCCGATCTGGCTGCCGCCGCCCGAAGCCGTGGTCAGCCGCCTAGGCGAAATTGCGAAATCGGGCTATCGTGACAGCACCCTGTGGGAGCATCTGGGCTTCTCCCTGTTCCGTGTGATCGCCGGTTTCTTCTTTGGTGCGCTGGTGGGTATTCCGCTGGGCTATGCCATGGGGCTGAGCGACTGGTTCCGGGGCTGGTTCGACCCGATCGTTGAATTCATGCGCCCGGTGCCGCCGCTGGCCCTGATCCCGCTGGTGATCATCTGGGCGGGGATTGGCGAGACGGGCAAGATCATCCTGCTGTTCCTTGCGGCCTTGTGGATCATGGCCATTGCCGCCCGCTCGGGCGTCTCGGGGGTCAGGATCTCGAAGGTGCACGCCGCCTATTCGCTGGGCGCCAGCAAGGCGCAGATCATGCGATACGTGATCGTGCCGAACTCGCTGCCCGAGATCTTCACCGGTGCGCGGGTGGCGATGGGGGTCTGCTGGGGTACCGTGGTCGCCGCCGAACTGGTGGCGGCGGAAAAGGGCGCCGGGATGATGATCATGGTCGCGTCCAAGTTCCAGCTGACCGATATCGTGATCATGGGGATCATCTTGATCGGCGTGATCGGCTTTGGCATCGACATACTGATGCGCTGGGCCGAGCGGGTGCTGGTACCCTGGAAAAGCAAGGGCTGATCCACCTTCGGCAAGAAAAAATCGGGGCCCTGCGGGGCCTCGGTTCTATTGTTGCGGCAGGCACGTGTTATTACGATCTTTCCTTGCCGGGCGTGTTTGTGCCACATCTGCGCGCAGGGCATCACTCAGGGAGGACAGGACATGACCGGCAGCAGCATCTATGACCAGCATCTGGATCGGACTCGTGCCAATTTCACCCCGCTGTCACCGCTGAGCATGATCGAGCGTACGGCGGCGATCTATCCGGATTACCCCTCGGTGGTGTATGGCGCGCGCCGCTATACCTGGGCGGAAACCTATGCGCGTTGCCGCCGGCTGGCCGGGGCGCTGGCCGCGCGCGGGATCGGCAAGGGCGACACCGTTTCGATCATCGCCGCCAATATCCCCGAGATGTACGAGGCGCATTTCGGCGTGCCCATGGTGGGCGCGGTGCTGAATGCGATCAACACTCGGCTGGACGCCCCGATCATCGCCTTCATCCTGACCCATGCCGAGGCAAGGGTGCTGATCGTCGATCCCGAATTCTCGGCCGTTGTGCGCGATGCCTTGGCACAGATCGACCGTCCCGACCTGCTGGTCATCGACATCGAGGATGCAAGTTTCGAAGGTGGGGAGCGACTCGGCGCGCTGACCTATGAGGAACTGCTGGCCGGGGGTGCCCCCGAGTTCGCCTGGTCGCTGCCGGATGATGAATGGGACGCGATCGCGCTGAACTACACCTCCGGCACCACCGGCAACCCCAAGGGGGTGGTCTATCATCACCGCGGCGCGGCGCTGAACGCGAATACCAACATCCTCGACTGGGGGATGCCGAAACACTCGGTCTATCTCTGGACCCTGCCGATGTTTCATTGCAACGGCTGGTGTTTCCCCTGGACCATGGCGGCCAATGCCGGGGTGTCCGTCTGTTTGCGCGCGGTACGGGACGAGCCGATCTATCGCGCCTTCCGCGAAGAGAAAGTGACCCATTTCTGCGGCGCGCCCATCGTGTTGAACATGCTTGCCAACGCGCCCGCGCATCTCAGGGATTTCGACCACCAGATCAAGGTGATGACCGCTGGCGCACCGCCGCCCGCCGCTGTGATCGAAAAGATGGAGGCGATGGGCGTCGAGGTGACCCATGTCTATGGGTTGACCGAGACCTATGGCCCTTCGGTCGTCTGCGCCTGGAAAGACGCGTGGGATGCGCAGCCTGCCAGCGAAAGGGCGGCATTGAAGGTGCGGCAAGGGGTCAAGAACGCGGCGCTCTCGGGCCTGATGGTCGCGGATCCCGACACGCTGGAACCGGTGCCCGCCGATGGCGAGACCATGGGCGAGATCTTCATGCAGGGCAATGTGGTGATGAAAGGGTACCTCAAGAACTCCGATGCCACCGAAAAGGCGTTTCGCGGCGGTTGGTTCGCGTCGGGCGATCTGGGGGTGATGCATCCCGATGGTTACATTGCGCTCAAGGATAGGTCCAAGGACATCATCATTTCGGGCGGCGAGAACATCTCGTCTGTCGAGGTAGAGGGCGTGCTTTACAAGCATCCGGCAGTGATGGAGGCCGCCGTGGTCGCCAAGCCGGACGAGAAATGGGGTGAGACGCCTTGTGCCTTTGTCGAGCTGAAGCCGGGGTCAGAGGCCGACGCGGCCGAGATCATCGCCTTTTGCCGGGCGAACATGGCGCATTTCAAGGCGCCACGGACGGTTGTGTTCGGCGAGTTGCCCAAAACCTCGACCGGCAAGGTGCAGAAATTCGTGTTGCGCGACCGGGCAAGGGCGCTCTGACATGGCCTTGCCCGGACTTGATATCGCCCCGATGAGCCTGGCGGACCTCGACATGGTTCTGGACTGGGCGGCGGCCGAAGGCTGGAACCCCGGGCTGGATGACGCGCGGGCATTTCATGCCGCAGACAGCCGGGGGTTCTTTCTGGCGCGGGTCAAAGGCGAGCCAGTCGCGGCGATCTCGGTGGTCAACCACGATGCCGATAACGCCTTTCTGGGCCTCTATCTCTGCCGGCCCGACTGGCGGGGGCGGGGGATCGGGCTGGCGACATGGATCCATGCGCTGGAACACGCGGGCGCGCGGTCTGTCGGTCTCGATGGCGTGGCAGCGCAAGAGGCGAACTATGCCAAGTCGGGTTTTGTGCGCACCGGGGCCAGCCTGCGGCACGAAGGGTTTTGGCCGTCGGCCCGGTCACCTGAGATACGGTCAGCGGCCTTGTCGGACATGCTACGGCTGATCGAACTCGATGCCGCTGCCGGTGGCTTCAGCCGCCCGACATTCCTGAACGCTTGGTTGGCACCAGGCCAGCCCGAGCGGGCCACGCGGGTGTTGCAAAAGGACGGCGAGATCGTCGGCTTTGCCACATGGCGGGCTTGTCGCGAAGGAACCAAGATCGGCCCCGTCATAGCGCCGGGCACGTCCGCAGCGCTGGACCTGATCGCGGATATCGCCGCTGAGCGTCCGAATGACCCGCTGATTGTCGATTTGCCCGAGGCCAATACGGCGCTGCGCCGCGCGTTGGAAGGTGCCGGGTTTACCGTGCCATTTGCAACGGCCCGGATGTATCGCGGTACGGTCCCACAGACGGGTCCGGGATTGCAGGCGATTGCCACAATGGAACTGGGCTGAGCGCCTAGTCGAACAGCGACAGGTCCAGATCCAGCATCTCGCCCATCCAGATGGCGCGGTCGCGATGATCGCGCAATTCGTCGCCGGTCTCGGGATGAGCAAATATGGTCAATCCCTGCCGGTTCAGCATCAGCCAGGGCACGACCTGGTCGAAGGCGTCCGGGCCAAAGGCCAGTTGGCAGCTCCAGCGCGGATGCGGGCCGACATTCCGAGCGTGAACCCGGCCCATCTGCACCGGAAACAGCTGCGCTGCCTGTTCGCAGACCTGCCGGGCGATCGCCTCGCTGTCGGCGTCGAAATAGACATGGGCATGATAGCCGGTGATGGACTGGTTCATCGGTGTCTCCTGTTTCATCTAGGGCAATCTGCCGATGCGAAAGTGTGCCTGCAATCCCGTACAGACGAACCGCACCTGTGCGCTTTCAGCGTTTTCGGTGGTGCAGCACCCGACCCAGCGTGTTCATCAACAGTTGCGCCGCCAGGATCGAGGTGCTGCCGGTCTGGTCATAGTCCGGGGCCACCTCGACCAGGTCGATGCCCACGATATCGCCCCTCCGGGCCAGCCCGTCGATCAGCTCAAGCACCTCGTAATACTGGAACCCTCCATGGCTGGGCGTTCCAGTTCCCGGCGCGATAGAGGGGTCGAAGGCGTCGATGTCGATGGTCAGGTAATACCGCACGCCCGCAGGGATCCGGGCAAGCATCGCCTCGGTCCCCATCCGGCGGACATGGCGCACCGACTGGATATCCGAACCCATGGCGCGCGCGGCCTCGTAGCCGTCCTTTGCCGTGGACGAGACATTGCGGATGCCAATCTGGCTCAGCCCGGTGACATAGGGCTTCTCCGCCGCCCGCCGCATCGGGTTGCCATGGCCATAGCGCACACCGTGCCGTTCATCGACGAAGTCGAGATGCGCGTCGATCTGCACCACATGGATCGGATCCTGATCGTCAAAGGCGTTGATACAGGGGATGTTGACCGAATGATCGCCCCCCAGCACTACCGGTAAGGCGCCTGCCTGCAGGATCTTGCGAACGCCGAATTCGATATTGGCGTGACTCTTCATCGTGTCGGTATGCACGATATCGGCATCGCCGATATCAACGATACGGACCTTGGCCGGGTCCAGATAGGTGACGTCATCCTCGAAGTCATAAGCACCGGCATGGCCGAATGAAAACAGGGTGGAGGCTTCGCGGATGCCGCGTGGCCCCATGCGTGCGCCCGACCGCCACTGGGCCCCGAAATCGAACGGCGCGCCGAGGATTGCGGCATCGGCGTCGATATTGTCCCAATCCTCGACATAGGGATACTTGCCGAAGGTACAGATACCTACGAAAGGCAGGTTCAGCCGCCCACCGTCATAGCCATGTTTGGCCATATGCCGCGCTCCTTGCTTACAGTCTCTGCCAGTAAGCGGATCGGAGCCGCCCTTGTCCAGCGCCAACCACGACCGTTGACGCTTTGGGGGCGGCAAGGGTTTACTGGCGTCGGGAACCATGGGAGGGCTGAAGATGGCTGCAACACCGCCGGTATGCGACTTTGGCTGGAAAGCCCCGGATTTTACTTTGCCCGGCACCGACGGGCAAAACCACAGCCTCTCCGCCCTGGCCGGTGAGGCGGGAACGCTGGTCATGTTCATATGCAACCACTGCCCCTATGTTCTGGCCGTGCTGGACCGCATCCTGCGCGACGCGCGCGATTTGCAGGCGCTGGGCGTCGGGGTAATTGCCATCTGTTCGAATGATGCAGAGGCTTATCCGGCCGACAGTTTCGCGAACATGAAGAAAATGGCGACGGAACGGGCGTTTTCATTCCCTTATCTGCATGACGAGGATCAGTCAGTCGCGCGGGCTTATGGGGCGGCTTGCACGCCGGATTTCTTCGGTTTCAACAGCGCGATGGAGTTGCAGTATCGCGGCCGGCTCGATGCCTCGCGCAATACCGCTGGGCCGGCAGACCTGCGGCGTGACCTGTTCGAGGCGATGAAACAGGTAGCCGAAACCGGGCGCGGACCCAGCGATCAGATCCCGTCGATGGGGTGCTCGATCAAATGGAAAGCGGCCTGAGGCCGCTTTTGATCAACCGGCAGGCGCGTGCCGGTCGGGATGGGCTGCGGCAAAGGCCGGATGCCCGTTGCACGCGGTTTCCACCGACAGAAGGCGCGGCATGTCGCTGATATCCACCTCCCACCGGCGGGCGTTGTAGATCTGCGGCATCAGGCAGATATCGGCCAACCCGGGTGTGTCGCCGCAGCAATAGGGCGATTGTTCGAACCCGGCCAGCATCGTCTCGAAGGCTTGCAGCCCGGGGCGGATGAAATGGCGCATCCAGTCGCCGGGCATGCCCTCGGCCCCGCCGCTGAGCTGCGTGGCATGGCGTGCGACTTTCAGGTTGCAGACCGGGTGGATATCGACCGCGATTGCCTGCGCCAGCGCCTGCACCTGCGCCCGGCCTGCCGGGTCGGCGGGCACCAGTCCCAGACCACGGGTCTGATCGAGATAATCGAGGATCGCCAGCGACTGGGTCAGCCGCAGCCCGTCGATGTCAAGCACCGGCACCAACCCCTGCGGATTGCGCGCCAGATGCTCCTCTGAGCGGTGCTCGCCCTTGACCAGATCGACTGGAACCGCGGTGTAGGCGATGCCCGCGAGGTTGAGCGCGATGCGCAGCCGGTAGCTGGCCGACGAGCGCCAGTAGTCATAGAGAGTGATGTCGGACATGGGGCGTCTTTCCTGTCTGGGGCAGGGCGATACTAGACTAGAGCAGTTTTCGAACAACCTGAATCGGAAATGCCCTGCCACGCCTTCGGCATTCTCGGGACATTTCCGAAAAGGCGGCCCTGATTGGTTCGAAAATGCTCGGGGCGGTTGCCGTCGCAGCGTTAACCGCTTTCACGGCGTCCTTGGCTCGGGCGCGCTTTGCGCGCCAAAAGGACCCGGTGCGCAGCACCGGGCCCGGTCTTGGTCGAGGGTTCGCCTCAGACGCTCTTGTTCAGTTCCTTGGCATGCAGCCAGGCCGCGTGTTGCGGTGCCTTCTTGGTGCGCGACCACTCTTCCAGCATGTCCCACTTGACCTCGTCCATCCGCTTCAGCAGCGCTTCTTCCTCGGGGTCCGGGCAGGCCAGTTCGACGCGATGGCCGTTCGGATCGAAGAAATAGATCGAGTGGAAGATCGAGTGATCGGTGACGCCCAGAACCTCGACGCCATTGGCCTCCAGATGCTCCTTGAACTCGATCAGCGTCTCGCGATCCTTGACCTTGAAGGCGATATGCTGGACCCAGATCGGCGTGTTCGGATCACGGCCCATCTCGGGCTTGGTCGGCAGTTCAAAGAACGCCAGAACGTTACCGTCGCCGGCGTCCAGGAACAGGTGCATATAGGGATCGGGTTCATGGGTCGAAGGGACATGATCCTCGGCAATCGCCAGGATGAAGTCCATGTTCAGCATCTTGCCATACCACTCGACGGTTTCCTTGGCGTCCTTGCAGCGATAGGCGACGTGGTGGATTTTCTCGATTTTCATGTTGCTCACTCCTTGAGGGCGGCGGCCTGAATGGCCTGGGTCAGGATGGCCCGGTCGCCGATTTGGTTGGCCAGTACCAGAACCAGGCGCGCGTTCAGCGCGTCGCTCTGTGCCTTGTCGAGCCCTTCGTGCGCCGCCAACAGTTCGGCGTAGAAGTCATCGGCTCCGTTGATGTTCGGGGTCAGGATCAGATCGGACATGGGTGTCACTCCTTGCCGGTGGCCCGGCGGATCGCATGCCGGAACTGGTTTTCGTCATAGTTGGGGCGGCGTGCGGCGACATGCTGGTCTGGCCGGATCAGATAGACCGCACTGTCATTGTCGCCCAGATAGCGGCGCTTCAGCTCCAGCGTCGGGTCGTCCTTGACCGACAGCGCCAGGCGCGTGACCTCGATCCCGTCTTCCTCGATCAGGTCGGGGGCATCGGCGTCGATGGTCAGCAGAATGAACCTGTCGCCCAGTTTCGGCAGCAGGAACCCCTCGTCCAGCGGCGCGTCGGGGCAGGGGCTGCCTGGACGCGTGCGCGCCGGACCATCTAGCAGCGCATCAGCCGAGTTGAGCGGCGAGCCGTCATAGGTGCAAGGCACCGACAGGCGGCCCGAATTCACCAGCGGGCGGGCAAATTCATACTGCTCGCTCAGGTCCAGAACCGCATCGCGCAGGATGCGCGACATCTCGGATTTAGGTGTGATGAAATCGGTCGAACGCGACGAATTGAGGATGTTCTCATCCGCGCCGTGGATCCGCTCCATATCATAGCTGTCGAGCAGGCTTTCGGGCGCCTTGCCCTCCATCACCAGTTTCAGTTTCCAGATCAGGTTGTCGGTATCCTGCAGGCCGGAGTTGGCACCACGCGCGCCAAACGGTGAAACCTGATGCGCGGCGTCGCCCGCAAACAGCACCCGTCCATGGCGGAACTTCTCCATCCGGCGGCACTGGAACGTGTAGATCGAGACCCATTCCAGCTCGAACTGCACATCCTCGCCCAGCATTGCCTTAAGGCGCGGGATCACGTTCTCGGGGCGCTTTTCGCGCTCCTTGTCGATGTCCCAGCCCAGTTGCAGGTCGATACGCCAGACATTGTCGGGCTGCTTGTGCAGCAGGGCGGACTGGCCCCGGTTGAAGGGCGGATCGAACCAGAACCAGCGCTCGGTCGGGAATCCGGCATCCATGATCACGTCTGCGATCAAGAAGTTGTCCTCGAACACCCGGCCCACGAAATCGAGTCCCAGCATCGAGCGTACCGGCGAGCCTGCGCCATCGCAGGCGATCAGCCAGTCGGCCTCGACGGTGTACGAGCCTTCGGGTGTCTCGACCTCCAGCTTGACATGGTCGGGATGGGTGCCGATCGCCTCGACCTTGTTGCGGCCCCGGATTTCGATGGGGGCGCCGGCCTCCTGCAATTCGCGGACCCGGTTCACCAGGTATTCCTCGAAATAGTATTGCTGGAGGTTGATGAAGGCGGGGCGCTGGTGGCCACCTTCGGGCAGCAGGTTGAAGTCATAGACCTGCCGGTCGTCAAAGAACACCTTGCCCAGGTTCCATTCGACCCCCTTGTCGACCATCGGCTGGCCGCAGCCGAGCCGGTCGAGGATCTCCAGCGGGCGCTTGGCATAGCAGACCGCGCGAGAGCCAAAGCTGACCTTGTCATTGTCATCCAGCACCACGACCTCGATCCCCTGCTGGGCAAGGTCGATGGCGGCGGCGAGCCCGATGGGCCCTGCGCCGATCACGATCACCTTGTGGCGCACCGGGCTGGACGCGTCCTGATCGGGACTGCGCTCATAGGCATAGAGTGGAACTTCGAAGATTTTGTTCATGGGTCTCTCCTCCCAGGTCTGGGCGCACCCGGCAGGCCGAGGGCGCAAGTCTCCCGTCCTCTGCCGGGCACCCGCCAGAGGTCTTGTCACATCGTCTCATTAGTTCACCCGGCGCGACACGATCTGGATCAATATCGACCGGTCGGGGGCTCCTCCGCACTGGCGGCCGCCCCCTTTGGGTCAGCCTTGCAGGGCCTCCCACATTTCCAGGTCGCGCTGGGCGGTCCAGATGCGCGGCGTGTCGATGCCGCGCGCCTCGTCATAGGCGCGCGCCACGTTGAAGGGCAGGCAATGCTCGTAGATTGCGTAATCGGCAAACTTCGGATCGCATTCGGCGCGCACGGCGTCCCAGGCCTCTTTCAGCGAGCCGCCGCGCGCGGCGACGCGTGCCGCCGGGCGATAGGTGCTCTGTACAAAATCGCGGGTGTTCTCGATGGCGGCGTTGACCATCTCTTTGCCGACCAGCGCATCGCCGCGTCCCGGCGCAATCGCGTCCACATCGAACCAGGCGATGTTGTCCAGCGTATTGCCCCAGTCGTTGAAATGCCCGTCGCCGCAATAGCAGGCCGAGTGATATTCGACGATATCGCCGGTGAACATCACGTTCTGATCCGGTACATGGATCACCGCGTCACCCGCCGTATGGGCGCGGCCCAGATGCATGATGTCGACCCGGCGATTGCCCAGGTAGACGGTCATGCTGTCCGAGAATGTGGTGGTGGGCCAGGTCAGGCCCGGAATGCTCTCATGCTCCTCGAACAGGCGCGGAAAGCGTTGAAACTCGCTGTCCCAGTCCTCTTGCCCGCGTTCCACCACCATCGAACGGGCGGTGTCGGACATGATCACCTGACCCGCGCCAAATGCGCTGGCGCCCAGCACGCGCACGGCGTGATAATGGGTCAGCACCACATGGGAAATCGGCTTGTCGGTGACCTCGCGGATACAGTCGATCACCTTTTGCGCCAGGCGCGGAGTGGCCTGCGCTTCGACCACCATCACACTGTCATCGCCGATGATGACGCCGGAATTGGGGTCGCCCTCGGCGGTAAAGGCGTAGAGCCCTTCACCCACCTCGGTAAAGCTGATCTTCTTCTCGCTCATGTCGCCCTGCGACGCGAATACCTTGGCCATGTGTCAGTCCCTTTCCAGGAATTCCAGCCGGTTGCCAAAGGGGTCTTCGGCAAAGAACCGGCGGCGGTTCTCGATTGTGTCGTCCCAGCGCGGGCTCTGGCCAAGGGCCTCGATCCGCGCGGCGACGGTGTCTATGTCAATGACGGCAAAGCCCGGATGGGCCTTGCGTGCGGGGGTGAAATCGGGCTCCAACCCCAGATGCAGTTCGGCGCCATTGAGCGCCAGCCACAGCCCGCCGCGCGCCTTCAGCGCACCGGGCTTGGCGATCTCGACCAGACCCAGACCCGCGCACCAGAAGGCGCGCGCCGCGTCCTCGCCCCCGGCGGGGATCGCGATCTGGATATGGTCGAGGGCCAGGGTCATGGGCGGCTCAGCCCCAGGTCTTGGCGGGCAGGATCTGGCCCACGCAATCGCCAAAGCCGACGGTATAGCCGTCGCCGCGCGCATTGCCGCGCAGGGTCAGCGTGTCGCCATCCTCGATAAAGCCGCGAGTCTCGCCGGTCTCCAGCGTGAAGGGCTCGCGCCCGGCCCAACTGAGTTCCATCAGCGAGCCGAATTCGCTGCGCTCCGGCCCCGAGATGGTACCGGAGCCCAACAGATCGCCCGCATTCATCGCGCAGCCACCAATGGCGTGATGGCAGAGCTGCTCGGCCGCCGAATAATACATGCGGCTATAGTTGGTCCTGGCAATGACCGAAGCGCGGTCGGCGCCTTCGGGCTGCATCAGAACCTCTAGCTCGATGTCGTAGAGCCCGTCCTTGCTGCCGCTCAGATAGGGCAACAGCTCTTTCTCACGCGGCGGGGTGGGGGCGCGGAACGGCTCCAACGCCGCCGCCGTCACGATCCATGGGCTGATCGAGGTGCCGAATGCCTTGCCCTGGAACGGCCCCAGCGGCTGATACTCCCAGCCCTGGATATCGCGCGCCGACCAGTCGTTCAGCAGCACATAGCCAAAGATCATCGCGTCGGCCTCGTCCACCGTGATCGGCTGGCCGAACTCGGACCCGGTGCCGACGATGGCGCCCATTTCCAGCTCGATATCGAGCCGTTTCGAGGGGCCAAAGGACGGCATCTCGGCATCGGGGGCCTTCGTCTGGCCGTTGGGGCGATGGATCGGCGTGCCCGACACCACGACCGAAGAGGCGCGGCCGTTGTAGCCGATCGGGATATGCAGCCAGTTGGCCGGCAGATCGGGCGAACCGCGCAGGATGGCGCCCATGTTCTGGGCGTGCTGACGACCGGCATAGAAGTCGGTGTATTCGCTAACCACCAGCGGCATGTGCAGCACGGCCTCGGCCATCGGCACAAGCAGCGGTTCGATAGCCTCCTGCTCTTTCGACCCTTTGGACAGCAGCGCGGTCAGACGTTCGCGCAGGGCGGCCCAGACGGCGGGGCCTTCCTCCATCAGATCGTTCCAATAGGGCACGTCGAACAGCGGGTAGTCGGTCAGCGCGATCAGGCCCTCGGCCTCGGCGGCGGCCATGTCGAGGATCATGTCGCCGATGGCGACGCCACAACGGGGTTCGTCCTCGCCGGTCGAGAAGACGCCATAGGGCAGGTTGTTCAGCGGAAACGGGTGATTGGCGCTATTGGCCGAAGCCACCCAGGATTTCAAAAGGGGCATGTTGTCTCCAAACGCATGTCACGGGCAGGGCCGAGATTTTTCGTAGAAAAATCCGGGCCCCTCAGCCGCAGCCTATTTCTTGCCAGGGGTGCCGTCGAATTTCTTCTCCAGCGAGGTCCAGCAGTCGATGTAATCGTCCTGCAATGGCGCTTCCTTGGCGGCGAATTCGGTCAGGTGCTGCGGGAAACGGGTCTCGAACATGAAGGACATGGTCTGGTCCAGCTTGTCGGGGCCGAGATTGGCGTTCGACGCCTTCTCGAACGCTTCCTTGTCCGGCCCGTGCGGCAGCATCATGTTGTGCAGGCTCATCCCGCCGGGAACAAAGCCCTGCGGTTTGGCGTCGTACTGGCCATAGATATTGCCCATCAGCTCGGACATGATGTTCTTGTGATACCACGGCGGGCGGAAGGTATCTTCCATCACCATCCAGCGCTCGCGGAACAGGACAAAGTCGATATTGGCGGTGCCCGGCACGCCCGACGGTGCGGTCAGAACGGTGAAGATCGACGGATCGGGATGGTCGAACAGGATCGCGCCCACCGGGCAATAGGTGCGCAGGTCGTATTTGACCGGGGCGTAATTGCCATGCCAGGCCACCACGTCCAGCGGGCTGTGACCGATCTTGGTGGTGTGAAACTGGCCGCACCATTTCACGGTCACGGTCGAGGGCGCCTCGCGATCCTCGAACGCCGCCACCGGCGATTTGAAATCGCGCGGATTGGCCATGCAGTTTGCGCCGATCGGGCCACGGCCCGGCAGCTCGAACTTCTGGCCATAGTTTTCGCAGACAAAGCCACGGCAAGGGCCTTCCAGCACCTCGACCCGGTAGACGAGGCCGCGCGGCAGGATGGCGATTTCCTTGGGTTCGACGTCGATGATGCCCAGCTCGGTGGCAAAACGCAGCCGGCCTTCTTGCGGCACCACCAGCAGCTCGCTGTCGGCGGAGAAGAAATAGTCGTCCACCATCGACTCGGTGACCAGATAGATATGGCTGGCCATGCCGGTCTGGGTGTTCACATCCCCTGCGGTGGTCATGGTGCGCATGCCGGTGAGCCAAGTCAGCCCCGCGCCCGAATGCGCCACCGGATCCCAGCGGTACTGGCCCAGGCTGATCACATCGGGGTCGATGCAGGGGGCCGATTTCCAATAGGGCAGGTCGATCTTTTCATAGCGGTGCGAATGCTTGACCGAGGGCCGGATGCGATAGCACCAGGTTCGCTCGGGGCGGGTCGCGGTAAAGGCGGTGCCGCTCAGCTGTTCGCCATAAAGGCCATAGTTGCATTTCTGCGGGCTGTTCATGCCCTGGGGCAGGGCGCCGGGCAGCGCCTCGGTCTCGAAATCGTTGCCCCAGCCGGGCATGTAACCCTCGGTTGTGCCGACAGTGGTGGCCGCCTGGGTCAGTTGATGCGGGTCGATCGGACGGTTCATTCGCGCGTTCCTCCGTTTGCTACTTGTCGGATAATAGTTGATTTTGTAACTAACAAGCATGACAAAGACCAAAATACCCGAAAATGATGACTTCGATCTGCGAAATTTCCTGCCTTTCCTTCTGAATCAGGCGGCGGAACAGAGTTCGCTCGAGTTTCAGCAGATCTATAAGAATCGCTATGGCATGCTGCGTACAGAGTGGCGGGTGTTGTTTCACCTCGGCACGCACGGCGAAATGACGGCCAAGCAGATTGGCGAACGCGCCTTGATTCACAAGACCAAGGTCAGCCGCGCCGTGGCCAAGCTGGCGCAGCGTCGATACCTTACACGTACACGTGATGAGGCAGATCGGCGATCCGAGCAATTGGCGTTGACGGCGGCGGGGCAGGCGGTCTACCGGGAGCTTCGCGGTATCGCCGAGCGGTATGACGAGCGGATGGCGGCGCATTTCACCAAGGGTGAAGCGGCCCTGCTCAGGATGATGCTGCGGCGTCTGGCCGGAATGGATTGATCCGTTGCGGTCTGTGGTGCGGGTTGTGGCGATACCATATCGGCTGTGGCCGATACAGGAGCGATGTGATGAGTGACGGTGATGCAAGACAGGCAACCGCAGGGCAGTTGCAGGACTGGCTGGTTCAACGCGGGCTGGAAGGCGCGCGGCAAGACGAGTTGCTGCACGGATATTGCGAACGCCTACTCGAACTTGGCGTGCCCCTTTACCGCCTGCATGTCGCCCAAAGCGCCTTTCATCCCAAATACGGAGGGCTTGGGTACAACTGGTATCGCGACCGGGGCGTGTCCAGCGACAAATACGGGTATTCCGAGACCCCGATCGAGGCATGGTTGCGCAGCCCGCTCTATCATCTGCTCGACAGTGGCGAGACCGAGTATCGCGAGCGCCTGCTGGAGACAAACGCAGAAAGCCGCTTTCCCATATTGAATGAGCTGCGCGCCAACGGGGCCACCGATTACTTCGCGGCGGGTGTCATCCTTGAAAAGCGCGTGCCCTTCGAAAAGATCGACCCGCAAAATACGCCTGAGGGCGTGCTGATCTCGTGGTCCAGTGACGGGTCGGCGGGCTTTGCCGAGGCGGACCTAGATTTGGTGCGCGCTTCGCTGCCGCAACTGGCGCTGGCGCTGAAATCGGCGGCCAACCGACAGATGGCGGGCGACCTGCTTCAGGTCTATCTGGGGCGCGACGCGGGGCGGCGGGTTTTGTCGGGCGAGATCCAGCGCGGCTCGCTTCAGCAGATCGACGCGGTCTTGTGCTACTTCGATCTCAAGGATTTTACCGCGCTGACCGAGCGCACCCCCGGCCCTGAGTTGATTGCCATGCTGAACGAGTATTTCGGCATGGCGGTCAAAGTGATCCAGGGGCATGGCGGCAATATCCTCAAGTTCTTGGGTGACGGGATATTGGCGATGTTCAACCTCGAAACGCCGGAACGCTCCGCTGCAGCGGGGCTTGATGCGGCGGTTCAGATGCGCCGGGGTATGGCGGAGGTCAACGAGACGCGGCTGGCGCGCGGAGAAACGGTAACCAGCGTCACCCTGGCGCTGCACGCCGGAGAGATCTTCTATGGCAATATCGGTGCCGACAACCGGCTCGACTTCACGGTGATTGGCCCGGCCGTGAACCTCACGGTCCGCCTGTCGGGACTTCACAGGTCGGTTGGTCGAAACATCATCCTGTCCGAACCGGTGGCACGGTTTGCCAAGCCGACCGGGCATGACCTGGTCAGCCTGGGCCGCTACATGCTGCGTGGCGTTTCCGAGCCGCAGGAACTGTTCACGATCTACGAAGGCGCGCCGTGCGAATAGCCGCGCACCGGATCAGAAGTCGATCTCGACACCCGGCAGCTTGAGCGCCTTCATCATGTCGCGCAGCTCCTGCCGGGCGGCGATGTTCGAGATGTTGAGCTGCTTGACACCAATATCCTTGAGATCGAGCAGGGTCAGCCCACGCGGGAACAGCTCGCGAAAGATCACGCGCTCGGAAAAGCCGGGTGCGATGCGAAACCCGATGCGGCTGGCCAGCATCTCTATCGCGCGCTCCATCTTCTCCTTGTTGACCATGCGCTGGGTCCCGACCCGGTTGCGTACGATGACCCAGTCAATCGGCTTCAGCCCGGCCTGGGCGCGCAGCTGACGGGCATTCCAAACCATTTCCGAGTAGACCGAGGGTCCGAGGATCCGTTCACCGTTGGAATCGATACGAGCCAGCAGGTCGAAATCGACAAAGCTGTCGTTGAGTGGCGTAACCAGCGTATCGGCAAGTGAATGCGCGACCTGGCTGAGGCGGGTATGCGAGCCAGGGCAGTCGATCAGGATGAAATCGCTGTCTGCCTCCAGCCGCGATACGGCAGCCGAAAGCCGGTGATCGAACACGTTCTCACCCGGCTTCAGCGCGGCAGCGTCGATCTCGGGCAGATCATGGTTTGTCGGCGATGGCAGGTCCAGTCCCGAGCTTTTCAGGAACGCCGCCCGGTTTTCAAAGTAGCGGCCGAGGCTTCTTTGGCGCAGGTCGAGGTCGAGGGTATTCACTTTGTACCCCAGCCGCGCCAGGGCGCTGGCGACGTGCATGGATACGGTGGATTTTCCGGCACCGCCCTTTTCGTTGCCGACGACGATGATATGCGCCATTGCCTGCGTCCCCTGATCTCCGAGCAGTTGCTCCCCCGGTGTTGAAGCGCACTATATGTTGTGGGTGTTGGGAAGGGAAGCGGTCACGTTGCCTTGACGTGCCCGGACCGGTTCCGCGGGCCGGGTCACGAGGGCAAGGACCAAAAAAACCGGTTTTGTACGGCAAATTGGCCGTTTTGTCCCTGTGCCACAGGAGGAATTGACCGTTTTGTACAGGCCCGGTCCGGGCCTGCCGCCGCATCACAGGCAAGAGTCAGGCCAGCAGGTCAGCCACCTCCGAGCCGATTTGCAGGTTGATACTGGACTGCCCCGCGCCATCGACCAGCGCCCACATGATCTGGCCGGTGGGGCGGAAAGTCACGAAGGCTTCCGCAATGGTATCGTCGCCCGAGCGTTCGCCTTCGGCGTTTGCTGCGTGGTTGAATTGAACCAGGAACTGGTCCCTGGTGGCAGAGGCGATGCCGAACAGCAGCACGTCGCCCTCGGCTGCGGTGTAATCCTGCAGCCAGTCCGAGCCGTGGCCCGCGACGCCGACGTGAAAGAACCTGTCGGCCCCGGTGCCTCCGTTAATGCGGTCGGACCCGAATCCGCCGTTGAGGAAATCGTTCCCCGCATTCCCGAAAATGATGTCGGAAAAGGCAGAGCCGGTGATGACATCGTCGCCATCTTGCCCGCGCAGGTCATCAGCCCCGGCTCCGCCAGCAATGGTGTCATTGCCGCCCATGCCAAAGATCAGGTCGTTGCCGTGGCCGCCATCCACACTGTCGTTACCCTCCCCGGCAAAGATGACGTCTCGCAGATCGCTTTCACTGTCGCCGCCAATGATCGTGTCGTCGCCGTCGTCACCGACGAGGTTGTCGGCCCCGTCGCCGCCGTTCAGGAGATCATTGCCGCCGTCGCCCGTGATGGTGTCGTCGCCATCGCCGCCATCGAGCGTATCGTCGCCGCTGCTGCCAATGAGCCTGTCGTCGCCGTCGCCACCCGACAGGCTGTCATTGCCCTCAGCGCCAAAGAGAATGTCCGTGCCTGCGCCACCCAGCAACACGTCGTCGCCGTCGCCGCCATCGAGGAAGTCAACGCCGTTGCCGCCGTCCAGCACATCGCCGCCGCCATTGCCATTGAGCGTATCGTCGCCGCTGCTGCCAATGAGCCTGTCATCGCCGTCGCCACCCGACAGGCTGTCATTGCCCTCAGCGCCAAAGAGAATGTCCGTACCTGCGCCACCCCGCAACACGTCGTCGCCGTCGCCGCCATCGAGGAAGTCAACGCCGTCGCCGCCGTCCAGCACATCGCCGCCGCCATTGCCATCGAGCGTATCGGGTCCGTCCCCACCGGAAATGACGTCGCTCATCGCCAGACCCGTGAGGTAATCGCCGTAGGCGGTCCCCTCTTGCATGAAGCCGACCTGTTCGCCGAAGGGCGTCGGCGCGAGCGTGGTGATCGTGCCGCGCGCGGCCAGGAGGTTTCCGCTTTCGTCGGTTGGCGACCAGACGGTGAGAAACCGCAAGTTCTGGTGCAGCGGATCGACAAGGGCCGTGAACGTGAACGTGCCACCCAACCCCGTGGTTCTCTGGCCCACGAGGTCGGAAATGACCGCGCTTCCGCGTTCGTTTCCATCGAAATCGAAAAAGATCACCTCTGCTGCGTCGATGATCCCGGACGTACCCCTGGGGCCACCCTCGATAACGACAAGGACGGCAAAGCCAAGACCGGGCACCTCGACCACCCTGGCTTCGACGAACCCGAACCCGAGAAAATCGTTTGTCAGTGTCCGTATCGCGCCGGAGTCCGGCTCGATCAGATTGATCTGGATGCTGCCAAGAATGTTGCCGCCCTCGGTAATGCTCTGGCGCTCGCGCGTGATGCCTACCTCGACAACCGAGTTGCCCGCAGCGGTTTTGATACTTGACGAAAAATCGACATTCCTCGGATTGGCGTAGGTCGGCACAAGACCATCTTCCGTGGTGAAGGAGGTCGCTTCGATCAACTCGCCACGTGTGCCGCTGAAACTGAAGGGAGCGACCAGTCCGAACCCGCCATCAAGGATGAAACTCGGGGCTTGGGTGCGCAGCAGGACGGGCGGATCGAGCGGTCTGAGCGTTTCGCTGTCGACCCGGGAAATAAAGAACCCCGCTTCGTCAAAGCCTTTCAGCCACAGGTCGGGACTGCCGGGAATGGCCGAGAAATTCGGTTGCGGGTCCAAACTGCCCAGAAAGATCCTGGCCGGCAAGATGAACGCACCGGTTTCATTGCCGGATGCGTCGAACAGAGTTGCGTGGGTTCGACCGCTGTCCGGGGAGGAATCGTTGATCTGCGACAGCACGGCAAAGCCGCCGCCGTCGCGCTCGACCATCGAAATGGCCCTATGTGCAAGGATAATGTCGGCATCGATCCGCGATGCACTGCCGTCGGGTCCAGCACCAAAGACGGCCAATTGCTCTGGTGCGGCATCAATCCCGGCCAGCAAAGCGGCAAAGCCGCCGTTCACCAAGGCCTGAACGGATTGGACGAAGAACGCATCGGCTGTGGATTCGATCTGGAAGGATGTCATGATCAACCCGTTTGAAAAGTCTCGGGTTGCCGGACTTGGGCCCGATCAGCGTGACGCTAGGCGCGCCCCCCAGTTCGTGTCAATCGACTTCATTCAGGCGTCCCGACAGCCTGCTAGCAGGCCAGAAACGGACCTTTGTCCGGGGATCGCCAACGTTGTCCGATCAGGCCGTAGGTTCCGATCCGGAACCGCCCTTGGCGCGCGCCGTAAGCCTGTTCCGTCCAAGGGCACGAAGAGTTCATGCCGGTTGTTCAGTACGCACTGATTGAGTATGCCCAGCGCTTGTGCCGGAACGTCTACGAGAATGAACAGGAAGCTTGTCAGGGGTATTTGCAACGGCTCTTGGCACAAGAAGCCCGGGTTGGCAGAGGCATTTGCCCTTTCGGATCGCAGCCTTCCCAAGCGCCCTTGAGGTGAAAAAGGGCAGATCTTAGTGTCAAGTCTACTTAGGCAGGGAGATTGGAACTTCTTCCAATCCAAGTTATCAGGTATCAGCTTCTCAGGCCAAGAGGTCGAACACCTCGCTGCCGATCTGGAGGTTGATCGACGACTGCCCCGCGCCATCCACCAGCGCCCACATGATCTGACCCGTCGGGCGGTAGATCACGAAAGCCTCCTGCACCGCATCGTCGCCCGCACGCTCACCTTCGGCGTTCTGGGTATGGGCGAAGTTGACCTGGAAATCGGCGCGGGTGGCGGCGGTATTGCCGAACAGGAGGGCATCGCCCTCGGCAGAACTGTAATCCTGCACCCAGTCCGACCCGTGGCCTTCGACTCCGACATGGAAGAACTTGTCGGCGCCCGAACCGCCATTGATGCGGTCATGGCCAAAGCCGCCATTGACGAAATCGTTCCCGGCGCCGCCAAAGACCAGATCCGAGAAGGCGGAACCGGTAATCACATCATCCCCGTCCTGCCCCTGGATCTCATCGACGCCAAAGCCGCCCGCGATAGTGTCGTTGCCGCCCTGACCGAAGATGAGGTCATTGCCCGCGCCCGCATCGACGCTGTCATTGCCCTCGCCCGCATAGATCACGTCGCGCAGGTCATCCTCGGACGGGCCGCCGATGAGGGTGTCATCGCCATCGCCGCCGTTGAGCGTATCGGCGCCGAGCCCGCCATCAAGACTGTCATTGCCCGCCTCGCCGAGTAGCCGGTCGTTGCCATCGAGGCCCAGGATGGTGTCGTCTCCGGTGTCTCCGGTCAGGACCTCGGCCGTGTCGGAGCCGGTGATGGTCCGGCCCGCGGGCGCGACATCCTCGAATGTCAGCGCGATGGTTTCGGAACGCGCACCGCCCGCACCGTCGGTGACACGCAGGGTGACCTCTGCGGCGGTTGCCCCGGCCAGACCGGCGGCCAGAACGAGGTTGCGGCCATCGAGCGCGAAAAGTCCACCCGCGTCATCGGTGAGCGCAAGGGTGAGCGCCTGATTGTCGGGATCGCTGAGGCCGACGGTGCCGACGCGGGTTCCCGGTGCCGCGTCATTGCCGATAGTCGCGGCGAAGAACACCGGCGCGTCCGGGGCGCGGTTTTCGGTGCCAAAGGCCACCAGCGCGATCGGGTCGGAGCGGCCCCGGGTGATGATATCGGAAATGTCGGTGTTGATGTCGGCCACTTCGAACGTGCCTGCAGGCGTGCCGTCGGTCAGCCAAAGCTCGCCGCCGCCGTTGAAATAGACATAGTCGCCCGCCGCGAAGAGACCGCCCGCGGAGACATTTTCCGCCAGCATCCGGGTGCCGTCGGGGGTACCATCGGTGATCCAGAGGTCATTGCCCGTCGCCCGGTCGTCATTGGCGCGGAACACGACGCGGCTGCCGTCGCCGATGGGGGTGAATTCGCGCTCGCCCACGAAATCGGTGTTGCCGGGGGTCAGGTCGGCCAGCTGGACGGTGCCGGACGCGGTGCCGTCGGTGATCCAAATTTCCTCGCCGGTGGTGCCATCGTCGGCCTCGAAGATGATCCTGTTGCCCAGCCGCGTCAGTTCGGCCGGGTCGGAGCCTTCGAGGCCCGGGTTTATGTCGACCAGCAGTCGGGTACCGGTCTCGGTGCCGTCACTGACCCAGAGTTCCCGGCCACCGCTGGCGCCGGGCCGGAACCCCCCGTAGGCGCTGAACACGACCGTGTCGCCCAGAACGGTTATGTCGTTCGGGGAACCGGACGTCGATCCGCCCGCGATATCGGCGACTTGCACGGTACCGTCCGCCGTGCCGTCGGTTCGCCAGAGCTCGATCCCGAATTCCGTGGTCTTGCCGCTGAAATACATGTGCGGCCCGGCGGTTCCGGTTTCTTCCAGGAAGGTGACGCCGCTCTGATTGGGGCTTTCGGGGATCAGGGCCTTGACCAGGCGGGTTCCGGCTTCGGTGCCGTCGCTGCGCCACAGTTCCAGCCCGTTGCCGTCATTGGCCCGGAACAGAAGCCCGTCCTGGAAGGCCGTGAAAAACTGACCGGCGCCACTGCCGGGACCCGGGTTGATGTCGCGCAGCGCCCGGGTTCCGTCGGCGGTACCGTCACTTGCCCAGACCTCGCCGCCCAGGTCCGGGTTCAAGGCGGAGAAATAGAAGGTGCCGTTGATCGCGCGGATCTCGGTCGGGTCGGCATTGCCGGTGCCGGGATGGATGTCGGCGACCCGAGACGCCGCGTTCACGCCATCGAGACGCCAGAGCTCGGAGCCGCCGGTTTCTTCGCTGGCCCAGAAAACCACCGTGTCGCCAATCGCCGCGGCGTAGGAGTCGAAGACCGACAAGGCGTCGCCCGGTCCCGGGTTGATGACAATCTGGGTGACCGTCCGGCTGCCAAGCTGGGTCACGAAGGCTTCGCGCCCTTCCGACCCGTCATCCGCCGAGAAAAGCAGATATCCCGCCACGTTTCTCCCTCCTCAAGCATTTGATAATGCCCGAGGGTAACATGGGCGGTCGCGATTACCAAACCGGTCCGCCGGGCGCGCCGGGCATGCCGGCGCGGCGCGGGCTCAGCCCAGCAGGTCGAACAGATCGCTGCCGATCTGCAGGGTGATGCTGGACTGGCCCGCGCCATCCACCAGCGCCCACATGATCTGACCCGTGGGCCGGTAGATCACGAACGCCTCCATCACGTCGTCGTCGCCCGCCCGTTCGCCTTCGGCATTTGCGGTATGGGCGAAGTTGACCTGGAACTGTGTGCGGGTGGCTGTTTCGTTTCCGAACAGCAGCATGTCGCCTTCGGCTGCGCCAAAGTCCTGCACCCAGTCGGAACCATGGCCCTCGACCCCCACGTGAAAGAACTTGTCCGCGCCAGTGCCGCCGTTGATCCGGTCGGAGCCGAAGCCGCCATTGACGAAATCGTTCCCGGCGCCACCGAACACGAGGTCGGAGAAGGCCGAACCGGTGATCACGTCGTCGCCGTCCTGACCTTGCAGCTCATCCACGCCGAAGCCACCGGCGATCGTGTCATTGCCATTGCCGCCGAATGCAAGATCATTGCCATAGCCACCGTCAATACTGTCCGCGCCGTCTCCGCCATAGAGGATGTCGCGCAGGTCCTGGATGGACGTTCCTCCGATGAGGTGGTCATTCCCGTCGCCGCCATTCAGCGTGTCGAGCCCATCCCCTCCGTTGAGGGTGTCATCGCCACCAAGGCCAATCAATCGGTCATTGCCGAGGAAGCGGAACTCTTCGCTGGGCTCGGCGATGTCGTCATAGGTGTCGTCGCCTGTGACAACCCATGGCTCTTCATTCAGGACCCGGTCGAGAACCTCGGATTGAAGTCGCCCCCTGGCGATGCTCCCCTCGGTGCGATCAAGCAGATCGAACAGGGTCGATGCATCCAGGGAAAGACCGGTGATCTCGATCCTTTTCGTGATGATCAGCGGGTCGTGGATATACTCGCCAAAGGTCGCTGTGTAATAAAAGAAGCTCTCGATTTGCCCGGTCAGGAACGCAGGACCGGAATCGGGCGCATCTACGCCGCTGCCGATGATATCGACGCCTTCACTGAATATCGAACCGATCTTGGCCAGGCCGGGTTCTGCCGTGAGGGAGGTAATTCCATGATACCTGAGCAAGTCCACGAAATTCTCTGCCAGCCACGGAAGATGTCCTCGAAAACTTAGCTCCGGCATGTCATTCCCCCCTTATGTCTTTGAATTCCTTAGATTAACCAGATCAACTCTGAAAGGCTCGGCCAAGGCCGTTCCTTTGCCTTGATCCCGGGAAACATAGCAATTTTTCTATTTGTATGAACAGGCTCGGTCGTGACCACCCAATAGTGTGTCCTGAGTGCACCAATTGTTCGCTATCGTTGATCCTGCACCGCGTCGTTGCCCGCGCCGCCGAAGATCAGGTCGGATCAGGCCGAGCCGGTGACCACGTTGTCGCCGCTTTGCGCAAAGGCGCCCCTTATGCACCATATGTCCGTTTGTCGATGTCAATTGCAGAGAGTTCCGCGGCACAGGCAGAGAGAAACGTGGCCTCGGCGTCAGATTGGCGACGGGCGGGATTGCTGACCAAATAGATGTTTACCAGCGGCAGGTCGTCGTATGGCGGCAATTGCCGGAGGCGTCCGGCGGCGACGTCCTGCTTGGCGACGTGCAGCGGTAGTGCCCCGATGCCGACATTCGCCATGATCATGCGCCGGATTTCATTCAAGCTGGAAGAAACGCCACGCCAGCTATCGGCCAGCCTGAGGCGTGTGCGCAGTCTGGATGTGGCCGCAAGGGGGCCGCCTTCGGCCTCGGTCTGAAACGCGACGAAAGGCTCGCCCTCGAGATCGGCCGGATCAATCTCTTTCACCCCGAACAGCGGATGGCGTGCCCCGCAATACAGCCCGAAATACTCGCGATACAGCACCAGGGTTTCCAGATTCTTGGGAGGTTTGGAAAGCAGGCAAAGCCCGAAGCTTGCCCGGTTTTGCGAGACGATCGTTTCGACCTCGTTACTTTCAAAAACTGAAAACGAGTAGGTCACATTGGGATGGGCCTTGGTGAAGCTGTTCAGGAAATCGTCGAAATGATCCGAAATCACATGGCTGGTTGTCGCAATCGTCAGGTGGCCGCGCAGCTCGGCATGGGCCGCGTCCAGGAGCGAAGGGAGCTGCGACACCGACCCAAAGATCTTGGCGCATTCCGTGTACAGAACCTGACCCGCCCGCGTGACCGAAAACTCGTTGGGTTTCCGTACCACAAGCGTCTGCCCCGCGTGTTGTTCAAGCCGCTTGAGCGCCGCCGAGATGGTTGGCTGTTTCAAGCCGAGAAAGTCGGCCGCCTTGGATATGCCGTGCTGTTCGACCACGACCATGAAGGTGCGCAAGAGATTCCAGTCGAGGTTCCAGGGGAAGCGGTGTTTGTGCGGCTCAAGCATAGATTTCATCTATATTGAAGATACTTAATATCTATTTGCGCAATATTGAGTGCCATGCAAGGTTTTTGCCAGTGCGGACGATTCCGCAGCGCGGTGCCGGAACAGGCCGATAGCGTGACATTACCAGGGAGAAGAACGAAATGACTGCTCGCCGTACCATTTTGAAATCTGTATTTGCCGCTATCGGTCTTGCTGCATTCGGCATGACTGTTGCCGCCGAAGAGCTGGACACACTGAAAGAAAAAGGCGTGATCCGCATCGCGATGTCGGGCGCCTATCCTCCGTTCAATTTCGTCAACGATCAAAACAAGGTTGTCGGTTTCGACCCGGCCATCGGCACCGAGATCGCCAAGCGGATGGGGCTGGAAACGGAAATCGTAACCACCGCATGGGACGGGATCATCGGTGGCCTGCTGGCGAACAAGTATGACGCCATCGTCGGGTCGATGACGATTACGGCGGAACGCGACGAAGTTGTCGACTTTGTCGGGCCCTACTATTCGGACAAGCGCGCGATCTTCACCAAGCCGGGCTCGGGCATTGCCAGCCTTGACGATCTGAAGGGCAAGAAGGTCGGCCTGACGCTTGGGGAAACCCACGAGGATTGGGCGCGCGAAAAGGGCTATGACATCAACACCTACAAGGGCCTGCCCGAGCTGCTGCTGGAGCTTGAAAACGGACGGGTCGACGCCATCGTGAACGACTCGATCGCGGCCATTCTGGCGATGACCGAAAAGGGCCAGGCGTTCGAGATGTTCGCGGATCCGACCACAGAGCCCTTTGGTGCCGGCATTGCCATTCGCGAAGGCAACCCGCAGCTGGCGGCGGAAATGCAGAAAGCCCTGCAATCCATGATGGACGATGGCACCTATCTGGCCATTGCCAAAGAGTGGATTGGCGCAGACATTCGCTAAGGCGTCCTATCCCCGCCGCCCGGGCGGCGGGGAGTTTCTGCTGCAATGTTCCGACCAGATCGCCAAGGCCCCCCCCCGATCATCCGGCCTCTGACGCGTCTTGTGTCGCGCCGGAACGTCGGTGCGACCGCCGGTTCCATAAGATAGAGTGATGTCACGCGAGAGCGGCCCGGCAAGATCCCGGCCGGAAACCCAAAGGAGTGAGACATGGACCTGGAACTGATGATGAAGGTCTATCCCTTCTTTCTGGAGGCCGCGTGGGTCACCGTTCTGCTTTCGGTCCTGACCGCCATCCTGGGGTTGATCTGTGGCACACTCGGGGCCGCCGCGCGGCTGTCGCGTCACGCGATACTGAGGTTCGCGGGCGCCGCCTATGTCAGCGTGTTTCGCGGAACCCCCGCGCTTATCCAGTTGTTCATTCTGTATTTTGGCGGCCCGCAGATCGGCATTCAGCTTGACGCGTTCGAAGCGGGTGTCATCGGATTGGGCATCAACGCGGGCGCCTATATGACCGAAACGATCCGCGGGGCAATCATCGCCATCGACAAGGGCCAGCGCGAGGCGGCACGCACCCTTGGGCTCAGCAGTTGGCAGGCAACCTACAAGGTGATCCTGCCGCAGGCCGCACGCCTGATGGTGCGCCCGCTTGGCGTGAACCTGAACATGCTGATCAAGGCGACCGCGCTGGTCGCCGCGATTGCGGTGGTCGAACTGACCTACACCGCGCAACGCTATATCGGCTCGACCTACAAGCCGTTCGAAATGTTCCTGCTCGCAGGGGTTCTATACATGATCATCATCTACGCGACCGGCCGCGGCGTTGCCTGGCTGGATCGCAAAGTCCAGATCACCTGATCGGAGAGGGCAGACAGATGGGCCTCGATTTCTCCATTGTTCCCAAATATCTGGACATCATCTTGTTGGGTGTTGCCTGGACCATCGGGATCACGGTCGCCGCCGCCTTGTTGAGCTTTGTCGGTGGTATCATCTTTGCGGTGACCGCCCTCTATGCGCCCTGGATCATTCGCCAGCCGTTCCGTCTGATCGAATGGGTCTTCATGGGCACTCCTTTGTTGCTGCAACTGTTCCTGATCTATTTCGGACTGGTGCAGATCGGGATCGACCTGCCTGCCTTTGTCGCCGGTATCATCGGGCTGGGGCTGCATTTTGCCGTCTATAACTCGGAACTGATCCAGACGGCGATTCTGGCGGTGGACAAGGGCCAGATGGAAGCGGCCCGCACATTGGGGCTGAGCCGGGGGCAGGCCCTGCGCAAGGTGGTGATCCCCCAGGCGGTGCGCGACGTCATTCCGCCGATCGGCAACAACATGATCGCCCTGCTGAAAGACAGCGCGCTGGTATCGGTGATCGGGGTGAGCGAACTGACGCTGTCGGCGCAAAGGGTGATCGGCAAGACATATCGTCCCTTCGAGTTCTACATCCTCGCCGCCGCATTCTACTACGTCATCAATCTTTGCATGGAATGGGTGCAGCGCAAGATCGAGCGCCGCATTTCCATCTCTCGCTGACACAAGAGGCCCATCATGAGCGAACAGACAAGTTTTGTCGAAATTCGTCACGCCCAGAAATCCTTTGGCGCGCTTGAAGTGCTCAAGGATATCAGCCTGAAGGTTTCGCGTGGCCAGATCGTCGGCATCATCGGTTCGTCGGGCTCCGGCAAGTCCACGCTGCTCAGGGCGATCAACGATCTGGACCCTTTGACTGGCGGCGAGATCTGGCTGGACGGGGTGCAGGTGAACAAGAAGCTGCCACACCGCCAGTATGAAAAGCACATCAACGAGATGCGCCAGCAGGTCGGCATGGTCTTCCAGCATTTCAACCTGTTCCCGCATATGACGGCCCGCGAGAACGTGACCATGGCGCCGAAACTGCTCAAGGGGATGTCGCAGGGGGATGCCGACAGGCTGGCCGAGGAGCAGCTCGACAAGGTCGGCATGCTGGAGCGGATCGACTATTACCCGTCGCAATTGTCCGGCGGGCAAAAGCAACGGGTTGCCATCGCCCGGGCGCTGGCCATGAAACCCAAGCTGATGCTGTTTGACGAGGCCACCTCGGCGCTTGACCCGGAACTGGTCGAAGAAGTGAACCTGGTCATGAAAAAACTCGCCGAAGAGCACATGACCATGATCATCGTCACCCATGAGATGGATTTTGCCGCCTCGGTCTGTGACCGGGTTCTGTTTATGGACAAGGGCGTGGTGGTCGAAGAGGGCCCACCGGAAGTGCTGTTCAAAAATCCGACACAACCCCGGACCCGGGAATTCCTGCGCAAACATCTGGAAGGTGCCAAGTGAGCGACGCGGCTTCGTATCTGTTCTATCAAACCCGCAACCCGCGCCCGTTTCTCGACCGGGGGGAGGGGATCTATCTGTTCGACGAGAACGGCAAGCGCTATATCGACGGATCGTCGGGGGCGATGGTGTCCAATATCGGTCACTCGAACCCGCGTGTTCTCGCCAAGATCAAGGCGCAGATGGACAAGGCCACATTCGGCTATCGCCTGCATTTCCGTACCCATCCGTCCGAGGATCTGGCCGCAAAGACAGTGTTGCTGATGCCCAGGGGGCTGGACCGGGTGTTCTTTGTCTCCGGCGGCTCGGAAGCGGTGGAAAGCGCCGTGAAGCTGGCCCGGCAACATGCCCTGACCCAGGGCCAGCCGAAACGTTACAAGGTCATTTCGCGGTTCCCGTCCTATCACGGATGTACCTTTGGCGCCTTGGACCTGACCGGTTACGATCCGCTGCGTGAGCCTTTTGCGCCGATGATGCGCGGGATGCCAAAGATCGCCGCACCCGCCACCTATCTGGACCGCGACAATCTCAGCGAAGCGCAGCGCGGGCTGAAATATGCCGAGCTTCTGCGGGACAAGATCATCGCCGAAAGCCCGGAAACGGTGCTTGCGTTCGTCATGGAGCCTATCGGCGGCGCCTCGACCGGTGCGCTGGTGGCCCCGGACAGCTATTACGGGCGCATCCGGGAGATCTGTGACGAGTTTGGCGTCCTGCTGATCTATGACGAGGTCATGACCGGTGCGGGCCGTACGGGCAGGTTCCTTGCCGCCGAGCATTGGGGGATCACCCCGGATATCGTGGCCATGTCCAAGGGATTTGGCGCTGGCTATGCGCCGCTTGGGGCCATCGTCGCCGGCGCCCGTCTGGTCGAGCCGGTGCTCGATGCGGGAGGGTTTCTGCACGGGTTCACCTATGCCGGAAATCCGCTGGCCTGTTCGGCGGGACTGGCCGTGCTGGAAGAGTTGGAAGAGCAGAACCTGATCGAAAACGCCGCCCGTATGGGCGAGGTACTTATGGCCCGGCTGCGCGAGTTGATGGACCGCTACCCCTTCATCGGCGATGTGCGGGGCAAGGGGCTGTTGACCGCGTTCGAACTGGTCTCGGACCGCGAAACGATGGAGCCGCTGCCGACCAAGCTCAACGCCTATGACCGTCTGGTGGAACTGGCCTATGCGCGCGGTCTGATCATCTATTCCCGCCGCACGCGTGGCGGTACCTCTGGCGATCATTTCCTTGTGGCTCCCCCCCTGATCATCACCGAGACCCAGATTGACGATATGATGGTGATCCTGCGTGATGCTCTGGACGCATTCGCAAGCGAAACGGGCCTGCCCGTGTCCGAGGAGGCCGCGTGAGACTGACCGACAAGCAATGCAGCATCGAAGACGCCATCGCCCGGATTCAGGACGGCGCCACGGTGATGCTGGGCGGGTTTGGTGTTCCGGGCACTCCTTTTGCCCTGATCCGGGCGCTTGTGCGCCATGGCGCGCGTGATCTCACAGTCATCAAGAACGATGCCAACGAACCGGACATGGGTGTCGATCATCTGTTGCGGAGCGGTCAGGTCGCGCGGCTGATCACCACCCATCTCGGGCTGAACGGTCACGCGATTGATCTGATGAACAAGGGCAGGATCAAGGTCGAGTTCAACGCCCAGGGCATTCTGGCCGAACGCATCCGCGCGGGTGGCGCGGGGATTGGCGGGTTCCTAAGCGATATCGGCATCGGCACCGAACTGGCCGAGGGCAAACGGATGATCGAGTTCGGCGGCAAGACCCATGTCATCGAACCCGCCCTGCGTGCCGATGTGGCCCTGCTGCACGCAGCGCGCGCCGACAGTTTTGGCAATCTTGCCTACGCGGCCACCGCGCGGAATTTCAACCCTCTGATGGCCATGGCCGCCGATTGCGTCATCGTCGAGGCCGAAGCCGTGCTTTCGCTTGGCGCGCTTGACGCCAACGACATCCACACGCCCGGCGTGTTTGTCGATCACGTCACGGAACTGGCTGCTTTGTCCGAGGAATACGCCGTTGTCCAACGCTAATGACAGACTGGCCGCGCGTGCGGCCCGCGAAATCCGGCCGGGCATGGTGGTCAACCTTGGCATTGGTCTGCCGACCAGGGTGGTCAATCATTTGCCTGGGGACTTTCCCGTGTGCCTGCATGCGGAAAACGGTTTGACCGGGATCGGGCCGACCCTGCCCCCCGATCGGGCCGACCGGAACCTGATTGATGCGGGCGGGGCCTATGTTTCGACCATTCCCGGATCGGCGTTTTTCGACAGCGCAACCAGTTTTGCGATGGTGCGGTCCGGGCGGCTGGACCTGACCATGCTTGGTGCGTTCGAGGTCGCGGCCAATGGCGATCTGGCAAACTGGAAGATCCCCGGAAAGTTCTCGCCGGGCGTGGGCGGAGGGATCGAACTGGCGCAAAAGGCGCGGCGCGTTGTTGTCCTCACCACCCATACCGACCGTGCGGGCAATCCCAAGCTCACGGAATGCTGCACCTTGCCGCTGACGGCGCGGGGTTGCGTCAGGCGGATCTTTACGGATCTGGCGGTGATTGACGTGAAACCCGACGGCTTTCACCTGATCGAAACCGCCCAGGGCGTGAGTGTGGCCGAGATCAAAGAGGCCACCGGAGCGCCGCTGATCGTTTCTGAAACACCACTCCCAAGCTTTTGAGGTCGCACATGCAAACCGATCTGAAAACCCGCCTGTTCGATGCCGTAGACAGGGCCTTTGACAGGCAAATCGCGTTTCTGGCCGAACTGACCGCGCACCCGTCTCTGCGCGGGCAGGAACAATCGGCACAGGATTTCATGGCGGCCGAATTGAGCGCGCGCGGCTACGAGGTCGATCGTTGGCAGATCGACGTGGAGGACATCCGGCATCTGCCGGGGTTTTCTCCGGTTCTGGGGCCGTATGAAGATGCGGTGAATGTGGTTGGCACGCACCGCGCCAGAACGCGAAAAGGCCGCTCGCTGATCCTGAACGGACATATCGACGTGGTGCCCGCCGGGCCGTTGGACATGTGGGACAGCCCCCCCTTTGAGCCGCGCGTCGCGGATGGATGGCTTTACGGGCGCGGTGGCGGTGACATGAAGGCGGGATTGGCGTCGAACCTGTTTGCGCTGGATGCGCTGACCGCGTGTGGGGTGGCTCCGGCGGCGGACGTGTTCTATCAATCGGTGGTCGAAGAGGAGTGCACCGGCAACGGTGCATTGGCCTGTCTCGCACGGGGCTACACCGCCGACGCGGCGCTGATCCCAGAACCCTTTGCCGAACAGCTTGTCACCGCACAGCTTGGCGTGATCTGGTTCCAGGTTCATCTCAAGGGGCTGCCGACCCACGTGGCCTATGCCGGTAGCGGCGCCAATGCAATCGAGGCCGCGATTCCCGTGATTCAGGCCCTGCACGAGATGGAGCATCGCTGGAACGCGGCGGAAAACCGCCATTCCGACTATGCCCATATGGATCATGCGCTGAACCTCAATGTCGGCAAGTTCCAGGGGGGCGACTGGACCAGTTCGGTGCCGGCATGGAGCACCTTTGACGTGCGCATGGCGATCTTTCCCGGCCAGTCGATCGACGCGGCAAAGGCTGAGATCGAACGGGTCATACTCGACGCGGCGCGGGGCAACGACTTTCTGCGTAACGCCTTGCCCGAAGTTGTTTATCACGGTTTTCACGCCGAGGGCTACGCGCTGTCCGAAGACGGGTCTGAACGGGCCGCATCCGCAATTGCGGCGCTGGATCAGGCGCATCACACTGCTACCGGGACACCCCTGGTGCGCGAGGCGATCACCGCCACGACCGACGCGCGCTTCTTTGGTCTCTACGCGGATACGCCCGCGCTGGTTTACGGGCCACGCGCCGAGGCGATCCACGGGTTCAACGAACGTGTCGAACTGGAAAGCATGCGCCGCGTCACCAAGGCAACGGCCCTGTTCATTGCCGATTGGTGCGGCATCGAAGAGCGTTGAGGGGGTGACCGAATGCGCAAGGCGGTTGCCGTTCCGCCCGCCCCCGTTGGCACGGCCTATGGCTGCGCGTGCGGTCGGTTTGTTTGAACTATTCTGAGGGAGCTTCCCATGACCGTTCTAACCCAGGAACAAGTTGCAACGCTGACGGTCCTTCGTCGTGAGCTTCACCGCAAGCCCGAAGTCTCGGGCGAAGAGGCCGAGACGGCAAGACGCATCGCGCAGGAACTGACGGCACGTGGGGCCGACTGGATCTGGCAGGGGCTCGGTGGGCATGGCGTTGCAGCGGCCTTTGATGGCGTGACCGATGGTCCGACCGTGCTCTTGCGCTGTGAACTCGACGGGCTGCCGATCCATGAGATCAACGACATCGCTCACAAATCCGAAATCGAAGGCAAGGGGCACCTCTGTGGCCATGACGGGCATATGGTCTCGATGCTGGGCGTCGCCACGGCGCTTGCCAATCGCCCGGCAACGGGCCGTGTGATCCTGTTGTTTCAACCCGCCGAAGAAACCGGGGCAGGGGCGAAAGCGGTGATCGAAGATGCGCGCTGGCCAGAGCTTCGCCCCGATTATGCGTTTGCGTATCACAACGTACCGGGCCGCCCGCTGGGTGAGGTCGGATTGCGCGCGGGCCCGAGCAACTGCGCCTCGCGCGGGATGCAAATCCTGCTGGAGGGGAAGAGCTCTCACGCCGCGGCGCCCGAAGACGGGGTTTCCCCTGGCCCGGCCATGGCCGCGCTGATGCAGGCCTTGCCGACTCTGAGCACCGGTACGATCGAGGACGAGGGGTTCGCGCTCGTCACGCTGACGCATGCCCAATTGGGAGAGCCGACCTTTGGTATCGCGCCCGGGCGGGGCGAGTTGCGGGTGACCCTGCGCTGCATGACCGACGCGCGCATGGATGCGCTGGTGTCCGACGCCATTGCGCTGGTCGCGCGGCATACCGATGACCTGTCCGTCGATATCCGCTGGCACGATATCTTTCTGTCGGTGACCAACGACACCGAGGCGACCGGTGTCGCACGACGCCAGGCCAGCGCCCAGGCCCGTGCCCTGTACGAGATGCCGGCCCCAATGCGCTGGTCCGAGGATTTTGGCCGTATCGGCCTGGATGGGGCAAAAGCCGCCATAATCTATCTGGGTGCGGGTGAGACCCACCCCCAGCTGCACAATCCCGATTACGATTTTCCCGATGCGCTGATCCCGATCGCGGCCGATCTGTTTTGTGGAATCATCACCGAGATGCTGGGACCCTCGCAGGTCTGATCATGGCCCAGGCTTCGATTCCAAGCTCCTGGTGTGAAATCCACTGCGATCGGATTTCCAGCAATCTTGAACTGGCCCTTGGGCTTGTGCCCGATGGTGTTGAATTCTGCGCGGTGATGAAGGCGGATGCCTACGGGCACGGGATCGGCCGGGTGGTTCCGTTGCTTTTGGAACAAGAGGTCGGGTGTATCGGTGTCACCTCGAACGCCGAAGTCCGCGCCGTGCGCGAAGCGGGGTTTTCCGGCAGGCTTATCCGGCTGCGCGCGGCGACGCCGGAGGAAATGGCCGGGGCGCTGGCGGACCATGTCGAGGAACAAGTCGGCTCTGTCTGGGCAGCCCGGCAGTTGCGTCAAATCATAGGCGGCGGCGGGCGACCGGCGGGTGTTCACCTTGCCCTCAACTGCGATGGCATGTCCCGGGACGGATTGGAGATGTCAACCAAAGCCGGACAACAGGAGTGCCGTGAAATCCTGGAGACGATCGGCCAGAATATCGTTGGCATCTGCACGCATTTCCCAACGAACGAGCCGGTGCCGCTCGGGCAAAGCGCGGATCGGTTTTCGCGGCAGGTGGCCTGGGTCTGCGACAACAGCGATTTGAAGAGATCGGACCTGCTGGTCCATGCGGGCAGTACGCTGACATTGCTGTCGGGCGAACCGGTGGAAACCGACATGTACCGCTGCGGAGCCATTCTTTATGGCTTCTTGAAACCCGAACTCGGCTTTCGTGCCACCATGGAGCTCAAGTCACGGGTGGTTCATCTGGGCGATTACCCTAAAGGCGCGACTGTCGGCTACGATTGCGACCGGCGTCTGGACAAGGACTGCCGCCTGGCCTGCATTTCAATCGGCTATGCTGCGGGATACGGCCGGATCGCACATGACTGCGGAGCGGTCCTGATCCGCGGCAAGCGCGCGCCGGTTCTGGGCAAGGTTTCCATGAACTCCATCGTCGCGGACATCACCGAGATTGGCGAGGCTCAGGTCGGCGACGAAGCGACGGTGTTTGGCGGAGACGGCCCAAACACAATTGGCCCGGAGATGGCCGTTTCACAATTTGGTACCATCTTGCCGGATTTGTTTTCCGACTGGGGATTGCGCAATCCCCGGGCTTATCGCCGGTAAGCCCCTGTAAGCTCTCGACCACGATCCCCCGATCGAGATGACAGGCGGGACCGGGTGGCGGCGTCTTACCAATACGCCGCCGAGCACTTCGGTTTCCGCAAGGCCATCCTGCGCGGCAGGCCGTTTTGCGCCCGGCGGGTCTGATCTGACTTTTTCCTGCGGTTTCCGAGCGTGTGGGTTAGCCGAACAGAAGTTCCAGAACCGCGAAACCGCCAATCAGAACCATGCCCGTGACGAAAGCGGTCGAAAACAGGGTCAGAAGAAGCCCCGCAACAAACCAGTAGCCGTCGCGCTCGCTCAGGCCGAGTGCGAGCATGATGATCGACAGGGCCGGCAGACCGTTGGCGAAGGGGATCGGAAGGAAGAGGAAAATCGCGAGGATCAGGGTCGCAGCACCGATAAGGCGTTCGGCCAGCGGGTAGGAGGTCGGCCACCAGCGCGGCTTGGCCAGGCGCTCGATCCGTTCGACGTAAGGAACCGATACTATGACGATCCGGTCGAAGGACGCGCGCTCGATGGCGCGGTCGGCGACGAACCGCGGCAGCCAGACGTCCGGTCGGCCGAGAATCAGTTGCACAGCCAGAAACATCAGCGGCACCGCGGTGAAGACCGACGAGCCGGGTATGAACAGGAATACGTTCGGAGCGGCGAAGATCACCATAAGCGGCGCGAAGCTGCGGTCGCGAAGGGCGTGGACGATATCGCCGACCGAAACCCGCGTTCCTTGTCCCGCCGAGATGTCGCGCAGCACCTCGGACAGCTTCCGTCCCGGCCGCCGGTTCAGAAGCGGTTGGTTGGCATCCATGGCGGTCATTCCGTCTGAATCGGATTGACCGCCACAGAGGGCGCCGCAACGGTGTGTCGCGTCTGCCAGAGCGACAAAGCGATGCCGCCGATCAGCAGCGTTGCGGTGACACCAAGTGAGATCACGGCAGGCATCTTCTCGATCCCCAGAAGCTCTGCCCCGATGACCTTGGCGCCGATGAAGACGAGCACCAGCGAGACCGCGGTCTTGAGATGGATGAAGCGATGCATCATCGCCGAGAGCGCAAAATAAAGCGCCCGCAAGCCGAGAATGGCGAAGATGTTCGAGGTATAGACGATATAGGGGTCGGTGGTGATCGCGAAGATGGCGGGGATCGAGTCGACGGCGAAGATCACGTCTGCCAGTTCGACCATGACGAGCGCGAGAAAAAGCGGCGTGACGAAGAGCTTGGAGGCTCCTGAGGTGCCGACTGGCTGGCGCACGACGAACCGCTCGCCATGGAGCCCGTCGGTCACGTTGAAGCGGCGGCGCATGAAGCGCAGAACCGGGTTGTGCGCAACGTCATATTCCGCGTCGCCGTCGCGCAGCATCTTGATGCCGGTGAGGATCAGGAATGCCGCGAAGATCAGCAGCACCCACTCGAAGTGTTCGACCACCGCAGCACCAACGCCAATCATGATCCCGCGCAGGATGATCACGCCGAGGATGCCGCAGACAAGGACCCGGTGCTGATAGGCGCGCGGCACGCCGAAATAGGCAAAGATCATCGCGATGACAAAGATATTGTCCATCGCGAGGCTTTTCTCGACGACAAAGCCGGTAAGGTAGAGAAGCGCCGCCCGTTCGCCCATGAATTGCCAGATCCAGAGCGAAAACAGGAGGCCGACGCTGACGTAAAACGCGGAGAGCAACAGGCTCTCGCGCACGCCGATCTCGTGGGATTTCCGATGCAGCACGCCGAGGTCGAAGACTAGGAGCGCCACAATGAGGCACAGGAAGAGCACCCAGCTCCACAGGGGCTTGCCAAGACAGTCGAGTGACAGAAGATCCAAGATTGGGCTCCGGAATTGACCCGCCCGCAGAGGCGGTCAGAGACGGCGACCATGTAGATCGACGCAAGATCGGAACCCGAGCCATCGATAAATGGGAATTGCCGAAACTCCGGCAAGCCCGGTCGAAAAGAATATTTCCAGACGGTCGATTGAACGGCAGAAGGCCGCGAGCGATGCAGGCTTCGATCATCGTCGGCGAGACGCCACGACCCACAGAACAGGCGGTTGTTGGAGCCGGGGCCCAAACCACCAAAATTCACCGGGGCTCAAACCGCAAGTTGACCCAACATGGTTATCAATAAAAATCAAATGGTTGGACGGCGATACAGCAAAAACGCCCAAGACAATAGGTCGAGAGTATATCGACCTAGAGAGACCAAGCGGGCCGCCCCGAGCCACGGCCGGTTCACAGCCCCTCCCGCATAACCCTCGAAAACAACAGAAAAAAGGCTCGGTGGCGATCCACTGGCCTACAAACGAAAAGCCAGGGGGGCTGACTTTCACAGCAGCGGTGAACACCTACCTAGTCGAAACGCCCGCTGCTGTCGGCACCAAGGCGACTGGCAAGGCGGTGCTTTGGCAGCCCATTGCTGTTTTGTGCCGTGATTGATTTGTGATACCGTAGCGCGCACTGAGTTCGCAGGCGACGCCGGGCGGTTCGGCCAATTATTAAGGCACGAACCTGCTGTTTGCACAAACCCGTATTTATCTGCGTGACATCGGATCACTCGAAACGATTTCACGCGTTCCGGTCCTTCTGCGGTCTCCCACTAAACAGGAATACTCATTGGTTATTGAGTCTTTCAAATGTCTGATTTGGCAAGCCGCGAGACCAATCCGGGTAGCGTTCTTTTTCATGAAAGCGCTGTTTCGGCGGCGGTGCTCGGAACGGATTCCTTCGACGTTGTCGAAGGCACCGCTGGCAATGATACCCTGGACGGGTTGGGGGTGACGACACCTTGTTCGGCTATGACGGCGATGATCGGCTGATCGGGGTGCGGGCAACGACAACCTGTTCGGCGGTCTGGGCGACGATGTGCTGATCGGCGGCCCCGGCTCTGATCGGCTGCACGGCGAAGGCGGTTTGGGAGACAGGGTTATCCTGGACTACAACACCACCGATGTGACCATCTCGCTAAGCGGGTCGTTCTTTACCTTCCAGTCCTTTGAAGGGGCCGACGAGATCATCGGCGTCGAGATTTTCCAGTTCCTAGACCAGACGCTGGATGTGGCCGGCCTTCTGGATCTGATGCGCGGGCCTGTCGCTGGCACACGTATCGTCGGCACCCCTGATGCTGACGCGCTGGGTGGCGATGCGGGCGCGGATACGATCGAAGGACTTGACGGAAACGACCGCATTCTTGGGCGGGACGGCAATGACAACATCCAGGCAGGCGATGGATCTGACACCGTGAACGGTGGCACCGGGGATGATACCATCCTTGGCGGAGAGACAGGCGCGGACTTGCGCGATGAGATCTACGGCGATGACGGCAATGACAGCATCGACGCCGGAGCCGGCAACGATCTCGTTTATGGGATGAACGGCAACGACACGATCGCGGGCGGCGCCGGGGTCGACGAATTGCAGGGTCAGGATGGCGACGACGTCATCACCGGATCGAGCTTTTCCGACCTCGTGTTCGGCGGCGCGGGCGACGACTTCGTCAACGGCGGTTTCCGGCATGACCGGATCAACGGTGGCACCGGCGCGGACAAGTTCTTTCATGTCGGTGTCGAGGGTCACGGGTCGGACTGGGTGCAGGACTACAGTTCGGCCGAAGGCGATGTTCTGCTCTTTGGCAATGCCTCCGCCACCCGCACGCAGTTCCAGGTGAACTTTGCGCATACGGAAGACGCCGAGGGCGAGCGCGCGGGTGACGATGCGGTGCAAGAGGCGTTTGTGATCTATAGACCCACGGGCCAGATCATGTGGGCGCTTGTGGACGGGCAAGGGCAGGACAGCATCAACCTGCAAATCGGCAGGGACGTTTTTGATCTCCTGGCCTGATCGCCACCTTGCTTCCCGAGACATCGAGGTTGATCTAAATCATATCGAAAGTGGAATGTAACGTTCAGGCTTGGTCGGAGAATTGTCTCGATCAAGTCTGGAGGTCTGAATGTCCATCGGTAACTACTGGTTTCGGCCTGACGGTTCCGAGTTCGCCGTCAACAACGCACGCGCATCGGTCGTCGGGGCGTTTTCGGATGGCGTCAACATTACGGTGCTCGACAACGGCAATATCGTTGCAGTCTGGGACGATGCCACAGCGCCCAGTTCGATCCACGCCCAGATTTTGACGCCCGAGGGCACACCCGTCGGCGACAGCTTCCAGATCAGCCAACCCTCTCTGGTGCCCGGCGGCGGTGAGTTGCCCCATTGGAGCCCGACCGTCACCCCTACCGCAGCGGGCGGGTTCTTTGTCGCCTGGGTCGTCGAGGAATACAATGGCGGCTACAACACCGGCCGTAACGTGCTGGGGCGAACCTATGACGCCAGCGGAACCGCCTTGAACGACCAGTTCGTCGTTGCCAACCAGGTCAGCGACAGCGGTTGGGTCGTCACCAGCAGTTGGGAGACCTACCCCTCGCTCGACACGCTGTCTGATGGCCGCATCGTCATGGCCTTCTACGACGATCTCGACATCACGGTGAAGGTCCTCTCGGCAGATGGCACCAGCACATTGCAAAACACCCATGTCAACACCTCCTCGACCACGCTTTGGCAGCGGGATCCGTCCGTTGCAGCGCTGTCCGGGGGCGGGTTCGTCGTCTCCTGGTCCGACGATCTGGAGGACGAAGGCGGCCATGGCGTCTATGCCCAGATCTACGATGCCACCGGAGCGGCGGTGGGCGGGAACTTCCGGGTGAACTCGGACTCCACCGGAGTGCAGAACAGCCCGGTAGCGGTCGGCCTGGCAGGCGGTGGGTTTGCCATCGCCTTCGCCGACAGCTGGGCCGAGCATATCCCCGATAGCTGGAACCATGTTGCCGTGCGCGTCTATGACGCCGCGGGAAATCCGCTGGGGGCCGACATCCATGCCGACCCGCACCTTGGCGATGGTCAGGGCGGCGCCTATGATATCGGCATGGAGGCGCTGCCCGACGGCGGTTTCATGATCCTGCGCACGCGGCATGTCGATTACCACGATGTGCGCAACGACATCTATGGCACCCGCTACGACGCTGCGGGCAACCAGATGGGCGACAGTTTCCTGATCAACAGCTTCCAGACCTACCACCAGTCGAAGCCCCGCGTGGTCGCGCTCGAAGATGGCCAGATCGCTACCGTCTGGTACGACTGGGGCAGCACCGACCGTGCAAACGGCCTTTACGGTCAAGTGTTCGACGTTGCCCAACTTGGCGGCACGCCGACCGAAGAGGATGACGTGATCGTCTTCGACGACAGCGGCCATGATGTGGATCTGCTGGGCGGCAACGACCAGGCCCTTGGCGGGACCGAGGACGACACCTTCCGTGGTGGTGCAGGCAACGACCGTCTTGGCGGCGCGGGTGGCAATGACAACCTGATCGGCGACGCGGGCAACGACACGCTCGAAGGCGGCGACGGAGATGACATGCTGCGCGGCGGTGCCGGCGATGACCTGATGACCGGCGGCGACGGCGCGGACGAGTACGTCATCGAACCCGGCGGCGGCGCCGACCGGATCACCGATTTCGACCGGTCCCAGGACCGGCTCAGTTTTGACGGGGTCGATACCGGCGCCGCCACCGGTGCAAATGTGGATGGGAACAGGGTCATCACCTTCGAAGACGGGGCCACCTTGACCCTTGTCGGGTTCGGAGCGAACAATGCGCCCACCGGCAGGCCCGCGATCACCGGCACCGCCCGTCAGGGCGAAAGCCTCGGTGTCGATCTGACCAGCATCGCGGATGCCGACGGGTTCGATCCGGCAGACGTGGACATTCAGTGGCTACGTGACGGCACGGAGCTGCCCGGCGCCACCGGCGCGACCTATGCCCTCGGACAAGAGGATGTCGGTAGCCGCATCTCGGTTCGCATCACCTATGTCGACGGGTTCTTCATAGAAGAGTCCATGACCAGCGCCATCACCAGCGCGATCGAGAACGTCAACGACGCGCCCACAGGTGAGGTGGCGATCTCCGGCATAGCCGCACAGGGCGAGACCTTGACCGCCGACGCCTCGACCGTCGCGGATGTCGATGGGTTCGACCCGGCGGCCGCATCGGGTCAATGGCTGCGCGACGGCACGGCCATTTCCGGCGCCACCGCTAATACCTACACCCTGACCCAGGCAGACGTCGGGGCCGAAATCTCCTTTGCCTACAGCTACACCGACGGTTTCGGCTTCCGTGAAACCGTGACCAGCGCCGCCACGGACGCGGTCGAAAACGTCAACGACGCGCCCACGGGTGACGTGGTGATCTCCGGCACGGCCAAGCAGGGCGAGACTCTGACCGCCGACGCTTCGGGGGTTGCCGATGCCGATGGCATTGTCGATGGGTCGCAGAGCTACCAGTGGCTGCGCGACGGCACGGTCATCCCCGGGGCGACGGCGGCCAGTTACCTGCTGACCGCAGCCGATGTGGGCGCAACCGTCTCGGTGCGCTTCTCCTATGGCGACGGTCAGGGGACGGTCGAAAGCCTTACCGCTGTGGGCGCCGGGACGGTCGAACCCGATCACCTATCCCTGACCGGCACGCCGGAGGCCGACGTCCTCGTCGGCGGGCCGGGGGACGACACCATCCTGGGCCTCGACGGCAACGACCGGCTCTTGGGCGAGGCAGGCAATGACAGCATGGATGGCGGTCTGGGCGCCGATACGCTCAACGGCGGCGATGGCGATGACATCATCATCGGCGGCCCGTCCGAGGGCGATCTGCGCGACGTGATCTTTGCAGGTGAGGGCAATGACAGCGTCGATGCGGGCGCGGGCAATGACCAGGTCTTTGGCCAGGGCGGCAACGATACCATTGCCGGTGGCGCGGGCGTGGACGAGATCCAGGGTCAGGATGGCGACGATGTCATCACCGGTTCGGCGTTTTCCGATCTGGTGTTCGGCGGCGCCGGGAATGACTTCGTCAATGGCGGCTTCGGGCATGACCGGATCAATGGCGGCACTGGCGCCGACAAGTTCTTCCATGTTGGTGTCGAAGGGCATGGCTCGGACTGGGTGCAGGATTACAGTTCTGCCGAGGGGGACGTGCTCCTGTTCGGCAACACGACCGCCACCCGTGCCGACTTCCAGGTGAACTTCGCGCATACGCAGAACGCCGAGGGCGAACGTGCGGGCGACGATGCCGTACAAGAGGCCTTCGTGATCTATCGCCCCACCGGTCAGATCATGTGGGCGCTGGTCGATGGTCAGGGGCAGTCAGCGATCAACCTGCAAATCGGCAGCGAGGTGTTCGACCTGCTGGCCTGATCGCGCGTTTGCTGTGAGTCCGGCCGGGGCGGCGACAGCTATCTCGCGACCGGGGAGATTGCGGATTGCGCCAGTCTTGGGCGTGATCGGTATAACTTCGAAATGACCGCGCTTTGTCCCGGTTCGGTTGTCGATACGCGATACCAGCGCGCCAACGGATCGCCACAAAAGGGAGGAACTGACCGTGTCTGCAACAACGGATCGCACCCGTAACATATCCGCCAATCCCGATACTGGTGACATCCCGCTGGCAATCGCGCCTCCACCGGATTCGGAAACGACGATCACCATTCTCAGCCTGCCGGAAATCGGTGACATCATCCTGCCCGGCGCCGCGCCGCTGGCCCCCGGACAGGAAATATCGGCAGACCAGCTTTCGCGCCTTGCATACCGCCCGGACACGACCGGGGCCGGCAGTGACTTGTTCACATACCAGTTCACTGAAACCAGCGGTCGGCGAACCGAGATCGGGGTCGACGTCACCACAACCGGCGCTCTGTCCGGCACTGCCCTCTACTTCCGGGCCACCTCCGATGCATTCGGGCGCGAGCTCTGGCGCTTGTTGCCAACCGGTCAGGTCGCGCAAGTGGCCGACATCTACGAAGGCCCCAACGACGGCGCGCCAAACAACCTCACCCGGTTGGGTGACACGATCTATTTCTCTGCCCGCACCCCGATCAATACGCGCGACGACACCGGGGCCGAGCCATGGCGTGTGGGCCCGGATGGGGTTGTCGTCCAACTGGAGGAAATCAACCCGGGTCCACCGCATGGCAACCCGAACGATTTCACCCCGTTCATGGGAACGCTGTACTTCGAGGCAACAAACGAAGACACCGGCTATGAACTCTATCGGATCGGTTCCGACGGGAATGCCGAACTTGTCGCCGATATCAATCCGGGCCCGGCGGATTCCATTGCCAAGTCGTTCACGGTCTACGGGGATGCGCTGTATTTCTCGGCCAAGACCGACGCGCTGGGAACCGAACTCTGGCGCGTCACCGCATCCGGCGAGGTCGAACAGGTCCGGGACATCAAGACCGGCAGCGGAAGCTCCAGCCCGGGCGAGTTCACCCTGTTTGATGGCGCGCTCTACTTTGCGGCAAACGGGGACAGCGGCGGTTCACAGTTGTGGCGCGTCGATCCCGACGGTGTCGCCCGGCAGGTGACCACACAGGAACAAGTCGGGTTCAACGCCATCCCGCGGGCCTTGCAGGTTTTCGACGACCAATTGTGGTTCCAGGCCGACGATCCGGCCTTTGGCGGTGCATTCGATCTCTATCGGCTGGGCGCAGGCGACATTCCGGAACTGGTTCATGATTTCCGGGTTGGCGGCCTGTTCTCGGAAATCCGCGAGATGCAGGTGTTCGGCAACGCGCTCTACTTCACCATTGGCGAATGGGCCGAAGACGGCAGCCCCCTGGGCAACGAGCTTTGGCGCGCGTTCTCGGACGGTACCGTTGAACTGGTGGCCGACATCAATCCCGGCGGATCCTCATCCAGCGCCCATGATTTTATCGTCTTCGGTACATCCCTGTATTTCACCGCCGAGGACGGTATTCATGGGCGGGAACTCTGGCGCGTGGATGCCGATGGCATTCCCGGCCTGGTCCGGGACCTCAACCCCGGAGAAGACAGCGGCGCGGGCAACCTGCATGTGTATGACGGCGCACTCTATTTCGTCGGCAACGACGGGCTGACTGGGTCCGAACTGTGGCGGATGACGGCGGACGAAACATTCGAACGGGTTGCCGATATCCACGATGGTCCGGGAGACTCCTACCCCGGTGGCTTCGTTGCCTTGCCGATCGAGGCCACCATCGGCATGTCGGATGGAAGTGTTCTCGACGATGTTCTGTTCGGCTCCGATGCAGCGGACCGGGCCGAGGGCGGTCCGGGGAACGACCGGATGTCCGGGCTTGGCGGAAACGACAGTCTCGATGGCGGTCTGGGTGCCGATACGCTCAACGGCGGCGATGGCGATGACATCATCATCGGTGGCCCTTCCGAGGATGACCTGCGCGACGTGATCTATGCGGGCGAGGGCAATGACAGCGTCGATGCCGGTGCAGGCAACGACCTGATCTTCGGTCAGGGCGGCAACGACACTATCGCGGGCGGCTTTGGCGTCGATGAGATCCAGGGGCAGGACGGGGATGATGTGATTACCGGTTCCGCCTTCTCGGATCTGGTCTTTGGCGGCGCCGGGAACGATTTCGTCAATGGCGGCTTTGGCCATGACCGCATCAATGGCGGTTCGGGCGCCGACAAGTTTTTCCATGTCGGAGTCGAAGGCCACGGGTCGGACTGGGTGCAGGATTACAGTTCTGCCGAGGGCGATGTCCTCCTGTTCGGCAATACCGCCGCCACCCGCGCCGATTTCCAGGTCAACTTCGCCCATACCCAGAACGCCGAAGGTGAGCGTGCGGGCGACGATGCGGTGCAGGAGGCTTTCGTGATCTATCGCCCCACGGGCCAGATCATGTGGGCGCTCGTGGATGGTCAGGGGCAGTCCAGCATCAACCTGCAAATCGGATCGGAGCTGTTCGACCTTCTGACCTGAGCCACCTTACCAACAGCCCTTCATGCGAGGTATGCGATGACTTTGGCCAGTACCCTGCGGGCATGCATCCGGACCCAGTGGATCATCCCGTCACCTGCGGGAAAAGCCGAACTGCTGCGCATCGGGGAAGAATGCGGGCATGATATCGACGGGTTGATGGAAGTGGCCAAGCCCGCGCCTACAAGCGTTGGCTTGCCCAGATGCGCGGTGGACGCCCATTTCAGGCCGTGGGACGGCCGCGCCTGACGCAGGAGCTGCGCGACGTCGTCACGCGCATCGGGTCTGAAAATCTCTTGTGGGGTTACAAGCGGATCGCAGGCGAGTTGAAAAAGCTGGGACTCCATGCCGACGCCAATTCCGTCAAGCACATCCTCAATGATGCGGGCAAGCGCGAATGCCTGAATTTCGTTGTCTGCTTCAGCCGTTCCCAGTCCGACCAAATTCTTGGGACCTGGGTGCATCATTACAACACCGAGCGTCCACATCGCGGGCGAGACATCGGGAACAACGTGCTGCAAGTCGATTTCCGACCCGTGCGCGACGGCCCGATCCGGCGCAATCGCAAGCCTGGCGGCATTGTCACATCCTACACCCGCGAGGTGGCGTGGGTGCCATGGCCGAGCGAAACCAGTCCCAAAGATGGACAGTACCGATTTCATCTTGTCGGGTTTCACCACAGCCTATGTCGTTTCACGGTAACAATAGATCAGGCCTTGCATGTATTTTGGCACCCCTCTCAGGGAAGGCCAAAGACGCTGGGGGAAGCACAGGGCCGCGGCTGGTGGACCTTCAGAGCCGAAGCGATCCGTTTGGACCACCTGATTGCGCCAATCTGGCCGAGCCGCCGCGCAGCCGCACGATACTCTCCTGAAATCATGGCGCGCGGACGCAATGGTGTCGCTGTTTGGTACAGCGGTCCATGACGGTTCCGAGCAAGGAAATCAGAAAGCGCGGTTGGCACCTCCGCGCATTTCTTAACCCGACGCCTCGTCCGCAAGACCCAACTGCGCGAGCCTGATGCGCTGACGCGCGGCCAGCGCCTCGATCTCGGCTGTGGCAGCCGGTGTCAGCACCGCACCTGGTTTCCGCAGCGTGGGGTGGGCGATGACGCCTTGCCGGGCCAGAGAATACTTGCGGATCGCCAATCCGATGCCTGGCTGGGCCTCATAGCGGATCATCGGCATGTAGGCGTCAAACACATCGCGCGCATGGTCGATGTCGCCCGCGTTGACCGCGTCGATGACACGGCGCATCATCTCGGGATACCCAAAACCGGTCATCGCGCCATCCGCACCGCGCAGCATCTCCTCCAGCAGGTACATTCCGCCGTTGCCGCAGAGGATCGAGATACTGCGTGCGCCTGCGTCTGAAGCAGCCCGCAGCGTGCTTATCTTTTCCAGCCCTGGCCAGTCTTCGTGCTTCAACATCACGCAAGTCGGGCAGGTCTCGACCACCTTCAGGATGACCGTGGTGGAGATCTGGACACCCGTCGCAAGCGGAAAATCCTGCAGCACAAAGGGCGTTTTGCCAAGGGTTGCCGCGATATCCTGAAAGTAGCTCAGGATCTGCGCGTCCGTCCTCAGGGTATTGGGCGGAGCGACCATCACACCGGCGGCACCGGCATCCATCGCTTCATCGCTCAGCGCCGATATGGCGGCGAGCCCCGGTGCCGACACGCCGACCACCACCGGTACGGAGCTGCGCGCGATGACCCGCCGGACGACGGCGACGGATTCCTCGGCTGTCAGCTTTCCCGCCTCGCCCATCATCCCAAGAATGGTCAGGCCGTTTGCGCCTCGCGCGATGTAGGCGTCCACCATCCGGTCGATGCTGTCGAAATCCAGCGCACCATGGGGCAGAAACGGGGTGACGGCGATGGTGAATACGCCCTTGGTTGTTTCGTCAAGCATGATTGGATCTCGTCGATGCGTGTGACATGTTCAGCCGGATCTGGCCGAGCGCCATGCTGACGGCGCTCTGCGTGGGTTCGACCACCGGCAGACCGGTGGCTTCTTCGAGCGTGGCGCGATACCGGGCCATGCCCGCGCAGCCCATGATCAGGACATCCGCACCGTCCTTGTCGCGCAGCCGACGACCCGTGGCGATCATGGCGTCCAGGGTCTTGTCCGGTTCCGCCAGATCGGCAACGCCAAGGCCAAGCGCCCGGTCGCCGGCCAACCGCCCAAGCACCCCCATGGCGCCGAATGCCCGCAGATGGCGCGGGATCGAGGTCGGCAGGATCGCGATCACGCCGAACCGCTGGCCAAGGGTCAGCGCGGTCATGACCGCGGCCTCCTGAATGCCGACCACGGGCAGCCGGGTCTGGTCACGCAGCGCGTGCAGCCCCGGATCGCCGAAGCAGGCGATCACATATCCCGCCGCATCGGCCTGCGCCTCGGCCAATGCCAGCATGGGCGCGATGGTCAGGTCGGCCTGACGCTGGCTTTCAATGCCTTTCGGCCCCTCAGAAAGGGTCAGGCAGCGGATCGGGATGCCAAAGCTGCGCAACGGGGCGACCGCCGCATCGATACCATCGGTGACGGTTTGCGAGGAATTGGGATTGATGACGATCAGGTGTTTCATGCGCCGGTTCGGGTCGTGGATTGGATTTCGATTTGATAACCCTCGGGGTCACGGAACACAAAGGCGCGAATGCCGAGCTGGTCGTTTTCGAACAGCCGCGACAGGCCATCCAGCCCCTTGGACTGCGAATAGGCAAACCAGCCATCGACATCCGACACCCGGATACAAAGCTGCACCGGTTTGTCTGCCGCCCATTTGTTCATGCCACGGGTTTCATCAACCAGCCCGACGTGGGCGCCAGAACAAATCCGGTAGATCTTGCACCAGCCCTGATCGATGGCGAGGGTCAGTCCCAGAACCTCTTCGTAAAACCGCATCGCCTGCGGCAAGTCGCGGTAATAGAAGAAGGTGATGGCGAGTTGCGGGTCCAACGGGGGTCGCTGCATTTCATCCTCGGATCAAGAGACCGGCGCGACCGGTCTGGTGGCGAGTGTGGGGCGCTCGATCCATTGACCCGCGCCCGGTTTGCCGACGAAGGCGCCGTCTTTCACGAGGCTTTGCCCTCGCAGGATGACATGCTCGGGCCAGCCCGTCACGCGGAACCCCTCCCATGGATTGTAGCCCACGTTGTCGTGCAGATCGTTGGGCCCATAGGTCACGGTTTTCTCAGGATCCCAGACCACCACATCCGCGTCCATCCCCAGGGCGATACCGCCCTTGCCCCGGAGCCCATAGAGCCGGGCCGGAGCATGCGCGGTGAGTTCGGCAAATGCCTCGGGTCCCCCCCTGCCACCGGTCACCATCGCGTCGAACATCAGCGGCAGACGGGTCTCGAGCCCCGGCAGACCGTTGGCGATCTGGTGAAATCCGGCATTCAGACCCGCTGCGAGCTTGCCGGTTTCATCAAACCGGTAAGGGGCGTGATCGGAAGAGACCAGATCCAGCGTCCCCGAGAGCAGCGCCTGCCACAGCGCCGTTTGATCTTGCTCGGTCCGTTGCGGCGGAGAACACATCCACTTCGCGCCTTCAAGTCCGGCCCGGTCCAGCACCTCTTCGGTCATGAACAGGTAGTGCGGGCAGGTCTCGGCCCAGATCGGCGCGCCCCTGTCCCGCGCTGCGCGGACCGCTTCTGTCGCCTCCTGCGTCGAGATGTGAAACAGCATCGTCGGCTGACCGATGTATTCGGCAAACCGGCAGATCCGTTCGACGGCTTCGATCTCGGCCATGCGGGGCCGGGACTTGGCGTGATATTTCGGGGCCGTGCGCCCGGCGGCGACAAGCGCCGCCCGCGCCTCGGAAATGATCGCATCGTTTTCGGCGTGAACGCAGACCAGCGCGCCATTCTGTCTAGCCAGCCGGAGAACGCGCAGCAGGTCGATGTCATCAAGTCGGATGTTGTAGGTCGTGAAAACCTTGAGCGACCGGTGACCGGCTCCGATCAACCTGGCCAGATCAGCTTCGAAACCGGTCACGGTCGGGTCCGTGAGCGTGAGGTGAAAGGCATAGTCGATCATCGCACCGCGCGCGGCGCGCGCCGCGTAGTCGGCCACGGTGTCAACGAGGGTCTGGCCCTTTTCTTGCGCGGCAAAGGAAATCACGCTGGTCGTACCGCCCATCGCCGCCGATTTGGTCGCGGTTTCGAAAGTATCGGCGTTCCATTGCCCCATACCTGACATCTGTTCGATATGCGCATGAGGATCGACGCCTCCGGGCATGACCCATTTCCCCTTGGCCGCGATCTCGGCCTTTGCCGTGGCGACCGGGCGACCAATCGACACGAACCGGCCCTCCGAAATGGCAAGATCCCCGTCAACTACTCCGTCGCGGGTCACGATCCGACCGCCACGGATGACAAGATCTGGATTTGCGGGCATGGCTCGGTCTCTCTTGGTGCGATTGGGCAATGCACCGGAGCATGCCGCCCAAACCTGCGGCTGCATAGTCCCAGGGTTTGTCTGCCGCGTGAAATCCGTCCCGGGTGCCGGCGCCTGAGCGGAAGCAACCGCACAGGCATTGGTGAAACCGCCCTGACCGCCGCGACCGCGTACCTGCTGACGCCGCCAGTCAGACCGACGCCCATCGCAATCCGACTTCTTCCGGCAGCAGGCTCCAGACCTGATGGCTTCAGGTGGCTGGCGTCCTTCAGGTCGCGCAGGGAGACCTGAAGGACGCGCCACTTTTTCTGGCTTGGCGATGCCCGGATGGAGCGCATGAAGCATTTCTTGCCGAAGAGCCTCGCCAGACCCCGCATCGATGACCGGCGTGTCCCGAGGGGAATGATCGTCTTCAATTGCGACGGGTTGCGGTGGTGCGATGCGACGCGAGAGCAGGGGCCAGCGAAACCCCTGCAGGATCGTTGAAGCCAGTGGAGCGGCGATGGGTCTTTGGCAGGATCATGTTGGGCCGGGCGGCTGTCCGGGGACCTTCTTCTCAGCAATCGCGCTGGCCGCGACAGTCCTGGAATGGCCCAACTGACTAGGTCATGTTGACAAATGTCTGAGTCAAAGCCGGATGGAGGTAATGTCGATGAAACCCAGGAAGCTTTCCATGG
>NZ_JAOWLB010000026.1 GCF_025751555.1 Ruegeria aquimaris
AGGCGGATGTCGGCGCACAGATTTCGGTGGTGTTCACCTACACCGACAATTTCGGCACCAGTGAAAGCGTCACCAGCGCAGCCACCAGGCCGGTCACCGGCGGGTCGCTGACCTTGGTCGGGGGCATCTGACCCGACACGCTGGAAGGGGGCGAAGGCGATGATGACCTCTCGGGCCTGGGCGACAATGACGTTCTGCGCGGCTTTGGCGGCAACGACACGCTGCGCGGCGGTGATGGCGCCGACACGCTCAATGGCGGCGACGGTGACGACCTCATCCTCGGTGGCGACACGGCCTCGGATCTACGTGACGTGATCTTTGGCGGCGAAGGAAACGACAGCGTCGACGCAGGCTCTGGCAATGACCTGATCTTCGGTCAGGGCGGCAATGACACCATCGCCGGTGGCTTCGGCGTGGACGAAATCCAGGGCCAGGACGGCGATGACGTGATCACCGGCTCGGCCTTCTCTGACCTGGTGTTCGGCGGTGCGGGCAATGACTTCGTCAATGGTGGCTTCGGTCATGACCGGATAAATGGCGGCAGTGGTGCGGACAAGTTCTATCACCTGGGCATCTTCGATCATGGTTCTGACTGGGTGCAGGACTATAACGCCGCCGAGGGCGACGTGCTTTTCTTCGGCATCACCACTGCCTTCAGAGACGACTTCCTGGTTCAATTTGCCCACACCGCGAACGCCGAGGGCGAACGCTCCGGTGACGATGCGGTCGAGGAAGCCTTCATAACCTACCGGCCCACCGGACAGATCATGTGAGCGCTGGTCGATGGCGCCGGGCAATCCTCGGTCAACCTGCAAATCGGTTTAGAGGTGTTTAACCTTCTGGGCTTGTTGAGCCCGGACGACGTGGGCCTCTGATCCGCGCTACCAAACAGGCGTTTCGGCATTCGTGTCAAAACGCTCGCGCTGAAAACTGAGATCGTTTCAATATGATCGCGGCGGCTTACCCGGCGCCGCCGCGATCATAGCCAGTCGGATTAAAGGAGAAAGACGGCAGGCTTTTCAGATGTGGTAACCGGCGGGTCAGGCAGCTGCTTCGTCAACGGCGGCAGCGAGAGGATTTCTCGCAACTTGCGATACACCCACGATATCCGTTGATGGGCATCAGGTAACTTGTCCCTTTCGCTTCTCGACCGACCGTGGATGCAAGGTTTTTGACTCAGCGGCGGTCAATGTCTTTAGGCGGTGAGCGCGACTACACACTGACTGCACATGATTCTCACTAATATATTGTTATATATAGTTAATCTCAATCATCCATCATCGGGGCCACGCTCAAACGCGCTGCATCTTGTGCTTTATGTTTCAAAGCGTTAGCCTCGTTCTGCTTGCAAACCGACCGGGCGTGTTGTCCCCGAATTCCCGATGAATAAGCCGCACCTGCGACGGTTTGCGATTCTGGTTTCGCCCCATGTAGCACAACCGCACCGACAGAACACCGCCCCGGCCGTCCCGGCAATTCATGGCCGGGACAGCACGTGCTGCGAGGATCAACGGGCAACCTGTGTTATTCTCGGGGTCCGGATGCGACTGCAATGAACCCCGGAGGCATACGCGCCTCAACCGATCCGGCCAACCGCAAAGCAAAGACGAAAGGTCTCCATCATGTGCCGCCTTACCCTGATCGCCCTTCTTGCCTGCCTTGCCGGATCGCTATCGGCCCAAACTGCGCCTTCGGCGACCGAGGTGGCGGCCTATGACGGCTTGTTCCGCGCCGCACACAGGGGCGATGTTGCCGAGGTCAGGCGGTTGATCGCGGCTGGCGCCGATGTCGGCGCGCGCGACGGCAAAGGCCGGACACCGGCGCATGTGGCGGCGTTTGCGTCCCAAGACGACGCCCTCCGCGCCCTGGCCGAAGCGGGGGCGGACATGAACGCGCTGGAATATCAGGCCTATGACGTCGTGACCATCGCTGCGGTCGCCGACGACCCCGAGCTGATGTCGCTTGCGATAAGGCTTGGCAATGATCCGGGGCTGACGACCAGCCCCTATGACGGCACCGCCCTGATCGCGGCCGCGCATCTGGGGCATGTCGAGGTGGTGCAACGCCTGATCGCAGCGGGTGCGCCGCTTGACCATGTCAACAACCTGCACTGGACCGCCGTGATCGAAGCGGTGATCCTGGGCGATGGTGGCCCCGATCACCAGGCCGTGCTCGATGCGCTCTTGTCCGCTGGCGCCGACCGCACTCTGGCCGATCGCGACGGGGTCACACCTCTGGAACATGCCCGCGCACGCGGCATCGCCGAGATGGTTGAGCGTCTGCAACAGGAAGACTGAACGCACCCCGGCCCAATCAGGCAGGGGTCACACGCCCTGCCCCGCAATCCTCCAGGATCATGTCGGCGCCCTTTTCGCCGACCATGATCGCCGGGGCGTTAGTGTTGCCCGAGGTCAGCGTGGGAAAGATCGAGGCATCGACCACCCGCAGACCGCCGATACCGTGCACCCGCAACCGCGCATCCACCACGTCACGCGCCGCATCCGGCCCCATCCGGCAGGTGCTGACCGGGTGGAACACGGTTCCGGCCCGGTTACGGCAATCGGCGATCAGCTCCTCGTCCGAGCGGACATCCGGGCCGGGCAGCATCTCGGCCTCGATCAGGCGGGCCAGCGCCAGGGTCTCGGCCAGCCTCCGCAACAAATGCGCGCCCTCCAGCATCTCCTGGACGTCGATCTCGGTCGACAGGTAATTGGGATGGATCGCGGGATGTTCGGAAGGATCAGCCGAGCGGATTTCCAGATGCCCCCGGCTGGTGGGTCGGGTCGGCTGGGCGCTGAGCAGGAAGCCGGGGAACGGGTCGGGGTTCATCAGCGGCCGCTTGCCCGGCGGCGCCTTGGTATAGCTGACCGGGGAGAAGAACAGCTGCATGTTCGGACGATCCAGACCGGGACGCGAGCGCACAAAGCCACCCGCCTGGTTGACGCCCAGCGACAGTGGCCCGCGCCGGGTCAGAACATAGCGCAGCCCGTGCCACAGCTTGCCATACCACGGATGCAACTGGGTGTTCAGCGTCGGCACGCGGGAGCGGTAGAGATGGTCGATACACAGATGGTCCTGCAAGTTCCGCCCCACCCCGTCCAGCGCATGCACAACCTCGACCCCCTTGTCCTGCAACAGGCGGGCGGGGCCGACGCCCGACAGTTGCAGCAATTGCGGCGAGTTGATCGCGCCCCCGGACAGGATCACCTCGCGCCGGGCCCGCACGGTCTTGACCTGCCCATTCTGGCGATAGGATACACCCACCGCCTGCCTGCCCTCGAACAGCACCCGTTCGGCCAGCGCCCCCGTCTCGACACGCAGGTTCGCGCGTCGCAATACGGGGCGCAGATAGGCCCGCGCCGCCGACATCCGCATGCCCCCCTTGGCGGTGTTCTGATAGGTGCCGACCCCCTCTTGCGTGGCGCCGTTGAAATCGGGGTTGTGCGGAAATTGAAGCTCCCCGCCCGCCGCGATGAAATCCCGGCAGAGTGGGTGCAGATCCCGGTCCATGCTCGCCACATGCAGCGGGCCATTGTCGCCGCGAAAGGCGTCTCCACCCCGGTCATTGGTCTCGGACCGCCGGAAATAGGGTAGCACATCGTCCCAGCCCCAGCCCGGATTGCCCATCGCCTGCCACGCGTCGAAATCCTGCGCCTGTCCCCGGACATAGACCATCGCGTTGATCGAGCTTGACCCGCCCAGCACCTTGCCGCGCGGCCAATAGCTGACCCGCCCGTTCAGCGCCGGATCGGGTTCGGTATGGTACATCCAGTTGACGCTGGGCCGGTAAAAGGTCTTGCCATAGCCGATCGGCATCCAGATCCAGAAGTTCAGATCGCTGCCCCCCGCCTCGAGCAACAGCACCGTGAACCGGCCGTTCTCGCTCAGGCGGTTGGCCAGCACGCAGCCAGCCGACCCCGCACCCACGATGATGAAATCATAGTCCGACATGTTGCCCCTACCGGTTGACCCTGTCCAACAGGCGATAGGCCCCAATGGTCAGTGCCACGCCTGCGCTTCTGAGTGAATGAAACGGAATGGGCCGCACCGGCGTGACCGGGAAATCCAGCGCATCCTCGGGCACGCCCAGCACCCAATCCGCCAGAATGGTGCCCATCACCGTGGCATTGGCCACGCCCCGGCCATTAAAGCCCAGCCCCGCCATCACGTTCGGGCTCAACCGGTGCAGCCCGGGCAGGCTGTCGATCGTCATCGCCACGTCACCGCCCCAGGCATGCACCCAATCCGCCGCGCGCAGCTGGGGAAATAGCGCCTCCGCCGCCAGCCTCAACTCTTGCTGCCTGCGCCGCGTGCCCGCCTCGCCCCGCGCGCCGCGCCCGCCCATGACAAACCGCCCATCCGCCGTCTTGCGGTAATACTGGATCAGCCGCCGCGTATCGGTCGGCGCGTGGTCTTCGGGCAGGATCCCCCGGATCACATTGTCCGACAATGGCGCCGTGGCAACCTGGACCGAGGTTACCGGCACCACCGACCGGCCCAGCGCTCCACCTAAGGGGCCGGTATAGGCATTGGTGCAGACCAGCGCGCGGCGCGCCTTTACCTGGCCCCGTGCGGTGCGCACCGTCACCCCCGCACCTTCGTCCTCGAACCCGATGGCCCGGCTATGACCATGGAGCACCGCGCCGGCGCGGATTGCCGCATGCGCCAGTCCCAGCGCATAGTTTAAAGGATGGATATTGCCGCCGCGCCGGTCGATCACCCCGCCCAGATAAGCCTTGGCCCCGATCAGCCGCGCGGTTTCAGCCGCATCCAGATCGTCATAGTCGGCTCCGTGCGCCCGCCACTGGCGCGCGATCTCACGCAGCATGGCCAGTCCGCGCGTGTTGGTCGCCGTGCGCAGAAACCCGACCGGCCGCGCATCGCAGTGGATCCCGTGCCGCGCGATCAGGTCGAAGACCAGCCGCCCGCCATCGCCCCAGCGTGCCACCATGCGCCGCCCAAGGTCATCACCAAACCGCGCGACAAGGTCGTCCGGGTCGGGCTTCAGCGCTGGGTTCACCTGACCGCCATTGCGCCCCGATGCGCCCCAGCCCGGCGTCTCGGCCTCCAGTAGGACAACCTGCTGCCCCGCCTCGGCCAGATGCAACGCCGCCGACAGCCCGGTGAACCCGCCGCCGACAATCACCACATCCGCCTCCGTCTCGCTCGCCAGTGGCGGACAGTCCGGCGCGGCATCCGCGGTTGCGGTCCACAGACTGTCGGCCAGCGCCGCGCGTTCATTTTCGATCATTGCGTCATCCTGCACGAAGAGTGGCCACATCCGCCCTGACAAATCGACTCGCCAGCCGGGACCGGATCATGGATCGACCTTGCCACGAACCATCACCAACTGACCCATCATTTCGATTTCGTCTTCTGCTGTCCAAACACCTGCGCCAGCACCATCATCCCCGTCGTCACCAGGATCATGATGGTCGAGATCGACGCGATGGTCGGGTCGATCTGGTCGCGCAACGCGTTGAACATGTTGCGCGTCAGTGTCGGGTTGTCGCCGCCCGAGACGAACATCGCCACCACCACCTCGTCGAACGAAGTGAGAAAGGACAAGAGCGCACTCGTCACCACGGCAAAGCGGATCTGCGGCAGGGTCACGGTCAGAAACGCCTTCCACCGCGGCGCGCCCAGGCTGCGGGCGGCCGCCTCCTGGCTCATGTCGAAACTCTTCAGCGCCGAACCGGTGACGATCACCACCAGCGGCAGTGCCAGCACCGTATGCGCCAGCACCAGCCCGGTGATCGTATAGAGGATCTGAAGCTGCACATAGGCGTAGAAGGCCCCGATCGCGACCAGCACCACCGGCACCATCATCGGCGTGATCATCAGAACAAAGGCCGCGCGGACAAACCGGATTTTCGAGCAATGCAGGCCATAAGCCGCCAGAACGCCAATCGGTGTCGCCACCAGCATCGTCAGGAACGCCGCCTTGAACGAGGTCCGCGTTGCCAACATCCATTCCGGCGAGCCGAAGTAATGGTCGTACCAGCGCGTCGACCAGGTCTCGGGCGGAAACTCCAGATACTGGCTGTCCGAGAATGACATCGGCACGACGATCAGCGTGGGTGTCACCAGCAGCACCATGGTGATCACCGCAATGACGTAGAGCCACAGGCGCTGGCCGTGGGTGATCTGGGTTTCGGTCGCGGGGTTTCGGAACCAGCGCAGCATCAGTGCCCTCCCCCGGTCATCTTCTCGAGGTTCAGAAAACGCGATGCGATCCACAGGATCACCATCGTCGATACCAGGAGCACAACTCCCAACGCGCTGGCGGCCCCCCAGTTCACGAAAAGCTCGATGTTGGACACGATCTTCATCGACACCATGATCACCTTGCCGCCGCCCAGCACCGCCGGGGTGACAAAGAAGCCAAGGCAGAGGATGAACACCATCAGCGACCCGGCAAACAGACCCGGCAGGGTCAGCGGAAAGAACACCGTCCAGAAGGCCCGGCGCGGGCTGGCACCCAGGTTCGAGGCCGCCTTCATCAGGTCGCGGTCAATCGCCTTCATCGCGCCATAGACCGGCAGGATCAGGAAGGGCAGCATGATATGCACCATGCCAATCAGGGTACCGGTCATGTTGTGCACCATCTTGATCGGCTCGTCCCACAGACCCAGCGAGATCGCCCATTCGTTAACCAGCCCGCGTTTTTGCAGCAGCACCAGCCAGGCATAGGTGCGCACCAGAAGCGAGGTCCAGAACGGCAGCAGCACCGTGATCAGGCACAGGTTGGCGATCCGGTTCGGCAGGCCCGCGATGAAATAGGCCAGCGGATAGCCGATCAGGATACACAGGCCGGTGGTCAGGAAACTGACCTCGAACGTGGTCTGAAAGATGCGGGCATAAGATTTCCGCTTCAGCATCCGCTCGTAGTTTTCCAGCGAGAACGTGCCATCCGCCCCGATGAACGAGACATAGAACAGCCAGCCCACCGGAATGACCAGAATGACAAGGATGAGCAGGATCGCGGGCGAGCCGAGGCCAAAGAGCTTGAGCCGCTCCAGCCACTCGTCCCGCCTCAGCCCGGCCTCGTTGGTGCGTACCGCCTCCATCCTAGGCCTCGCCTCCGTCGATCAGCACCGTATCTTCGGGTGCCAGGCACAGGGTCAGCGCCTCGCCCACCGCTGGCAGGGCTGTGACGTTGGCGCCCCGCATGGCGCCCCGCAGCACAATCTGTGCGCCATCGGCCAGCGCCGCATGCAGCAGGAAACTGTCGCCCTGATAGACCACCTCGGTCGCGGTGGCGGCAAAGTTGTTGACCCCCTCGCGCGGCCCCTCGCGCGACAGCACCACCCGCTCGGGGCGGATCATCAACAGCAGGCTGGCGGCCTCGGGCGGCGGGCTGTCATGCATCAGAGGCGTGCCGTCGAACACTACCGTGTCGCCCTGGCGCGACACCGGAAGAAAGGTGGATTCACCGATAAAATCGGCCACGAAGCGGTTGGCGGGCCGCTCGTACAGGTCGCGCGGCGTGGCCAGCTGCATGATGCGGCCATGGTTCACCACGGCAATTCGGTCGGACATGGTCAGCGCTTCGCGCTGGTCATGGGTGACATAGACCGTGGTCATGCCCAGTTTCTCATGCAGGTGGCGCAGCTCGATCTGCATCTGGTCGCGCAGCTTCTTGTCCAACGCCGACAGCGGCTCGTCCATCAGCAGGATGCGCGGTTCGAACACGATGGCGCGGGCAACAGCCACGCGCTGGCGCTGGCCGCCCGACAACTGGTCGATACGGCGGGCTCCAAAGCCCCCCAATTGCACGGTATCCAGCGCCGCCTCGACGCGGGCGGCGATCTCGGCCTTGGGCACCTTGCGCAGCTTCAGCGGATAGCCCACATTGCCCGCCACCGTCATATGCGGAAACAGCGCATAGCTCTGAAACGTCATCCCCACATCACGTAAATGCGGCGGCGTGCGGATCACCTCGCGGTCGCCGAATTTCAGACTGCCGCAATCGGGCCGGGTGAACCCCGCCAGCACCATCAACAGTGTCGTCTTGCCCGATCCCGACGGGCCCAGCAGCGTCAGGAACTCGCCGCTGCGCACCTCGAGCGAGACGTCGTTCAGCGCATGCACCGGACCATAGGTCTTGGTCACGTTGCGGACCGAGATCGGCAGGGCTTCGTTGGTTCTGGAGGTCAAGACAAACCCTCGCAATCTTCGTTCGAGAAACAAGCGGGCGCCGCAGCGCCCGCCCTTGAATGGCAGGAAACCCGCCTCACTCGGTCAGCATTTCCTGATACATCTCGGCCGCGATGGTCTCCCACTTGGCGTACCAGTCCAGCGAGACCGGCAGCTGCATCGCCGCGTTATCCGGCGACGAGGGTAGACCCGCCGCCACATCCGCAGTTATCTCACCGGTTTCATAAGCCGCCTTGTTGGTCGGCCCATAGGTGATGTATTTCGGCAGATCGTCCTGGTACTCGGGTTTTGAGATCTCGTTGAGGAACATCATCGCCGTATCCCGGTTCGGCGCGCCCTTGGGCACCGCGAAACAGTCATAGTCGAGCAGCGCCTGGTTAAAGCTATAGGCCACCTTGGCGCCGTCCTTGGCAGCATTGTCGAACCGCCCGTTCCAGCCGGTGGTCATATCGACCTCGCCATCCTTCATCAGCTGCGCATGCTGTGCGCCAGAGGTCCAGAACACCGAGATATGCGGCTTCAGCTCGCGGATCTTGTCGATCGCGCGTTCGATCCCCTCTTCACTGTCAAGCACCGAATAGACATCGGCAGGCGCCACGCCATCGGCCATCAGCGCGCCCTCCAGTGCGCCCGCCACCTTGCCACGATAGGCGCGGCTGCCGGGGAATTTCTCGACATCCCAGAAATCGGCCCAGCTCTGTGGTCCGTTCTCGCCATAGGTATTGGTGTTCCAGGCATAGACGGTCGAGAACACGTCACCGCCGATGCAATAATCGGTGTAAAGACCGGGATAGAAGGTCGAGACGTCGATCACGTTGTAGTCGAGCTTCTCCAGCAGCCCTTCGGCCGCCGCCCGCGCCGCAGAACCCGAACCGCTGGCCACGATATCCAGCGTCACCTGCCCCGAGCTGACCTGAAGCCGCACATCGGACATGCCGCCATAGGTCTCCTGCTTGACCTCGATACCGGTATTGGCGGCGGCGGGTTCGAACAGGGCCTTGCTCTGCGCCTCCTGATACGAGCCGCCCCAGGACGCGATGGTCACGCTCTTGTCCTGCGCAAACGCGCCCGTCGCCATGACTGCGGCAGAGATCGTCAGAATTGTTCTCGTTTTCATTGGTTTCCTCCCTTTGGTGGTTTTCCGGGTCCTGCCCCGTCCAGATCGGCAGGCAGCGGGCAAGGCGCCCAAGTCGTCTTCCACCTGTCGCGATAGTGCGGGCACCAGCGGGACAAATGAAATTTCGAATCCTAAACCTTGGTTTCGATCCGTTAATACCGGGGCCAGTGCGGCACAGGCGCCGCCCTGCCCGGCCCGTTCAGGTCATGCGCAAAGCCTTTCGAAACTGTCGTTGATCCTTCCAGCGATACCAGGCCACCGCCGCAGGCAGGAACCAGGGCTTGCCGCGATAGAGGGGCCGGGTGGGAAAGGGCAGACCGTCGAGCGCGGTTTGTCCCTCGGCCAGGCCCAACACCTTTTGCCCCGCGCGCATGCCCAGATAGGGCGCCATCGACACGCCCGATCCGCAATAGCCCATGGCGAAATGAATACCGTCCTGCACCCCGGTATGGGCCAATTCGTCGAAGCTGTAGGCGACCGTACCGCTCCAGGCATGGCTCAGCGCGACGTTTTCCAACTGGGGAAAGATACGGCACATGTCCTGCCGCAGCCGGGCCGCCCCGGCCAGCGCCGTGGTTTCCGAGGCCGAGACACGCCCCCCGAACAGCACCCGCCGCCGGTCGGGCGAGGCGCGATAATAATAGACCACCTTGCAGGTGTCGCTGGCGATCCGGTCGCCGGGGAACAGTTCGTCAATGGTCGCTTCGGGCAGCTCCTCGGTGGCGATGATATAGCTGCCGATCGGGATCACCCGGCGCTGCAACCATGGCGTCAGCGCGGTGGTGTAACCATTGGTGGCGACGATCACATCGCGCGCCTCGACCACACCCTTGACGGTCTCGACCCGGAACCCTGTTCCGGAACGGGTGATCGCGCCAACCCGACACTGGCCCACCACCTCCACCCCGGCCCCGATAGCAAGGCGCAGCAATTCGCGGTGAAACTTGCCCGGATGCAGCGAGCAATGCGCAGAAAACACCACGCCGCCGAAATAGGCATCGGTGCCCAATTGGCGGCGCTGCTCGGATCGCGGCACGGCAAAGCTTTCGATGCCTTCCTGCTGGCGCAGCTTCTCGGCATCGCGCGCCAAATCCTCGTAATGGCCCGGCGTATGCGCCGCATGAAACCGCCCGACCCGGCGGAAATCGCAGTCGAGTCCCTCGCGGGAAACAAACTCGCCGATCCAGCGCAGCGCATTGGCACCCTCGGCCCGGATGCCCCGCGCCCGCTCCAACCCGAATTTCGCGGTCAGCTTTTCCAGCGAAGGTTTCACGCTTGTGCTGATCTGGCCGCCATTGCGGCTGCTGCACCCATAGCCCGGATCCTCGGCATCCACGACCAGCGTCGAGCGACCGCCGCGCGCCGTGGTCAGCGCCGCGCTCAGCCCGGTATAGCCCGCGCCGACGATCAGCACATCGACCTTGGCCGATGGCCGGTCCGGCAAGGTCGGCATGGCGCCGACCTGATCGTGCCAGAATGGCGTCTGCCTGATGCTCGAAAGTGGCATTTGCTCGACCGCGATGCTCCCTTCAGCCGCGGCAGGACATGCCCCACCCGCTGGCCTCGACGGAAACGCTAGGGCAGTATTGGCACACAATTCATATCCAATATCACAAAAACGTCATACCAATTCTAACGCAGGGCCGGCAACTCGCGCAGGATGCTCATGCCGCGCACGATATCCTCGGGCGCAGCACAGCCAAAGCCAAAGACAAGACCGGATTGCAAAATTGGCGACAGACAATAGCGCCCCAGCGGCGCCAGGGTCACCCCCTGCTCGGCCGCCTGCGCAACCACCTCTGCCTCGTCCACGCCTGCGCTCAGAAAAGCGGGCGTGTGAAACCCGCTGGTCGTTTCTTGCAGGCGGATGCTGTCGGGCAGGTCGCGCGCGGCCTCCAGCAAGGCCTCGTAACGCGCCTTGTAAAGCTGCCGCATCAGCCGGATATGGGTGGCGAAATGCCCCTCGTCCATGAACTCGGCCACGATCGCCTGTGTCGCAGTCGACGGCCCGCTGGCCCAGGTATTGAAAATGCCATCAAAGGCCGCGACCATCCGCTCGGGCACCAGCACAAACCCCAGCCGCAGCGACGGGAATAGCGATTTCGAGAAGGTGCCGACATAGAGAACCCGCCCATTGGCGTCGATACTGTGCAGCGCCGGGCGCGGCGCGTTACCAAAGTAGAACTCGCCGTCATAGTCATCCTCGATGATCAGCGCCTGCGCCTGTTCGGCGGCCTGCAACAGCTCCAGCCGCCGGGGCAGCGACATGACATGACCCAGCGGCTGCTGGTGCGAGGGCGTGACAAAGGCCAGCCGGAAATGCGGCGCCTTGGCCAACCCGTCAGACACCACCATGCCCTGCGCATCCACATCCACAGGCACCAGTTCGGCCCCTTCGGACAACAGCGCATTGCGCGCGCCCGAGGCGCCGGGGTTCTCCATCCAGACCCGGTCACCCGGATTGAGCAAGAGCCGCCCGATCAGCGAAAACGCATGTTGCGCGCCCGAGGTGATGAACACCTGCTCGGGGTCACAGCGGATGCCCTTGAGCGCGCTCAGATGGGTGGCAATCGCCCGGCGCAGTGCGGCCAGTCCCTTGGGCTGACCATAGCCCATGACGTCGCCGCGCCCGCCCCGCAGGTGCCGCGCCGACAGCCGTGCCCAATGCGCCATCGGAAAGGCATCGAGCGCCGGCAGCGCGGTGACAAAGGCGCGCGGCTTGTGCGGCAACCACGCGCGCTGGGCATAGGCGCCCTGCGCGTGGCTGATGACATAAGACAGCCTGGGCTCGCGACCGGCACTGACCGCCCCCTGACTGGGGGCGGTTACGCTCTGGTCCTCCAGTGTTTCGCTGACATATGTCCCCGCCCCGATGCGCGACACCAGCATGCCTTCGGCCACCAGCCGGTCGATGGCGTCGATCACCGTTGTGCGCGACACGCCCACCTCCTTGGCCAGCGTCCGGGTCGCCGGCAGCCGCTCACCCGCGCGCAGGGCGCCCGACAGGATCATGTCGCGCAGCGCCATGTAGAGCTGAACGCTGACACTGCGCCTGAGCGTCCGGTCCAGCCGGATCGAGGACAGCAAGGCGCCTGCGGCATGTTTCACGGGCAGCCCCCTTAATTGGTCTGGCGAAAATGTCGAAATGGATATACCTGCCAGCCCGATTTTTCTCCAGCCTTTTTACAACACCCGTCCGCCCCGGTCGGCCAAACCCGGAAAATCACATGAAGCTTGCCAAACTCGAAACCTTCTCCACCCCATATGTCTGCTTCGTCCGGGCCACCGCCGAGGACGGCGCGCAGGGCTGGGGGCAAGTGGCGCCCTACTACGCCGACATCACCGCGCAGGTGCTGCACCGGCAGGTCGCGCCCTACGCGCTGGGGATGGACTGCACAGAGATCGACGCCATGCTCGACATCGTGCGCGACCGCGAGCACAAGTTCCCGGGCTCGTACCTGCGCCGGGCGATGGGCGGGGTCGACACCGCGCTCTGGGACATGCACGGGCGGCGCGCGGGCAAACCGGTCTGCGAACTGATCGGCGGCACGCCCGGACCGGTGCGCGCCTATGGCTCGTCGATGAAACGCGACATCACGCCGGTGGACGAGGCCGCGCGGCTTGCGCGCCTCCGCGACGAACTGGGCTTTGACGCCTTCAAATTCCGTATCGGCGCCGAGGTCGGCCGCGACCAGGATGAATGGCCCGGCCGCACCGAAGAGATCGTGCCGACCATGCGCCGCGCCATGGGCGACGATGTGGCGCTGCTCGTCGATGCCAATTCCTGCTACTCCCCCCCCCGCGCCATCGAGGTCGGGCGGATGCTGGAACAGCACGGCATCTCGCATTACGAGGAACCCTGCCCCTATTGGGAGTTTGAGCAGACCCGCGAAGTGACCGAGGCGCTCGACATCGACGTCACCGGCGGCGAGCAGGACTGCATGATGGAGCGCTGGCAGACGATGATCCGCGACCGTGTGGTCGACGTACTCCAGCCCGACATCTGCTACATCGGCGGCATTGCGCGCACCCTGCGCGTGGCCCGCATGGCCGAGGCTTCCGGGATGCCGATTACGCCGCACGCGGCCAACCTGTCGATGGTGACGCTTTTCACCATGCACCTCTTGCGCGCGATCCCCAATGCCGGGAAATACCTGGAGTTTTCGATCGAGGGACTGGATTACTATCCCTGGCAACAGGGGCTGTTCCTGTCCGATCCCTATGTCATCACCGATGGTCAGGCCACGGTCACCAACGCCCCCGGCTGGGGGGTCGAGATCAACCCCGACTGGCTGGACCGTTCTGCCTATCAGGTCAGCGAAATGCCCTGACCGCGGTCACCAGATCTGCCCGAACCCCGCCGGACGGTCGGGCGCCGGGTGCGGCCCCACGTCCGTCAGTTGTGCCGCCAGCCCCGCCGCCAGATCGCGCACCAGCGCCAGCGCGGCGCTCAGTTCATTGTTGGCAAAGCTCTCAAGGACCTTCATAACCTCTGCCGCGCAACCGCCCTCCACAGCCAGTTCCGCCACCTTCAGATGCGCCGCGACCAACGCGTCTAGACGCGCCTCGCGGCGGGCAAAGGCGCCGTGCACCGGCGCCAGCGCACCTTCACCTGTCAACTGCATCAGGTACATCAACCGCTTGCAGTCCTGGAACGCCCCGACCGTGGTCTCATGCCGCTGCGGCACCAGCGATACCGTGTCCCTGCCGCCGCTCACCGCCTTGCGCAGGTCCATGAACCGATGCGACTCGCCCGTGGTCAGATAGCGGTGCGGCCCGAATTCCGCCGGGATACTTTCCTGCCCCAGGAACACCGGCGAAAACGGCGCCGCCAGCGCGCCGCAGGCAGCGTGCCACATAGGCACCAGCCCGGGGTTTGCTGTACGCACCAGCGGCACCACCTGGCCGTATCCCGCCGTGTCCCCGGTCAATCTCTCGGTGCGGACGGCCCAGATCATATCCTCCAGCCCGATCTTCTCGGGCCGGACGGCGCGTGCCTGCATCTCCGCCTCGATCCAGCGGATACCCTCCCAACGCCCCTTGCCGTCGCCATAGATCGCATTTGCATCAAACGGCCCCTGGTCGTACCAACCCTGCTCACGCGCAAAGCTGACAAAATTCGGCGACCACAGGAAATCTGGGTGAGCGGGTTCATGCACCGGCACCTCCAACACATAACCCGGGCGCGAGGCGCGTATGCTGTCGGGCCCCAGCCGCTCGGCCACCCACAGCCCCTGCCCGCCCGCGAACTGGATCATCACCCAGGCCTCGTCGGCATCGGCAAAGAGATGCGAGTTGCCGCCATAGCTGGCCTCGCCATGTTCCGCGATCAGCGCCGCACAGAGTTCTACCGCCCCACGCGCGCTGGTGGCGCGCTCCAGCACCGTGCGCGCCAGATCGCTATAGGTGAACCCGCGCTGGTCCCGGGGCGTCATCTCGCGCAGTTCGGCCCGCGAGGTCGACCAGACATCGCGCACCGCAACGCCCGCTGCGTTAACCCCGCCATTGGTGATTGGCGCCGGAACGCCCAGGTAATAGGAATAGCTCACCCGCATATGGCGCAGCGTTTGCGCCGCCTGCGGCACCGCGATGCGCTGCCCCGGCATGTCGGCGCCCGGCCCGACGCCCACCTCGATGGTCGCGCCCTCCGGGTGATCGGCGGCCGGCACGATCTCCAGCCAGTGCGACGATGGTTCATCGCCATAGCCTGCCAGCCAGGCATGCCCCGTCCGGCTGTGGTTCCGTCCCACATAGATTGCATAGCTCACGCCGGTTCTCCAACCTTTGGCCGGTGGCACAGGTACACCCGCTCCCCCCGCCGCCATGTTTCGCTGACCCCGATCGCACCAATGGTTTCGGGCCGTTCCAACGGGTTATCGTCCAGAATGACCAGATCCGCCAGCTTGCCCACCTCGATCGAGCCGCGCTCGTGCTCGCGGAACACCTGCCAGGCGGCGTCGATCGTGTGGGCCCGCAGCGCGGTCATCACATCCACCCGCTGTTCCGGCCCCAGCACCCGGCCCGACCGGCTGCGCCGATTGACCGTCGTCTCGACCAGCCGCAAGGGCCGCGTCGGCGTCACCGAAGCGTCGTTATGGATGGTGAACCGCACCCCTTCCGCCTTGGCCCACCCGGTGGGAGAGATATGCACTGCCCGCGCGGGCCCTAGGATCTCGTCGTGATGCTGGTCGCCCCAGACCTCGACATGCGCCGGAAAGAAGCTCACCGTCACACCCAGCGCGACACAGCGCGCCAGCTGGTCGCGCCGCATCACCTGGCCGTGGATGATCGTGTGCCGGTGATCGGCGCGCGGATGCTCGGCCAGCGCCGCCGCCACCGCATCCAGGAACATGTCCGAGGCCGCATCGCCATTGCAATGGGTATGGATCTGGAACCCCAGCCGGTGCAGCCTGCACACCTCGGCCATCAGGGCATCGCGGTCGATATAGGCCAGCCCGTACTCGTCGCTGCCCAGATACGGCTCGGTCAAAAGCGCGGTGCGCATCAGGAAAGACCCATCCGCCAGCAGCTTGCGCGGCCCCAGCGCAATCGCCCCGTTGCCCGGCCACTGCGCGCCCAGCCCTTCACGCGAAAACGCGGGCTCGATCTCGGCCACCGGCAGCAGGATCAGGTCGATCCCCGGATCGCCGCCCGCAGCCACACCGGCAAAAAGCTCCAAGAGCGGTAAAGCCGTCCAGGCATTCTGCGCCAGCGTCACCCCCTGCGCCAGGTACTCCGCCCGCGCCGCCGCGAAACTGCGCGCGAAGGCATCCGCATCCAGCAGGAAATGCGTATCCCCCATCTCGCCCATCGCCGACAGGCCCTCGATCCCGCCGGTCAGACGCCCGGACCCGTCGCGCAGGTACCGCCCGCCCTCGGGGTCGGGTGTGCCCTCGCCGATCCCCTGCCGCATCAGCGCCGCCGAATTGGCCGCCCCGCAATGGCCCGAGGCATGGATGACCCAGATCGGGTGGTCGCGCGACACCGTGTCCAGCTCGTCGCGCGTCGGCAACCGCCGCTCGGCCAGCCGGCTTTCGTCCAGCGCCGCGCCCATCACCCAGTCGCCCACCGGTGTCCGCGCCACCCGGGCCGCGAGCCGGTGAAACACCTCCGCCAGATCGACGCTTTCGGACAAATCGGCCCGCAACAGGCGCACCATCGCCGAATCCGGGAAATGCCCGTGCGGATCGATGAACGCCGGCAGCAACGTGCGCCCGGCCAGATCGTGTTGCACCGCCTCGGGCAGGCTGCGGCGCAGCGCCTCCAGCGACCCGGTGGCAACGATCCGGTCGCCCCGGATCGCCACCGCTTCGGGCCGGGTATCGCTGGCATCCATGCTCAGGATCGGGCCACCGGCAAAGATCACCCCGGTCATGACGCGGCCGCCGCTGTGTCCCAGCCCGCCGGGAAATGGCACCGATGCGCCCCGCCCTTCGCCGCCTGCCAGCGCGGCACCTCGGTCGCGCAGCGCGGCTGCGCAAACGGGCAACGGGTGTGAAACTCGCAGCCCTTCGGCCGCCGCAGGATGCTCGGCGGCTCGCCCTGCAACTCGACCCGCATCAGCTGCGCGTCGGGGTCCGGTTCCGGGTTCGCCGCCAACAACGCGAGCGTATAGGGGTGCTGCGGCTTGGCGAATACCGCCTCGGTCTCGCCCTCCTCAACCAGCTTGCCCAGGTACATGATCCCCACCCGGTCGGTGATATGGCGCACCACGTTCAGGTTGTGGGTGATGATCATGATCGCCAGCCCCAGCTCGTCCTGAAGCCGGGCCAGCAGGTTCAGCATCTCGCCCTGGATCGACACATCGAGTCCCGCCGTCGGCTCGTCCGCGATCAGCAGTTTCGGGCTCAGCGCCAGCGCCCGCGCCACGCCCACGCGACGTGCCTGCCCGCCCGAGATCTGATAGGGATAGCGCGCCGCAAACTCCGGCGGCAGGCCGACCATGGCCAACAATCGCCGCGCCTCCGCATCCAGATCGCGCTCGCGCATCCCCTGGATACGGAACGGCTCGGTGATCAGAGACTTGACCGACAATCGCGGCGACAGCGAGCCGATCGGATCCTGGAACATCATCACGATCTCGCGCCGCAGCGGCCGGAACGCGCCCTCGGCCAGCCCGCGCAACTCCTGCCCGCGATAGAGGATCGAGCCTTCGCTGGCATGGTGCAGCCCCGCCACCGCGCGCGCCAGCGTGGTCTTACCCGAGCCGCTCTCGCCAACGATGCCATAGGTCTTGCCCTCCTCGACATTCAGGCTGACGCCCGACACAGCATCAATGCTCCCGGCCGAGGAGAACACAGCGCCCCTGACCCGGAACCGCACCACGACATCGCGGATCTCAAGCAGCGCGTTCATGCGGTTTCCCTTTCCGTGATCAGGTGACAGGCGGCGCGGTGGCCGTCTCCAGCCAGGGCCATCGTCGGGCGCGCGGCACAGGCCGCATGGCGCCTCTCGCAGCGGTCGGCAAAGATGCAGCCGCCCGGCAGGTTGACCAGATCGGGGATGTTGCCGGGAATGGTCGGCAACGCCCGGGTCTTCACCTTGATATGGCCCGGATCGCACTCCAGCAGCGCCCGCGTATAGGGATGCGCCGGGGCATGGAACACATCGCGCACCGAACCGGTCTCCACCACCTCGCCCGCATACATCACCACCACCTCGTCACAAAGCTCGGCAATCACCCCCAGATGGTGCGAGATGAACAGAACGCCGCATCCGATCTCGTCCTGCAACTCCCGCAGCCGCTTGATGATTTGCACCTCCAGCGTCGCATCCAGTGCCGTGGTCGGCTCATCCGCGATCAACAGTGCCGGTTTCGCCATCAGCGCCATAGCAATGGCGATCCGCTGCCGCATCCCGCCCGAAAACTCGAACGGATACTGGTTCAGCCGCGCCTCAGGGTCAGGAATGCCCACCAGCGCCAGCATCCGTTCGGCGCGCTGCCGCTTCTCGGCCCGGCTCAGCCGCTCGCGGTACTGGATGTCCATCATCTGCCGCCCCACGGTCAGAACAGGGTTGTGGGTCTGCATCGGATCCTGAAACACCATCGAGATCTGCGTCCCCCGCAGCGCGCGCATCTGCGCCTCGGTCTCGGCCAGCAGGTCACGCCCCTGAAACCGCACCTCGCCCGCACCGACCCGCGCATTGGGTGCCATCAGCCGGATGATCGCCGAGATCAGCGTGGACTTGCCACAGCCCGACTCCCCCACGATCCCCACGATCTTGCCCTCGGGCACCATCATCGACACGTCGCGCAAGGCCCGCAACTCGCCGCGCGGCGTGCTGTATCCAACCGACAGGCCACGAATGTCCAGAACCGCCATCACTTGCCCCCCTTGCCGCGCAGTTTCGGATCGACCACATCCCGCAACGCCTCGCCCAGAAAGGTGAAGCCGACCGTGGTCAGAATGAGCGGGATGCCCCCCGCGATGATCAGCCAGGGTGTGTTGCGGATCAGGTTGTAGCCATCGTTCAAGAGCGAACCCCAGGACGGCGTCGGCGGCTTCACCCCCATGCCGAGAAAGGACAGACCCGCCTCCAGCCCCACCACCGTGGGGATATCCATCGCCGCCAGCACCGCCAGCGGGCCCAGCACGTTGGGCAGCAGATGCACGCCCATGATCCGCGCGGTCGAGGCGCCCAGCGCCCGCTCGGCGGTGATGAACTCGGCCTCGCGCAGCGATTGCGTCAGCGTCCGTACCACCCGGCCATAGGTCGGGATCGAGGTCACCATGATCACCAGAATGACGGTATTCAGGCTCGGCCCCACCAGCGCCACCACCGCCAGCGCGAACATCACGGTTGGAAATGACCGGATGGTGTCGAACAAAAGCACGATCAGGTTGTCCAGCCATCGCGGCCCATAGCCCGCGATCATCCCCAGGAGCAGTCCAAAGAATATCGCCCCGCCGATGGTCGGCAGCGCCACCTGCAAGGCCACGCGTCCGCCCCAGATTACTCGCGAGAACGTATCGCGCCCCAGCTGGTCGGTGCCCATCAGATGCGCCGCACTCGGCCCCTGCAACCGGTCGGGTACGTTGAGCGCGACAGGGTCATAAGGCGCGATCCAGGGCGCCAGCACCGCCGAGGCCAGGATCGCCAGCACGATGATCAACCCGGCCAGCCCCAGCGGATCGCGCACCAGATGATACAGGATCTCTCCCAATTCGGACCGGGGTTTGGGCAAACTTGCGTCGGTCATGTCCGTTCCCTCATTTCCCGGCCCGGATCCGCGGATCCAGGATTGCGTTGACGATATCGGCCAGCGTGGTCGAGGCGACAAAGATCAGGGTCGAGAACAGGACCGATCCCATCACCACCGGGTAGTTGCGGGTTGTGATGCTGTCGATCACCAGCTTGCCCAGCCCGGGGCGCGAGAACACGATCTCGGTGAACACCGCCGCCGACAGCAGAAACCCCATGCCGACCCCGATCACCGTGACCGTGGGCAGGATCGCCAGCCGCAGCGCATAGCCAAAGACGATCTGCCGCTCGGGCAGGCCAAAGGCGCGCGCGGTGCGAATATGCCCCTCGCCCATCACTTCCAGCATCGAGGCCCGCACCAGACGCGCGATATAGCCGACCCAGCTCAGCCCGATGGCAAGGCTCGGCAGCACCAGGTGATGCAACTGGTCGCCCCAATTCCCCGCATCCCCCGCACCGATGGCCGGAAACCATTGCAGCTTCACCGCGAAGATCAGCAGCGAGTAGAGCGACACCACAAAGGCGGGCACCGCGATCACCGAGACCGACAGGATCCCGGTCAACCGGTCGCCCAGCGAATTCCGATGGATGGCCGAGTAAGAGCCCAGCGCGATCCCCAACACCGCCGACCAGGTGATCGAAACGAGGATCAGCACCAGCGTATAAGGCACCTGCCCCAGCACGATTTCGCTCACCGGCCGGTTGGAAAACACATCCATCCCCAGATCGCCGCGCAGCATGTTTGCAAAGAACAGCCCGATCTGCGCGATCAGCGGCTTGTCCAGCCCCATCCGCGCCTCAAGTGCCGCGCGCATCTCGGGCGTGGCGCGCGGCCCTAGCATGGTGGACACCGGATCGCCCGGGATCATGTGCACGATCAGGAACAGCGAGGACACGGCCAGAATCGTGATCACCGCCGCCAGCCCGATCCGTTTGAAGATGAAGGACAGCATGGGGTACCCCGTCTTTCAGGGAAAAGGAGGGGGCACAGATCAGACCTGCGCCCCCAAAGGCCTCAGGGAGAGGTCTCAGGCCGTACCGAAATAGCGGTAAAGCGGCAGCCCATCGGGACGCAGCGCCGGGGTGACACTGTTGCGATAGATCACCGGCGTTGCCTCGTGGGTCAGGAACTTGTAGGCGCCGCTTTCCTCCATCAGGTCCTGGGCGCGGGCATACATCGCCGCGCGCGCGGCCGGGTCGCCCTCGGACTGCGCCGCCAGATGCAGCTTGTCGAACTCTTCCGAGCGGAACCGCTCCCAGTTCCACACACCCGCCTGCTCGGTGATGAACCACGAGGTCGCGTAATACGGGTCCGGGGTCATCGAATAGCGGTTCAGCACCAGCTCCAGATCCTCGTTCGAGCCCAGCTCCCAGAAGGTCGCGCCCTCGTGCAGGCGGATTTCCAGCGTGATGCCGATGGCCGCCAGATTGGCCTGGATGATCTGCGCCGCCGTCACGTTGGCCGATTTGTTCAGCACGTCGATGGCCAGCGAAACCCCGGCCTCGCCGGACTCGGCCATCAGCGCCTGCGCCTTGTCCAGATCCGCTGCCACACCGGTCAGCGGCGCATCGCGATGCCCCGCCAGACCCGGCGCGATGATCCCTGTCGACGGTTCCGCCGCCCCGAAATAGGCCGCCGCCATGATCGTCGGCACGTCGATCGCATGCTGGATCGCCTGACGCAGTTTCAGGTTGCCCAGTTTGGGATTATCGAGGTTCATGCCGACCCAGACATAGTAGAGCGATGGAAACTCCTCCAACGTCGCCCCCGCGATCGGGTTCGATTTCAGCCGCTCGACACTGTCCAGGCTGACGCGGGTAAAGTCGATCTCGCCCGCCTCGAACGCGATCTCGGCGGCCTTCTCATCGTCGATGTGATAGATCTGGATTTCGTCAAAGGCTGCCGCCTCACCTTTCCAGTCCGGGTTGCGGCGCAGTGTGGTCTTTTGCTTCGGCTCCCAGCCCGCATGCAGATAGGGACCCGAGGTCGCCACCGGCTGGGTGTCGATCTTGCCGCCGACACTGTCAAACGCGGCCTTGGACACGATATTTCCCGCGATATAGGGCAGCGTGATCGACCACAGCGGCTGGAACGCGTTCTTCAGCACGATGGTGCCGGTCCGCTCGCCCGTCACCTCGACATGGCTGAGCGGCCCCCAGTCGGGCTTGTTGGTCGATTCCAGCGCGTCGTCGATGATCCGCTCGAACGAGAATTTCACGTCCTCGGCGGTCATCGCGCCAAACCCATTGGTGAACCCGATATCGTCGCGCAGGGCAAAGTTGATATGGGTGTCGTCCGCCTGTTCGATCATCGCGGCGGCATCCAGCTGCCAGCCCCATTCGCGGCCCGGCTTGTACTGGATCAGCTTATTGTAGATCGCGGCGTGGATCTCTTCGTCCACCACCCCCTGGCTAAATGCCGGGTCCATCGAACGGATATCGGCATAGGTGCGGGTTCTGAGCGTCCCGCCCGCCGCCTGCGCCCAACGCGCGGGCAACAGCCCCGCCGCCGCCAGGCCACCCAGCGCGCTTGCGCCCCTCAGAAAGGACCGGCGGGGCAAACCCACACGTGTCCACGAAATATTGGCTCCGTTCATTTCTCGTCTCCCTGTCAAGAAATCGCGCCGGACAGGCGCCCCTATTGACAGAAAGCAAAGGCCATGCCGGCCGCCCGCGCAATTGAGCAGACTGGCGCGACATGAAGCAATTTTAAGCTACCTGAACTCAATACAGCGCCATAATCTGGCGCAAACTTCATGTTGGAGACTCCCTTTATGGACACGGGCGACTTTTCGGCGAATCTCAAACTCTTGTGTTCGACCCAGGCTTCGGTCTCGGCACTCTGCCGCCAGATCGGCGTGAACCGGCAACAGTTCAACAAATACCTCAGCGGCGTGGCCCACCCCTCGCCCGCAAACATGCGAAAGATCGCGGTGCATTTCGGCGTCCGTCCCGCCGAGTTCCTGTTGCCCGCAACCGAGTTCGAAGCCCACCCTTCGGTCGCGGGCAAGCTGGCCGGGGTTCGGCAGCTGCAACCGGGCCGGCCCAGTTTCGAATCCGCCTTTCGCGGCCAGACCCTGACACTGCGCCGCTACCTCGGGTTCTATCTCAGCTACTTCCTGACCGAGAGCTGGGAGAATTCCATCATCTGCGCGCTGGTCCGGCTGGACGAGTTCGATGGCATGGTCCGCAGCCGTTCGCTGGAGCGGTCGGTCGACCCCGAGGACGGCACCATCTACCTGTCGAAATACGATGGCCGGGCCGCGACCCTCGGCAACCGGATCTTTGTGATGGAATACCAGACGCTGGCGCGCGACGCGCTGGTCGAAACGGTTCTCTACCCGGTCGGGCGCGGCCAGCTGCAATATCTGCGCGGCACCACCTTTGGCATCACCAGCCGCCAGCGCACCCCCTTCACCTCACCGGTCGTCTGGCGTTACCTCAGCGAGACGCCGCCACTGATGGAGGCGATGCGCAAGGTCGGCCGCTACGACATCAACTCGCCAAAGCTGGACCAGCGCGCCAGGTCCATCCTGATGGGCAGCCGGGCCTAGCCGCAGGCCGCGCGGGCCCTGAAAACGGGCCGGAATACCCTGTACAAAACGGTCAATCGCCCCTTTCGGGGCGGTACAAAACGGTCAAAACAAAGGACAAACCGTCAGGCGCGGCCCCACCGGTGCAGAACGTCGCCGCCGACATTTTCCATCTCTATCAGCCGGAACCGGGGCGCCTCCGCCAGGCGTTCAAGCCCCATGGCGCCAATCGCAGGCAGGCCCTCGGCACCAATCGCCACCCCGGCGGTGAACCCGACCAGCTCATCCACCAGATCCTCGGCCAGAAGCGACGCGGCCAGCGCCGATCCACCCTCGCAGAACACCCGCGTCAAACCGCGCGCACCCAGTTGCTGAACAAGATCTAACCCACTGATTTGCATACCGGAAACTGCACATGGGATCAGCTCGGCGCCGGTGCTCTCCCAGGCTTTGCCGCGGTCGGGATCGACCCCCGGACCATGGCACAGCCAGACCGGCACCTGCCTCGCGGTGCGGGCAAGCTGACTCATCAATGGCAGGTCCAGATAGCGCGATACGACGATCCGCACCGGCTGCCGCGCGATACCCAGGTCGCGTACCGTCAGCGAGGGATCATCCGCCCGCGCGGTTCCCGCGCCCACCATAACCGCGTCGTGCCGCGCCCGCATAGCATGCACGAGCTTTCGCGCATAAGACCCTGTTATCCATTTACTTTCTCCGGTCGCAGTGGCGCTGCGCCCATCGAAACTCGACGCCATTTTCAGGGTGATCCAGGGCCGTCCCTGTTCGGTTTTCAGAAAGAACCCGGCCAGATCCCGCGCCGCCGCATCGGCCAGAACGCCAGTCGTGACCTCGATACCGGCCTCGCGCAACAGCGCAAAGCCCTTGCCAGCAACCCGCGGGTCGCTGTCCTCGATGGCCGAGACCACCCGCGCCACCCCCGCCGCGATCAGCGCCTCGGCACAAGGCGGCGTCTTGCCATGATGGGCGCAAGGCTCCAGCGTCACAAATGCCGTCGCCCCCCGCGCCGCCGCCCCCGCCTGCGCCAGCGCTACGGTCTCCGCATGGGGTCTGCCGCCCTGTTGAGTCCAGCCGCGCCCCACGATCCGGCCGTCGGACACGATGACACAGCCCACCGCCGGGTTCGGCCAGCAAGCGCCTTGCTCTCGCCGTCCAAGAGACAGGGCGAGAGCCATGTAGCGTTCGTCAGATCCTGTCACTCTTCGGCGGGCGGGTTTGGCGGACGCAGTTCGTGGACAAATTCCTCGAAATCATCTGCGGCCTGGAAGTTCTTGTAAACGCTGGCAAAACGCACATAGGCCACGGTGTCGATCCGGGCCAGGGCCTCCATCACGATCTCGCCGATCTTCTTCGACGGGATGTCGGTTTCGCCCATGCTCTCCAGCCGCCGCACGATGCCCGAGATCATCTGGTCGATCCGCTCGGGGTCGATCGGACGCTTCTGCATCGAGATGCGGATCGAGCGTTCCAGCTTGTCGCGGTCGAAATCCTCGCGTTTGCCGCTGGTCTTGATCACCACCAGATCGCGCAACTGCACCCGCTCATAAGTGGTGAAGCGTCCGCCGCATGCCGGGCAAAACCGCCGCCTGCGAATGGAAACGTGATCTTCCGCCGGACGCGAGTCCTTGACCTGTGTGTCGATATTTCCGCAAAACGGGCAGCGCATCCGCCGTCTCCTCGTCCCTTGTTCCGCCTCTCGCATGAGCGCTTCGGCTCACTTATCCACAACTATAGGGCCAATGCTAGGATTTGGGTAGCACTGATTTTGGAACGCTAGATGCTGGTTGGATAACGATATCTAGCTCGCGCTGGATCTGGCAGCCTCAGGCTCAGGCGAAATGCGCCGCGATCTTGCGGTCATGCGGCGCGCGCCGATGTTCAACCAGGTAGATGCCCTGCCAGGTGCCCAGCATCGGCGCCCCGGCCCGCACCGGAATACTCAATGAAACCGGCATGATAGCGGACTTGATATGGGCCGGCATGTCGTCCGGCCCCTCATAGGTATGGCGCAGATAGGACATCGAGGGATGATCGGAGGGTGGCACCAGCCGGTCAAAAAACGCGGTCAGATCGGTCTGTACCTCGGGGTCGGCATTCTCCTGAATCAGCAAAGAGCAGGAGGTATGCCGCACCATCAGCGTCAGCAAACCATCACCCTGTCCGGTGAGCCAGCGCCTTACCTCCCGAGTGACCTCGTAAAGGCCCGGCCCCCGGGTCGGCACAGAGAATTCGGTCAGCATGCCATGCCCAACGCGTCAGGGCCGCACCGGACCGAACTCGCAATAACTGTTGCCCTGGTTGACGGTCATGTTGTCGCCGACCTTGAGCCCAGTGCGGATAGTGGTCAGCTCGTTTTCCAGCGGCGTCACGCCCACCGCCTCAGGCGTCAACGAAAATTGTACAGCCGTCTTGCGCCCGGTGGTCACACTCGGCCCCCGCCCCCGCACCAGATAAATCCGGTCGTTCCAGCCCGCCCCCAGCGCGCGCCGCGCGTATTCCGAGGCCGCGCACCAGAAGTCGCCCACCCGCTGCTTTCCGCGCGGGATCACCTCGAACACCGCGTCGTTGACCGGCAGCACCCGGTCCCCCATGCGCGTGGTCAAGGCATCCGCCTGGGTAGAAAGGCCGGTCAGAGTCAGGGCAGTCAGAAAGCAGGCGTGGCGGAGCATCTGGGAAATCCTTGTCTTACCAGAGAGAACTTAGTGCGCCCAAGCGGCGATCAACAGGGCAATTCACGGATTTCTGGCAGCTTTGGCGGTTCGTCGCTCAACCCGGAGCCATTCGCGGGACAATCACGCACCAAGAAAAAAGACGCCCCGAAGGGCGTCTTTCGATCATTCGTCCAGAAAACTGCGCAGCTTGCGCGAGCGACTGGGATGTTTCAGCTTTCTCAGCGCCTTGGCCTCGATCTGGCGGATCCGTTCGCGGGTGACGCTGAACTGTTGCCCCACCTCTTCCAGCGTGTGATCCGTGTTCATGCCGATGCCAAAGCGCATCCGCAGCACGCGTTCCTCGCGCGGGGTGAGGCTGGCCAGAACCCGCGTCGTGGTCTCCTTCAGGTTTTCCTGAATGGCGCTGTCGAGCGGCAGGATGGCGTTCTTGTCCTCGATGAAATCGCCCAATTGGCTGTCTTCCTCGTCGCCAATCGGGGTTTCGAGGCTGATCGGCTCCTTGGCGATTTTCATCACCTTGCGAACCTTCTCCAGCGGCATTTGCAGCTTTTCGGCCAGTTCCTCGGGCGTCGGTTCGCGGCCGATCTCGTGCAGCATCTGGCGGCTGGTCCGCACCAGCTTGTTGATCGTTTCGATCATGTGCACCGGGATACGGATGGTGCGCGCCTGATCCGCGATGGACCGGGTGATTGCCTGACGGATCCACCATGTCGCATAGGTCGAGAACTTGTAACCGCGGCGATACTCGAACTTGTCCACGGCCTTCATCAGGCCGATATTGCCTTCTTGAATAAGATCAAGGAATTGCAGGCCACGGTTGGTGTATTTCTTGGCAATCGAAATCACCAGGCGCAGGTTGGCCTCGACCATTTCCTTCTTGGCCTGACGGGCCTCTTTCTCGCCCTTCTGGACCTGCTGCACGATGCGGCGGAACTCAGAGATATCCAGGCCCACATACTGGCCCACCTGGGCCATGTCCGCGCGCAACTCCTCCACCTTGTCCGAGGAGCGTTCGATGAACATCTGCCAGCCGCGCCCCGGCTTTTCGGCCATTTCGGCCAGCCAGTTCGGGTCCAGCTCGCGCCCGCGATAGGCGTCGATGAACTCGCGGCGGTTGATGCGGGCCTGGTCGGCCAGCTTCACCATCGAACTGTCGATCGACATCACCCGCTTGTTGATGCCGTAGAGCTGGTCGATCAGCGCCTCGATCCGGTTGTTATGCAGATGCAATTCGTTGACGAGCTTTACGATTTCCGAGCGCAGCGCCTGATAGGTATCCTCGTCCCCGGCCGAAAACGAACCGTCCTCGTTCAGGGTCGCCGAAATCCGGCTGTCCTGCATTTCGGACAGTTGCGCATAGTCGGACGAAATCCGCTCGAGCGTGGTCAGAACCTTGTCCTTGAGCGCGGCTTCCATCGCGGCGAGCGACATGTTGGCCTGCTCGTCGTCCTCGTCGTCATCCTCGCGCGAGATCGGATTGCCGTCGGCATCATATTCCGGGTTCTCGTCGCGCTGCGGTTTCGAGGTCTGCACAGCCGACGCATCGACAACCGGCTCTTCATCCTCTTCTTCGTCCATCTGGTTGCCGAACGTCGCCTCCAGGTCGATGACGTCGCGCAGCAGGATGTCCTCGGACAGAAGTTCGTCATGCCAGATGGTGATGGCCTGGAACGTCAGCGGGCTTTCGCAAAGCCCAGCGATCATGGTGTTGCGGCCGGCCTCGATCCGCTTGGCGATGGCAATCTCGCCCTCGCGGCTCAGCAGTTCGACCGAGCCCATCTCGCGCAGGTACATGCGCACCGGATCATCGGTACGGTCGAGCTTTTCGGTCTGGGCACCCGCCAGAGTAACCTCGCGGTTGCTCTCGGTGGTGACCAGTTCGGTCGAACCCTTCTGCTCTTCCTCTTCGGCCTCTTCGTCCTCGATGATGTTGATGCCCATTTCGCTGAGCATCGACATCACATCTTCGATCTGTTCCGAGTTCACCTGGTCCGGAGGCAGCACCTGGTTCAGCTGATCGTAGGTGATGTACCCGCGTTCACGGGCCTCGGCGATCATCTTCTTGACTTGCGCCTGGCTCATGTCGAGCGAGACTTCGTCTTCCTGATCTTCGGTCTTCTGGTCTTCGGCGGTGTCCTTGGCGGCCATTCAGTGCTCCTGCAGGGATGGGCGATTCGTTAAGCCGAATCATTAGTGCTCAGAATTGATTCGGCCACCCGTTTACCTGTTTTATTTTGCCACTTCCTTAGGAAAACGCCTTATCGGCGTTTCCGGTCAAAGTTGATCCCCGCCATGATGGCGGCAAAAGCCTCGCGTTCGTCGCGCTTGATTCGGGCGCCGTTATCCGCCACTTCGAAGATCGCCTTGTCCTCGTTCTGGCTGCGGCTGGCGCGGTTGCGCGCTTCGGCGGCCTTGGCCAAACGGTATGTCAGCGCCTCGTCCTCGGTCTCGGCAATATCCTCGCGCGCTTCGTCAACTTCGGCTTCGTATCCCCGGAGCGCTTTGATTTTTGCGAATTCCTCGGCCAGAGTCATCTGGGCCTTTTCGACATCGCCGGGTTTGTGCACACAGGGAATGACCGCGACATGGCGAAGGTTGAGCAGGTTTTCAAGGGCCTCGCCTCCCAAAACCCGCTCGATATGATCGCGAAGACCGTCGGGATCGTCGACCGCGTGGCGCAGCACCACCTGCCGCAGCATTGCGTGATCCGGGTCCTGGCACTCCATATCCTCAAGCTGATGCTCGAACTGCACCACCACCTGGGGGTTAAGGATGGCAATGGCCAGGATGGCCGCCTCGCGCAGCTGAATTTCCGCATTCTTGGTCGAGGCCAGGAACGAGCTGCGCGCACTGGAACTCGCGGGGGCGTTTTCGGTTCGCTTTTGGCCGCGAGGTTGCCAGCCTGCCGCGCGCGGCGCGCGCTGGGGGCGAAACAACTGCCAGCGCAGGTCCTTGATCTCTTGTCCGTAATGCGCCCGGATCGAAGGGTCGCGGATCAGCTTGATCTTCTCGCGCAGGCTCTTGTCCAGAGCGGCCTTGCGCTCGGGGCTATCGAATACCCTGCCTTCGGTCTCGCGCTGCCACAGAAGCTGCACCATGGGCCGGGCCTGATCCAGCACGCTTTGCATCGCTGCGGGTCCTTCGGCGCGGATCAGGTCGTCTGGGTCTTTACCCTCGGGCATAATCGCAAAGCGCAGCGATTTTCCGGCCTCGAGCAGCGGCAAGGCGAGGTCGATCACCCGCATCGCCGCGCGCAGACCCGCGGTATCGCCATCCAGCGCGATGATCGGCTCGTCGGCAATGCGCCACAGCATATGCAGCTGCTCTTCGGTCACCGCCGTGCCCAAGGGCGCAACCGCCGCGCCAAAGCCCGCCTCGGAGAGCGCGATCACGTCCATGTAACCCTCGGCCACGACGAGCGGCTGCCCCTGCCCCGCCGCCGTACGGGCGGGGCCATGGTTGAACAGGCTGCGCCCCTTGTCGAAGAGCAGCGTTTCGGGCGAGTTCAGGTATTTGGCATTGTCCTTGGGATCCATTGCGCGGCCACCAAAGGCGATGCAGCGCCCGCGCGCGTCGCGGATCGGGAACATGATCCGGTTCCGGAACGTGTCATAGGGTTTGCCGCCCTTGGTCGAGGGTTTGGCCAAGCCTGCACCGATGATCAGCTCCTCTGCCACGCCCTTGCCACGCAGGTGATCCCACAACCCCTGCCAGCCGTCAGGGGCATAGCCGATCTCCCAACGCTCGAGCGCCTGCGCGCCAAGGCCCCGCCGGGTCAGGTAGTCGCGCGCAGCACCGCCGCCACCGGCATTCAGGTTCAGCCGGAAGAACTGCGCCGCCTGTTCCATCACCTCGGCCAGTTGGCTGCGGTGGTCCTGCTTCTCCTGCGCCTTGGGATCACGCGCGGGCATCGGCATGCCCGCCTCGCGCGCCAGAATCTCGACCGCCTCCATGAAACCGACATTCTCGGTTTCCTGAACGAACTTCAGCGCGTCGCCTTTGGCATGGCAGCCAAAGCAGTAATAGAACCCCTTGCGGTCATCCACGTGGAACGAGGCGGTCTTTTCATGGTGGAACGGGCAAGGTGCCCACATGTCGCCTTTGCCCTGGTTCGACTTGCGCATGTCCCACATGACCTTGCGCCCGACAACCTGGGTCAGGCTCAGGCGGCTGCGCAGCTCGTCCAGAAATCCGGGGGGTAGTGACATGGGGGCAGGATGGCAGAAACGAGGCGGCGCGCCAAGCGGGCGGCGCGCCTTATCCACAGAGAAGAGCGTTGTTGGCGCGGGCTTACTGCTTGAGGCAGAGTTCCAGCCACGCCGCCGACAGGTCCTTGTTGCGAATATCGCCCATCTTTTGCTGATAGACCCAAGGCGCGATCAGCGGGATTGCGTTGTTGTAGTTCGCGGGCCATGTCGGATTGGTCGCGGCCACCGCTGCGGGCACGTCCCGTTCCTTGACCCGGTCCAGCCGCGCCTGCTGGATCGACGCCACCACGTCGGCCTGATACTGGCAGCTCTGCTGCTTGGTCTCGGCCGCCGCCAGCGGCGAAGCCGCCAGCGCGGCGACAAGGGCATAGCGATACATCGGCGATCTCCCGGATTCGATAGTGTCGACCGAGTTTAACCCCGTGCCGCGACCGCTTCCATGGCCGATTTGAGGTCATGCACCAGCGTTTCAGCCATTGAGCGGAAAACCATCAACCAAAAGGCATCCTCGCCGACCCGCGTGACCGATCCCGACATATGCCCGATCTTGCTGCGCACGGTGGCGCCCACCGGGAACGATACCAGACGGAGATCGATCGGCACCAGACGGGCCAGCACATCCTCAGCCCCTGCCCCTTCGAGGCGCACCACCGCCCAGGCATCGGATTGATCGACCAGAGCCGCAGCCTCGCGCACTCCGTCGGCCGGCTCCGTTCCGATCAGCAAGGCGCTCGAATGGCCAAACCAGATCGCCCGCACTTCACCCGCAGTCCCGGCGCTGTTTGGTGCAGGAAAGCCCAACCCGTGCGCCGACTGCATCGCCTTGCCCAAAGCCTCGGCATGCCCCTTGCGCGGCGAGACCATCGTCATCTTGCCCGCATCGACCTCGGTCGCGGTGCTCCGGCCAACCGTCAACGGCAACAGCCCCGCACAGGGCGATTTCGCAACCAAATTATCCACGCATCCGCCCTCCGTCTGCGTCAAAGAAGATCGGGTTCACCACCTCGCACAGCGTGGTGACCCCGCGCAACCCGTCGACCATCTTGACGATCTCGCCATACCGCGCCGGACCGTCAGCCAGGAAGGCAAGCCCGATCATATGACCCAGAGTCGGCGAATGGCAGACCGAGGTTATGTAGCCCTGATCGTTGGTCCGTTTCGGCTCTGCTTCTTCGCGGTAGATATGCGCGCCTGCCAGCAAGCGCCCGTCTTGCCCAACCGGCTTCAACCCGACCAGACACTCGCGACCCGGCTCTTCCAGCCCCGGACGTTGAGACATGGTCTTGCCGATGCAATCCTTCTTGGCCGAGACCATGCCCCCCATGCCGATGTCATAGGCGGTGGTGCGCCCGTGGATTTCGGAATGGGTGATGAACCCTTTCTCGATCCGCAAGACGTTAAGCGCCTCCATACCGTAGGGGCCGCCGCCCAGCGCCTCTGCCCGTTTGACCAGGATATCGAACAGGCTGGCACCATAGCGCGCCGGCACCGCGACCTCGTAACCCTGCTCGCCCGAGAACGAGATTCGGAACAGCCGGGCCACAACCCCCAGAACCGAGACCGCGCCACAGGACATGAACGGCCACTCCGTGGGATCAAGTGGCGTATCCAGCACCCCGTTCAGCACCTCACGCGCCTTGGGACCGGCCACCGCGAACTGCGCCCATTGCTCGGTCACCGAGGTCAGCGACACATCCCATTCCGGGTGGAGACCTTGAGCGACGAACTCCAGATGCTTCATCACCTCGCCCGCCGCAGCGGTGGTCGTGGTCATGACAAAGTGATCCTCGCCCAGCCTTGCGGTGGTGCCGTCATCCATCACATGGCCGTCTTCACGCAGCATCAGACCGTAGCGGACCCTGCCCACCTTCAGCGTCGAGAACATGTTGGTATAGACGAAATCCAAGAGCTTCGCTGCATCCGCCCCCTGAATATCGATCTTGCCAAGGGTCGAGACGTCGGCCACCCCCACCGCGTTGCGCACATAGCCCACCTCGCGGTCACAGCTTTGCCGCCAGTCGGTTTCGCCGGGCTTGGGGAAATAGCTGGGGCGATACCACAGCCCCGCCTCGATCATCGGTGCGCCCCGCGCAACTGTCGCCGCGTGCGAGGTGGTGAAGCGTTGCGGCTGAAATCCCTTGCCCTCGGCCCCGGCGCCCAGCGCCGCGATGGCAATCGGGCTATAGGGCGGGCGGAAGGTAGTGGTGCCGGTTTCGGGAATACCCCGCCCGGTCGCATCCGCCAGCACCGCCAGCGCGGCCACGTTCGAGTTCTTGCCCTGGTCGGTCGCCATGCCTTGCGTGGTATAGCGCTTCATATGTTCGACCGAGCGGAAGTTTTCGACCGCCGCCTGCTTGACGTCCTTGACCGTCACGTCGTTCTGGAAATCGAGCCAGGCCCGCCCCTTGCCCGGCACCGCCCAGAGCGGCTCCAACGCATAAGGCGTATCCTCGGCGTCGGGCGTCGCGACCTGCGGCACCTTGATCCCCAGATCTTCCAGCGCCGCAGCGGCCATGGCGGCGCCTTCGCGCAGGCAGGCCGCGGTCGAAAACGCGCCATTACAGGCCCCCGCCGCGCGCAGGCCAGGAACAGCCCCCGGCACCGGAACAAAGGACGCGATGTCGCGCCGCCATTCCGGCCGCCCATTCATGTGGCAGGTCAGGTGCACGCTGGGGTTCCAGCCGCCCGACATCGCCAGACAATCGGTCTGAATGCGTTCCTCGCCACTGGTGCGGCGTACGGTAATCGCCTCCAGCCCCCGACCGCCCATGCTGCCACAGACCTGGCCGCCCCGGATCATCTGCACGCCATCGACCTCGGGCGCGTCATGGCGGCTGTCGATCAGCGCCGCCACATGCACGCCTGCGGCCATCAGATCACGCACGGTGCGATGGGCATCGTCATTGTTGCCGAATACGGTGACGGCCTTGCCCGGCGCCACGCCCCAGCGGTTGAGATAGGCGCGCACCGCACCTGCGGTCATGATCCCCGGACGGTCGTTGTCACGAAAAGCTACGGGTCGCTCCAGCGCGCCAGCCGCCAGCACGCTGCGCCTGGCCACGATCCGCCAATAACATTCCAGCGGCGCGCCCGCGCCCCGGTCGGCGCGATGATGCGACACCCGCTCCAGCGCGGCAAAGGTGCCATGGTCATAGGCGCCCGCCACGGTGGTCCGCGTCATCAGTCGCACATTGTCCATTGCGCGCAGTTCGGCCAACACCTCCTCGACCCAGACGTGGCCCGGCTTGCCGTCGACCTCATAGGTTTCCGCCAATAGACGCCCACCCATCCGCGCGTCCTCGTCGGCCAAGATCACATCGGCGCCTGCCCGACCCGCGACCAGCGCCGCCATCAGCCCCGCAGGCCCCGCCCCGATCACCAAAAGATCGCAAAAGGCAAAGGCGCGCTCATAGCAGTCGGCGTTGTCCTGACCCGACAGCGCCCCCAGACCAGCGGCCTTGCGGATCATCGGCTCGTAAAGCTTCTCCCAGAAGGCGCGCGGCCACATGAAGGTCTTGTAATAGAACCCGGCGCCAAAGAAGGGCGCCGCCAGGTTGTTGACCGACAACAGGTCGAATTCGAGCGACGGCCAGCGATTCTGGCTACGTGCCTCCAACCCGTCGTAGAGTTCCTGCACCGTGGCCCGCACGTTGGGATCCTGCCGCCCGCCTGACCCGATGGTCACCAGCGCGTTCGGCTCCTCGCTGCCCGCGGTCAGGATGCCGCGCGGCCGGTGATACTTGAACGAGCGTGCCACCAGCCGCACGTCATTGGCCAACAGCGCCGAGGCCAGCGTATCGCCCTCGAACCCCGAATAGCGCACCCCGTCAAAGGTGAAAGACACCCGGTGATCGCGCGCGATCAGCCCCTTGCCCTCGATCCTCATGCCCGCGCCTCCGATGCCGGTTCGGTGCTCAGCACCTCATGCGTCAGGGTGCTGCGGGTCACCACGACCCAGGCACCGCAGCCGCCCTCGTGATACCATAGGTCGCGGGTCACCCCGGCCGGGTTCTCGCGCAGGTACACGTAGTCGTCCCAGGCCGCTTCGCCCGCATCCGCCGCCGGTCGCTCCAGCGCCAGCGCATGACCCTTGTAATAGAATTCGCGGTGATCCCGCTCGCCGCAATGCGGACAGGTGATCCTCATGACCGCGCCCTCATCTTCATTTCGCCAGAAATACTCATGCCAACCCCTCCACCTTCAGTGCAGGTTGTGTTGAGAGCCTTTGCCCTCTTCGTCGATGATGCCGCGCCCGGTGCGGAACCGGTCGAGCCTGTGCCGGGTCGAGGCCGGGTGATAGTTGCCGGTGGCGATCAGATGCGCAAAGACGCTGCCCGAACCCGGAACCGCCTTGAACCCGCCGTAGTTCCAGCCGCAGTTCACATAGAGCCCGTCGATATGTGTCTTGTCGATGATGGGCGAGCCATCCGGCGACATGTCCATGATCCCGCCCCAGCTGCGCAGCACCTTGGCCTTGCCGATCATCGGCATCAGCGCCATGCCCGCCTCCATCACATGTTCCACTGTCGGCAGGTTGCCCCGCGCTGCATAAGAGGCGTAGAAATCCAGGTCGCCGCCAAAGACCAGCCCGCCCTTGTCGGATTGGCTGATGTAGAAATGCCCCATGCCAAAGGTGATCACATTGTCGATCACCGGCTTCAGCCCCTCGGTGACAAAAGCCTGGAGGATATGGCTTTCGATCGGCAGGCGCATGCCTGCCATCGCCGCCACCTGGCTGGACCGGCCGGCCGCCACCATCGCCACCTTTTTCGCCCGGATTGGCCCACGCACTGTCTGCACGCCCTTGACCTTGCCGTTCTCGATGTCGATGCCGGTGACCTCGCAGTTCTGGATCAGATCCACGCCGCGCTGGTCGGCCCCTCGGGCATAGCCCCAGGCGACCGCATCATGCCGGGCGGTGCCGCCGCGCGGATGATAAAGGCCGCCATATAAGGGAAACCGCAGGTCGTCGAAGTTGAGGTAGGGCACCATCTTGCGCAGTTCTTCACGACCCAAGAGGATCGCATCGTCACCCTGGCTGATCATCATGTTGCCGCGCCGCGCCGCCGCATCGCGCTGCCCGTCGGAGTGGAACAGGTTGATGATACCGCGCTGCGAATGCATCACGTTGTAGTTCAGGTCCTCTTCCAGCCCCTCCCAAAGTTTCAGGGAATGCGAATAGAACTCGGAATTGCCTTGCAGGAAGTAGTTGGCGCGCACGATGGTCGTGTTCCGGCCAATGTTGCCGCCGCCGATATAGCCGCGCTCGAGCACCGCGATATTCTTCAGCCCGTGGTCGCGCGCCAGATAATATGCGGTGCTCAGCCCATGCCCACCACCGCCGATGATCACGATGTCATATTCGGGCTTCGGTTCTGGGTCGCGCCAATGCGGCCGCCACCCCTTGTTGCCGGTCAGTCCTTCCTTCAACACACGCAGACCCGAAAACCGCATCCTTGTCTCCCCTGTTCGGGCAACGGCCCGCTGCTTCAACGACTACCATCCGACCGGCCAGGCTCTTGGCCGTAATCGACAACGAATGTCCCATGCGCGACTAACTGTGTCGCTCTGACGACAAGCGTACAACTACCCGTTCGTACAATGGCGGTCATAACCTGTTGCGCAAGCAACAGGCACAAAGAAATCAGGGCCCAGCCGCCGATTTTCCGAGGGAGTGGGGCGCGCTACGCGGCCTGGTCATCAATACCGGATCCGGAAGGCGAAACCAGCGACCGGTGCGGCACCATAGCTTTGCCGGCTGATCTCGGCTCCGACAGCGTTCTCAAGCACCAACTGCCCGTCCAGTTCCGCTCCTGCAAACACCGTCAGCCTGGTGCCGGGGTTCGGCGCGTACTCCAGCGATAGAACGACGGGAATGCTGGTTTCCTCCCCCACACCACCCGGGGCAGGACCGGTTCCATCAAGGCGGAACCGCACGCTTTCTGATCGGGCCCCCAGCGAAAGCTTGACCACGTCGGACAGCGCGTAGCTCAGCGACAGCCCCGGCCCCTGCGTCGCGCCAAGGCCGGTACCGGTGCTCAAAGACCAACGGTCGTCGATCTGCCAATCGACCAGCAATGCCGGGAACACCTGCGCATCGCCGTTCCCCAGTTCCGAAAAAGCGCCGAACGCGGGACCGATCCGCAAGCGGTCATTCACCTGCCAGGCCAGCCCGGCGAACAACCCCCATGTGCGCCCGTCCGACGCACTGGCCCCGGCTTCGTAGTTCCAGCGCAGTTGAGGTGAAAGGAACAGGCTGGCACGCTCCCCGACCGGAAACCGTAACGGCGCGGACACCCGGATGTCGCGGATGTCGCCCCAGGGGCGCGCGGCAACGCCACCCGAGAAATCGTAGTCCACCTGTCCATAGCTGATCAGCACACCGGCCGAGGCGCCGTTCTCTGCCCTGTACAAGGCTCCGGCCCTCAGGAAACTGCGTGTCGCCGAAACCTCGCCTCCACCGGACAGGTCTGCCGCGCCCTGGTACAGAAGCAGACCGTCCACAACCGGTGTCCAACCCAGCCGGGGCTGCGCCTGAACGGTACCGGACGCGACGGCCATCAGGCCGGCAATTGAAAACGCACGAAGATTTCCGGTCATGGCTCGCCCTTTTGACACGTATCCGCCAAGAATAGTGTCGCGCAGCGCCTCGCCAACTCTCACTTGTCCAAAAATGGTAAAAGGCGCGCCGAAGCGCGCCCTTCCATCGCTCATGTCACGATCAAAGTCCCTTGGCGCGATAGCTCTTGGCGACCCGGTCAATGGACACCAGATAGGCCGCCGTCCGCAGATCCACCGCATCCGCGCGCTCGTGCCAGATCGACGCCATCGACTGATAGGCCGCCCGCATCGTGTCATCCAGACCCGAGCGCACCAGTTCCAGCTCGTCCGCCCCGCGCAGGTAGTTCTGCTTGAACCCCGGGCTCAGCGTCCACCCCAGTTCCTTGTCGGCCGACAGCCGCTCCAACTCGTCCACCAGCATCTGCGTGCGGGTCTCTTCGGCCCGGCGCTGCATGCGGCCGAACCGGATATGGCTGAGATTCTTGACCCATTCGAAATAGGACACGGTCACGCCACCGGCGTTGGCATACATGTCAGGAATGATCACGGTTCCCTTGTCGCGCAGCACTTCGTCTGCGCCAGAGGTGATCGGGCCGTTGGCCGCCTCGATGATCAAAGGCGCCTTGATCTTCTTGGCGTTGCCAAGATGGATCACGCCTTCCATCGCGGCCGGGATCAGGATGTCGCAGGACTCTTCCAGCACTTTGGCGCCGTCGGCCACATAGGTGCCATCCGGATAACCTGTCACCCCGCCATGCTTGGCGATCCAGTTACGTACTCCATCGACATCCAGCCCGTCCTTGCTGACCAGAGCGCCATCGCGTTCGATGATGCCGGTGATCATCGCGCCGTCCTCTTCGCTCAGGAACTTGGCGGCGTGATATCCCACATTGCCAAGGCCCTGGACGATCACCCGCTTGCCGTCGAGCTTGCCGGTCAGACCCGACTTGGCGACACCCTGGCTGTCGCGGAAGAACTCGCGCAGCGCATATTGCACGCCGCGTCCCGTCGCCTCGACCCGGCCGGCGATACCACCAGCGTTCAGCGGTTTGCCGGTGACGCAGGCCCGCGCGTTGATGTCGGTGGTGTTCATCCGCGCATACTGGTCCGCGATCCAGGCCATCTCGCGTTCGCCGGTGCCCATGTCGGGCGCGGGCACGTTCTGGGACGGGTTGATCAGGTCGCGCTTGGCCAGCTCATAGGCAAACCGGCGGGTGATCTGCTCCAGCTCATATTCCTCGTACTGGCGCGGGTCGATGCACAGCCCACCTTTTGAGCCGCCGAACGGGGCCTCGACGAGCGCGCATTTATAGGTCATCAGCGCCGCCAGCGCCTCGACCTCGTCCTGGTTCACCGACATCGCGTAGCGGATACCGCCCTTGACCGGTTCCATATGTTCGGAATGCACGGAACGATAACCGACAAAGGTCTGAATCTGGCCTCTGAGCCGGACGCCGAAGCGCACCGTGTAGGTGGCGTTGCATACGCGGATCTTCTCTTCCAGCCCCGGCGGCAGATCCATCAGGGCGGCTGCCCTGTTGAACATCATGTCCACACTTTCGCGGAAACTGGGTTCGTTCTTGCGGGCCATTAACAAAAAACCTCCATGACCTTTCCTGACTCGGCTCATGACACCTTGTCGCAGGCCCCTTATGACGTAACGTTCGCAAAGTGCCAATTTTTTAATCACCTGAAACCGCCGGAAATGACCCAAAGCGCGATTCGCCGGTGATTGTAGAGACCCCGGAAACAAACCGGAGCAAAACCCCCGAGTGTTCTTAACCAACGGTTAACGTTCACTGTTTGGCACCGTTAGCGCCCCAATCCTGCCATCTTTGCGGTGCACTACTTCGCATTGAACTTTGATCTCCGGCTGGGGTTCTGCCGGAAAGGTAGGTGTATGATGATCATGCCGATTGGCTGTCGCGCTGCCGTGACACGCAACATTCTGGGTCGTGTGAAACGCACGGGCGAAACCTTCGCAAAGGCCGAAGACGGAGCGATGACCATTCTCGCACTTTTTCTGTTCCTTGCAATGGTCGGGGCCGCGGGTATCGGTGTCGATCTCATGCGGTTCGAGCAGAAGCGCGCCGCGCTCCAGTACACGCTGGATCGCGCGGTTCTGGCCGCCGCCGACCTCGACCAGTCGGTTCCGCCGGAGACTGTCGTCCGGTCCTATCTGGAGAAGGCAGGCCTGCTGGAATACCTGTCCAGTGTCGTCGTCGACGAGGGGCTGGGGTACCGCAAGGTGTCGGCCACCGCCACCGCCGAGCTTCCAACCCATTTCATGAAACTCTCGGGTTATGACAGCCTGACCATCCCGGCAACCAGCACCGCCGAGGAAAGCATCGGCAATGTCGAGATTTCGCTTGTTCTAGATGTCTCGGGCTCGATGAACAGCAACAGCCGACTTTACAACCTGAAGATCGCCGCCAAGGAATTCGTGGACCACATGCTGTCGGCGACCGAAGACGGTGCGGTTTCGATCTCGGTTATCCCCTATGCCAGCCAGGTCAATGCAGGCCCGGATTTGCTCCAGTTCTACAACGTCAGCACAGAACACAACTACTCGTATTGCGTGAACTTCATCGATGACGAATTTAGCCAGCCCGGCCTGTCGCGCACGACGCCGCTGGAGCGCACTATGCATTTCGACCCGTTTACCTATTCCAAGGATCCGATCCAGACTCCGGTATGTCCGATACGGGCCAGCACTGCGATCCTGCCGTTTACGAATGATCAGACCGTCCTGGATACCTACATCGACGGAATGACCGCACGCGGCAACACGTCGATCGATATTGGCGCCAAATGGGGCATCGTCATGCTCGACCCGAGTACCCGCAGCGTGATTGATGGCCTGATTACACAAAGCAAGGTTGATGTTTCCTTCTCGGGTCGCCCGTCGGCCTATGACTCTGGCGATGTGCTCAAGGTTCTGATCGTGATGTCAGATGGTGAGAACACCGACCAGTATATGCTGAACCCGTCTCTGCGCACTGGCAATTCAAACGTCTGGTACAATGCGTCGGAAGACGCGATCAGCGGCTCTCCGGACACCAACACCAAAAACGCCTTCAGCATCTACCATGACAACGGTGGGCACAACTATTACTGGCCGGACCAGAACAAGTGGTCTGACCACCCTTATGGCAATGGAACCAGCCCGGTCTGCGGATACGACTCTGGCGGCATTTACTCCTGCGCAGACAAGGACGAACCCGGCACTGCCGTGCGGCTGACCTATCCCGAGCTGCTCAACAAGGTGTCTCTGGCCTATAACGCCTATTACAACTACGAGTTTTCCAGCAGCGCCTGGGCCGACTGGTACAGCTCTGCCCTGACCCGCAAGGAAGCCTCGGCCAAGGATCAGCGTACCAAGCACGTCTGCGACGCGGCCAAGGACCAAGGCGTCATTGTCTACTCCGTCGGTTTTGAGGCACCGGCAAACGGGCGTCGTGTCCTTCAGGACTGTGCGAGCTCGGACAGCCATTACTACGACGCCACCGGACTGGAAATCAGTGACGCCTTCACCTCGATCGCATCGTCGATCCGTAAACTGAGGCTGACCCAATGACACGCAAGCTGGCCAAGTTTCTACGCCGGTTCCGCAAGTGCGAGGACGGCAACGCCACGGTCGAATTCGTCATCGTCTTTCCGGCCGTTGTCGGCGTGATGCTGGCGGCGGTCGAACTGACCTTCATGACGCTCAACCATGCCATGCTGGAACGCGCGGTCGATATTGTGGTGCGCGACCTGCGCCTGAACACCGGAACCAACCCGGCGCATGACGTGCTGAAAGAACGGATTTGCGAAAAGGCGGTGTTCATCCGCAATTGCAGCACCAATCTCAAGCTGGAGATGGTCCGCCAGGATCCGTACGCAGGCATCACCTTGCCTGCCGTGCCGGATTGCACTGACCTTTCCGAAGAAGTCAAACCTGTGCGCCAATTCGAAAATGGTCAGGCGAACGAGCTGATGGTTCTGCGCGCCTGCGCAAAGATCAATCCGATCTTTCCCTCGTCGACCCTGGGTGCGACCCTGGCAAACGACGAAGGCCAATACGCCCTGACAGCCATGTCCGTCTTCGTGCAGGAGCCCTTGTAAAGCCATGTTGATAGATCGCATCAAGAAAAAACTGGCACAATTTCGGTCGAACGAAGAGGGATCCATCGCTGTCGAAGCGCTGTTGACGGTGCCGATCCTGTTCTGGACATTGATGATCGGCTACACATATTTCGACGGCTATCGCGATGCAGCCTCGAACGTGAAGGCCGCCTATACAATTGGTGACCTCATCTCGCGCGAAACCCGCACGATTGACGATGCCTATATCGACTCGATGGTTCAGCTTTACGCTCGCATGGTCGGCACGCCCAACAATCTGCAAATGCGGGTCTCGTTGCTGCGATATGACAAGAAGCGTGACCGGCACCGGGTACGCTGGTCTGCGAACCGCGGGTTCCCGACCAGCCTCAGCAACGCAAATGTCGCCGAGATCAGCCCAAAACTGCCGCCGATGTCCGATCAGGATACTTTGATCCTTGTCGAGACCCGCAACACCTATCAGGCGCCCTTCAACGTCGGCCTGGACGATACGGTGATGGAGAGCTTCATCTTCACGCGACCGCGTTTTACCAACGAGATCGCCGGTAGCGTCTGACGCTCAGCGCGGCAGGGTTCCGTCCCGTTCCGCCAGCATGGCCGAGATCATCTCGGCCATGAATTTTGTCTGGGATCCGGGTGTGACCCCGCCAACCCCGATGCGACGGCCAAGCCGCCACCACAGACCGGGCCGCCAGGCGCGGAGTGCGGGCGCCCGCGTGCGGATCAGAAACCCGTTGGACGGTTTGAACGCAAAAGCCCCGCGCTCGACCTGTTCGATATCTTCGATGCGGGCGATCACTTCGCCAGTGCCGGTGCGCAGTTCGCTGTCGGTAAGCTCGACCCGCCCTGCTGTCGCGGCATACATGCTTTGCGCCATCCACAGCGAGCCCGCGCCAAGCGCGATCAGGAAAACCTGCCACATCAGCGGCGGCGGCGTCATCAGCGCCACATAGATCAGCAGCACCCCCAGTGCGACAAGCATCACCAGAGCCAGCCACCGCCGCGGCGCCGAAGCCTCTACTACCGCCAGTACCTCGTCCTGCATGTTCCGATCCTTTGCTGTTCCGCCTCCCATATCCGATCACGGGCCGCCGGAACAGACCCATTGCCCTACCCACAAACCCCGAGTTAGCGTGCCGGTCATGAGTTACCCAGCCAACCGCCCCAACCCCAGACTCGATAGCGATGCCCAGGCGGGCATCGACGTGACCGAGGACTTCGAACGTTTCTCGCAGCGCAATGATGTATTCACCCGCGCCATGTGGGACGATGGGGTGAAGTCGAAACAGACCCAGTCTTTCTTCGCCTCCTACCGGATGGAAGCGATCCCGCGCCGGGGCGACGGGTTCACCCAGCGCGATTTCGCGCTGCGCAACGCGTCCTGGCTGATCTCGGATGTCGTGACCAACCGGCACGCCGCCGAAGGCCGACGCGAAGGCTTTCAGGCCCCGATCAGCAATGACACGCCGGTTGCGCCGCAACGGGTCGACATAGACGAGCCGGCCCGCATGAGCACCGAAATCAAGCGTATCGCTCGGTTCTTCGGCGCCGACCTGTGCGGCATCACCGGCATGGACGAGCGCTGGCTCTATACCGCGCGTGTCGATGTGCGGGACATGACCGAGGCGCCCCTCGGTCTGCCCGAGGGCATGACCTCGGTCATCGTGCTGGGTCACGAGATGGAGGCCGATCTTGTCGCCACCTACCCCTCGGCTCTGGCCGGGGCCGCGACGGGACGCGAATACAGCCATGAGGCGGCCGTGGTGATGCAACTGGCCGCCTATATCCGCAACCTGGGCTACGAGGCGACCGCCTCGATGAACGACACCGGATTGGTCATTCCTTATGCGATCCAGGCCGGGCTGGGCGAGTACGCCCGCAACCAGATGGTGATCACGCCGGAATTCGGGCCGCGGCTGAGATTTTCCAAGATCTTCACCAATCTGCCGCTGGCCCATGACGTAGCCCGCCCGCTAGGCGTGCGCGCCTTTTGCGACATCTGTACGAAATGTGCCGATGCCTGCCCGGTCAAGGCCCTGCCCTATGGCCCGCCCTCGACCGAGACCGCCAATGTCTCGGCCATACGGGGCGTACGCAAATGGACCTCTGACGCCGAGAAATGCTTCTCCTTCTGGGCCAAACTGTCATCGGATTGCGCCATCTGCATGCGAGTCTGCCCGTTCAACCGCGATTACTCCCGACGCCGACACCGGCTGTGGCTGAAACTGGCGCTGTCGCCGCTGCGCAAACTGGCCTTGCGACTCGCGACGAGTCACGGGGCACGCGCAAAACCGGCGGATTGGTGGGCGGGCGTCTAGACGACCTTGACCAGATGATCTGCAAGCCGCAGCGCGAATTGAACAATCGCCAAGGTCGGATTGTTGTAACCTGCCGTGGTGTACAGGGAGGATCCGGCCACATAGAGGTTCTCGGCTCCGAACACCTTGCAGTTGCCGTCAACCACGCCATACCGTGGTGAGTACGACATCCGCGTTCCCCCCATGTGGTGATACCCGGCCAGAATGTCGTCGTCGGGGTACTCGTCCCCCTGATAGACCCAATCGCGCAACTGGAGCCGGCCCAGGTTCTCCCTCAGAATGAAGGCGTTGAATTGCTGGGTCGAGGCCAGCATGGTTTCCCGGTCGATGCTCGCCTTGCGCCAATGCAGTTCCGACTGCGGAACTCCGAAACGGTCCACCGCGCGGTCGGACAGGGCCACCCTGTTTTCACGATTTGGCGCCTGCTCCCAGGCGGCCTGAAACCGATAGGAGCAAATCAGCTTCTTGCCCGCCAGATCCGCCGCCCAGGCGCCGACACCCGGGGCCACACACAGCAGATCCTTGATCAACCGCTTGGTCGTGCTGTCGCCTTGTTCTTCGACGACCACGCCACAGCCCATGATCCCCAGGGCCTTTTGCATTTTTTCGGTCAGCGCAAAGTACAGGTTGGCCTGGTCCCAGGATTTGATCAACGCTTCGCCGATTATGAAATGAGGATGTTCCATCCAGTACCGGCCGATCGGCAGATCGCGGTCAAAGAAGCTGCCGCCATGCAAACGCTCCATCCACAAGAGCTGCCGGGAATTGTCTATCCCGCCCATGGCGAACACCACGGAATTGGCGCGGATCTCAAGGTCCTGATCAGCATAATTCCTGAGCTTGACCGAGCGCACCCGCCTGTCCGCGCCGGTCAGATCGGTGAAATTGCAGTTCAGGAACAGGTCGATGTTTTTCGAGCTTTCGATCTCGGCCTGAAACTTCTCCCCGAACCGGACGGGGGGCGAATATTTGAAATCCACCTGGCGCAGACCAAGCTCTTCGTCCACCAGCCGGTCCCGGTAGTCGGAACTGATCTCGACGATCTCGCAGGCCTCGGCCAGATAGGGCAGGATATCGTCATGCGAGATGGGCCAGCGAAAATCATCGCCCAGATACCCTCGATTGAAATCCGTCGGCTCAAACGAACGGCAATACCCGCCCCAATGGTTGGTTGAGCCGCCAAAATACCGCAGCCGCGCGATATCCAGGTCGAAGTAAGGGTCGCCAATTGTCTGCCCGGCATAGATCTCTTGCGAATCGTCCTCATAGTCCAGCCCGCCGCCTTCGCACAACGCCACGCGCTTGCCTGCGCGCCCCAGGCGTATGGCAAGCGTAATTCCGGCAGCCCCCGCCCCCAAAATACAGACGTCATACTGCTGTTCTGGCGTCAGCGGACCCTTGGCGAAATCGAAAAGCATCAGACGTCCTCATCCCTGAGGAGCCAACCACTCTTGATCCGCTGCGGAAAATAGCGCCGGAACAATGGAACATGGCCTAGCGAAAGCGCCAGCAGGCTCGCGATGGAAAAAGTGCGTCGATTCATAAATCGTTCTCCTTAAGCACCTCAATCCATAACAGATTATCGCAAAACAAGCATGTCCTGCCCCACTTCGGAACGCGCAGAGCGACAATGACCTGTCCTGATCCTGATTGTAACCTGATCCACAAATGCGACCGACGGCGCCAACCCGGCTGTGTTCATTCTTGCACAGGCACCGTGTCGTTTGACTCGTTTGTTCGACGGCAACCGCGTCCTATGTTTGCTGAAACACCAACCTGACAGAGGTTTGACCATGTCCATCCGACCGATCCTTGAAACCCGCCGCGCGACGCCAGCACTCGAAGGCGCGGGCGTCAAGCTGCACCGGGCCTTCGGTTTCCAGGACCCCACGGAACTGGATCCGTTCCTGCTGTTTGACGATTTCCGCAACGAGTATCCGCAGGACTATCTGCGCGGCTTCCCCTGGCACCCGCATCGCGGCATCGAGACCATCACCTATGTGCTGTCAGGCACCGTCGATCACGGCGACTCTCTGGGCAATACCGGCACATTGGGCGCAGGCGACGTGCAATGGATGACCGCCGGATCGGGCATCCTGCATCAGGAGATGCCCAAGGGGAACGCGCAGGGTCAGATGCATGGCTTCCAGCTCTGGGGCAACCTTCCGGCGGCGCAGAAGATGACTGCCCCCCGCTATCAGGATGTGCGCGGCACCGAGATTCCCGAGATCATCGACGACGACGGCACAAGGGTGAAAGTGATCGTGGGCACGTTCTGGGGCAAGACCGGCCCGGTGGACGGCATAGCCGCCGATCCGCAATACCTCGACATCTTCGTTCCGGCGGGGGTCCGGAAGACGTTCCGGATCGACACCTACCGCCGCGCCTTTGCCTATGTGTTCGAAGGCGCCGGAGCCTTTGCCGATGCCTCGACCCCCACCGGCGTGCTGTTGGAAAAGGAGGTTGCGGGGCAAGAGGTCAACATTCGTGACCTGTCCGGCAACCGCACCCTGATCCGCTTCGGGACCGGCGACGAGGTGACGGTTCAGGCCGGGCCCGACGGGGTGCGCTTTTTGCTGATCTCGGGCGCGCCGATTGCCGAACCCGTCGCCTGGCACGGACCAATCGTGATGAACACGCAGGAAGAGCTGATGCAGGCGATGCGCGATCTGCGCAACGGCACATTCATCCGCCCCGCACACTGAGACCCGCGCCGCGTGACCTGTTGGTTACGCGGCAACCGCCTTGCGCACCATGTCCCAGTAGATGCCCTCGACCTGATCCAGCGACAGGCGCCCGCCCGCGCGGTACCAGGTATTGACCCCGTTCAGCATCGCGATCACCGCCAGGGTCGCGATCTTGGTATCCGGGACCTCGAAAAGCCTCTCAGACACCCCTGCGCGCAGAATCGCTTCCAGATCATCCTCGTAGCGCTTGCGCAGCGCCTCGATGGTGGCAAAATTTTCGGGCGTCAGATTGCGCAGCTCCATATAGGCGATGAACACCTCGTCGGGCCGGTCCAGATGGAACCGGATGTGAAAGCCGACGAAATCGCGCAACCGGGTCATCGCGTCGCCGCTTGCCCGATCCGCCCGGGCTCCCAGCAACTCGTCCATGTGGCGGAGCATCAGACCAAAAAGCAGGCTCTGCTTGTCCGGCGTATAGTTATAGAGCGCACCCGCCTGTACCCCCACCTCGCCAGCAATCTGGCGCATCGACACGGCCGCAAATCCGTGCCGCGCAAACAGCCTGAGCGCCGCGTCCTGGATGCGCGGGCCGGTGATGTCGGAATGAGAGCCTTGGGTACGTGCCATATCCCCACGCTATCTGAACATACGTTCAGATAAAAGCCCCACTTGCGCCAAACCCCTGAAAGCGCGACAAGGGCTTGGAAATCAGCAACTCCCGTCAACCGCATGCTCCGCTTTTGCCTCATCTCGCTCGTCCTGATCACGGCCTGCACCCAGGTTCCGGAACTGGATGAACATATCGGGCCAGAGTTGCAGGGAAAACCCTTTCCCAAGCTGGTTTCGCTGGATCAGACGCTAGGTCCGCCCGCCGATCCCGAGGACGAGGCGCAAAAGCTGGCCGAAAGCCTCGACGGTCGGCGCGCGGCGCTGCAGGCCAAGGCGCAGCGCCTGCGGCAAGCCGTGCCCGACGAGGGCGAAGACACGGAGTGACCAAAACCATCACCGAATAGCGGTGCCACACGTTGCACGGACCCGCCGATCCGGCTAAGGCACGCAATCAGGGTGGCGGTCGGACAAGGTCCGCGCCGAGGGTGAGCAGAAAGGACTGATAAGATGAAACCGGCATTGCGGCTCGGAATTGCGGGATTGGGAACCGTTGGCGTCGGCGTCGTTCGCATCATCCGTCGGCATGCCGATCTGTTGCAGGCGCGCACCGGCCGCCGTATCGAGATCGTTGCCGTGTCGGCCCGCGATGCGGCCAAGGACCGGGGCGTGAACCTGAAATCCTACGCCTGGGAAACCGATCCGGTGGCGCTGGCCCGCCGCGACGACATCGACGTCTATGTCGAACTGATGGGCGGCGAGAACGGGGCCGCCAAGGCCTCGATCGAGGCCGCGCTGGAAACCGGCAAGGATGTGGTCACCGCCAACAAGGCGCTGTTGGCGATCCACGGCCAGACGCTGGCTGAACAGGCCGAGGCAGCAGGCCGCGTGATCCGGTTCGAGGCCGCCGTCGCCGGCGGCATCCCGGTGATCAAGGCGCTGACCGAGGGCTTGGCCGGAAACCAGATCACCCGCGTCATGGGCGTGATGAACGGCACCTGCAACTATATCCTGACCCGCATGGAATCGCAGCGCAAAGGCTATAACGCGCTGTTCGAGGAATGCGCTCAGCTGGGATATCTGGAGGCCGACCCGAACCTTGACGTGGGCGGCATAGACGCGGCGCACAAACTCGCGCTCCTGGCCTCCATCGCCTTTGGCACCCGGCCGCATTTCGAAGGAATCGACATCGAAGGCATCCAGCGGATCAACCTCGAAGACATCACCTATGCCGCCGACATGGGGTATCGCATCAAGCTGTTGGGCGTGGCCCAGCGCACCGGACGTGGGCTGGAACAGCGCATGCGTCCCTGCCTGGTCCCGGCGGATTCGCCCTTGGGCCAGCTCGAAGGCGGCACCAACATGGTGGTGATCGAAGGCGACGCAGTGGAACAGGTGGTTCTGCGTGGCCCCGGCGCGGGTGAAGGGCCAACCGCCAGCGCCGTGCTGGGCGACATCTGCGATATCGCGCGCGGTTTCCGCCTGCCTGTCTTTGGCCAACCGGCGACGACGCTGGCAGATGCCGACAGCGCCCAGTCGAACTCACCCGCGCCCTATTATCTGCGTCTCCTGCTGCCTGACCGGCCCGGCGCGCTGGCCAAGGTCGCGGCCGCCCTGGGCGACGCGGGCGTAAGCATCAACCGGATGCGCCAGACCGACCACGACAGCGCCGAGGCGCCGGTGGTGATCGTCACCCACAAGACCCAACGGGCGGCGATCGACGCGGCGGTCGAGGCCATGGTCGACAGCGGCGTTCTGGCCGCCGAACCGGTCGCCCTGCGGATCGAGGCGGTCTGATCCGCCGACACATCGTTTTCGCAAACATGCTTGTGGACCCCCGCCGCCCTGCGGTAGAGGGTCACTAAGCCCATCTGCAAGGAATTATTCATGTCCTCCAAGCCCGAATTTCATGACCGCATGCTTTCCCTGGGCCTCGCCCGCGTGGCTGAACAGGCGGCGCTGGCCTCGGCCTCTCTGATCGGTCGTGGCGATGAGAAGGCCGCTGATCAGGCCGCCGTGAACGCCATGCGCGAACAGCTGAACCTGCTGGACATCGCCGGTGTCGTGGTGATCGGCGAAGGCGAACGCGACGAGGCGCCGATGCTTTATATCGGCGAGGAAGTGGGCACCGGCAACGGACCGGGTGTCGATATCGCGCTGGATCCGCTGGAAGGCACCACGCTGACCGCCAAAGACATGCCCAACGCGCTGACCGTGATCGCCATGGGCCCACGCGGCTCGATGCTGCATGCGCCCGACGTCTACATGGAAAAACTGGCCATCGGCCCGGGCTATGCAGACGGCGTGGTCTCGCTCGACATGTCGCCGCGCGAACGCGTTGAGGCGCTGGCCAAGGCCAAGGGCTGCAAGCCATCGGATATCACCGTCTGTATTCTGGAGCGTCCGCGCCACGAGGCGATGATCGCCGAAGTGCGCGAGACCGGCGCCTCGATCCGGCTGATCACCGACGGCGACGTCGCGGGCGTGATGCATTGCGCCGAGGCCGAGACCACCGGCATCGACATGTACATGGGCTCGGGCGGCGCGCCCGAGGGGGTACTGGCGGCGGCGGCGCTGAAATGCATGGGCGGCCAGATCTTTGGCCGGCTCCTTTTCCGCAACGACGACGAGCGCGGCCGCGCCGCCAAGGCAGGCATCACCGATCTTGACCGCGTCTATACCCGCGACGAGATGGTGACGCAGGACGTGATCTTTGCCGCCACCGGCGTGACCGGCGGATCGCTCTTGCCGCGCATCAAGCGCGAACCGGGCTGGGTGGAAACAACCACCTTGCTGATGCGGTCCAAGACCGGCTCGGTACGGCGGATGAGCTATCGCACCCCGGTCTGAGCCTTTGGCGGGGGATGCGGCTGGCGCCGCAGCCTCCGGCGGGAGTATTTGGGGCGAAATGAAGGGCCGGATCCGCGCAGGGTCCGGCCTTTGTGCATGAGGTGACGGGTGGCATATCTGGGAGTGGACAGTTCGCTGAGTGGTCGCCGCTGGGTCGGTCCGGATATCGAGACCGAACGCGCGGCCGAGATGATGCGGCAACAGAGCGACCTGCCGCAGGCGGTCTGCCAGGTGCTGGCACGGCGGGGCGTGCCGCTTATGGAGGCGCGCGGCTTTCTCGACCCCAAGCTGAAGGAGTTGCTGCCTGATCCCCGAGGCATGAAGGATATGGAGATCGCGGCTGCGCGGTTCCTGGAGGCCGTGCGCAAGCGGCAACGGATCGCGGTGTTTGCAGACTATGATGTCGATGGCGGCAGTTCGGCAGCGCTGCTGATCCGGTGGTTGCGCGAGATGGGGCTGACGGCGACGCTCTATGTGCCCGACCGGATCGACGAGGGCTATGGCCCCAACGTGCCAGCGATGCGCGATCTGGCGGCCAACCACGAACTGATCGTCTGTGTCGATTGCGGCACGCTGAGCCACGAGCCGATCGCCGCTGCGCGCGGCGCCGATGTCATCGTGCTGGACCACCATCTGGGGGCCGAGACCCTGCCCGACTGCGTCGCGGTGGTGAACCCAAATCGGCAGGATGAAAGCGGCGATCTGGGCTATCTCTGCGCCGCAGGCGTGGTGTTCCTGATGCTGGTCGAGGCGGGCCGCCAGATACGCGAGGCCGGTGCAACCGGTCCCGACCTGATGGGCATGCTCGACCTGGTGGCACTGGCGACGGTGGCCGATGTCGCGCCCCTGATAGGCGCCAACCGGGCGCTGGTACGACAGGGGTTGAAGGTCATGGCGCAACGGCGGCATCCCGGATTGGTGGCGCTTGCAGACGTTGCCAGGATGGATACCGCCCCCAACACCTATCACCTCGGCTTCCTTTTGGGTCCCCGGGTGAATGCCGGCGGCCGGATCGGACAGGCCGATCTGGGCGCGCGGCTGCTGAGCACCGACAACCCGTCCGAGGCCCAGGCGCTGGCCGCACGGCTGGACCAGCTGAACTCGGAACGCCGCGAAATCGAGGAGGCGGTGCGCGCCGCCGCATTGGAACAGGCCGAAGCGCGCGGGCTCGACGGCCCGCTGGCCTGGGCCGCTGGCGAGGGCTGGCATCCGGGCGTGGTGGGCATCGTCGCTTCGCGCCTGAAGGAGGCGGCCAATCGCCCCGCCATCGTCATCGGGTTCGATGGCGAAGAGGGCAAGGGCTCGGGCCGCTCGGTCTCGGGCCTCGACCTGGGCGCCGCGATCCAGCGGCTGGCGTCCGAGGGGCTGCTGGTCAAGGGCGGTGGCCACAAGATGGCCGCGGGCCTGACGGTGATGCGCGACAAGCTGGAGGCGGCGATGGATCGCCTGTCCGACCTGTTGGCGAAACAGGGCGCGGGTGACGGCGGACCTGCGGATCTGAAACTGGACGGCACCCTGATGCCGGGCGCGGCGACCGTCGATCTGTTGGAACAGATCGAGCAGGCAGGTCCCTTTGGGGCCGGTGCCCCTGCCCCGCGGTATGCCCTGCCCGACCTCCAGATCCGGTTTGCCAAGCGGGTCGGCGCCTCGCATCTGAAACTGTCCCTGGCCGATGGCATGGGCGGCGGTCTGGACGCGATCCTGTTCGGCGCCTTCGACGGCCCGCTCGGGCCCCGGCTGGAAAACCACGGCGGCGCGCGCTTTCACTTCGCCGGGCGGCTCGAGGTCAATTCCTGGGGCGGAAGGCAGAGCGTGCAACTAAGGATCGAGGACGCGGCAGAGGCTTGAGGCTTTGAAAACAAGAGGTTTTTCACCCCTCACAAAAAAGTTCTCCGAAGCGTGTTTTTCTGCTTGCGAGGGTCAGTGGGACACCGTAAAAGGCCCTCCACAAGCCAGCGTGGCCCGTTCGTCTATCGGTTAGGACGCCAGGTTTTCAACCTGGAAAGAGGGGTTCGATTCCCCTACGGGCTGCCATATCCCCCCTGAATCGCGACCGTGTCAGACCCGAGAAGAGTAGATCAGGGTTTTGATTCAAAACGTTTTCCGTGCAGAGAAAAATCGTCTTCCCCCACTTGCGCCTGCGCGCGACTCTCCGTAAAAGCCGCTTCACGCCAAGCACGGCCCGTTCGTCTATCGGTTAGGACGCCAGGTTTTCAACCTGGAAAGAGGGGTTCGATTCCCCTACGGGCTGCCATTCTTTGTGGAGTTCCCATTAAATAACAAGGACTTGGGTTGGCAGCGAGAATAGCGGCCCCAAAATCAGCCCCCAAAATCACTTTTTGACCCATCATTTACGATTCCTTTGGTGTAGGCGTCTGAGGATAGGCGAACTCAGTGATTCAGTGGTGACCGCGTTGGCCGTGGTTTCGTGCATGGCAATCGAGTCATCCACAGCCAAGGTACCCACGCCCCGAGAAATACATAAAAGCGTTGTGTCGCAAAATCGAAGTAGTGCGCTCGTCCTTCGAAGGGAGGTGAGCAGTATCAACGACAACCTTTATCGTCTCATAGCCCTGCTGTTAAAGGTCGCGACACTTCCAGCGACCATCTGGACCAAGAGAAAACAGAGCAGACATAAGCCCCGACATGCGGCATCACGCCAAGGCTACGTGTCAGAGCGAGTAGTAACAAGGCCCGTCTATCGTGGGCACGCTACGCCCTGGCCCTAAGAAACCAACAAAAAAATATTGGCAGACTGGACCTATGCGGCGGGTCTGGTGGTCTGCGTACATCTCATTCTCCGCTGAATCCAGCGCCCTCATGGTCGGGCGATCTGGAACCGTGTTACCTTTGGATTCCCGGATGACCTCCGCAACCTTATCAAGTACTTGCGAAAGGTGCCCTTCAACCGGCACCCTGCCAGTCGGCCGCAACGATCTCTTTCAAGGCAATGCATTTTTAACGCAACCGGTACGCGACCCGAACCTCCCCAAAGCCATACTTACGCGTTGATTTCTCAACGAATTATCAACGCAGCCCTCTTGCCTCGCGCCTACGTTACAATGCTCTCCGGGACCCCGTATTCATGTTTAACTGCCCACCAAAGATAGAGCCTCTCGCAGTTGATCTGCACGAACATAGGCCCAAACCTTTGCCACCAAAATCAACCGGCTTCGCGGCTCGCGTCGATGCTGTGCTAGTGAAACAAATCTTCTACGTTTCGCAGCAACAGCGGAGACCGGTCGCACTTCATAACTGTCTGGCAGATAATCTCAGGGCTCGTCTTGCGATCGCGAAACGAGGATCTTTTGGTCGTGAAGGAAAGCCATTGAATGGCCCTGCCCGTCTCGAGCTGGTTTCCTTTTCCAGCACCTCTGAGATAAGTCCGCCCGGTGAAAGGATAACGCCAGCTTTTTGCCGATATGTGCATCAGGGCCACGTCGATTGACTATCGAGAAAACCCATGTCGAAAACTCCAATAACGCAGACAAAGGCAAGGATCCACGCACCAGTTCTTACTGACATCCAACAATCTCTTGACAAACATCTTTTTTTCAGCATATTTTGGCTCATTGAGGTAATAAGACAGCTTGATCTTATCTTGCGGCTCTGAAGCTCTGTGGGGGAATTTTTGCGCGCATCTATGAATGAAGGATCGCATTTGAGTCGCGGTTGCCGACTGTAGGGAATTGGTCAGTTACCGTTAATGCAATCTGGATTTTCAATCGCGTGTTAACGAAAGGTGGACGTTGTACACGTTGGTGGTCAAATGGTGACGAATACAATATCGTATCTGGATATCCTTGATGGAAAGTCTGTCAGGTATCTGGACGAAATGTGTGCGCCAATCAATTTTCAACCAAGCGTCTAGTAAATTTCGAAGTCTTGCGGTCGCCATTTGATCTGGACCGCATCCTCCAAGCAGAACGTAAACGGTCTTTCGCATCGCGTCTCCTGACGCGTTCGTTGAGGTTCATAGGGGGAACCAAGTATGACTTTCGATCTAAATGATTTCACCAATGGTATCTTCTTGGTGTCCACACATAAGGACGACTACCTGCCCGGTGAAACGGCGACGATTACTGCTTGGAATGTCGAAGAAGGCGGAACCGTAGCGTTCCAGGTTCAGCATCTGGATCCGGGCGACGATGGCATCTTGGGAACCGATGACGATGTACTGGATGCCGGTCCCACGGACAGTCCGGACGACGACGGAACAGGCCCTCTAGGCACCGTCGAAGACCATTCGGTGTTCTTCGTAACTGATGGCGGACCCGGCGATCTGGATGGCGAAGTTAATGGAACCATCGTCGCTGAATGGTACGTCAACCCCGATGACTCTCTCAACGAACTCTTCCTTGTTACCGCCGAAGAGGTCGATCCAGGACAGGACGGCGTTTTTGGAACCGAAGACGACGTCAAAACCGGAAGTAGCGACACGACCACCTTCTGGGATTCCGGTGGTGATTTTTCGATCGACTTTGTTGCTGCGGCGCCGGAAAGCTATAATCACCTGACCGGTGGCGGCGCCTATGATGATCGCACAATTGGCGTCGATAGCGATGTGGTCGAGTCCCTCGAGGGAGGTGATTTCGCATGTGGTGATATCGTCACTTACTTTGCCTATATCACGGTTGCAGATACCCCCGATGACGAAAACCAGACTATCGAGCTTGATTTCTCGTTCCTGATGGACACGACCGGCCAGTCCGGTCTTGCCATCGGCGATATTGTCTCGGTCAGCATCAATTACGGTGCGATCGAGGATCTGATCGCTGGCGAAGACGCTATCGACAATGGAATCAACGATGATGGTGGCAGCGTCGCAACCTTGGTTTCGGAAACGATGACAGGGCCAATGTTCCAGGCCGGTTCCGAGTTGCATGGTACTGTCAGTGTCACCGATCTTGAGGCGGGTGAAACCGTCGTCGTGCGTATCGACACCCAACTGTACTGTGACCCGGGGTCGAACCCGACCGGGAACCTTCAGGCTCAATTGACCTCTGCGCGCACCGTTGACGGCGACGGCAGTGAAGTGGGTAACGAACTGGACGTGATTCCAGGTGGCGCACAAACGATACCGTTCAAGCAAGTGGGGAGTATCGGCATCCCCGAAATCTTCATTGCCAAAACAGTCGATGCCAATGACGATGGTGTATTCAATGACAGCGAAACCGCGACTCTGAACGGAGATACTGCAACCGCGGTCTATCAATACGAAATTTTCAATATCGGCAATGCAAGCCTTTACAACATTGGGTTCGTCGACGATGGCGGCACCATCGGTGATACATCGGATGATCTGATCATTTACAGTGACGAAACCGGCCTTCAAGTCCAACAATTGCCGGCCGGAACGACGATGTCCTCAATCACCGGCCTGACCGATTTGGACGGCGATGGATATGCAGACGATCTCGCCGCCGATTCCTACGCGACGTTTACCTGGGAAGTCACTTATGACGCTCCTGGCTTTGGCCAACCCAGCGCGGTGATCACCAACACCGCAACCGCGACTGGCGATGACGCGATCATTTCACCAACGACGCTCTCAGACACCGACACAGCGACGGTAACAATTCCGGCAATCCCGGCGCCACAATTCGATTTGGACATCGAAGAGAACACCTACTCCAACGGCCAGGACAGTCTGGCGGGCGACTACCCGACGGACCCGATCATCATTCTTGCCGAAAGCCCGGACGATCCTTCGTTCACCTCATCGGATGTCGTCTGGCAGTTCGAAGTCTCCTTGACCGGAGACTCGGTGCATATCTCTGACATCGACCTGACCAATGATAACGGGACACCGGGAGACCCAGGCGACGACTATAGTCCCAGCTTCGTGTACTCAGGCAATTTTGTCGTCGGTGATACCGACATGGACAACATGCTGGACGAAGGCGAAACTTGGATAGCCGAACAGTCAGGGACAGCGGAAACCGGTTTGTTCCAGGATTTGGGAACGGTGACGGTCACTGTCGGCCCGACTTCGGATTCGGCCTTTGACCCGTCCAGCTACTTAGGCGTCATAGCAGATATCGGCATCACCAAAACGATAACAGACATAGACGGTGATGGCACCGGAACCGGACCGGTGGACGCAGCGGGCGATGTTATCAGCTATGAAATCGTGGTCAGCAATGACGGCACCATCGATCTGACCAATGTTTCCCTCTTGGACCCGCTGATCGAAGGCATCAACGGATCTGGATTGTCCGCTGCTGTCGAGTCGATGAGTGCCGATGGCGTTCTCGAAGTTGGCGAAACCTGGACTTATACCGGAACTTATACCGCCCAACAAAGCGATCTGGACGACAATGGCGGCGGTGACGGAGACATCGACAATACGGCCACCGTTACCGCATATGCCGAGGATACATTCGGCAACAGCACCACTCCAACAGCTGATGCATCAGTTGCGGCACCGGTGGTCCAGGATCCGGCGCTCACCATCGACAAGATCGTGACGGATGTGGGCGGCGAAGGTCCGGACGCCTCGGCCGACGAGGCCGGCGACGTCATCACCTACAAGCTGGTGGTGACCAATACCGGCAACCAGACGCTGACAAATGTCACCGTGGTCGATCCGCTGACCAGCACCAACCATGTCGTGGCCAGCCTGGCGCCGGATGAGGTGATCACGCTCGAGGGCCTGACCTACGCGATCACCCAGGCCGACATCGACAACAACGGCGGCGGCGACGGCGACATCGACAACACGGCGACGGCGGACAGCGACCAGACCGATCCGGTCGATGACAGCGAGGAGGTTCCGGTCGTCCAGGATCCGGGCCTCGCGATCGACAAGCAGGTCACCGGGGTGGACACGGCCGGGGACGGCGTGCTCAACAATGCCGGCGAGATCATCAACTACGATCTCGTGGTCACCAACACCGGCAACCAGACGCTGACCAACGTGACGGTCACCGACCCGCTCACCGGCACCAGCGAGACGATCGCGAACCTCGCCGTGGGCGAGAGCACCACGATCTCGACCTCCTACGCGATCACCCAGGCCGACATCGACAACAACGGCGGCGGCGACGGCGACATCGACAACACGGCGACGGCGGAC
>NZ_JAOWLB010000027.1 GCF_025751555.1 Ruegeria aquimaris
TGGTTGCCATCATGGATTGGTACAGTCGCATGGTTCTCTCTTGGCGTCTGTCGAACTGCATGGTCGAAAAAGGCGCGCGGCGTGACAATCGGATGATCGAACGACTGTGGTGGTCGTCGAAGTACGAATGTGTCTGTCTGAATGCCTGTGATACGGGTTCAGAAACGCGCGCCGGGATCGGTAAGTGGCTGAGCTACCATAACACCGAACGCCCTCACGCGACACACGGTTTGTTGGCCTAAGCCAGCAAAACACAGACAATGAGAATAGCAGCCTAACTGAACCCCTGATCCATCTCAACCCGGCTGCAAATTGGTCCAAAATCCAGGACCGCCTCTCGCTCAACTGGATCCCCCATCCGCACCGCTCTCGCATGGCGGATGGGGGTAGCGCTCAGTAGCTGTATTCGCGGTAGATGCGGGCCAGGTCGCCGTTCCAGTCGCCGTTGTAGTGGTCGAGCAGCTCGTCGGCGGGGGTCTTGCCGCTTTCAACGCTGTCCTTCAGCGCGCTCAGGAAATGGGTTTCGTCCGGCACCATGCCGCCGGCACCGGGACGGGCGCGGGCCTTCAGCCCGGCTTCGGAGATCGCCAGCACCTCGCGCGCCAGCGCGTGCATGTCGACATCGCCCGCTCGCGCTTGGAGCCCCTGGCGGCTGGCTTCCACCCGCAGGGTGTCGCGGGTCTCGACATCCCAGCCCTTGACCAGATCCCAGGCGGCGTCCAGCGCCGATTGGTCGTACATCAGCCCGACCCAAAAGGCGGGCAGCGCGCAGAGCCTGCGCCACGGGCCGCCATCGGCGCCGCGCATCTCGATGAATTTCTTGATCCGCGCCTCGGGGAAGAGCGTGGTCAGGTGATCGGCCCAATCGCTGAGCGTCGGCGTCTCGCCCGGCAGCGCGGGCAGCTCACCCTTGAGGAAATCGCGGAAGGATTGGCCCAGCGCGTTGATATACTTGCCGTCGCGATAGACGAAATACATCGGCACATCGAGCGCGTATTGCACCCACGCCTCGAAGCCGAACCCGTCTTCGAACACGAAGGGCACCATGCCGGTGCGGTCGTTGTCGAGATGCCGCCAGACGCGGGCGCGCCAGCTTTTGTGGCCATTGGGCTTGCCTTCGAGGAAGGGGGAATTGGCAAAGAGCGCCGTGGCCACCGGTTGCAGCGCGATGGCGACGCGCAGTTTCTGCACCATGTCCGCCTCGGAGGCGAAATCGAGGTTCACCTGCACGGTGCAGGTGCGGCGCATCATGGTGGTGCCGGATGTGCCCACCTTTTGCATGTAGCCGTCCATCAGCTTGTAGCGGCCCTTGGGCATCAGCGGCATCTGGTCGTGGGTCCAGATCGGCGCGGCGCCGAGGCCGATGAAGCCGACGCCGATCTTGTCGGCGATATCCTTGACGTCGCGCAGGTGGTCGTTCACCTCGTCGCAGGTCTGGTGGATGGTTTCCACCGGCGCGCCGCTGAGTTCCAGCTGGCCGCCCGGTTCCAGGCTGACATTGGCGCCGTCCTTGGTCAGGCCGATGAGCTTGCCGCCCTCTTCCAGCGGGGCCCAGCCGTGCTGGTCGCGCAGGCCCTGGAGCACGGCGAGAATCGAGCGCTCGCCCTCGTAGGGGAGCGGTTTCAGCGTGTCCTTGCAGTAGCCGAATTTCTCGTGCTCGGTGCCGATGCGCCAGTCGGACTTGGGCTTGCAGCCCGAGGCAAGGTATTCGGCCAGCTGTTCGTGGCGTTCGATCGGTCCGCCGCCGGACTGGGGAATGGACATGGCTGGGGCTCCGTCTTGGCTGTGCTGCGTCCGCCGAGAAGTGGCATATTTCGCGCGGGTGTCAATGCATGCGGCGCGAGAAGCTCACGCGGATGTGTTGGCCAGATGCATCTTGATGGCCGGGCGCACGCGGACGCGGGGACTGATTCGGCTGTCAGTGCAGCCATTGCGCGGGGGGCCGCGAGGGGGTGCGCTCCCAGATCACCACAGCATGGCGGGGGGTGCCGTTCAGCTCGGCCAGCATGCGTTCCGTGCGCAATCCGGGCAGGCTGGCGAAGACATCAAAGAGCGCCTCGGCCCCTTCGGCATTGACCGGGATCAACAGTGGCGGCTGGCCGGGGCGTTCCAGCACCCAATGGGCGGGTGTGAGAGCGGGGTCGAGGGTGAGCCGTTCGATATCGGCGGCGGCGACCGAGCCGCCGGTGAGCGGGCCCATATAGGTGATCTCGCCCTCGTCCAGCGTAACCACACCCGGCCCGCCGGACCCGGTACGGAAGCGGGCGCGCTGGAGGCCGATGAAGGTCAGTGCCGTACCGGCCAGCAGGGTCGGCCAGCCGACCCAGCCCAAGAGCCCGCCCGGGCCGGTGATCCAGCTAAGCCCCACCAGCGCGATGGCGACCCCCGCCAGCACCTCGCGCCAGCGCCATAGAGCGTCGCGCGCTTCGGGGCGGATGAAGCTCATCCCCAGTCCCCCAACGCCTGCTGCCAGAGGGTCATGGAGGCCACGGCGGCGGTGTCTGCGCGCAGGATGCGGGGGCCAAGGCTGACGACATGGGATTGCTCCATCGCGTGCAGGCGCTTGCGTTCGGCCTCGGAAAAGCCGCCCTCGGGGCCGATCAGGATGGCCCAGGGCTTGTTCCGCCCTTCCGAGGCGAGGCGCAGGGCGGACCCGGCCTCGGCCTCGTCGCAGAACATCAACTGCCGGTCTGCGGGCCAATGATCCAGCAGGCGCGAGAGTTTTTGCAGATCCGCCACCTCAGGCACGAAGGTGCCGCCGCATTGTTCGGCGGCCTCGATGGCGTGGGCCTGGAGCCGGTCCTGACGGATGCGCTCGGAATTGGTGAAATCGGTCTGCACCGGCAGGATGCGGGCGGCGCCCATCTCGGCCGCTTTCTCGACGATGAAATCGGTGCGCGCCTTCTTGATCGGGGCGAACAGCAGCCACAGGTCGGGGGGCAATTGCAGGGGTCTGGTCTGCGCCTCACAGACCAGTGTGCCGCCGCGCTTGCCGGCCTCGGTCACATGGGCCAGCCATTCGCCGTCGCGCCCATTGAACAGCGCAACGGGGGCGCCCGCGTCAAGCCGCATCACCCCGAAGAGGTAATGCGCGTGGTCGCGCGACAGCGGAACCGGTTGCCCCGGGGCAAGCGGGTGCTCTACATACAGCCTGATCTTTGCACTCATGAAAGACTACATATGCAAGGCCAAGCCCCAACACCAGATGGTCAGGTTGCTGATGCGGTGACCGGCAACTGGGTCGATATCCATGCCCCGGCCTGGTCGCGGCCCTATCTGCGGCTGAGCCGGGCCGACCGGCCGATTGGCACCTGGCTGTTGCTGCTGCCCTGCTGGTGGGGGCTGATGCTTGCAATGCTTGACGGGCAGGACGCGCGCTGGGGCGATCTGTGGATCGCGGCGGGCTGTGGCATCGGCGCCTTCCTGATGCGGGGCGCGGGCTGCACCTGGAACGATATCACTGACCGCGATTTCGACGGGCAGGTCGAGCGTACACGCTCGCGCCCGATCCCCTCGGGGCAGGTGAGCGTCCGGATGGCGGTGGTCTGGATGGTAGCGCAGGCGCTGCTGGCGCTGATGATCCTGCTGACCTTCAACCGGGCGGCCATTGCACTGGGTGTGCTGTCGTTGCTGCCGGTGGCGGTCTATCCCTATGCCAAGCGGTTCACCTGGTGGCCGCAGGTGTTTCTGGGGCTGGCGTTCAACTGGGGCGCGCTGTTGGCCTGGACGGCGCATGCGGGCTCAGTGGGCTGGGGCGCGGTGTTTCTTTATGCGGCGGGCATCTGCTGGACGCTGTTCTATGACACGATCTATGCCCATCAGGATACCGAGGACGACGCGCTGATCGGGGTGAAATCCACCGCCCGGCTGTTTGGCGACCAGACCCCGCGCTGGATGATGTATTTCCTGGCGGGAACCGTCAGCCTGATGGGGGTCGCGGTGATCGAGGCGGCGCTGCCCGATGCCTCGATCCTGGCGCTGGTGCTGGCGCTGGCGGGGCCCTGGGCGATGGGCTGGCACATGGCCTGGCAGTTGCGCGGGCTGGACCTGAACGACAATGGCAAGCTGTTGCAGCTGTTCCGGGTGAACCGCGACACCGGCCTGATTCCGCTCATCTTCTTTGGGGCCGCCCTGTTCGCGTGATTGCGCCCGGGTGCGGTGACCGTTAAGAAACCTGTCAAAGACCGGAGAGACACGACCTGCTCATGCGACTTCCCCTGACCCTTGTGGTCGCGCTGACCTTTGTTCTGGCTGCGGCCCTGTGCGGTGTTGCCGCCAGTTTCGCGGTGACCGCTGTCGAGGAGAACTCGGAAATTGCCGTGCGCCGGGCGCTGGACCTGAACGGGCATGACTGGGCCGAGGTCGAGGCGAACGGATTGCAGGTGCAACTGACCGGCATGGCCCCGGACGAGGCGACACGGTTCAACGCGCTGTCGGTGGTGGGCGCCGAGGTGGATGCCTCGCGCGTCATCGACCGGATGCAGATCCGGCCCTCGGCCGGGATGGCGCCGCCGCGCTTTTCGATCGAGATCCTGCGCAATGACAGCGGTATTTCGGTGATCGGGCTGGTGCCCGCCCGGATGGACCGGGCGGCGCTGATCGCCTCGCTGGGTCGGCTGGCCGAGAATGAAAGCGTGACCGACCTTTTGGAGACTGCGAGCTATCCGGTGCCCGAGGGCTGGAACGACGCGCTGGGATTTGCGGTGAAGGCGCTGGACATGCTGCCCCGGTCGAAGATTTCCGTCAGCGCCGGGCGGGTGACGGTCAAGGCAATCTCGGACAGCGGCGCCGACAAGAAGCGGCTGGAAGAGGCGTTGAACCGGGCGGCGCCGCCCTCGGTGCGGATCGGGCTGGATATTGCCGCGCCGCGCCCGGTGCTCACGCCCTTTACCCTGCGCTTCCTGATCGACGAGGAGGGCGCGCGGTTTGACGCCTGCGCGGCCGAAACCGCCACCTCGCGCGCGCGCATCCTGGCGGCGGCAAAATCGGCGGGTGTCAAGGGCACACCCGGCTGTACGATCGGCATGGGCGTGCCCTCGCCCCGCTGGGCGCGGGCGGCGGAACTGAGCATCGGCGCGGTGGCCGCGCTGGGTGCAGGATCGGTGACCATAGCGGATGCCGACATCACCCTGGTCGCCGCCGAAGGTACCGATCAGGCGCTGTTCGACCGGGTGGTCGGCGAGTTGCAGACCGCGCTGCCGGATGTCTTTGCGCTGCATGCGGTGCTGCCGGTACCGGAGAAGACCTCGACCGTGGGACCGCCGGAATTCACCGCGACGCTGAGCCCCGAGGGGCAGGTGCAGCTGCGCGGGCGGCTGGGCAGCGAGGACATGCGGTTCATGGTGGACAGCTATGCCAAGGCGGCCTTTGGCTCGGACGCGGTCTATACCGCGACCCGGATCGTACCTGAATTGCCAGGGGATTGGTCGTTGCGGGTGATGGCCGGGATCGAGGCGCTGGCGACGCTGAAGAACGGCGCGCTGGTGGTGCAGCCCGACAACCTGATCCTGCGCGGGGTCAGCAATGACGCAGAAGCGGGCGCCGGCATCGCGCGGCTGCTCTCCGAGAAGCTGGGCGAATCGCAGAGTTACGAGCTGGACATCGCCTATGAAGAGCCGCCGGTGACCGAGGAGGCCGGGCCCGACCCAGACCTTTGCGAGGCGCAGCTGGTGGAGATCCAGAAAGCCGGGAAGATCAATTTTGAACCCGGTTCGGCCACCATCGCGGGCAGCTCGGCGGATACCATCGAGCAGATCGCAGAGCTGTTGCAGGCCTGCGGACCGATCCGGCTGGAAATCCAAGGCCATACCGACAGCCAGGGCCGTGAGGAAATGAACAAGCAGCTGAGCCAGGCGCGGGCGCAATCGGTGTTGAACGAACTCAGGGCGCGGCGGGTGCTGACCTCGACCTATTCGGCAGTGGGCTATGGCGAGAGCCAGCCGATTGCCGACAACGAGACCGAGGAAGGCCGCGAGGCGAACCGTCGGATCGAGTTCCGCCTGATCCGGCCCGAGTTGCTGAACGAGGAAGCCACCGCATTGGAAGAGATCGAGGCGACGGAAGACGGCGCGGCCGCCCCCACGGATGCGGATGCGGGGACGACCGGGGCTGACGGAGCATCCGGGGAGGATGAGTAAGTGAACAGAACCGAGTTTATCATCACCACCGCGATCATCCTGTTCGTCGCCTTTTCCATGGGCTGGTTCGCCAATTGGCTGGTGCACCGGTTCACCCGCGTGCGCCAAAGCGACGTGGCCGACCTGGACCGGATGAGCCAGGAGCTGCACGAGGCGGAGGAAACCCGCGATCAGGCGATCACCTATCTTCAGCAGCGCGAGGCGGAGCTGTCCAATCAGCTGGCCCAGACCGAAGCGGAACTGGCCGCCGCCATGGACGGTCTGCGTGCGGCGCGGCAAGACGCCGAAGAGTTGCGGCAACATCTGAACGGATAGCCCCGGCGGCGGCGCCACCGGGGCCTCCGGGGCGTCTGTCTCAGAACCCTTTCAGAACGATCTTACCCCTGGCCTTGCCGCTTTCCAGCAGGGAATGCGCCTTTGTGAGGTTGGCGGCGTTGATCCGGCCCAGAGTCTCGGTGACCGTCGAGCGGATGCGGTCGCTGTCCACCAGCGCCGCCACCTGATCCAGGATTTCGCCCTGACGAGCGATATCGGCGGTGCCGAACAGCGCCCGGGTGAACATGAACTCCCAATGGATCGAGACACTCTTGCGCTTGAACGGGGCGATGTCGAAGGTTTCAGGATCGTCGATCAGGCCAAAGCGACCCTGCGGCGCGATCAGTTCGGCGGCCTGCGATAGGTAGGATCCTGTGGCATTAGTCGAGAACACGAAGCCCGGCGCGCCGATGCCCAGCGCCGTGATCTGCTCCGGCAGAGGTCGGCTGTGGTCGATCACGTGATGCGCGCCAAGCCCCGCCACCCAGTCGCGGGTTTCGGCGCGCGACGCGGTGGCGATCACGGTCAGGTCGGTGAGCGCCCGCAGGAGCTGGATCGCTATAGAGCCGACCCCGCCCGCGCCGCCGATGATCAGCACGGCAGGCGCCGCGCCCGGCACCGGATCGGTGACGCGCAGGCGGTCGAACAGCATCTCGTGCGCGGTGAGCGTGGTCAGCGGCAGGGCGGCGGCGGCCGCGTCGGAAACGCTGGCGGGCGCATGCCCGGCGATACGGTCATCGACCAGGTGGTATTCGGCATTGGTGCCGGGCCGGTCGATGGCGCCCGCGTACCAGACCCGGTCACCGGTTTTGAAACGGCTGGCGTGGGTGCCGGTGGCGACGACCTCGGCCACGGCATCCCAGCCCAGAATGCCCGGGGTCTGCCCGGCGGGGGCGACATTCTGGCGGATCTTGTAGTCGACGGGATTGACCGACACCGCAAGGACCCGGACCAGCAGGTCATGGCCGGTCACGGTCGGGGTGTCGGTTTCAAAGTCGATCAGTGCACAGGCGCGGTCGATCGGCCCGGCGGCAGTGTATCCAACGGCTTTCATGGCAGTCTCCTGATTGTGGTCAGGAGGCAGATAGACTAAGCTTCATTGTCTGTCATACGAACAAGATAAGCCTATAGTGTCAAAAAGGATACCATGTGGGAAAGCTCAAGCATCACAGGTTCGATTGCTCTCCGGGTTGTCCGGTCGAGGCAACGGTGAGCCTGATCGGCGGCAAGTGGAAAAGCGTGTTGCTCTGGCATCTGTTCAGCGACGGCACCTTGCGCTTCAGCGAGCTTCGCCGCCGGGTGCCAAACGTCACCCAACGCACCATGACCAACCAGTTGCGCGAGCTGGAGGAAGACGGGCTGGTGCATCGCGAAGTCTATCCACAGGTGCCGCCAAAGGTGGAGTACAGCCTGACCGATCTGGGCCGGGGGCTGGGACCGGTGTTGGTCGCGCTCAAGACCTGGGGCGAGATCAATCTGGACCTGTTCGGCAAGCCGGTGGTACGGAATGCCACCGCCCCGGCAGCGGAGTAGCCAAGCCCGCAAATGAAAAGGCCACGGCTTGGGTCCGCGGCCAATTCACGAGGTAACCGGTCTTGGGCCTAGGACGGCCCGATCATGAAACAGGGCACGTTGCGCGCCGAGAGGCGGCGGCAGGCCAGGTCGGCCTGGTCGCGGGTCATGCCCTGGAACGTGGCCTCATACCCGCGCGAGGACTGGTTGACCTTGCGCAGGGTGCCGTCGAGCGTGTTGATCTCGGCCAGCGCGGTGCGCAGCAGAACCTTTTCGGCATCGTAGCGGCTGGAATAGCGGCCGATATTTATGCCCCAGAGATGCCCGCCCGAGGTGGACAGGCGGGTGACGACCTCACGCTCGACCTCGACCACGTCGGCCTGCGGCGAAGCGGCGTCAACCGAGGCCATGACCAGATTTTCCGGACGCATGGACGGGCGGACACCGGGCACGGCGTCGGCGCCGCGTTCGAGCTGGGTCGCGACCGAGGGGGCGGCGGGCGTGGCTTCGGCCATGGCGGCAGAGATACCGGCCTGAATGCGATCTTCGTCCTGACGGGCGGTCTCGGCAACCGCCTCGGCGACCACAGAGGCGATCTGGCCGCCGGGGCGGGCCAGCGGTCGCAGGCTGTTGCCCGGGGCACCCGCGACGCGCACGGTCTTGGAGGTGCTTTCAGTGCCGGGCGTGTCAGACGGCAGGTTGTCGTTGCCTGCATAGAGCGGAATACCCGGCGCCCGGATCGGGGCACGGTTGGGCGCCTTGCGAAATCCGAGGTCGAGCAGTTCGGCCACCTTGGCATTGCGCGCGGTGCTCGACTTGCCACCGAACACGGTGGCGATGACCCGCTTGTCGCCGCGTTTCGCCGAGGCCACGAGGTTGAAGCCCGCCGCCTGGGTATAGCCGGTCTTGATCCCGTCTGCGCCCTGGTAGGCGTCGAGCAGGCGGCGGTTGGTATTGGCGACGCTCTTGATCCCGGCGCTGGTCTCGCGCCGGGAGAACAGGTTGTAGTACTGCGGATAGTCATAGAGCAGATGCCGCCCGAGAATGGTCATGTCCTGGGCGGTGCTGAGATGACCGGATTCGGTCAGGCCATTGGCGTTCTTGAAGGTGGTGCGAGTCATGCCCATCGCCGCCGCGGTCCGGTTCATGCGGCGGGCAAAGGCCGCCTCGGACCCCGATATGGCGATGCCGATGGCGGTGGCCGCGTCATTGGCCGACTTGATCGCGGCGGCCCGCACCAGATAGCGAAATGCGATTTTCTGACCGGCGCGCAGGCCCAGTTTCGACGGCGGCTCGGCAGCAGCCTGCGGGGTGATGCGGATCTCGGTGTCCATGGTCAGCTCGCCGTTCCGCACCGCCTCGAACGCGATGTAGAGCGTCATCATCTTGGTCAGCGAGGCCGGATGCAGCCGGGCATTGGCGTTCTGCGAATGCAACACCTCGCCCGTTCGCGCATCCATCACCATCGCCGCATAGGGCGCGGCGCGCGCAACCGAAGAGAGCGACAGCATCACCAGCGCCGCGAAGAATAGGAGTAAGCCCATAAGGGCCGGCATTTTTTGCCGAACCTGCACGATCATTGCCTCTGTCTGCCTCGGGCCGCCGGTTTCCGGCTGGCGCATTTATTGTGTTTGGGACAGGCTAACACAGCAATTTCTCAAAATAAACCCGCCGCTTGTGCGCATCGGCAGAAATTGTCAGGATCGGCGGGACCAGATGTAGCGGTCTGGATCTCATTCGCCCCCACACTGGCGATTGTGACGAGAATGTGGCCGATCCCGATGTGATTCGAACAGCTCGAAACTGTGATCCCGGTCACGGGCCGTGCGGTTTCTCGCAACAGGTTCAGCCGATGGTGGCCACCAGCCCCGCCAGTGCGCCGAGATCGGAGAGACTGCGAAACCGGGTTTGGTCGCCGGGCGGGTCGGCTTTCTCGATTTCCCATTCCAGCCCGTGCGGCACGTAGACGCCCCAGCTGCCCGCCGCGATCGGGGCCAGAACGTCCGACCGCATGGAGTTGCCGACCATCATCGAGCGCCCTGCCCCGTCGCCATGGCGGGCAAAGACGGTCTGATAGGTCTGCGCGGTCTTCTCCGAGACGATCTCGACCCCGTGGAACAGATCGCCCAGGCCCGACTGCGCCAGCTTGCGCTCCTGGTCGATCAGGTCACCCTTGGTGATCAGCAGCACACGGTGGGTTTGCGCCACCGCCTCGACCGCGGCGCGGGCGTGCGGCAACAGTTCGATCGGATGCGCCAGCATCTCTTGCCCGGCCTCGATCAACTGCCGGATCACGGCGGCGGGCACCCGGTCCTCGGTCACTTCGATGGCGGTTTCGATCATCGACAGGGTGAACCCCTTTACCCCGTAGCCATAGTGGCGGATGTTGCGCCGTTCGGCGGCCAGAAGGCGCTCCATCAGGTGGTCGGCCTCGGCGAAATCGGCCAAGAGCCCCGCAAAATGCGCCTGAGTCAGTTGAAAGAACCGCTCGTTATGCCAAAGCGTGTCGTCGGCATCGAATCCCACGGTGGTCAGATTTTGCGCCATGTTTCGCGTTTGCTTTCTCTTTTCCATTTCCGCGCTAAGGTTATATAAGCTTGCGACCCAACCGAAGCCGGAATCGGATACGCGCCGCCAATGACCGCAAAACCGCATATGATGTCGGACAAGGACGATCAGGACAACGACGCGTCTGTCCTGTTGCAGACGCGCCCCAAGACCAAGCGCCCGCCGCTGTACAAGGTGCTGCTCTTGAACGACGATTACACGCCGATGGAATTTGTCGTGCATGTGCTGGAGCGGTTTTTCGGCATGAATCACGCGCAGGCGTTCGAAATCATGCTGACCGTGCACAAGAAAGGCGTTGCGGTGGTCGGCGTGTTCAGCCACGAGGTGGCGGAAACCAAGGTGGGACAGGTGATGGATTTTGCCCGCCGCCACCAGCACCCGCTGCAATGCACCATGGAGAAAGAGGACTGACGGCACCCGCCGCCTGCCCCCTCTGGAACGGAAAACGCCGATGTCCCCTCGTCTTGAGCTGGCCTTAGCCTCGGGCCTTGTCCTGAGCCCGCCCGTGTCTGTTCTGGGGCCGTCCCCGGCGCAGGACCTGTCGGCCATGCCCGAAGGCACCCAGGTGGTGCAGCCGTTCCGCCCCTATCACGACCATTTCGCGCGCCTTGGCTTTGACACGGTGGCGCGGTCGGAGGCGCCCTGTACGGATGTGATCGTGTTCCTGCCGCGCGCCAAGGCGCAGGCGCGGGCGATGGTGGCCGACGCCTGCCGCCGCGCCTCGGGCCTCGTCGTGGTGGACGGGGCCAAGACCGATGGCATCGACAGTGTGCTCAAGGATATCCGCAAGCGGGTGGCGGTCGAAGGGCCGCTGTCCAAGGCGCATGGCAAGATCTTCTGGTTCCGGGCCGATGGCGCCGATTTTTCCGACTGGGCGGCGCCAGAGACGCAGGAGGTGGACGGATTCCGCACTGCGCCGGGCGTGTTTTCCGCTGACGGGATCGACCCGGCCTCGGCCCTGCTGCTGTCGGCGCTGCCGAAAAAGCCCGGCAAGGTGATTGCCGATCTGGGCGCCGGATGGGGTTATCTGTCCGCCGGGCTACTGTCGCGCGAGGGGGTCAAGGCGGTGCATCTGGTCGAGGCCGATCATGCGGCGCTGGAGTGCGCCCGGGTAAACGTGACCGACCCGCGCGCGCGGTTTAACTGGGCCGATGCGCTGACCTGGAAAGCGCCCGAGCATATCGACACGGTGGTGATGAACCCGCCGTTTCACACCGGCCGCACCGCCGAGCCGGAACTGGGCCAGGGGTTCATCGCGGCCGCCGCGCGGTTGCTGGTCGCCTCGGGTCAGCTGTGGATGGTGGCCAACCGGCACCTGCCCTATGAGGCGGCGCTGTCGCGGCATTTCGCGCAGGTGGCCGAGGTGGCGGGCAACGCCCGCTTCAAGGTGCTGCATGCCTCTCGCCCCCGGCGGTGATCCCGGCTAAGTTGCGCCCCGAGTCAGGAGGAAGCTCATGTCCTTTTCCATTACCGGCAAGACCGCCATCGTGACCGGGGCCGCCAACGGCATCGGCCTCGCCATTGCCCGTCAGTTTGCCTCGGCCGGAGCGAATGTGATGTTCGCCGATATCGACGAAAAGGGGCTGTCCGAGGAATTGGGCGATCTGGGCGAAGAGGGCAAGATTCGCTATTTCGCGGGCGACCTGCGCGAGCGGCTGACCATCGCCAACCTTCTGTCGGCCACGATGGACGCGTTCGAGCAGATCGACATTCTGGTCAACGGCGCGCGGCAAGTGGTCCCTACCGATCCGCTGGATCCCGAGGACGACACCATCCGCACCCTGCTGAACCAGAACCTGTTTCCCGCCTATCGCCTGAGCCAGGCGGTGGCGAAGCGGATGATCAAACAGGCGGGCGAGGATGGCGAGGGACCTGCGGGCACCATCATCAACATCTCGTCGGTGGCCGCGCGGCGCACCCATCCCGACCTGATGGCCTATTCGGTGTCGACCGCGGCGTTGGACCAGATGACCCGTTCACTGGCGGTGGCGCTGGCGCCGCATCGCATCCGGGTGAACGCCATTGCGATCGGTTCGGTGCTGAGCGCTTCGTTGCAGGCCACGCTGAAGGACAACCGTGAATTCCGCCAGGATATCGAGCGGCATACGCCGCTGGGCCGGGTCGCCGCCGCCAACGAGCTGGTGGAGACCGCGCAATATCTTGCCTCGGAGGCGTCGAGTTTCATGACCGGGCAGATCCTGACGGTAGATGGCGGGCGCACCCTGCTGGACCCGGTGGCAGCACCCGCGCATTAGAGAGAAGACCCGATGTTCGAGACCGAGAAATCCACCGCTGCCGCCTGGTTCCGGGATCTGCGTGACCAGATCGTTGCCGCCTTTGAGGGGCTGGAGGACAGCCATTCGACGGGCCCCTTTGCCGATATGGCGCCGGGCAGGTTCGAGGTGACCGAGACCCAGCGCCAGTCCGATGATGGCACGGATGCGGGCGGCGGGCTGATGAGCGTGATGCGCGGTGGCCGGGTGTTCGAGAAGGTCGGCGTCAACATCTCGACCGTCTATGGCACGCTGGGCGAACGGGCGCAGGCGGCGATGGCCGCGCGCAAGGGCATTCCGGGGATGGCGGACGATCCGCGCTTCTGGGCCTCGGGCATCAGCCTGGTGGCGCATATGCAGAACCCGCATGCTCCGGCGGTGCATATGAACACGCGGATGTTCTGGACCCCGCATGCCTGGTGGTTCGGGGGCGGTTCGGACCTGAATCCCTGTATCGAATATGCCGAGGACACGGCGCATTTTCACGCCACGCAAAAGGCGCATCTGGACCCACATGGGGACGGGCATTATCCCCGGCTCAAGGCCTGGGCGGACGAGTATTTCTATATCCCGCACCGCAAGCGGGCGCGCGGCGTCGGCGGTATCTTCATGGATGATCTCTGCACCCATGACTGGCAGGCCGATTTCGCGCTGACGCAGGATATAGGGCGTGCCTTTCTGCCTGCCTATCTGCCGCTGGTGGAACGCCGCAGGCTGCAGGACTTCGGCGAGGCCGAGAAGGAGGCGCAACTGGTGCATCGGGGACTCTATGCCGAATACAACCTGGTCTATGACCGGGGCACCAAGTTCGGGCTGGAGACCGGCCATGATGCCAATGCCGTACTGATGAGCCTGCCGCCGCTCGCGAAGTGGATCTGACCGGGGAAAGGGGGCGCTGCCCCGGTCGCCTGGCGGCGCGGCCCCGGAGTATTTTCAGCGAAATGAAGCGGCGGGACGGTTTCCGGGCGGTCAGGGCCGAAGCCAGAAATCCTCCTCGAGCCGGTCGTAGCAATAGTTCTGCGCCATCGAGGCGGTCATGTTGTCGCCGACAACCTTGACGCTGACCGAGTAGCCCGGCGTGGTGTTGACCCCCGGCGGCGGTTGCAGCGCATAATGCACGCCCTTGCGGCCCTGGACCGTGACCGCGGGGCCCACCGGGCGGACCAGATAAATCCGCTGGGTGGCGCTGGTGCGCAGCACGCGGATGGCATAGTCACCCGCGCCGCACCAAAAATCCTTGGGCGCCGAGCCGTTTCGGTTGACCACCTCGATCACGCCTTTGCTGACGGGATAGACCTCGAACCGGTTGAAGGCCTGAAAGGCCAGCGCCATGCCGGGGGCCAGAAGGCCCGCGCCCAGCAGCGCCAGTACCGTCTTGCGCCGTGTCATCCAAATCTCCTGCACAAAATGCTTTGAGGTTCACAGGATAGCGGAAATCACGCGCGGCGCCAGTGAAACGAGGGGACGGCGCCGTTTGACCCATTCAGGGAACGCGGGCAAACTGCCGGGGTGTGTTTGGGAGGTGCCAGCGATGCGTTGGAGTGTTTTGCTTGCGTTCAGTCTGATGCCAGCCATGGCTGCGGCGCAGGGTGCGCCTGCAAGCTACGAGGCGGTTTCCGGCGAAGACTACAAGAGTGAGGTGCTCTTTTTTGCCTTTGATGGCAACTACGACGGATTTCTGGCGCGGCGACAAAACGAGTCTCTTCAACAGGCCTTCTGCCTCGAAGGCTGTGAGCGGGCCACACTGGATAATCCAGAAAGTTTCCCCCATGTTCGGGCAGAGCTGATCACGGATGAGAGCGCGACTTGGATCTCTCTTCGCATGTCGGATTTCTGGTTAGGTGAGAAGAGCCACCTTCTCGTATCCGGGCAAACTGGATCGTTTCAGGAGTTCGATCAGCAAAAGCTGGATGACTGGGAAGGCGAAACTGCAGTGTTCAACGGAAACGCTCTATTGCTGGAGTTGGTTGTTTCGGAAGATGCAGGTCTTCTTCCGTTCTATTCCATCGACGAGATCGCGTTCGGACGCCCGCCGGAGGCCAGCCCCCGCGAACCCGGCGCGTTGATCGAGGAAAGTGCCGACAGTCCCCAGGCGGTCTGCGGCACCGATCATCGCGTACCTTCCCATGACGAGCGGCTGTCGCGAGTCTGGAAAAACGGTTGCACCGCCTGGCCTCTGGCCAATGGAGCGATGCTGACCGCAGGCCATTGCGTGACCGCCGGAGGCATGGGCATTCTCGAATTCAACGTGCCTATGTCTGGTCCGGACGGCAGCCCGATGCATCCGGACCAGAGTTTCCAGTACAAGATCATGTCGGACAGCGTCGAATACGACAGTTCCGGTGTCGGACGGGATTGGGCGGTGTTCGGTGTCGTTCCGAACGACGCCGGGCATCTGCCAAAGGATGTGTTCGGGTATTTCCAGGTGACGCGCAAGGGAACGGACGGCGAGGTCACTGTCCGGGGATATGGGCGGGATAGCGACCCGCTGGGATCCGGTCGAAACGGGTTCAACGCCTATAGCCAGACCCAACAGCAACATGGCGGGCGCTATGTTGTGGAGCCGGGCGGATCGGTCGTGGTGCACGAGGCCGACACGGATACCGGCAACTCGGGTTCACCGCTGCTGAGCGGAACGGGGGCGGCCTTTGGCATTCATACGCATGGCAAATGCGACAGCCGCGTGACCGAGAACAAGGGTACCGGATTCATGAACGCCGATTTCTGGGCGGCGATCCAGAAGTTCGGGCCGCTATAGGGCGCGCTCAGACGCTGCGCCAGCCGGCCTCGCGCAGGGCGGCGCCATAGCTGGGGGCGGTTTTCATCCGGGCGCCGAGCCCCTTTTCCAGCAACAGCGCGTGCATCCGGGGCAGGTTGTAGCAGGGCACATGCATGATCATGTGGTGCTCCAGATGGTAGTTCACCCAATAGGGCGCAACCAGCAGGCGGGCGATGGGCCCGGCAAGGGTGGTTCGGACGTTCCGGAACGGGTCCTCGGATTGTTCGGTGGCGCCGTGCTCGGCGATGTTGCGGATGCGCAGGACGAACTGGAACCAGGTGAGATAGGGCAGGATCCAGAAGGCCAGCCCCCACCACCAGTCGCCGACAAGGCTGATCAAGAGCGCAATGCCAAGAAAGACCGGCAGCGATTTCCACAGTTGCGGCGCCTTGAAGCTCTGCGCGAAATCGGACGCGGCGGCCCTGATCGCCTCGTCATCGCCAGCAAGGCGGAAGGACATCAGGATCTGGCCGGTCAGCTGCTTGATCCCGGTACGCCCGGTCAGGTCGCGCGCGAATTTCCTTTTCATCGAAGCATGCGAGGTGGGGAATTTCGACGACAGCACAAGGTCGGGGTCCTTGTCTGTCTGGGTAAAGCGGTGGTGTGTCAGGTGGTAATGGCGATAGGCCGCCAGTTCCGCCAGGATCGGACGGCCGCAGAGCCATTCGCCCACCAGATCGTTGAGCCGCCGGTTACGGAAGAGCGCGTTATGCGCCGCCTCGTGCATCAGGATGGCAAGGCCAAGCTGGCGCGAGCCGATCACGATCACCGCCAAGGCAAAGGTCAGCGGGTTGGGCCAGAGCCCGAAGAGCGCCACCGCCAGCGCGATGGTGCCCCAGCAATGGGCGACCAGCCAGATGCCCATCAGGTCCGACCGTTCGGCCAAGGGGCGGATTTCCTCGGTGCTGAGATAGGCCTTTCCCGGTGTCATGTTGCGTCCTCCATGGCGGAAAGGGTCTCAGGTCGGGGACGGGCCTGTCAAACAGAGCGCCACGTCATTCCGGGGGCAGGCCGAGATCGATCAGGATCTGGAGATTGGCTTCGTCGGCCGCAACCCAGCGCGCCCAGATCGGAAAGCGGAAGGCGCGGCGCCAGAATTCAGCCGTCAGGGCCGGGTATCTTTCGCGTGCTTGAGCAAGGTAATGCGCGGCCTTGTCCCGGTTGCCAAGCTTGGCGTGTTTCAGCGCGGTGGCCATGAAGACGAAGTAGTCCGCATTGGGAAACCGGCAGGCGGTCTCATAGGCGGCCAGCGCCTCGGGATCGGCGGCGTCGGTGTTGCGAAAGGTGAAGGCATTGCCAAGCTGGAACCAGAAGCCCCAGGCCATAGGGTCCTTGGGGTTCAGGCGCAGTGCGGTGCGGGCGGCCCGTTCCAGCCGGTCGCAATCGAGCCTTTGCATGAACAGGCAGGCGTGGCAGCGACCGAAATGCAGCACCGCGTTGTTGGGATTGAGCGCCTCGGCCTTGTCCAGCGCGTCGGCGGCATCCTGTTCCCGCCCGGTTATGGCCAGCAGGACGCCCAGCGCGACATAACCGATTTCAAGGCGATCGTCGCGCTCGATGGCTTGCGCAGCATGGTCTAGCCCAGTCGAGATTTCGGCGGCCGGGTCGCGCGACCGCCCGGTAATGACCTTCACCCAGGCGAGGCGCGCCAGCAGCGCGTGCGGCAGGGCGAAATCCGGATCGGCGGCAATGGCGCGGGTGTAGAAGGCATGTGCCTGCGAATAACCCTCGTCGGTGTAGCGGGTGAATTCGGAATAACCCTTTTGGCACATCTCCCAGGCGGTCAGGCTGTCGGTGGGTTTGCGGCGCGCCAGATTACGTTCGTGCGCGCCCAATTCCGGCTCCACCCCGGACACGATGGCGGCGGTCAACTCGTCTTGCAGGTCGAACAGATCGGCCATGGTCCGGTCCCAGCGTTCAGCCCAGACATGGGCGCCGGTCCGGGCATCGATCAGCTGCGCGGTGGCGCGCAGCCGGTCGCCTGCGCGTCGGACGGAACCCTCGACCACATAACGCACGCCCAGTTCCTCGGCGATCTGGCGCACGTCCTTGTGGCTGCCCTTGTAGGCAAACGCCGAGTTGCGGGCGATCACGGTCAGGGTGCGGAACCGGCTGAGTTCGGTGGTCACGTCCTCGACAATGCCATCGGCCAGGAAATCCTGTTCCGGGTCGGCCGACATGTTGTCAAAGGGCAGGATGACCACGGCGGGCAGTTCGGCGCGCACCTGGGGTTTGTCCGCGGCGCAGGCGATGCCCTCTGCGCCCACGCGCCAGACCTCGACCGGGTCAGGAATGTTCTTGACCGGCTGCGGCCCCAGTTCGATCAGTTCGGCGGCGACCTTGCCGCGCACCTGGTCATGGACACTGCGGGAGATGCAGATGCCGCCGGGAGTGGCCAGGCTTTCCAGCCGGGCGGCGATGTTGACCGCGTCGCCCAGGATATCGTCGCCATCGCTGATCACGTCGCCCAGGTGGATACCGACCCTGAACAACATCCGAGTGTCGGGGTTGGTTTCGGCCTGGTCGCGCGCCACCCGTTGCAGGATGGCGACGGCCGACCGCAGGGCGGCGACGGGCGAGGCGAATTCGGCCAACAGGCCGTCGCCCATGGTCTTGATCAGCCGCCCGCCCTCTCGGGACAGGTCGGGCTGGACGATGTCGGCAAAGAGGTAGCGCAGGCGGGTGACCGTGCCTTCCTCATCCACAGCCATCAGGCGCGAGTAGCCCGACAGGTCGGCGGCGAGGATGGTTGTCAGGCGGCGGTCCATGCGGGGTCTCCGGGCGGGCGCAGCGGTGCGCCCCGCCCACTATGCCCGGGGAACCGGCGATGACAAAGCAGCAAAGGCCGCGCGGGTGGTCAGCCGCGCCAGGCGAAGAAGCCCGGCCCGGCCTGGGCCAGCAGGTCACGCGCCATCTCGGTACCCAGTGCCGGACCGTCGGCCACGTCGCCGCTGCGATCGAGCGCGATCGCCTCGGACCCGTCGGGACGCAGCACCTCGCCGCGCAGGCGCAGGGTGCTACCGTCCAGCTCGGCCAGCCCGGCGATGGGGGTCTCGCAGGACCCGTCGAGCGCGGCGAGCAGCGCCCGTTCGGCGGCCAGCCGCTGACCGGTCTCGGCATGGTGAATGGCGGCCAGCATGTCACCGGCGCGGGTATCATCGGCGCGTCGCTCGATCCCGATGGCGCCCTGCGCGATGGCGGGCAGCATGTCGTCAGGCGAGATTGCGGTGGCGGGCACCTCGGCCATATTAAGCCGCCGGATGCCTGCCATGGCGAGGAAGGTGCATTCGGCGACACCTTCGGAGAGCTTGCGCAGGCGGGTCTGCACGTTGCCCCGGAATTCGACAACCTTGAGGTCGGGCCGACGGTTCAGCAACTGCGCCTTGCGGCGCAGCGACGAGGTGCCGACCACGGCGCCCTGCGGCAGGTCGCGGATCGCCGAATGGCTGGGAGAGATGAAGGCGTCGCGCACATCCTCGCGCGGCAGGAAGGTGTCGAGCACTAGGCCCGCCGGCTGTTCCACCGGCATGTCCTTGGTCGAGTGTACGGCGATGTCGATATCGCCGCGCAGCATCGCCTCTTCGATCTCCTTGGTGAAGAGACCCTTGTTGCCGATCTCTTTCAGCGGGCGGTCCGCCTCGATCATCGCGCGGTTGTCGCCGGTGGTCGAGATCACCACGATCTCGAACGCGTCCTCGGGCAGGTCAAAGGCGGCACCCAGGCGGCGGCGGGTCTCATACGCCTGCGCCAGCGCCAAAGGCGAGCCACGGGTGCCGATCTTGAGCGGCGATGCGGGAGAGGGAAGTACGATTTTCATGGACGTCAGCTTTAGTCGCGTCACATTGCCCTGACAATGGGGGCTGCGCTTGACAAATTGCCGCCGAAGGCAGACCCGTGGCGCAACGTGAAGGATGGGGGCGGATATGGCCGAGACAAAGAAACTGCTGCGGGTGCTGGCGGGCGAGGTGCTGGACACCCCGCCGATCTGGATGATGCGGCAGGCCGGACGGTACCTGCCCGAGTATCGCGCCACCCGCGCGCAGGCGGGCGATTTCCTGTCTTTGTGCTATAACCCTGAACTGGCCGCCGAGGTGACGCTGCAACCGATCCGCCGCTATGGCTTCGACGCGGCGATCCTGTTTGCCGATATCCTGCTGGTGCCGCAGGCGCTGGGCGCCGATCTGTGGTTCGAGACCGGCGAGGGGCCGCGCCTGTCGACCATCGGGTCGCAGGCGGATTTCGACCGGCTGAAGCCGGTGGAAGCGATCCACGAGACGCTGGCACCAATCTATGAAACGGTGCGCATCCTGACCCGCGAATTGCCTGCCGAGACGGCGCTGATCGGTTTTGCCGGGGCGCCCTGGACCGTTGCGACCTATATGATCGCCGGGCGCGGCACACCGGATCAGGGCCCGGCGCATGCGCTGCGCGAGGGCCATCCGGCGCTGTTTGACGCACTGATCGAACGGCTGACAGCGGCCACCATCGAATATCTGAGCGCCCAGATCGAGGCGGGCGCCGAGGTGGTCAAGATATTCGACAGCTGGGCCGGGTCGCTGAAGGGTGAGGCCTTTGCCAGATACGCGCTGGAACCCTGCCGCGAGATCACCCAGGCGCTGAAAGCGCGCCACCCGAACATCCCGGTGATCGGTTTCCCGCGAGAAGCGGGTGAGGGCTATGTCGGCTTTGCCAAGGCCACCGGCGTCGATTGCGTGGCGCTCGACAATTCGGTGACGCCGGATTGGGCGGCGGCGCATGTGCAGGTGGATGGCTGCGTGCAGGGCAACCTGGCCTCGTCGCATATGGTGACCGGCGGTCAGGCGCTGGTGGACGAGACACGGCGTATTGTCGAGGCGTTTTCCAAGGGGCCGCATATCTTCAACCTGGGCCATGGCATCACGCCGGATGCCGATCCTGCAAACGTGCAGCTGATGATCGACACGGTGCGCGAAGGTTGAGTGCGGAGCGAGGGGCGCTGCCCCTCGCGCTCCCCGGAGTATTTCCAACCAGAAAGAAGCAGGTCAGGGGTTGGCGGTCTCTGCCAGTTCGGCAAGGATCTGCGCCGTGTGTTCGCCGCGCGTGGGGCTGGGCTTCGGTTGCCAATCGCGGTCTTTGAAACGGGGCGCAGGTGCGGCCTGGAGCGTGCCGTCGATCTCGGCCCAGGTGCGGCGGGCGGCGTTCATCGGGTGGTGCTGCGCCTCTTGCGGGCTGAGCACCGGCGCGACGCAGGCGTCGGTGCCGAGGAAGAGATCGGCCCAGTGGTCGCGCGGCTTTGTGGCGAAGAGTGCGGCGAGGCGGGTGGTGAGCGCGGGCCAGAGTTTTGGCGCGAATTGCTGCTGAAACTCGGGATCGTCTGACAGGCCGAGGCGGTCGAGGAATTGCGCATAGAACTTGGGCTCAAGGCATTGCACGGTGACATGGCCACCATCGGCGCAGGCATAGGTCCGGCTCCAATGCGGGCCGTCGAGCAGGCTGCGGCCGCGTATCTCGGACAGGCTGCCTGTCTGGCCGAGGCTCATCAGCAGGTTCATCATATGGGCCGAGCCGTCATAGATCGCGGCATCGACCACGGTGCCCTGTCCGGTGGCGCGGGCGTTCAGCAGGCCAGCCAGCAGCCCGGTGACCAGATACATGGCGCCGCCGCCGATATCGCCCACCAGCGTGGCGGGCGTCTGCGGCGCGTCGCCGGGGGCCGAGCCGTACCAGAGCGCGCCCGACAGCGAGATATAGTTGAGGTCATGCCCGGCGGCATGGGACAGCGGCCCGTACTGGCCCCAGCCGGTCATCCGGCCATAAACCAGCGCCGGGTTCAGAGCGTGGCATTCGGCGGGGCCGAGGCCGAGTTTTTCCATCACGCCGGGGCGGAAGCCTTCGATCAGCGCGTCGGCACTGGCGATCAGGGCGCGGGCGGTGGCGATGTCGGCGGCATCCTTGAGGTCGAGCGCGATCGAACGCTTGCCGCGATCCAGAAGCGAACGCTCTGGCATGCCCGGGGTCACCGCGCCACCCTTGCGATGCACGGTGATCACGTCTGCGCCCAGATCCGCCAGCAGCATGGCGGCAAAGGGTCCGGGGCCCAGCCCCTCGATCTCGACGATGCGGATGCCGTTCAGCATGATGCTCTCCTTTTCTTTGTGGCAGGTTCCCGGCCCCGCGTGCCGAAATCAAGCGCGGCGGTGCCGCATGACGTGGCGTCGTATTTTGTCCGAGCCGCGCCGCGTGCTCTGCTGGAGTGCAGTCAGGGAGGAAGACATGTCCGTTGTTGCCTATGAAAAGGACGGGCGCATCGCCCGGATCACGCTGAACCGGCCCGAGGTGATGAACGCCATCAATGACGAGCTGCCCGGCGCACTGGCCGCTGCCGTGGCGCGGGCCGATGCCGATCCGGGTGTGCATGTGATGGTGCTGTCGGGGGCGGGGGGCGCGTTCTGCGCGGGCTATGACCTGACCTATTACGCCGAGGGCAACGGGGCGGGTGACGTGACCCAGCCGATGCCCTGGGACCCCATAAAAGACTATCGGTTCATGTGGACCAATACCCAGCATTTCATGTCGCTCTGGCGGGCGGTAAAGCCGGTGCTGTGCAAGGTGCACGGCTTCGCGGTGGCGGGCGGGTCGGATATTGCACTCTGCGCCGATCTGACGATCATGGCCGAGGATGCGCAGATCGGGTACATGCCGTCGCGGGTCTGGGGCTGTCCCACCACGGCGATGTGGGTCTATCGGCTGGGGGCCGAGCGGGCCAAGCGGATGCTGTTCACCGGCGACAAGATCAGCGGGCGTCAGGCGGCGGATATGGGGCTGGTGCTGGAGGCGGTGCCGGCGGAGCATCTGGATGACCGGGTCGAGGAACTGGCCGCGCGCATGGCCACCGTGCCGATCAACCAGCTTGCTATGCAGAAACTGGTGATCAACCAGGCGATCGAGCAGACCGGGCTGATGCAGACCCAGCGGCTGGCCACCATTTTCGACGGCATCACCCGGCACAGCCCGGAAGGCATCCATTTCAAGGAGCGCGCCGAGGCGGTGGGCTGGAAACAGGCGGTGGACGAGCGCGATCAGGGCACCTGGGACTGGACGGCGAATGAGGCGATCCCGAAAGGCAACCGCTAGGTTCGCCGGAGACGCATCGTTTCATAGGTAAGCGGCGTGCCGGTGGCGCGGTCGACCACAACCGGATCGACCTCGCGCCCGTCCTCCAGCGAGACGACGCGAACCGGCGGTGGCAAGTCGCTGGGCAGGTTCTCGGTGGCCCAATCGACCAGCAGCAGCATGACCGGGCCAAAGGCACGCCCCGTCGGGGTCAGCCGGTATTCATGCCTGAGGGGCCGCTCCTGATAGGGGGTGCGGTGCATCAGGCCCAGCGCCTCAAGCTTCTTGAGCCGTTCCGCAAGAAGGTGACGGGTGATGCCGAGCCGGTCCTGAAACCCATCGAACCGGAGGGTGCCCAGAAATGCCTCGCGCAGGATGAGCAGGGTCCAGCGGTCACCCACCACGGACATGGCGCGGGCTACCGGACAGGGATCTTGATCGAGGTCGCTCCATTTCATGCCGTTGGTTTTAGCATGAAAGTTATGGGTTCCAAATAGGAACTTACTGATGCATAGTAAGTTCTGTTTTAGAACGCAATGGGAATCAGGAATGTCGATCACAGATCCCTCTGGTCGGTCCCGCCAGCCCGACCGCTCAGACCCGCTGGTGATACGGTTGACGAGAGCGGCGGCCGCCCTCGCCTCGCGCGCGGTACCGGGGCTTTCGGCGGGGGTTCTTGAGCGCCTGTTCACAACGCCGCGCCGGTATGCGCTTCGGCCGCACGAAGCGGACCGGATGGCCAGCGCGCAGCGCGGTCATCTGGATTTGGCCGAGGGTCTGCGTATTCCGCTCTATCGCTGGGGCAATGGACCGACGGTGCTCTTGATCCATGGCATGAGCGGGCGCGGCAGCCAGATGGCGGGTTTTGCCGCGCCCCTGGTCGCGGCCGGGTTCAGCGTTGTCGCCTTTGACGCGCCCGGACATGGCGCGGCGCCGGGCAAGCGGTTCTCTCTGCCCGAACATGCGCAGGTGGTCTTGCAGGTCGCGCGTCACCTCGGCCCCTTGGCCGGAGTCGTGGCGCATTCGGTCGGCGCCGCCGCAATGACACTGGCATTGAGCGAGGGGGCCGAAACCGGGCGGCTCGTCTATTTCGCACCGCCCGAGGACATGGAGGGCCATCTGTTCCGGGTCGCGCGGCTTCTCGGATTCTCGACCCGGGTCGCGGGCAGAACGAAACGCCGGTTGGAAACCCGGCTGGGCGTTCCGATGGAGGCGCTGCGCGGGCGCGACATCGCCCGGACCATGACACGGCCCCTGCTCGTCTTTCATGATCGGGGCGATGGCATGGTTCCGTTTTCCGACGGAGCCACCCTGATACGCCACTGGCCCAGCGCGCGTCTGGTCGCGACCGAAGGTCTGGGGCATGCCCGGATCCTGCGCGACCCCGAGGCGCTGGACCGGACGGTCCGCTTTCTGGCCGGACGGCAGAGCGGGCAAGGCAGCATTGGCTCGGAGGACGTGGCGGCATAGGATCGCCCCTGCCGAGGGGCTTGCCTTGCGGGGTCCCGGCCAATAGCGTCATGCCGGACTGTGTCAAGTTCTTGGGGGGGAACGATGCGCGCCTGGCTGCTTGTATGCATAGCCATTGTTCTGGCGATACTCTGGGCGGTTTTTGACCATTTGCATCCTCCCGACCGGTTTGTGATGGCCGCCGGACCCGAGAACGGCGCCTATGCGCAGATCGCCGGAAAGTACCAGACAGTGCTGGCCCGGGACCGTATCCAGCTGGACATCGTGTACACGGCAGGCTCAGCCGAAAACGCCCGGCTGATCGCCGAGGGCAAGGTTGACGCCGCGCTGTTGCAGGGCGGCATTACTGTCCCCAGCGCCACGGTCGAGGCGGTCGGCACGATTTTCTATGAACCCATAGTGTTTCTGATCCGGCGCGACGCGCCGATTCCGCGCAACCCGGCCAACTGGTCGGGGCTGCGGATCGCCAGCGGCATGCCCGGCTCGGGAACCGAGGCGGCGTTCCGCGATTTCGAAGCCGCAGTGGGTCTGCGCCATGAGGCGAACACCCATGTGCCAATGCCTTATGCCAAGGCCGCCGACGCAGTCGAGCGCGACGAGATCGACATCGCCACATTTGTGGCACCGGTCGACGCGCCCTATCTGATCGAAGCCTATGGCCATCTGTCGCTGGGGGTGCTGCCGCTGGAGCATGTCGAGGCGATCTCGCGCCGGATGGAATACGCGGGTGTGGTAACGGTACCGGCGGGCGGCATGTCGCTGGCGCCGGTTCTACCGCCGGTGGAGCGCTCGCTGATCGCGCTGGAGGCCCGGCTGGCAGTGCAGGTGGGTTTGCATCCGGCGTTGGTCAACCGCCTGACAATGGCCGCCATCGAACTGCACGGCCGCCGCGGCATCATCACCGATCCGGGCCGGTTCCCTTCGATCGAAGGTGCAGGGCTGGTGGTGAACAACACCGCGCGCCAGCTAATCCTGGAAGGACCGTCGACCTGGCATGACTGGCTGCCCTATTGGGTGGCAGCACAGATCAACCGGGTGCTGCTGCTGGTGCTGCCCTTCTTCTTTGTTGTGGTGCCGTTGCTGCGGCTGATACCGGCGCTTTATGCCTATCTGATGCGCTGGCGGGTCTGGCGCTATTACCCCGAAATCCGCCGGGTGGAAGAGGAACTGGCCAGCAATCCGTCAAGCGATGCCCTTGCGGACATGCAGGCACGGCTGGCCGAAGTGGAGGACCGTCTGGCGGCGATGCGCCTGCCCACCGCCTATCGGCAGAGCCAGTACGACGCCCGCCTGCATCTGGAACTGGTACAGAACCGGCTGAGCGAAATCCGGCAGGCGCGGATGCAGAAGGAAGGGTCTAGTAACGCGCCTTGACCTCGGTCCGGGCGACCACGCGGGCCCGGGCCCGCTCGCGGAAGAATACAAACAGACCGGAGCCCGCGATCAGCGCCATACCGGCCCAGACCTCCCAGTCGGGCAGTTCGTGCCAGATCAGCCAGCCCCAGAGCACGGCGAGCGGCAGACCGACATATTCGAAGGGCGCAACCGTGGCCGCATCGGCCAGCCGATAGGCCTGCGCCAGGCAATAGCCGATGATGGCCGAGTTCAGACCCAGACCCAGCAGGTAGACCCAATCGCCCTCACCCGGCCAGATCCAGGCCCGCAGCAGGAAGATCAGGCTGGGGTCGCTGACCCCTTGGACAAAACGCCCGCCGCCCGCGATGACGTAGAAAAGCGCCGAGACCACGATGAACATCGCCTGAATATAGACCGCCAGCGCCGAGGCGCGGGTGGTTGCGCCCAGCTTGCGCGTCATCAGCTGCAACAGCGCGTAGGTGAGCGCCGAGACCACCGGGAGCAGCAACACAAGACGGTTGACCTCAAGCGCGGCCGTCCCCTCCCATGGGCGCTGCATCAGGATCACGCCGCCAAAGCCCACGACCACGGCAGCCATCCGCATCGGCCCCACCCGCTCGCCCAGGATCGGGATCGACAACAGCGTGATAAAGAGCGGCGCCGCAAAGAACAGCGCGGTGGCGTCGGCCAGCGGCAACACCGCAAGCGCAACGAAGTAGGTCATGTTGGACACCACCACCAGGAGGCCGCGCAGCAGGTGGAGGAAGGGTTGGCGGGTTTTCAGGATCGACAGGCCGCCTTCGGCCTGGACCAGGATCAGCGAAAACAGGATCCCCACGCCCGAACGGACAAAGACGATCTGATGCAGCGGGTAATCGCCCGAAAGCTGCTTGATCAGCATGTCGTTGACCGAAATCGCCGTCATACCCACCAGGATATAGACGATACCGGCAGTCGCCATGGTGGTACCGGTTTGCTTCATCCGTCGCGCGTTCCATCTGTGACAAGGGTCCGCCTCAGGGGTATCACGGGAATGCCGGTGCGCAATTCCGTATTTCGATGGCGCCCCGTGTTGCTTGCGACCCCAGAGGGGGCTAGGTCTGGATCAAACCCGGCCTGAGCGACAAGGAGTGCGCCCCATGCAGATGAGTGATACCCGCGAGATTGCGGCGGACCCCGCCACCGTCTATGCCGCCCTGCTGGATCCGGCGGTGCTTCTGGCCTGCGTGCCCGGCGCGAAGGAGGTGACCGGCAATCCCGAGGAGGGATACACCGCCACCGTCGTGCAGAAGGTCGGGCCGGTAAAGGCGACATTCCAGGGAACCGTGACCATGTCGGACATGGTTCCGGGCCAGTCCCTGACCATCGCGGGCGAAGGCAGAGGGGGCGCGGCAGGCTTTGCCAAGGGCGGCGCCAGTGTGCGTTTCGCGCCGTCGGAGAGCGGCGGCACCGTGCTGAGCTATGATGTCGAGGCCCGGGTCGGCGGCAAGCTGGCGCAACTGGGCAGCCGTCTGATTGACGGCTTTGCCAAGAAAATGGCCGACCAGTTCTTTGACACGCTGACAGCGCAATTCGCGCCACCGCCCACAGACGAGGGCGCGCCAGAGGAGAAGAAAGGCTGGCTGGGTCGGCTCACCGGACGCGACTGAGGGCGTGGCGGCGCGCATATTCGGCCTGTTCCTGCCCCGATCCAGCCTGTAGGTTCGCCGCGAGAACGGGGTCAGGCGCATGAAAACCATACTGTCAATCCGGGACCTGCGGAAATCCTATGCCGACGGGTTCGAGGCGCTGAAGGGCGTGACGCTCGATATTCGCGAAGGCGAGATACTGGCGCTGCTCGGCCCCAATGGCGCAGGCAAGACGACGCTGATTTCGACCGTCTGCGGCATCACCACGCCGAGCTCGGGCAGCGTGACCGTGGGCGGCCACGACATCCAGACCGATTTCCGCGCTGCCCGCCGGATGATCGGACTGGTGCCGCAGGAAATCGCGCTGGAACCGTTCGAGAAGGTGATGAACACCGTCCGTTTCTCGCGCGGGCTGTTCGGCAAGCGCGCAAATGACGGCCGGATCGAGGAAGTGCTGCGCAAACTGTCGCTCTGGGACAAGCGCCGCAACGCGATCAAGGAACTGTCGGGCGGCATGAAGCGCCGGGTGCTGATCGCCAAGGCGCTCGCGCATGACCCGCGTGTGCTGTTCCTCGACGAACCCACCGCCGGGGTCGACGTGGAACTGCGCAAGGACATGTGGGACATCGTGGCCGAGCTGAAGGCCGCGGGCGTCACCATCATCCTGACCACCCATTACATCGAAGAGGCCGAGGCGATCGCCGACCGGGTCGGCGTGATCAACAAGGGTGAGCTCTTGCTGGTCGAGGACAAGGCCAAGCTGATGGCACGGATGGGCAAGAAGCAATTGTCGGTGATGCTGTCGCGCCCGATCACGGCCATTCCACCGGCGCTGGCCCGGCACAATCTGGAGCTGAACGGGGCGGGTGACGAGCTGCTTTACACCTATGACACCCATGCCGACCGCACCGGCATCACCAAACTGCTGAACGATGTGGCCGAGGCCGGGCTGGTGCTGCGCGACGTGGCGACCCGGCAATCGAGCCTGGAAGAGATCTTCGTCACCCTGGTCAAGGGAGAAACACCATGAACTGGGCCGCCATTGCCGCCATCTACCGGTTCGAAATGGCCCGGTTCTTTCGCACCCTGACGCAGAGCTTCATTTCGCCGGTGCTCAGCACCTCGCTCTATTTCGTGGTCTTCGGCACCGCCATCGGCAGCCGCATCCAGGAGATCGAGGGCGTGTCCTATGGCGCCTTCATCGTGCCGGGGCTGGTGATGCTGTCGGTGGTGATGCTGGCGATCTCGAACGCCTCATTCGGTATCTATTTTCCGAAATTCCTCGGCACGATCTACGAGTTGCTCTCGGCGCCGGTGAATTTCATCGAGATCGTCATCGGCTATGTCGGCGCGGCGGCGACCAAGGCGCTCTTCGTGGGCGTTGTGATCCTGTTGACCGCCAGCTTCTTTGTCGACCTGCGCATCGAGCACCCGCTGGCCATGGTGGCTTTTCTGGTGCTGACCTGCCTGAGCTTTTCGCTTCTGGGCTTCATCATCGGCATCTGGGCCAGCAATTTCGAGCAGATGTCGCTGGTGCCGCAACTGGTGGTGACGCCGCTGATCTTTCTGGGCGGGACGTTCTACAGCATCTCGATGCTGCCGCCGGTCTGGCAGACCATCACCCTGTTCAACCCGGTGGTCTATCTGATCTCGGGCTTCCGCTGGTCATTCTACGGGCTGGCGGATGTCCCGGTGGCGCTGAGCCTCCTGGCCATCGCCGCCTTTACCGGCCTGTGCCTCGCGGTAATCTGGTGGATCTTCCGCACCGGCTGGCGCATCCGCAACTGAGACGCGGCGGGGTGCCCAAACAACCTGCGCTTCTTTCTGATGGAAAATACTCCCGCCGGAGGCATCGCGCGTGGCGCGATAGGCTGGCCCGCCATTCAGGTCACGCCATTGTGTGGGAAAATTGTTGCCGTGGCGTTTCTGTTCCCGCCCGCGTCTTGTTTGTCGGACAGCAGCGCTCTACATCGGCTGCCATGACACTCGCCCTGCCCTTTCTGAAAAAGCCGCCGCTGGTGGCCGTGGTTCGCCTGTCAGGCGCCATTGGCCTGACCGGGCGCGGGTCTCTCAACGACACCTCGCTGGCCCCGGTGCTGGAACGCGCCTTTCGCAAGGGTAAACCGGCGGCCGTGGCGCTCGAGATCAATTCGCCCGGCGGCTCGCCGGTGCAAAGTTCGCTGATCGGTGCGCGGATCCGGCGCCTGGCGGATGAGCTGGATGTGCCGGTCTATGCCTTTGTCGAGGATGTGGCCGCTTCGGGCGGATACTGGCTGGCCTGCGCCGCCGACGAGATCTGGGCCGATGACAGTTCGATCCTGGGATCCATCGGCGTCATTTCGGCCGGGTTTGGCGCGCATGTGTTCCTGGCCCGGCAGGGGATCGAACGGCGGGTGCATACGGCGGGCAAGTCGAAATCCATGCTCGACCCGTTCAGCCCGGAAAAGGACGAGGATATCGCCCGGCTCAAGGGCATCCTGGGCGACATTCACAAGAATTTCATCGACCACGTAAAGGCCCGGCGCGGAACACGGCTGGACCTGTCCGAGGACCTGTTCACCGGCGAGATCTGGCTGGGTGCGCGGGCGCGCGATCTGGGACTGATCGACGGCATCGGGCATCTGAGACCCAAGATGCAGGAACGCTTCGGAGACAAGGTGCGGTTCCGCCGCTACGGGTTGCGCCGCGCGGTCTGGTCACGGTTCGGCCTGTCCCTGGCCGAGGACGCGCTGGGCGGGATCGAGGAGCGGGCCGCCTTCGCGCGGTTCGGCCTCTGACATGCTGGTCAAGATCGTCACCCTCTTTCTCGTCGCCATCGCGGTGCTTGCCATGTTCGGGCGGCTGCGGTTTCCCGGTGCGCGGCGGCTGAGCTCGGCGAAATGCCCGCGCTGCGGGCGCTATCGGATCGGAAAGGGCCCCTGTGCCTGCGGACATGGAGGTCGGGCATGATGGCATGGCTCCTGTCGGGCCTTGGGCTGTTGATCCTGCTTCTGGCCGGTGACGCGCTGGTTCGGGGCGCGGTCAATCTCAGCCTGCGGCTGGGAGTGCCAGCGCTGATCGTCAGCCTGACGATCGTGGCCTTTGGCACTTCGGCGCCGGAGCTGCTGATCTCGATCAAGGCGGTGCAGGAAAACGCGCCCGGTATCGCGCTGGGCAATGTGGTGGGGTCGAACACCGCCAATATCCTGCTGGTGCTGGGCCTGCCCGCGCTGTTGGCGACGCTGCACACCAGCGAATGCGACACGCGGCGCAACTATGTGCTGATGCTGCTGGCCTCGGTGCTGTTCATCGGGCTGGCCTTCTGCGGCACCTTCACGGTGACCAGCGGCATGATCCTGCTGGCGGGTCTGGGCCTGATGCTGGCCAATGCCTTTCGCGAGGCACACGCGCATCGCAAGGCCTGTGGCGACCCCTGCGCGGATGACGATCTGGAGGCGCTGGAGGAGGCCGACCCGAACATGCCCTGGTGGCGGATCGGTGTCTTTCTAGTGCTGGGTCTGCTGGGCCTGCCGATGGGGGCGCATCTGCTGGTCGACAATGCCTCGGTCATCGCGCGCACCTATGGGGTCAGCGAAACGGTGATCGGCCTGACGCTGGTGGCGCTGGGCACCTCGCTGCCGGAACTGGCGACCACGGTGATGGCGGCGCTGCGCCGTCAGGCCGATGTCGCGCTGGGCAATGTGATCGGATCGAACATGTTCAACCTGCTGGCCATCATCGGTGTCGCCACCCTGTTCGGACCGATCCCGGTCGATCCCGCTTTTCTGGAATTCGACCTCTGGGTGATGCTTGCCGCCTCGCTGATGCTGATCCCTTTCGTGTTCTTCAAGCTGGACATCAACCGGTTCTGGGGGGCGGTGCTGAGCGCCATGTACGTCGGTTACGTGGTCATCGTTCTGGTCTAGGCGGCGAGAGGAGAGCCACATGTCACGCGCATTGGTAACCGGGGCCGGGCAACGGCTGGGCAAGGCGATGGCGCTGTATCTGGCCCGGCGCGGTTTCGATGTTGGCGTTCACTATGCCAATTCCGAAGGCGACGCCGAGGCGGTTGCCGCAGAGGTCCGCGCGCTGGGGCGCGCGGCCGCGACCCTGCAAGCCGACCTGCTGGACGAGGCGCAGACGCGGGCGCTGTTGCCCCGGGCGGCAGAGATGCTGGGGGGGCCGATCACCTGCCTGGTCAACAACGCCTCGATCTTTGAATACGACAGTCTCACCAGTGCCAGCCGGACCAGTTGGGACCGGCATATGGAAAGCAACCTGCGCGCGCCCTTCGTGCTGACCCAGGCGATTGCGGCGCAGGGGTTGCAGCCCGTCGCCGATGACGCTGGCGAGCCGATGGCGACCGGGCTGATCGTCAACATGATCGACATGCGGGTGCGCAAGCTGACGCCGGAGTTCATGACCTATACACTGGCCAAGGCGGCGCTGTGGACCCTGACCCAAACCAGCGCACAGGCGCTGACACCGGCGATCCGGGTCAACGCGATCGGCCCCGGCCCGACCCTGAAAGGCCATCGCCAGTCACCCGAGCACTTCGCGGCGCAGCGCGCCAACACCATCTCCGGGCGCGGATCGAATCCGCGGGATATCACCGCCGCTTTGGGATATTTCCTTGATGCCCCTGCGGTAACCGGGCAGTTGCTTTGCGTCGATGGCGGGCAGCACCTGGGGTGGCGCACACCTGACGTGATCGGGGTTGAATGAGCTTTTGCGGCTCAAGTTTTGCACCGTTCACATTTCTGTTGCGAAAGCGTTACAAAAATCCCTTTGATTTCATGAGCTTGTATTTAGATCAAATTTTTATTCATTAAAAACAAGCGCCTACGGTTCTGCCTATTTTCTAGGCAAATCTACAAAGGCCCCGAGTTTCAAGGGAAATTTCCACCTCGCGGGAACTTATGGTCAGACTTATCCACAGCAATCGTGGATTTGTTTCCTCTTGAACTGGCGACCAGAAGATTGCAGCCAAGGGGTGAGAATCGTATGTCAGAGCCATGGCCGAACAAACCCCCAACACCACCGATACACCCGTGACCGGCTACGCCTGTATCCAGGGCTATCTGCGCACCCTGAGCGGCGCGCCGGGGGTCTACCGGATGCTCGATGCGCAGGCGCGGGTGCTCTATGTCGGCAAGGCCCGCAATCTGCGCGCCCGGGTGTCGAACTATGCCCGCCCCGGCCATAGCGCACGGATCGAGCGGATGATCCGCGAGACCGCCTCGATGATGTTCCTGACCACGCGCACCGAGACCGAGGCGCTGCTATTGGAACAGAACCTGATCAAGCAGCTCAAGCCGAAATACAACGTGCTGCTCAGAGACGACAAAAGCTTTCCCAATATCCTGGTGGCCAAGGACCATCCGTTTGCCCAGATCAAGAAACACCGGGGCGCGAAAAAGGAAAAGGGCACCTATTTCGGACCCTTTGCCAGTGCCGGTGCAGTCAACCGCACCCTGAACCAGTTGCAAAAGGCCTTCCTGCTGCGCAACTGCACCGATGCGGTGTTCGACAGCCGCACCCGGCCCTGCCTGCTTTACCAGATCAAACGCTGTTCGGGGCCGTGCGTGGGGCTGATCTCCGAGGCCGACTATGCCGCCAGCGTCAAGGATGCCGAACGCTTTCTCTCGGGCCGCTCCACCCGGGTGCAAGAGGAGCTTGCCGCCGAGATGATGGCCGCCTCCGAGGCTATGGAGTTCGAACGAGCAGCGGCGTTGCGAGACCGGATCCGCGCGCTGACCACGGTGCAGGGCGCTCAGGGCATCAACCCGCGCGGCGTGGCCGAGGCGGATGTGGTGGCCCTGCATCTGGAGAACGGCCAGGCCTGTGTGCAGGTCTTTTTCATCCGCGCCAATCAGAACTGGGGCAACCGCGATTTCTATCCCCGCGTGGGCGAGGACGTCTCGGCAGCCGAGGTGATGGAGGCCTTCCTGGGTCAATTCTATGACAACAAGGAACCGCCCCGGCAGTTGATCCTGTCGGACGCGATCGAGAATGCCGACCTGATGACCGAGGCGCTGAGCGAGAAGGCCGGGCGCAAGGTGGAACTTCTGGTGCCCCAGCGCGGCGAAAAGGCCGAGCTGGTCTCGGGCGCGCTGCGCAACGCGCGCGAGTCGCTGGCCCGGCGGATGTCGGAAAGCGCCACCCAGGCCAAGCTATTGCGCGGTCTGGCCGAGGCGTTCGACCTGGACGGCCCGCCAAAGCGGATCGAGGTCTATGACAACAGCCATATCCAGGGCACCAACGCGGTCGGCGGCATGATCGTGGCCGGGCCTGAGGGGCTGATGAAGAACCAGTACCGCAAGTTCAACATCCGGGGCGACGAGCTGACGCCGGGCGACGATTTCGGCATGATGAAAGAGGTGCTGACCCGCCGGTTCACCCGGTTGCTGAAAGAGGACCCGGACCGCGACAAAGGGCTGTGGCCCGATCTGTTGCTGATCGACGGCGGCGCCGGACAGGTCAGCGCGGTGCAGGAAATCATGGTGGCGCACGGGGTCGAGGATATTCCGATGGTCGGCGTGGCCAAGGGCGTCGACCGCGACCACGGCAAGGAAGAGTTCCACCGCATCGGCCAGCGCCCCTTTGCGCTGAAGCGGAACGACCCGGTGCTGTATTTCATCCAGCGGCTTCGGGATGAGGCGCACCGCTTTGCCATCGGGACCCATCGCGCCAAGCGGGCCAAGGCGGTGAGCGCCACCCCGCTCGACGATATCCCCGGTGTCGGCGCCGCGCGCAAACGGGCGCTTTTGGCGCATTTCGGCAGCGCCAAGGCAGTGAGCCGTGCGGATCTGGCCGATCTGACCGCGGTCGAGGGTGTCTCCGAAGGGTTGGCGCGGAAAATCTATGACTTCTTCCACGAAAGCTGACTTGCCTTTCGCGCCTGCCTGCGGTTGGGTCTGACCTGGGAGGAAAGCAGATGACATTGATGCAGGGATTTCCACCGGCCGAGGCCGACCGGGCGACGCTGGCGAACTGGCGGACGCAACCCTATTCGGCTTGGGCGTTTCACCATGTGCGCGAGGTTGTGCCCTCGGCCGAGATCGCCAACGCACCGGGCGATGTCTGGGCGCTGGACCAGGGTGCGCCGCTGCTGTCGGATGCCGCGATCGAGGATATCCTCGCCCCGACCCTGACCGATGCGCTGGTGGTGCTGCACAAAGGCCGGGTCGTGCATGAGCTGTATCGCAACGGCATGACCGCCGAGGACCCGCATATCCTGATGTCGGTGTCGAAATCCATGCTCGGCCTCCTTGCCGGTATCCTGGCGAACAAGGGTCTGTTGGATCTTGAGGCCGGCATCATCGACTATATCCCCGAACTCGCGCCCACCGCCTATGCCGGGGCGACCGTGCGCCAGGCGCTTGACATGCGCGTGGGGGTCGAATTCTCGGAAGATTACACCGCCACATCTGGCCCGATCATCGCCTATCGCAAGGCGGCCAACTGGAACGTGGTCGAACCCGGCGAGGTGGCCCCGGACCTGCGCAGTTTCCAGATGATGCTGACCGCAAGCGACGGCCCGCATGGCGGGCGGTTCCACTATGTCTCGCCGGTGACCGACCTTCTGGCCTGGGTGATCGAGCGGGCGGCGGGGCGGCGTTATGCCGACCTGATGTCCGAGCATCTGTGGCAGCCGATGGGCGCGGAAAAAGCAGGCTATATCACCGTGGACCGGATCGGCGGGCCGCGCGCGGCGGGCGGCATGTGCGTCATCGCCCGCGACCTGGCGCGGGTCGGCCAGCTGATCTGCCAGGGCGGTGCGCGTGCGGACGGGCGGCAGGTAATCCCCGCCGCATGGCTGGAGGATATCGCGACCGCAGGCGACCGCGAGGCCTGGACCAGCGGCGATTTTGGCGAGCGTTTCAGCGATTTCGACATGGTCTATCGCTCGAAATGGTATGTCCATCCGGGCGAGGCGCCGCTGATCCATGGCATGGGCATTCACGGGCAATACGTCTTTGCCGACCCGGCGCGCGACCTTGTCGTGGCCTGGATGTCCTGCGAGGCCGAACCCACCAGCGACCGTGCCTTTGGCCTGCGCTACCGGCTGATCCAAGAACTGCGCGCGGCGCTGTAAGCGATGCCGCGCGCCTGCCCTCTTTTCCAATCGCCTCGTGCAGGGTAGACCCGTGACATGAAATGGAACCTGCCCAATATCCTGACCCTGCTGCGCCTGCTGGCGGCGCCGGGTCTGGCCATCATGTTTCTGTACTTCACCCGGCCCTATGCGGACTGGTTCGCGCTGTTGCTGTTCGTGTCGGCGGCGGTGACCGACTGGTTCGACGGTTATCTGGCCCGTGCCTGGAAGCAGGAAACCAAGATGGGCGCGATGCTGGATCCGATCGCCGACAAGGCGATGGTGGTAATCGCGCTGATGATCCTGGTGGGTTATTCGGCCGAACACTGGACACCCTGGCTGGTGCTGCCCGCCACAGTAATCCTGTTCCGCGAGGTGTTTGTCTCGGGTCTGCGCGAATATCTCGGTGACGTAGCGGGCACTCTCAAGGTCACCAAACTGGCAAAGTGGAAGACCACTGCGCAGATGATCGCCATCGCCACGCTGTTTTCCCAGGGAATTTTCGAACACTACCTGTCCAAGCGGCCAGAGGACTTTGCGGACCTCAACTGGGTCGATGTCGGTATGGTCTGGTCGGGGCGTCTGGGCCTGTGGCTGCTCTGGGTCGCGGCGGCACTGACATTGATCACCGGCTACGACTATCTACGTAAAGCCATGCCGCACCTGAAGGAGACGCGCTGATGGATGTACTCTATTTCGCCTGGGTCCGCGAACGGATCGGCATCCCGCGCGAGCGGGTCGAGACCGGCGCCGAAACCGTGGCGCAGCTGGTCGAGGAGTTGCGCGCCCGCGAGCCGCGCTACGAGGCGGCCTTTGCCGATCTCAGCGCCCTGCGGGTGGCGCTGGATCAGGACCTAGCCGATTTCGACGCATCGCTGGCCGGTGTGCGCGAGGTGGCGTTCTTTCCGCCGATGACCGGGGGCTGATCGCGATGCGCGTGGTGGTGCAGCAGGAACCCTTTGACCTTGGCGCCGAGGCCAACGCCTTTGCCGCCGCCGATACCGGCATGGGCGCCATCGTGACCTTTACCGGTGTCGTGCGCGACCTGGCGCGCGGCGACCTGGATGTGATGGAGATCGAGCATTATCCGGGCATGACCGAAAAGGCGCTGACCAAGATCGCGACCGAGGCGCAGGAACGCTGGTCGCTGGGCGATGTGCTGGTGATCCACCGCTATGGCCGCCTTGCCCCTGGCGACCGCATCATGATGGTGGCCACCGCCGCGCCCCATCGCAAGGATGCGTTCGAGGCGGCCGAATACCTGATGGATTACCTGAAATCCCGCGCGCCGTTCTGGAAAAAGGAAATCACCGGGGCTGGTGCCGGTTGGGTCGCCGCCAAGGACGAGGACGAAGACGCCCTGACCCGGTGGTGAGACCCTAGCGTTCGAACTTTGTCACCTCTACCCCGCCCTCTTCCAGGCAGGCCCGCACCGAGCGGGCGATCTGGACCGCCGTCGGCCCGTCGCCATGCAGGCAGATGGTGTCGACCGAGGTCTCAAGATGCTTGCCGCTTTCGGTGATGATCGCACCCGCCCGCACCATCTTTAGCATACGCGGCCCGGCGATATGTGGATCGTGGATCACCGCGCCGGGCAGCGACCGGTCGACCAGCGTGCCGTTGTCGTTATAGGCGCGGTCGGCAAAGATCTCGCCCACCCATTTGCAGCCCAGTTCGCGCACTGCCTGTTCCTGTTTGGTGACCGCCAGCACCATGATGATGATGTCGGGGTCCACGTCCAGCGCACCCAGGTAACAGGCGCGCGCCATGTCCTGATCGACCGAGCACATGTTGGCCAGCGCCCCATGCAATTTCAGATGCCGGACCTGCGTGCCCACCGCCCGCGCGATGCCCAGCGCCGCGCCCAGCTGATAGCGCACCATGTTGCGCAGGCTGTCATGCGGCACCTTCATGTTGCGGCGACCGAACCCTTGCAGGTCGGGAAAACCCGGATGCGCGCCGATGCCCACGCCGTTTTCCGCCGCAAGCGCCATGGTTTTCGCCATCACGTCCGGGTCGCCCGCATGAAAGCCGCAGGCGATATTGGCCGAGGTGATGATTTTCAGCAGGCTGTCATCGTCGCCCATCTTCCACGGGCCAAAGCTTTCGCCCATGTCGGCGTTCAGGTCCACTTGGGTCATGGAATGCTCCTCAGTCATTGGCGGACACGACGCCGCTGATCAGTTGGTAGGACAGAAGATCGGGAATGTCATGCGGGTCGCGTACCAAGGGTTCGACCCGCGAGCTGAGGCGCGCAAGGTCCTTGAGCCAGGCCGCATGCAGGGTGACCGCCTCGTCGAGCGGGACAAAGCGGAAGCGCATCGCGCCCCCCGGCGGCGTCTGCGCCGCGCGCGGCAGGTCACAGGGCAGCACGGTGGCGATGCGGGGATAGCCGCCGGTGGTCTGGCATTCGGGCAACAGGATGAACGGGTTGCCGGTGCCGGTCATCTGGATGTCACCGGGCGAAATCACCTCGGACAGGATGTTGAGCTGCCCTTTGGCGGCAAAGCCCGGCCCGTCGCTGTCCAGCTGCATCCCCATCCGGTTGGCGCGCGGGCCACGGCGGAACTCGGTCGCCTCGAACCGGGCCAGCGTCTCACCATCGAACAGCGCGGTCTGGAAGCTGGCCACCACCCGCAGGGTGCCGCCGCCGAACCGGTCCTCGGCGGCGATCTTCATGCCCGTCTCGCCCTTGTCCGGCCCGTTTGCCAGTGTGTCGCCCACCGCCACCGCGCGACCGACCCGCGCCGCCAGATGCGCCGAGCGCGAGCCGAGGAAAGGCTCGGTCGCGATGCCGCCACCCAGGTGCAGGTATCCGTATCCGCCGCGCAGCACCGCGCCGATGCTCAGCCGCTGGCCCTTGGCCAAAGCATGCGAGGCGTTCCAGGCGACCGGGCTGCCGTCGATGCTGGCCTGCATGGGCGCGCCGGTGAGCGCGATGCGCAAGGGCGCTGTGGCCTCGAATTCACCGCCCATACCAGCCATCTCCAGCGCCGCCAGATCGGGTTTCTGACGCAAAAGCGCAGCCCCTTCGTAAAGCGCGCGCAGATCGGCCGCGCCCGAGCGGGACAGGCCCTGATCCAGGAAGCCTGCGCGCCCCTGATCCTGGATGGTGCAGGCGGGGCCGATGCGGCGGACAATCAGGCTCATGCCTCGATCTCCTCGACCGTGGCACCGCCGGTACCGTCCTCGTTATGGACGCGGATATGGTCCAGTTCCGCCCGCTCGATGGGTTCGAACACCATCTCGTCGCCGGGGTTGAGGGCAAATGTCCATTCCATCCCCGGACGGAAGCAGCGGAACGCGGTCTGTCCGATATGGCGCCAGCCTGTGGGCGTTGGTCCGGCAAAGACGATGAGCTGGCGGATGGCGCAGACCAGCGCGCCCTCGGGCACCATCGGGGTCAGCTGTTGCAGGCGGGGAATGTCGAACTCGGGTGCCAGCGGACCCAGATAGGGCTGGCCGGGGGCAAAGCCGATGGTCAGCACCCGCACGCGCGACTGCGCCAGACGGCGGACCGCCTCATCGACGTCCAGACCGGCGGCGGCGGCTGCGTCTTCAAGCTGCGGCGCCAGATCGGTGCCATAGACCGTGGGCACCCGCCACAGTTTGCGGCCCGAGGGCAGCGGCGCGGCGTACCAATCGCGTTCGGCCAGCAGGGCGGCCAGCCGCGCCTGCACCTCGGCATGGCTCAGGCGCAGCGGGTCAAAACGCAGATAGGCCGAGGCGAGCGAGGTCGAGCTTTCCACCACGCCCTCCCACCCGGCCTCGTGTAGCGCACCGCGAAAGGCCAGCGCGGCGCGGTTCGACGGCTCGGTCATGGTGTCGGCAAAGGTGACAAGCACGCCATCAAGGCCGACGGTCCGGATCAGGGGAAAGGGGTCAGCGCGGGTCATAGAGCCTCCGCATCAGGGTCGGGGTCAGATACATGGGAAACTGGTAGCATCCCAGAAAGATCAAGAGCGGGTCGGTCGCCTCGGGCGGCAGGGCCACCAGAAACAGCGCGAAATTGCGGTTGCCCGCGACAATCGAGGTCGGCACCGGGTCGGGCCGGCCGGTGGCGCGCAGGAACGCAAAGCACAGGATCTGGCCCCCGAAATTGATCGCAAAGGCGGCGGCAAGCCAAAAGGCCAGCTCGGCCGGGCGCTCGGCCAGCGCGGGCCGGATCGCCGACATCAGCGCCACCACCACAACGGCCAGCGCGATCACCGTCAGCCCGTCGACCGCGCGGCGGTTGATCTCCGACAGATGTCGCGCGCCCCAGTGGCGCAGGGCAAAGCCCAGACCGGCGGCGGCAAGGATCACCGCCAACAGCCGCAGCGCCGCCGCCAGCACGGCAGCCAGGTCGCCGAACTCGGGCAGGAACCAGAACACCGGAATCGCCGTCAGCGGCAACAGCGCGGTGCCCAGGATGAGAAGGCGCAGCGCCGGGGCCGGGTCCTGCCGCAGCAGGATGGTGAAATTCGCCGATCCGGTGACCGAAGGCGCCGCCAGCACCAGTGCCGCAGCCAGCGCCAGCGGCGTCATCGGCAGGCCGATGAGCTTCAACAGCAGCAGGAAACCCAGCGGCAGCGCCAGTTGCAGGACCAGCACCGCCCGGGCGGTGCGGGTCAGGTCGTTGAGCTTGCCCGCCGCATCGACCGGGCCGATGCGAAAGGCGGTGAGGAACAGCAGGAATGCCACCAGCTCGGGGATCCAAGGCCGCATCGCGGCCGCCACCCCCGGCAGGGCAAGCCCGGCAACCAGGCCCGCGATGAGGCCAAGCTTGCCATGCCGGGCGATGAAGGCCAGCGCCTGTTGCATCCTGCCGTTCCTCTCGGACCATTCTCGTCAGCTAGGTCGCGCTCTGATGTTCTCGGGCAGCCATGTGGCCAGATCCGGGAAGGCGATGAGAACGAAGACCATCAGAACCATGATCAGGAACATCGGGATCGCGGCGCGGGCGATGAACCCCATCTGGTGTTCGGTCATGCCTTGCAGCACAAACAGATTGAACCCGATCGGCGGCGTGATCTGCGCCATCTCGACCACCACGACGATGAAGATACCGAACCAGATCAGGTCGATCCCCGCCTCGCGGATCATCGGCTCGACCACCGCCATTGTCAGCACCACCGAAGAGATACCGTCGAGGAAACAGCCCAGGATGATGTAGAACACCAGGAGCACCATCAACAGCTCGAACCGGCTCAGCTCGAAACTGGCGATCAGGTCGGCCAGGCCGCGCGGCAACCCGGTAAAGCCCATGCTGAGCGACAGAAAGGCCGCGCCCGCGAGGATCAGCGCGATCATCGCCGAGGTGCGCACCGCCCCCATCAGGCTTTCGACAAAGGTGCCCCAGTTGAGCGACCCCTGCCCCGCCGCCAGCACCAGCGCGCCGATGACGCCAAAGGCGGCTGCCTCGGTCGCAGTGGCAAAGCCCAGGTACATCGACCCGATCACCACGATGATCAGCAGCATGACCGGGATCAGAAAGCGCGAGTTCTGCACCTTTTCAAAGAAGCTCATCTTTGGTTCCGGTGCCGGGTTCCAGTTCGACGACACTTTGGAATAGATCGCCACATAGGTCATGAACATCAGCGCCAGCACCAGCCCGGGCAGGATGCCCGCAAAGAACAGCTTGGTGATGGATTCGTTGATGGTCACGCCATAGACGATCAGCGTCAGCGACGGCGGGATCATCAGGCCCAGCGTGGCCGCGCCCGCCAGGGTTCCGATCACCATCCGCTCGGGATAGCCGCGTTTGCGCAATTCGGGGATCGACATCTTGCCCACGGTGGTCAGCGTTGCCGCCGAGGACCCCGAGACCGCCGCAAACACGGTGCAGCCCACGATGTTGGTATGCACCAGCCCGCCCGGCAGCCGCGCCATCCAGGGCGAAAGGCCACGGAACATGTCCTCGGACAGTCGCGTTCGGTATAATATCTCGCCCATCCAGATGAAGAGCGGCAGCGCCGTCAGCGTCCAGCTGGAGGCCGAGCGCCAGATCACCGTGATCATCGCGTCCCCCGTGGGGCGCGAGGTAAACAGCTCCATCCCCACATAGGCGACGCCCAGCAGCGCGAGGCCGACCCAGACACCAGAGCCCAGAAGCAGGAACAGGACGAAGAGAAACAGTGCAATCGGGATCAGTTGTTCCATGTCCCTACTCCGCGTGGCTTTGCTCCACGAGATCTTCGCGCATCCCGTGGTTTCCGGTAAAAATCAGACGGATCAGGTGATCCCAAAAGCAGATCGCCAACAGCACGGCACCAATGGCCATGATGGATTGCGGGATCCACAGCGGGGTGGCGTCCTGGCCCTGGCTCACATCCTTGAACCGGTGGCTCTCCATCGTCACCTTGATGGCGAAACGCGCCAGAAAGGTAGAGGCGGCGGTCCCGACGGCAAAGCACCACAGCTCGCCCCAGTACCGCCAGCGGCCCATCCTGCTGAGCAGCAGCGACACGCGAATATGGGCGCCATGGTTCAGAGCATAGGCAAAGGCAAAGAAGGACGCGCCCGCCATGCAGTACCCGGCATAATCCGCCGCGCCGGGGAATGTGGACCCGGTCCAGCGCGCCAGCATTTGCAGCACGATGATCCCCAGGATAGCGATTGTGAAGAAAGCGGCGACGACACCCCCGGCGGTATAGAGCGCGTCAAGCCCGCGGCGCAAAGAACCCATGTCCCTGCCCCCTTATGATTTCAACAGGTTGGGAGGCCGCAGCATGCGGCCTCCGCCTGATGATGGTTAATTTTTCGCCTTGTACGCGTCGACGACAGCACGGCCTTCGTCGCCCGCGCTTTCCAGCCACTCGGCGGTCATGGTCTCACCAATCGCCTTCAGTTCGGCAACGAGGTTGGCGCCAGCCGCACCCACGGTCATGCCCCCGGCCTTCAGACCGTCCAGCGTGAACTGGGTATAGTCCTTGGACCGTTGCAGACCGTTGGCCTTGGCGGTGGCGGCACAATCCCGCATCGCCGACTGGGTTTCAGGGCTCAGCCCATCCCATGCATCCTTGTTGGCGAACACGATGTTGCGCGGCAGCCAGGCGTCCACTTCGTAGAAATGGGTCAGGTGTTCCCAGACCTTGCGGTCATAGCCAGTCGCGCCCGACGAGATGAAGCTTTCGGCCACACCGGTTGCCAGCGCCTGGCTGAGTTCGGCCGCCTCGACCTGCACCGGCAACATGCCGGTCAGTTCCGCCATGCGGGCGGTTGCGGTCGAGTACGAGCGGAACTTGATCCCCTTCATGTCGGCCACGCTTTCGACCGGCTTCTTGAAGTAGAGACCCTGCGGCGGCCACGGCACCGAGTAGAGATAGACCAGGTTCTGCTGCGCCAGGATCTCGGCCACTTTCGGGCCTGCGACTTCCCACAGCTGCTCATGCGCGCCAAAGGAGGTGGCCAGGAACGGGATCGAGTCGATACCGAACATCGGGTTCTCGTTCTGGTGCGCCGAGATCAGGCGCTCGCCAATCGGCGCCTGGCCGGTCTGGATCGCGCGCTTGATGTCGTTGCCCGCAAACAGCGAGCCGGACGGATGGGTCACGATCTCCATCGCGCCAGCGGTCTTGTCCTTGACGCAGGTGGCGAACTCGGCCGCGTTTTCCGAATGGAAGTTGGTCGCCGCATAGGCCAGCGGCATGTCCCATGTTTCGGCAGTGGCCGACAGGGCCGAAGCCGCGGTCAGGGCGGTTGCCGCCAGCAGGTGTTTCATTTTCAGCATTTCAATCTCCCTAGTTTGTTGGATCGGTTTGGTTTCTTATTATTGCCCGGCCTTTGCATAGCGTGCCGGGGAATAGGCGGTCAGGTCAACATTGGGTTGTCGACCCGAGATGAGTTGGGCCAGGATACGGCCCGTTTTCGGCCCGCCGGTCAGCCCCACATGATGGTGGCCAAAGCCGGTATATGCCCCCTTGATATGCGGCAACTCGCCGATCACCGGGATCGAATCCGCGGGCGCGGGGCGGTGACCCATCCATTCGGTCACCTCGTCGGCCTTGAGCCCCGGGAAAACGGCAGCGGCGCTGCGTTTGAGCAAGTCGATCGGCGCCTTGGACGGGCCGTTTTCAAGCCCGCCGAACTCGACGACGCCCGCCAGCCGCAAACGTCCCTCCATCGGGGTGGCGACGAATTTGCGCGCGGCCACCATGACCGGCGACTTCGGCATGAAACTCGGGTTCCAGAACTCGATATGATAACCGCGCTCGGATTCGAGCGGCACGTCGAGGCCCAGTTTCTTGGCCAGCGGCCCGGACCAGACGCCGGTGGCCACCACGGCGGCATCACATGCAATCGTCTGCCCCCCGGCCCGCACGCCGGTGACGCGGCCATTCTCGTGCACGATATCCTCGACCGCCGCCGTGATCAGCTGCCCGCCCTGCGCCACCACGTGGGCGGCAAGATCCTTGACGTATTGGCCCGGGTCGGTGATGCGGCCATGATCCTTGAGCCGCACGGCAAACCCCAAATCGTCGGAGAACACCGGGTCATAGGCTCGGAATTCAGCGGCGTCCATCTCGTCCCAGACGAACCCGTTCTGCCGCCGCAGGCCCCAGCCAAAGGCATCGTCCTGATAATGCGCCCGGTCGTTGTAGATGAACAGGTAGTCCGATGGCACCACCCATTTCTCGGCCCCCGTCCCCTGCGCCAGCGCCAGGTGATCGGCCAGGCTGTCACCGACGATCTGCGCCATGGCATTGGCCGTGTGGGTGGCGGCGGCGGCATTCGCATGGCCAAGATACTTGATCAACCAGGGCGCCAGACGCGGCAGATATCCCCACCGCAGGAACAGCGGCTGGTTCGGGCTGAAAAGCATGCCCGGCGCCTTGGCGATCAGACCCGGCCCGGTCACCGGCACGATCGAGCAAGAGGCCAGAACGCCGCCGTTGCCGAAAGAGGTCCCCTCGGCCGGACCGGCCCGGTCGATCAGGATCACCCGGTGACCGTCGCGTTGCAGCCAGATCGCGGTCGATACGCCGACAATGCCGGCGCCGATAATGGCGATGGTCTTTGCGGTCTCGTTCATTTCGCCTCCCGACCCTCACGCATAAGGCGCTGGACCGATTCCATGGGTCGAAGCATGACACACATCGACAAAACGTCAACAAATTGTTGACATGATTTTAGCGTTGGGTAGTCTTGCCTCATGTCACACTCCAAACTTGGTCCGGTGGTATCCTCGGCGCATCTGGCGGCGGGCAGCTTTCCGGAGGTTTCCGAATTCGAATTCGGCCTGATCATCGCAGGCCATGCCTTTGGCCGCTGGACCGTGCGGGCGATGGCGGCGGCGGGATATCCCGAACTGTCCTCGCTGGACGTGCTGGTGCTGCACACGGTGCGCCACCGGGACCGGCCCAAGAAACTGGCCGACATCTGCCTGGTGCTGAATGTCGAGGACACCCATACCGTCAACTACGCGATCAAGAAGCTGAGCAAGCTGGGGCTGGTCAGCGAAGGGCGCCTGGGCAAGGAAAAGACGGTCGAGGCCACCGAAGAGGGGCGCGCCGCCTGTGACCGCTACCGCGAGATTCGCGAGGACCTGTTGCTGGCGGCGATGAAGGATGCCGGCATCGAACCCGACCAGATGAGCCGCCTGTCGGCCATGCTGCGGCTGATGTCGGGACAGTATGACCAGGCCGCGCGGGCCGCCACGGCCTATTGAGGGCATGGCGTTCATTCCGATTTCCTGACCGCATAATGGTCGAGCTTTCCCAGCTCGGGCCGTGCGCCCAGGCCGGGACCATCGGGCACCACCACCTGGCCATTCTGAACCCTGAACGGAGTTTCCAGAATGTCCTCTTTCAGAAAATAGCTGGCCTGGTAGAACTCGCAGCCCAGCGTGATCTCGGGTGTCGCTGCGATCATGTGGGTCCCCGCCAGATGGGCCAGCCCCGCCTCGAACATGTCGCCGCCATAGGCCGTCAGCCCGTGCGCCGCCGCGATGCGCGCCACCGACTGGCCGCGTGACAGGCCGCCGGACTTCATGATCTTGACCGAGACACCGTCGCAAATGCCCTCACGCGCGGCGCGCACCATATCCTCGGGGCCGAACACACTTTCATCGGCCAGAAGAGGGATGTCCGTCAGCCCCCGCAGTTGTGCCATCATGTCGAAATGGTGGAACCGCACCGGCTGCTCGATGAAATCCGGCCGGAACCTGGCGACGTCCAGCACCTGCGGAATCGCCTGTTCGATGCTGAGACCCTGATTGTAATCGACACGCACCCCGAATTCGGGAAAATCCCGCGCGATCCGTTCCAGCCGCATGATGTCGAACGCATGGTCCTTGAACCCGGTCTTGAGCTTGATCAGCCCGACGCCATCGTCGCGCAGGCGCTCCATTAACGCGATGTCGGCATCAAAATCCGGATTGGCGATGGAACAACTGAGTGGGATAGTATCGCGGAACCTGCCCCCCAGCAGCGCCCAGACCGGCAGGTCCGAGATCTGTCCGGCTAGGTCCAGCAATGCGCTTTCCAGCGCCGCCTTGGCCTCGGTGCAGTGGGCGACGGCGCGACCGGCCTGCTCCATGATCAGGGCGCGGTCACCGACCCGGCGCCCCGTCACCAGCGGCCGCAAGTACCGGTCGAGCGCGGCATAGCTCGCCTCGGGCGTTCCCGTAAAGACAGACCAGGGCGAAGCCTCGCCAAACCCTTCGGCGCCGCCCTCGGCCGTCAGGCGCAGCACCACGATCTCGCAAGATCCCTCGACCCGGCCGATGCCATGATCGCGTGCGGAAACCACGGGTAAGGCAAGGTGCCACAGATCGAAACCGATAATTTTCTGGTCAAGCGCGCTCATTTGATCCCCCGATGACGCAAGGGAAGTGTGCGAGAGGTTTTTCATCATTTCCAATACTAAGATTTGCAAAAGGTATCATTTCGGATGATGATTTGGATGATATGACCTCGTATTTCCGCCATTATCAGGCGTTTCACGCCATCATCGAGACCGGCACGGTGACCGGCGCGGCCGAACGGCTGGGCGTGTCGCAACCGGCAATCTCGAATCTGCTGGCGCAGCTGGAGCGGCGCACCCGGCTGAAACTGTTCGAGCGCAACCGCGGACGCCTGTTACCAACGCCCGAGGCGATGGTGCTCTATGACGAGATCGACACCGTGATGCGCGGGCTCGTGCATGTGAACCAGGCGGTGGTCGACCTGCAAAACCAGAAGGCCGGGCAGTTGCAGGTTGCCACCAATCACGCCATGGCCTTTGGCTTCATGCCCGGCGAAATCGCGCGCTTTGCCGCCGACAAGCCGAACCTGACAGTGGCCTTTCAGTCGCAGTATTCGGCCAAGATCCAGGAATGGGTGATGGCAGGCCTGTTCGAGATCGGCATCTGCGAACTGCCCGTGCGCCACGACGGGTTGGAGGCAAAACCCTTTTTCTTCGAAATCCTCTGCGCCCTGCCGGATCACAGCCCCCTGGCCCGGCACGAGGTGCTGACACCCTCACTGCTGGACGACCAGCCCTTCATCGTCATGGGGGCCGACCACATGGTCACCCGCCGCGCCCGCGAAGCGTTTCACAACGAGGGCGCCACCCTGCGCATCCGCTGTCAGACCGACCTGTTCCGTAATGCACTGAACCTTGTGAAACAGGGGTTGGGGGTGACGCTGGTCGATCCGTTCACGGTGGCGACCGACCCGCAGCAAGGCTATGTCCTGCGCCGGTTCACACCGCGCATCCTGCTGGATGTGATCATCGTCACCGCGCGCGGTCGGCCGATTTCCGCAATCGGCGCGCAGTTCCTGGAGCAGGTATCGGCCAGCATGGCCGCCCTGGCAGCCCCCGAGACGGACCGGTTTGAGGGATGAAAAAATCTCTGCCTGACTGACAAGGCGGCAAATTCGCCCTTGTCCTCCTGTCCCGAAATCCATAAACGGGTCAGCGGAGCTGTGGCCGAGTGGTCGAAGGCGCTCCCCTGCTAAGGGAGTAGGCCCGGAAGGGTCTCGTGGGTTCGAATCCCATCGGCTCCGCCACCCGCCATTTTCATACAGTTGTATTCAGACCCATTCAACGCCATATGGCGCTGTTTTTTTTTGATTATCTGCATCCGTTGTTGATCTTCACATTTCTTCGATTACACTCATTTCTGTTCATTGGGTGGTATGAAATGTGGTATTTTGAGTGAGTGCTATGGATGACCTGAAAGCAGCGCATCAGAAGTCGATCCGGCATCGGGCAGCGATTCTGGCTAGTAACCAGTGCGGGTGCTTCTACTGCTTGGCGATCTTCCCGGCGACCGAAATTCAAGACTGGTGCGACTCGCAATGGCACCCCGAAGGAGCAACGGCATTGTGTCCGCACTGTGGGGTCGATGCCGTGATCGGGGATGCATCGGGGTATCAGATCACAGCAGAATTTTTGACCGATTTGAATAGGCACTGGTTTTAGTCATGGCTCTGCATAGCGGCAAACTGACCAAGAATCTGGTGCGAACGCTTGGCCCCGGTCGGCATGGCGACGGAAACGGCCTATATCTTGTGGTAGACCCGAGCGGCGCGCGGCGCTGGATTGTGCGCGTCACCGTCAAGGGGCAGCGGAATCGGGGGGGCAAACCTCTGCGCACCGATTTTGGCTTGGGAGGCGCGGACATCGTGACGCTGAACCAAGCGCGCGACCGCGCCCTCGAATATCGCCGCATGGCGAAGCAGGGCCTCAACCCGCGCTACGACATCCGCCAAGAGGTGCCGTGCTTCGAAGAGATCGCCCAGCAGGTTCACATCGAGCGCTTGCCGACGTGGAAGAACCCCAAGCACGGGCAGCAATGGATCAACACGCTCGCCGAATATGCCTTCCCAAAGATCGGGCGCTTGCCGGTGTCGGAGGTCGGGCAGCCCGAGGTGTTGCAGGTTTTGCTTCCCATCTGGACTGAGAAGCACGAAACGGCCAAGCGCGTTGCGCAGCGGATCAAGGCGGTGCTGGATGTAGCCAAATCGAAGGGCTTCTACACTGGCGAAAACCCCGTCAACACGATCCGCGATGCCAAGGTGTTGCCACGCGTCAAACAGAAGGTGCAGCACCACAAGGCAATGCGCTGGCAAGATGTCCCCGCCTTCTATGCCGACCTTGCCACGCGGGACGCCACTGCAGCCAAGGCGCTGATGTTCACCTGCCTGACTGCAAGCCGGACCAGCGAGGTCTTGCAGGCCCGTTGGGAAGAGTTTGATTTCGATGCGATGCTCTGGACGGTCCCGCATGAGCGGATGAAGGCCGGAGAGGAACACCGCGTCCCCCTGACACCCCAGATGGTCGCAGTCTTGGAGCCATTGAAAGCGCTGCAATCAGAGGCGGTGTTCGAGGGGCAGAAGCGCCATAAGCCCCTGTCGAACATGGCCATGCTGATGCTTTTGCGGCGCATGAAGATCGAGGGGATCACCGTCCACGGGTTTCGTTCGACCTTTCGCGATTGGGCGGCGGAACAGCCAGATGTGTCCCGTGAGGTGGCCGAGATGAGCTTGGCCCACAAGGTCGGGTCGGACGTTGAGCGCGCCTATGCGCGGTCAGACCTGTTGGAAAAACGACGGCAGTTGATGGAACGGTGGTGTGAGTATGTGGTGGGATGTCGTTAATTTCAAAAGTAATGGCGATATCGTCTGTGGCGATGAAGTTTTTTGCGACGAAATAACGTCTGAACTTCTGCAGGTTTGGGCTGGAATCACACAAATTCTGTCGGAGTATCTGGACCTACCGATTGCGGATCACGAAATGCTTGCCGCATCAGCCTTGATAGGAAATCCCTATGAAGGCAACGGCGAGGTCTGGTCGAAGGTTGCCAAGAAATACGGCACTAACCCGCCTGTCGGCTCAGTCAAAAGGCTGGAGGAGGCCAGAATTCAGCTTGCTAAGATGCGCATACATCAGGACCGGGGTGGCGCTGACAACCCGGAAGCACTCGACGAGGTGAGACGCACTGTTCTTGAGGCTTCCGGCGCACTGTGGAGGGACATCAGATGGCGAGTGCTCCGCAGTTCACGAGATGAACTTGAAACCATTGTGGACTTGCTGACTGGATTCTTTGAAGCCGGAAAAGGGACTGCTGACAAGAATGCGGAAAGGCATCAGCCCTATACCATTGCTATTAGCCTGCGGTGTGTCTTTGAGAAATATTCCAGTAGACGGATCACATCCGGCTTTGGTGCAAGTGGCGGCCCAAATGGAGACGACACAGTAGCGCCGGAGGTTGTGAGTGGATCATATGCGAAATGTTTACAAGAACTCTATGCATTCCTGAGGGTTACAGGCAGCCCAAGATATTACGCCCAAAAGGCGAAAACGTGCGCTGATACTGACGACCAGTATCGCGAAGTCAGGAAAAATTTTGCTGTCGCATCTGAAAAAATGCTCGAGTTCCGTCATCTGTTCGAGAGCGACAAAGATAGCAAGCGCTATCCCGGAGGACGAGGCGCGCCTTCGCCGACCTCAGATTAGGCCGTGTTGACAAAAGGGATTCACAGGCAGCGCTGAACGTGATTCAAGCTGGTATCTGCGATGGAGACCAGCT
>NZ_JAOWLB010000028.1 GCF_025751555.1 Ruegeria aquimaris
TTGCCAAGGCGCCGGTCACGACCGAGGTGGTCCGCTTTTACTCCGCCCAATGGCCGGAAATTGCGCCGCCGTTGACACCGATCGCCCTTGGCTATGAAATCCCCGCTCCGCGAGCGCGTTGCCAAGGCCCTTTAGACTATCGCTGCGCGCCCAGGCGTCTTGAAGAACAGCTTTGATCTCACGCGGGTCGAGCTTCTGGCGCTGTGCTTGCTGCCATTCTTCGCGAGAAAAACTCAGCGGGCTTTTTCCGCCAATTGTCTTCAGCCCGTCAGGCAGACGCCAGCCATGCTCTAGATAAAGCTCCTTCGACACTGCGGTGAGCTTGTTCTTGGAGAAAGGTAGATTGATCGCTTTGAGATTGTCGCCGTCGATCCGGGACCAGACGACATGGGCATGCCGTCGCCCGTTCTTTTCGTGCATGACAATCGCGCGGGGTTGACCAGTTAGACCGAGCTCTTTTTCGGCCTTATCTGCCGCTGCGATGAAGGCAGCCTCCCTCACCTCCGCTTCCTTGGGCGGATTGAGAGACAGCGCAAACATGAACTGTTTGCACTTGGTTGCCTTGGCGACAGCCTGAATCTCTTGTAGCGCGCCAGTCAGATCGCCAGAGACAAAGCCGCGCAGCTCCAGCGTCGTGACATGATCATTGTCACGCGTATTCAGGAGATGCCGCGAGAGATTGCCCGCGCCTGCCCGTTGAGCTCCTTTGAGGATCATTGCTTGTTCCCCGGCTTTGGGAACATCGAGGGCCGTCTGGCCGCTGTCCGGTTGAAGCTCTGGGTCGTACTTTCTTTCGGCTTATCCGTCTCAGGCTCATCCACCTGGATACCAAGGCCACGCATGAGCAGAACGCGCATGGCATGCACGTCATCACAGGCGCGATTGAGGGCGATCTTCGTTCCCTCATCGCAATAGAGCGAGCCGGAGTTTGCGGCCTTTGCGAGCTGGTTCAAGTTGTTCGACAAGCGGGATGCGCCAAGACAGGCGAGCAGCTCAGCCAAGAGCTTCTCGTCGGCGGCTGGTGCACGCCGTCTCTGCCGGTAAACCGGTGCATCATCTGCAAACAGCAAGGATTTGATGTACGCCGATAGCGGCATACTCCCTGCTTGATGTTCAAGTTTTGCCCGTTCCTCGAAGGACAGGCGCAGCGAAAATGGGGCTTCGCGTTTCCCGATTGGTGTTTTTGTCATGGTCTGCTCTCCAGCCCATGACTGACCAACGATCTGAATTCGTTGGAAAAGACTGACCCTAGAGGTCAGCCCTTAGCCGACCTCTTCAGAGCATCCGTCAAGTCAGGGGCATTAAAGAGCAGGCCCAGAAAGTTGATTTCACGCTGTGAGGCTTGGTTGTAGCGGTGCGCAAGGTTGTGACCAAAACGCCCTCCCGCAACCAAACCCCCAAAGAAATACACCAAAAAAACAATGGCTTAACGCCTCCGCTCAAAAAGCGATCCTCGCCTGAACCCGCCCGTATCAGCCTCTCCTTGTACCGCACAACTCGCGAAGAAATTGCAAGCGTTCGGTCCGACCGCTACCCGTTCCATCGCCAGGGCAGTGAACCGCGCCGGGTTTGCCCGTGGCTGATTTGTCTTGGGTACCTGTCACCGAGATCATAGGGACCTCAGAAGAAGTCCCAGGTGATTGGCGTCACGCCCGGGTTCAACGCGCTGGGTAAAGCCAGTTCCACGGCATCGACACCGGACAAAAGGCTAACGGTCGCGATCAGCCGCAGGTTGGGTTCGCCTTCGCCGCGATACAGGATATCAAGCGCCGACGAGGTGCGATTGCCATCGGCGTCATAGATCTCTCCATCACCGCCCGCCCGCGCAAAAAAGGAATTCCGTGCGTAGAGATCGCCATCGACAATCAAACGATCCCCCTCGACGGGGTTGAAATCGACGATCGTCAGTTGACCCATGGGGTTCAGCAGAAAGGTATCCGCTCCCGCGCCGCCCTCGGCCATGTTGAGGCCAAAGTCGCCATACAGGAAATCGTCGCCATCGCCGCCATAAAGGCTGTCGTTGCCATCGCCGCCGGCCATCGTGTCGTTTCCGGCACCGCCGTGCATCTCGTCCTGGTGGCTCCCGCCCCGCAACTCGTCATTGCCATCGCCGCCGTCGATCGTGTCGTTGCCGTAGGCACCCTGCACGGTGTCGTTGCCTTCGCCGCCTTCGATCCGGTCAAAGGAACCCCAGTAATCCCAGATCTCCCAGGACTCGGCCAGCAGGTCGTCACCTACACCGCCATAGATCGTGTCGCGGCCTGCACCGCCCTCAATCGTATCGTTACCGTCCTGACCGCTGATCTGGTCATCGCCGCCCCCGCCGGTGATCGTGTCGGCACCCGCGCCGCCCGCGATGGTGTCTTGCGACAGGCCGCCGTCGATCTCGTCATTGCCGTTGCCGCCATCCAGCATGTCGGCGCCATCATTGCCCTGGATCGTGTCATCGCCGCCCAGCCCGTTCAGCACATCGCCCCGCGCGGTGCCGATCATCAGGTCGGCTTCGGGGGTTCCGTCCTCGATCAGACCGGGTTCCAGCACGCCATCCACGATGCGATACTGCCAGACCCCGGCAATCCCGGTATTGCCCGGCGTGTCGTCCAGCTCATAGCCGGGGATGCCGGAATCCCAGTGCTCGAAGACAACCGAGGATCCCCATTCCGCCGTCAGGCCGGCACTATACCATGGATCCCCCGTCTCGCCCATGTCGGCATAACGAAAGATCACCTCGGCATCACCCTCGCCCCGGTCGAGCAGCTCCATCTGGAATGTAAGAGGGGGATCGTAGTTCTGATAGTACCGCCCGATAAGGTTCCAGGTCACCACGACCGAATCCCGTTCGGTATTCAGGTCCACGAAAACACCGCTGGCCGGGTCGGGCGGGGTCCGGCTATCCAGGTCGCGTTGGAATGGAGCGATGTTGAAGGGGTCCCTCGGCGACGACCAGCTATCAGGGCCATTGAAAGACACACCGCCATTGGTCGCGACCCAGAAACTGTTGAAGGTCTCGCCACCGAACAGGAACCCATCCTCGAAGATTTCGCCAAGGAATAGCTCCGCAGATACGTTGTCATCCCCGCGCGGGATCTGCGCATCACCAAAGGGCAGCAATGTATTGTCGGTTACGGGTGTATAGTCGGTCATTGGAACCTCGCTTCTAAAAAATGGTCGCCTCACCTTGGGTGATGCGTCGGTGGAAATATTCTTGGATTATGGAATATGAGCGCCGGGAAACCGAGTCGTATTTCCCCGGTCTCCCGCCCCCGCTTCACAACAGCCACAGCCATGCCGCCGCTGCATGGCGGCTAGACCAAAGCGTCCCTTGCTGATGCTGCAATGCAGCACTATCTGCCTCTCATCAATGAAACGACCAAAATTCAGGCAGTTGGGAGAGGCCCTGCTGCATTCGTAAGAGGTAAGAAAATGGCATACGCAACCGTTACCGCTGACCGCGCACCGTCGATCGCCGCCCGCATCCTGGCCGCCGTGAAATCCACGCGCGACGCATGGGCAAAGAACGCGTCCTACAAGCGCACGTTCAATGAACTCGATCGTTTGTCGAACCGCGAACTGGCCGATATCGGCATCCGTCGCTGCGACATCAACGATATTGCCCGGTTCCACGTCTACGGCCGCTGATACGGCCTACAGACCGGACGCTGCACCGCCCTCGGAAACCCGGGGGCGTTCTGCTTCTCGGGGTGCTTGCATGCGCGGCGCACAGCGTCTATACGCCCCCGGTGGCCCTCTGTGGCTGCAGAATCAACAATCAAGAAACGCCGTGGTTGGCCTGTCACGCTTCGTGGGTCACATCCGGCAAGGAGAAGCGACATGAAACTGCATGAACTGCGCGACAATCCGGGCGCTGCCAAGAAACGGATGCGCATCGGCCGCGGCCCGGGCTCGGGCAAGGGCAAGACCGGTGGCCGGGGTATCAAGGGTCAGAAATCCCGTTCGGGTGTGGCCATCAACGGCTACGAAGGCGGCCAGATGCCGCTCTATCAGCGCCTGCCCAAGCGCGGCTTCAACAAGCCCAACCAGAAGAAATTCGCCGTCGTCAACCTGGGTCTGATCCAGAAGTTCGTCGAAGCCGGCAAGATCGATGCATCGGCCGCCGTGACCGAGGACGCCCTCGTCGCTTCGGGCCTCGTGCGCCGCAAGCTGGACGGCATCCGGGTTCTCGCCAAGGGTGACTTCAGCGCCAAGCTGAACATCGAAGTCACCGGTGCATCGAAAGCGGCTGTCGAGGCCGTCGAGAAAGCGGGCGGCTCGCTGAAGGTCACAATCGCTGCTGCGGCAGAGTAACGGGTTGTGAGCGGGCAAAGACCCGCTTACATAGACACCCAAGTTTTCCCGAAACGCCGCCCGAGCCGGAAAACGGTTCCGGGCGGCGTTTTTATCCAGAGAGACCGAGAATGGTATCAGCAGCAGAACAAATGGCGGCCAACACAAGCTGGGCTGCCCTGGGCAAGGCCACCGATCTGCGCAACCGCATCCTGTTTACCCTGGGGCTTCTGATCGTCTATCGCCTCGGCACGTTTATCCCCGTGCCGGGAATCGACGGCGTGGCCCTGCGCGAGTTCATGGAGCAGGCGGGGCAGGGCATCGGCGGTATGGTGTCAATGTTCACCGGCGGCGCGCTGGGGCGGATGGGCATCTTTGCGCTCGGCATCATGCCTTACATCTCGGCCTCGATCATCGTTCAGCTGCTGACGGCCATGGTCCCCTCGCTTGAGCAACTCAAGAAAGAGGGCGAACAGGGCCGCAAGAAGATCAACCAGTACACCCGTTTCGGCACCGTGGCGCTGGCCACCGTGCAGGCCTATGGGCTGGCCGTCTCGCTGGAATCGGGCGATCTGGCCACCGAACCGGGCATGTACTTCCGCTTTGCCACCATGATCACGCTGGTGGGCGGCACCATGTTCCTGATGTGGCTGGGCGAACAGATCACCGCGCGCGGCATCGGCAACGGCGTCTCGCTGATCATCTTCGTCGGCATCATCGCCGAGGTCCCCGCCGCTCTGGCCCAGTTCTTTGCCTCCGGCCGCTCGGGCGCCATCAGCCCCGCCGTGATCATCGCCATCATCCTGATGGTGATCGCGGTCATCACCTTTGTCGTGTTCATGGAACGGGCCCTGCGCAAGATCCACATCCAGTATCCCCGCCGCCAGGTGGGCATGAAGGTCTATGACGGCGGCTCCAGCCACCTGCCGGTCAAGGTCAACCCCGCAGGCGTGATCCCGGCGATCTTCGCAAGCTCGCTCTTGCTGCTGCCGGTCACCATCTCAACCTTCAGTCAGGGCTCGGCCAATGGCCCGATCATGTCATGGCTCCTGGCGAACTTCGGCCCGGGTCAGCCGCTCTACCTGCTGTTCTTCGTGTCGATGATCGTGTTCTTCGCCTATTTCTACACGTTCAACGTCTCGTTCAAACCCGATGACGTCGCCACCAACCTCAAGAACCAGAACGGCTTTGTGCCCGGCATCCGCCCCGGCAAGAAGACCGCCGAATACCTGGAATACGTGGTCAACCGCATCCTGGTGCTCGGTTCGGCCTATCTGGCCGCCGTCTGCCTGCTGCCCGAGATCATGCGCGGCCAGTTCAACGTGCCGTTCTACTTCGGCGGCACCTCGGTGCTGATCATCGTTTCGGTGACCATGGACACGATCCAACAGGTCCAGAGCCACCTGCTCGCGCACCAGTACGAAGGTCTGATCGAAAAATCGCAGCTTCGCGGCAAGAATCGCAAGCGCACGAACAGGAAGGGACCCGCGCGTCGATGAACATCATTCTGTTGGGACCCCCGGGGGCGGGCAAAGGCACCCAGGCACGGCATCTGGTCGAAACCCGTGGCATGATCCAGCTGTCGACCGGCGACATGCTGCGCGAGGCGCGCACCTCGGGCACCGAAATGGGCCAGAAGGTCGCCGCCATCATGGATGCGGGCAAGCTGGTCACCGACGAGATCGTCATTGGCCTGATCGAGGAACAGCTGACCACCAAGAAAGGTGCCGGTTTCATCTTCGACGGGTTCCCCCGTACCCTGGCCCAGGCCGACGCGCTGGCCGCGCTGCTGGCCAAGCATGGTCAGTCGCTGCATACCGTGATCGAGATGCGCGTCGATGACGAGGCGCTGGTCAGCCGGATCACCGCCCGTTCGACCTGTGGCGGCTGTGGCGAGGTCTATAACGATATCACCAAGCCGATTCCGGCCGACGGCAAGTGCAGCAATTGTGGCAGCACCGAGTTCAAGCGCCGCGCCGACGACAACGAGGACAGCCTGCGCACCCGGCTAATGGAATACTACAAGAAGACCTCGCCGCTGATCGGCTATTACTATGCCAAGGGCGATTTGCGCCCGGTCAACGGACTGGCGGAAATCAAGGAAGTGACCGCCTCGATCGAGGCGATCCTCGGCTGATATTGGTTAGGGGCTTGACGGCCCCGCCAAAAGCCCATATCGACCCCCATCCCCTATGGGAATCAACCGCGCGGACGGGATTCGTTTCATTTGCGCAAGACCACCTCAAAATGCTGGACCCTCTGGCGCCGCTGCCACGGTCAAGCGTTGTGAAAAAAGGTTCTGGAGCTACGGAACCGCAACGAAAAGGAAAGTGACACGTGGCACGTATTGCCGGCGTAAACATCCCGACTGCCAAACGGGTACCCATCGCCCTCACCTATATCACCGGTATCGGCCCGGCATCCGCCAAGGCCATCTGCGAAGCGGTGAACATCGAACAATCCCGCCGTGTGAACCAGCTCAGCGATGCTGAAGTTCTGGCGATCCGCGAGTTTATCGACGCCAACTTCACCGTCGAAGGCGACCTGCGCCGCGAAGTCCAGATGAACATCAAACGGTTGATGGATCTCGGCTGCTATCGCGGTCTGCGTCACCGCCGCAACCTGCCGGTTCGCGGTCAGCGCACCCACACCAACGCCCGTACCCGCAAGGGCCCGGCCAAGCCGATCGCCGGCAAGAAGAAGTAAGGGGGGCTGATCAATGGCACGCGACAAGACCCGCATCACCAAGAAAAAAGAGCGTAAGAACATCGCAACGGGCGTGGCCCATGTGAACTCGACGTTCAACAACACCAAGATCCTGATCTCTGACGTGCAGGGCAACGCCATCTCGTGGTCGTCGGCTGGCACCATGGGCTTCAAGGGATCGCGGAAATCGACCCCCTACGCCGCTCAGCTGGCCGCAGAAGATGCCGGCAAGAAGGCGCAGGATCATGGCGTCAAGACGCTCGAAGTCGAAGTTCAGGGCCCCGGTTCGGGCCGTGAATCGGCTCTGCGCGCTCTGGCTGCCGTGGGCTTCAACATCACGTCGATCCGCGACGTGACCCCGATCGCCCACAACGGCTGCCGCCCGCCGAAGCGTCGCCGCGTCTAAGCGACTCAGAATTTACGCTGGGGCTGTGTTTCGCACACGGCCCCAGTCCGCCGTTTGAAACCTCGGGCGTTTGCACCTTCCTGGACATGGGGTGCGAACAGGAATGGAGGGATTACATGATCCACAAGAACTGGGCAGAACTGATCAAGCCGACCCAGCTTGAGGTCAAGCCGGGCAACGATCCGGCACGCCAGGCCACCGTCATTGCCGAACCGCTGGAGCGTGGTTTTGGTCTGACGCTGGGCAACGCGCTGCGCCGCATCCTGATGAGCTCGCTGCAAGGCGCGGCCATCAGCAGCGTGCAGATCGACAACGTCCTGCACGAGTTTTCGAGCGTGGCCGGTGTGCGCGAAGACGTCACCGACATCATCCTGAACCTCAAGCAGGTCTCGCTGCGCATGGACGTCGAAGGGCCCAAGCGCCTGTCGATCAATGCCAAAGGTCCGGCTGTTGTCACCGCCGGTGACATCAGCGAAAGCGCCGGTATCGAGGTTCTGAACCGCGACCACGTGATCTGTCACCTGGACGATGGCGCCGACCTGTTCATGGAGCTGACCGTGAACAACGGCAAGGGCTATGTCTCGGCCGACAAGAACCGCCCCGAAGACGCACCCATCGGCCTGATCCCGATCGACGCGATCTATTCGCCGGTGAAAAAGGTCGCCTATGACGTGCAGCCCACCCGCGAGGGCCAGGTGCTGGACTATGACAAGCTGACCATGAAGATCGAAACCGATGGCTCGATCACCCCGGACGATGCCGTGGCCTATGCCGCGCGGATCCTCCAGGACCAGCTGTCGATCTTCGTCAACTTCGACGAGCCGGAATCGGCGAGCCGCCAGGACGACGACGACGGTCTGGAATTCAACCCGCTGCTGCTCAAGAAGGTGGACGAGCTGGAACTGTCGGTGCGTTCGGCCAACTGCCTCAAGAACGACAACATCGTCTATATCGGCGACCTGATCCAGAAGACCGAAGCAGAGATGCTGCGCACTCCGAACTTCGGCCGCAAGTCGCTCAACGAGATCAAGGAAGTGCTCTCGGGCATGGGTCTGCACCTCGGCATGGATGTCGAGGACTGGCCGCCCGACAACATCGAGGATCTCGCCAAGAAATTCGAAGACGCGTTCTAAACCGTCTTCGGGCGTGGCGGCGGGCTGAAATCGCCGCCACGGGTTTTGTACAAAACGGTCAATCCGGGTTCCGGGACCAGTACAAAACGGTCAAAACGATGGGCAATTCCGCCCCAAGGAGAGCGGCCCACACGCAGGGTCGCCGGACAAAGCAAAACACGAAAGAAGGATTGAAATCATGCGTCACGCACGTGGCTACCGCCGCCTGAACCGCACCCACGAACACCGCAAGGCCCTGTTTTCCAACATGGCCGGCTCGCTGATCGAGCACGAACAGATCAAGACCACCCTGCCCAAGGCCAAGGAACTGCGACCGATCGTCGAAAAGCTGATCACGCTGGGCAAGCGCGGTGACCTGCACGCCCGCCGTCAGGCCGCGGCCCAGCTGAAGGAAGACAAGGACGTCGCCAAACTTTTCGACGTACTTGCAGCTCGTTACAAGGACCGTCAGGGCGGCTATGTCCGTATCCTGAAGGCCGGCTTCCGCTATGGCGACATGGCGCCGATGGCGATCATCGAGCTGGTCGATCGCGATGTCGACGCCAAGGGTGCCGCCGACAAGGCCCGCGCCGCAGCAGAAGAGCTGGCCGCCGACGAATAAGCATTCCGGGACCTGTCCCGATGCAACCCCGTCCGATCTTTCGGACGGGGTTTTTCTTTGTTTTGCAAGGCATTGGATGTTGCCTCGCGGCCTCTCCGCCGGTTAGGGTCCGATCATGCCGAAACCCATCACCGCTGGATACTCGGGCAAACCGCTCTGGCAAAAACTGGGGTTCAAGCCCGGTTGGACCGTGTGCCCCGTCAATCCGCCCGCCCATTACAAGGACCTGATGACCGGGGCCGATGGCGTACTGTTCGACCCCGCGGCCACTGCTGCAAATGCCGCTCACCTGTTTCTCCACTGCCCCGAGGCAATCGCGACCGCAGCGGCGCAACAGATATCCCGACTCAGCCCCGGGGGCATGCTCTGGCTGTCCTGGGCCAAGAAATCCTCGCCCCTGCACACGGGCGTGACCGAAGACCTGCTACGCGCCGAAGTTCTGCCGCTGGGCTGGGTCGATGTGAAGGTCTGCGCCGTTGACGCGGATTGGTCGGGTCTGAAATTCCTGCGCCGGAGGAACTGACCGCGCGACTTGCATTTGCCGGGGCAACCCCGCATATCCGTTTGGCAGACGAAATCGGAGTTCCCATGATCCGCGCAACCCTGATCGCCCTGTCTATCCTGCTTTCCTTGCCCGCGAACGCTGAAACCCGCGTGCCCAATTCGCAGGCGGAAATCGGTCTCGGCTTTGCCCCGGTGGTGAAAAAGGCAGCGCCCGCCGTGGTCAATATCTATGCCAAGATCATCTCGGCCGGACGCGGCAGCACAATGTTCAACGATCCGTTTTTTCAGGATTTCTTTCGCGGTTTCGGAACGCCGCAACCCCGGGTGCAGAACTCGCTCGGTTCAGGTGTGATCCTGTCGGATGACGGCTTTGTCGTATCTAACTACCATGTGGTCGGCATGGCATCCGAGATCCGCGTGGTCACCACCGACCGCCGTGAGTTCACGGCTCGGGTCGTCTTGGGCGATGAGGAAAGCGATATCGCAATACTGCGGCTGGACGACGCGCGCGACTTGCCGAACCTGCCGCTGCGCGACAGCGATCATGTCGAGGTGGGAGAACTGGTGCTTGCCATCGGCAACCCGTTTGGCGTGGGCCAGACGGTGAGCAGCGGCATCGTCTCGGGCCTTGCCCGATCGGGAACTGCCACCGGCAATGCGCGGGGCTATTTCATCCAGACCGATGCGCCGATCAATCCCGGAAATTCGGGCGGCGCCCTGATCGACGTGAACGGCGACCTGATCGGCATCAACACCTCGATCCTCAGCCGGTCGGGCGGGTCGAACGGGATCGGCTTTGCCATCCCCGCCAATCTGGTGGCCGAGTTCCTGCGCCAGGCGCGCCAAGGCAATACCAGTTTCGCCCGCCCCTGGGCCGGTATGGCAGGCCAGCCGATGACCGCAGACATCGCCGAGTCGCTGGGCCTTTCGATCCCCGAGGGCGTGGTCATTTCCGACCTGCATCCGCAAAGTCCGCTGGCTGTGGCAGGCTTCTCAGTTGGCGACGTGATCACCGAGGTGGACGGGCAGCTGGTCAACTCGCCCTCTGAGATGAAGTTCCGCATGTCCGTCGCGGGTATCGGCGGTACGGCCAGGATGACGCGATTGCGCCAGGGCGAGCGGAGCGAGCTTCCGGTCGCCCTGACAGAGGCGCCCGACGATCCGCCGGCACAGGAAACCACAATGGGTGAGCGCACCGTCCTGCCGGGCCTGACCGTGGCCCGGTTGAACCCGGCGGTGATCGCGCGGCTTGGTCTGCCACTGTCGGCAAGCGGTGTCGTGGTTCTGGACCCCGGCCCCTATGGCGCGCGGGCGGGCGTACAGCCGGGTGATGTTCTGGGGGCGATCAACGGCGAAGAGATCGAGAGCACCGCCGATGTAGAGCGGGCGTTGACCGAGACCGGGCGTTGGGTGCGGATGGACTTGCAGCGGCGCGGCCAATGGGTGTCGCTGCGGTTCCGGCTCTGACCCATGGCGGACCTGTTCGATACCGGGGCCGCACGGCCGGAAAGAGAGCCGCCGCGCCCGCTGGCGGACAGGTTGAGGCCGCAGAGCCTGGCCGAGGTGATCGGGCAACAGCAGGTGCTGGGGCCCGAGGCACCTTTGGGCGTGATGCTGGCCTCGGGATCGCTGTCCAGCCTGGTGTTCTGGGGGCCGCCGGGGGTGGGCAAGACCACCATCGCGCGGCTGCTGGCGCAGGAGACCGACCTGCATTTTGTGCAGATCAGCGCCATTTTTACCGGGGTGCCGGACCTGAAGAAAGTGTTCGAAGCGGCACGCATCCGGCGTGGCAACGGGCAGGGAACCTTGCTGTTTGTCGACGAAATTCATCGGTTCAATAAGGCGCAGCAGGACGGGTTCCTGCCGCATATGGAGGACGGCACTATCCTGCTGGTGGGCGCCACGACCGAGAACCCGTCGTTCGAGTTGAACGCCGCGCTCTTGAGCCGGGCGCAGGTGCTGGTGCTGGAGCGGCTGAGCGCCCAGGATCTGGAGCATCTGACCGCACGGGCCGAGCGCGAGTTGGGCCGCGAATTGCCACTGACGCCCGAGGCGCGGCTGGCGCTTCAGGAAATGGCCGATGGCGACGGGCGCGCGCTGCTCAATCTGATCGAACAGGTGGCGGCGTGGAAGGTCGCGGCTCCGCTTGAGCGCGAGGCGCTGGCAGCACGGCTGATGCGCCGGGCCACCAAATACGACAAGAGCGGGGACGAGCATTACAACCTGATCTCGGCCCTGCACAAATCGGTGCGCGGCTCGGACCCGGACGCGGCCCTTTATTGGCTGGCGCGGATGCTGACCGGGGGCGAGGACCCGCGTTTCCTGGCGCGCCGGATCACCCGCATGGCGGTCGAGGATATCGGGCTGGCCGACCCGCAGGCACAGTCGGTCTGCCTGCATGCCTGGGAGGTCTACGAGCGGTTGGGCAGCCCCGAGGGCGAGTTGGCACTGGCGCAGGCGATTGTCTATCTGGCATTGGCCCCGAAATCGAACGGGGCTTATGTGGGTTACAAGGCGGCGATGCGGCTGGCCAAGCAATCGGGTTCGGCACCGCCGCCCAAGCACATCCTGAACGCGCCCACCGGGTTGATGAAGGATCAGGGCTATGGCGCGGGCTATGCCTATGACCATGATGCCGAGGACGGATTCTCCGGTCAGAACTACTTTCCCGACGGGATGGAGCGGCCGACGCTCTATCAGCCGGTCGAGCGGGGGTTCGAACGGGAGCTGAAGAAGCGGCTCGACTATTTCGCCCGACTGCGGGAGCAGCGGAACTGATAGGCGGGCAGCCTGCGGGCGCCCCACCCGCGCCCGCAGGCTGCCCTTGGTCCCTTGACTCTCGATGGTGTGCGGGCGACAGACGGCGATGTTTTCTTTCGATCAAGATATGCGCGTTGTCCGGTGTACCGGCCGGGATGCGCGGAGGATGCCTGCATGAGCGGCGTACAGATCATCACCGTAGAAGCGGGCGAAGGCGACCAGCGGTTGGACCGCTGGCTGCGCCGCCGGTTTCCGCATGTCGGGCAGGGCCGCATCGAGAAGATGTGCCGCAAGGGCGAGTTGCGGGTCGATGGCGCGCGGGCAAAACCGGCAACCCGTCTGGAAGAGGGGCAGCAGGTGCGAGTGCCGCCGCTGCCTGCCGAGGGGGAAAAGCCGCCGGTGCACAAGCCGCGAGTCTCGGAGGCGGATGCGCGGATGATCCAGGCCTGCGTCATTCACCGCGACGACCATGTGATCGTGCTGAACAAGCCCGCCGGTCTGGCGGTGCAGGGCGGCAGCGGCCAGAGCCGACATGTCGACGGGTTGAGCGAGGCGTTGCGCTTTGGCAATGACGAGAACCCGCGTCTGGTGCACAGGTTGGACAAGGACACCTCGGGTGTGCTGGTGCTGGCCCGCACGCGCGAGGCCGCGACCCGGCTGACCGCTGCGTTTCGCCACCGCAACACGCGCAAGATCTACTGGGCGCTGGTCGCAGGTGTGCCGACACCCTATCTGGGCGAGATCAAGACCGGTCTTGTCAAGGCGCCCGGCCACGGCGCGCGTGGAGAGGGCGAGAAGATGAATGTCGTACACCTAAACGATGTCGAGAGCACGCCGGGGGCGAAACGGGCGCATACATATTATGCCACGCTGTACCGCGTCGCCGGGCGCGCGTCCTGGGTGGCGATGGAGCCGGTTACCGGTCGTACCCACCAGTTGCGGGCGCATATGGCCGGGATCGGACATCCGATCATCGGTGACGGCAAATACGGTGGATCGGGGCAGGAGAACCTGGGCGATGGCTGGGGCGCACAACTTGGCGGCATCATCAGCAAGAAACTGCATCTGCATGCCCGCAGCCTGTCGTTCGAACATCCGGGCACGCGCAAGGTTGTCACCTATACCGCGCCGCTGCCGGAGCATATGCAACAAAGCTGGGAAACCTTCGGCTGGACCGAGGACCTAGCCGCGGACGATCCCTTTGCGGAGTTGATGTGAGCGACAAACTGCGTCTGATCCTGTTCGACGTGGATGGTACACTGGTCGATAGCCAGGCTGCCATCGTCAGTTCGATGACGTCCGCCTTTGACGCGCTGGGCCTGCCGGCGCCCGCGCGCCCGGCGATTCTGTCGATCGTCGGGCTTTCGCTGCCTCAGGCGATGGCGTGTCTGGCGCCGGAACTGGAGTCCGGCACTCAAAACAGGTTGGTTGAAGCTTACAAGCATTCCTATCACCAGACCCGGTTGGCACAGGGGGCCGCGCACTCGCCGCTGTTTCCCGGTGCGCGCGAGGTACTGGATGCCCTGCACGCGGTGCCGCATTTCCTGCTGGGCGTGGCGACCGGTAAATCCAAACGCGGCCTTGACGGGTTGATCGAGGCGCATGGTTTGGAGAAGTACTTTGTCACCCGGCAGGTGGCGGACCATCACCCGTCAAAACCGCACCCGTCGATGATCGACACAGCGCGGGCGGAAACAGGCGTGCGCGCCTGCGATACGGTGATGATCGGCGATACGAGTTTCGATATGGATATGGCCGCGGCGGCAGGTGTTCCGGGCATCGGGGTCAGCTGGGGGTACCACCCGCCGCAATCGCTAACGCGCGCGCAACATGTCATCGCGGCATTTGACGAGCTGCCGAACCTGTTGAACGAAGTCTGGACATGAACCGATGAGCGACTGGAAACCGAAACGATTCTGGAAACAGGCGACCGTGGAAGAGCACGATGGAGGTTTTGCCGTCGAGCTCGACGGGCGTCCGGTGAAAACCCCAGCCAAGACCCTGCTGTCCCTGCCTACGCGTCCTATGGCAGAAGCGGTCGCCGCCGAGTGGGATGCGCAGGAGAAAGAGGTCGACCCGCGCACGATGCCATTTACCCGGTCGGCCAATGCCGCGATCGACAAGGTTCGCGTTCAACATGCCGAGGTTGCCGACCTGTTGGCGGCCTATGGCGATTCGGATTTGCTGTGCTATCGCGCCGTCCACCCCGCCGAATTGGTCACCCGACAATCACAAATCTGGGATCCGGCGCTGGATTGGGCCTGTGATACATTCGGCGTCCGGCTGATTACGGTGAATGGCTTGATGCATCAGCCGCAGCCGGACTCCGTACAAGCTCAACTGTCGGTACGGGTGCATGATCTGTCCGATTTTCAGCTTGCCGCGTTTCACGATCTTGTCAGTTTGAGCGGCTCGCTTGTCCTGGGTTTCGCGGCGGCATTGGATTGGCGCGATCCGGATGAAATCTGGCGTATTTCGCGTCTCGACGAGCTTTGGCAAGAGGAACAATGGGGTCCCGACGAAGAAGCGCAGGCTCTTGCCGAGATCAAGCGGCAGGCGTTTTTACACGCAAAGCGGTTCTTTGACCTCTCATCCTGAGACCAATCTCGTCAATCTGATGGCAATGGCATTGATCGGGCAGTCAAAACCTGCACCAAAGCCTTGACCTTTGTTCACGATTGCGCCCAAACTTGCTGCCATTGAAGGGGCGACCCCCTTTCATATCCGCGCCGCCGCCGGGGAGCGGCGGTCGAACCGCCCCGCAAAAGGGGGGGAAAATCAGGAAGAGGTAAAAATGAAGAAATCCGTACTTTTGGGCGCTCTCACTGTCGCCGGACTGGCCGCAGGTGCTGCGGCAGCGGGCACAATTGATGACGTCAAGGCTCGCGGCAAGCTGAACTGTGGTGTGACCACCGGTCTGGTCGGCTTTGCGGCACCGGATTCGAATGGGGAGTGGAAAGGTTTTGACGTGGCTCTGTGCCGTGCCGTTGCTGCGGCGGTTCTGGGCGATGGCAACGCGGTCGAATTCGTTCCGACCACGGGCAAGACCCGTTTCACCGCCCTGGCATCCGGCGAAGTCGACATGCTGGCGCGTAACACCACCTGGACCTTCAGCCGCGACGTGGACCTGAAGTTCGAATTCGTGGGCGTGAACTACTATGACGGTCAGGGCTTCATGGTTCCGAAGGCGCTGGGCGTCAGCTCGGCCAAGGAACTGGATGGCGCAACCGTCTGCATCCAGACCGGCACCACCACCGAGCTGAACCTCGCGGACTTCTTCCGCGCCAACAACATCAGCTACGAGCCGGTTCCGATCGAAACCAACGCCGAAGCGCAGCAGCAGTATCTGGCTGGCGCATGTGACGTGTACACCACCGACGCGTCGGGCCTGGCCGCAACCCGCGCCACGTTCGAAGCTCCGGGCGACCATGTCCTGCTGCCCGAAATCATCTCGAAAGAGCCGCTGGGCCCGCTGGTCCGTCACGGCGACAACGAGTGGGCGGACGTTGTCCGCTGGACCCTCAACGCGCTGATCTCGGCCGAAGAGTATGGTATCACGTCGGCAAACATCGACGAGATGTCGGCCGGTACCAACAACCCGGAAATCAACCGCATCCTGGGCACCGAAGGCACCCTGGGCGAGATGCTGGGCCTGGATAACCAGTGGGCCATGCGCGCCATCAAGGTTGGCGGCAACTTCGGCGAAGTGTTCGCTCAGAATATCGGTGAAAGCACCCCGATCGGTCTGGCACGTGGCCTGAACGCCCAGTGGACCGAAGGTGGCCTGCTGTATTCGCCGCCGTTCCGGTAAGAAAACCCGCAGGAGGGCGTGGGGAAACCCGCGCCCTTTTTGCATCCATAACTAAGTACCTGGCCGATAAGAGTGGGGCAAACCCCGCCGGAGAGAGATTGGCCAGGATGTCACGGGGATTAAAATAGGTCATGACGACTCTCACTGACCCGCCAAAGGAGCAGTTCCGGCTGTCCATGCTCCTCTACGATACGCGGTATCGGTCGGCCACAATCCAAGTCATCGCGATGATAGGTTTCATGTTGCTGGCCGCCTGGCTGATCAGCAACACGGCCCAAAACCTTGCGGCGCTGGGCAAACCAATCGATTTCGGGTTTTTCTCGGAACCGGCAAGCTATGATATCAACCAGAGATTGCTGGACTACAGCTCTCGGGATACACATCTGAGGGCCGCACTGATCGGCCTGCTCAACACGCTTGTTGTTGCGGTGCTGGGGTGTATCACGGCGACCGTTCTGGGTGTCATAATCGGTGTTCTGCGCCTGTCCAACAACTGGATCGTCGCCCGCCTGATGACCATCTACGTCGAAGGGTTCCGTAACGTTCCGGTGCTGCTGTGGATCGTGTTCATCATGGCGATCCTCATCGAAACCCTGCCGGCGCCCAGTGCGTTCCGGGGTGACAACGCGACCGCCAGCATGGTCCTTGGCGACAGCGTGGCCGTGACCAACCGTGGTGTTTATGTTCCTGAACCGCTGTTTTCGAACAGCCTTGGAAACATTCATCTGTTCGGCGAAAGCAGTTTGCGCTTTGACATCAGCCTCGATCTAATGGCCGTCCTCGTGGTTCTTGGGGCTGGCATCTGGGTGTCGAATTTCATTCGCAAGCGCGCCGACCGTATTCAGGAACAGACTGGCGACCGGCCTGTAACCTGGTGGCAGCGCGTCGCCGTCATCGTTCTGCCGACCGGTCTTCTGCTGGTGCTTCTCGGGTTTCACCTGGGCTATCCCGAGTTGAAAGGCTTCAACTTCTCCGGTGGTACCCATCTGCGGAATTCGCTGATCGCACTTTGGTTGGCGCTGTCACTTTATACCGCGGCGTTCATCGCGGAAATCGTGCGCGCGGGTATCATGGCCATCTCCAAGGGCCAGACCGAGGCCGCATCCGCATTGGGATTGCGCTCGAACAAGATCATGTCGCTGGTGATCCTGCCGCAGGCGCTGCGGGTGATCATTCCGCCGCTGATCTCGAACTATCTCAACCTCACCAAGAACTCGTCGCTGGCGATCGCCGTGGGTTACATGGATATCACCGGCACGTTGGGTGGTATCACCATGAACCAGACCGGACGCGAGCTGGAAACGATCCTGCTCTTGATGCTGGTGTACCTGACCATCTCGCTGTCCATTTCGGCGGTGATGAACTGGTACAATGAATCCGTCAAACTGAAGGAGCGTTGAGATGTCTGACATCGGATTTGTCCGCACCGAAATGCTCCCCGAGCGCGAACCGCCGGCCTCGACCGTCGGCGCGCTGGGTTGGGCACGCGCCAACCTGTTCTCGAACTGGTTCAACAGCATTCTGACGCTGGCCTCGCTCTATGCGATTTACGCGATCCTCGCGGCGATTTTGCCTTGGGTATTCTCGCCTACCTGGAATGGAGCTTCGCTGAACAACTGCCGCGAGATCCTGACCGCCGCCGGTTCGGTGGGTGATCACGGTACCTCGGGCGCCTGTTGGGGCGTTATTCGCGAGCGCTGGATTCAGCTACTGTTCGGGTTCTATCCCTCCGAGCTGTACTGGCGACCGGTCCTGGCCTTCATCCTGCTGGGCGTAGCCCTAGCCCCGGTTCTGTTCTCCGACAACGTCCCGTCGAAAATGCTGATCTTCTCGGCACTCTACCCGTTCATCTTCCCCTGGCTTCTGTGGGGCGGTACCATCTGGGGCCCGATCGCGGCGCTGGCGGGTTTTGTCCTGGGGTGGGTCGTCTATTCGGCGGTCAGCAAGACGATGAGCAGCCTGATGGGCATCGTCTTGGGTGCCGTTGCTGCGTTGGTATGGTGGCTCTTGCTGTCCAGTTACTTCACTGGCGCGCTCAATTCGATCCTGCCGATCGGTATCGAGGTGGTGGAGAGCCGCAAGTTCGGTGGCTTCATGCTGTCGATCACCATCGGCGTCGTTGCCATCGCCTGTTCGTTGCCCTTGGGCATCGTGCTGGCGCTGGGGCGCCAGTCGGACCTGATGATCGTCAAATACATCTGCGTGGGCTTTATCGAGTTCATTCGGGGTGTGCCGCTGATCACGCTGTTGTTCGTGGCTTCGACGCTGTTGAACATCTTCATGCCGCCAGGCACGAATTTCGACATCATCCTGCGGGTGCTGATCATGGTGACGCTGTTCGCCGCGGCCTATATGGCCGAGGTGATCCGCGGAGGCCTCGCCGCGCTGCCGCGTGGCCAGTACGAGGGGGCGGATTCGCTGGGCCTCAACTACTGGCAAGCGCAGCGTCTGGTTATCATGCCACAAGCGCTCAAGATCTCGATCCCCGGCATCGTGTCGACCTTCATCGGGGTGTTCAAGGACACCACGCTGGTGTCGATCATCGGGCTTCTCGATCCGCTGGGCCTGTCGAACGCCATTCGTGCGGACGCCAACTGGAACGGCGTTGTCTGGGAACTCTACGGCTTCATCGCCCTGTTGTTCTTCATCTTCTGCTTCGGCATGTCCCGCTATTCCATGTATCTGGAGCGCAAGCTCCACACTGGCCATCGTTAAGGAGGGCCCAATGTCTGAACTCGCAATCGATCGTGAAATCGACCGTTCAAAAATGCAGGTGAGCGACGAGATCGCCATCGAAATCACCAACATGAACAAGTGGTACGGGGCCTTCCACGTACTGCGCGACATCAACCTGACCGTCAATCAGGGGGAGCGGATCGTCATCGCCGGGCCTTCGGGCTCGGGCAAGTCGACCCTGATCCGCTGTCTGAACGCCCTGGAGGAACACCAGCAGGGCAAGATCGTGGTGGACGGGACCGAACTGTCGAACGACCTTAAGAACATCGACAAGATTCGGTCCGAAGTCGGGATGGTGTTTCAGCACTTCAACCTGTTCCCGCATCTGACCATTCTGGAAAACTGCACGCTGGCCCCGATCTGGGTGCGCAAGACGCCCCGGAAAGAGGCCGAGGAAACGGCGATGCATTTCCTGGAAAAGGTGAAGATCCCCGAGCAGGCCAACAAGTATCCCGGTCAGCTTTCGGGCGGTCAGCAGCAGCGTGTAGCGATCGCGCGGTCGCTGTGCATGCGGCCCCGCATCATGCTGTTTGACGAACCCACCTCGGCGCTGGACCCCGAGATGATCAAGGAAGTGCTCGACACCATGATCGAACTGGCCGAGGAAGGCATGACCATGCTCTGCGTGACGCACGAGATGGGCTTTGCCCGTCAGGTCGCCAACCGCGTCATCTTTATGGATGCGGGCCAGATCGTGGAACAGAACGAGCCGGAAGAGTTCTTCAACAACCCGCAAAGCGAACGGACAAAGCTGTTCCTGAGCCAGATCCTGGGTCACTGAACAGGGTTTGAAAAGACACGGAAAGGGCGGGGTTTTCCCCGCCCTTTCTTATTCGATCAGTTCGCGTGGAACCACAAAGGACAGAACTTCGCCGCTGTGCCATCGGATATCCCGCCACGCGTCAACCGGGAACTCGATCACGGTAGTGGCACCAGTCGGATAATCGAAGAATCGCGCATGCGCGGGGGCTTCCTCGACGATATTGCCCGCGAACTCGGCGATACCCGGGTTGTGCCCCAGCAGCAGAACAATGCGCCCGGTGGCGCTTTTCAAGGTATCCAGAATCTTGGCCGGACCAGCATGATAGAGCGCATCGGTGTATGTTGGTTCGGGCGCTTCGAACCCCATGCAGGCCCAGGTTTCCCGCGTGCGCAGGGCCGACGAGGAAAGCACCTGATCCGGACTCAGCGCTTTCGTGCGCAACCATTCACCAAGCGCCACGGCAGATCTTCGGCCGCGTTTGTTGAGCGGCCGCTCATGATCGGACAGCGTTTCGCTGTCCCACGAAGATTTGGCATGCCGGGTGAGGATCAGAGTAAGGGTCATCTGCGAAAAAACGCCTTCATATGCAACGCGGACTGGGCAGGGTCCCGTTGCGCGCCCGCGCTGAGCGGGCAGGCGAGTCGGGCGGCACAGCCTGACCCCATACAAGCAGACCCAGCGGCGGTGTCCAGATATCCGCGGCAGGCATCGACATCATAGGCGCGATCCGCTGCAAGTGCACCAACCGGGCAGGCCCCGGTACAGGGCGCAGCGCAGCTGTCGCAGGGCGAGGGGGCCTCGGCCACAGGCAGGTCGATCCGGTCGGGTAGCAAGAGCGCGCCGCGAAGCGAGATCATCAGACCGACCTGGTCATGCACCATCATCCCGACCGGGCTGGTATGAAACCGGCCCGAGGCCAGCGCCCAGGCGATGAAGGGCGGATAGGGCGGCCCGTCCGAGGGATAGGCGGTGCTTGCCCCCAGATTGGCGGCCATGGCGCCGATCACCCGTTTCGACCAGCGGTCGACCGGGTCACGCTGGCCGTCTGCATATTCCGGCGCCGCGCTGAAGACCGACCAGAAACCGGGGCCGGTACCCAACAAGACGACGGTGCCTGCCTGATCGGCCGGATTGAGCGATCCCATGACAATCAGGGCCGAGGCGGCGGCCTCTGCCGAAATCCGCGCCAGCGTCATCGGCGGCGAAACGGCAACAGCAGGCTCCAGCCCAGCCGCGCGGGTCGGTCGTCCTGCCATGCCAGCCCGATGGTCATTTTGTCATGTCCCTTGGCGGGTTGTGCAACATAGGTTCCCATCATCCGGTCCCAGATCGACAAGGCAAAGCCGTAATTGCTGTCATGCTCCTCGCGCAGCACCGAATGGTGTACACGATGCATGTCGGGGGTCACCAGAACCTTGCGCAACGCGGCGTCGAGCGCAAGCGACAAGCGGAGATTTGAGTGATTGAAGAGCGCGGTGCCGTTCAACAGGATCTCGAACAGGACCACCGCCAAGGCAGACGGCCCGAGCAGATAGACAAGACCGATCTTGAGCAGCATCGACAGCGCGATTTCAACCGGGTGAAACCGGATCGCGGTGGTGACGTCGATATCGGTATCTGCGTGATGCACTCGGTGCAGCCGCCACAGCACCGGCACCTTGTGTGTAATCAGATGCTGCGCCCAGATCGTGAAGTCGAGAACCAGCACAACAAGCACGACTTCGACCGAGGCTGGCCAATCCAGGTGGTTGAACAGACCCCAGCCATGTGCCGACGCATCAAGTGCCGCGCCGACCGCGAGCAAAGGCAAACCAACGGCCATGGTCCGCAGTGTTATGGTGTTCAGCAGCGAGATGGAGACATTCGTCAGCCATCGGCGAGATCGACGCGGATGTGGTTGGCGGCGTGGAGCGAGCCGTTCGAAGACCGCGAACAGCACAAACAGGCCGATAAAAACGGCCAAACGGATCAGGCTCTCGTTTTCCACCTATTCACATTCACGCATGTGATGGCGGATGACAACCCTGCCCGCGTCACAACCCGGTTACTAGGCCCTGATCAACGAGCCGGCGCCGTGTTCGGTGTAGAGCTCCAGCAACACCGCATTGGGTGCGCGCCCATCCAGGATGACCGCCGCCCGTACCCCTTTGTCGAGCGCATCAAGCGCAGTTTCGGTCTTGGGGATCATGCCGCCAGCGATGGTGCCATCTGCAACCATCGCACGGATTTGCGCGGCTTTCAGCTCGGTTAGCACCTCGCCTTGGGCGTTCTTGACACCAGATACATCGGTGAGCAGCAGCAGGCGGTCGGCCTTGAGCGCACCAGCAATCGCACCGGCCGCGGTATCGCCGTTGATGTTGAACGTCTCGCCATTTCGGCCCGCGCCCAGGGGCGCAATCACCGGGATGATATCATGGGCAAAGAGGTTGCGCAGCAGGTCGGGGTTCATCTCGGCGGGCGTACCGACAAAACCCAGATCGGTGTCGGTCTGGTCGCAGACCATCAGATTGGCATCCTTGCCCGACAAACCGACCGCCTTGCCGCCCTGCCGGTTGATCGCCTGTACGATGCGTTTGTTGACCACGCCCGACAACACCATCTCGACCACCTCGACCGTGGCGGCGTCAGTGACCCGCTTGCCGTTCACGAATTCGGACTGGATGCCAAGCTTGTCCAGCATCGCGTTGATCATTGGACCGCCGCCATGCACCACGACCGGGTTCACGCCAACCTGCCTCAAAAGCACCACGTCTCGGGCAAAACTCTCCATGCCCTCGTCGCTGCCCATGGCATGACCGCCCAGTTTGATGACTACAATCGCGTCATCATAGCGCTGAAGATAAGGCAGCGCGGCGTTCAGGGTGGCGGCGGTGGCAATCCAGTCGCGATTCATGTCTCGTGTCTTCATGGCAAGGGTCCCTTTGATGCCTTGTGTTAGGGCTTTTGGCGGCATCTGCCAAGAGCATTGCCACTGATCGCCGCTGTGCTAGTCTCCGCCCGAACCAGCAGGCGAGGGCCCCGATGGCACAGAAAACACTTGTCCTGACCGGTGCCAGCCGGGGAATCGGCCACGCGACGGTGCGCCGGTTTGTCGCCGAAGGGTGGCGGGTGATCACCTGTTCGCGCGAACCGGTTCCGCCGGGCTGCCCCTGGAGCAATGGCGAGCGCAACCATGTCGAGATCGACCTGAGCGACCCGCAAGCGACCATCGCGGCCGCAGAAACCATCCGGCAAAAACTGAATGGCAGATTGGACGCGCTGGTGAACAACGCCGGCATCTCGCCCAAGGGTCCGAATGGCGAGCGGCTGAGCACGCTCAGCACCGATCTTGCGGATTGGGGGCATGTGTTTCACGTCAACTTCTTTGCCCCGGTGGTGCTGGCCCGATCGCTCAAGGACGAGCTGGCCGCAGCGAAGGGATCGGTGGTCAACGTGACCTCGATCGCCGGGTCGCGGGTGCATCCGTTTGCCGGGGCGGCCTATGCCACGTCAAAGGCGGCGCTGGCGGCGCTAACCCGCGAGATGGCGCATGATTTCGGGCCGCTCGGCGTGCGGGTGAATGCAATTGCCCCGGGTGAGGTCGAAACCTCGATCCTCAGCCCCGGCACCGACAAGATTGTCGAGAAGCTGCCGATGCAACGGCTGGGCCAGCCCAGCGAGGTGGCCGCCGCGATCTATTTCCTGTGTTCGCCGGAAAGCTCTTACATCTCGGGCACCGAAATCGAGGTGAACGGCGCGCAGCACGTCTAGCGACCGGACCCCGCTCGGGGTCCGGTCCGGGGCCAGTACTCAGGCCAGCGCGCGCCGAAGCGCGGGAATGTTGCTCAGGATCAGCACGTCAAAGGCCAGCGCCACAATCAGAGCCAGTCCCGCCAGCGGGAACATCAGCGATACCAGCACCGCCACCAGCGCGGCGCCTTTCCACATCGGCATATCGGCGGGTTCGGGCGGTGCGGCCAGCCGCAATGCCCGCGCCGGGCGGCGCTTGACCCACATCACCACGCCGGAGACGCAGAGAAAGATCACCGACAGGCAGAACACGATGTTGAGCGCGAAGTTCCAGCCGCCCATCAGCCCCATGTGAAAGGGGATGCCCACCGCCATCGCCTTGCCCGCCCACGAGTAATCGTCATAGCGCACATCGGCCAGCACCTTGCCGGTATATTGGTCGACATGGATGGTACGGTCGATGAACGGGTCATCGGAATCGCCGCTCATGCTGTCGCGGTTGATGGTCCAGACCCCGGTTTCGCCCGACGGATAGGCCAGACGGAACCGCCCCTCCATCCCCATCGCGCGACCGAGCGCGATGAGGTTCTCGGCGTTGACCGGCTGGCCCTCGGGCAGACCGGTGGCACCGGCCTCGGCGCCCGAGGCGGGCAGCGGTGTCAGTTCCAGCGCCCAGGGCACGTCATTGGTATGGCCGTGGTTCATGCTGGCATGCACATCGTCCGACAGGGGGACATTGTCCCATTTCTCGGCCGGAAAGGTCGACCAGGCCTGCACCAGCTTGCCGCCCCAGATACCGGCCCAGGACAGGCCCGAAACCAGGAACACCAACAGCAGGGCCGAGATCCAGAACCCGGTGACCGCATGCAGGCTTTTCCACAGGGCCCGGCCGCGTGCGCGCAGGTTGGGCACCAGCGCCGACATCGCATCGCCCCGCGGCCACCAGATATAGAGGCCGGTCAGGATCACCACGATACCCAGCCCGGCGGCGACCTCGATCAGGCGGTCGCCCAGATCGCCGATCAACAGGGTCGAATGGATGTTGTCTGCCAGATCGTACCAGCCCGCGCGGCGGTCCCAGATAGACAGCACCTCGCCGCTATACTGGTCAAGCGCGACCAGGCGCTGGCCCTCGGGGGTCTTGACCCGGAACACGGCGGCCAGATCGGGGGCCTTGGGGCCGATCCACTCGACGATGGTGCCGGGCTGTGCCTGAAGCACCGCAGCAGTTTGCGCGTCAAAGGACAACGCGCTTGCTTGCGGCTCAACGGCGATTTTCTCGCCATCGCGGCCGTCGACCTGGGTGATGAACATCATCATCAGTCCGGTCACCGCCAGGATCAGCAGAAAGGGGATCACGTAGAGCGCGGCGTAGAAATGCCAGCGCCACGCGGCGAAATAGAATTTCTGTGCCAGCGGGCGCATGGTGCCCCGGGCATTGGTTTGGCTGTCAGCCATTGTTGTTTCTCCATATCAGAAGCGATCCGCCAAAGAGGCGGCGGCGTCAGGGTGTTTCTGTCTGATCAGGAGAGGTTCGGTGGCCCGCGCGCGTCATAGAGGGGAAAGAATCCGGCACTGCGATGGGTGAAATCCAGATTGTCCCAGCGGGTGCGCTGGGCATGGTTCAGGGTCATCAGCAGCGGCGGCTGGGCCAGGATCGCGACCTGGTTCAGTCCGCCGAAATGGCAGCTGGGCCGCGAGTCGCTTTCGTCTTCATGGGCGGGGTTGTCAGGATTCAGGTCGACCCATTCCCGGGATTCCCCTTCTGCGGTACAGATCACCAGCAGGATCCGGTCGTCCTTGCGCATGGGCATCCAGCCCTGCGGGATCGCGCTGGTCAGCACCACCGCAAGCAGGGACAGGACAGCAGAGACATACGTCAGGAATGTCATTCCAGATGGGCGATGATGGACCTTAGAGTCGCGATACCATCGCCCTTTTCCGACGAGGTCAATACAATTTCCGGATAGGCGGCGGGGTGTTTGGCCAGAGCGGTGCGCACTTGCGAGAGCACCTTGTCGCGCTCGGCGGCCTTGACCTTGTCGGCCTTGGTCAGTACGCATTGAAAGGTCACCGCGCTGGTGTCGAGCAGCTTCATGATCTCGTCATCGACCGCCTTGACCCCATGGCGGGCGTCGATCAGCACAAAGGCACGGCGTAGGGTCTGACGACCGCTGAGATACTGTTTCAGCAGCTTCTGCCATTTCTCGACCACTTTCAGGGGCGCGTTGGCATAGCCGTATCCCGGCAGGTCGACCAGATAGAGTTCGGGCCCTTGGGTGAAGAAGTTGATTTCCTGTGTGCGGCCCGGCGTGTTCGAGGCGCGCGCCAGCCCCTTGGTGCCGGTCAGCGCGTTGATCAGGCTGGATTTGCCCACGTTCGAGCGGCCCGCGAAACAGACTTCGACCCGGTCGGCGGGGGGCAGGCCGGACATGGCGACCACGCCTTTGACGAATTCAGATTGTCCGGCAAACAGTTTGCGTCCGGTCTCGGCCGCAAATTCGTCTGGTTCAGGCACAACGGGGAAGGGGAGTGTCGTCATAGGGCGCGTACCTCGTCCCCGATGCGGATATCTCCGCCTTGGATGACTTCGGCCCGGACGCTGAAATCGCGATGACCCCAAGTGTCGAGCGTGCCCAGTGTTTCGGCATCGCGAATCCCGGTTTCCGGGTTGGTGTTGACCGACATGCAGCGCTCCGTTCGTTCGCGGATGGCAAAAACCACCTCGCCCACTTGTACCTCGCGCCCGATCCAGTCGAACTCCTCCCAGACGGGAAGGCCATCGAACCAGATGTTGCTGCGCCAGCGAAGAGGGGACAGGTCGCGGCCCATCTTTTGTTCCACGGCCCGGTGTGAAGACATGTTGCACAACGTGACCGACGGGAAATCGCTGTCGGTCATTCCACGACCGGGAACCCGGACGATACGGGTCGATTGCGCGCGGTTCTCAGGCATCAGCGGCTTGACCCAATCCAGGAACAACGCCTCTTCCCGATCCGGGGCAAAGGTAAGATCAGGCCGGTTCGGGTGGCTCAATGTCACGTCCTCACCCCGCAGGCGCGCGCGCATCGCCATCAGCGCTGGAACCTTGGAGACTAGGGTGAAGTTCTGACAAGGGGCCCAGGCCGAGTTGTCGGCGCGCGACTTTTCGTGGGCGACCGCCCAAACGCGATCCCCGGGCATGGTCTGCCCGGGGCTGAGGGTGACGCTGTTCAGCGCTTCGCGTCCATGGCTCTTGATCGGATGCCGCCAGAGCCCGGTGACCTTTCCGGTCATTTCTTGTCCGCCTTCTTGCCACGGGAGAAACCCGAGCGGATGTTGCCGAACACGTCCGGTTTGTAGCCGTGGCTGCGCATGATGATGTACTGCTGGGTAAAGGTGATCGTGTTGTTGGCGATCCAGTACACCACGAGGCCGCTTGCGAAACTGCCCAGCATGAACATGAACACCCAAGGCATCCAGGCAAAGATCATGGCCTGCGTCGGGTCGGTGGGTGCCGGGTTCAGTTTCTGTTGCAGCCACATCGAAATACCCAGAAGCAGCGGCAGGATGCCGATCAGGATAGTCGCCGCCAAAGAGCCTACCTCGGGCCCAGACCACGGCAGCAAGCCGAAGAAGTTCATGATCGAGGTCGGGTCAGGCATGCTGAGGTCGCGGAACGGTCCGAACCACGGGGCCTGGCGCAGTTCGATGGTGACAAAGATCACCTTGTAGAGCGAAAAGAAGATCGGGATTTGCAACAGGATCGGCAGACAGCCGGCGGCCGGGTTCACCTTTTCCTTCTTGTAAAGCTCCATCATGCCTTGCTGCATCTTCTGACGGTCATCGCCGGCAGCCTCTTTCAGCGCCTCCATCTGCGGCTGAAGCTCCTTCATCTTGGCCATCGAGACATAGGATTTCAGCGCCAGCGGGAAGACGATCGCCTTGATGATCAGGGTCAGACCGATAATCGACCAACCCATGTTGCCGATCAGCCCGTTGAGCTGATGCAACAGCCAGAAGATCGGTTTGGTCAGGAAGAAGAACCAGCCCCAGTCGATGCTGTCGAGGAACTTCTGCACGCCATCCTTCTGATAGGCGCGGATGGTCTCCCATTCCTTGGCCCCGGCAAACAGGCGGGTGGTGACTTGCGCGGTTTCACCCGGAGCGACGGTCATGGTCGGCAGGACGGTTTCGGCCTGATAGATCTTGCGCCGGTCGTCGTACTTCGCCGCCGCCTTGAAGGCGCTGCCTGAGCCGGGGATCAGGGTGGCCATCCAGTAGTGGTCGGTGAACCCGATCCAGCCGTCGGACTTGTTCTGGAACACTTCGGCCTGCGCGCCCTCGTTCGGGTCGATGTCGAACTTGCGCACATCCTTGTAGTCGATTTCGGACAGGGTGCCGTCATTCATGGCTACGACGCCCTCGTGCAGGATGAAGAAGTTCTTCAGCCCCGGAAGATCGGCATCCTCGCCGACGCCGTGCCGGGCGAGGATACCATAGGGCGCGGCGCCGATCGGTGCGGCGGACCCGTTTTCGACCGACTGGGTGACGGTGAACATGTAATCCTCGTCCACCGCCAGGGTGCGACGGAAGGTAACGCCGCCGCCATTGGACCAGCGGAGGGTGACCGGGTTGCCCACGCTCAACGTCTCACCGGATTCCAGCGACCACTCGGTCAGCGGCCCGGGCACGTCGGCGGCGTTCAGGCCAGTGCCAGGGGCCCACCCATAGAGCGCGTAGTAAGCCGAGGCGGATCCGGCGGGGGTCAGCATCTCGACGATCTCTGCATCCGCGTCGAGAGAGACGCGATAATCCTTGAGCGACAGCTCATCGATGCGGCCACCCAGCAGCGACACGCTACCCTTGAGGCGCGGGGTGTCGATTGCGACCCGCGGTGCCTCTGCGGTCGTCGGGGCATTGGTGTCGAGGGCCGGAACCTCTCCCGAACCGGACACGGGTGTTGTCGCGGCAGGGGTCTGCACGGCAGTGCCGTCTGTGGCGGTGATCTCGGTCGCGGGCGCTTCGGTCTGTTCCGGGGGCGGGAACAGGATGAACCAGACCAGGATCACCAGAAAGCTGAGCGCTGTTGCGAGGATGAGATTCTTGTTCTGATCGTCCATCGGGGACAGCCACCTTGTGCAGTGAAAGACCAGGCAGGGTTCAACAGAGTGAAGGCACAAAGGTCAAGCGGAATCGCCCGTTTCAGGGGAGCCAAATCGACGGGTGCGGCAACATTCCGGCCGCTTCAGCCAGTTTCCCGTCCAATCTGCGGCGCGTCCTGCAATTTTGCCTCATGCTGCGCAATCCAGTCGAGGGTCTGGTCGAACGGCATCGGTTTGCCAATTCCAAACCCCTGAACATGGTCGCAACCCAGTTGCGCGAGGACTGCATGCTCGCCCACGGTTTCCACCCCTTCTGCGAGGGTTTCCAGTTCCAGACGTTCCGCCATTGTGAGAATCGCGGCGACCATTCTCTGCTGTTCGGGGTCCCGGTCGGCTTTCTTGACGAAGGAGCGGTCAATCTTGATACGGGTTATGTCAAAGCGCCGGATTGAGGCGATCGAGGCGTGACCGGTTCCAAAATCGTCCAGGTCAATACGGCATCCCATCTTGCCTAGACCAGAGATGTTTCGGGTAATCACGTCATCGGGGGTATTGGAAAACACGGTCTCAAGTATCTCGACCGCCAGCCGATCCGGTGTCAGGTCGAACCGGTCGAGCTCCCAACGGATTCTTTCGACAAGACCGGGATTGCGTAGCTCATCCGAGGCAAAGTTCACACCCACACGCGGTACGTCGACCCCCGCGCTGTCCCATGCCTTGAGAGCCGTCAGCGCATTGAAGAGCATGACCTGCCCAAGACGCTCCATATATCCGGCCTGTTCGATGACTGGCAGAAACACATTGGGGGTAAGTACGCCCCTCACCGGATGAATCCAGCGGGCCAGCGCCTCGAATCCTGTGATTTTTCCGGTATCGGTAGAAATCTGCGGCTGGTACCAGGGCTGGATCTGACCTTTATCCAGCGCCATCTCGATTTCGTTTCTCAGGCGCGCGTGATCATCGGCGGGTTGTGCCATGTCGGGGGAGTAGGCGCGAATCCCCGAGGGGCTCGCCTGCTGAGCGGTGAAGAGTGCGGCCTCAGCTGCGCTGAGCCAAGAGCTGGCGTTTTGACCGGGCACGCGGTTGCTTTGGCAGAATCCGATCGAACAGGAAACGTATACGGCCGCTGCGCCAAGCGATATTGGGTCTTCGACTTTTGCCTGCATGCGTCCGGCCAACTGGATACATAGTTCCAGATCCAGCTGCGGAACCGGAGCAAGGCAGATTGCAAAGCGGTTTCGCCCAAGTTGCGAGACAATATCGTTGTCTCGCACCGCCGAGAGGAGACGTTCACCAACCCGGCGCAGGACCAGATCGGTGTCGGCGTGGCCGTGTTGGTGCAAGAACTCTGGAAAGTCATCCAACTCTACGACGAAACAAGCTGACTTACGTCCGGAACCACTCGCCGAAGCGAAGATCTCATGCGTAGCCGCCTCAAATTCACTGGGTTGTACCATACCCGAGCCGACAGCGCCGGTGCGGCGGTCCGCCATCGGCCATTTACCCAATGCGCCAGCGAGGGCAAAGAGAAGTGGCAAGCCCAGTGAGGTCAGCAAAAGGGCAATTTCACCACCCAGCCAAAAGGCGCCGAGGGTTATGGCCGGCAGAAAGGCCAGGATCGGCGGCCCTGTCAGGATCGGAATGATCTCGTCTCGGATACGTGTCAGGAGCGACTTTGTCTGCATGTGATGACTTGGCCTTTCGCAAGACGCAACGCGCGCCTTGTCGAACCCTAGGCAACCAGTCTGAGTCAGACGTTAACGCAACCGCGGAACTTCGCCAAAATTTTCTTCATTCTGTCCAGGGGTCAGTTGCAGGCCCTGAAAGTCGAAGAGTTTCGGGTCCAGAAGATGCGAAGGCCGCGCGTTCATCAGGGCCCGGAACATCACCTGCCTGCGGCCAGGCCGGTTCTTTTCCCATCCGTCGAGGATCTGTTTGACCTGCTGACGCTGCAATCCGTCCTGGCTTCCGCACAGGTCGCAGGGAATGATCGGATAGTTCATCGAGGTCGCGAACTTCTCGCAATCGGCTTCGGCCACATGTGCCAGCGGGCGATAGACGAACAGATCGCCTTCTTCGTTCACCAGCTTCGGTGGCATGGTTGCCAGGCGACCGCCATGGAAGAGGTTCATGAAGAAGGTTTCCAGAATGTCGTCGCGATGATGCCCCAGGACGACGGCTGAGCATCCCTCTTCGCGGGCGATACGATACAGGTTGCCACGCCTCAGGCGCGAGCAGAGCGCACAGTATGTGCGACCCTGGGGCACCTTGTCGACCACGACGGAATACGTGTCCTGATACTCGATCCGATGCGGGACGCCCATGCGTTTCAGAAACTCGGGCAGAACGGTGGCGGGAAACCCCGGCTGCCCCTGATCGAGATTGCACGCCAGCAGATCGACCGGCAGCAACCCGCGCCATTTCAGCTCGTACAGCACCGCCAGCAGGGTATAACTGTCCTTGCCCCCAGACAGGCAGACCAGCCATCGGGCGCCCCGCTCGACCATACCGTATTGCTCGATCGCCTCGCGCGCCTGACGCACGATGCGTTTCCGGAGCTTCTTGAACTCCGTTGTCGAAGGCGCGCCTGCGAACAGGGGGTGAATGTCGTCATTCTCGTCCAGCATGTGCGGGCCTTACAGGCTTTGGCAAAACCACTCAAGAGGAGTCACTGTTTCGATGTCAGGTCAGGTTGCGGGCTGTTTCAGAACCTTCTCGGCCGTGATCACACCGTTCACGTAATCGCTCCATTTCGAGACGAACTGCTGCGTGATCAGGGATTGAGGGTGATACTTGGGCGTCACGATGGAATAGCCGAATGGAACGGCTGGTTCGAAGCGGGCAAAGCTGACCCGCATTTTGCCCTGGTTCATGCGGCGATAGGTTTCCGCGCTCAAGGGATCGAGGATCGTGCAAATCTGCCCTGCTTCGACGAAATGAAGAAGCGGGACGAAATACTGCGCTTCGACGCTCAGGTCGAACTGTATGCCTTCCTGTTCGAATGCTTTCTTTGTGGAGCGATGCGTGGAATGGCTGGCGGCCAATGCGCCCATCTTCTCACCGTCAAGGTCGCGGGCATGAACCACGGGGCGTCCTGCCAGCGGATGATCCAGCGGCAGCGCGCACAGGCAGTTGCACATTATGATTTCGGATTGGAAAAGGCCGAACTGGGGGTTGTCTTCGGTTGTATCGAGGAAACCGATGTCGCAAAAACCGACGTCAAAGCTTTGGGCGGCGACCAGATTGATGATCTGCGGAGAACTGCGGGTGGACAGCGTTATGTTGAGATCCCCGGCATCTGCCTTGAATCGACTGACGAAATCGGGAAGCAGAAAAACCGATGGCCCGGGCATGGCGACAATACGCAGCGTGCCCCTGGCGCGGTTCCGCATGCCGGCCATATTGGCTTCGGCCGTATGGAGTCTGTCAATTATTTCAATGGCTTCTGACAAGAGATAATGTGCTTCGGGCACAGGAAGTAGGCGCCTTCCTTCGCGGCGGAACAACTCCATGCCGACGCTTTCTTCCAATGTTTTCAGCGAAGCACTGATCGCCGGCTGCGTTCGGTTCAGGTTTCGGGCCGCGGCGCTGACCGAACCTGTTTCCATGACTTCCCGAAAGACGATCAGTTGCTGAAGGTTCATAGCTGCATATCAAAATTTCTTATCTAAACCATAGAATTACAAATTTGCTTTTATCATGCAACTGCCACACAGAATTTGATGGAGCGCAGGAGTGCCGTGACCCGGCATTTCCCATCTGAAACGGCTCAAACAGGGAGTATGAACATGGGACTATTCAAGCATCTCACCGGCGCAGCGCTGGCGACGCTGGTCACCGCGGGTGCGGTGGCGGCACAGAACCCGACCTTTTTCCGCATCGGGACGGGCAGCGCCGGGGGCACCTATTTTCCGATCGGTGGCACGATCGCCAACGGGATTTCGGCCCCTCCGGGCTCTCGCCCTTGTGAAGAGGGTGGTCAGTGTGGGGTGCCGGGGCTGATTGCAATCGCCCAATCCACCACGGCATCGGTCTATAACAACACCGCCGTGCAGAATGGTGAACTCGAAGCCGGGCTGGCCGCCGCCGACGTGACTCGGGACATGTATCTGGGCGAAGGCAAGTTCGAGGGCAAGAAGCACGAGAAACTGCGTGTTATCGCCAACCTCTTCCCCGAAGATCTGCACCTTGTGCTGCCCAAGGGGCAAAAGATCGGAAATCTGGGCGACCTCGCGAACAAGCGTGTGGGTATCGCACAGGCGGGATCCGGCACCCAGGTTGCCGTTTTGCAGATGCTCGAGGTCTGGGGCGTAAACCGTGACAACATGGACGAAGCTGAACTGAACAACAGCCAGTCGGCTGAACGTCTGGCCGACGGGCAGCTTGACGCCTATTTCTATGCGGCCGGTTGGCCGGTGGCGGCAATGGTGCAGCTTGCTTCGACCAAGGGGATGGAACTGCATTCCTTCACCGACGAGGATATGGCCAAGATCAACGAGATCATCCCGGCCTACATTCCATCCAAGATACCGGCTGGCGTGTACGAGGGGATCGATTATGACGTGCACACCCCGGCCGTGAGCGCGTTGCTTGTCGTATCGTCGGACCTCGACGAGGAACTGGTCTATGGCATCACCAAGGCGCTCTGGAACGACAACACCCGGACGCTGCTGGACAACGGGCACGCCAAGGGCAAGCTGATCACACTGGACAGCGCCCTGGATGGTATGGACTCACTTGGGGTTCCGCTGCACGCAGGTGCCGAGAAGTTCTATCGGGAAATCGGCGCTCTGAAGTAGCCTTCGGTTGCTAGCTTTCCAACCCTGGGGACAACCCAAGCCGGTTGTCCCCGACACTAACTTCAAACAATTCGCGCTGAACAGCCGGGAGACCCGATATGAACCTTGTCAAAGGCGGGATAAACATTTGTGGCGTTTCGATCGGCGTGCTGTCGCTTGAATCCTACTTCCCGAAACCGCCAGGTCATATCAAAAATCCCTCGAGTCTGCCGTTCACGCTGACCTATGAAATCATCGAGGGGCTGACGGTTTCGAAGCTGTTGAATTCCCCGACACCCGATATGCTGGCCCCCTTGCTCGACGCGGCGCGGCGTCTTGAACGCAGCGGGGTCAAGGCGATCACCGGGTCCTGCGGGTTTCTGGCCTTGTTCCAGGCCGAGATCGCACAGGCCGTATCCGTACCGGTCTTTGTATCGTCGCTGGTGCAACTGCCCATGATCCACACAATGACCCAGCGCCCGGTGGGTGTGCTGACCGCCTCCGCTTCGGCCTTGACCGACCGGCATCTTGCCGGAGCCGGGGCGGCAGGGGTTCCGGTCGTGGTTCAGGGTATGGAAGACAGTACCGAATTCGCCGACGTTATCCTGCGGGGCGCGCGCGACGACATGGATCTCGACAAGGTCGAGAGAGAGCTTCTGACAGCTGGTCGCCAACTGGTGGCCAGAGACCCGGAAATCGGGGCGATCCTGCTGGAATGCACCGATCTGCCGCCTTACGCGCATGCGCTGCAACGTGAACTGCAACGCCCCGTTTTCGATATCATAACATTGGCCAGCATGGTCCACTCCGCGGTTCTGCGCGGTTCCTATGCCGGCTTCATTCGTTGACCGTGCAACCGGTTCGAGGTGACAGACAATGAGCGTGCAAAAGACAGATGATGCCCAAGACCGGACGCTGACCGCCGAGGAGCTGGCGGCCATCGAGGAGAAATACGACGAAAGCGCGCCGACACGGCCCGTGTCGCCGGGTTTTGCCCTGTTTCTCAAGGCGGTCGCCCTGAGTTTTGCCGTCTATCACTACCTGACAGCCGGGTTCGGATTGCCGACCGATTATTGGCACATGGGCTGGCACCTGTCGGGGCTGTTCATTCTGACCTATGCGCTGTTTCCGATAGTCCGCACCCGCAATTCATATGATATGAAGACCGGCCTGATGCATTATGGCGGGGTACCGTATCTGGACCTGCTCCTGATGGTGCTGGGGGTCGCATCGGCTCTCTACCTAGGGTTGGCCTGGCATGGTGTGCCCTGGCTTGGCATCGAAGAGCAGACGTTCCGGATGGGCAACCCGAACGGGTATGACATGGTGTTCGGCTGCATCCTGATCGTGCTGGTTCTGGACATTGCGCGACGCACGCTTGGCTGGGTCCTGCCGGCCATCATCTGTGTCTTTATGGCCTATGCGCTGTTCGGACCGATCTTTCCCGGCATCCTGCAACATCCCGGGGTCAAGTTCCGGACCTTTGTTTCGTCGATGTACTTCCCGCAAGAGGGCATTTTCGGCGTCACGCTTTGGGTGGTCTCGACCATTGTCTTTCACTTCGTCCTGTTTGGTGTCATCGCGCAACGCACCGGACTTGGGCAGCTCTTTATCGACAATGCGACCATCCTCGCCGGTCGCTACACTGGCGGGCCTGCCAAGGTCTCGGTGGTGTCCTCGGCCTTCTTTGGCACCATCTCGGGATCCTCGGTGGCCAACACCGTTTCGACCGGGTCGCTGACCATTCCAAACATGAAACGTCTTGGTTACCCGGGTCATTTCGCGGGCGGGGTCGAGGCCGCGGCCTCAGCCGGGGGGCAGATCACCCCGCCGATCATGGGGGCGGCGGCCTTTATCATGGCCGAGTTTCTGGAGGTTCCGTACACGACCATTGTCATTGCCGCCATCTTTCCGGCGCTGCTGCACTATGTCGGCGTGTTCAGTGTCGTTCACCTGATGGCGCGGCGCCTGAACTTGCAGGGCATGACGAAAGATGCGCTTCCGAAATTTGCGGCCGTCTGGCGCGATGGCTGGGCCAATCTGGTGCCGTTGGTAGGGCTTCTTGTTGTGCTGTTCTCAGGCTACACGCCTTACATGTCGGCCTTCTGCGGCATTTCGCTGGCACTGGTTACCGGCATGTCGCGGGTCAAGGCGCCGGTCACCCTGATCTATCCGGCGGCGTTCATCGCCTTTGTGATCTGGAAGTATTCCGACCAGGGCTTCGACCTTACGATGTCGGCGGTGCTGATCGCCTGTGCGGTTCTGGGCGCGTTCAATCCGCAAGAGCGTATTCGTCTGCCACAGATGGCCGAGACCTTTGAAACCGGCGTTAAATACGCGTTGGCAGTTGGCGCGGCGTCGGCTGCGGTGGGTCTGGTGGTCGGTGTGATCAACACCACCGGGGTCGGCTTCCGAATCGGTTTCATGGTAACGCAGGGCGCCGGGGCGCTGGGCGCCGATCTGGCGGGGTTGTTCAGCTTTGGGGGGTATGAACTGTTCTCGGTCGACCAGATCACGCTGTTCCTCAGCCTGATCTTCATCGCGCTCGCTTGTATCCTGATGGGCGCGGGCATCCCGACGACGGCGCTCTACATCATGCTGGTATCGGTGGCGCAACCCGCACTGGCGCAATTGGGGGTGCCGCCCATCGCCAGCCATATGTTCGTGCTCTACTACGGGGTCGTGGCCGAAATCACGCCGCCGGTCTGTACCTCGGCCTATGCGGCGGCGGCGATTGCGAACTCCAATCCTTTCCGGACCGGGATATCCGCCTTTACCCTTGGCCTAGGCAAGGTCGTGGCCCCAATGGCCTTTGTCTATGCGCCGGTCCTGCTGTTTGTCTCGCAGACCGGGTTTGATCTCTGGACCTTCAGCTATGCTGCGACCAGTTGTATCTTGGGGGTGATCTGCCTGTCCTCTGCCGTTGTTGGCTACTTGTTGGTACCGATGGGGGTTCTGTTCCGGGTGTTGATGGCCATCGCCGGTATCGTATTCATTGCCCCCTCTCTCCAGGCGGATCTGATTGCAGCACTGATCGCCGCCCCTGCGGTGCTGAGCCAGATCGTGCAGCGCAAGGGGGCGACCCATGTCGCCTGATGCCGGGGAAGTCACCGTTCTCGGCGCCGGGATCGTCGGGATCTGCACCGCGCTGGCGCTGACGGAGCGGGGGGTCAAGGTCACCCTGATCGACCGGGATGAGCCGGGGCAAGCGACATCCTTTGGCAACGCGGGCATCATTTCGCCCTGGTCGGTAGTTCCGCAATCCATGCCGGGGATCTGGCAAAAGGTGCCGGGCTGGCTGCTGGACCCCTTGGGTCCCGTAACCGTGCGGCCCTCTTACCTGCCGCGCCTTGCGCCCTGGGGCTTGCGTTTTCTGTGGCAAGGGCGCGAGCAGAAGGTAAGGCAGATCTCGTCCGCGATGGATTTGTTGAACCGGGATTGCATCACCTTGTTTCGCCGCCATCTGACGGGCACAGGGCACGAGGACCTGATCCGCGACAGCTACTATGTGCATGCCTATCGTGATCCGGATGCCGCCCGGCTTGATACGCTGGATGCCGAGTTGCGCCAGGCAATCGGTGCGGACCTGGAACGGATCGGAGCCGAGGGCTTGCGTTCGCTCGAACCGGCCCTGTCGCCCGAGTTTCGCGCGGCGATCCTGATCAAGGGACAGGCGCGGGCGCTGTCGCCGGGGCGCGTGGGCAAGGTGCTTGCCGAGAAACTCCAGCGTATGGGGGGCGAGATTCGGCGTGCCACTGTGCAAGCTATTCTGCCTTTGGAAGGTGGGGGTTGGTCGGTTGGCACGGATCAGGGTGAAATGACTGCTCCCCGATTGGTGCTGGCCATGGGGGTCTGGTCGACCGAACTTCTCAGGCCTTTGGGCATTCGGATCCCGTTGGAAGCCGAGCGCGGGTATCATGTCTGCTTTACCCGCCCGGGTATCACGCTGAATCACTCGGTGATGGATGCCGACATGAAGTTCGTGGCCTCCACGATGGAGGACGGGCTGCGGGTGGCGGGAACCGCAGAGTTCGCCGGTCTGGATGCGCCGGTCAATGAAAAGAGGCTCAAAGGGCTGGTTGAACTTGCCAAGCGCTTGTCACCTGATCTGAACAGCACGGAGTACACCACTTGGTCAGGTCAACGGCCCAGCCTGCCCGACAGTCTGCCTTGTATTGGAGAGATTGAGGGCTTTCCCGGCCTGATCGCCGCATTCGGGCACAGCCATTATGGGCTGATGATGGCGCCCAAGACCGGCGAGCTGGTGGCCGATATCGCAACAGGACGCAAGGCGAACACCGACCTTTCGCCGTTTCGTGCCCTGCGCTTTGGCTAGGTCCCGCCCAGCCTGGCCAGAACGCCGCCCACATCACAGGCGGCGATAGCGCCGGGAATGCGTCCGCTGTCACCGGCCAGCCGGGTCGCCGTGTACATGTCGGCAACCGCGGCCGGGCCCTGACGGATCAGCAGCGACGCGGTCAGCAGTTGTGCCGTCTGCTCGGCATACCAGCGCGCTTCTGCCTCGGGCGGAAGCGCGGGCCATCGTGCGGCATGCTCGATCAGGGCGGCATCATAGCGCGCATCCACGCCACGCGCAGCCAACAGTTCCGCCCGCAGCACTTCGGCGGCCAACGGATCACGCGCGAGGCTGCGCAGGATATCGAGGCAGATCACATTCCCCGAACCCTCCCAGATTCCGTTCAGCGGCGCCTCACGATAGAGGAGCGGCAGGCCGGTCTCTTCGACATATCCCATGCCGCCCAGAACCTCCATCGCCTCGACGACAACCACCGGGCAGCGTTTGTTGGCGAGGAACTTTGCCAGCGCCACGCCGATGCGGGCAAAGGCGCGGTCGGCCGGGTCACTGCTGTCAAAGGCCTGTGCCACCCGCAGGCCCAGTGTCAGGGATCCTTCCCAGTCGAGCACCAGATCGGCCAGCACCGCCCGCATGAGCGGCTGGTCGATCAGGCGGCGCTGAAAGGTGCTGCGATGCTGGACCCAGTGATGCGCCTCGGCCAGCGCCGCGCGCATCAGCCCGGCGGGGGCCATCGCGGTATCCAGTCGCGTATGATGGACCATCTCGATGATGGTGCGCACCCCGTCGCCTTCACCGCCCAACTGATAAGCCAGCGCATCGTGGAACTCGACCTCGGCGGAGGCATTTGCCTTGTTGCCCAGCTTGTCCTTCAGGCGCATCAGGTGGATCGCGTTTCGCTCGCCCTCCAGCCAGCGGGGCAGCAGGAAGCAGGTCAGCCCGCCCGGCGCCTGTGCCAGCGTCAGAAACCCGTCCGACATCGGGGCCGAGCAGAACCACTTGTGACCCTTGAGCCGCCAATGGCCGTCGTCGCGCCGGGCGATGGTGATGTTCGCCCGCACGTCCGAGCCACCTTGTTTCTCGGTCATCGCCATGCCCAGCGTCGCGGCACGCTTTTCGCCGACCGGGGCAACTGTTGGATCATAACTGCGTTCCATCAGCTTGGGTCGCCAATCCGCCGCAATGGCGCTGTCGGCGGAGAGGGCTGGGATCGCGGCATAAGTCATTGTCATCGGGCAGCAATGGCCGGGCTCTACCTGGCTGGCGAGGTAGACCATCGCGGCGTGCGTGGCGTGACCGCCCGGTCCGCCCTCCCACGCGATGGCGGCGTAGCCCGCAGACTGGCTTGCCTCCATCAACCGGTGATAGGCGGGATGGAAACGGACCTCGTCCAACCGGCGGCCGCCCCTGTCAAACAGCTCCAGCCGAGGCGGATTGGCATTGGCCTCGCGCCCGGCCTCGCGCATCTCGGACGCGCCCATGGTGCGGCCATAGTCGGCAAGCACCTGGGGTTGCGCCCCGGCAAGGGTGGCGGTTTCCCGCAATACCGGATCGCTGGTCCAGAGGTCGATGTCGCCGCGCACCTCTGGCTGATTAAGGACCTCATGTGTGGCGAGACGGGTCAAGGGGGCAGAGCGCATGGCGACCTCGGGTAGTTGAGTTGCCGCGATGGTCAGCCGGGCGAATGCAGACGGTCAAGCGTGACGACCCGTCACTTGTCCCCGCGGTCGGGGACGGGGTCGTAGCCATCGCCGCCCAACGGGTGGCAGCGCCCGATGCGGCGCATGGCTAGCCAAGTGCCGCGCAGCGCACCGTGTTTTTCCAGCGCTTCCAGCGCATAGGCCGAACAGGTCGGTTGATACCGGCAGTTGAACCCCACCCAGGGGCTGAAAACCAGCCGATAGGCGCGCACAGGCAGCGCAAGGATATGGGCGAGAGGCGTCATGATCTGTAACTTATGGCGCGCGTGCCAAGGCGCCAACAGGCATTGCGACGCATGGTGTCAGCTCTTGGGGGAATGCAGTTTGATCAGCGCCTTGCGCAGATCGTTTTCCAGCATGTCAAAGGGTCGCGCAGCGGTGTCGCCGGGCTTACCGATCAGGACATAGTCCCAGCCATCGTGTCCAATCTCGGGCAGCACTCTGCGCGCAATCTCCCGCAAACGCCGTTTGGCACGATTGCGGGCGACGGCATTTCCGACTTTCTTGGAGCAGGTGAAACCGACGCGAATGCCCTCCGCCTCGCCCGGTACGCGGCGTCGGGCCTGCACCAGCATCGACGGTGCTGGTTGCCTTCTGGCGCGGGCAGCTTTCAGGAAGTCGCTGCGCTTGCTCAGGACTGTCAACTGGGCAGGTGCACAAACGGACACCGCCGGAGGCAATTCCCCCGGTTTGGCAGAGCCATCCATGGGGGCCTCCGGCGGTGTCATGTCCGTCAGAACGGGCTGTATGCGCTTACGCGCTCAGCTCCTTGCGGCCACGGGCGCGGCGTGCGTTCAGGATCTTGCGGCCGCCCTTGGTTGCCATGCGGGCGCGGAAACCGTGGCGGCGTTTGCGAACCAGGTTCGAAGGCTGATAGGTGCGTTTCATCGCTCCGTACTCCAATCTTGCGGTCGGGTGCGGCGCGGATTCGCCTCCCGGGTCTAATCGAAGCCCGTCCTCTAAAGCGAGATCCCGGGCAAGTCAAACCCTCTGCGTCGGGTTTTGCGGGCTTTTGCAACAATTTCCCGGACGACACCAGCCCAAAGGTTTCAGAATCCGCCCGATCGGGCAAAAATCTCACGTTTTGAACGTTGTTGGATCAACCGGGCGTGATGGGGCTGTTTGTGGACCCATTGCAACTGCATGTTAGACGGACAATGCCACGAAACAACGACTCGGATCCGGATCGCCCTGCAATGAGTGATACAGCAAACGCATCTGCCATCGGGCGCTTGCGGCATATGCCGCTGATTGTCATCGCATTTGTCGCGCTGGTTGGCGGGTTCCTGATGCGCGACTATCTGACCTTTGACATGCTGGCCGCGAATCGCGAGGCATTGGTCGCCTATAGGGATGCCCATTATGTAGCTATGGCGGCGATCTTCGCCTGTGTCTACGTGACGATCGTGGCTTTCTCTCTCCCTGGTGCTGCGTTGACCTCGATGACAGGCGGGTTCTTGTTCGGCCTGGTGGCTGGCACCGCCCTGAACGTTGTTTCGGCCACTATCGGAGCGGTGCTGATCTTTCTGGCCGCCCGCGCGGGTCTTGGTGCGGCGCTGTCCGCGCGCCTCGACGCCTCGGAGGGCACGGTCAAACGGCTCAAGGACGGTCTGCGGGAAAACGAGATATCCGTTCTGTTCCTGTTGCGGCTGGTGCCTGCGGTGCCCTTCTTCGCCGCAAACCTGATACCCGCCCTGGTCGGGGTGAAGCTGCGGAATTACGTGCTGACCACGGCTCTGGGCATCATCCCGGGCGCCATCGTTTTCACCTGGATTGGGGTCGGGCTGGGTGAAGTGTTCGACCGCGGTGAAACACCCGATCTATCGCTCTTGCGCGAACCCTTCGTGATTGGCCCGATCCTGGGACTTTGTGTGCTGGCCGCGTTGCCGATCGTCCTCAAGGCATTGCGCAACCGCAAGGGAGCCTGAGCCGTGCAGCGGATCAAAACCGACCTCCTGGTAATTGGCGCCGGTTCCGGCGGTTTATCGGTTGCCGCGGGCGCCAGCCAGATGGGCGCCAAGGTGGTGCTGCTGGAAGGCCACGAAATGGGCGGCGATTGCCTGAACTTTGGTTGCGTGCCCTCCAAGGCGCTGATCGCCAGCGCCAAGGCCGCACATGGTCAGTCGCATGCGGCGGTGTTTGGTGTAGCAAACCAGTCGCCTCAGGTGGACTATGGCGCGGCCATGAGGCATGTGCGCGAAGTTATCGAGCAGATTGCGCCGGTGGACAGTCAGGAACGGTTCGAGGGTCTGGGCGTAAGGGTGATCCGCGAGTATGGCCGGTTCATCTCGAAAACCGAGGTTCAGGCAGGTGACCATGTGATCACCGCGCGTCGCATCGTGCTTGCCACGGGATCCTCTCCGCTGGTGCCGCCGATTCCCGGGTTGGACAAGGTGCCATTCCTGACCAACGAAACGCTGTTCGACTTGCGCGAACGGCCTGGCCGTCTCTTGATCATCGGCGCGGGGCCGATAGGGCTGGAAATGGCTCAGGCGCATGTGCGGCTGGGGTGCCCGGTGACCGTGATCGAGGCCGATCGGGCGCTGGGCCGTGAAGACCCTGAAGCGGCATCGCTGATTCTGGACCATCTGCGGGGCGAAGGCGTCGAGATTGTCGAACAGACAATGGCGGCGCAGGTTCGCGGCAACGGCGGGGCCATCGAGGTCGTCAGTACCGAGGGCTGGATATTCGCCGGTACGCATCTGCTGGTTGCGGCCGGGCGCAAGGCCAATACTGATCGTTTGAACCTCGAGGCCGCGGGCATCGAGACCACGCGTTCCGGCATCCGGACCGATGCCGGGCTGCGCACCACCAACAGGCGGGTCTATGCCATCGGAGATGTCGCCGGTGGGCTGCAATTCACCCATGTGGCAGGCTATCACGCCGGTATTGTCATACGGTCGGCGTTGTTTGGATTGCGGTCGAAATCTACCTCGGTTCACATTCCGCGATCCATCTATACCGATCCGGAACTGGCGCAAGTCGGCCTGACCGAGGCCGAGGCCCGCGACCGGCACGGTGACCGGGTCGAGATCGCGCGCTTCGACTACCACCACAACGACCGGGCCATTGCCGAGCGCAGGACCGAAGGTTTTATCAAGGTCATGGTGGTTCGGGGGCGCCCCGTTGGTGTCACCATCGTTGGACATCAGGCAGGCGAACACATTGGCTTGTGGTCGCTTGCCTTGGCCAATACCCTCAGGATGAGCCAGATTGCCGCGATGGTTTCACCATATCCCACATTTGGCGAGGTTAACAAACGCGCCGCTGGAGCCTATTTCTCTCCACGGCTGTTCGAAAACCAGACGGTAAAACGGGTGGTTGGGTTGGTCCAGCGCTGGCTGCCCTGACCGGAAAAGGAGATCATGCTGAACTCGCTTTCAGGTCGGTTCCTGATCCTGACCGTGGTCTTTGTGATGCTGGCCGAAGTGCTGATCTTCGTGCCGTCCATTGCCCGTTTTCGCCAGGATTTCCTTCAGAACAGGCTGGAACGGGCGCAGATCGCATCGCTTGCGCTTCTGGCGGACGACATGCTGGCAACCGAACTCGAAGCCGAACTGCTGGCCAATGCCGGGGTGTATAACGTCGTGCTGCGTCGCAACGAGGTTCGGCAGCTCATGCTGAGCTCTCCGATCCCATCGCAGATCGAACATACCTATGACTTGCGGCAGGCGGCCCCATTCCCGCTGATGCGGGATGCGCTCAAGCGCTTCTTTTCTCCGGGAAATGAGGTGATCCGGGTCATTGGCGAGCCGGTGAAGGGAGCCGGATCGCTGATCGAGGTGACCATGGACAGTGCTCCGCTGCGCATGGCGATGATCGACTATGGCATACGCATCCTGATCCTGTCTCTGGTGATCTCGATCATCACTGCCTTTTTCCTGTTCCTGGCGGTGCGGGCGACGCTGGTCCGTCCCATTACTGGCGTTGTCGATTACATGCAGCGCTACGCGCGTGCCCCCGAAGACGTTCGGGGGATAATCACCCCGAGCGCAGGTGTGACGGAACTGCGTGAAGCCGAGGAGGCCCTGAAGATGTTGCAGGTGCAACTGACACAGGCCCTGAAACAGCGTGAGCGTCTTGCGCAACTCGGCGGTGCCGTGGCCAAGGTCAGCCATGACCTGCGCAATATCCTGACCTCTGCCCAGCTGTTCACCGACAGGATCGAAGCGAGCGAAGATCCTTTGGTGCGACGTATGGCGCCCAAACTGGTGAACTCGATCACCCGCGCCGTATCGCTCTGCGAAAGCACGCTAGCCTTTGGGCGGGCCGAAGAGCCGGCACCGATGCTCAACATGGTGCGTGTTCGTGCAATTGCCGAGGACGTTTCCGCCAGTGAGCGCCTCGCCCTTGTCGAAGGCAAGATCGAAATCGCAAACCATGTCCCCGAAGACATGTCAGCGCGCGCGGACCCCGAACAGCTTTTCAGGGTGGTGATGAACCTTGTGCGGAATGCGCGCCAGGCCCTCGAGGTTCTGGATCGACCCGGGCAGGTTATCATCAGTGGATATGAGACCGAGCGGGACTGGTTTATCGAGGTGTCCGACACCGGTCCCGGTTTGCCCCCCAAGGCACGTGAGAACCTGTTCACCCCGTTCCAGGGTGGAGTACGCAAAGGCGGCTCCGGTCTCGGGCTGGCAATCTCTGCTGAATTGGTGCGTGGCCATGGTGGCGAATTGGTGTTGAAAGACAGTGGTCCTGAGGGAACCACCTTTGAAATACGGCTGCCAAAAGGCGAAAAAACTTTTTGACAGAATTCGGCAGAATCGGGTTGCGTGGCCCCAGTGTAACGTCTAGATAGCGCGTCACCACGCGGACCGATAGCTCAGTTGGATAGAGTACTTGACTACGAATCAAGGGGTCGGGGGTTCGAATCCTCCTCGGTCCGCCATGGTGCCCCCATAAGATATTGAAATAAATCAATTTTTTGATAGGCGCGGATTTCTTGCCACCAAACGTGCCACCAATAATCTTTCCATTGACTGAAACGATATGCAATGGTTTGCGGTTCCCAGGTTGATCGGACCGTCATCTCATAATTGACGATGCCATCGACCGGTCACTCTCCAAAATCTACCGCTTCAGACTTGTAGGGCTCTTCTGATCCGCCCCCCCAACAGCTTTCGGCGGAAAATGTCGAACTCTCTCAGAATTCTCTCGAATTCTCAGGGAAGTCGCCAAAAATTCTGCTATAAGGGAAACATACATCAACGTGCACATGAACGACCCTGCCGGACGAGAAATACTCTCCGCAGCAGGTTGCCTTTGCGTGCCTGAACAGGAGATCATCGACAGTGACTGCCCATGCAAATTCCCTCTACCTTTCCGTTGACCAGGTCGCCAATCGCTTTGGCGTATCCAAGGACTCGATCTGGCGCTGGAAGCGCAACGGTAATTTCCCTGCACCCGTAAAGCTGGGTGGGACCACCACCCGTTGGCGGCTTTCCGACATCGAGGAATGGGAAGGACAGCTGGCCTGTGGTCTTGTCGCGTTCATGCAGTTCGAGCCGGACGCCTTGATGGCGACCTGACGGCACCCTCCACAGCCTCATCCTGATCTTTCGTCCCGAAGAACGGGACGCTGAGTTTCTGACAGCGCGGACTTGGTCGCGCTGAACAACCCGCCTTTGCCTCGGAGAGACCTCATCATGACCGAACAGAGCAGCACCTTGCGTCCGGCCGCCGGCGCGGCCAACATTTTCACATTCCCGGGAAGGGTCGGAGAGCAGGCAAGCTCCGTGCTGCGGGGGATCACGAAGCCCGCGTCGGACGGTATGCCCAGCGACTTCTCGCTGGCCACAGATGGCATCTACCAGCTACGGCCCGGTGAAGGCGAGGATCTGCTGCCGGTCCGGATCTGCTCACCCTTGATCGTGCAGGGGATCTGTAGTCGGCCGAATGGCGGCGGCTGGGGCCGGGTCGTGGCAGTTGAGGATCCGGACGGGAAATGGCATGAGCTGATCCTGGATGCGCGGGATGTATCGAGGAGGTCGGCCTCGTCCTTGAACGCCTTGTTCGATCAGGGACTGGAGTTGGCACCGGTCGAAAAGGCCGCTCAGAGCGTTGCCGAGTTGCTCGCAAACTGGCGCCCGGATACCCGGTATCTGCGCTCGGATCGGCTGGGATGGGCCGACCCCTCTTTCAGCGCATTCACTTTGGGGAACGGTCATGTGCTCGGTGACGGTTTGGTGATGACCGATGCAATCTCTGGCGATATTGCGGCCTCGATGCATGCGAAAGGTAAGTTGGTGGATTGGCGCGCTGCTGTGGCACAGCCGTGTGATGGCAACCCGCTGATGGTTTTGGCGCTGTCACATGCGTTCACCGGGCCGCTCCTGTCGTTTCTGGGGCGTGACGGAGGTGGCTTTCATCTGCGCGGTGTCTCGTCACGGGGCAAGTCCACGCTTCTTGGTGTGGCAGCCTCGGTTTGGGGTGCGCCGTCCTTCGTGCAGAGCTGGCGCAGCACCGACAATGGGATCGAGGGCATCGCAGCTGCTTGCAACGACAGCCTGCTGGTGCTCGACGAACTGCACCAGGTGGAGCCTAGGGCTGCTGGTGACATCGTCTACATGCTGGCCAATGGGCGTGGGAAGAACCGTATGAGCTCCAACGGCAAGGCTCAGCCGACGCGGCGCTGGAACGTGCCGGTGCTGTCGAGTGGCGAGCTCTCCCTGGAGGAGCACATGGCGAGCGGCGGCCGGACCATGTATGCGGGGCAGGACATCCGGTTGATCGACCTCGTGGCCGATGCCCGGAGGTATGGTGCTTTCGATTGCCTTCATGGAGAACCCGATGGTCGTGCGTTCGCGGAGCGCATGCAGAGGGCCGGGCGTGAGACCTATGGCGTCGCCGGCCCGGTCTTCGTTGAGGCCCTGATGAAAAACCTGGATAAGCGGGACACGTTCACGCGTCTTGTCGATAGTTTTTGCCGCGAGTGGGGAACAAAAGCTGATCTCCCGCCGGATGGACAGATCCAGCGCGTGATGGCCCGGTTCGCCCTTTCCGCCCTGGCTGGGGAGACGGCGACCAAGTTCGGTCTGACCGGCTGGCGGGTCGGCACGGCGCGTTCGGCCGCGTTCGAGCTCTTCATGGGGTGGCTGGACGCACGTGATGGATCGACCCGTGCCGAGATTGACAGCGCTGTGGAACGGAGCAAGGACTATGTGTCTCGGAATCTGGAGCGTTTCCAGCTCTTGGGAGGGTCCGCCGGTGAGCCTCTCGACGGATGGCGGGACGAAGCTTGGGTCTACATCCAGCCCGAGTGCTGGAAGGTCATCCATGGTGCGAAGGATCCTTTAGAGGCGGCCCGTCTTCACCAGGCGTCCGGCCTGTTGAGAACCCAGGGCGCCAGTGGCCTGCAGTTCAGGATGGGGCGCGAAGTCCAGGACCGTCCGCGTGTCTATGCCGTGCGCGCGTCTGCGCTGATCGGGACGACCGGCAGCTGAGAGCTGGAGAACGAAATACAGGTGCGCGTCCGAGCGGCGCGCGCTCGTATCAAGTTGGGTTTTTGGACCACTTGGACCACTTGGACCAGACTTGACACTCGACCCTTCCCTTGGTCCAAGCGGTCCAAGCGGTCCAAGCGGTCCAAGCGGTCCAAGCGGTCCAAGCGGTCCAAGCGGTCCAAGCGGTCC
>NZ_JAOWLB010000029.1 GCF_025751555.1 Ruegeria aquimaris
TGCCGCATCCCCCGACAGCAGCGACATGTAGCTGGCCGCCGAGGTGGTCGCGACGTTGGCGCGCGGCAGGTAGGGGTAGATGTCGAGGTCGAGTTTCGGCGGCCGTTTCTCGACGTGGCAGAGAACGAGGTGCTTGACCGCGTCGAAGCCTACCGCCCCCAGCTTCAGGGCCCGTTTCACGGCGGCGTGCAGATCCTCGATATCGAAGGTCTCGAGCAGGCGCAGCACCTGCACATACTCGCGCCGTCCCATCTTCAGCATGCGCGCTTCCATGAGCCGGCGCAGGATCTGGAACTCTTCGGGCAGGTTCCATTCGGCCAAGGGAGCCGCCTGATCCAGGGCGTTGGGCTTCCTCTCGATCAGCGGAAGGTAATGGACCGGATCGAAGACCATGTCCTCGCGGTCGTAGCAGCGCGGGTGCCGGGCGATCACGTCACCGCGGCAACCGATCACGACCTGGTCGACATATGGAAAGCGACGCGATCAATCGTGCGCTTGCGATGGTCATCGAGGCGCTGTCGAAACTCCCCATGGCGCAGTTCTGGGGTGCCGGAGAAACCGCATCCAGCGACGGACAGTTCTTCCCGACCACCCGGCACGGTGAAGCCATGAATCTGATCAATGCCAAATACGGCTCCGAACCGGGGCTAAAGGCATATTCCCATGTGTCAGATCAGTTCGGCCCGTTCGCAACCCAGAACATCCCGGCGACCGTGAGTGAAGCGCCGTACATTCTGGACGGCCTGCTGATGAACAAGGCCGGAAAGAAAATCAAAGAGCAATATGCTGATACCGGTGGCTTCACTGATCTTGTCTTTGCCGTCACGGCGCTATTGTCCTATCGATTCATTCCGGGCAACCGGGACCTGCCCTCGAAACGGCTCTATGCGTTTGATCCGGCAAGCACCCCGAAAGAACTACGGGGCATGATCGGTGGCAAGATCAAGGAGCGGTTGATTACCGAAAACTGGCCGGACATCCTGCGAGCTGTCGCAACCATGGCGGCTGGCATCATGCCACCCAGCCAGTTGCTGAAGAAATTTGCCTCATACCCCCGACAACATGAACTTGCCCAAGCCCTGCGAGAGGTCGGCCGGATCGAACGGACATTGTTCATCATCGAATGGCTGCTCGATGCGGATATGCAGCGCCGCGCACAGATCGGGTTGAACAAAGGTGAGGCGCATCATGCTTTGAAAAATGCGCTACGGATCGGCCGCCAAGGTGAGATTCGGGATCGCACCGCCGAGGCCCAGCACTACCGCATGGCCGGGCTGAACTTGCTGGCTGCCATCATCATTTACTGGAATACAAAGTATCTCGGCCATGCTGTCACACAGCGGCAAAGGGCCGGGTTGGATTGTTCGCCCGATCTCCTGGCGCATACATCACCGCTTGGTTGGGCCCATATCTTGCTCACCGGTGAATACAGATGGCGAAAGCAACGTCTCCGGGCAGCATAAACTCAGCCTGCTTTCTCGTCCGATTTTGCAAACAACGCGCGGAATAATTCTTCCGCCTTTGCCAAACCCTCATCTGTCAGGACGACCGATTTGGCCTTGTTGACGGGATCGTAGATCATGCCCTGTTCATACAACCGGTTCATCACATCCCAGTCATGGCCTTTCCAGGCCCGGCGGTCATCATGCAGCGTCAGCCACAATAGCCCCAGAACAACTTCATCGATGCGGTCTGTGTCGATCTCCATGTGGTTGATCATAGCAGGAAATGCGGCTACGCACGCCGAAAACAGCCAAAACTGGCCTTAGCGTAAGATTCTGCCCCCTCCGGCAATCGACCCCTAGGACGCGCGGAGGTGCCCCAAGCCTTGTTGCGGGCGCGGTTGGCGCTGCGCGCAGCGGCGGCGTGTGTCGCGTTCTCTGGCCGACCAGAGAGATGCACTCATACGCGCAGTGCACGACAGCGGGTCAGAACTGGCCCCGAAGCATGTTCCATAACTCGTGGCAGAGCCCATTCCATGGAGGCTCCGAGCAGAAGATGGACCTGGGTTAGTGCGCGCTCAGCAACTCAATCGCACGTGCAAGCGGCAAGGCGCGAATGTCATTCGACACCGGAACTTCACGCTCGCCCGCATAGACGAGGAATCTTCGGTTGGCCTGAATATCTTCTGCGCCTATGTGAAACCCCCTCGAGACCTTTGGCGCGGTTGTTCGCTTGATCTCCACCGCCCAAGTTTCACCGTCGGGCAGGCGGAGGACTAGATCGAGTTCCGCACCTGCGGTGGTCCTGTAGAAGTAGGGCTCTGTGCCGGTAGGTGCAGCAGCAAGAAGGGTCTCGATGCAGAACCCTTCCCAACTTCCTCCGACCACAGGATGACCGAGGAGCCCTTCGATCGTGCCTATGCCGAGAAGGGCATGAACGATGCCACTATCCCTGACATAGACCTTGGGCGATTTGACCAGACGCTTGCCTACATTGTCATGCCAAGGCTGAAGGCGCCGCACGAGCATAAGATCGACAAGCAAGTCTAGATAGCGCCCGACAGTTTGCCCGGAGACGCCGAGCCCTTCGGCGAGTGCGGCAGCGTTCAACAGACCGCCCTGGACATGCGCCAACATGGTCCAGAAGCGCCGCAAGGTCGCAGCCGGGATTCGCGGCCCGAGGGCAGGAATGTCCCGCTCGAGATAAGCGCGCAGAAAGTCGAGACGCCAGTCCATGCTGGCTTGATCGCCTTCCGCCGAGAAACTGTCGGGAAAACCACCGCGTAGCCAAAGTTGGTTCAACTGGTCTGTGCCCACTTCGCCGAGCTGCAGGGGCGGCATTTCGATATAGCGAACGCGGCCAGCAAGGGACTCTGCCGATTGCTGCAAAAGGACATTTGAGGCAGACCCAAGCAAAAGAAACTGACCGGTTCGGAACCCGGCCCGACGACGGTGATCGATCTGGCCTCGAAGGGTCTTGAATAGACCTGGAATCTGCTGAACCTCGTCCAGGACAACAAGCTTGCCCGCTTGTTCGTCTAGATAGAGATCTGGCTCGACCAAGACTTGCCTATCCGCCTCTCGCTCTAGATCGAGGTAGACTGACGGCTGCTCCGAAGCGATGTCGAGTGCAAGTGTCGTCTTGCCAACCTGGCGGGGGCCGAGAAGGACCACGGCGGCTTGGCTCTCTAATGCAGATTGCACGAGTTGATGGGTCTTACGTGGGTACATACCTTGCAAATACTCCATTCCGTGGAAGTTTTGCAAGGTTAATCTTCACAGAAACCACACACGGTAGCTTTATTCGGAGCATCATATTACCATAGCACAATGGCTCTGTTGCACAAATCAGTTGATGGCCGAGGTTTCCCCTTCCCCGGAGAGACTTATCCCACAGCCTCCGTGACCGGGATGCCGAGCGCGGTGTAGCCGTTCAGGACGGCGATTCGGACCTGGAGCTCGGCGACCTGACGGTCGAAGTCCCTTGCCATGAGCCGCTGGCCCAGCAGTTTGACACAATGCATCTTCGTCTCGACGCGGCTCCGACGGTGGTATCCACTCCATCTTCGCCAAAGTGCGCGGCCGAGATACCTGGACGCCCGCAGGGCTTCATTGCGCGCCACGGCTCCAGCGGTGATGGTCTTCCAGGGCTTCGCATTCTTGCGGGGCGGGATGACGGCATGGGCACCGCAGTCAGCGATGGCATCGTGACACTTGCGCGTGTCGTAGGCGCCATCTGCCGTGACGCTGCCGATCTCCTGGTTCTTTGGAATCTGACTGAGAAGATCGGGCAGCACTGGCGCATCACCGACGTGACTCCCAGTGATCTCGACAGCCCGGATCTCCAACGTTTCCTCGTCGATCCCAAGGTGGATTTTGCGCCAGACCCGCCGTTTTGGACCACCATGCTTGCGTGCGTGCCATTCGCCTTCACGTTCGACCTTGATCCCGGTGCTGTCGATGAGCAGGTGCAGCGGCCCCTTGGAGCCGCGATACGGGATGTTCACGGCCAAGGCCTTCTCGCGCCGGGACAGGGTGCTGAAGTCGGGCACCGTCCAGTCGAGGCCAACCAGACGCAGCAGGCTCTCGACGAACCCGGTCGTCTGCCGGAGCGCCATGCCGAACAGCACCTTCATCGTAAGGCACGTCTGGATGGCGGCATCGCTGTAGGTCTGCTGGCGGCCACGCCTGCCTGTCGGCACGGCATCCCAGCTCATCTCGGGATCAAACCAGATCGTCAGCGAGCCACGGCGCTTGAGCGCTTCATTGTAGGCCCGCCAGTTCCTGGTCCTGTACGTTGGGGGTGTGGGTCTGCTCATGCATCCCAGCTACCACGCTGGATTCACGAGATGAATCCCTCACAGAATTTGTGCAACAGAGCCCTCTGATCGTGCCAAACGATGCTTGTTCGAGGTATTGCAGGGCGGCGGAATGCGCCGTCACATGACGAAGTGCACTACATTCAATAATCACCGATGGCGGCCGTCGGCGCCGCTGGACTGCGGCAGAGAAGCTACGGATCGTCGAAGAGACGCTGGACAACGGGTCCAGAATCCCGGTGGTCGCGCGTCGCAACGGTGTCGCCCTGAACCTGCTGTATCCCTGGCGCCGTCTCATGCTCGAAGGGGGGAATGTCGCGGCAACCGAAGACGACGACGTGACCAGCAACAAGGTTGTCCGCTAGCTAGAGGGCCACAACGCAAACCACCCGCACACTCGGCTGAAATTGCGCTCGCCAAGTGAGTTCATCGCCGCTCAAAACGCAATCGCCTGAGTGTCCGGCTAAACAGGGCCAAGAACAACATGCTGTTTAGGGATCAATTGCCGAGGCCAGGCTGAGGCACATTGGCTGGATCAGGCAAGGGCGTACACGCGGTACCGGCTCAGTCTTTCAGGGGGCTCTCCATCGCCGTTTTTGGCTGTTAGTCCAATTATTAGACACCTCTCCTCAAAATGTTCGCTAATTTGAGCATTGGCCTGTCGAGAACACATCAATTCTTGCGGTCACGGTTATTTCCCGGCCTATCGCTTGGTGTCACCTGAGCAAATGAACCGCTGAGAGCCATGGGCGCCAAACTGACAGTTGTCGTTGTCGAAGAAGACCGGGACCGTGCTATCGCGATCGTTGATGCGTTGCGAGAGGCAACTGATTGCGACGTGTTCGTGGTTGGAAACAGCAGCGCCTTGGCCAGGCGCATAGCCGCGCATGAGCCGGATATCGTCCTGATAGATATTAATAGCCCGACCCGCGACATGCTTGAGGAGTTGACACTGGCCTCGGGTCCGATTGACCGTCCGGTGGCGATGTTCGTTTCGAACTCGGCGGGGGGGCTTGCACAGGCGGCGGTTGAGGCGGGCGTTTCGGCCTATGTCGTGGACGGCCTCGCGCCGCAGCGGATAAAGCCGGTCATCGACACGGCGATCGCGCGGTTCCGGATGGTAAGACAAATGCGGACGGAACTTGCGGAAACGCGCCGCGCTCTGGAAGAACGCAAGGTCATCGACCGGGCCAAAGGCCTGCTGATGAAGGTCAAGGGCATCGACGAGAACGCGGCCTATTCCCTGTTGCGCAAGACGGCGATGGATCAGGGCCGCAGGGTGGCCGAGGTCGCCGAAGCTTTGGTCACTGCATCGGAGTTGCTGCGATGAGGACCGTCGCCTTGCCCGTAGCTTATATGCCACTGGTTGATGCAGCCCCCTTGATCATTGCGCAAGAGTTGGGGTTCGCCCAGACCGAAGGGATTTCTCTCGATCTTATCCCGGCGCCATCCTGGTCGTCAGTGCGCGACATGTTGGCGTTCGGACGTGTTGATGCGGCGCATATGCTGTCACCTGTGCCCGTGGCCATGGCTTTGGGGTTGGGCGGCGTTTCGACACCCGTTTCTGCCGTTATGGTGACCTCGGTCAATGGCGACGTGATCGGTGTGGGCCGCGCGCTGGAGACCAGGTTGCGCGCGCAGGGATACGAATTCGACTTTGTCAATCCGCGTGCGGCAGCGCGGGCGCTGGCGCGGGCCGCCGACGGCCCGTTGGTGTTCGGTGTGCCGTTTCCATTTTCGATGCATGTCGAACTGCTGCGGTATTGGTTCGACGGAACCGATCTGGGCGGAACCGAGGCTATCATTCGCACGGTTCCGCCGCCATTGATGGCCGAGGCGCTGGCCGAAGGAGATATCGACGCCTTTTGCGTGGGTGAACCTTGGGGATCGGTGGCCGTCGATCAGGGCTCTGGCGCCCTGCTGTTGCCGGGAAACGCAATCTGGTCTTTTGCGCCGGAGAAGGTTCTGGCCGTGCGCACCGACTGGGCCGAAACCGAACCACATCCGTTGCGCAGGCTGATGCGCGCGGTCTGGCGGGCGGGGCAATGGCTGTCGCGGCCTGATACGCACACGACCACGGCCGAGATACTGTCGCGCAAGGCATATCTCGACGTGCCTCCCGAATTGATTGACCGTGCTCTCCACGGAAGGTTCATTATTTCGGGTCAAGCCGAGCATCGCGACGTTACGCGGTTTGTCGAGTTTTACAGAGGCGCTGCAAATTTCCCTTGGCGTAGCCAAGCGAAATGGATGGCTTGTCGACTTGCTCATCGCCACGGTTTGAACGTCGTCGATAGCATGACCCTTGGGGCAGCGGCCTATCGCAGCGATCTATTCCGCGCGCACATGCCGATCGAAGCCGATTTGCCGGGTGCTTCGGAAAAACTCGAAGGTTCGATTCTGCACGAGACTGCGGTTGCCTCGCAGAAGGGGCAATTGACCCTTCTGGCGGATTCGTTCTTTGACGGCTGTATTTTTGACCCGGACGTGCCGGGCTGATCAATAATCGGGCATTTTTTCCGATGGAACGGAATTTTTGCCGCAGTGCAGCGAAATTCGTTGGAGTATCCAGGTCTGTTCCGCGACAGTTGAGATGTCGAATTGCAATGGCGTAATTCGGCACGGACTTCCTCCCTATGACAGGGAAAACAAGAGCAAGGCTGCTCGCTTTCCGCTGGTTTTCCAGTGGTCAGTGATGCGGCCTTTTTGCGTTTTTGCCCGGCGCCTTCTACGCGCCGATGCCTTGAAAGGACAATGGATGAAACGACTTTTGCTCAGCCTCGCGGCCTCCAGCGCCCTGGCCAGCCCCGGTTTGGCCGAAATTCTGGAACTGGAAAAAGACGAATTGACCTTTGGTTTTATCAAGCTGACCGATATGGCGCCGCTGGCTGTCGCCTATGAGCAGGGGTATTTCCTGGACGAGGGGCTGTTTGTCACGCTTGAAGCGCAGGCCAACTGGAAGGTCCTGCTGGACGGCGTGATCGACGGCAAACTGGACGGCGCGCATATGCTGGCGGGTCAACCTCTGGCAGCCACCATCGGTTACGGCACCGAGGCTCATATCATTACGCCCTTTTCGATGGACCTGAACGGCAACGGGATCACCGTGTCAAACGAGGTCTGGAAAGAAATGCTGCCACACATCCCCAAGATGGACGATGGCCGCCCGCAGCACCCGATCAGCGCCGCCGCGATGGTGCCGGTGGTCGAGGCGTTCAAGGCCGAAGGCAAGCCATTCAACATGGGCATGGTTTTCCCCGTTTCCACCCATAATTACGAGCTGCGCTATTGGCTCGCCGCTGGTGGGCTGCATCCCGGTTACTACTCGCCCGAAAACGTGACAGGCCAGATCGGTGCGGATGTATATCTGTCCGTGACCCCGCCGCCGCAGATGCCCGCTACGCTCGAGGCCGGGACGATCCATGGCTACTGCGTGGGTGAGCCGTGGAACCAGCAGGCGGTGTTCAAGGGCATCGGCGTGCCGGTTATCACCGACTACCAGCTGTGGAAGAACAACCCCGAAAAGGTTTTCGGCATTTCCGCCGCGTTCGCCGAGCAAAACCCCAATACCACGCTTGCTGTGACCAAGGCGCTGATCCGGGCCGCCATGTGGCTGGATGAAAACGACAACGCCAACCGCCCCGAGGCGGTCGAGATCCTCAGCCGACCGGAATATGTCGGCGCGGATTACGAGGTGATCGCCAATTCGATGACCGGCTTCTTTGAGTTTGAAAAAGGCGACAAGCGCGACATCCCGGACTTCAACGTGTTCTTCCGCTACAACGCGACCTATCCCTTTTACTCTGATGCGGTCTGGTACCTGACCCAGATGCGCCGCTGGGGCCAGATTGCCGAACCCAAGTCTGACGCATGGTTCGATGAGATCGCGCGCAAGGTCTACAAGCCCGACATCTACCTTGCCGCGGCTCGCATGCTGGTGGACGAAGGTCTGGCGAGCGAGTCCGACTTTCCCTGGGACAGCGACGGCTACAAGGCGCCGACCCCCGCCGCCGACATCATCGACGGCATCCCCTATGACGGCAAAGCGCCCAATGCCTACCTCGAAAGCCTGCCAATCGGCTTGAAAGGTGACCAGACAGTCATAGGCACCGAGGTCCAGGGCTGACCCAACGCAGCCCCGCGCGCTCCTTTCACGGGACAGCGGGCGGGGCGATGCGCAGGCGACGATCCGGCATCCCCGCAAAGGACATCTGACATGACAACCGTTGATCCGAATTTCACCGATATCGCCGAACGCGAAGCGCGTCGTGCGCGGCTTTTTACCCGCATCAATTCTGCCGACAAATGGTTCCAGGTTCTTGGGCTAGCATGGATCACCCCGATCCTCAAAGCCGCCGTCGGGGACAATCCGCGCGCGCAGACCAAGGAAATCTGGCGTCTTCTAGTAGTGCCAATGCTGGCAATTGCCGCCTTCCTGATGCTTTGGGCTGTGCTTGCGCCCAAGGTGCAAACCTCGCTTGGTGCGGTGCCTGGCCCCGCGCAAGTCTGGGAAGAAGCTGTCAACCTGCACAAGGATGCACAGGCCAAGGCAGAACAGCGCGCCGAGTTCGAGGCCAAGGTCGCGCAACTGAACGAACGCCTGATCGCGCAGGGGAAGGAACCCAAGGAACGCGCCTATACCGGTGCACCGACCTACTACCAGCAGATCTGGACGTCGATCCAAACCGTGTTCTTTGGTTTCCTCCTGGCCACGTTGGTCGCTGTTCCGCTGGGCATTCTGGCGGGCCTGTCGCCCACCGCCAATGCGGGTCTCAACCCGCTGATCCAGATATTCAAACCGGTCTCACCGCTGGCGTGGCTGCCCATCGTCACCATGATCGTTTCCGCCCTTGCGGCGACCGAAGGTGGCCTGCTGCCGAAAAGCTTTATCATCTCGGCGGTCACTGTGACGCTATGTTCGCTTTGGCCCACGCTGATCAACACCGCACTGGGTGTTGCGTCGATCGACAAGGATCTGGTGAACGTGTCCAAAGTTCTCAAAATGAGCACCTGGACCAAGATCACCAAGCTGGTGTTGCCCTCGGCCCTGCCACTGATCTTTACTGGGCTGCGGCTCAGCCTCGGGGTGGGCTGGATGGTGCTGATCGCCGCTGAAATGCTGGCGCAGAACCCCGGTCTTGGCAAATTCGTATGGGATGAGTTCCAGAACGGCTCGTCGTCCTCGCTGGCCAGGATCATGGTCGCGGTACTGACCATCGGCCTGATCGGGTTCCTGCTGGACCGGGTGATGTACGCGCTGCAATCGCTGTTTACCTTTACAAACAACCGGTGAGCGCCATGGCTATCCTTACGCTTGAGAACGTCAGCCAAAGCTTTGGCACCGGGTTGCACGCCACCCATGTTCTGAAGAACATCGACCTTGAGGTTCAGGAAGGCGAGTTCCTGGTTCTTCTGGGCTTCTCTGGTACCGGCAAGACGACCTTGATCAACCTGATGGCGGGGCTTGAACATCCAACAAAGGGAACAGTGACCTTCAAAGGCGCGCGCATCACCGAGCCAAGCCCGGAACGCGGTGTGGTTTTCCAAAGCTATTCATTGATGCCCTGGCTGACGGTGAACGGCAATGTGGGCTTGGCGGTCGACACGGTTTTTCCCGGGCTCAGCAAGACCGAGAAGGCCGACAAGGTTGCACATTATGTGAACATGGTGGGGCTTTCGCACGCCGCGGCCCGCCGTCCGGCTGAATTGTCCGGCGGGATGCGCCAGCGGGTGAATGTCGCTCGAGCGCTAGCCATGAACCCCGAAGTGCTGCTGCTGGACGAACCGCTGTCCGCGCTCGACGCACTGACCCGCGCCAATCTGGCGGAGGAGATCGAACGCATCTGGGAGGCCGACAAGAAGACCTGTGTGTTGATCACAAACGACGTGGATGAGGCGATCATCCTTGCCGACCGCATCATCGCACTAAATCCCGATGGCACGTTGGGGCAGGTATTCAACGTCACCATTCCGCGCCCGCGCGACCGGATGGCGATGAACACCAACGCCACCTTCAAGCAATTGCGCGCAAACGTGACCAAATACCTGATGGATGTCGGCGTCGCGGCCAAGGTCGAAGGCAACCGTCTGTTGCCCGAGTTGACCCCGATCCACGGTGTTCCGGCGGCCGTCAAGGAAGCGCAGAAAAACCTGATCGACGACCGCTTTCTCGATTTCAGCCAACTGCACAAGATCTATCCGACACCCAACGGGCCGCTGACTGTGGTCGAGGACTTCGATCTCAAGATCGACCGGGGCGAGTTCATCTCGCTGATCGGCCATTCCGGCTGTGGCAAGTCCACGGTTCTGACGATGGCCGCCGGTCTGAACGAGATTTCCAAGGGTGCGATCAAGCTGGACGGCCGACATGTCGAAGGCGCCGATCCGGAACGGGCCGTGGTCTTTCAGTCTCCAAATCTGTTCCCCTGGCTCTCGGCGCGCGAGAACTGTGCCATCGGTGTGGACAAGGTCTATCCGCGCGCCAGCCAGGCCGAACGACAGGATGTGGTTGAATACTACCTCGAACGGGTTGGGCTGGCGGATGCGATGGACAAACCCACCAGCGAGATGTCCAACGGAATGCAGCAGCGTGTCGGCATCGCAAGGGCCTTTGCCCTCTCACCCAAGCTGCTGTTGCTCGATGAGCCCTTTGGCATGCTCGACAGTCTTACGCGCTGGGAGTTGCAAGAAGTGCTGATGGAGGTCTGGAGCCGGACCAAGGTCACCGCGATCTGCGTCACCCATGATGTGGACGAAGCGATCCTGCTCTCGGACCGCGTGGTGATGATGACGAACGGCCCGCAGGCCACGATCGGCAAGATCACCAAGGTTGATCTGCCGCGCCCACGTACCCGCAAGGCGCTGCTCGAACACCCGGATTACTATGCCTACCGCCAAGAGGTGCTCGACTTCCTTGAGGAATACGAACACGGCGCCAAGCCGAAATCCCAACCGAAACCCCAATCGCTGGCCGCGGAGTGAGGGACATGAAACAGAAACTGGTTATCATTGGCGCTGGCATGTCGTCGGGCCGTCTCATCGAAACTCTTGTCGACACCGACCCGGATGCATTTGATATCACGCTGTTCAATGCCGAGCCGCGCGGCAACTATAATCGCCTGATGCTGTCTCCGGTTCTGTCCGGTGAAAAGACGTATGAGGAAATCGTCACGCATGACGATGCCTTCTACACGACCCATGATGTGACATGTCGTTTTGGCGAAAAGGTCACCAACATTGATCGCGCAGCCAAGGTCGTCATTGGCGAAAACGGTCCGGTTCCCTATGACAAGCTGGTGATGGGCACCGGCTCGGTGCCCATCATTATCCCGCTGCCCGGCCACGATCTGGAAGGCGTGATCGCCTATCGCGACCTTGAGGACACCCAGCGCATGATGGCGATGGGCCAAGGGCGTCGTGTCGTTGTCATCGGCGGCGGTCTTTTGGGGCTGGAGGCGGCGGCAGGCATGGCTGCGCGCGGCGCAGAGGTGACCGTGGTGCATCTCATGGGCCACCTTATGGAACGCCAGCTTGACGAAGCGGCCGGTTACCTCTTGAAAAAGTCGCTGGAGGGGAAAGGCATCACCCTCCGACTGTCTGCGAACTCCAAAGAGATCCTTGGCGAGAACGGCCATGTCAAGGCGCTGTTGCTGGACGATGGCACGGAACTGCCCTGCGATCTGCTGGTCATGGCCGTCGGCATCCGGCCCAATATCGCCTTGGGCAAAGAGAGCGGTTTGGCCGTTGGACGCGGCATTCATGTGGACGATCAGATGGTGACCTCTGACCCCAATATCCTGTCCATCGGCGAATGCGTCGAGCATCGAGGCGCGGTCTTTGGCCTTGTCGCACCGCTGTATGAACAGGCGAAGGTTGCGGCGCAGACACTATTGGGACACGAGGCGGCTTTTGTTCAGAAGTCCCTCTCGACCAAGCTAAAGGTCACCGGCTGCGACCTGTTCAGTGCGGGTGATTTTGCCGAAGGAGAGGGGCGTGAAGACATCGTGTTCCGCGACCCGGCGCGTGGGGTCTACAAACGGCTGGTGATCGAGGACGACAGGTTGATCGGCGTGGTCATGTATGGCGATACCGGTGACGGATCATGGTTCTTTGGTCTGATCAGGGACGGCACGCCCATCGACGACATGCGCGAGACGTTGATCTTTGGCCCGGCGTTTCAGGGGGGAACACAGCTGGACCCTCTGTCAGCCGTTGCAGCCTTGCCATCTGAGGCGGAGATCTGTGGCTGCAACGGCGTTTGCAAAGGGACAATTGAAGAGGCCATCGCCGCTGGCGCGACCGATCTGGGCGCCGTGCGGGCGCGAACCAAGGCAAGCGCCTCTTGCGGGACTTGCACCGGGCTTGTCGAACAGCTGATGCAGGTCACGCTTGGAGATGACTTTCAGATGCCAACCGCCCAGCCGGTCTGCGGCTGCTGTGACCTCACGCATGAGGACGTTCGCCGCCTCATCAAGACCAAAGAGTTGAAGTCCCAGCCCGCCGTCTGGCAGGAACTGGGATGGAGGACGGTGAACGGCTGCCATGTCTGCCGTCCAGCGGTGAATTTCTATCTGCTGGCGGATTGGCCGCTGGACTACGCGGACGATCCGCAAAGCCGGTTTGTCAACGAACGCAAGCATGCGAACATCCAAAAGGATGGGACATTCAGCGTCGTTCCGCGCATGTGGGGCGGTATCACCACAGCTGACGAATTGCGCGCCATCGCGGATGCCGCGGACAAGTACAACGTGCCGACCGTCAAGGTGACCGGTGGCCAGCGTATCGACCTGTTGGGGGTGAAGGGCGAGGATCTTCCCTTTATCTGGGCCGATCTGAACCGCGCCGGGTTGGTGTCGGGTCATGCCTATTCAAAAGGGCTGCGGACGGTGAAAACCTGTGTTGGCACGGATCACTGCCGCTTCGGCACACAGGACTCGACCGGTCTGGGGATCAAGCTGGAACAGGCGTTGTGGGGATCCTGGACACCGCACAAGGTCAAACTGGCCGTCTCGGGCTGTCCGCGCAACTGCGCCGAGGCGACCTGCAAGGATGTGGGCATCGTCTGCGTTGACTCCGGTTATCAGGTTGGCGTTGGAGGGGCTGCGGGCATGGACGTCAAGGAGACCGAGCGCCTTGTCGATGTCGCCACCGAGGGCGAGGCAATCGCTGTCACGATCGCCTTTGTACAGCTGTATCGCGAGAACGCCAAGTATCTGGACCGGCCCTATAAATGGTTGGCCAAGGTCGGGCTCGACTGGGTGCGTGACCGCATCATGGATGCAAATGAACGCCAGCGCCTGATTGACGCGTTCGAATTGTCCCAATCCATCTATCGCAAGGATCCGTGGGCCGAACATGCCGCAAGGCCGCGTGCCTACGCCCACCTTGCCGATCTTACCCTTGAGGCCGCGGAATGAGCTGGATCGACATAGCCGCCATCGACGATATCCCCGAACGTGGCGCCCGCGTGGTCAAGACGTCCGTGGGTTGCATCGCTTTGTTCCGCACCGGTGCAGAGGAGGTCTTTGCCGCGTCCAACACCTGCCCTCACAAGGGCGGGCCACTGGCGGACGGAATTGTGCATGGGCAAAAGGTCACCTGCCCGCTTCACAACTGGGTCTTCGACCTGAACACGGGGCAAGCTGTGGGCGAGGATGCCCGTATCACGACTTACCCGGTGCGGATCGAAGCGGGCCGCGTTCTGCTCGATGGTATGGCCGTCGACAAGAGGAGCGCTGCGTGATGGATGGCTCGACCTTCCCCGAGATCCGCTCGACATGTCCCTATTGCGGCGTGGGGTGCGGTGTGCTTCTACGCGCCGACGGGCAGGGCGGGCTCGATGTTAGGGGCGACCCGGATCACCCGGCGAACCGGGGGCGCTTGTGTTCCAAGGGCTCGGCGCTGGCCGAAACCGTGGGTCCGGAGGGGCGTCTGCTGACCCCGCGTATCGGCGGGCAACAGGCGTCATGGGCCGATGCACTGGGACTGGTGGCAGATAAATTTCGTGCCGCCATCGACCGGTACGGACCCGATAGCGTAGCTTTCTACGTCTCGGGCCAGTTGTTGACCGAGGACTATTACGTCGCCAACAAGTTGATGAAGGGGTTCATTGGATCTGCCAATATCGACACGAATTCAAGGCTTTGCATGGCGTCGACCGTGGCGGGGCACAAGCGCGCTTTTGGCACCGACACTGTTCCCGGTACTTATGAAGATCTCGAAGAGGCGGATCTGGTCGTACTGGTCGGCTCCAACCTCGCATGGTGTCACCCGGTGTTGCATCAGCGCCTATTGGCCGCAAAACAGGCGCGCGGGACCAGGATCGTTGTAATCGACCCGCGCCGCACCGCAACCTGCGATGGGGCCGACATGCATCTGGCGCTGCAACCGGGCAGTGACGTGGCGCTGTTCAACCGGTTGTTGGCAATGCTCTACAAAGGCGGCTTGGTAGACCGCCGTTTTCTGCGGCACACCGATGGGTTTGATGCGGCGCTCAAAGCCGCTTGTGCCGACGATACCGGCGTTACTGGCCTGTCCGATGCGCAGATCGACGCCTTTTGCCAACTGTGGCTGAAGACGGAAAAGGTCGTGACCGTCTTCGGCCAAGGCGTGAATCAATCGTCTTCGGGGAGCGACAAGGTCAATGCGATCCTGAATTGCCACCTCGCCTCCGGCCGTATCGGTAAGCCCGGAATGGGTCCCTTGTCCGTGACCGGACAGCCCAACGCCATGGGCGGACGCGAGGTTGGCGGGCTGGCGAACATGCTCGCCTGCCATCTGGACATCGAAAACCCCGATCACCGCACCGCTATACGCGACTTCTGGCAGGCGCCGGCAGTGCCTGATGCATCGGGACTGAAGGCTGTCGATATGTTTCGTGCCGTGGGTGACGGGCGGATCAAGGCGTTGTGGATCATCCACACGAACCCCGCCGTCTCGATGCCGGATGCCGACATTGTGAGCGCCGCGATCAAGGGCTGTGACTTTACCGTGGTCAGCGATATCACTGCTGCGACCGACACGGCCCGCCTGGCCGATGTGCTGCTGCCCGCGACCGCCTGGGCTGAAAAGGACGGCACGGTCACCAACTCCGATCGCACCATCAGCCGCCAACGCTCAACTCTCCCCCCACCAGGTCAAGCGCGGCCAGACTGGGCGATCCTTGCCGAGGTCGGACGACGCATGGGGTTCGCCAGGGCGTTCGATTATACTAGCCCCGCCGAGATTTTCCGCGAATACGCAAGACTGTCGGGAATCGCTGGCCGATTTGGGCGGGATTTTGACATTTCCGGCCTCATGGACCTGACCGATGCTGACTATGACCGCCTGTTGCCCACCCGCTGGCCGATAACGGAGACCCGGCGGGGCGGGCGTTTCTTTGGCGACGGGGTATTCTTTCATGGCGATGGCAAGGGGCGTTTAATACCCGTCACGTACCGTGCACCGGCGGCCCAAACCGGGCCACGCTTTCCGCTCCGCCTGAATACGGGTCGGGTGCGTGACCAATGGCACACAATGACACGAACCGGCCTTAGCCCGCGTTTGTCCGCGCATCTGGCCGAACCATTTCTTGAAATCCATCCAGTGGATGCCAGCGCATATGGTATCAGCCCGGCTGACCTGCTCCGGGTGATCAGCCCCAATGGTCAGGCAATCCTGCGGGCGCGGATCACGGATGCGGTGCAGCCGGGCCAGGTCTTTGCGCCCATGCACTGGACCGGTGAAACCGCGCCGTCCGCCCGGATCGACGCGCTGGTTGCGCCGGTCGTCGATCCGGTTTCCGGCCAACCGGAAAGCAAGGCCAGCGTTGTTGCGGTGACGCGGTTCCCGGCAGCCTGGTATGGTTTTGCCGTGTCCGGCGGAGAAATATGCCCCAAGTCTGCGTATTGGGCGCGGATGCGCACATACGCGGGCTGGCGCATAGAAATGGCTGGTGACGTAGTCCCGCACGACTGGGAGGCAGAAGCTAGACGGCTGTTCAATTTACCGGATGCCGCGGCCTCGATGATCTCCGATGTGGCCAAAGGCTCTGTCCGCATCGCGTTTTTCGCTGAGGGGAAGCTGCTGGCGGCGCTGTTCGTCGCGCGGAAACCGGTCGCGGTGATGCGCGACTATCTGGCTGGCTTGCCCGCGCAAGAGGCGGCTGGGGTGCTGTCAGGGCATCCGCCTGCAGATGTACCTGATCCTGGCCCAGTGCTGTGCTCGTGTTTCAATGTTGGCATCAACACGATTCTGCGCGCTATCGAAGGCGACGGTTTGACCAGTGTCGCCGCCGTGGGGCTCGCGTTGCAGGCGGGGACGAATTGCGGCTCGTGCAGGCCGGAAATCGGAGCGCTATTGCACGCCGCACAGATATCGGAGGCAGCGGAATGAACTGGCCTTGTCATGGTCGCATCCCAGAATGTGAACCCCATTCACCCGAACGAGGAACCGTGGGAGGGCGCTTGGTTTGCGATGTCGCAGATAACCTGTAGATGGCGTCAAAGATATGGCGGCGTGCAGGCCGATACCACGATCGCAATCCGGTCGGACGTATTGCGAAAGCGGTGCGGCTCGCGCGAGTTGAAAAGATAGCCATCGCCAGTCTTGAGAACGCGAACGCTATCGCCCACGGTTACTTCGAGTTCGCCCGCGATGACGATTCCGCCTTCGCTGGAAGGGTGAGAAATCATGTCGTCGCCGGTGTCGGCGCCCGGTTCGTAAGTTTCATGCAGAATCTGCAACCCATGTTCGCGCGCGTTGCCAACCTGCTTCAAGGCCATGCGACCAATCGTTTCGATCCTGTCGGAATAGATGCGCGAGGTGAGATCCTTGAACTGGTCCGGCGTAAAGAAGATCTCTCCCGCTTGATTCGCCTCAGGCTCAAAAAACTCGGACATGGTTATGTCCAGCCCGCCTAGAATTCTGCGCAAGGTGGCAACAGACGGGCTGCTGCGGTTTGTCTCGACCATCGAAATCTGACCATGCGGAACAGCGGCTGCCTCGGCCAATTGGCGCTGAGAAAACCCTTTATTCATGCGGAGTTCCCGCAGTCTAGCGCCGACATCAAAATCGGTCATTCCGGCGTCCTTCCCTCAATGGTCTTTCGAGAATTTACCTGAACGGGGCTTCGGAAAAAAGAATTGAGATGCTTTAAATATTGAGCTAACGATGCTCAGTATTAGCTGACCATGGAGGGGCAGGTGTCGCGGACCAAGGATCTAATCGAACGGCGTGTATCGGCAGTGGCCAAGGGCGTTGCAACGCGCGGCATCTATGCGGCCCGCGCTGAAAATGCCGAATTGTGGGATGTGGACGGCAAGCGTTATCTCGACCTTGCTGCCGGAATTGCGGTTAACAATACCGGCCACCGCCACCCCAAATTGATGGCGGCCGTGGCAGCCCAGGCCCAAGCCTTTACCCATACTTGTTTCCATGTCGCCCCCTACGAGGGCTATGTGCAGCTGGCCGAACGGCTGAACGCGGCCACTCCGGGGGATTTCGCCAAAAAGACCATGCTGGTCACGACCGGGGCCGAAGCGGTGGAAAACGCGGTCAAGATGGCGCGGGCCTTTACCGGGCGGTCGGGTGTCATCGCCTTTTCCGGGGCGTTTCACGGCCGCACGCTGATGGGGATGGCGCTGTGCGGCAAGGTTCAGCCTTACAAGCGCGCCTTTGGCGCGATGCCGCCCGAGGTCTATCACGCGACCTTCCCGAACGCCTATCACGGGGTCACGCCGGAGATGAGCCTGGCGCAGCTCGACCAGCTGTTCCGCTCGACCATCGACCCGGAGCGGGTGGCGGCGATCATCATCGAGCCGGTGCAGGGCGAGGGCGGGTTCAATATCGCGCCGCCAGAATTCCTGCGCGGGCTGCGGGCGGTCTGCGATACGCATGGCATCGTGCTGATCGCGGACGAGGTGCAGGCGGGCATGGCGCGGACCGGCAAGCTTTTTGCCATGGAACATGCGGGGGTGGCGGCCGATCTGGTGACCATGGCCAAGGGGCTGGCCGGGGGCTTTCCGCTGTCGGCGGTAACGGGCCGGGCCGAGATTGTCGACGCGGCGCCGATGGGCGGCATTGGCGGCACCTATGCGGGCAATCCGCTGGCCGTGGCAGCCGCCAATGCGGTGCTTGATGTCATCGCCGACGAAAATCTGTGCACCCGGGCCGAGCAGGTGGGCGATGTGTTGCGACACCGGCTCACGGCGATGGCCGCGCGGCAAGGGATGGAGGCGATCGGCGATGTGCGCGGTATGGGCGCCATGGTGGCGTTCGAACTGGTCGCCGACCGGGCGACGCGGGCACCCGACGCGGCATTGACCCAAGCCATCGTCGCCGAGGCAGAGGCGCGCGGGCTGATCATTCTGCCCTGTGGCACGCATGGCAACGTGGTGCGCCTGTTACCGCCACTGACCATCCCGATGGCACAGGTGGACGAGGCGCTCGACGTCCTCGAAGCCGCGCTTGAGGCGGCTATCGGCAAGGCGGCGCGGGCGGCCTGAGCCAACACCCCAACGGGAGGAACTGCGATGAAAACGAACCTCGTTGCCGGGGAATGGATCGGCGCGTCCGACGCTTCGGAAAACCGCAACCCGGCGGACCGGTCCGAGCTGATCGGGCTTTACGCCCAGGGTTCGGCCGAGACGGTGCAGGCGGCGGTAGAGGCCGCGCAAGGCGCGCTGGCGCGATGGGCGGCCAGCACACCGCAACGTCGGGCCGATCTGTTGGAAACCGTGGCCCAGACCATTCTGGCCCGTGCGGACGAGATTGGTCATCTGTTGGCGCGTGAAGAGGGCAAGACGCTGGCCGAAGCCCGGGGCGAGGCGGTACGGGCCGGGCAGATCTTTCGTTTCTTCGCGGGCGAGGCGCTCAGGATTTACGGCGACGCGCTGGCCTCGATCCGCCCCGGAGTGGGCATCGAGGTGACGCGCGAGCCGGTGGGCGTGGTGGGGATCATTACACCGTGGAACTTCCCCATCGTTATCCCGGCTTGGAAAATCGCTCCCGCGCTGGCCTATGGCAACACGGTGGTGTTCAAGCCGGCCGACCTGACACCTGGTTGTGCGCATCTGCTGGCCGAAATCCTTTACCAGGCGGGCGTTCCTGCCGGTGTGTTCAACCTGGTCATGGGGCGCGGTGCGGTGGTGGGTGATGCCCTTGTAAAGCATCCCGGCGTCGACGCGATTTCCTTTACCGGTTCGGTTCCGGTGGGCCGGGCGCTGGCGGTCGAGGCCGCGCGGGGCCTGAAAAAGCTGCAACTCGAAATGGGCGGCAAGAACCCGATGGTGGTTCTGGACGATGCCGATCTCGATATCGCGGTCGAGGCTTGTCTGAACGGCGCGTTCTATTCAACCGGACAGCGCTGCACCGCCTCCTCGCGGCTGATCGTCGAGGCGGGGATACACGATGCCTTTGTCGAAAGGCTGGTGGCAGGGGCGCAGGCGCTGCGCGTGGGCGACCCGCTGGACGGCGCGACCCAGGTCGGGCCGGTGGTGTCTGACGCGCAATTGCAGGGCAATCTCGCCTATGTCGATCTGGCGCGGGACGAGGGGTGCGAGGTGATCGGCGGCGAGCGTCTGAACGGAGACACCGAAGGGTATTTCCAGCGGCCCGCAGTATTTCTGGGAGCTTCGAACAGCATGCGGTCGAGCCGCGAGGAGATTTTCGGGCCCTGCGCCAGCGTGATCAAGGCGGCCGATTTCGAACAGGCGCTGGCGCTGGCCAACGATACCGAATTCGGCCTCAGCGCAGGGATCTGCACGGGCAGCCTGAAACACGCGCGCGCGTTCCGGCAGCGGGTAAAAGCGGGCATGGTGATGGTCAACCTGCCAACGGCCGGGGTCGACTATCATGTGCCCTTCGGCGGGCGAAAGGGGTCGTCCTATGGCCAACGGGAACAGGGGCGCTATGCCGCCGAGTTCTATACCACGGTCAAGACAGCCTATGAGTTCGCGGGATGAACGGGATGGAGGCCATTCTGGCGATCAACCCAGGCACCACGACGACGCGCTGCGCGCTCTACGTGTCGCGCGGCGGCTCGGTGGAGCCGCTGGCGGAAGAAACCTTTGAGCATGACGAAACAGAGATGGCGCAGTTTTCGAACATCGCGGCCCAGCTCGACTTTCGTTCGGCCCAGGTGGCGGCGTTTCTGGACTGGCATCCGGATGTGCGGCTGGTGGCCTGCGCCGGGCGGGGCGGCATGCTGACGCCGGTTCCGGCCGGGGTGATCGAGGTTTCCGACGCGTTGGTCGATTTCGCGCTGCATCGGCCGGTTTATCAGCACGCCAGCAATCTGGGCGCGCCGCTGGCTCATCGTATTGCCAGCGCGCAAGGCGCGCGCGCCTTCATTGTCGATCCGGTCAGCGTGGACGAACTGGCGCCCGTGGCGCGTGTTTCGGGTTTTGCCGAGATTCCGCGATTTTCCTTTGTTCACGCGTTGAACATCCGCGCCTGCGGTCGGCGGCTGGCAAGCGATCTGGGCAAACCGTTTGACGAATTGCGGGCGGTTGTGGCGCATCTGGGCGCCGGGTTTTCCATCGCGACGCTGCTGGACGGGCGCCTGGTCGACAGCTCGAACCGGATGGAATCCTCGCCCTTCACGCCAGAACGGGCAGGCGGGTTGCCGCCGCTGCCGCTGATCGAGCTGTGCTATTCGGGCCGCTACACGCGCGAGGAATTGCTCAAGAAACTGTACGGGCAGGGCGGGGTTTACGGGCTGCTCGGCACCAAGGATATCCGGCGCGTCGAGGCTATGATAGCGGCAGGCGACGAGAGAGCAGCGCTGGTCTTCGAGGCGATGCTCTATCAGGTGGCCAAGACGATGGGCGCCATGGCGTCGGTGGCGGATTTCGATCTCGACGGGATCGTCCTGACCGGCGGACTGGCCAGCAGCGCCCAAGTGCGCGGATATCTCGAGGGCAAGCTGGCACGGCTGGCGCCCCTCTTCACCTATCCGGGTAGCGACGAGTGTCGGGCGCTGGCCGAAGGTGCGGCGCGGGTGCTGTGCGGGACCGAACAGGCGATGCGCTGGCCGCTTGCGGCGCAAGCGGCATGACAGCGGTACGGTCGTTCGCGGCGCTGCGCGGGCTTGCCCGCGCCGCTGCCCCGCTGCAGCCCGTGGTGGCGGGCGGTGAAGCGGCAGAAGTGATGACGGCGTTGGCGGCCATGCTGGAGAGCGGCTTGATCGATGGCGCGGTGGTGACCGGCGATCCCGAAGCGATGGCATCCTTGATGGCGCCGGGGCTGCAAGGGGTTATCGAGGTTGTACCGGCTTTCGGTGTTCAGGACTGCGCCCGTGCGGCGGTGGCGGCCATTCGCGCGGGGCGCGGCGATGTGCTGATGAAGGGTCATGTCGACAGCGGCAGTTACCTGCGCGCGGTGGTCGACCGCGCCGACGGGCTGCGTGACGGCGATGTCCTGTCCAACGTGACGGTGGCGGAAATGCCCTCGCTCGGGCGGCTGATCGCGGCGACGGATAATGGTATCGTGCCGATGCCGACGCTGGATCAAAAGCGTCTGATCGTGTGTAACACCTTGCCGCTTTTTACCGGGCTGGGGGTGCGCCCCGTGAAGGTGGCCGCCGTTTGCGCGACCGAAAAGGCCAGCGATGCGATCCCGGCGACACGCGACGCCGAAGCGCTGGCGCGCGCGGGGCTGCCGGGGTTCGAAATCGGTGGGCCAATGGGCTATGACGTGGCCGTGTCGCCTGAGGCGGCGCAGATCAAGGGTTTACAGGACATGCCAGCGGCGGGGGCGGCCGATCTGCTGCTGTTTCCCACCATCGATGCCGCCAATGCGGTGGCCAAAGCGTGGAAGTTTCACGGCCAGGCAAAGACCGGCTCTATCGTGCTGGGGGCACGGGTTCCGGTGCTGCTGAACTCACGCTCGGATTCGGCGGCGCGGCGGGTGAACGCGCTGTTGCTGGCGGGCGCGGTTCTGCGCGGGCATACCCTCGCGGGATCAGGCGGGGCGAGGCAACGCGCCGCGCTGGAACTCTGACGGCGTCATCCCGAACTTGGCCTTGAACAGCCGCGAAAACTGCGCCTGGTCGGCAAAGCCGAACCGATAGGCCACCTCGGAAATGGGCAGATCGCGCGAGGCCTGAAGCCGGTCGCGCGCCGCCACCAGCCGCTGATCGCGGATCTGCTGGCTGACCGTGCCGTTCACATCCTTGAACAGGTCGTGCAGATAGCGTTTGGAGATGCCACAGGCATCGGCGATCAGATCGGGGGAAAGATCTGGGTCCTTCAGGTTGGCGCGGATGTATTTCTCGACCCGCGACAGATGCGCGGCGCGGACCGAGGAATAGCCGCTTTCGCTGGCGTTCGATGCATCGTTGAGGGCAAGTCCCAGAAGTTCAAGCAACTGCCGGCCGATGGTTTCGCGGGCCGTGGGGGTCAGATCGTCGATCTGGCTCTGCGCGTGGCTGACCATGGTGGCAAAAAGCCCCGCCGTGCCGGTGGTGGCGTCGATCACCCGGGCGCAAAAGCGATCGGGCTGGCGTACCCGCTCGGCCAGCGCCCGGCGGCTGACCTTGAGAACGTAGAGATCGTTGGGGCGCTCGTAGAGAAAGCGATAGGGTTCATCGCCGCGCTCGATGATAAATCCGCCGGGATCGCAGCGCACGTCTTGGCCCATCTGACGAAACTCGACCGATGTGGCGCGGGGCAGCGTGACAAGGTACTCTTCTTCCTGGGCGCTACGGATATGCGAACGGCGGCGTTCGTAGTTCACCGGATCCGAGGTGAGCCGCGACATGCCGACATGGCCAAGCTCGGCCCGGGCCAGTTCGCCGTTGAAATGGACCGGATCGCGGAATTGCAGCTCAAGCGGAAAGTAGGCTTCGGACACCACCGCATTCCATTTGCTGGAACGATGCTGCGGTTCTATCGCGCCAGTCGAAAAGCGTAAAGCGGCTGCCATCGAATAGTCCTCCCTCGGTGAACTTTACGTTACGGAACGCCCAGAACCAAAGAAAAACAGGCGTTCTGCGCTCTGCGTCAACTCATCCTGCGCTGGTTGACAAATTATCCTGCGCCATCTGCCAAAGCTTTGTGCACGGATCGTCAAGACTGGAATCGTTTTCCCGGGAACCCTGTCTGCCAGATCGAAGTGCAGCGGAATGTGGCGGATCGGGGGGAACAATCGGAAACCCGACAGGCGCGTCTTCTGCACCCAAGCAGAGGACCGGAAACAATGGCAGAACGACAAGTCGACCCGATCACGCTTTCAGTGGTGAGAGGTGTTCTTGAGACCACCCAGCGCGAGATGACGATGGCATTGGAAAAGACCGCGCGCAGTTCAGTCTTCAACCTGGCGCATGATTATTCCACCGCCTTGTTCAACCATACGCCCGAGATGATCCTGCAAGGGCAAGATATTCCGATCCATCTGGGATCACTCATCCCCGCAATGAAGGCGGTCAACAAGTTCTTCGATGGTGACATCAACGAGGGCGACCTGATCCTACATAACGACCCCGATTATGCCGGGTCGCACATCATCGACACCTGCATGTATTACCCGGTGTTCTACAAGGGCGAGCTGGTGTTCTGGACCGTGTGCAAGGGCCACCTGACCGATATCGGCGGGCCGGTTCCGGCAGGCTACAACCCCGAGGCCAAGGAGATCTTTGCCGAAGGGCTGCGTATTCCGCCGGTCAAGATCTGGGACAAGGGTGTTCCGCGCAACGACGTGCTGAACCTGCTCTTGACCAACATGCGGGCGCGGCGCGACCAGGAGGGCGATTTCAACGCCCTGATCGGCGCCTGCCAGGTGGGCGCTCGCAACCTGATCGCGTTGATGGATAAATACGGCAAGGACGTGGTGCAGGACTGCATCGAAGAGCTTTTGGCGATGGCAAACCGGCACATGTCCGGGCTGATCGCCAAGGTCCCGGACGGGACCTACAGCGGCACGGCAGTGCTGGAGGATGCAGGCCACGGATTTGGCGATTTCGACATCACCGCGACGGTCACGATCAAGGGCGAGACCTGTCATATCGAGATCGCCAGCCCACCGCAGATCCCCTATTTCATCAACTCTTACGAGGGCAATTCCTATTCCGGCGTCTATCTGGGCCTGATGATGTTCGCGCAGTTGCCGCCGCCCTATAACGAGGGGCTGTATCGAAATGTGACGGTCGACATGGGCCCCAAGGGCACGCTCTGCAATGCCAAGCCGCCCGCACCCCACATGAACTGTACCACCACCCCGATGGAGACGCTGACCGATGCGGTGCGGCTGGCCTTTGAGCAGGCGGCGCCGGACAAGGTTTCGGCCTCGTGGGGACATGCCAATGGCTGCAATATCGCGGGCTGGGATACCCGGCACGACGAAGAATACGTGACCATGGTACTGGCCTCGATCATCTCGGGGGCGGGGGCCACGGCCAGCCAGGACGGCTGGCATGCCTGCGGACCGGAATGCTGTTTCGGCGCGCTAACCAGCGGCGACATCGAGATGCTGGAGCATTCTTATCCGATCATCATCCACGAATACGGTCTGATGACCGACAGTGGTGGCGCGGGCAAGTTCCGGGGCGGCTCGGGCACCCGCTGGGAGGTCGAACCGCTGGACCGTGACATGACGCTGATCACCTTTGGCGAGGGCCGCCGCATTCCGGCGATGGGCGCTGCCGGGGCGAAATCCGCCATGGTCGAGAAAAAGGTCGGGCGACTCGAAGTCACCCGCGACGGGGAAACCCGGATCATCACCGACAACGTGATCGAAACCATCAGGCCCGGCGAACGCGCGGCCAACATCAATCCGGGCGGTGGCGGCTATGGCAACCCGTTTGAACGCGAGGTGCAAAAGGTGGTTGCCGATATCCGCAACGGGCTGGTGTCGATCGAGGGCGCCCGGCTGGATTATGGCGTGGTGATTGCCGATCCCGAAACGCTGACCGTGGACGAAGCCGCCACGGCCAAGGCCCGCGCGGCGGCCTGAAGCCTCTGACATAAAAGGATTATCTCATGCGTAGTAAATATCGTCTGGGCATCGACGCCGGCGGCACATTCACCGATTTCATCCTGGCAAGCGCTGGTGGCGAGGTACAGATCTTCAAGGTGCTGTCCACCCCGACGGAACCCACCAAAGCCATCCGGAACGGGTTGGCTCTGATCACCGAGGAAACCGGGCTGAGCGCGGAAGAGATCGTCTCGAACTCGGATCTCTGCATCAATGGCACCACCGTCGGCCTCAACGCGTTGATCACCCATAACGGCGCCAAGACCGGGCTGATCGCCACGCGCGGCCACGAGGATTCGATTGAAATCCGGTTGGGCCACAAAGAGGACGGTTATCGCTACGATCCCGAATACCCGCCCGCCACGATGCTGGTGCCGCGCCACTTGCGCAAGGGTGTCAGCGAGAGGGTGATCTCGGACGGTTCGGTGCGCACCCCGCTGAACGAAGAGGATGTGCGCGACGCTTGCCGGTATTTCATTGCCGAAGGTGTGGAATCTGTGGCGATCAGCTTTGTCTGGTCGGTGCTGCATCCCGAACACGAGATGCGCGCAGCGGAAATCGTGCGCGAAATGATGCCGGATGTGCGTCTGACCGTCGGCAGCCAGCTTTACCCGCAGGTGCGCGAATACACCCGCACCTCGACCGCCATCGTGAACGCCTATCTGGCCCCGATCCTGCAACGCTATGTCGAAGCGATCGACGCCTATTTCCGCGAACTCGGCTCGAAACACCCGGTCCGCTATTTCCAGTCCAATGGCGGGCTGGCTCTGGGCAAGGTGGTGACGGATCAGTCGGTTTATGCCATCAACTCCGGCCCCGCCTCGGCACCGCAAGCGGCGCTCGACGTCGGCGCGCCTTGGGACGAGCGGAACATCATCACCTGCGACATGGGCGGCACCTCGTTCGACATCACCCTGACCAAGGACGGCAAGGCCAACGTCAACAAGAACATCGACTTTCTGCGCTATCGCATCGGCATACCGATGATCCAGGTGGAAACCCTGGGCGCCGGCGGCGGCTCCATCGGCTGGATCGACGAGATGGGGCTGATGCAGATGGGGCCGCAATCGGCCGGGTCCGAGCCGGGACCGGCCTGCTATGGACAGGGCGGCGAACGGCCGACCACGACCGATGCCAACCTTGTGCTGGGCTATCTCAACGGCGACGGGCTTGTCGGCGGGCGGCTGCCGCTCGACGCTGCCAAGGCCCGCGCGGCGATCAGGACGCATCTGGCCGATCCACTGGGCATCAGCGTGGAACGCGCCGCCTATGGCATGTTCACCATCGTCAACAACAACATGGTGAACGCGATACGCCGGGTTTCGGTCGAACGGGGCTATGACCCACGCGACTTCGTGCTGATGGGCGCGGGCGGCGCGACGGGCGCGCATATCACGGCGCTGGCGCGCGAGATGGGCATTTCCAAGGTGCTGATTTCCAAGCTCGCCTCGGGGCTTTGCGCCTATGGCCAGATCATTTCGGACGTGAAATACAACTACATGGCACCCGCGCCCCTGCGGTTGCAGGGGGCTGACGCGGCCCGGACGCTTGACGACCTTTTCAACGGGCTGGAGGCGCGCGGGCGCGACGATTTGGCGGGCGACGGGTTTGGCGAGGGCGACATCTCGATCAGGCGCACGCTCGATATGCGCTATGTCGGCCAGGTCCACGAATGCACGGTCGAGGTCGGCCCCTTCGCGGTCACCGAAACCTCGCTCGAGGATATCAAGGCGGCGTTCCACGCCCGCCACCGCGAGCTCTACACCTATGACGAGCCGCATAACGCCGTCGAAGTGGTGAACGTCGAAAGCGCGATCACCGGCCATGTCGACAAACCGCAACGGATGCATATCGCGCCGGGCAAAGGGGCGTCTTCGGCACTCAAGACCCACCGCGAGATGGTGTTCAGCGCCGATGGCATTGCCCAGAACACACCGGTCTATGATGGCTCGGTGCTGGGCGCGGGCGATGTGCTGCACGGTCCGGCGGTGATCGAGGAAGTGACAACGACCATCGTTGTCGAACCGGGCTGGACCGTAAACCTGCACGAAACCGGCACTTACGTTCTGACCGCCGACGCTTCGGCCACGCGCACGGCGTCGGCCAAAGAACTGGCCGAGGCGTGAGCGGTGGCCATGGGCGGCGATAACACGTTCTCCCTGGCAGCGTCCGGGGTGACGGTGGCGTTCGGCGGGTTCAAGGCTCTCACCGACGTGACGCTCACCGTGACCCCGGGCGCCATTCATGGCCTCATCGGCCCGAACGGCGCCGGAAAGACCACGCTGGTCAACGTGCTGACAGGGTTTCAAGAACCAACCACGGGCCGCATCCTGCTGGGCGGGCGCGATGTCGGCGCCCATCCCGCACATCTCCTCCGGCGCGAAGGCGTGGCGCGCACCTTCCAGGCCGGGCGGCTGTTCACCGGGTTGGACGTGCTCGACAACCTTGCGGTAACCGGCGTGGGGTTGGGCCATTCGCGCCATGCCTCCGAGGTCGAAGCGATGCGCGTTCTGAGCTGGATGGGCGTGGCCGATCTGGCCGAGAAACCCGCCGCCGGGCTGCCCTATACTGACGAACGGCGCGTGGGCATCGCCCGCGCGCTGATGTTCGCACCCTCCTTCCTGCTGCTTGATGAACCGGCGGCGGGCATGTCCGAGGCCGAGGCCGACGACCTTGCCGCGTTGATTGCCCGGGTCGCGGGTGAGCTGGGTACCGGGGTTTTGCTGATCGAACATAATGTCGGGCTGGTCCTGTCGGTCAGTTCCCATGTCTACGTGCTCGATGCCGGGCAGGTGATCGAAGAGGGTGACCGCAGCGCGATCACCGCCAGCCAGCGCGTACGCGACGCCTATTTCGGCGCCGATCAGGAGGCCGCGTGATGTCCAAGCTGGGGGTTTTCGATATCTCCGTGCGCTACGGCAAGGTGCCTGCGGTGAACGATCTGACGCTGCATGTGACCGAGGGCGAACGCGTCTTTGTCTCGGGACCGAACGGGGCGGGCAAGTCCTCGCTGCTAAAGGCGATCAGCGGCGCGGTGGCGACAAGCCATGGCCGGATCGAGATGGACGGTGACCTGCTGACCGGCTGCGCACCCGAGGCGATTGCCCGGTTGGGACTTTCGATGGTGCCCGAGGGGCGCGAGATCTTCGGTGCGCTCACGGTCGAGGAAAACCTGCGCGTCGGCACCGGTCTGCGCCGCGATGCCAGCGCGGTAGAGGAGGACATCGCCGATATCTACGACAGTTTCCCGATCCTGGGCGAGCGGCGGGGCGCGGCGGCGGGCGCCCTGTCGGGTGGACAACAACAGATGCTGGCCATTGGCCGCGCGCTGATGACCAACCCCAAGTTGATCATGGTGGACGAACCCTCGCTGGGGCTGGCGCCAAAGATCGTGGATCAGGTCTATGACACGCTTTGCGCGTTGCAAGAGGAACGTGGACTGACCCTGCTCATCGTCGAGCAAAGCTCGCTGCGGGCTGCGCGGGTGGGCGGGCGCATGGTGCTGATGCGCGGCGGGCGGATCGTGGGCGAGGGCAATGCCGCCGACATGGCTGACCGCGATGCACTGGCGGCGGCCTATTTCGGCAATTCCCCGACCGAGACGGAGGCAACGACATGACCAACCTTGCGCAGCTATTCTTCGACGCGGCCTCGCTTGGCGGGCTTTATGCCATGGCCGCGCTCGGGATCGCGCTGATCTTTGGGGTGATGAACCTCGTCAACTTCGCACATGGCGAATACATCGCCTTTTGCGTCTTTGCGCTGATCGTACCATCGACCGATGCCGTGGCGATGATGTTTCTGGGTCGGGCGCCAGCGCTGGTTCTGATCCTGGTGGTTCTGGCTCTGGGCGGGCTGATCGCGGTGGCCAGCGAATATGCCGTGTTCCGGCATTTGCGGCGGGCCGATCCGGTGGCGATGATGATCGCTTCTTTCGCCCTGGGTTTCGTGATCCGCAACGCGCTGCTGGCGGCCTATGGCGGGCGGCCCAAGGCGATCAGCCTCTGGCCCGGGTTGAACACACCGGTGAACATCGCCGGTGCCAGCGTCCCGCTATTGCAGCTGATCGTGATCGTGACGACGCTGCTGGTTGTGACCGGGCTGGCGCTGTTGCTGAAAAAGACGCGTATCGGGCTGGAAATGCGTGCCGCGGCCGAGAATTTCACCATGGCGCGCCTGTTGGGTGTGCGTGCCAACCGGGTGATCACCGGGGCCTTTGCCCTGTCCGGCGCGCTGGCTGCTGCGGTGGCGCTAATCATGGCGACGCAGACCGGCGTGGCCGATGTGAAGATGGGCGGGCAGATCATGCTGGTCGCGTTCATCGCCACGGTTCTGGGTGGTCTGGGTTCGCTTCCCGGCGCTGTGGCCGCCGGGTTCATGGTCGGCATCGTGTCGGTTGTCTTGCAGGCCTGGCTGCCGCTCGACGCGCGGCCGTTCCGCGATGCGTTTCTCTACACACTGGTGATCGTCTGCCTGCTCTTGCGGCCGCAGGGGCTGTTCGTTCCCGCATCTGCCAAGCCGAGGGTCTGACATGCAATCGCAACACACAAGCAATCGTATCGCGGCCTATTCGACACCGGTCGTCCTGGCGGTTCTGCTTCTGGGCTTTGTCGTGCTGGTGGCACTCTTCGGCGACAAGGCGCTGGCCCGCACCATGGCTGAAACCCTGGTGCGGGTGGTGCTGGTGGTCTCGCTCTGGATCTTTGTCGGCAATTCGGGCGTGATCAACTTTGGCCATGCGGGATACATGGCGATCGGGGCCTATTGCTCGGCCTGGCTGACGCTGAAACCGCAATCCAAGGCGCTGTTCCTGCCCGATCTGCCCGACTGGCTGATGCAGGCTCAGTGGCCCGTCTTTCCGGCCGCCATCGCGGGCGGTCTGCTGGCGGCCTTCATCGCACTCTTGTCAGGGGCGGCGATCTTGCGGCTTTCGGGCATCGCCGCCTCGATTGCCACATTCGCCTTTCTGGCGATCGTCAACACCGTCTATTCCAACTGGGAGGGCGTGACAGGCGCGACCAGTTCGGTCGTGGGCCTGCCGCGATATGTGAATCAGTGGGTGGCGCTGGGTTGGGCGGTTGCGGCGATTTTCGCGGCCAATCTCTATGCCAATTCGGCCTCGGGGCTGGCGTTGCGCGCCACGCGCGAGGATGAGGTCGCGGCGCGCGCCAGTGGCATCGACATGTATCGCCACCGGCTGCTGTCGCTGGTGATCTCGGGCTTCTTTACCGGCGTGTCCGGCGCGCTTCTGGGTCATTCCATCGGTGTGCTGAACCCCGACAGCTTCTATCTGGGGATCACGTTCATTTCGCTTGCCATGCTGGTTGTGGGCGGCATCGGCAGCCTGTCGGGCGCAGTCATGGGGGTCTTGTTGCTGTCCCTCCTGATCGAATTGCTGGTGCGGGCTGAACAGGGCATGGCCATCGGTACAACGCATTTCGCGCTTCCTTCGGGCAGCCAGGAGATCCTGATCGGGATGGCGATGATCCTGGTGCTGATCGTGCGGCCCAACGGGGTAACCGCCGGCAAGGAATTCAAACTGAAGCCGCAATGGCTTCGCCAATCGCGCCTGGATAGCGCGAAATCAACCAACTGAGGAGAAGACCTGTGAAAAGACTTGCACTTGCGTCGGCCTTTGCCGCGCTGGCATGGCCCGCCATGGCCGAGGATATCACCATCGGTTTCGCGATTGCGAAATCCGGGTGGATGGAGGCATACGATACCCCCGCCGCGACAGCCGCCAAGATCCGCATCGACGAGATCAACGCGGATGGCGGGTTGCTGGGTCGACAAATCAAATGGGTCGAGGCCGACACCAAAACCGACCGCCAGCAATCGGCCAGGGCCGGGCTTCAGGTGATCGACGAAGGCGCCGACATGATGATCGTCAGCTGCGACTACGATTTCGGCGCGCCTGCGGCCCTCTCGGCCGAGGCCGAGGGCATGGTCTCCTTTTTCCTCTGCGCCGAGGATGTGAAGGCCGGTATTCAGGGCGTCGGGCCACATTCTTTCTCGGGTTCGGTGCTGGCGGCGGTGCAGGGCGCGACCATGGCCGAGTGGAGCCATGCCAAGCGCGGGGCCAAGTCGGGTTATGTGCTGCTGGACACCACAATCGAATACAACAAGGGGATTTGCAGCGGCTTCGACTGGATGTTCCCACAGATCGACGGCACCCAGATCGTGGGCCGCGATACGTTCAAGAATGACGATGCCTCGATTGCCAGCCAGATCACCCGGATCAAGGCGCTACCGCAGGAACCGGACGTGATCATGCTCTGCTCCTACATCCCCGGTGCCGCCTCGGCTGTGCGCCAGATCCGTGCCGCCGGGATCAATTCGCTGATCCTCAACGGCTCTGCGGTGGACGGTTCTTATTGGCTGGATGCGACGCCCGATCTGTCGGGTTTTGTGGTGCCGGTGCAGGGTTCGATCTATGGCGACGACCCGCGCGCGGAGGTCGAGACATTCAACCAGTCCTATGAAAAGGCCACGGGCGCCCGTCCGGCAAGCTCCTATGCCTATCCGGGCTATGTGCTGCTCGATCTCTGGGCCAAGGCCGTGGAACGCGCAGGCACGCTCGATGGTGCGGCGGTGACGGCGGAACTCGAAAAGATGCAGGACGAGCCCACCGCGTTCGGCCCGCGCAGCTTCACCGCTGACCTGCACCACCAGAACGTTGCCGAGATGCAGATTGTCGAGATCACGAACGGTAAACCGGCCGTTGCCGATAGCTGGACCATCAGCCAGCCTGTGCCGCTTGATGTGCTGTTGAAGTGACCTAAAGTCGGCGTTTTAACTGAGATAATGTACCCCCGCGGATGCGGGGGTACATTTGTTTCAGTCTGCCGGCAGCTATATCAATCATGTGGTCTGAGGTGACGACTTCGGAGGTGATTTACGGATCGCGTTTGTCAAGGTAATGCGTTTTCTGGCGATGACAGCGATGTTGCGGTTGTGAAGTTCTCCAGCGGTACGCGTTGTTGCGGTCAATTTTCGCCGTGCGGGACGGTGATGCTGGTCTGCATGAACAGACCGGCGAGTGCATTGGATTCACGAAAAGAACCCTTAAGGAGATTTGAGCAACGAAGCGATTTTCGACCACCCGGTCCTTTGCCTTTGTCTCAAAACTGTGCCTTCGACACAGTCGCGGTGAAACCAATTCTGCTCAAGCCTTGAGAGTCTCAGTCGAGGCGAAGAAGATCGCCTGACTGACCGCCGAACGAACCTGGTCTTCGGTATAGGGTTTCGAGATCAGGAAGGCCGGTTCAGGACCGCTCCCCGACAACAATCTCTCGGGAAAAGCCGTGATGAAGATGACCGGCCGATCACCAAATTCGCGCAGAATGTCATTGACGGCGTCGATGCTGCTGGAGTTGTCGGCCAGCTGGATATCCGACAGGATCAGATCGGCCTCGTTCTTGGCCGCCATCAGCGGCCCGGGCCGAAAGCGCTGGCGCGGCGGCGCCCTAGCCTTGGCGCATCGCCAATTCCCACCAATTCACAAGACCAATCCAGCACCGGGCTTACCTTAGCGCGACCGCCGAAGTGCCTCGAGGGTCTTTTCACGCATCACGAATTTCTGCACCTTTCCGGTAATCGTCATCGGCATCTCCTCGACCACGCGGAAATGGCGCGGGATCTTGTAATGCGCGATCTGGCCCTGGCAAAATGCCCGCAGTTCGTCGGCATTCAACGCCTCTCCAGGCCGGGCCGTGGCCCAGGCGCAGACCTCTTCGCCAAACTTCTCGTCGGGGATGCCGAACACCTGAACATCGCTGACCTTGGGATGGCGGATCAGGAACTCCTCGATCTCGCGTGGATAGATGTTCTCGCCGCCGCGGATGATCATGTCCTTCACCCGCCCGACGATGGTGCAGAACCCCTCGTCATCGAACACCGCCAGATCGCCGGTATGCATCCAGCCATCGGTGATGCTCTGGGCGCTCTTGGCCGCATCATCCCAATACCCTTTCATCACCGAATAGCCGCGGGTGCACAGCTCTCCCTTTTCGCCCACGGCAACGATATCGCCATCCGGCCCGACCAGCTTGACCTCGAGATGCGGATGCACCCGGCCCACCGTTTCGCAACGCTTGTCGATCGAGTCGTTGACGAAACTCTGAAATGACACTGGCGAGGTTTCGGTCATGCCGTAACAGATCGTGACCTCGGGCATGTTCATCTTGGTGTTGACCCGTCGCATCACCTCGATCGGACACGGCGCCCCCGCCATGATGCCGGTCCGCATCGCGCTCAGATCGCGCGGGCGGGTTTCCAAGGCCTCCAGCATCGCAACGAACATCGTCGGCACGCCATAGGCGGCGGTGCAGCGCTCGCGCTCCAGGGTATCGAGCGTCGCCACAGGGTCGAACCCTTCGCCCGGGAACACCATGGCCGCCCCTTTGCTGATCGCCCCGATCACCCCCATGACCATGCCGAAACAGTGGTAAAGCGGAACCGGAATAGCCAGCCGGTCGGTCTCGGTCAGATTGATCCGCCCGGTCACGAAGCGGGCATTGTTGACGATGTTGTAATGCGACAGCGTCGCGCCCTTTGGGTTGCCGGTGGTCCCCGAGGTGAACTGGATGTTGATCGCGTCGTCCGGGTTTAGCGTCCGGTCCACCGCTGGCAGGCGCAACAGCTGGGCCGGTCCGCCCAATCGGCGCAACGCCTCAAAGGAATAGGTGCCGGCAACCGGCTCGTCGCCCATCACAACGACGCTGCGCAGATGGGGTAACTTGGCCGAATGCAACCGCCCCGGCGCCGCGCTGTCCAGCTCAGGCGCCAAGTGCCGGACCATGCCAACATAATCCGACGTCTTGAACGACCGGGCACAGATCAGCGTCTTGCAGCCCACCTTGTTGAGCGCATACTCCAGCTCGGCCAACCGGTAGGCCGGGTTGATATTCACCATGATCGCGCCAATCCGAGCCGTGGCGAATTGCGTCAGTACCCATTCGAACCGGTTGGGCGACCAGATGCCGACCCGGTCGCCTTTCTCCAGCCCCAATGCCAGCAGACCCGAGGCCAGTTCGTCGACCGCCCGATCCAGGTCGTAGTAGCTCAGCCTTATGCCCTGTTCACAGAACACCAGCGCCTCGCGCGGGCCAAAGCGCGATATCGCCTCGCGCAGAAGTTGCGGAATGGTGATATAGGTCAACGGTGGGTTTGACGGGCCCCGGACATAGGACATCCCGCCCTGAGGGGCGAGCGTTTCGGGCGCCGCTTCGGTGGTTGTATCCCAGCCAGAAATCCGGCTGGATAGACTTTCGCTCAGGATCGACATTCTCCGCCTCCCTTGAATGGCCCGGATGAGTCAGTTCACCCCGTCTGGTCACATGGCACGCCAATCGCCGCTTTGCTCAAAGGCGTGCGCCGCCTGGTAAATCTTCATCTCGCCATAGTTCGCCGCCACCAGCATCATGCCGATCGGCAGCCCCTCGCTCAGCCCGCAGGGCACGCTCATCGCGGGCAGGCCGCCATTGAACGGCGCGGTGTTCGGAACCATCTCGAACGCCCGCTGAACGTAAAGGCTGATCGAGCAGTCGGACGGCGGGATCTCTTGCGGTTTGATCGGCAGGGTCGGCATCAACAGCAGGTCGTTTTGCTTCAGCGCGGCAAGGTAGCGTTCGTTCACCTTGCGCATGATGTTCTGGCCCTTGCCATAGAACCGTCCCCGATACTGGCTCTGGAAATGCTCGCCCACGAACATGCAGGCCTTCAGCGAATGGCTCAGCTCGTCGGCCCGGTTGCGCCACTGCGCCATGTGGTCGGTCATGGAGGGGAGGAAAAGGCCGCGATAATTGGTGCCGGTCGAGTTGCCCCACATCATCAGGTCCTGAAGCCCTTCGAGCGTGATCGCGGTCCAGGCGTCCATCGCCGTATAATGCTCGGGGATAGACACCTCCTCGACCCGCGCCCCCAGTTCGCGGAACCGCTCGGCGGCCTGCATGACCTTCTGGTCTACGTCCGCCTCTGAATTGGGATGGGCAAAACCCTCTTTCAGCACGCCGATCCGCATCCCCTGCGCGCCGCGCCCCAGGGCCTCGGTATAGCGGTAGACCTTGGGTTTGTATTGCCGCGGGTCAAGCCCGTCTTCCCCGGCCAACACCTCCAGCAACAGCGCATTATCCGCCACATTGTTGGTTACCGGGCCGAGGTGGTCGATGGTTTGTTCGATCGGCATCGCCCCGGTATAGGGCACCAACCCATGGGTCGGCTTCATGCCGTAGACCCCGCAATTGGAGGATGGGATACGGATCGACCCGCCCTGATCCCCGGCGATGGCCATGTCGACCTCGCCCGCTGCGACCAAGGCAGCAGAGCCGCTGGACGAGCCACCCGCCATATAGCCGCGCTTCCGCGGGTTGTGGACCGGGCCCTTGGCGTTGGTATGCGACCCGCCTGACAGGCAGAAATTCTCGCAATGCGCCTTTCCGGCGATCACCGCACCGGCATCCAGCATCCGGGTAACGATGGTCGCGTCGATTTCGGGCGTATAACCTTCCATGATCGACGATCCGTTCATCATCGGAACGCCTGCCAGACAGATCGTATCCTTGATCGCGATCCGCTTGCCGCGCAGCGGCCCGTCCGGCGCGCCGCGCACTTCGGTTTTCACATACCATGCATTGAGCGGGTTCTCCGACGGATCCGGGAAATGCCCGGGAGACCGTGGATAGCGCACCTCGGGCAGGTAATCGGGCATCGCGTCGAGCCGATCATAGGCCTGCATATAGGGTTCGATGATCTGGGTGTATTCCATCAGGTCCTGGTCCGACAGGCTCATGCGGAAACGGTCTGCCATGGCCCGCATCTGGGCAAGTGTCGGGCGTCTGATACTCATTGCGGTCCCCGCTGAGGTGAAATGGGTTTGCGGTTTGGCCGGGTCGCGGCGCGGCCCGGTGCCAGCCGGGAATGACGGCATCTCAGCCACGGATCGCGGCGAAGATGGTGGCGCGGATCTGGTGACCGCACCCTGTGCCCGTGTCGAGCGGGCCGCGCCAAAGCCAAGGAACTGATCCACCTTGCTCTGGTCCCCCAGTTCGGCGCGGCTCAGCGCGCCCGCGATCCGGCCCCGTTCCAACACCAGTACCCGGTCGCTGAGATCGGCGATAAAGTCGAAATTCTGCTCGACCAGCAGCACCGAGAAACCCCGGCTGCGGCGCAGTTTCAGCAGGGTCTCGGCCATCTCCTCGATGATCGAGGGCTGGATGCCCTCGGTCGGCTCATCCAACAGCAGGAAATCCGGGTCACCCATCAGGCAGCGCGCCAGCGCCAGCAGCTGCTGCTCACCCCCCGACAGCGCTCCACCATCGCGGTCCAAGAGCGGGCGCAGGCGTGGGAAATCGGCCAGCACGCTTTCCATCATGTCCTGTTCCGAGGCTCCGGAATAGTCGTGCCAGGCAAAGCGGAGGTTGTCGCGCACGGATAACTGCGGAAAAATCCCCCTGCCCTGCGGCACATACCCCAACCCCAACCCGGCGCGTTCATAGGGTGCCATGCGGGTGATCTCGGCGGCATGGAACCGCACACTGCCCGCTGTTGAGGGCAGAAATCCCATCAGCGTTTTCAAGAGCGTGGTCTTGCCCATTCCGTTGTGACCCAGAATGCCCACCACCTCGCCCTCGGCGACGGCAAAGTCGATGCCGTGCAGGATCGGCACCTTGCCATAGCCCCCGGACAGGCCCTTGACCTCTAGCGTCATGGTTACGTCTTCCGCCATGTCAGGCCTTCTTTCCCAGATAGACATTGCGCACCTGCGGATCCGCCATCACCCGGTCCACATGATCCTCCATCAGCACCGCGCCCTGGTGGAACACTGTCACCTGCTCGGCGATCGAGCGGATGAACTGCATGTCATGCTCGACGATGACGATGGCAGCGGTCTTGTTCAGCTCGCGGATGATACCGGTCATCCGCTCCACGTCCTCGGCGCTCATCCCCGCCGCCGGTTCGTCGAGCAGCACAAGCCAGGGGTCGGCCACCGCGACCAAACCCAATTCGACCCGCTGCCGCTCTCCATGTGCAAGCTGGCCCAAAGTGCTGCGAGCAATCGGACCCAGCGCCAGCCGCTCGATCATCTCGGTTGTCTTCCGGCCTGCCTCGTCAGAGGGATAGAAACGGCGGGCGGCCAGCCAGATATTCTCGAAGACATTCAGGTTATCCATAACGCTGGGCGTCTGCATCTTGATGCCCACCCCCAGCGAGGCGATCTGATGCGGCATCCAGTGGGTGGTCTCGTGCCCGCGCATGAACACCTGCCCCTCGGTCGGGGTCTGCAATCCGGTCACGCATTTGAAGAAGGTCGACTTGCCCGCGCCATTGGGCCCGATCAGGCACCGCAACTCGCGCGCGCGCAGCTTGAAATTCACGTTGTCAGCGGCGGTCACCCCGCCAAAGCGCATGGTCAGTGCATGGGTTTCCAGAACGATCTCAGCCACCTGTCCGCTCCCTGTTGCGGGTCCGGCGGACCTGGTGGATACGTCCCAGCGGGCGGCGGCCAAAGCTGATCCGCCACAGCGAGGCCAGCGCAGGCACGATGCCGCGCGGCAGGAACAGCACGAAAAGCACCAGGATCAGCCCCATGATCAGCGTGTTGTCGATCATGCTTTGCTGCCCCAGCAGGAACTTGAGATAGGCCAGCCCAGCCGCACCCAGGATCGGCCCCAACCGGGTGCCAAGCCCCCCGACGATGCACCAGATGATGATCTCGGCCGATTGGCTCAGGGAAAAGAGGTTCGGCGTGACGATCTCACCCCAGTTGGCGAACAGCGCGCCTGCCAGCCCGGCAATCGCCGCGCCCACGGCAAACAATACCGTCTTGCGTGCCCGCACGTCATAGCCCATCAGCGCGATCCGGGTCTCGTTCTCGCGGATGCCGACCGCGATACGCCCAAAGCTTGACCGGAGCAGGGCCGAGACGAGAACGAAGACAATCGCCAGCGCCACCGCGCAGACATAGAAATAGGCGTCGCCCCAGATATAGGCGTCCGGATCTCCGGGCACGTTCAGTGTCTGAAAACCGGGAATGCCGTTGAACCCGCCCATCCGCGCCTTGCCGATCACATATTGCGGCCCGGCGGTGGAGTTCATGAATTTGAAGAGGATGAGTGTCACCACCAACGTGATCACGCCCAGATAGACATCGGTAAGCCGCCCATAGAACATCATCGCGCCGAGGAGCGCGGCAAAGACCGCTGGTACCAGCACGGCCAGGATAATCGGCACCGTGCTTTCGCCGATGTTGATCGCGGCAATGGCATAGGTATAGGCGCCGAGACCGAAAAACGCCGCCTGGCCAAAGCACAGGATGCCGCCAAAACCCCAGATCAGCCCCAGGCTCAGCCCCAGCATGCCGTAGATCACTAGGACGGTCAGCGTATAGGTCGCGATCATCAGGGGCATGATCCAGATCAGGATGGCCGAAACGATGATGGTCAGGATCACGTCGCGCGACAGGCTGCCGGTCATCACAGCCTCCCCGTCAGGAAGCGCCCGGTGATCCCCTGTGGCAGCAGCCGCAGCAGGATGACGGCCGCCACCAGCAACGCGACCTCGCCTATCACCGGCGATATGGCAAAGGTAAAGATCCGGCTGACGATCCCGAAGAACCCGGCGCTCGACAGCAGCCCGGCCACCAGCGACGGGCCACCAGCGATGACGGTGATAAAGGCCTTGGCGATATAGGCGCCGCCCGATGTGGGCACCAGGCCCACCAGCGGTGCCAGCACCGCGCCCGCCAGACCCGAGAGCGCCGAGCCGCAGAAGAAGGTCGCCATATAGATCCGGTCGGGGCTGTATCCCAGCGACGCGGCCATATCCGCCCGTTGCATCGCACCCCGCGCCACCAGCCCGGCGCGGGTGGTCTTGAGCACCGCAAGAATACCGATCAGCAGCAGCACTGCCACCACGATGATAAAGAAATTGTACCCGTTGATCTGGTAGCCGCCGACCGCGAAGCCGGGGATCGGCGTAGAAATCCCAGTGGTGGTATTGCCAAAGATCATCGTGGTCATGCCGATGAAAAACAGGCTCAGCCCCCATGTCGCCAGCATGGTGTCAACCAGCCGCCCGTAAAGGTGCCGGATCACCAGCCGCTCGACCACCAGGCCGATGAGACCCACGATCAGCGGCGCGATGATCAACATGGCGACAAAGACGTTCACGCCAAGGTTCACGGCGGTGATGGTGGCATAACCGCCCATCATCATGAATTCGCCATGGGCCAGGTTGATCACCTTCATCATGCCGAACACCACCGCCAGCCCCGCCCCGATCAGGATCAGCGAGGCAACGGCGTAAAGCATCTCCACCAGTATGACGAATGAAAGGTCCATCGTGTCTTTCGGTCTGTTTTGCGCGTACAGGAACCGCCCCCGGCCTTTGCGCCGGAGGGGGAGTTCGGGGCGGGGAGGCATTTGCCACCCCGCCTCAGATCCGCAGAAGCGTCAGATCTGGATTTCGTATTGGGTGTTGTCGTCCGGGTTGGCCTCAAGATCACACACCGCCTGGGTGTCGATCGGCGGGCGCTGCGACAGGGTTTCCACCACGTCCATCTTCTGGTCCTTGAACTTCATCAGATGCACGTCGACCGTCGCATGATGCGTCTTGGGATCAACGGTGTATTTGCCCGCCGGTCCGTCAAACGACACGCCGGTTTCCAGCGCCGCGATCACCGCGTCACGCTCGACCGAACCGGCCATCTCCACGCCTTTGGCCCAGGTGTGAACACCGTAATAGGTCGAGATTGCCAGCTCGTGCAGCGCGCTGGGATCGCCATAGGCCGCGCTCCAGCGCTCCTTGAAGGCGATGTTGGCCGGTGTGTCGAGGTCCTGGCTATAGGAATAGGCGACCATGATGCCGTTGCCCTCTTCGGGGGTCAGCACCTTGTGCTCGTTGCCCACGCCCAGCGTGGTCGAGGCCAGCGGGATCTTGTCCTTCATCCCCGAGGCCGCCCATTGCCGGAAAAAGCTCAGATGCGCACCGCCCACCAGCGGCGCGATCACCAGATCGGGCGCGGCGGTCTGGATCTTGGCAATGGTCGCCCCGAAATCGGCCACATCCAGCGGGAAGAAGTCGGTCGACAGCACCTCACCCCCGGCATCGCGCACGTATTTCTCGATCCAGCGTGCGGTGATCTGGCCATAGTTGTAGTCGGCCGCCAGTGTATAGACCTTTTTGCCGCCCGCCTCTTTCATTGCCCAGGGTACGAGCACCTCGGCCTGCTGCGCGGGCGTGAGACCATTGCAGAAGATGTTGTGGTCGCAAACGCCGCCCTCGTACTGGACGTTGTAGAAATACAGCGTCTTGGTCTTGCGCATCGTCTGGCGGATCGCCTCGCGCGAGGCACTGAGGATGCCACCATGCACCACATCAACCTTGTCCTGACGGGTCAGTTGCTGGGCGTATTGAGAATAGAGCGCCATGTCCGACTGAGTGTCATAGGCAATCACCTCGATCTTGCGTCCCAGCAACCCGCCTGCGCCGTTGATCTCGTTCACCGCGAGGCGCAGCGCCATGTCCATCGGCTTGCCATAGGCGTCGAAGATGCCCGAGGTGTCGACGATCGAACCAAGCTTGATCGCATCGGCCGCCAGCACCGCCCGGGGCAGCATCGCTGCACCCGTCATCGCCGCTGTCGCGCCCAGGAATTTCCGTCTGTTAAGTGTCATCCCACTTACCTCCGTGTTGTCTGTCTTGGTGTCATGCGCGGATGCCTGCGATGAAACAGATGGGCGAAGAGATTGGCCTGGATTTCGACGCCAACCTTGCCGGACGGACGGCGGATTACGCCAACCGGATCAAGGGCAAGACCGGCGAACGCCCCAGCCAGCGCGATATCGAGCGCGACGACCGCGACAATGACAAATGAAGCAAGGACGCGGAACGACAGGCGTGCCCCGGGCAGAGGCCTCAGCGCAGCCAGATCGCGCTGCAACCGCTCGCCGATCGTTTCCTTATGGCCGCGCAAAGTGGCGTTCTGGCGCTTGTGGCACTGGGCTTCGAGGTCGGCGTTGAACGCCTCCCAACTGGCAAACCTTGGGATCGGCACCATGAAGTTCCGGCGGGCGTAACCAACGACCCCCTCGACGCTTCCCTTGTCGTTCCCCTTGCCCGGCCGTCCATAGCGGTCCCGGAACAGGTAATGCGACTGCAGGGCGCTGAACAGCGTGGCGCGCTTTCGCGTCCCATCCGGCAGGATCTTCGAGACCAGGCAGCGGTCATTGTCATAGAGCACCGACAACGGCACCCCGCCGAAGAAGGCAAAGGCATGGACGTGGCCGTCCATCCAGGCCTCCGCCGTCGCCGCGGGATAGGCCCGCACGAAACAGCCGTCGCTGTGCGGCAGGTCCATGACGAAGAAATGGGCCTTCTGCTCGACCCCGCCGATGATGACGATCGCTTCACCGAAATCGGCCTGCGCATGTCCCGGCGGGTGAGCCAGCGGTACGAACATCTCCTGGCCCCGACGCTCGCGCTCGCGGATGTAATCCTTGATGATCGTGTAGCCGCC